>CAWCSH010000001.1:0-175523 GCA_963798155.1 Terriglobia bacterium
TGATACGGGATCTGGTCGGATCCCTCGGGTGACATCGAACCGACAGCGATGCCGAGCGCGACGATGCAGGATACGTTCCCCGAACCCGCAACAGCGAGGCACTGCCTCGCGCGGGTTCGTCGGCCGGAGCGCGTGAGCGCGGAGGCCGAGGGGCGTGCAGCCGGGACCGTCGCGTTGTAATCCGCGCGCGCCTGCCTGGGCGGCGCGGAACGCGCCTGCCAGGGGCAGTATCCGTCTTGAGTCAAGCGGCATGGGGGGTCCATTTCCGGCGGTCTCGGAGCAGGGCGTTGGCGAGGACGAGGAGCTTGCGCATCACCGCCACGAGCGCCAGCTTCTTCGGTTTGCCGGCGGCCACCAGGCGCTCGTAGACGGTGCGCAGGTCGGGGTTGTGGCGGGCGGCGACGAGGGCGGGCATGTAGAGGGCGCGGCGCAGGGCCGCGCGGCCGCCGCCGATGAAGGCGCGGCCGCGCCACTGACCGGAGCTGCGGGTGAGGGGCGCGACCCCGGCCAGCGCCGCCGCCTGCCGGCCCTCCATGCCGCCGAGCTCGGGCATCTCGGCCAGGATCGTGGTGGCGGAGGTCGCCCCGAGGCCGGGGATCGAGACCAGGATCGCCTCCCGGGCGCGGAGCTCCGGGTCGGCCCGCACGAGGGCGGCCAGCGCGGCGTCGAGCTCGGCGATGTCTGCCTCGACCGCCTTCAGGCGCCGCTCGATCTGGCGGCGCACGAGCGCATGCGCCGCGGTCTGCCGCTGCGCCAGGAGCGCGGTGCGGTCCTTGACCAGCGCCTGGCGGCCGCTCGACAAGGCATTGAGATCGGACTGGGTTTCGCCCCGGGGCGCCTGCGGCTCCAGCTCCAGCACCTGCCCCATCCGCGCCAGCATCGCCGCGTCGATCCGGTCGGTCTTGGCCCGCCGCCCCAGCGCCTGGGAGAAGCGCCGGGCCTGGCGCGGGTTGACCTTGCAGTAGAGCAGCCCGGCGTGCTCGAGCGCCTCGGCCAGCGCCCGGTGATAGGCCCCGGTCGCCTCGAACACCACCCGCGGCGCGTCCGCCGGGGGCGCGCCCCCGGCGGACGCGCCCGGCCCCTCGAGCCAGGCGATCAGCGCCGCATGGCCGCGGCCGGTGTTCGCGAACCGCGCGCCGGGCGCCTCGGGAAAACAGCCGACGTCCAGCCAGTCCTTGGAAATGTCGATGCCGACGGTCATACTCATGTCTCGGTCTCCACCTGGTCTTGTCATACGAGCCTCGCGCTCGGGTATCCGTTCAGGTCGGTGATCGGACGAAGGCGACCAGACTGCCCACGGGCCTCGCGCCCAAGGCAGGCGACGGTCCGTCCTCCGCCGTTGCCGGTGCTCGTGACACCGGCAACGGCCCCATATTCCCTCAGGGGCCCGGGAAAACCATAAGACAAGGCAGGCGCGGGCGGATTTGTCTCCGCCAAATCCGCCAAGTGAATGCGGCCCGGTTGCGCGTCTCAGGGCCGCATCGGACTCCTCCCGCAACGTCGAAAACGCCCATACGGATCCCGTATGCGTTCCATACGGAGTCCATACGCAGAAAATTGCGGCATTTCAGTATCTTGCGATCCCGTCGCTCGAACGGCGAGGCGGCGCTGCGCCGCTCAGAGCGTTGCGAGGTAGTTGGCGATCGCGTCCAGGGTGTCGTCGTCGAAGGACTCCATAAGCCCGAAGCCGCCTGCCCGCGGCGGCAGGCGGCCCGACATCCTCCGGCTCGCGGACGCCTCGGCGCCTCCTGCTCACTCGCGCGCTTGCGCCGGCTTCGGTTCAGTTCCCGATCACCATCGGGATGATCTGGTCCTGGTAGAAGCGCACCAGCGTGTGGCCGGAGAAGCTCATCGTTACCCAGAAGACCGCGAGGATCGCGCCGAGCTTCGGCACGAAGGTCAGCGTCATCTCCTGCACCGAGGTCAGCGCCTGGACGAGCCCGATCGCGAGGCCGACAACCAGCGCCACGGCGAGGATCGGCGTGGAGATGATGAGCGCCGTCCAGAGCCCCTGGCGCAGGATGTCGAGGACCTCGGCCTCGGTCATGGGCTCAGACCGGCATGCGCAGGATTTCCTGGTAGGCCTCGACCACCTTGTCGCGCACCGCGACGGCGGTCTGCACCGCGAGTTCGGTCGCGGCCAGCGCCTCGACCACCGCCTGGGGGTCGGCGCGCCCGGCGAGGCCCGCCTTCACGGTCTCCTCGCCCTGGCGCAACGTCTCCATGAAGTCGGTCGCGGCGGCCTTGAAGGCCTCGCCCGCGGTTCGGCGGGCGAGTCCTGCGGCGCGGGCTTCGCCACGGCCTGGACCTGGGAGTAGAGCTGGGAAGCGAGGGTTGACTTGATGTCCATGATCTTGGTCTTTCCGTTCCTAACGTCGCAGCAGGTCGAGGAGCGAGCTCGCCATCTGCCGCGCCTGGTCGAACATCTTGAGGTTGGCCTCGTAGGAGCGGTTCGCCTCGCGCGCGTCGGCGATCTCGACGACGAGATCGACGTTCGAGCTCTCGTAGCTAGCCGTCCTCGCCCGCGAGCGGGTTGGTCGGGTCGTAGATCCGGGTGAACTCGCTCTGGTCGAGCTGCACCGGGCCGGTCGCCACCCCACGGGGATCGCCGGCGCGGTGGAAGGTCTCCTCGAAGGAGACCGTCTTGCGGCGGTAGCCGGGGGTGTCGGCGTTGGCGATGTTCTCGGTCGTCAGCCGCATGCGCGCGGCCTGCGCCGCCATGCCGCTGGCCGAGGCCGCCATCGTCTTGGTGAGATCGTTCATCTCCGCCCTCCTCAGCGCTTGGCCACGGTGGCGCGCGCAGGATGTCCATCGTCTTGGCGTAGACGCCCAGCGCCATGTCGTGTTCTGACGGACGTCGGCGGCGCGCATCATCTGGTCCTCGAGCGACACCGTAGTTGCCGTTGGGCGTCTCGGCGCCGAAGGCCGTCATCTCGCGCGGCTCGAAGCCGTGCGGCTCGGCGCCGAAGGCGATGTGGCCGGGACGCGTGGTCCGCGCGGCGAAGGCGGGGGCGCCGTCGAGCATCGTCGGCGAAATCGGCGATGTCGCGCGCCCGATAGCCCGGCGTGTCGGCTTGGGCGATGTTCTCCGCGATCACCTGCTGGCGGGCGGTGGCGTGCGCGGCGAGCGCGCTGGCGAGGTTGAGGATGCGTCAAGTCCATGGGCGGGGTTCTCCCCGTCGTCAACCGCGCGCTTAACCCTTGATGGTTGACAAAGCGTAACCAAGCCCGGCGAACCGAGGATCTCGCAACCATGCTGACCGACTTCACCGCACTCGGCGCCGAGCTCGCGCGCATCTCCAACCCCGGCGCGTCGGGCGGGTCACGGCGGTCGGCACGGCGGCGCTGGAGATCGCGGGGCTGAGCAACCACGCGCGCATCGGCGACCAGGTGGCGATCGGGCTCGGCGCCGGCGCGGGCGCGCTCGGCGGCGAGATCGTCGGCGTCTCGGAGAGCGCTGGCGCGCGCGATGACCTATGCGCCGCTCGACGGCGCCGCGGTGGGCGACGAGGTGACGCTGCTGGGACCGGCCGGGGTGCATCCCGCCGAAGAGCTGGGTCGGCCGGATCGTCGACGCCTTCGGCCAGCCGCTCGACGGCCGTCCGCTCGCCGCCGGCGCGGCGAGCGCCACCTTGCGGCGGGCGCCGCCGGCACCCGCCACGCGCAAAGGGCCTCGGCGCCCGCCTCGCCACCGGGCTCGCGGTCTTCGACACCATCCTGCCGATCGCGCGCGGCCAGCGCATCGGCGTCTTCGCCGGCTCGGGCGTGGGCAAGTCCTCGCTGCTCGGCGATCTCGCGCGCGGCATCGAGGCCGATATCGTGGTCTATCGCGCTGATCGGCGAGCGCGGGCGCGAACTGCGCGACTTCGTCGACAACGTGCTGGGGCCGAAGGGCATGGCGCGGGCGGTGGTGATCGCCGCCACCTCCGACCAGGCGCCGCTCATCAAGCGCCGCGCCGCCTGGATGGCGATGGCGACCGCGGAGGTGTTCCGCGACCAGGGCCGCCACGTGCTCCTGCTGCTCGACTCGCTCACCCGCTTCGCCGAGGCGCACCGCGAGATCGCGCTGACGGCCGGCGAGGCGCCGAGCCTGCGGGGCTTCCCGCCTTCGACCGCGAACCTGATCGCCTCGCTCTGCGAACGCGCCGGGCCCGGACCGTTCGGCAAGGGCGACATCACCGGCGTCTTCAGCGTGCTGGTCGCGGCCTCCGACATGGACGAGCCGATCGCCGACATCACCCGCGGCGTGCTGGACGGCCACGTGGTGCTCGACCGCGGCATCGCCGAGCGCGGCCGTTTCCCGGCGATCGACGTGCGGCGCAGCGTCTCGCGCAGCCTGCCGCGGGATCGCGACCGAGCAGAGAACGCCATGCTCGCGAGGCTGCGCCGCGTGCTGACCGCCTACGAGAACGCGGCCCTGATGATCCAGACCGGGCTCTACGTGCCGGGCAGCGACCCGGCATCGACGAGGCGATCCGGCTCTGGCCGAGGCTCGACGCCTTCTTCACCGAGAAGTCCGCCGGGCCGCGCCAGAGCTTCGAGCGGATGAGCGGCGCTGGGCCCTCGCGGATTGAGCCTGCGCTCAGAAGATCAGCTTGAGAAGAAGAATGACAACGATCAGGCCGATCAGGACAAATCGATTCCGACCGTGCCTCCGAGAAACTTGAGCATATCGGCCCCTGTCTGTTCTGCCCCATGATCCTTGCAGGGACAACGGCGCCCGACGCGGCGGCGGTTCCGCGGCGGCTTCAGGAAAGCGAGGTGATCAGGTTCAGAAGGCCGTTCGACGCGCTGGCGCTGGCGTTCTGCAGAAGCGTGAGGGCGGTGGCGCCCCGCGTGCTGGCGCTCGGCCCCGCCTCGGCTTGGGAGCGGGCGAGGAAGCGGTCCACAAGCCGCTCGACGGCAGCGGGATCCTGGTAAACGGTGAGGTCGTCGTTGCCGAAGAGCGCCGCGGACTTGTCGGCCAGTACGTCGCGCTGCTGGTCGATGTCGATCTGGGCGAACTCGGCCGGCAGGCCGAGCGCCTTCTCGAAGACCTGGCGCAGAGGCTTCGAGCCGAGCACCGAATACCAGCTTCCGCCATCGCCCGCGGAGAGATCGGCGATCTCGCGGCGGAAGTTCATCGCGAGGCGCAGGTCGTTGTCGCTGTCGCCGACCGCGGTCTCGAAGGCGCGGGTCTTGTAGGCGGCGACGATCTTCGCCGCGAAGCCGGCATCGGCGGTGCGGGCGCCGCCGGCGTTGCCGAAGCCGAAGGTTTGCGCGAGCTGCCGGTAGCTCTTGTCGGTCAGTCGCATGGCGAAGGCATCGGCTCGCCTCGTTCCTCCTCGAGAACCTTGCGGAGGAAGGCCCGCTTGTCGATCTCCCCGTCCATCCCGAAGGCGCCCAGCGCCACCTTGAGCAGGCGCCGGTCGCCGACGAGATCGGCGGCGGTCTCGACCTTGCCGATGTTCGCCTCGAAATAGGCCACGTCCCGCTCGATCTCGGGGCTCTTGTCGAAGGCGGCGCGCTGCGCCGTCTGGGTGCGCTGGAGGAGCCGCCAGCCGGCGATGCCGGAGAGCGGGAAGCGTGGGCTGGAAGCTCATGGCTCAGTCCCCACGGGGACGGTGTGAAGTCCAGGAGCCGCGTCTCGCGCGGGAGCAGCCCGCGCAGCGCGCGCATCGCCTGGTAGAAGCGCCGGGCGCTGACCGCTGCGGTCGCCGCGTCGAGATGGCTGCGGCTGTCGGGATCCTGGAAGACCTGGCTGAGCTGCTCGATGCCGCGCAGGAGCTGGCGGCTCGCCTCCTCGGGATCGGCTTCGCCGGCGAGGACGAGCTGGGCGATGTAGCAGACGCGGCGGACCGGCGTCGTCGCCTCACCGGGATGGATCGCATCGCGCAGGCGCAGGACGTTGGCCTCGGGCGTCAGCACGTTGAGCCGGGCGCGCCGGTCGCCGTTCTCCATGACGACGCCATTGATCATGACCCGCTCGTGCGGGCCGAGCTTGAGGACGAGGCCGCTCATGCCGCAGCCTCGGCCTTGCCGCGCAGGCCACGCATGATCGCGGTGTTGATGTCGATGAGCGGGGCGACGGAGGCGCGGCCGGCGAGCACCGACAGGCTGTGCTTGCGGACGAATTCGGAGAGGGAGACGAGCTGGGCGCGGAGCTGCAGCGGCAGGCGGTTGTCGTCGCGCATCAGATCCTCGGCGAGCGTGCCCCAGAGGCGGTGGTTGTCGTAGACGGCCTCAGCCAAGTGCGGGATGGCGGACCTGTCGGTCTCGTCGACGGCGCTCATCCGGTGGGTGACCCTGGGCGAAGAGTGCGTATTCGGCGTCGCGCGCCGGTGCGGATGGCGGCGGAGGTGGCGTAGGCGGACCGGGCGTGAGCGTTGGGGCGGCATGGAGGACCTCTCGGGGGCCTGGCCTGCGCGGGCGGTGCGCGGCCGGGAGGTGTTCGGGTGCGGGCGAAGCGGGAGCGGGCCGGCGGCCCGCTCCCATCAGTCGGATCAGCGGAAGAGCGACAGGATGCTCTGCGGCGCCTGGTTGGCGATCGAGAGCGCCTGGATGCCCAGCTGCTGCTGCACCTGGAGGGCCTGGAGACGGGCGGAGGCCTCCTCCATGTCGGCGTCCACCAGCGCGCCGATGCCCGTCTTCAGCGAGTCCGGTCTGCTTGCCCAGGAAGTCGTTCTGCGCCTCGATGCGGGTCTGGGCGGCACCGAAGGCCGCCGCGGCGGTGATCGCGGTGTCGATCAGGGTGTCGATGTCGTCCGGCGTCGCCGTGCCGACGGTCAGCGCCGAGCCGAGCGTCTCGAGGTCCTGCGCGGTGACGTCGAAGGTCCCGGTGGTCAGCGTGCCGGACGAGTTGCGGTTGATCGAGACGGTGATCGTCTGGTCGCTGCCGCCGTTGTCGACGAGGTTGATGCCGTTGTACTGGGCCGACTGAGCGTCCCCTGGTAGTATCTAGGTGCTCCGGGGCAATGATCTCGGAGATCTGTTTGCCCACAAGTTGCTCCGGTCCGGTGGCATTGAGCAGACGCACACAAAATGGATTAACGAACAGTATTGTTTCATCCCTGTGCACCAGGATGCCATCAGGCAGGGTCTCAACCAGGCCGCGGAAAGTGGCTTCTTGGGAATTCGTTTTTTTGGTTAAATTGTGGCGTTTAACCTTAGCTCGCTTTGCAGCGACCGCCATGCCGGCCCCCATGTACCTCGTGAGCCTACAACCATGAATATCGGGAGGCTGTGACCACAATCACACCGGGGAAGAGCCATGGGATTACCGAGGTAATCTAGCGCCACTGGACTCCGAGTACTGCCTCCGCAAAGATCGCCGCACTCTAAAATATGGGGACATCCATGATAAGTAAAAGTCAAGAGGAGACGGAGGTCTCCTTGCGCTTAGAGTCTGGACTGGAAGCGGGAGTGGAGCGGATAAATTGGCGAACGGCGTGCGATCCCGGGTAGCGGCCAAAGCAGCAGCTTGGCCAGACATCCATTTGCGGGAAACGGGCGCCAGCCCGGTCCACGAAGTATGAGTTAGGGTTGACCGGCCGGCCTCGATACAGACGGTAAGGAGCATGGGGAGTCGAAACTCCTCTGCCCAGTCCCCGAGTTGGCGAGGAACGGCCGGTCGATCGCCGCTTGCTTCAAAGGTTTTCCTTCTCAGGCAGCTTTTGGTGTTGGTTCTTCCGACGGCATGCGTAGTTGAAAGGCCTGGCCGCTTTTGTCGACGGCCAGCAGATAAGCGACGAGTTTGCGGGCCACGGCCAGCGTGGCGCGGTTGCGATGTCCGCGCTCCAACTCGCGGGCATGCAGCGCCGCCAATTGCGGGTTCCAGCGCGGCTGCCACATAGCAGGCCGGTAATAGATTGCAGCGCACCAGGTCGGCGATGGTGCGGGCGTCGATGGTGTCGCTCTTCTTCTTGCCCGCGCTGATGGCTTTCATCTTGGCGGGATGCGCCATCTCCAATTGCTCGCCGTAGGGTTTCAGCGTGTCGTAGATCCAAGCGCTGAACAGGGTCGCTTCCAGCGCCCCGCGCCACGGTTGCGGCCTGGCCGCGGCCCATTGCCGCAAGACCTCGCGTTGCGCCAGCACGCTGCCTTCTTCCACGATCTCCCCCGCAGCGGTCTTGGCGCAGAAACTGATGGCTTTTTTGTGAACGTCGAATCCGATATAGTGAAGGCTGTTCATAGGGTTCTCCGAGTGAGCTTTCTGAGCAGGCGCTTTCTTCGCCGGTCTCAACATCGTAGCCGCTTCGAGAACCCTTCTTCATTTCACTTATGCATTCATACAGACGGAACGTTTCTCAATTTTTCGACGAATAACGATTGGTCCCCCCCTGTTTTGTTGTCTCCGTTTTTTTCTGCTACAATGTAGCCACGTTGCTACATCAAAGGACCGCGCACATGGCCATCACAAAACTGTCGAGTCGAGACTTTAATCAGGACACGAGCCGGGCAAAGAGGGCGGCTAAGCGAGGTCCCGTTTTCATCACGGATCGAGGCCGTCCCTCCCACGTGCTGCTCACGGTGGAGGAGTATCAAAGGATCACGGGAGGGCAAAAGAGCGTTCTGGACTTACTGGCGATGCCAGCCGCCGCTGAAATTGAATTTGAGCCGCCTCGTCTGCGGGGAAACCTGCACGACCCGGCGGACCTGACCTAAATGTACATCCTCGATACCAATGTAATTTCAGAATTAAGAAAAGCCAGGAAGACGCATCCCAACGTCAAGAAATGGGCCGAACCCTTACCCTCGGCGAGTCTCTACATCTCTGTCATTTCAGTGCTGGAACTGGAGGTAGGAATTCTTCTGGTCGACCGGCGCGACAAACAGCAGGGCGCGATCCTTCGCGCGTGGATGGATGGTCACGTGTTGCCTACATTCTCCGGTCGTATCCTGTCGATTGACGCCGCCGTCGCCCAGCGATGCGCGATGCTTCACGTACCGAACCCTCGCTCCGATCGTGACGCCCTCATCGCAGCCACAGCCCTGGTGCACGGTCTGACGGTCGCGACCAGGAATGTAGCCGACTTTGAGCGAACGGGAGTGAGTGTGCTCAATCCCTGGGGGGACTGAGCAGGCGTTTATGTCGGCCCATGCGCTGGGAAATTAGGGGACAGACGGATGAACTGACCCCAATTGTTTCCCATTTGGGAATCTGCTTCCAGTTGGCGGGTGCCCGTCCTTTATTCTCTACCCCTGTGGCTCAAGATTTTGCAAGCAGCGGGGGGAGGGGGTACCACAGCTTCGGCCCGTCACTTCCCTGAATGGGCCTGAACAGGCCTCAATGAGAACGAATGGGAACGAAGGCTACGCCAACCCAAGCTGCCCCAGCACTCGCGCCGCCGCGTCGCGTCCTTCGCGAACGCAGTCGGGCACTCCGATGCCGCGGTAGGCGTTGCCGGCCAGCGCCAGTCCCGGTACTTGTTCCTGCAAATGGTTCAGGCGCTGCACCCGGTCGAGGTGGCCGACGCCGTATTGCGCCATCGAACTCCGCCAGCGCTGCACCCGGGTGAAGAGCGGCTCGGCGCGCAGGCTCAAAATTTCCGCGAGTTCCTTCTTCACAATCTCCAGGACCTGCGCGTCGCCGAGCGCGAGGACGGCTTCGTCTCTGGAGCCTCCGAGAAAGCAGCGCAGCAGGGCGCGGTCTTCGGGAGCGCGGTGGGGAAACTTGTTGTGGACGAAGGTCACCGCCAGTGTGCGGCGGCCTTCGTTGCGGGGAACCAGAAATCCGAAGCCCGGTGGCAAGGCCGAGCGGACGCGGCCGTCGTATCCCAGGGCGACAGTGAGCGACGAGCTGTAGCGAATGCTCTCGAGTTCGTTGGCGAGAGGCGGACTGGCAGATTGCAGGAGCGCGGCGGCGGCATGCGCGGGCAGCGCCAGGATGACAGCATCGAAGCGTTCTTCCTTCTGATGCGCGACCAGCCATCCCGCATCGCGCGGCTGAATCTGAGTGACGGGCAGCTTGCAATGGAGAGATTCGGCCGGCAGGCGCTGCACGATGGCATCGGTCATCTGCTGCATGCCATTTTTCAGCGACGTGAACAGCGGACGCGGCGCTGCTCCCGCCTTCCCCGTGTTCTTCGCCATGCTCTTCATGCTCTTGCGCGTGGCCAGCATAGCGCGGGCGAGGCTGCCGTGTTTAGCTTCCATGTCGGCGAAGCGAGGCAACACGGCGCGAAGGCTGAGTTCGGAGGCCGAGCCCCCATAGACTCCGGCGAGCAGGGGGTCGGCCAGGCGCTCGACCATCTCGCGGCCGTAGTGGCGCTCGACCAGAGAGGCGACGGTCTCGTCGCTCTCGCCTTTGTGCGGAGGATGGAACCACTCGCGAGCCATGCGCAGCTTAGTGTTCAGCGAAAACATGGGGGAGAGCACGACCGGAAGAATTTTCGTCGGCACCATGAACATCAGTCCGTCGGGAATGGGGATGAGACGGCCATTGACCAGGATGTAGGTCTTGCGCTCGTCATCGTTTGAGAAGACGAGCTGATCGCCGATGCCCAGCTCACGGCAAAGGTCCGCGGCCCAGGGCTTTTCGCTGAGGAAAGAATCGGGCCCGGCCTCGACCACACAGCCGTCGATTTCTTCAGTCTGGATGACGCCGCCGAGGCGAGGTCCGGCTTCGAAGAGATCGTACTGAATCTCAGCGCCGGACTGGCGCGCCTGCTCGAGAGCAAAGGCGGCCGAGAGTCCAGAGATGCCTCCGCCGATGATGGCGATGCGTTTCACGGGGTAGAGTAGTTTCGCAGAGGTTCTGATCTTTGCTGAAAATTCGGAATTACTCAACCTCAGCGGCTGAAGCCGCCGATTTGCAAGGCGAGTCTATCGCAGCACTGAAAGCGCTGCGCCACCCAAACGCTCAATCATGAGATGGTTTGCTGCGCGGGCTTGGGCGCAGACTCGCTCATCTTTATGCGCGAGCGCACCAGCTCCGCCAGCGCCCGCGCCAGCAGCGGAGAGCCGTTCAGCGACTCGGCGCGCCACAGGCGCATGCCGCGCTCTTCGGCAAACTTGCGGAAGGCGATGTCGATGTCATAGAGCACTTCCACATGGTCGCAGAGGAAACCGATCGGCTGAATGAACACGCCGCTGTGTCCTTGTTCTTTCAATTCAGCAATCGTGTCTTCGACGGTCGGTCCGAGCCATGCGCCGCCCGACATGCCCTGGCTTTGGAAGGCAAATCGCCAATCGCCGGAACCAAGGCCCGCTGCCTGCGCCACCAGAGCCGCTGTCTCCTTGGCCTGAGTTTCGTAAGGGTCGCCTTCCGCGATGGTGCGCTCGGGGACGCTGTGAGCGGTGAAGATCACCGGCAGTTTGCTTCCGGTTTCGGAACAGGCCTTCGCCCATCCGGCACGGAACTTCTCGGCAAAGGCTTGGATCAGCAGCGGCTGGTCGTGCCAGGACTCGATGAACTCCACGTGGAATGTGCCGTTATTCTCTGCCGTCAGCGCGGAGCGGTAGAGGCCCACGCTGGTGCGCGAATTCTGCGGCGCCAGGCAGATCGCGATCACCTGCCCGATCCCGTCGGCTTTCATGCTGCGGACTGCGTCGGCGACGAAAGGCTTCCAGTTGCGCATGCCGATATAAACCGGCATTTTGATTTCGCGGGCCAGCAGTTCACCCTGCTCCAAGGTGAGTCGCGTGAGGGGAGAGCACCCGATCAGGCCATAGCGTTGCTTCACTTCTTCCACTACGGCGGGGGGAAGTGGACGTCCGTTGGTGACGCAACTGAGGAACGCGGGAATCTCCTCGACTGAGTCGGGGCTGCCGTGGGCGAGCAGAAGCACTCCGGTCTTGCCGCGAGCATTCGAGTTTTTGAATTCCGACACGGGTTTCTGCCGTCCTATTCTTCGAGTCCGGATTCTTCATGCCGGGATTTGCTCGACGCCGGTGTTTTGAGTTGAGGTTCTGTGCGGGCGGAGGCGGCCGAACTTACCAAGCCGGCGGGCGGCGTCCAGTCACGCACGAATTCCGCTACGGCCTTCACATTTTCTACCGGGGTTTCGGGCAGGATGCCGTGGCCCAGGTTGAAGATGTGTCCGGGACGCCCGGCGGCCCGTTGCAGCACATTTTCAACGCGCGGCTTCAATTCCCTCCAGTCGGCAAACAGCGCCACGGGATCGAGGTTGCCCTGCACGGCTCCCTGCATTCCGAGTATTCGCCATCCCTCATCGAGCGGCACCCGCCAGTCGAGGCCGATGACTTCCGCGCCGGTCTGCTGCATGGAAGGCAGCAGCGTGGTCGCTTCGGTGCCGAAATAAATGACCGGCACGCCGCACCGGCGCACGGCCTGCACCAGTTCGGTGGTCCGAGGCAAGACGTAACGGCAGTAGTCTTCGACTCCCAGGCAGCCCACCCAGCTGTCGAAAATTTGGATCACATCGGCGCCGGCGGATACCTGTTCCGCCACGTACTCGGAAGCTACCGCTACCAGCTTAGCCATCAACTCATCCCACGCTTCGGGGAATGAGTACATCATTTTCTTGGTGTGGACATAATTCCGCGAGCCGCGGCCTTCGATCATGTAACTGGCCAGAGTGAAGGGAGCTCCGCAGAAACCAATCACCGGAAGGCGCGAGCCGAAGTGCCCGGCGACCTGGCGGACCGCCTCGGCGACATAGCCCAGGTCAGCGGCACGGTCGGTGCGCAATTGCGCGATGTCGTGCGGCTCGCGCAGCGGCTTCTCAATCACCGGGCCCTCTCCCGCGGAAAAGCGGAAGGGCAGTCCCATGACTTCGAGCGGCAGCAGCAGGTCGGCGAAGATGATAGCGGCGTCAACTCCCAGAATTTCAGCGGCGGTGATGGTGACTTCGGCGGCAACCTCCGGCCGCTTGCAGATCTCGATCAGCGAGTATTGCTTGCGGACCGCGCGGTACTCCGGCATATATCGTCCGGCCTGACGCATGAACCACACGGGAGTGCGGTCCACGGGTTCCGCCTTGCAGGCCTTCACAAACCGAGAGTTGGGAGCAGACATAAGCAGATAACTTTAGCATCTGCCGGGGTCACGCTTCGTGAAGCACTCGTAACTCGTTGAATGTACGAGGCGAGTTCGCAGCCTGTACCCGGAATTTGCCTTCATGTGCAAAACTGTGCACTCAAAGTGCTGGGAAGTTACACAGAATCAGTCGCTTACGGCGGCGATTCTGGAATGCAAGCTGCACTAGCAATGGTGAGCATGGCTCGTGCTCGCAGGTAAGTCAGCAGTCTGAGCATTCCAATTAAAGGGAGAAACAGGATGTTACGTGGGCGTACTCGTTTGCTTGGATTTGTTTGCACCGTTCTGCTGCTTTCCTCAACGGCACTGGCCAATGGCCGTGGCTGGAACCGTGGGGGAAAGAAGCCGGTGCCGATGCCGGAACCGTCTGTGATCGTACTCGCCGGGATTGGGCTGGTTGGCCTCGCCGGGGCGATCTCTCGCAAGAATCGCGGCTAAACGCACTTCGCAAGCAGCTTCACAACCACCGGGGACCGTATTGGTCCCCGGTTTTTTTGTCTTACAGTGGTTGAGGGGGGAAGTGATTTCAAGAAAGCGGTTCGATTTTCTGGACCCGAATGAGATTGATCTCGGAATTGAGCACTCCCGTCACTCGCACTCTTTGCCCGTCGTACTGCTGGGCTTTGTCCTGATCGTCCAATTTGTAAGAACTTCCTTTGGAAACTTTAAGAACGTAGGACCCTGTGTCTTTGCTGATGATGCCGGCAAATACCTGCGCCTTCGGCTCGGTTGTCGGCGTATTGTTTTCAGCCCCAGGTTGTGTTTCCGGCTGAGCCGGGGTCGGGTTCTGTTGGGGTTGGGTCTCGGGTTTTTGTTCAGGCGTCGGAGTTTGTCCCGGTCCCGCAGGAGGCACCTGTTCCGGGCTCTGCATCTGCGACCACGCGATCAAGTCGGAACTCGCCAGTGGGATGCCTGGGTTGGCCGCGCCTGCCTGGCTTGAGCTCTGAGCATAAGCCGCAGGAATAATGAGCAGGAGCGAAAGAAGTGCGTACGCCAAAGTGGATCGCATTGCGTCCTCCTTCTCCGGGTTCTTCCCGGCCCCCTGCTCCGGATCAAGCAAAACACCCGCCAGAGCTAAATGCCTGATGTAGAGACACCGGCCTAACTTAGACGCCGAAAAGACTGGGAGTTTCTGCCTGGAAGCAGGGAAAATCCCCGTACAGAAGTTCTTGTAGGCAGCTCTAAGGTCAGGAGAGGACGGCCACTGCTGGAAGAACCGAGTATTGCGCGCAAGGAACTGACGGGAGCACCAAGAGAGTACCCTCTGCCGTGGGCCGGTTCGGCTTTATCATGGGCAGAGATTCTTCCCGGAGGTTTGGTTATGGCAGCAAGTCAGGTGGTTCTGTACTTCGAAAAGCCCGAAGATGCGCTGACCTTTACCCTGGCTGCCAGCTCGGTGATTTCTTCGGAAGGACCCGTCCATGCCAGCTCGGCCCTGGTGAAGATCGCCCAGGAAATATGCAAGGCAAGCCGCATCACCACCGAAGGAATTCTGAATCCTGAGAGCTTGTCAGGCGGCGCCAAGGCTGCCGCGGGAAGCTGCGCCTAGTCAGGCGGGACGCTTAGCGGAGTGGGACTGTCTTCCGGCGGGGTATGTTCCTCGATTGTTCCCGGCTTCGTATCAGTTTCTTCTGCATTCTTGTCTTGAGCAGTAGCGCCGGATGCATTGTCGCTGCTTTCCGTCTCGGTCTTTTCAGGCTCAGGCGCGGTCAATGGGGTCTCAACTTCCCTGGCTGAAGTGTCCAGTTCCGGCGTGGAACCGGCATTCACATTCTGAGTCGCGGCGTCCTGTCCCAGCGCCGTTCCCGCCACAGCGCGGCCCTTCGCGGCGCTTACCCGTTCCAGAATATTGCGGGCATACTGCGCCACCATGTTCACGCCGGCAGCGTATTGCGGATTGGGATTTCTTGGACCGCCGTTGTAAGCGCCCACGGCTTTGGCGACATCTCCGTCAAAGCGGTCGAGCAGGTCGCGAAGCAGCAGACCGGCGTAGGTGGTCAGCACATGCGAATTGGTGAGATCGAACTGCAACTCCTGCGGAGGGCGGAGCCGCTCGGGAAGTTCGGTGTAGTCACGAGAATCTTTGAGATAGAGGGTATGCGCGTAGCGAAGAGTCTCACGCGTGATCTGCCATACCCCGACGGAATAGTTGCTGACCAGCACTCGCCGCTTGCGCCGCTTGAGAATGATGTCGTCCTTTGCCGCCCTGCGTTTCCAGATGGAATGCTCGAGGTCGCCGGGGACGTTTAAGTAGTTGTTCTCCATGGCCCCGATGCCGAGAAAGACATCGAGCGGTATGTCATAGAAGTTGGAAACCGCGATGATGTCGGAGGCGAGCGCGTTGGCCTGCTGGGAATCAAGGCTGCTGGGCCCAAGATCATCGCCCGACCGGGTGCGGGGATCGGTTCTCGATTTAAAAAGCACGAAGCGGGCGACTGCCGGCGCCAACTGCTCGGCGGTGAGCGCCTCCAGTTTCTGGTGGACCGGCTTCTTGTAGGCTGTGACAAAGATAGCTGTCTGCTTGCGCGCATAGTCGGCGCGGCTCGGAGTGCAGAAGACGAAGTCGTAGCTTTGAATCAAGCCTCCACTCTCAAGCCGGGTGAGATACGGAACCGCGGACAACGCATCGTTCGGTAAAGCGACGTAAATGTCGTGGCTGGCTTTACCCGCTTTCTCGGAGGCGGTGAGGAACAGTTCATTGCCCTGCACCAGTGGCCGTCCCCGAAGGTAATCGAACCAGAGATAGGCGGAGAGTTCGTCGTCGAAAGAGCCGATGCGGGCCAGCAGAGTCTGCGTGGGGAACGGCGCAACCAGCTTACCGTCGGTAATGCGGGCAGATGGATACTTGCCGATCGTCAGGTCCAAGGGCCGTGGGCGCGCTTTGAAGGCAACAGCCCCCGCCGAGGCAAAGAGCACGCACAGGCTGAAAACAACCGTCAATCTGGCAGGGGTTCCCACAGACAGCTCTCCACTAACTTAGACACCAAAGCGGGGCTTCGGGATAACCACAAAGGTGCTACATCAGGCTAGAATATGGCGCTGAGCCCGATGACCGTGGATGCAATCCGCCGTTTCTGCCTGTCGTTTCCCCATGCCACCGAAAACCTGCAATGGGGAGAAACTCTCTGCTTTAAGGTTGGAGCCAAACTGTTTGTGACCCTGTCGCTCGACAGCGTTCCCCAGACTCTCTCGCTCAAATGCACGCCGGAGAGTTTCGCTGAACTGGTCGAGATGGAAGACATTGTTCCCGCGCCCTACGTCGGCCGCTACAAATGGGTGATGCTGGAACGCCTGGACGCTCTGCGCGATGCAGAACTCGAAGATCTGATCGAGCTGTCATACCGGATGGTCGCAGCAAAGGCGAAGATGCCGCCTGCTTCTCATAGCGCCTCGCGGAAGAAGCGGGTTGTAAAGCCGGCCAGTCGGAGCCGGCGCAAAAACTAGCGGCATCTGTTCTCCTGAGACATTTTTCGATTGCGCGAGTCTGCTCGCACAGCAGGTTTGACTCGCGCCAAGTCGCTGGGCTAGCCTTTGAAGTCCCTAGCATATCCAGCAAATCGTGTCCGCTGCGGTGCCAACGGGGACTGCCTCCCGTCGAATGCGAACTTCGAAAATCCATCGTTCCTTTCTCGAGCTTGCAGCTCTGGTAAGTGTCGCGCTGCCCTCACTGGGCGCGCCCATGCGCCCGGTACATGCGCCTCATGCAATCGTGGTCAGCGTGCATGAGCTGGCGTCGCGCGCTGGAGTCGAAGTCATGCAGGCCGAGGGCAATGCCATCGATGCCGCGGTGGCGACCGGTTTTGCTTTGGCCGTGGTCCACCCACAGGCGGGCAATCTGGGTGGCGGTGGCTTCATGCTGGTACGCATGGCGGACGGCAAGACGCACTTCATCGATTACCGGGAAAAAGCTCCTGCGGCTGCAACAGCGGACATGTATCTGGATGCTCAGGGGAACGTGATCGAAAATGCCAGCCTGGTCGGCTACAAAGCGATTGGAGTGCCGGGCTCGGTTCCGGGATGGTTTATGCCGAAAAGAAATACGGCAAGCTGCCGCTGGCGAGAGTGATGGCTCCAGCGATCAAGCTGGCGAGAGAGGGTTTTGCACTGACGTGGGAAGACGCTCAGGACATGCAGGATGAGGATCTCGCGAGGTTTCCCGAGTCGCGCCGCATTTTTCAAAGGGATGGCACGTATTACCAGGCGGGAGAAGTGTTCAAACAGCCGGAGCTGGCGCAAACCCTGGAGCGGATCGCAGAGAACCCCGGCGATTTCTACCATGGCGCGATGGCCCGGCAGTTGGCCGGCGACATCCAGAAGGGCGGCGGCCTGATTACCGCCGAGGATCTCGCCAACTACGAAGTGAAAGAACGCGAGGCGGTGCGGGGAACATACCGCGGCTACGAAGTCATCAGTTCGCCTCCGCCATCTTCCGGCGGAGTCGCGCTGATCGAGATGCTGAATATTCTCGAAGGCTACGACCTCGCCAAGTATGGGAACCGCTCGGCGGAAGCGATCCACCTTACCGTAGAGGCTTTTCGCCGCGCCTACTTCGACCGTGCTGAATTCCTGGGCGATCCCGATTTTTCAAAGATTCCAGTGGCCCAGCTGATCGACAAGAAATATGGCGTGGCCTGGCGCGAATCGCTGGACCCCGATCATGCTACTCCCAGCAAAGAACTGCAGCGCCCTGCCATCTTCAGCCAGTTGGAGCAATATGCGGCATCTCATCCGCAACCGGTAAGTGTCCGCGAGCCCGATCACACCACGCACTATTCGGTGGTTGATTCCGAGGGCAATGCCGTGGCTGTTACCACCACGTTGAATGACAGTTTCGGCTCACGAGTGACTGCCGGCGGACTCGGCTTTCTGCTGAACGATGAGATGGATGATTTTGCCTCGAAGCCCGGCGTCCCCAATTTGTATGGACTGATTCAGGGCCCGGCGAATGCCATTGGTCCGGCCAAGCGTCCGCTCTCTTCGATGACGCCAACCATGGTTACCAAAGACGGCAAGCTGTTTCTGGTGCTGGGCTCGCCGGGTGGCGGACGCATCATCACCACGGTTGCGAATATTCTGATGGGAGTAGTCGACTACGGCATGGACATTCAGCAGTCGGTCAACACGCCGCGCTTTCACCATCAATGGATGCCGGACGAAATCTCGATGGAACCCGGCATTTCTCCGGATACGATCCGCCTGCTGCAGAAAATGGGGCATAAAGTCGACCCGGCGGAGCATTACTGGAGCGACGGCGAGTGCATCGCGATAGACTTAAAGACAGGCGAGCGGCTGGGCGCCAGCGACGGACGTAACAACGGCAAGGCGCTTGGATACTGAGGCGCGTTTTGGGGCAGAGCACCGATCAAAGCCGGGCGGGAAAAGATCAACGATGCTGAAAGCGATTTCCACTTATGTGTATGTGAACGAGCGCCTGCACCCGGGGCTGCTTGAAGGTTTGGTCCGCGGCGGAGCGCAGGCCATTGAGATTTTTGCCGCGCGGCAACATCTCGACTACGCCAACCGCAAGCAGCACGTGAAGGAGGTGGCCGACTGGTTCCGAACCAGTGGTGTTCCATTGCATTCCGTGCACTCCCCTTTATATGCCGATTACGAATGGGGGCGCGCCGGGTCGCCTCCGGTCAACGTCGCCGCCACCGACCGCGCGCAACGCATCGCCGCTATGGACGAAATCAAGCGGGCGATTGAGATCGCCGAGCAGTTGCCTTTCCGGTTTCTGATTCAGCATCTCGGAACCGGCAACGAATCGTTCGATGAGCGCAAGCTCGAAGCAGCCATGACCTCGATCGAGCACCTGCGCGCCTTCGCCAAGCCGCTCGGAGTGAGAATTCTGCTGGAAAATATTCCGAACGAGCTGAGCGATCCGGAGAAGCTGGTGGAGTTCATCCGCGCCGCGCACTTTGACGATGTGGGCATCTGCTTTGACTTCGGCCATGCGCATATTATGGGCAACGTGCCCGAGGCGTTCGAGATATTGAAAAAGCACATTCACTCCACCCACGTTCACGACAACAACAAAGACCGCGACTCGCATCTTTGGCCCGGCGAGGGCTCAATCGACTGGAAGCAGGCCATGGATCTGCTGCGGTCGGCGCCGAATACTCCGCCGTTGTTGCTGGAACTCGAGGGCAACGAAAAGGTGAATGCTGCGCAGAAGATCGGGGAGACTTTCGAGAAACTGGAAGCGAGCTAGAGGGGTTTACCGCCGAGACGCAGAGAACGCCGAGAAAAACGGGGCAGGCAAGCCCGGTTGCGACGGCTGTTGGGTCCGGCTCGGAGCAGTTGCGCTGACAACAGTTAGTTTCGATACCGCAGTTAGTCTCGATACCGCGGCGGATGAGTTTCGGCGAAATTGGTGGTTTCCCTGACGTTCTTGGCTCTCGCGGCGTTCTTGGCGTCTCGGCGGTAGAAATGTTTATGTCTCCCATCACGACCATTGCAGAAATCGGAAAGCACGAAGGCCAGCCTGTCACCATCCGCGGCTGGCTCTACAACCTGCGGGAAAGCGGCAAGCTGCTGTTCCCGATTTTTCGGGACGGCAGCGGAAACATTCAGGGTGTGGTCCCGAAAAGCGCTGTTCCACCGGAAGTTTTTGACCGGATCAAAGGGCTGACCCAGGAATCAAGCGTAATCGTCGAAGGCAAAGTCCGCGCCGACCAGCGGGCTCCGGGCGGATATGAACTGGACGTCTCGAACATCGAGGTCGTGCAGCGGGTAGCGGAAGACGATCCCTACCCGATTTCTCCCAAAGAGCATGGCGTGGATTTCCTCATGGAGCATCGCCATCTCTGGGTGCGCAGCTCACGCCAGGCATCCATTCTGCGGGTGCGGGCTGAGATCATCAAAGCCTCGCGCGATTTTTTCGATGAGCGTGGATTCACCCTCACCGATCCGCCAATTCTGACGCCGGCAGCGTGCGAGGGCACGACGACGCTTTTTCCGGTGGACTACTTCGACGAACAGGCTTACCTCACGCAATCGGGGCAGCTATACATCGAAGCCACCGCCATGGCGCTGGGCAAGGTGTATTCTTTCGGGCCGACATTCCGTGCGGAGAAGTCCAAGACTCGCCGCCATCTGACCGAATTCTGGATGGTGGAGCCTGAAATTGCCTACGCCACACTGGACGACCTGATGGAACTGGCCGAACAGTTCATCACTTTCCTGGTGAAGCGCTGCCTTGAAAAGCGCCGCGGCGACCTGCAAGTGATTGGGCGCGATGTTGCGAAGCTGGAAAAAATCGAGCCGCCGTTTCCGCGAGTGATGTACGACGAAGCGGTGAAGATGCTGCAGGAAGCTCACGCCAAAGGTGCTCTCGAACACGGTTTCGAATATGGCGGGGACCTGGGATCTCCCGATGAAACCTATCTCTCTTCGCAATTCGATAAGCCAGTCATGGTGCATCGTTATCCGGCAAAGGTGAAGGCCTTCTACATGGAGCCCGATCCGCAGCGTCCCGACCTGGCGCTGTGCGTGGATGTGCTGGCGCCCGAGGGTTACGGCGAAATTATCGGCGGCTCGCAGCGTACGGCATCTTACGATCTGCTGGTGAAGCGCATTCAGGAGCACAACCTGCCGCAAGAAGCCTTCAAGTGGTATCTGGATTTGCGCAAGTATGGCAGCGTGCCCCACTCCGGATTCGGCATGGGCATTGAGCGGGCGGTAGCGTGGATTTGCGGGCTGGAGCACGTGCGTGAGACGATTCCGTTTCCGCGGATGCTGCATCGGCTATATCCGTAGAATTAACCGCCGTGACTAAAAGAGCGCCGGTAATGATCAAAAAGTCCCTGGTACTCGGCGTTCTCTGCGTCTCGGCGGTAAATTAAAGACAATGGCCCCGAAGCCATCACCATCCTCGTCGATCACTCCGCGCAAGATTCGCGTGATTGGAGTGCCGCTTGATCTTGGGCAGTCGCGCCGTGGCGTGGACATGGGTCCATCGGCGGTTCGCGTTGCCGGCCTCGAAGCCCGCCTCGAAGAGCTCGGCCACATTGTGGAAGAGGGCGGCAATGTTCCGGTTGCCATCCCGGAGCAGAAGAAAATTGGCGCGGCCAACGCCAAGTATCTCAAGGAGATTACGGCGACCTGTACCAAACACGCCGATCTGGTCCTCAAGACTCTCGAAGCCGGTAAAGTTCCCCTGGTTCTTGGCGGAGATCATTCAGTGGCGGTCGGCACGGTATCGGGAATTGCGGAATTCTACCGCCGCCAGGAGCAGAAAATCGGCCTGCTCTGGATTGACGCGCACACCGACATCAATACTCCCGAGACCTCGCCCAGCGGCAATGTCCATGGAATGCCGCTGGCGGCGATCATGGGTCTGGGCCCGGCCGAACTGGCGAACATCTATAACTTTTCGCCGAAGGTGAGCCCGGAGAATTGTGTGCTGGTCGGCATCCGCGACATCGATGCGATCGAGCGTGAGAATGTGCGCCGGGCGGGGATTGAGGTGTACACCATGCGCGACATTGACGAGCGTGGCATGCGGGCGGTGATGGAAGAAGCTTTGAGGTCCGCTGGCCGGGGCACAGCCGGCTATCACGTTTCGCTCGATATGGACTGGGTCGACCCGGAAGACGCGCCGGGCGTGGGAACTCCCGTCCGCGGCGGCGCCACCTATCGCGAAGCCCATCTTGCCATGGAGATCATCGCCGACCACGGACGGCTGTTGAGCTTTGAAGTGGTAGAGGTGAATCCGGTGATTGACGAGCATAACCGGACTGCCGATCTGGCGGTGGAGCTTTCGCTTTCGGCCTTCGGGAAGAAAATTCTCTAGCTCCGAACGACTTTACCGCCGAGACGCCCAGCACGCCGAGAAAAGTCTGCTTTTTCTGAGGTTGTTTTCCGCTGTTATCTTGGCTCTCTGTGTCTCGGCGGTGCAGAGCCCAAAAACAAACGGAGCGCTTCCGCGCTCCGTCCTCACTGCAGACCATCTGCTTTCTGAGTACCGCCGCTACTGCGTAACCGTCTTCACCGCATCTCCGGTCTTGAAGTCGCTTCCGGAGACTGGTGAACAAACCGCCGAGACTTCATCCACATCGGTTACTTTGACCACGCCCACCGGAGTGCTCAGGCGGCGAATTACCTTACCGGTTGCGGGATCTTTGATTTCCTTGGTGACCCGCTCCACGTTGAGTTGATCGCCAACCTTCAACCCGGTCTTCGCGCCGACGTTGAGGATGATCTGGCCGCTGTCGACCGCTGCCACCAGGCCTTCCACGATGACCTGACGGATCTGCAGCTTGGTTGCGTCGGCGATCACCTCGCGTGCTCATCTGTTCGACCGCCGCTTTGGTGGCCTCGCCGATGATGGTGTTCTGGAAGTCGCTGCTGCCGAAATCCACGCCGCCGGCGCCGAAGCCGTGCCAGTTGCCGCCGCCGCCCAGCATGGAAGTGCTGGTGCGCTGCGATTCGCCCTTGCCTTCAGCGACTGCCAGAATCTCGCCGGTGTCGATGTCAACGATACGAGCGTCGAGGCCGACAATGGCCTTCGACTTTTTGTGACCGAAGCCGCCCAGGCCGAAGCCTCCGAGACCTCCGCCGGCGCCGCCGATTTTGGTGTTCTTGGTGTCGTTGCCGAACTGGGTGATGCTGCCCACAATCATGGCGTCGATGCCCAGCATCTTGCCGATCTTGGCCGCCGACGCCGGGTTGGCGCGATCGCTGTTGGAAAAATTCTGCTCGGCCAGAATCTTGTCGAGCGCTTTGCGTTCGATCACCGAATAGGTGCCGTCTTTCACCAGATAGTTCACCAGCAGGTCGGCAATGCCTTTGCCCACATCCACATCCTGGCCGAAGATCTCGGAGACGCCCGCGTGCACGGTGCCATAGTCGAAATCCATGATGGCCACCCGTTTTTTCCGCTGTTGCGCGGAAACCGTGCTCACGCACACTACACTCGCCAGTATCGCCAGAATAAAGATCTTTTTCATGGGGTGCTCCCCTTGGAGTTTTGAGAGAGAGCTGTTTGGGGGGACCGCTAATGATCAACTCTCCTCGCCCCGGAATTTTATCCCGTGTACAGTCCTTGTCAACTCCGCCGATAGAAGTTCATGTGCAAGAATGGAAACTTTCCGTCGAACTGGAACAATACGTTGATCTTATGAAAAAACTGCGGGTGGGCATCTTTTTGGCGGGCGCAGCGGGGAGCATGAAATCTCCCTGCTCTCGGCCGCCTCTGTGTTCAAGGCCATCGATAAGACAAGTACGAAGTTGTCCCTATCGGCATCACCAAGGAGGGACACTGGCTCACCGTCGGCGGATGCGGAGCGCCTGCTGCAGGGGAAGCGCCGGCCACGCGCCCGCCACCTGCGCGCGGGAGACCCCGAGGCCACTCCTGCCGCGGCGGTGCTGGCCACGCGGCGAAGCCGTGGTGGTGCCGCCGGAGCCGCAGCAGAGGCAGGGTCGGCGCATGAGCGCCCTTCCAGACAACGATGCGCCCTTCCGCAGCTTGCGCACGCGCGCGGCCGCCGACCGCGCCATCAACGTGGACGTGATTTTCCCCGTGCTGCACGGAACATTCGGCGAAGACGGAACCATTCAGGGCCTGCTGGAACTGGCCGACATCCCCTACGTCGGCGCGGGGGTGCTGGGCTCCGCTGCCGGCATGGACAAAGACATCATGAAGTCGCTGTTCCGCGCCGCCGGGCTGCCCATCGTGAAGCACGTGACCTTTCTGCGCAGCCGAATGGGAGGACGCGACCCGAAGAAGGTGCAGAAGCTGGTCGAGAGCAAGCTGAAGTATCCGGTGTTCGTGAAGCCGGCGAATCTGGGCTCGTCGGTGGGCATCTCCAAGGCGCACGACCGCAAAGAGCTGGGCCCCGCAATTCAAGAGGCGGCCAAATTCGACCGCAAGATCGTGATCGAAAAGGCGTGGGCGGGAAGAAGCAGAAAGCCCGCGAGATCGAATGCTCGGTGCTGGGCAATGACCAGCCCGAGGCATCGGTCCCCGGCGAGATTGTGCCCGGCAAAGAGTTCTACGACTACACAGCGAAATATCTGGATGAAGGCTCCGAGCTGATCATTCCGGCCAAGCTGACCAAAGCCGAGACCAAGAACGTGCAGCAGCTGGCGATCGCGCGCTTTCCGCGCCGTGGACTGCTCCGGCCTGGCGCGGGTGGATTTCCTGATGGATCCGAAAACCCGCAAGATCTACTTGAACGAAATCAATACCATGCCGGGATTTACCTCCATCAGCATGTATCCCAAACTGTGGGCCGCCACGGGCCTGTAGTATCCCGAGCTGATCGAGCGGCTGATCCAGTTGGGCTTGGAGCGCATGCGGAGAAGAAGAAGAACCAGTACAGCCGGTGAGGTTTAAGCTGATGCCGTCCGGCAGTACAGTCCGACGTGAGGCGCAGGCCTTGCGATGTCGGCAAGGTGGCACTGGTGCGTCGCACGGACTATAATCTCGGATTACTTCTCCAAGAACCACATGAATTGCTGCAAAGGCTCTAACCCGGCCACATACGGGCTGAACTGACTATTTCCAAGCGTGGCTATCGGCCTTGATCAACACTTACAGTGTCGCCTGGCAGGAACACTTCGATCAGCGCGCGGAGAGGCCCGGCAAGGAAGGGAGTGTTTCCTGAGAAGAGGAGGGGAAGGGACATACATGCCGGGGTCTCATGGGGAATATGCGCCGCCCTTCGGTAAAGAACGAGGATAGTCGTGAGCCCTTCCGCAAAACCCGAATTTGCATAAGTGGACACTCTGCCTTGAATGTACATCCGTAAAAGTTCGAAACCACGTCCGCTCGTACCGGGCCGAAAATTATCGTCGTAAATCCGCATCCTTCCCCCCAATCTGAGCGACCAAGAATTGGACCATTTTTTGAATTGCGGCGCACGAAGAAGTCGGCACTTTCCGCTGGCTCTAGCGCAAGAACTGTACAAATATGCTTGGCTTCAGTCCCGAACAACTTCATTAGGGCTGAATTTTTTCCCAATTGGGTTCTCGATTCCGAGAGATAGATCACTTTGCTTAGAAGCTGTTCGGCAAGTCTTCGATTCTTTCTCTCAAATTGCATACACAGCGAGCGACTGCTGCAAGCCAAGTAAGTGGTTGTGGCTTGTAGTCCTTATAGCGTAAAAATGCCGTTAGTACTGCGGACTGTCCTCATCATGGTCAATCTTGAGAAACCTCTGGATTGTCCCTTCCTTCAAGGGCGTGCTCCAAGCTTTCGCAGTACTGGCGTACTTTCCCAAGCGCTTCACGAAGACTTCTCCGCTCGTCGTCGTTCGACGTATGTCTCAGTCTGAAATCGCTGCAACTCCGCTGTATAAATCCATCGCAGGCGGCCAAAGCGCTTCGAATTCGTTTCTTGTCAACCACGAATTCGTCGAATGCATCACGGGTCTCTAGATCGGGTTTAAGAAAAAACTCTTCGAATCTTCTAGGCACTTTGGTGCGCACAGTGGGATCGTCTTCCGAAATGTCGTAGCTCTCCATGATCCGCCGGAAATGAATCACACTCTTGATTTTCTTGTTACGGTATTTGCTTACTAGATGATCAATAGCTCGATTTCGGCCGAGCCTTCTGATCGTATCGCTAGTTTCCATCGCCAAGTCAATAACGGGGAGGGCTTCTATCCAGAAGTTCGAGGGGTCCTTGTTTTGGGATTCGGATTCGAGCGATAACTCCTGAAAGCGCTCATCGAATTTAAGAAGTTTCTTACAGCGCTCAATTTGAGTATCAACCTAAGTCCGGTCAGTTTTGCGAGGGCCCTATTGTCGTCAGTTCCAAGGTCTTCGATCACAAACTTGAGGCTCAAAGCCGTTGGCATGAGCTCCCATGCTTCTCGGGTTGTTATTCGAATATTGAACATGTAGAGCAACGCAGCGACTTTTGTCGGCGGCTCGACCACGTTGGCCGGAAGCTTGAAAGGCTCATTGTCTTTGCCTTTTCTCCCATCTTTCACCAAATCCACAACGCAGCGATATCTGCGTTCGCCATCTAGAATTGAGAACTTTGATTGCCCCCGCGCCTGGTAGACAATTATTGGAACAAGAACACCGTGTTCTGCAATATTCTTTTTCAATTCATCAAGTTCGTTTGGGTCGAATAAGTGCCGCGGAATTGTTACTGCTCGGCTTAACCTCATCGACTGTAAGATGGCGGAGCAATCCCGCTGGTATGAGTTGCGGAACGACAGGCTGGGTGGGCTTCAGGGTTGGCATGTGACGCCTTCAAATATCTTGAAATTAACAACTCGTTGGCCAATGCCCGGTGTTTCGCGAATCCTGCGATATGCCCGTCGGACCGAAACTGTCTCATGTGAAAAGCCCTTGCGTAGCAAGTCCCCTTCGTCCGACTCGGCATAGCTGACCACAAAGTTTACATTCGCAGCGTTCAGCTTTTCCATCCACGAGCGGAGCCGAGCGATATCCTTGTGGGGGGGTGAACGCGCTTGGATCGTACTCGCGAAAGATTCTCCGTGCGCGCACTGCGAATGGCGGGTCCATGTAAACCAGGTCGCCTTTTTTCGCACATTTCAGCATGTTCTCAAAGTCGCCGTTTACGAATCGGGCATGCCGCAAACGGTTGCTGCACTTGTTCAACGCTTCATCGTTCGGGAGGTCGCCGCAACGGTCACCGCGCTGTAGGGAACGTTGAACTGGCCGAGCAGATTCGTACGGTAGATCCCGTTAAAGCAAAAGCGATTCAAATATATGAACCGGGCGGCCCTTGCTGCAGGTGTGATCGTGGAGATATCAATCGAGCGAAGGCGTTTGTATTCGCGTTTGTTTGCCGGTTTAAGCTTCCTTAGCTCCTTCAATACCGCCGCGATACGGTACTTCACCTCTATGTAGGTTGCGATGAGCTCCGGATTGAGGTCGCCTAGGAGTGCCTTTGGTGGCTTGATGGCAAGAGGGAACAAGAATGCCGAACCCGCGCAAGGGTTCAATGTACCGTTCGTGCTTGGCAGTCCAGAAGGTTTGAAGAATTGGAAGTAGGCGACGCTTACTCCCTGCCCATCTCAAAAATGGGGCGCAGTCCTGAGTCCGAGATTCGGGGATCCCTGAGGGCCATCTGAATCGGATCGTCCTCATAGTACTGCAAAAAGCGCTGCACGGGACCATTCGTCTTGAATTTGCGGCAGCCGGGGGTTATTGCGGCGCCCGAGTCGACCGATGTATCCGTTCGGAGACGAACTCGACCCTGTCGCTTCTAGTTCTTCAAAGTCCTCTCACTAGTCGGCACTGGGAACTGCGCGGCTCGGTCTTCTTGCCGGGCCGATCATGCCGAATTAGAATGTGCGATAAGCCCACCCTGCGCCTACTCCCTCCCCGCCCGCCCTTGACCTCCCCCAACCCTTCCGGTAATATCTCTTGAAGTCCATCCTTCGGGGTGGGCCTTGGATTTCATGCAGAGTGGCTGAGGGACGAGCCCTAAGAAGCCACGACAACCGGATCGAAATTAGAGAAGTCTGGTTTCGGTCGCCCGGTGTCAACTCTCTCCCGTGAAACGGGGAACATGAGATTCGGGGTGCGCAGTCCTGCATCTCGTGCCTCTTTTTCCATATTCCGGGAAAAGAGGATTTCGTTTTTTAGGGCGGTTTTTTACTCGCCCATTCTGGCTCGTCCCTAGCGCCAATTCTGACGAAGAAGGCCCTCATGGCTCAGTTCTTGCCGGGTAAAGGGATTCTTCGCTTCGCTCAGAATGACAACGGCAGCGGACAGTTGCCGACTCAGCCACAAGGCATGGAACCTGTATGCGTTTCAGGGAAAGAGGAAGACTAGCCATGCCCACATACCAGCTGCGTTGTCGCGAGTGTCACAAATCCTGGGGAAACCAGCCCCGTTCTATCTGCGAAGATTGCTTTTCGCCGCTCGAAGTCATTTATGACTACGACGCGATTCGCTCGCAAGTTTCGCGCGAGACGATTGCCCAGGGACCTCCCAGCATGTGGCGCTACTCGGCGCTGCTGCCGCTGCCGGAGAGCTACCGGCCGTCGCTGCCGGTAGGGTTCACGCCGCTGCTGAAGGCTCCGCAGCTGGCGAAGCAATTGGGCGCCACGAATCTCTATTTGAAGAACGACGCCGTGTGCCTGCCCACGCTTAGCTTCAAGGACCGCGTGGTGGCGGTGGCGCTGGCCAACGCGCGCGAGTTCGGGTTCGAAGTGGTCTCCTGCTCCTCGACCGGCAACCTGGCGAACGCAGTGGCGGCCCATGCCGCGCGCAATGGCTTCCAGGCGTGGATCTTCATTCCTTCCGACCTTGAGCCCGCCAAGATCGTAGGCACCCAGGTGTTCGGCGCCAAGCTGGTGCGCATTTCCGGCAGCTACGATCAGGTGAACCGGCTGTGCTCGCAGATTGCCGATAGCCGGCATTGGGGATTCGTGAACGTGAATCTGCGTCCGTATTACGCGGAAGGCTCGAAAACCGTGGGCTATGAGATTGCCGAGCAACTCGGCTGGCGACTGCCCGACAATGTGGTCGTCCCCATGGCGGGGGGATCGCTGATCACCAAAATCAAGAAAGCTTTCGGCGAACTGGTGCAGCTCGGCCTGGTGGACGATAAGCCGGTGAAGTTCTTCGGCGCGCAGGCCACAGGATGCTCTCCGATTTCGACCGCAGTGAAGCGCGGCGCGGTGGACATCGAGCCGCAGAAGCCGTCCACGATTGCGCGGTCGCTGGCCATCGGGAACCCTGCCGACGGTCATTACGCGATCAAGGTCATAACCCAGAGTGGCGGATGGTCGGAGGATGTCTCCGATCCCGAAGTGGTCGAAGGCATCCAGCTTCTGGCCGAGCATGAAGGCATCTTCACCGAAACCGCCGGCGGCGTGACCGTGAGCTGCGCCCGCAAGCTGTACCAGCAGGGACGCATTTCGCCCGGCGAGACCACGGTTCTCTGCATCACCGGCAACGGACTGAAGACGACCGACGTCCTCTCCGGGCAATACGAGACTGAAGCCGCGATTGCGCCCAAGCTGGCGACTTTTGAAGCGTACCTGGAGAGAATCCTGCAGCTTCCGACGGCTCCCGCCGCCGCTACTTCCGTTTCGGCAGTTTCGGCTTCATCAGATCAGGCCCCAAAACCCCAAGTCCCCGAAGTTGTGGAGGTCTAACTCATGTCGATCACAGTGCAAATCCCCAGCGCTCTGCGCCGCCACACCTCCGGCACCGACCGGCTCACCTGTGCCGCGGCCAATCTCCCCGAGCTCTTTACCGTGCTCGACCAGAACTTCCCCGACCTCAAGCCGCACCTGCGCGACGAGGCCGGACAGGTCCGCCGCTTTCTCAACATTTACGTGAATGAAGAGGACATCCGCTTCCTCGGCGGCAACAACTACGCTTTTCAGGACGGAGACGAAGTGCTGCTGGTGCCCTCAATCGCCGGGGGAGCGAACTAGCGGCTGTTTCGGACTGTCGGCTCGCTGGATCTCCGCCTCTCCTAATATTTGCAACGTCAGCCTTGCGAATCATGCCCTATTGCTCTACAATCTAACTAACTAGTTAATTAAACAGAAATGCCGGCCACAGCCAAATCTAAACCCCGCCTCGGCACCCGCGGACGTCCCGAAGAGAGCCGTGCCGCCATTCTGAAAGCGGCGATCTGTGAATTCGCGGATGAGGGTGTCGCCGGGGCGCGCATTGATGCCATCGCCCGCGCGGCCCATGTCAACAAGGCGCTGCTCTATTACTACTTCAAAGACAAAGACGCGCTCTATGGAGCGGTGCTCGATCATGTGTTCGAACCCCTGACCCGGGCGATCCATGCGGCGCTGGAGCGGCCATTGCCTCCCCGCGAGCGGTTTCTGGCTTATGTGGCGGCCCATTTTGACTACGTCGCCAGCAACCCGCTTTATCCCCGGGTGGTGCAGTCCAACATGATGTGGGCCGGGCGGCGTTCGGTGCGGCAGTTTGAGCGGGTAGCGAAGAAATATTTGAAGCCGATGTTTGAAGGAGTGGGAAAACTGATTCAGGAAGGCATTGCAAGCGGCGACTTCCGCAAAGTCAACCCGCTGCACTTCATGTCGATGGCGGGGACTGCCATTGTGTCGTACTTCATTCATGCGCCCATGATGCGCCTGGTAACCGGAGGCGATCCGCTGTCCCCTGAACACATTGCCGAGCGCCGTGTCGCGGTGCTCGATTTTCTTTCGGCAGCGTTGTTCCGGCAACCCGACCGGCCGGCTCAGGAAAATCGAAAGCCAGAACATCCAAAATTAGAAAAGCTCAGGCCAGAAGAACGCAGGCGAGGAGAACACCAGTGAACGCGCGCAACCGCATCTTCATCCTTCTCGGCGTAATCGGCCTGATTGCGCTGGTGTATTACCTGGTTTCAACTCCCCGCACCAGCGATCTGGTGCTCATCGGGACGGTTGACGCCAACCAGGTCGTCGTCAGCCCGCAAGTTCAAGGACGCCTGCGGCAATTACTGGTTGAAGAAGGCAGCCAGGTGAAGAAGGGAGACCTGATCGCAGAGATTGATCCCTCGGAACTGGAAGCGGAAGAGCGCGCTGCCGCGGCAACCATCGCCAGCCTGCAATCGAAAGTGTCAGAAACTCAGGCCACCCGCGCCGCCACCCAGGGTTCCACTTCAAGCAATGTGTTGAACGCACAGGCGCGGCTGCAGTCTGCCCGGGCGCAACTCGAGCAGTCGGAGGCCACGCTGCAACGGGTGCAGAGTGACAGCAGGCGCATCATCGCGCTGGCCAAACAGGGAGTCGCCTCCGAGCAGGAGAGCGTGCAGGCCGAAACCAATCTCAAGGCGCAGCAGGCCACGGTGCAGGCGTTAAAAGACCAGGTCTCGGCGGCCCAGGCCGATTTGAACGCGGCCATTGCCAACACCCATCAGGCGCACGCGGCGCTGAGCACGGTGAAATCCACCCAGGCGCAGGTGGCGAATGCAGAAGCGCAGTTGAAGGAAGCGGAAGTTCGCCTGGGCTATACAAAAATCTATGCGCCGGTGACGGGGACGGTCCTGGTGCGGGCCGCGCGGCAAGGCGAGGTGCTTACCCCGGGCCAGCCGATCGTCACCATCGTGGATCTCTCCGACACCTGGGTTCGCGCGGCGATTCCTGAAACTGATGCCGATCACATCAATCTGGGAGAAACCTTGAAAATTCGCCTGCCGGGCGGGACCGAGACTTCAGGCAAGGTCTTCTACAAGGCCGCGGAAGCCGACTTCGCCACCCAGCGGGACGTGAGCCGCCGCAAGCGAGACATCAAGACTATCGTGCTGAAAGTCCGGCTCGACAATCCCAACGGGGCCTACGTGCCCGGCATGACCGCTGATGTGCTGGTCTCGCCTCCGCAATTGGATGGAACTGCCAAAACCGGCACCGAAGCGAAAGAGTAGTCATGACGGGTGATTTCAATTCCACAGAACGCACTGCCGCAGGGGCCTCCCGGCCCAATGGGAAGGGCGCTGCCGGTGACGGATCGAACGCCATCGAGGTGGAGCACATCGTTAAGAAGTATGGCGACTTCACCGCGGTGGATGACGTTTCGTTTCAGGTGAAAGAAGAGGAGATCTTCGGCCTGCTGGGCCCCAACGGCGCGGGCAAATCGACGCTCATCCGCATGATGACCACGCTGATTCCGATTACCAGTGGCTCGGCACGGGTGGCGGGACATGACGTGAGGAAGGAGGCCGGACGCGGTCCGCCGCTCGATTGGCGTGATTCCGCAGGCGCTGACCAGCGATCCCGACCTGACGGTAGAAGAGAACCTGAACATTTACGCCAAGCTCTACGACGTACCGGCGGCCCGAGCGCAAGCCCGCCATCGATGAGCTGCTGGAGCTGGTGGACCTGACCAAGTGGCGCGGAGCGCAGACCAAGACGCTATCGGGAGGGATGCGCCGCCGGCTGGAGATTGCCCGCGGCCTGGTACACAGTCCGCGGATTTTCTTTCTCGATGAGCCGACCACGGGACTCGATCCGGTTTCGCGGGTCGCTGTGTGGGAGATGCTGACCAACATCAAGAGCCACCGCCAGCTCACCATTCTGATCACCACCCACTACATGGACGAAGCCGACCGGCTCTGCGATCGCATCGCCATCGTGGATCACGGCAAGCTGGTGGCGCTGGATACTCCAATGGCGCTGAAGGCTAGCGTGCCTGGATCGACGGTGATCGAAGTGCAGTTCAACAACCCGCCGGCGGATTGGGAAGCCCGGCTGCACAAGCTGCAGCGACGTACCTCGGTGCAGCATGAGGGAGCGGGCATGTATCGCGTGCTCACCAGCAACGGGACCGCGGACTACCATCCAGCTCGTCGAAGCCGCGGTGCAGGCCGGAATCGACGTGAAGACGCCTTTCGGTGCAGAACACCACGCTCGACGATGTGTTCGTCCACTACACCGGACGGCAGCTGCGCGATGAGCTGGTGAAGTCCTACAGCTTTGTCATGCCGCCGCGGCCGGGGATGCAACCATGAACCGCATGCTGGCCATCGTCGAACGCGAGCTGCGGAAGTTTTTTCGCTCGCCGGCGCTGATGATGGTGTCGATGATTTTCCCGCTGGTGCAGCTGATCGTGCTGGGCAATGCCTTCGGCGGAAAGATTCGCGATGCCAAGCTGGGCGTGGTGGATGAGGACCACGGCACCCAGGCCATCCGGATCCAGGAGGCATTCGATTCAGTCCGCGCCAATGTTCGCACCTTCGAAACGGTTTCCTACAGCAACGAACGCGAGGCCATGGAAGATGTTCGCAACGGGAAGATTCAGGGAGCGGTGATCATTCCGCCGCAGTATTCCCGCAGGGTGTACGAGAAGAACCATCCGCAGATCGCGCTGGTGGTGGATAACAGCGACAACTTCATGAGTTCGACGCTGGAGCAGAAGCTCACCGAGCTCACCCAGGCCCTGAACCAGCCCACGATCGAGCCGCGCCTGCTGCAGCAGACAGCGCTCGATATCGTGGAGCTTTATCCCTACATCGAGTACATGAAGTACCTGCTGCCCGGCTCGATCACGCTGGCGATGTTTGTCTCAGTCATGATCGGCGGGGGCATGCTCTACATCGACGATAAGGCGCGGGGCATTCACGAAGGCTACCTGGTCACGCCGATCACCAAAGCCGGAGCTCGTCCTCGGGCTGAATGGCGCGAGCTCGGTCAAGGCGGTGCTCACCGGGATCGTGATCACCGTGATCGGTTCGCTGCTGGCGGGAGTGGGAACGCTGTTCAACCCCGCCACCGCGTTCGGGCTGATGGTGATGATCGTCCTCACCGCAATTGCTTTCAACACCATGATGTTCCTGATGATGGTGCGGGTGGAAGATCCGCTGGTGCCGCGCGCCATTTTCGGCATTCTGAACACACTGCTTTTTTTCCCCAGCGGAGCGATCTATCCCATTCAAGCGTTTCCATGGTGGCTTCAATGGATTGCCAGGATTGATCCATTCACATTTGCAGTGCATGGGTTCAAGGCGCTGCTGCTGAAGGAGTCGGGATTCGTTGCCATCTGGCCCGACATTCTGTATCTGTCGATCTTTGCTGTAGTGACGATCGGACTGGCAGTGCCACTGTTCAAGCGGACACTCTAAGCCGGCGGCAGACTCCTCGCGCGTTGCGGGAATGGCAAGGTGAGGGCGCGGGAGATCGGGCTCTCAGGCTCCCAACGCCGTACGAATCGCTCCTACGATGCCCGAAGCCAGGCGCTTCAGCGCTTCCTCGGATTCGGCTTCCACCATGACTCGGGCCAGAGGTTCCGTGCCGGAGTAGCGGACTACGATACGTCCGTCGCCATTGAGTTCCTGTTGCGCGGCATCAATCGCGTTCTGTACCTGCGGGACCTGGGCGAAGGGCACTTTCTCTCGCACCCGTACATTCTGGATGGTCTGGGGGAAGACCTTCAGATCGCTCACCAGATCGGTCAGGGTGCGGCTGGTGCGCGCCATCACTTCCATTACCCGAAGCGCGGTCAGCAGCCCGTCTCCGGTGGTGGCTTCGCCGTCGCGGAAAATGATGTGTCCCGATTGCTCGCCGCCGAGCGTCGCGCCGGTCTTGAGCATCTCTTCCAGAACGTATTTGTCGCCGACGTTGGCGCGCAGCATGCGAATGCCGGAATTCCGCAATGCTATTTCCAGCCCCATGTTCGACATGGTGGTGGCTACGACGGTGGAATTCGCCAGCACTCCACGGCCCTGCATATCCCGCGCAGCCAACAGCAGCACGGCGTCGCCATTGACCACCCGTCCGTCGCCATCACTGAAGAGGGCGCGGTCGGCGTCGCCGTCGAAAGTGATGCCGAGATCAAACTGCCCGCGCATTTCAGCGACCGCTTTGGCGATGCTTTCGGCGTGCAGCGCGCCGCAACCCTCGTTGATGTTCTGGCCATCGGGCGAAGCGTGCAGGAAGTTCGCCTGAATCCCGCAGGCCTTGAAAAGCTCCGGAGCTTCCACCGCAGCCGCTCCATTGGCGCAATCGACGAGCACCCGCAGGCGACTTAAATCCACCTTGCTGTCGCTGGCGAGCCAATCGATGTAGGCGCGGCGCAATGGCGCTTCGCCAGGCAAACTCGGGGCGGGTTTAGTCGCGGGTTCCGGGTGCAAGTCGGCATTCTGAAGCAGCGAAAAGATCTCCTGCTCGATGGCCAGCTCGCGGGCATCGGGCAGCTTGTAGCCGTCGCCGGAGAAAATCTTGATGCCGTTGTCCGGCCAGGGATTGTGCGAGGCCGAGATCACCACGCCGGCGTCATAGCTTGCGCAGCCGGGCAAGATAGGCTACGCCGGGAGTAGTAATCACTCCGGCGCTGTGGACTTCGACTCCGCAGGAGGCTAATCCCAGCGCAACCCGGTCGGCGATCCAGGCGCTCGACTTGCGCGTGTCCTGTCCGATGACGACGCGAGCTCTGGGATTCACCCGCAGAAGATCGTGGCCGAGCGCGCGGCCGATCAGGTAGGTGCTGTCGAGAGTAAGGGGAAATTCACCGGCCACACCGCGAATGCCGTCAGTGCCAAACAGTTGTCGGATTTGAGAAGTCATACTACTTATTGGGGATGGTTGCCGCTGAGGGGGCGGGAACTTTCTCCATGATCACTGTAACGTGAATTGGCCCAGGATTCACTACCTGAACCAGGGGGTCGGCTACGTAGGCATGGGTTACGAAAGTTGACTGATGCATGGTACCGCTGACATCTACCGGGTCGGTAATGGCGGCGTCGACCGCTTCCACCCGCCTGCGAGGGCCGGTAATCAGGATGCTTGCGGGGTCGGACTGCACCCTTTCGATCTGATAATCCGAGGCGAAATTGCCCATCACTCGCGGATGCACATCCACCCGCTTGGTAAGCCGGGTATCGAAGCTCAGCCGAAACTGGCTGGGGATGACCTGTACCACCTGTAGCTCGTGCGGCTGATGTACCTGCTGCGCGGTTAGCTCGAAGGTATGGTCGCCCGGGCGAACCCCGGAGAGATCAAGCTCGGCGTGGACAGAGGAAGGCTCCAGGCGATGGACGGCCGCCTCCGGGCCGCGCATCCGGATCTGGGCGCGGGGAATGGTCTCGGACCCGATCTCGAGGTTTTCCGGAATATTGTGGAATTCAATCGGAACTTCCACTGCAACTTCAGCGACTGGATCGCGGGCCACCGCCAGCCACAGGCCTACCGCCAATCCCAGCGACAGCAGTTTCAGACCGAGATTGTGACGAAAGTAGCGTTGCACGAAGTTGCCCATAGTCAGCGTTCCACCCCCGGAGCGTTGCGTGCATCGCCGGCACGCGCAATATCATCGGGCATACGCTCGAGTGGAGTGTCCTCCAGAACGTCGCTTTCTCCGCTGATGGGCGTGGGCAGCGCCGAAGCGGGAAGGTAGCTGCGCAGCAACTCTCCCAGTCGTTCGCGAAGGCCCTCGACAGTGAGATCGCGCTCAATTTTCCCTCCTACTGCGAGACTGATTGCGCCAGTCTCTTCCGAAACGATGACGGCAATGGCATCGGTCTCTTCGGTGACTCCGATGCCGGCACGGTGGCGGGTGCCCAGCTGCGTTGAAAGTATGGGATTCATCGACAGCGGCAGGAAGCATGCGGCCGCAGCCACCCGGTCCTTCTGCACGATGACTGCGCCGTCGTGCAAGGGGGCGCTGGGACGAAACAGCGTGGCCAGTAGGTCGTAAGACAGCCTGGCATCCAGGGCGACGCCGCTCTCGATGTAGGTGCGCAAGCCAATCTCGCGCTCGATCACGATGAGGGCGCCCGTCTGGTTCTGCGAGAAAAGATTGGCGGCGAGCACGATGTCGTCGTACACATCGGCTTCGGACGCGGAGGTCCGCCCCAGGCTCAAACGCCGGCCCAGCCGAGCCAGGGCCTGGCGAATTTCCGCCTGGAAGACGACGATGAGAGCAAATACGGCGTAGGGCAGAAGTGTGCTGATCAGCCAGTTAAGGGTGGCGAGTTCACCCAGGCGGGCGAAGTAAAACGCAAGCACCACAGCGGCAACGCCTACCATCATGTAGGCGGCGCGCGTGCCCTTGATCAGGGCCAGCAGCTCGTAAATGATGATCGCGACCAGCAGGATGTCGATGATCGAAATCACCGACAAGTGTGGCCACATCGTGGGGATTGACATGCCCCAGCCTTCCTTTCCCGAGCTTCACCCCCTAGCTATCCCATTGTAATCCAGCGGTGAGAAGTGCCTGGAATTCGCAGGCTGCAATCCGCTACTTCTCTTTGCCCTTGACCTGGGCCGCAATGCTCCCACGCGCCAGCCGGGCGGTGATGCTGTCGCCAATCCGGACCCGGGCGGCGTCCTTCACCAGCTTTCCGGAGGAGTCGAAGATCACGGCGTAGCCGCGATCGAGAATGGCCAGCGGCGACAGCGCTTCAAGTTGCCCCGAGAGCTGCTCGAGCCGCGACCGTTTCTGCAGAAGAACGGTTCGGGCGGACGCCGCCATAGCAGCGACACCTGCGCCCAGTTGCTGCCGAATGGCTGAGAGCATGCGCCGGACGTCGTAGTGGCGGACTGCGGCGGCGGCCAATTCCCAGCGACGGCGCTGCTGCTCGAACACCTGCCGCTCCGCGCGTTCCAGGCGGTAGAGCAGATCGTCGAGCTTCTGCTGGCGCTGGTTGATGACGTCGGTCATCCGCGCGAACGCCCCATGCTGCGCCAGTTCCATCAGCATCTGCCTGCCCATCAGCAGGCGGTAGCGCATGGCCCGCTCCAGGCGCTGATGCAAGCCTTCGCTCTGTTCTTCCACTTCCTGCCGCGAGCGGATTACCAGTTCGGCGGCGGCGGAGGGAGTCGGCGCGCGCAAGTCAGCCACAAAGTCGATGATGGTGAAATCGGTCTCGTGACCAATAGCGGAGATCACCGGAATCTCGGAAGCGGCCACGGTTCGCGCCAAGCCCTCATGGTTGAAAGCCGCGAGGTCTTCCGCCGAGCCTCCGCCGCGCGCGACGATGATGACATCGACATTTTTCGCCTTGTTGAAGTAGCGAACCCCGGAGCCGACTTCGAGCGCGGCGGCTTCTCCCTGCACCTGGGCAGGGAAGATCAACACGTTGGCGGAATGATGCCGCCGCCGCAAGATGTTCAGAATGTCGCGCAGCGCGGCGGCTTGCGGCGAAGTAACAACGCCAATCTGCCGGGGAAGAGTGGGCAGCGCCTTCTTGCGGCCGGAGTCGAAGAGGCCTTCGGCCTCCAGCTTCGCCTTGAGCTGCTCGAAAGCGATCTGCAGAGCGCCTGCGCCCTTAGGCTCGAGGTACTCGGCGGAAATCTGCAACTGCCCGCGGTCTTCGTAGATGGTGACGCGGCCGCGCACCACCACCTGCATTCCGTTCTCAGGGCGAAAACGCAGCAGTCGCGCCTGCGAGCGGAACATGACAGCGTTGAGCTGCGAATTTTCGTCTTTCAGGGTGAAGTAGAGGTGCCCGGAATCGTGAGCGCGAAAGTTGGAGATCTCTCCCTCCACCCAGGTGTCGGCATATTCGCGCTCGATGTGGGTGCGCACCGCCGAGACCAGGTCGCGCACTTTCCAGACCCGCCGTTCGGGAGGCCGGAAGCTGAAGCCGAGCTGGTCCATCGACGCCATGGATGGGAGTTTACCCTAGCGGTTGTTTTCGTTCAGAGCGGGAGAATGATGAAAATGGCAGCAGGTCACCGTCGAAACCGGCCAATGGCATACAGCAGGAGGGTTAAGACAACGCTGATGAGTATGGAGGTGGCGAGCGGGAAATATACCGTTGTGTGCTTGCCGCGGTAAATGAAGTCGCCGGGCAAGCGTCCGATTGGAACATGGGAACGTCCAAGCAGCACCACTACAACTCCGGCAATCACGATGATGCCACCGAGCACGATCAGGAGTTTGCCGAGATCGGTCATCTTCTCTAGTTTAATTCTCCAGTTTAAAGGAGTGCAGTGGTTGAGGATGCAGATGGCCCGCCATACACAATGAAAAAGCCTCCCGGAGGTCCGGGAGGCTTTTCTGGGGGAGGGCGTCCGGGCCGAAGCCCGTCGTCCTAGCTTAAGACCGCCTTACTGCTGCTGAGGCGGTTGCTGCTGCTGCTCGGTGCCGGCCGGCGCGCTGTTCATCTGCATCTGTTCGGCAGGAGCTGTGGAAGTTGAAGCCAGCGTCTCCAGATCGTTCTTCAGCAGGCTGATTTCGACCCGTCCACCGCTGACGTGCTTGGTCTGGCCTTCCGCGGCTGCGACAGGAGCGTTGCCCATGCCCACGACATAGATCCGGTAAACCGGGATGTCATGGTTGAGCACCAGGTAACGAACCACCGAGTCCGCCATCTTTTGCGAGGTGGCGATGGCCGCCTGGCCGTGTCCGGAAGAGAAGCCCTGCACTTCGACGATGTAACCGCGCTGATCTTTCAGCGGAGTCGCCATTTCATCGAGAGCTTCTTTGGCCTTCTTGCTCAACATGCTCTGGCCGGGGCGGAAGCGGATTTCCGTCTGGTTGGTGGCCTTGTACTGATCGATGTTGCCTACCACCTGCTCGACCGTGGTCAGGCGAGTAGTGGCCTGGGTCGCGGTCTGCTGCGCTGCCTGCGCCTTGTTGCCGGCGTCAATGGCGTGCTGGTCGGCTTCGTTGGCCTTGGCGGATGCCATCTGAATTCCCTGCTGGGCACGGGCATCCACATCCTTGATGTTCTTGCCGTTGGTTGCGGTCAGCTCATCCAGCTCGTTCACCCGGTCGCGGATGGGCTGGGTCTGCCGCTGCACATACTTTTTGCGGGCAAACGGGTTCAGCTTGCCCCAGAAACCTTCGTGGGTATCCGGCTGCAAGGGCTGTTTGCCGCTGGCGCCCATCGACGGGGCGCTCTGGTCAGACGTTGCCGGCTGACTGGCTGCAGGCTGGTCCTGCGTGGTGGAACTGGTCTGCGCGAAGGCGGGAACCGCCAGCGCACCGGCCAGAAGCAGCGCTACGATTACTCGATTCTTCATTTCAACTTCCTCCCAGTGGGGGAGCATTCGGGCTCCACTCCAAGACGCCGAAACGGGCGTCATGCGTAATTTTATTGCGTCCCCTAACGGTGAACTGCAGCATCATCTTAGATGCGTGCCGGCCTTAGCTGACGCTCTGCAGGGCCTGACACAAACCGCCGGTGTCCTGCTTTTCAGCTGACACCTGCCCTCTTGATTTACAGGTAGAATGCCAAACTGCCGGAAAGCTAAGTCTTTGCTTTGCAATGTATTGTAACGCTTTTGAGGGCCGGAATCGACGTAGTCGCAAGCTTGCAGGGTAATTTTGGCGGAACCTGATATAAAAACTGCGTGTAATTTCATTTCGAAACTTCGCGGGGGTGGAATGCTATCTACGGCCAGACGTGCCGTTTGCATCGCAACTCTTTTCACTTTAGTCGCAACCGCTGGTTTGGCGGAAAATCCTGCCAGCGACGCTGAGAATTCATTCGCTTCGGCAAAGATTCCGGCCGAGAAAATGAATCAATACGCCGATCTGGCGATGCAATGGGAACTAGAGTATCTGCGCATCGACACTACCAATCCCCCGGGAAACGAAATGAAGACGGCGGCCTTCTTCAAGAAAATTTTCGATCAGGAAGGCATTGAAAACCGCGTCTTCGAGTACGCTCCCGGGCATGCGGATATCTGGGCGCGGCTGCCGCACACCAGCACCGATCCCAAGCGGCCGCTGGTGCTGCTCAACCATATGGATGTTGTGACCAGCGACGCTTCTCACTGGAAAGTGCCGCCATTCAGCGCCGAGATCATCGATGGTTCCATCTATGCGCGCGGGGCACAGGACATGAAAAGCGAGGGCCTGGCGCAACTGATGACCGTGGTCATGCTGAAGCGCGAGAAAGTGGCGCTCGACCGCGACATTATTTTCCTCGGGGTCGCTGACGAAGAGGCGGATGGCACCGGCACCGATTGGTTCATCGCGAACCAGCGCGACCTGCTGGCCAACGCCGAGTTCCTCATCAACGAAGGTGGTGAAAATCTCCGCCAGGGCAATGAGGTGAAATACATCGGCGTGGACGTGGGCGAGAAGACTACTTTTTGGTTGCACCTGGTGGCGCACGGCCGCGCCGGCCATGGCTCCCGCCCAAATCCCGATTCCGCTCCTGACCGCCTGACTCGGGCCCTCGGCCGGGTGATTGCTTATCGCACGCCGTTCAAGGTGCTGCCGGTGGTGAAGGAATTCCTGGAAACCATGGCTCCCTATGAGCCTCCGGCGCGGGCTCGGCAGTTCCGCAACATCGAGCAGGCACTGCGCAACAAGAAATTTCAGGATGAAGTGGAGCGGGACGACTCGCTCAATTTCCTTCTGCGAAATACGATTCAGCTGACGATGATGGGCGGGTCGGAGCAGACCAATGTAATTCCGCCGGTGGCCTGGGCCAATCTCGATATCCGTCTGCTTCCGGGAGAAGATCAGAACGCGTTTCTGGCGTCGATCAAAAAAGTGGTGAACGATCCCAATGTCACGGTGGAGCCGCTAAGCAAGGAGTTTCGCATCGCCAACTACTCTCCGACCAGTACCGAACTCTACCAGGCGTTTCGAAAAGTCAGTGCCCAGCTACTTTCCGGAGACGCCGGTGGCGCCGCGCCTCACCAGCGGCTACACCGAGAACCAGCGCTACCGTCCACTGGGCATCGCGGCGTACGGATTTTCTCCGTACACCGCGACCGAAGCGGAAGGCAGCACCGAACATGGCGATAACGAGCGCATCCGGGTCGAGGAAGTTCGCCACGGTTTCCGGATTCTGTATGACGTCGTGACCAGCGTCGCTGGAACAAAGTAGGACCGGGCACAACTGCTACTCTGAATCCAGAATCGAAGCTGGAGACCATTCATGCGCCGCCTCTCATTCCCGCTGCTTTTGCTCGCCTTTCTGATCTCATGCAAGCACCAGGACAAGATGGACCTGGGCCGGCTCAAAGCGCCTGACGGCTTCCACATCGTAGTGTTTGCCGAAGCGCCCCGGGCGCGCATGATGGCTTTCAGCCCAGGCGGAGTGCTGCTGGTGACGGATACCAGCGATGGCACGGTCATGGCCTTTCCAGATGCGAAGCATAGCGGGAAGGCAGAGAAGAGCGTCACCATTCTGCACGATTTGAACGCGCCCCACGGCATTGCATTCCACGACGGCAAGTTGTACATCGCTGAAACCAACCAGCTGCAACGTTATGACTGGGACGAATCTCACTTGCGAGCCAGCCATGCCCAGGTAATCGCCCACTATCCAGGGAGCGGCAACCATTTCACCCGCACCGTGCTTTTTGCCAACGGCAAGATGTACGTGTCAGAGGGTTCGGACTGCAACGTTTGCGAAGAGAACGACCCGCATCGCGCCGCGGTGATGGAGTTCAACGACGACGGAAGCGGAGAGCGCATCTTCGCCTCCGGCCTGCGCAACGCAGTGGGACTCGCGGTGAACCCGAAGACTGGGACAGTCTGGGCCACGGACAATGGCCGCGACTGGCTGGGCGACAGCCGTCCGCCCGACGAGGTGAACGATCTGGGGCAAAAAGGGCGGAAACTTCGGCTGGCCTTACTGCTACGCCAACCAGATTGCGGATATTACTCAAATCAAGCCCGGCGATAACCGCTGCAAGAACACCATTCCTCCAGAGGTCCAGATCGAGGCGCACTCTGCTCCGCTGGGGCTCGCGTTCTATACCGGAGGGATGTTTCCGCAGGAATATCGCGGTGATCTCTTCGTTGCGTTGCACGGCTCCTGGAACCGCAGCATTCCCACCGGCTACAAAATCATGCGGGTAAAAATCGACGATAAAGGGCAGGCAACTGAAAAGGACGATTTCATTACCGGCTGGATTCATCCCGGAGAAACTCACAAAGGAGTGTGGATGGGGCGTCCGGTGGACGTTGCGGTCGGGCCAGAAGGCGCGATGTACATCAGCGATGATGCTGCAGGGTTGATTTATCGCGTTACCTGGAGCAAGTAAGGGTTGCGCAGGAAACGCTTAGTTGGTTAAGCGGACGCGCACTGCCTTCCGCCTGGTGCGGCAATAGCGCTCGTACTGTTCGTGAATGAAGTTGTCGGTCATACCTGCAAGATAGTCGCAAACTACCCGGGCAAGAGGCTCCTTACGCGCCTTCTCCTGGTAGCTCGACGGTAGAGCCTCCGGCTGCTCCATCCAGAATTCAAACAGCTCGCGGATGACCCGTTCCGCCGCATCTTTTTCGGGTTCCAGGGTCGCGCTCAGATATAGCCGCTGGTATAGGAACTGCTTGGCGCCGCTGCGCTCGGCATCCACCTCAGCGCTGAAACCAACCAACCGGGTGGGGCAGGAGCGCACATCAGCAAGCGATTTTATTTCTGATGTGCGCAATCGTTGGCTTGTATTCTCGATCAGATCGCCGACCAACCGGTTCAGGAAGCCCTTGAGGGCTTCGTTGAACTTCAGCTTCTCGATCGCTTCTGGATACCTCGCTTCGGCCTGGTCGTAAAGCTCTCCGAATACCGGGATGCCGCTGCGAATCTGGTCGAGCGTGAGCAGGTGGGCCTCGTAGCCGTCGTCGAGGTCGGCGGTGTCATAGGCGATTTCGTCGGCGACAGTCGATCAGCTGGGCTTCCAGCGGCGGGACGCTGCGTCGAGCAGATACTCCGCCAGTTCGGGAAATTCGGCGGAGCTGTAGTCGCGCGAGTGCTTGATGATGCCTTCGCGCACCTCGAAGGTCAGATTCAGCCCGCGAAAGGCGGCATAGCGCAGCTCGAAATCCTCGACGATGCGCAGGGCGTGCAGGTTGTGGTCGAAGAACAGAGCCGTGCTCGCGCATGGCCGCGTCGAGCGCCTTTTCCCCGGCATGGCCGAAGGGAGGATGGCCGACGTCGTGCACCAGCGCCAGCGCTTCTACCAGGTCCACATTCAGCCAGTTGTGCGGCGATGGTGCGCGCGATCTGCGCGACTTCGATGGTGTGGGTCAGCCGGTTGCGGAAATGGTCGGAGTAGCGGCGGGTGAAAACCTGGGTCTTGGCTTCCAGCCGGCGAAAGGCGCGCGAGTGGATGACGCGGTCGCGGTCGCGCTGAAAATCGTTGCGATAGGGATGCTGGGGCTCGGGATAGCGCCGTCCGCGGGATTGCTCCACGTGAACCGCGTAGTCGGCGAGCATGTGGCGAGTTTAACACTGGAGAATTTTTAGGGGGAGATCGTGGGAGCGGCTGAACTGAGGCAGTTAGCAGTTAGCAATTAGCAGTTGGCATTTAGGCCATGCGACTGTTCCTCGGTCCCAAAAGCCCAAATGCAAAAAGGCCAAATGCCAAGGGCCAATAAATGCAAATGCCCTTAGCCTCTACGCAAAAAGGGCACGGCTCACCGCCATGCCCCTGAGTTCGTTCCAGATTATTGCTGTTGCTTGCTGGCCGAATCTTCTTTCGCCAGCCGCACTCGCGCTGACTCCAGCTTCTTTTGTACTTTCGCCAGATCGTCCTGATCCACTTCCGGCGCAACTGTCCGGTTCCATTCGTTGACCGCGCTTTCCCAGTAAGCTGCCGCCAGCTTGAGCCGACCGGTCTTCATGTAGAGATCGCCCAGGTGGTCCAGCACGGTGGGATCGTCGTTGGTTCGCTGCGGCCGCCTTGACCAGGTTCTCTTCGGCCAAGCCAAAGTTGCCCAGCTTGAAGTAGGCCCAGCCCAGCGAATCCAGATATGCGCCGTTCTGCGGGATCGAGATTGGACCGCTTTCTTGACGGGCCCAGGGCTTCGTCGAGCTTCACTGCCGCGGTCGGCCAGCATGTAGCCGAGATAATTTAGAGCACGGCGTTATCGCGGATCGCCGATCCAGCACCTTGCGGAACATCTGCTCGGCCTCGTTCGTACTTGTTCTGCCGCTCGTAAATGGAACCGCGCGACGAAGGCCGATGTAATGCTTCTCCTCGGGCTTGCTGGAGAGGCGTCGGCCTTAGTCAAGGGCAGTCTCGGCATCGGTCCAGCGCTTCAGGCGGCTGTACATCTGCGCCAGGCCGATGTAGACCTCCCGGTCATCCGGCGAGTTGCTTCGAGCAGCGGTCTTACCTGCTGGATTCCCTTGTCGGCCTGGCCCCATGTCCGCGAGCTGCGAGGCTAGAACCAGCTTCAGCGTCGCGATCCTTGGGCAGCTTCTGCACTGCTTCCTTGGCGGCGTCCGTGGCCTGCTGCCACTGTTTGTTCTCCCGATAGGTGTCGATGATCTGCTGATAGGCCGCGGACGACGTTTCGTCCGCCCAGAGTCAGCATCTGGCGGAAGGTGTCCAGCGGAGCTGTTGCGTGTTGCCATGTCGCGGTAGAGCGTTCCGAGCCGCTCCAGAAAGACCGCCCGGTTGCTGCGATCTCCCGCCGTGTAGCTGTTGACTCGGGCTTTCGATCTTTTTCGAGCAGCTGCTGCAGCACCTGGTCGCGTCGTCGTAACTTGCCCTGAGCCTGATAGATCATGGCAATGTTGTAAGGGATCTCCATCGAATCCTGCACCATCGGACTCGTGCGCTTTTTCAGCGTTGTCGAGCGCCTCCTCGAATTTGCCTTGCCGGCGATAGATTTCCGCGATCCGCAGGTAACTTTGCGCGTCTTGGGGATCCGCCTCGACGATCGCCTGGTACTGCTTCAGCGCAGCGTCGGTCTGGTTGTCGCTTACCAGGTTCTGGGCCAGACCGCGGCTGGCTTCCAGGTTATCGTGGTCCTGAGTTCACGGCTTGCCATAGGCCTCAATGGCCGATTTGTATTCCTTCTGCTGTTCGTAGGTGTAGCCCAGGGCGGTGTAGGCTTGGCGGTGCGTGCGCCTCGGGGACGCGCAGCAGCAGCTGGGCCGCCCGGTCCGGATCGCCCATCTCGTCGTACAGGTAGGCCAGAGTGATGGCAGCTTCTTCCGAGTCCGGCTGCAGCGTGACCGCTTTCTTGAAGCCTGCTCCGCCTTCTGCAGATCGTTGTTCAGCCGGTAGAGCCGACCCAGCAGGAGAGGTTTTCCAGGTTCTTGGGCTCGAGCTCGGAGATCACTTCATACTGCTCAATCGCCCGTTGCAGGAGTTCGCGGGACTGGGTGCCGTCCTGCAGATCGCCCAGGGACCGCAAATAAATGCGGCCCAGCAGCTTACGCGCCTCCAAGATTCTTGGGGTCGCGCTTGATAATCTGTCCTGCGCCTCCGTCACCGCATCGCGAATCCGCCCGGTCTTGGCATAGAGCTCCGCCAGCCCGGCGTTCAGGAACTCCGAGTTGGGATCGGCGTCAATGGCTTGCTGGTACTCGTCCATCGGCCCTGTTGGCAAACTCCGCGCTGCCATAAAGCGCGACCCGCTCCTCGTACATGTGCGCCAGAGTGTAGTGGTAGTAGGCGGCGGCCTCGATCTGGCTGGTGGCTGGCCGCACCTGAACTGGTGGCTTGCTGCTTCGGCGGATTTCGAGGCTGCGCGGGCTGGGTCTGGCCGCACTGGAAAGGCTGGCAACCAGAACCAGCACGACGGCGGACGCGGTAATCAACATGGGTTTCCACCCGAGAGCCATGGTTCTCCCAAGACCTAAGCATTGGATGCCGAACAACGCAGCGGGCGGGTGCTTTTCGAATAATTGTAACGCCAGAAATGACTGAGCGGAGCACAATGAAAAACACCGTCGGTGCCGCCCAAAGTACTCAGTTAGGTAGCAAGCGGCTGGACCTCCCGGGACTCCCCCCGGTCGGCTACTGGAGCACAGTTAGCGCGTAGGCTCTCAGTGCCGGAAGTGCCGGACTCCGGTGAAAACCATGGCCAGGCCAAGCCGGTCGGCGGCTGTCGATCACGTCCTGGTCGCGCACCGAACCGCCGGGCTGGATGATGGCGGTTGCGCCGGCCGCGGCAATCTCCTCCACCCCGTCGGGAAAAGGGAAGAAGGCATCGGACGCGGCCACTGAGCCCTTGAGCGGCAGCACGACTTTCATCGCTCCGAAGCGGGCGGAATCCACGCGGCTCATCTGCCCGGCGCCGACGCCCACGTCTGCCCATCGCGGGCATACAGAATGGCGTTGGACTTCACGTGCTTGCAGACCTTCCAGGCAAACAGCAGGTCGCTCATCTCCTGCGCCGTGGGTTGCCGGCTGGTGACGACTTTCAGCTCGGACTCCTGCAGCCGAGCGTAACGTCGGCGTCCTGCAGCCAGCATCCCGCCGGAAACATTCTTCAGCACCCAACTCGGCGGCGCGGACGCTACTTCCACCAGGCGCAGGTTCTTCTTGGAAGCGAACTTCGCCGCGCCTCCGGCATCAAAGCGAGGGCGCGGCGATGGCCTCCACGAACAGCTTGGCCATCTCCTCGCAGCGGCGTCGCCATCGACCGGGCGGTTCGACGCCGATGACTCCGCCAAACGCGGAAACCGGATCGCACTCCAGGGCCCTGGCATACGCCTCGGCCAGGGTTTCGCCGGTGGCGCTGCCGCAGGGTTGGTGTGCTTGATGATGGCGCACACCGTCTGCTCGAACTCCTGGGCCAGGTCCCAGGCAGCATGCAGATCGACGATGTTGTTGTAGGAAAGCTCCTTGCCCTGGAGCTGCCGTCGCGTTGGCGATGCCCGGTCCCGGAGCCGTCCGAATACAGGCGGCCTTCTGGTGGGGGTTTTCGCCGTAGCGCAGATCCATGAGCTTGCTGAATGAGATCCGCAGCGTGTCGCGGGAAGACCTGTCCTGCGCTTGGGCAGCGGAATCTGCCGTTGGCGCTCACCCGCTCCAGCGTGCTGGCAATCGCGGAATCGTAGGCTGCGGTGGTGGCGAACGCCTTCTGCGCCAGCCGCCACCTGGTCTCCCGCGACAGTCCGCCCCGGATGCGCGTGCATTTCCTCCGCACTCGGCATGTAATCGGAGGGCGAGGTGACCACGGCTACATCCTGAAAGTTCTTGGCTGCCGAGCGGATCATCGACGGGCCGCCAATATCGATGTTCTCGATCAGCTCCTCGAAGTGCGACGCCCGGCTTGGCGGCGGTCTTTTCAAAGGCGTACAGGTTCACCACCACCATGTCGATGGGCTGGATGCCGTGCTCGGCCACCGCGCTGCGGTGCTCGGCATTGGCGCGGATGTGCAGGATGCCGCCGTGAACCTTGGGGTGCAGGGTCTTCACCCGGCCGTCCAGCATCTCGGGGAAGCCGGTCAGCTCGGAAATGTCTTTCACCTCAATGCCGGCATCGCGCAGCAGTTTGGCGGTGCCGCCGGTCGAGATCAGTTCCACTCCCATGCCAGCGAGCTTGCCGGGCAAACTCCACGATTCCGGTTTTGTCGGTGACACTGAGAAGGGCGCGCTCGATTTTCGACTGGGACATGACAGGACCTCGTCTGGCGGAGTGTGCAGCCAAAAATTCTATCAGCACCGGGGATGGCGTAGGATTTGAAGCGGCAACTTGCGCGGACATTTTCAGCACCCATGTCGACGCCCATGTTCGACTTCAAAAGGTTCGAGGTACTGTCGTTTGATTGCTACGGGACGCTCATTGACTGGGAGAGGGGGATATTCTCTGCCTTGCGTCCGGTTCTCGCCGCCCACAAGTGTCGGATTTCGGACGCCGACCTGCTGGCCCTGTATGGAGAACTCGAAGCCGAAGCTGAAATTCCGGACGCGACACAGGGTTTTCGCCGGTATCGGGAGGTGCTGGCGGCGGTAGTCCGAGGCTTGGGCAGGAAATTGGGATTCGTGCCGAGCGAGGCTGAGGCGCAATCGCTTCCCGGGTCGCTGGAAGTGATTGGCTGCCATTCCCCGACACTGTGCCCGCCTTGCAGCGCCTGAAACAGCGTTATCGGCTGGCTATCATTTCTAATGTCGATGACGATCTGTTTGCCGCATCTGCGCGCCACTTACAAGTCCAGTTTGACTGGGTATTACCGCCCAGCAGGCGGGCGCCTACAAACCGGCGTTGCCGATTTTAAACTGGCTCAGTCCCGGGTCGGCGTCGCATCCGAGCATTGGCTGCATGTCGGCCAGAGCGTTTACCACGATGTAGTTCCGGCTCAGTCGCTGGGACTCTCGACCGTCTGGGTCAACCGGCGGTCTCCGCGCGCCGGCATCGGAGCAGTCAAGCCGTCCGCAGGACTGCCGGATCTCGAAGTGCCCGACCTACGCACCCTCGCAAGCCACGCAGCACCTGAATTCTGAGGCGAACGCGAGCTTGCGATGGAACCCCGACCTTTCTTTCGCCGTACTCCCGATATAGACTTTAGAGGAGAGGAGTTGTCCCATGAAGTCCCTTATCACCTGTAGTTTGGCCATTTTCCTCGCGCTGATTTTCGCTTTGCCGGCATCCGCCGACGACCAGGGAAAGGTCAAGAAAGAGACCGGCAAGATGACTGCCATGGCGACCGACGGCACCGGCCGCCGTACCGTGAACCTGAGCATGGCGGAGATGTTCAATGTGAAGCGTCCCGACCTGGTGATGGAGCGCCGCAAAACCGGCATGAATTATGGCTCGCTCTTTGTCGCTCATGAACTGGTGGCCAACGGCGCAAAGATGGATGAAATCGCCGCGCAGCTCGCCTCGGGCAAAGACATTTTTCAGGTGGGCGACGATCTCCACGCCAACTGGAAGCAAGTCGCCAATGACGCCAAGAAGCTGAATGGCAAGATTGACGACAACTTGTACAAGCACTTTCTCGATCCCAAAGCCGATGATGCCAAGGATGCGGCTGACAATTACGCCCTGAGCCTGGATGGGGTAAAGGCTGACTCTGATGTGAAGCAGGATGAGATCAGCCAGGCCCAGGACCGCTATGTGATGTGGCGTGATCGCGCCGACGCGGCCACGAAACGCGGCGGCAAGCTCAACACTGCCGACCAGAATGCGGCGTACCGGGATAACGTCCGCAGTGCCGGCCCACAGAGTCAAGGCGGTGGAGCAGGAGGTGCTCCTCCTGCCGCGGGTGGACCTCGGTAAGAGTTGTCGTTCAGTTTCTAACTTGAGATCTGCGACAGGCCCGCTAATCCGGGGCCTGTTCGTTTTGTACGGATTCTGCGGAATCAGTCTGCTGATGGGGGCATCAGGCAGGGACTACCCGCAGGCTCATGTCCGTGGATCGGGCCGAGTGGGTCAGGGCGCCGACAGAGATGAAGTCCACTCCGGTTTCGGCGTAGGCGCGGACGTTTTCCAGGGTGATGCCGCCCGAGCACTCCAGGGGAATCCTGTGCTCCAGGCCGGAACAACGCTCGACCGCCTGCCGCACATCCTCGACGCGCATGTTGTCGAGCAGGATGGCCTCGGAGCCATGGCTGAGAGCCTCTTCCAATTCCTGCAGGGAACGGACCTCAATCTCAATGGGTTGTGTGCCACGCCGGTTGCGGTGGGCCCGTTCAAGCACGGGGGCAATGCCGCCGGCAAGAGCAATGTGATTGCCCTTGATCAGCACTCCATCGGAGAGATCGAGGCGATGGTTCTGCCCTCCGCCGCAACGGACTCCATACTTATCGATCATGCGCAGGCCAGGAACCGTCTTGCGGGTATCGAGAATTCTGGCCTTAGTGCCGGAAATGGCGTCCACGAACTGGCGGGTGAGGGTGGCGATGCCGCTCATGCGCTGGAGAAAATTCAGAATCACCCGCTCGCAGGACAGAATGACTCGGGCATTGTGGCGGAGTGACGGCAATGGACTGGCCCTTGTGCAGGCGGACACCGTCGAAAATTTCGGGATGGCTGGTGACTTCATAGTGCGAGGTGATGGCGCCATCAAGAGCGGCGTAGACGTCGAGGATGCGCGGAACGCAGCCGATGCCGGCGAGAATGCAGTCTTCCTTGGCCAGGATCGTGCCGGCGGCGCGCTGGTCGGCGTCGATGCAGGCATAGCTGGTGGCATCGCGCGTGGCCCGGTCTTCGAGCAGCGCGTTCTCGATTACGGCGGTGATGCGTCGGCTGTTCCAGTCCATGGTTCTTGTGGTGCTGTTCTTGTGGGGCGGGCGCCCTCGCCCGCCAAACCGCTCCTACCTGCCCGAACCAAGCTCGTCCAGCTTCTTGCGTATCTTACCCTGCAGGACTTCCAGTTCGGCCAGGTGTTTGCGCATGTTTTGGATGACATGTGCCGGCGCTTTGGTGAGGAATTGTTCATTGCCCAGCTGACGCTGCAGGTTGGCGATTTCTTTCTCGACCTTCTCCAGTTCTTTTTTCTGGCGCGCGGTCTCGGCGGCAACGTCGATCTTCTTTCGTAAACCATGTGAACGTCGAAACGGGCAGTGTGCCGGGAATTCGGCAGCTGGGCTTGCGGCGTTTCGACAAAGGCCATGCTTTCGACGTTGCCGAGGCGTTCGATTGCGCCCCGGTTCTGCTGGAAAAGAGTTCGCATGGCGGCGTCTTCTGCAAACACCTGAATCGGAACTTTCTGTTTCTGCTCGACTTTGAGCTCGGCGCGCAGGTTGCGGATGTTGACGATCAAGTCCTGCAGGATCGCCATTTCGGTTTCGGCTGCGAGATCAATCTGCTTCTCGTTTTTCTGCGGATACTCGGCCAGCGCCAGCGACTTGAGCGGCGGCTTGCCGTCGTAGATGGCATGCCAGATTTCTTCAGTGATGAACGGCATCACCGGATGCAGCAGACGGAGCGAGGCCTCGAACAGGCCGACCAAATTCGCTGAGACGACGCGGGTTGCGGCGCGGTCGGCGTCGCTCTCGAAGGAAAAGCGCGGCTTGATCAGTTCGAGATACCAGTCGCAGAAGTCGTGCCAGAAGAAATCGTAGATCTGGTTGGCGGCTTCATCGAAGCGGTAGTTCTTTAGCGATTCGTTCACGCCGGCGGCGACGGTGTTGAAGCGGGAGAGAATCCAGCGGTCTTCGAGGGTAGTGGGCTCGAATCCATGGACGCTGCCGCTCCCAGGTCTCGCAACATCGGCGAGACCCGGGGCACCCCGGTCTGGGCTGCCGACTTCAGAGTTCTTGCGGAACTCTGCCAGGGACCAGATGCCCGCTTCCTGCGCCCGGTCCAGGTTCATGAACATGAAGCGGGCGGCGTTCCAGATCTTGTTGGCGAAGGCGCGATAGCCTTCGGTACGGCTCTCGTTGAAGGCGATATCGGTGCCGGGGGCCGACATTGAGGCCAGGGTGAAGCGCGTGGCGTCAGTACCGAAGCGGTCGATGATCTCGAGCGGATCGATGCACGTTGCCCTTGGTCTTCGACATCTTCTGCCGATCGGCGTCGCGCACCAGGGCGTGGATGTAAACCTCGCGGAAGGGCACGCTGTCGTCCTTCCTGCCCGCCCAGCCGTAGGCTTCTTCGTTCGCTTTCCGAATCGCCGGATCCTGCCGGTGGCCCTGCATGAAGTGGCAGCCGAACATGATCATGCGGGCGAGCCAGAAGAACAGGATGTCGAATCCGGTGATCAGCAGCGTCGTGGGATAGAACACTTCCTGGTCGCGCGTCTTCTCCGGCCAGCCGAGTGTGGTAAACGGCAGCAGGCCCGAAGAGAACCAGGTGTCGAGCACGTCGGTGTCTTGCGTGAGCTCACTACTGCCGCACTTCGTGCATTTCGCCGGAGCCTCGCGGGCCACGATGATTTCGCCGCAGGCGCAATGCCACGCCGGAATGCGGTGTCCCCACCACAGCTGGCGCGAGATGCACCAGTCGTGGATGTTGGCCATCCAGTTCAAGTAGATCTGGCGGTAGTTCTCCGGCGTAATGCGGACTTCACCGGTCTCGACGACTTCGGCTGCGCGCTTGGCGAGCGGAGCGATCTTGATGAACCATTGCGTCGAGAGGCGCGGCTCGACGACCGTCCCGCAGCGGTCGCATTTGCCGAGCGGGACGGTGTAATCCTTCACCGCAACCAGGAAGCCCTGCTCGTCGAGATCGGCGAGCACGCGCTTGCGGGCCTCGTAGCGGTCGAGGCCGGCGTACTTGCCGGCTTCTTTGTTCATGCGGGCGTGCTCGTCCATCACCGTGATCTGCGGCAGGTTATGGCGGAGCCCGGCCTGAAAATCGTTGGGATCGTGCGCGGGCGTGACTTTGACTGCGCCGGTGCCGAACTCCGGATTCGCCAGCTCATCGGTAATGATGGGAATCTCGCGCTTCATCAGCGGCAGCAGGACTTTCTTCCCGTGCAGGTGCTTGTAGCGGTCGTCTTTTTCGTTTACGGCAACTGCCGTGTCGCCCAACATGGTTTCGGGGCGGGTAGTGGCGACGGTGATGAACTCATCACTTCCAACTACGGGATAGCGGATCTCGTAGAGCTTGCCGGGAACGTCTTCGTGCTTGACTTCGAGATCGGAAATCGCGGTCTCGCAGCGCGGGCACCAGTTGACGATGTACTTGCCGCGATAGATCAGTCCTTCTTCGTAGAGGCGGACGAACACCTCGCGCACCGCGTGCGAGAGATTCTCGTCCATGGTGAAGTATTCGCGGTCCCAATCGACGGACGCGCCGAGGCGCTTCATCTGGTCGAGGATGGCGCCGCCGTAGAGCTTCTTCCACTCCCATACGCGCTCGATAAATTTCTCGCGTCCCAGGTCGCGGCGCTTCTTGCCTTCGCTGGCGAGCTGGCGCTCGACCATCATCTGCGTGGCGATGCCGGCGTGATCGGTGCCGGGGAGCCACAGCGTAAGAAAGCCGCGCATGCGATGCCAGCGGACGGTGATATCCATCTGGGTCTGGTTGAGCATGTGGCCCATGTGCAGGCGTCCGGTAACATTGGGCGGCGGCAGAAGCAGGGTGAACACCGGTGTGGCGCGGGCGCCCTCGCCCGCGGATGTAGCCGGCGGCGTGGGCGCCGAGAACAGCTTCTCGTTCACCCAGTACTCGGCCCAGCGCGTTTCGATCGCGCCGGGTTCGTAAGCTTTGGGAAGGTCGTGGGGCATGGGAAATGGCACTTGGCACTTAGCCGTTAGCATTTAGCCATGAATGGGCGGTTGCTGGCCCCCGGTTGGGGCTACCACCGACGCGGAAGGGCTAAATGCCAAGTGCTGAGTGCTAAAGGCTGAGTTTTGAGTTTACAGGTCGCGGAAAAAAGCGGTCAAACGGGACGAGAGCCTTTTGCGAACTGGGTGAGTTCAAACGCCTGCTTACGTCGTCTATCCAGTAGGATACAATTTTGGCGCGAAGCTGAACCGCCACAAGATTGAGCGCTAAGCGGGACAACGCAGCGAAGAATAGTCACGAATGGGAAGTCTTGATTCATTCGACGTGAGGTCGGATTTAGCGTCCTGTTTTTCGTGACGCTGATGAGCTTGCTCTATTTCTTTTCTGCAAGAAATCGAAGCGGCTCTATTGCTTGCCTGATAGTTCTTCCCATCGGCGTTTTGGGAGGGTACTTGCACGCGAGATGGAAATGGCAGGACATCACGAAACGAGTAGGCGACTGATTCACTGCCGCAATATAGCCTCTCATTGAGATCCCTTCGGCTTACTCCGTCGTTGTAGCTGTCAACTATCGGCTGTCAGCTTATCGCGCCGGCAGTTTGGACCGGGGAGCTGATGGCTTGAGAGCTGACAGCTACGTAGCGGAATTTCGAGCAGGTCGCGGAAAAAAGCGGTCAAACCGAGTGATAAAGTGTCCCGATGCGATTCAACCGGTCGGTTCCGCCCTGTGCCGTGATTCCTGTGCTCATTTATCCCGACCCCGGCGCAGCCGCCGATTGGTTGTCGAAGGCTTTTGGATTTACCGTCCGGCTGCGCATCGGCAATCACCGCATCCAGATGAAAGCCGGCGAGGGCTGCTTCACCATCGCGGAAGGAAATGCGATACCGGACAAGTCGCACATTGTGCAGGTTCGCATCGAAGATGCCAAAGGTCATTGCGAGCGCGCGCGGCAGAACGGCGCCATCGTCCTGACCGAACCTCAAGACCATCCCTATGGCGAGCGCCAATACAACGCCCAGGACTTTTACGGCCACCGCTGGGACTTCACTGAGACCATCGCCGATGTCGCTCCCGAGGAGTGGAGCGGCGGGGATTTCATCTGGAGTGACTTCATGCTGCAAGCCTGGAAAAGATTCCCGGACTGTTATCAGCTTTCTGGCTATCAGCGTCGTGAGGGCGGTGCGACCGGAGTGCGTCGGCGGTTATGGCGGGGCGGAGTCTAGTAGATCGCGAGCGCTCTAATGTCAAGTGAATCCCACTTTGTCCAGGGGGTGGATGACATCACCAAAAGCCGTCAGACTCAGAGTGCGCGTCGCAGGAATTTTTGCGCGGATTCCTTGGGAGATCAAATCGGAAGAAGGTATTGTTTTTGTCCGCCGAGAATTTTCTGACAAATACAACTGAACTCGCTGCCGCAGTCCTGCTGAAATCCCCTTCCACGAAGATAAACCCCCGGAGGGCGGCCAACTTCGTGCAGCTCTACTCTGTATTCTTCAATCTTTTGCCTCGTCTTCAAGTCGTTTTTTGGCAAATCGCGCAGCGATGCCACGTTGATCGACTGATAGGTTAGATTCTTGAGTCTTTCCAATCAACAGTGCTGGCATAACTCGCTGACGTACTTGAATCCATTCTGCCGTCGCTTGAGTAGATTGGAGGACCGTCGGCGATCCACTATGGCATTTATTACTCCCATGCGATTCGTTGCACTCGAAACTCTATCCGCGCGAACGAGGCATTGGATGTCATGCCTTTGTCAGGCTTCTACTCCCGCGTTCGAAGGGCCAAGCAGAGATTTCCGCCTTGCCGCCGAGCTTACCCGTCGTGGCCTTCGGTTCTCTTCGTTCAGATCGGCCTGTACCTAGCTATGAGGCGCTTCAATCCGCTGGAGTCGATGTAGTGCAAATCAACCGGCACGTTGATATGATCGGCGATATTCGCTGGACGTGCAGCCTTCCACATGACGGCTCGTTGGATGGTTTGACCGCTTAGCGCATCATCGGCGCGCCGAGAGGACAGATAATTGGTCATCTGGCTTTGGTGGAGAGCCAGTAGGTTTACGATAGAACGAATGCCGATGAAGCAACGATATACTTCCCCCGATTCGTCGCAAGAGGCGCAATATGCGGCCGCTGAACGCCATTATTCCGACCACATTGACGAAAACAGCGAGCGACTCCGATGGTCAATGGGAAATTGCGTTCGTCAATCGACGCCGACGGATCTGCCTTACTGATGCGCCATAAGCGATTTCCACGCTGCGCAAGCCATCGAGCAGTTGTGATCTGCACGAGCCGACAAGAACTTCAACAACGATGGTCCTTGCCGCCAATCGGCCCATCGTCTTCCGGACGGAGTAGCCGGTCACAATCATCTGGTCGTGAGATCGGAGCAAGTCGCTGGCAAAGTAGCTCCAATCGTGTCCTGCCACCGCTGGGCTTCCCGCTTCACGGCCGCGATGTTCCTGGACAGCGAGCGGCCATGCTGCGACGTGTTCCATGTCGACAATAGAGTACGGCGCGTCGAGATGATTTAACATGTTCAGCGATACGAGCACTCGGAGTTCAGAACCCATGCCAGCCACCATCCTTGACGGAACCAAAATCGCCTCAGAAATCCGCGCCGAAGTGGCGGCGGAGGTAAAGGCCCTCGCTGCCGCCGGGCTGCGGCCTGGCTTGGCGGTGGTGCTGGTGGGGCACAATCCGGCGTCGGAGATTTATGTTCGCGGCAAGGTGAAGAGCTGCGAAGAAGTTGGCATTTACAGCGAGAAGCACACGCCTTCTGAGAGCCCAGCACGGAGGAACTGCTCGCGGTGGTCAACGACCTGAACCGGCGCGAGGAGATTGACGGCATCCTGGTGCAGCTGCCGCTGCCTTCGCAGGTGGATTCCAAGAAAGTGCTGATGGCGGTGGACCCGGCCAAAGATGTGGACGGCTTCCATCCCATGAACGTGGGCTTTCTTTCGACGCAGCGGCCCGGCCTCGTGCCGTGCACTCCGGCGGGGGTGATGGAGATTTTGAAGCGCAGCAATATTCCCGTCTCCGGGCAGGAAGCCGTGGTCGTGGGACGCAGCGACATTGTGGGCAAGCCGGTGGCGATGCTGCTGCTCAACGCCAACGCCACGGTGACAGTGTGCCACTCCAAAACCCGTGACTTGCCGGGCGTTTGCCGCCGGGCTGACATTCTGGTCGCGGCGATCGGGCGCGCCGGCATGATCACGCGCGAGTTCGTGAAGCCGGGGGCGACGGTGATTGACGTCGGCATGAACAAGGTGACCGACGCGGCCGAGTTCAGGCGGCTGTTCGCGGGCAATGCGAAACGCGAGGAGACATTTCGCAGCAAAGGTTCCACGCTGGTTGGGGACGTGCATCCCGAGGTGGCGGAAGTGGCGGGGGCGATCACTCCGGTGCCGGGGGGAGTGGGGCCGCTGACGATCGCGATGCTGATGTCGAACACGGTGCGGGCGATGAAGATGCGGCGGGGGGCGGAGGAGCTTTCGCGGGCTTAGGTGTCGACCGAGAGGTAGCGGGAGCGCAACCCTCAGGCGCTAAAGCGCTCGCCATTTTTTGGCTGTCTTGTTGGCACGAGTGGAACTCGTGCCCTTCCCGGTGGGGTCTTCCCACATCTTCAGGAACTCGTGCCCTTTGTGCGTCTGTGGTGAAATCGGGCGTGTCATTCATCATCGCAGATCGGGCATGGGGTCTGGCGGGCGAGGTGGGCGTGCTTAAGGTCGGGTTAACTGGCGGAATCGCCGTGGGCAAATCCGTCGTCGGCGAGATGTTTGTTGCGCTGGGCGCTCATCTCATCCAGGCGGACGGGATCGCGCACGACCTGATGCGGCCGGGGCAGCCGGTGTATGAGGAAGTGGTGCGGCGTTTTGGGCGGGAAATTCTCAATCCCGACGGCTCGATCAGCCGTCCCCGGCTGGCGGAAGTTGCGTTCGGTTCGCCGCATGGCGCAGTCCCCGCGACATCGCGCGTGAAGGAATTGAACCAGATTGTTCATCCCGCCGTAATTCAACGGCAGGAAGAATGGATGGACGAGATCGGCCGGCGTGATCCCAGAGCCATTGCAATTGTGGAGGCTGCGCTGATTCTGGAGGCGGGCGCGGGGGAGCAGTTCGACCGGCTGGTGGTCGTGACCTGCCGTCCTGAGCAGCGGGTGCGGCGGCTGGCTGAGCGGCTGAAGATTGATGACGCTTCGGCGCGACAGGAAGTGGAGCGGCGGATGGCGGCGCAGTTGCCGGATGAAGAGAAGATCAAAGCTGCCGATTACGTCATCGATAACTCGGGGGCGTTGGGGGATACCGAGGCGGCGGTGCGGGAGATTTTTGGGAAGTTCGAGAGCTGAGGTTGGGGTGGGCTTTTAGTTTGGTGGTGGGCGGGGAAGGCTATTACCACAGGGGGCACAGAGGGACACAGAGAAAAGCTTGGGCTGCGTTACTAGCAGGCTTCGGCCGCCTACCGAGCAGGCTTGCTGTGGTTTTGGGACGCTTGGGGGGAATGGCTTCGGCTTGGCAAAATACCATCCAAGGTTGCAGACTAATTGAGTAAACCAATATGAGACTTCTGCGGCCACTTCTGCTCGCTTTCATCCTGGTGGGAGCGTTTTTTTATTTCACCACCTACCGCTCGGGCCGGGCTCACCTGAATAGCTGGTTCGGGCGTCCCGACAAAGTTGTGATTACCGAAGCGGCCGGCAATCCGTCCCTGGACGGCGAAGAGCAGAACAATATCAATGTCTATAAGAAGAACATTCCGGCGGTGGTGAACATTACCTCCAAGGCCGTGGCGTTTGATTTCTTTTATGGACTGGTGCCGCAGGAAGGGCAGGGCTCAGGCTTCGTCATCGATAAAGACGGACACATTCTTACCAATTATCACGTGATCGCCGATGCGCGCTCGGTTGAAGTCACGCTGCACAACCGCAAGAAGTATAAGGCGACGGTGATTGGCAGCGATCCGGCGCACGATCTGGCGGTGATTCAGATCAAGGCTCCCGACCTGACCTCGGCGGTGCTGGGCGATTCGCGTGATCTTCAGGTTGGACAGAAAGTTTATGCCATCGGAAATCCCTTTGGGCTGGCGGGAACGTTGACCACCGGCATCGTCAGTTCGATTCGTCCGGTGCGCGAGCCCGGCGGAGCGACGATTGACGAAGCCATCCAGACGGATGCCGCGATTAACCCGGGGAACTCCGGCGGGCCGCTGATGAATTCTCACGGCGAAGTCATCGGCATCAACACTATGATTCTTTCGAGCGTGGGGCAGAATGCCGGCATCGGGTTTGCCATCCCCATCAATACGGCCAAGGCCGTGCTCAACGATCTGGTTACGCTGGGACGGGTGCGGCGCCCGGCGCTGGGCATTCGCACCATTCCGATCAGTCCTGAACTTGCGGAGCAGATGGGCCTGGCATCGGATTATGGTTTGCTGATCGTACAGGTCGTCCCCGGAGGAGCAGCCGACCGCGCGGGCCTGAAAGGCGGCACCGAGCGCGCCTATCTGGGGAACATCCCGATCATGCTGGGTGGAGACCTCATCGTCGCTGTCGACGGCCACGATGTTCAGGACCAGCAGGACCTCGGGCAGTTCATGAACGACCACCGCGCCGGAGACACAGTCAAAGTCACAATCTATCGCGGCAAGCGCAAGATGGATGTGAACGTTGTGCTGGGCGAGGCGCGGGAGCAGCAGGTGTGAGGCGCTGTCAGCTCTCGGCTTTCAGCTTGTGGCTTGTGGCTTCTGGCTTGTCGCCTTGGGCTTTCAGCTGTCGGCTTTCAGCTTATGGGTTCTGGCGTCTGGCTTGTAGCTTCTGATTCTTGGCTGCTGGCTTCTGGGTTTCAGTTTGTGCTGGGGTGATGGCCCGTCCAAATGAAGCTGATAGCCGATAGCTGAGAGCGGAGCTGCGCTCCACTCTCTTTGACTTCGATCTCGGTCACGCGTACGCTTTTCTTGCCGCCTATGACTGCTGTCCTTTAATCCTGCTGGTTCTACACGGGTGAGAGCACGCGCACTGGTGTGCGCCTCCCCACTTTATTGTCTTCCTTCACAACCAGAAAGGACCTTCTGCAATGTCATTCATTGACAGGGCATTCGCTCGCCGGCTTGAATCGGCGGAGGAGATGCCGCAGGTACACTACGCCAATCTATGTATGACGACGCGGCCGGAGTTGAACGCCGCGGTCGAGGAAATCTGCGGTGGTCACATGATTTTCGCCGGGGTGGGGTCGCCGGTGGGAAGAGGGGCGGCGATTGGACTCGACGGCTTAGTCTCTGCCGCTGACCTTGACCGGCTGGAAGAGTTCTACCGCTCCCGCGGGGCTCCCGCCCAGGTGGACGTTTGTCCGGTCACGGATTTCGGGCTGCAGGAGATGCTGAGGGACCGCGGCTACGTGATGGCGGAGTTGAACAACGTGCTCTATCGCCGGATCGATCCCGCCGAGAACTTTGCAGCTGCGCCTGCGGGAATTGAGATTCGTCCGGCGCGTCCTGAGGAGGACGCGTTGTGGGCGGACGTGGTCGGGCGCGGCTTCCATGAAGGCGAAACTTGTGCGCCTGACTTTCACCAGATGATGAAGCCGATGTTCCACGTGCCGGGGGCGACTCCGTTTCTGGCATTTGAGGATGGCAAAATTGCTGGCGGCTCGGGCGGCCTGATTATTCCCGAACGCCGGTTGCTGGCGCTTTCGGGTGCGGCCACTTTGCCGGAGTTCCGGAGGCGGGGGATCCAGACTGCATTCCTTCACGCGCGCATGAAAGCGGCAGCGGAGGCCGGGTGCGACATCGCAGTGACTGTGACGCGGGGCGGAACCACCTCCGAACATAATGCGGTGAGGCTGGGCTTTCAGATGGCCTACAGCAAAGCGACGGTGGTGCGGAGCTGGGGATAATTCGGACGGCGGAATCGCCGGATCACGAAGCGAAGATCGCCCGCGTCGCGGGATAGACACGCTGGTAGGCGGCGTAATTCTTGTTCATCGCGGCGACGGCATCCGCCTGCGGGCGCACTCTCTCAGCTACGCGGACGACCGCTTTGCAGGCGTCATCCACCGTGGGCCACAGCTTTGCGCCGACTCCGGCGAGGATGGCGGCTCCGTAGGCTGCGCCTTCTTCGGCTTCGACGATTTCAACTTCGTGTCCATAAACGTCGGCTTGAATCTGGCGCCACAGCGGGGAACGCGCGCCGCCGCCGCCGAGGCGAATGCTGCGCACCGGAACGTTCATCTCCGCGAAGATGGTGAAGCTGTCGCGCAGGCTGAAAGCCACGCCTTCGAGAATGGCTCGAATTACATGCGCGCGGGTGTGCGACGCGGTCAGTCCGATCAGCGCGGCCCGGGCTTTGCCGTCGAGATGCGGCGTGCGCTCGCCCATGAGGTAAGGAGTCCACAGCAGGCCGTCGCTGCCGGGCGGAATTTTCGCGGCTTCTTCGGTGAGGACTTCGTAGGGGTCGCTGCCCGCCCGCGCGGCTGCGCCGAACTGGTCGCGGAACCAGCGCAGAGAGAGCCCGGCGGCCTGGGTGACTCCCATGACGTGCCAGCGTCCGGGGATGGCATGGCAGAAGGTATGCAGGCGGCCTTTGGGATCGAGGGCTGGGCGGTCGGTCGCGGCAAACACCACGCCGGAAGTGCCGATGGTGGCGCTGACCGCGCCGGGGGCGACGATTCCCATGCCGGTCGCCCCGGCCGCCTGGTCGCCGGCGCCTGCGACTACCGGAGTTCCGGGCTTGAGGCCGGTGGCTTTTGCGCCGGCTTCGGAAACTTTGCCGCATACGTCCGGAGATTCGTAGAGCGCGGGCAGCAGTCGCTCGTCGATTTCGGCGGCACTGAGCATTTCCTTCGACCAGCGGCGGTTGGCGACGTCGAGCATCAAGCGTGCCGGAGGCATCGGCCATGTCGATGGCGCGGTCGCCGGTGAGGCGGAAGCGGACGTAATCTTTCGGCAGCATGACCGATCGTACCTGCTTCCAGTTTTCCGGCTCGTGCTCGCGTACCCAGAGAAATTTCGTCAGCGTGAAATTCGGCAGGGCGGGGTTCGAGGTGAGCTGAATGATGCGTTCTGCGCCGATCTTCTGATTCAACTGGCGGCATTGCGGCTCGGTGCGGACGTCGCACCAGATGAGCGCCGGACGGACTACGTTGTCGTGGGCGTCGAGCATGACCGCGCCGTGCATCTGGCCGGAAAATCCTACGCAGGCGATGTCGGAGCCTTGGAGATTGGCCTTGGCGAGCGCGTTCCGGACGGAAACGCCGCAGGCGCGCCACCAGTCTTGCGGATCCTGCTCCGCCCATCCGATTTCCGGAGAGGCGAAGTGGGCGTGCTCTTCGGTTGCCGATGCGACCACCTTGCCGCTCTCGTCGATGACGAGCGCGCGGGTTCCGCCGGTGCCAACGTCAATGCCGAGCAGGAAAATAAATGCCTCCTCAAATGCGCTCTTGAGAGCGCGTTCTCTAATCTAAAGGCTGCGACTGCGCGGCCCGTTTCAGTCTGACCAGGGCTTGGGAGTGCGGTCCCAGCGGTGCTTCTTGAGTTCCTTGAGCAGGGCTGGATCCAGCGGCCCGGCATCGCTGACCGCGATATTCTCGCGCACGTGCCCGGCCTTCCTCATACCGACGATCGTGGTGCTGACTGTTGGGTTCGACAGCACAAAGCGCAGCGCCATAGTCGGCAGGGTCATGGATGCCGGGACCACTTTCTTCAGCTCTTCGACCCGGTCGACGGTGGGGCCGAGATTCTCCGGCGAAAAATATTTGGATCGCCAGTCGCTCTCGGGGTAACGGGTCTGCTTGGTCATCTTGCCGCCGAGGCTGCCTTCATCGAGCGGAACCCGCGCGATGACTCCAATGTTGAGTTCCTTGCAAAGCGGAAACAGCTTGTCTTCCGGCGCCTGGTCGAAGACGTTGTAGATCACCTGTACCACGTCAACCAGTCCGGTGCGAAGCGCCTTGAGGCCGTTTTCCGGTTCCCAGCGGTTGAGGCTGAGGCCGAAGTAGCGGATCGTCTTGTCACTCTTCAGCTTCTCGACGGTGCTGCGAAATTCAGGATCATCGGTCCAGCCATCGTCCCAAACGTGGAACTGCAAGACGTCGATGGAATCGGTGCGCAACTGCTTGCGGATCAGGTCGGCATACTTGAAAACGTGATCGGCGGGAAACACATCGCGGTACTTGTCTTCTGGCGAGGCCGGCCACTTATCATTTTTAGGAGGGATTTTCGAAGCGGCGTACAGCCGCTTGCCTTTGTTTCGTGCCATGGTCTCGCCGAGCAGGCCGTCGCTCTTGCCGTCTCCATAGGCCCAGGCTGTATCGAAGAAATTGCAGCCGAGATCAACGGAGAGTTGCAGCGACTGCATGGACTCGTCGTCCTGAGAGCCGCTCCACCCGCTCATTCCCCATAGGCCGTAGGCCATGTCACTGACTTCAAAACCGGTGCGTCCAAGAGTGCGGTATTTCATAGTTCCTTTCGATGAAAGCCTGACCGTTTACGCCACGTTATTGATGATGAGAGATGAGCGGCAGTTTAGGCAAATCCTCGGCGGATTCCGGCTAATGGGCCGCTTCTTTTTCTTTTCTTTTTCTTTCTCGGCGTAAAACTGCTGGAGCACGTAAAAGGCTTGCTTGCGCTCCCCGCGATCGGAAATCACGCCTTTGCGGTTGTGGAAGTCCTGAATGTGATTGAGAAAGCGGCGGGGAGAGTAGAAATCCATCAGCACCCAGGGCGACATTCCCGCCAGCGCCGGAATCTTCCGCAACATCGCGATCTGCTGCTGGAAGAGATTGGCCTGGTACTCCTCGGTGAAGCGGGTTTGCGCGTCGCCGTGCATGCCATAGAGTGCTCCCGCGCCGAACTCGCTGACGATCACCGGCTTCTGGTAACCGAATTCCCAGTGAATGCGGCTGGCGTCCTCCGGGCTGCCTTCGTACCAGCCGATGTACTCGTTGAGGCCGAGCACGTCCAGGTACTGGCCGACCGGGTCGGCGAGCTTGCGGACATCGGGAGACGGTTTTTCGGTGTGGTTCAGCGCCGAGGTCAGCAGGCGGGTGTTGTCGAGCTTGCGCGCATCCTCGGCCAGGGTTTTGAGGAACTCGGTGCGCCCGGGCTCATCCGGAGGAGTTTCATTCGACAGCGACCATAAAACAATCGAAGCCCGGTTGTGGTCACGGGCGATCATTTCGCTGAGTTGTTGCTCGGCGTTTTGCAGGGTCGCGGGATTCTTCCAGTCGATACTCCAGTAGACGGGAATCTCCGACCACACCAGCAGACCCATGCGGTCGGCGAGGCGGGTCATATTTGCGTTGTGAGGATAGTGGGCCAGGCGCACAAAGTTGCAGCCCAGGTCCTTAGCCCAGCCGAGCAGGGTGCGATCATCGGCTTCGGAGAACGCCCTTCCGCCGCGAAAGGGCGCTTCTTCGTGAATGGCGATGCCGCGCAGGAAAATCGGCTTGCCGTTCAGCAGAATCTGGGTGCCGCGGGTCTCGACGGTGCGAAAGCCGATTTCATCTTCCACGCGGTCTGCTTCGGAGGACACCACAACGCGATAGAGCTTGGGATTCTCGGGGCTCCACAGCTGAAGCCTGGCTGGGAAATGAAACTCGCCGTAGCCGGAGGCGTCGGTGGGGACGGTCTGCTTCACTGAGATTTCGGGGATTTCGATGCTGACCGATCCGGGATGATCTGCTCCGTTGAGCTTCACCCATCCCGCAATCTCGCCGGGCGTGCTTTTCGCCAGCTGGATGAAGTAATCCTGCACGAAAACCTGCGGCACCTCTACCAGATTGACGTCGCGGGTGAGGCCGCCGTAATTCCACCAATCGGTGCTGACGGTGGGCACATCCTCTTCCCTGCGGGTGTTATTCACCTCGACGACGACGCTGTTCTCGCCGTCGTTAAGAATGCCGGTGACTTCGTAGTTGAAGGGAGTGTAGCCGCCGGAGTGCTCGCCGAGTTTCTTGCCATTGAGCCATACCCGGGCGTCGTGGTTGGCGGCTCCGAAGCGGAGAAAGACGCGGGTCTGCGCAGGCTGGTGATAAGTAAACGACTTCTGGTACCAGAGCGGTCCTTCGTAGAAAAAGAGCGTGTCGCGCTGCGTGTTCCAGTCGCCCGGGACTTTCAGCGTGTCGGAGGTGTCGAAGTTGTACTCCAGCAGGTCGCTCTTGCTCTTCGGCTTCCGGTTCTCGTAGAAGCGGGCGTTCACACCCGTCTCATAGGGATCGACCACCACGCGCCAGGTCCCGTCGAGGCTTACAGTCTTGCGTCCCGGAAGATTTGCAATCAGATTGCCCGGCGGCGCTTCGGCAGCCGCCATGCTGGAGATAAGGCAGAACAGTGCGAGAACATACTTCATCGGCAAATTCCCTTTCGGAAAAAGGACGCCTAAGGTTATACGGAAGCTGACGCTGGGCCGCAATTTTTTCTGGAAAAATATCGATATTGTGTCTGGGGCGGAACCTGTGTCCATTCTATTCCGCCGGCAACTTACTTGAGTTCGGATTTGGTCCAAAGCTCGATAGCGCAATTGGTGCGTAGTGCCGGGTTTCCGGCGCAGTAACTTGCTTCCTTCTCACTTGGCTACCTATACTGAGACGTTTGTGCCCGCCCACTCCGGGGATCGCCCCGGCGACGGCCAACATCTGAGCCCCGTATCGCAATCATCGGAGATCGCTATGAAGACCGTGACCCTCGAAAAGGAAGTCATCAATCCTTGGGAGGAACAAGCCGCACGCTTCGACCTGGCCGCCCGTAAGCTCAACCTGGATGAAGGGTTATGGAAGGTGCTCAGCTATCCCAACCGGGAAATCATTCTGCACATTCCGGTTGCGATGGATAACGGCACGCTCGAGGTTTTTACCGGATTCCGGGTGCAGCACTCGATTGCACGCGGGCCGGCCAAAGGCGGCTTGCGCTATACGCCGGATGTCACGCTGGACGAAGTCCGCGCGCTGGCCAGCTGGATGACTTGGAAGTGCGCCGTGGTCAATATCCCCTTCGGCGGGGCGAAGGGCGGCATCATTTGCGATCCTCACAAGATGTCGATGGGGGAACTGGAGCGGCTGACGCGGCGCTACACCGCGGAGCTGATCGAATTTATCGGTCCGGAGAAGGACGTTCCCGCGCCCGACGTGAATACCAATGAACAGATTATGGCGTGGATGATGGACACCTACTCCATGCACATGCGGCAGACGGTGACGGCGGTCGTGACCGGAAAGCCGATCAATATCGGAGGCTCCCGCGGACGCCGCGAGGCCACCGGGCGCGGCATCATGATCGTGTGCGAGCAGGCGGTTGAGAAGCTCGGGACTGGTGCGGGAGCAATCGCGGGTGATCGTGCAGGGCTTCGGGAACGTAGGTTCGAATGCGGCGCGCCTGATGGCGGAGGCCGGGTACAAGATCATCGGCATTGCCGAGTTCGACGGAGGACTGTACAACGCCGCCGGCATCGACATGCAGGCGCTGTGGGAGTTCCGCCAGAGAAATGGCACGGTCCAGGGATTTCCCGGAGCGGAGAAGGTTGATTCGGCCGAGTTGCTGACTACCGAGTGCGAAATACTGATTCCAGCCGCCACCGAGAACCAGATCACGGCAGACAATGCCGACCGGGTGAAATGCAAAATTCTGGCCGAGGGAGCCAACGGTCCTACTACGGCCAAAGCCGACGACATTCTGGCGACGAACGGGGTTTTCGTTATTCCCGACATCCTGTGCAACGCAGGCGGCGTAACTACTTCTTACTTCGAATGGGTGCAGGACCGGCAGGGGTATTTCTGGAAGGAATCTGTGGTCAACGAGCAGCTGGAGCACATCATGAAGGCGGCGTTTGAAGACGTGGTGCGTTACGCCGAGACCCACGGAGTGAACAACCGCATTGCCGCATACATGCTGGCCATTGACCGGGTGGCGTACACCATCCGCCAGCGCGGAATATACGCCTGAAACGGACAACGGACGCGGGCTGGGAGCCATCCTTTCATTGCTTTCGTTGCTTTCGTTGTCTATCAGGAGGATAATTTGCTCGCCGGAGCCCCGGCGGCAAAGCCCGCAGTGAACCTACCGAATTCCATCACGCTCAGCCGTATTGCCAGCATCCCGATCCTGATCTGGCTGCTTTCCACCAACGTTTTTCAAGGGGTGGATGGCGAAAAGGAGCTGCTGGCCTCAGCTCTCTTTATTTTAGCGTCGATTACCGACGGAATTGACGGCTACCTCGCCCGCAAGCGCGGGCAGATCACCACCATGGGAATGCTGCTGGACCCGCTGGCTGACAAGCTGCTGATTGCCGCGGCCTTTGTCACGCTGGTGCAGTTCAATCCCAGCCTGGTGCCGGCGTGGGTAGCGGTGGTCATTATCGGGCGCGAATTTCTGGTGAGCGGCTTGCGGTCGATCGCCGCCTCAGAAGGTTTCACCATTCAGGCCAGCGATCTTGGCAAATTCAAGATGCTGGTGCAGATCGTATCGGTGGTGGCGGTGATTCTCGACCATCGCTGGAAGGAATGGGTGGTCGGGCCGTATGTTTTCCCGGTGCACTGGATCGCGTTTGTCGCCATCTGGTTCATGGTGTTCCTGTCGCTGGTTTCGGCGATTGATTACTTTGCCGCCTTCTGGTCGAAGATTGACCGCCATGTAGTGAAGCGCCGGCGCCGCGCCTTCGTCCTCAGCCGGCGGAGGAAGCGCGATGTGCCCGCAACCTGAGAATTCCATCCGCTCCAGCCCGAGCGAATCTGCAAGCGCTGCCTCTGAATTTTCCTCCGAAGAACGCCGCACTCTGCTTCAGCTGGCGCATGAGTCGATTGCGGCCGCGCTCGAACACCGGCTGATTCCGCTTGATTCGCCTTCCGTCCACCTTGCGGAACCTCGCGGGGTTTTCACGACCCTTTACTCGCAGGGACAATTGCGCGGGTGCGTGGGATATATATTTGCGCTGGAACCGGTCTATCGAACGGTTGCGGAAACGGCACGCTGCGCAGCGTTTGAAGACACCCGCTTCTGGCCGGTCACTCCGGCGGAGGCCCCGGGGCTGGAGGTGCACCTCAGTATTCTGTCTTCACTGTTTCCCATCATCGCCGACGAAGTGGAAATTGGCCGCCATGGATTGCTCGTGAGCCATTCCGGCAGACGGGGATTGCTGCTGCCGCAGGTGGCCTCCGAGCATCATTGGGACCGCGACACCTTCCTGGAACAAACTTGCCGCAAAGCCGGCCTTCCTCCCGATTGCTTGCGTCGTGGCGCGACGCTGGAAGCATTCACCGCCGAAACCTTTGGCGATGCCGACTTCAAGTAAGTCTCCGCTAGGCGGTCGGGCCGATCTCACAATTCAGGTAAAGGCCGTTCGTGCCAGGCCGTTGCCCGCTCATATGCGGCTGCCGCTTGCAGCACCCTGGCCTCTCCCCAATGCGGACCGGCGATCTGTAATCCGATAGGCAGTCCGGCCCGAGTAAAGCCGCAGGGAACAGAAATCGCCGGCAGCCCCCAGACATTAAAGGGACGAGTGTTTCGCAGCAGATTGATCTCTGCGGGACGGAGCGCATCGGGGCTGTGCATCAACTCTGTAATCGAAGGTGCCGCGACTGGCGTGGTCGGCGTGACAAGGAGATCGACATGTTCGAATACTGACTTCACTTCGTTCCTTGTTCTCGCCAGTTCCTCACGCAAGCTCTGCTGCTCACTATCGCTGATTCCCCGGCCGCTTTCGATTCTCCGCAATGTTTCGGATTGGTATAGGGCGCGGTTTCTGTTCATTAGCTTGGCGTGACACACAAAGGATTCCGCCGCCTGCAGTCTTCGGTCGGTGGGCACCTGCAGTTCTACGTCGCGGATTGCGGCTCCCAGGCTGCCGAGTGCTGCCAGGGCTTTCGCCATCGCTGCAGCAACTTCGCCATCCAGTTCGTCGTAGAAATAATGAGTGGGGATGCCAATCCGCAGGCCATTAATTTTCGTTTCGAGATCTGCCGAGTAGTCGTCCACGCCGATTTCGGCGCAAAGCGGATCGCGAGCGTCATGTCCGGCTATGGCCTGGAGCATGATCGCGGCATCGGCCACGGTCCGGGTGATGGGTCCGACGTGATCCAGGGAGGGAGAGAGCGGGATGACCCCGTGAACGCTGACTCGTCCGTACGTGGGCTTTAGTCCAACCACTCCACATAGGGCTGCCGGCTCGCGGACGGAGCCTGCGGTATCGGTTCCAATTGCGCCGAAGCCGATCGAGGCCGCCACCGCTGCTGCCGAACCGCCCGAGGAACCTCCGGCAATGTGATCGAGATTCCAGGGATTGTGCACCACGCCAAAGGCGCTGACCAGGGAGCTGCCGCCATAGGCGAACTCGTGAAGATTCTGTTTGCCAAGAATTACGGCTCCCGCTTGCAGCAGGCGGCGGACGACTTCGGCGTCTTCTGCCGGAATGCGTTGTTCAAATACTGCACTTCCCGCGGTGGTGCGGATACCGGCGGTGTCAATCAGGTCTTTAATTCCGAGCGGGATGCCGTGCAGCGGTCCGCGCCAGCCGTCTCTTAGGATTTCGGACTCGGCCTGCCGGGCTTGCGCCAGCGCGTGATCGGCGGTGATGGTGATGAATGCATTAAGTTTCGGATAGAGACTCTCAATGCGGGCGAGCGAGTCCTGAGTCAGCTCGACCGGCGAGACCGACTTTGTTCGCACCAGGCCGCTGACTTCGCGCAGCGACGCCGGGAATTGAGATTGTCGGTTACCCATGAGACTGATGCGGCGGCACTCCCGCGCAGCATTCAGGATTTAACCACACCGGGCATTGCAGCACCGCGACTGCCCCGCCAGTCAGGTTATGTATTCCGGCTAGCCACCGCGACAGCACCCTAAATGAAATCTCGTTCGCGGAGCCCGCCACCAGTTCTATAATGAGTAGCCAATCTGGCCGGAGTCCTGCTCCTATGTCGCAAACGTTGACTCCCGTCAACACTCAGGGATTTTTTCTCGACGGCAAGTGGTTCGAAGAAGGTACTCCGGTTCAAATCCGGTCTCCCTATGACGACAGCCCGGTCGGGCAGATATTCCAGGGCACCCAGCAGCACGCGCAGGCCGCCATTGCGGCTGCGGTAAAGGCTTTCGGCACCACCCGCCGGCTGCCCGCTTTCGAACGGCAGCGAGTGCTGCGTGCGGTCGCTCAGGCCATTGCTCAACGCAAACACGAATTCGCCCACACCCTCTGCCAGGAAGCCGGCAAGCCCCTCCGGGCGGCGCGCAACGAAGTGGACCGCGCGGTTTTCACTTTCACTCTCGCAGCGGAAGAGAGCACGCGCATTTATGGAGAATACCTGCCGCTCGACTGGCAGGAGTTCACCGCCGGCCGCTGGGGCGTCGTTCGCCGCTTTCCGATCGGGCCGGTTGCCGGCATCACTCCATTCCATTTCCCGTTAAACCTGGTGGCGCACAAGGTTGCTCCGGCCATTGCGGCTGGGTGTCCGATCGTCGTCAAGCCCGCGGAGCAGACTCCGCTCAGTGCGCTGCTCCTGGCAGAAACCGTGCAGCAGGCCGGATGGCCGGATGGCGGCTTGAACGTGGTGCCGCTGGCCCAGGCCGACGCCGACGTGCTGGTGACCGACGAACGCATCAAGCTGATCAGCTTTACCGGCAACTCCGCTCGGGGATGGGAGATCAAGCGGCGCTGCGGGAAAAAGAAAGTCACGCTCGAGTTGGGCGGCAACTGCGCGGTCATCGTCCACCATGATGCCGACGTTCCCTACGCGGCGGAGCGCTGCGTGAACGGGGGTTTCAGCTACTCCGGCCAAAGCGGGAATTCGGTGCAGCGCATCCTGGTGGAGCGCTCGATCTTCGGCAAGTTCACGGACTCGCTGGTGGAGGGGGTTCGCCAGCTCAAAGTCGGCGATCCCATGGAAGAAGCCACCGATGTGGGACCATTGATCCGCGAAAGTGAAGCGGTGCGCGCTTATGAGTGGATTCAGGAAGCGGTGCGCGGCGGCGCCAGGATTCTGTATGGTGGGGAACGGCACGGCTCGGTCTTGCAGCCAACAGTTCTGACCGGCACCCATCCCGAGATGAAGGTCAACTCACAAGAGGTATTCGCTCCCTTAGTCACGGTCGAATCCTACGACCGCTTTGCTGACGCTTTGTCTCTGATTAACAATTCTGTTTACGGATTACAGGCGGGCATCTTTACCCGCGACGCCAAGCTGCTGTTCCAGGCTTATGAAGAGCTGGAAACCGGCGCAGTCATCGCCGGCGATGTTTCTTCTTTCCGCATTGACCACATGCCTTACGGGGGCATCAAAGATTCCGGTCTAGGCAGAGAAGGTGTTCGCTACGCCATCGAAGAAATGACCGAACCCAAACTGCTGGTCATGAATTTGCGTTAAGTGAATGCTGGCGAGCCCAGGGCCGGGCCCCGTTCCTGATTCGGGAACAACTTAAATTAAACTGTGAACGCCCGCGAGGTTGCCGTTGATGAGAATTTCTACAATTGCTTGCGCGCGACGAAATTTTTCACGAGTGAAAAACTGCGAGTCACCTCCTGAACCTAATTGGAACTGATATAATCACCAGTTTTCGTATTCCAAGTTGATGTGATCTGTACCGTGCAACCGCTGCACGCCGCCGTGGACTGGAGACCTGTGGGGATCTCCGTAGTTCTGAAAGTTCTCGATGCAGATTTTTCATCGCAGCACGAATACAATTTCCCGGGCCACGATTTTCGGGGCGGTTTTTATTGTTTCCGTCCTGCTATGGGCATGTATTCAGTTCCAGCGCTCGCCGTACGTGACCTACGCCAAGGTAGTACGGCCCCAACCGGTGCCGTTCAGCCACGAGCACCATGTGGCCGGGCTCGGTATTGACTGCCGCTATTGCCATACCTCAGTGGAAAAATCCAGCTTCGCCGGTATTCCTCCCACTAAGACCTGCATGAATTGCCATTCGCAGATCTGGCTGGGCGCGCCGCTGCTTGAGCCCGTGAGGGAAAGCTTCCGCACCGGAAAGTCGCTGGTGTGGAACCGGGTGAACGACTTGCCCGACTTCGTCTATTTCAATCACAGCATTCATATCGCCAAGGGCGTGGGCTGCAACACTTGTCACGGTCCGGTGGACCGCATGCCGCTGATGTTCAACTACGCTTCGCTGCAAATGGAGTGGTGCCTGGACTGCCATCGCGACCCGCAGAAGTATCTGCGTCCTCGCGACGAAGTTTTCAACATGCGCTATGAAACCCCCAGCAGCGACAAGCCGCTGGAACTCGACGGCAAGGAATTTACCGACCAGCTCACGCTGGGCAGTCATCTGGTGAAGAAGTACAACCTGCGAAGCGTGGCCGACATTACCAGTTGTTCAACGTGTCACCGGTAAGCGAAGGAAGATGGAAGAGCAAAATAAAAATCCGCATCGCGAAGAAATTTGCCCGGGAAAAAAGGGCACTCTCGATCTCGAGACGGCTCGCGCCCGCATTGCCGAGACCAAGGGTCCGGAATTCTGGCGCAGCCTGGAGGAGTTGGCGGGCAGCGATGACTTTCAGCAGATGATGCATCGCGAATTTCCGAAAGGTGCGTCGGAGTGGCTGGACGCGGTCTCCCGCCGCGGATTTCTCAAGCTGATGGGCGCGTCGCTGGCTATGGCCGGCATGACCGCCTGCACCAAGCAGCCGCTCGAACCTATAGTTCCGTACGTCCGGCAGCCGGAAGAAGTGATTCCCGGCCGTCCACTGTTCTATGCCACGGCATTTTCTCTCGGTGGATATGCCACGCCGGTCCTGGTCGAGAGCCACATGTATCGCCCTACTAAGATCGAAGGCAATGACCGCCATCCCGTCAGCCAGGGCGGCACGGACGTTTTTGCCCAGGCTTCGATTCTGCAGATGTACGACCCCGACCGCTCACAGACCGTGATGCACATGGGGGACGCGGCTACCTGGGGAGCTTTTGTAGAGGCGATTCGCGGGCCGCTCAATTCGCAGAAAGCGGTGCAGGGTTCCGGGCATGCGTATTCTGACCCGCACAGTTTCGTCTCCCACGCTGGCCGACCAGATTGTGCGGATTGCTGAAGAGTTTATCCCCAGGCCAAGTGGCATGTGTACGAGCCGATCAACCGTGACAATGTGATCGCGGGAGCGCAGATGGCTTTCGGCGAGCCGGTCGAAACCCAGTACAAGATCGACGCCGCCGATGTGATCGTTTCGCTGGACGCTGACTTCCTTTACGCCGGATACCCGGGATTCACCCGCTACGCGCGCGATTACTCGCGGCGTCATAACCCCGATTCCGGCAACATGAACCGCATGTATGCCATCGAGAGCGCGCCCAGTTCGACCGGCGCGAAATCCGACAATCACTTGCCGGTGCGAGCGGTCGGAGATGGAAAACTTCGCCCGCGCACTCGCCTCTGCCGTCGGCGTGAGTGCCGGTGGTGGAACGCTGGAGGGCGAGCAGGCCAAGTACTTGGCCGCAATCGCCAAGGACCTTCAGGCCCATCGTGGCGCCAGCGTAGTAATTCCCGGCGACCACCTGCCTCCCGCGGTTCACGCCCTGGTTCATGCCATCAATCAGGCGCTGGGTAATGTGGGGAAGACTGTTGTCTATACCGAGCCAGTGAATGCCAATCCGGTCAATCAGACCGAGTCGCTGAAAGAACTGGTTGGCGACATGCGCGGCGGCAAAGTGGATCTGCTGGTAATCCTCGAAGGCAATCCTGCGTACGATTCTCCCGCCGATCTGGGCTTCGCCGATGCGCTCAAGAACAGCAGCATTCCGTTCCGGCTTCACCTCGGGCTTTATGACGATGAGACCGCCGAACTCTGCCACTGGCACGTGAACCAGGCGCACTACCTCGAAGCCTGGGCCGATACTCGCGCGTATGACGGGACAGTCAGCATCGTTCAGCCATTGATCGCTCCGCTCTACGACGGCAAGAGCCCCTATGAATTGATCGCAGTCCTGGCGGGACAATCGCAATCGACCGGGCACGAACTTGTCCAGGCTTACTGGCAGAAGCAGCACACCGGCGCCGACTTCGACTTCTTCTGGCGGCGCTCGCTGCACGACGGCTGGATCGAGGGCACAACCTTCGCTCCCAGGCAGGTGACGCTCAAGGGCGCAAACTTTCCGGCGTCTCCGGTTCCGGCCGCGAACGCGATCGAGATCAATTTCCGCCGCGATCCCTCGATCTATGACGGGCGTTTCTCCAACAACGGCTGGCTGCAGGAACTCCCCAAGCCCATGACCAAGATCGTCTGGGACAACTGCTTGTGGGTAAGTCCGGAGATGGCAGCGCGCAACGGCTGGCAAAGCCGCGACATGGTGAACGTTGAGCTGAATGGCAAGACGGTGGGCGCTCCGGTGTGGATTCAGGCCGGGCATGCCGACAATTCCGTGACCGTGTTCCTCGGCTACGGCCGCAGGCGCGCTGGCCGGGCCGGTACGGGCCAGGGATTCGATATGTATCCGCTGCGCTACAGCGCGACGCCGTGGTTCACCACTGGGGTAAACCTCAGCAAGACGGGCGAGACGTACATCCTGGCTTCGACCCAGGGATACCAGACGATGGATGCCGCTTACGAGACTCGTCCCCTGGTGCGTACCCGAACGCTGGACGAATATCACAAGGATCCTAAGTTCTCAGAAGCGCCGCCCGCCAATCTCACGCTCTATCCCGGCTACGACTACAAGGATGAGACCTATGCCTGGGGCATGACGATTGATCTGAACTCCTGCGTAGGCTGCAACAACTGCATCGTCGCCTGCCAGTCGGAGAACAATATTCCCGTGGTCGGCAAAGAGCAGTGCAATCATGGCCGCCACATGCACTGGCTACGGGTGGATGCCTACTACCAGGGCGACCGCGCCAACCCCCGAGCCTACTTCCAGCCGGTGCCCTGCATGCAGTGCGAGAATGCGCCCTGCGAACTGGTCTGTCCGGTGGGAGCCACGGTGCACAGCACCGAGGGCCTGAACGACATGATCTACAACCGCTGCGTGGGCACGCGTTACTGCAACAACAACTGCCCCTACAAAGTGCGGAGGTTCAACTTCCTGCTGTTCCAGGATTGGCAGACTCCGCAGTACAAGATGATGCGCAATCCCGACGTCACCGTGCGCAGCCGCGGCGTGATGGAGAAGTGCACCTACTGCGTGCAGCGCATCAATGAGCACAGAATTGATGCCGAGCGAGAGAACCGGCTGATCGTGGATGGTGAGTTGCAGACTGCCTGCCAGCAGTCCTGCCCTACCAATGCAATTATTTTCGGCAGCATCAACGACAAGAATGCCAAAGTTACGAAACTGAAAGCCCAGAGCCGCAATTACGGCCTCTGGAAGATCTGAACACCCGGCCGCGCACCACGTACCTGGCCGAAATCCGTAACCCGAACCCCGAATTGGAAGCGTAATCCGGAGCACAGTCGAGCATGGCAGATCCAACTCACGTGCGAACCTGGCGAACAGAAGGTCCCGGTCATTGAGCCGGGACATACCTTCGCCACCATTACCGACAAGATCAGTTCGATCGTGCTCACCCGCCCGGTTTCGAACGGATGGCTGGTTGGTTTCGGCGTCTGCTTCCTGCTCATCATGGTGATGCTCTACGCCATCGCCTACCTGTTCGTGAAAGGCGTCGGCATCTGGGGCGTGAACATCCCCATCGGCTGGGGCTTTGCCATCGTCAACTTTGTGTGGTGGATCGGAATCGGCCATGCCGGGACCTTGATCTCCGCCATCCTTCTTCTGCTGCGGCAGAGCTGGCGCAATTCCATCAATCGATTTGCCGAGGCCATGACCCTGTTTGCGGTGGCTTGCGCGGGATTATTTCCGCTGCTCCACCTCGGGCGTCCGTGGCTGTTCTATTGGCTGTTTCCTTATCCCAACACCATGAATTACTGGCCGCAGTTCCGCAGCCCGCTGGTGTGGGATGTCTTTGCGGTCTCAACTTACGCGACCATCTCGGCCCTGTTCTGGTTCATCGGACTGGTGCCGGATCTTGCGACCTTGCGCGACCGTACTGATAAGAAGCCGCTGAAGATCGTCTACGGCATGCTGGCCATGGGCTGGCGCGGTTCGGCCCGTCACTGGAGCCGCTACGAAACCGCCTACCTGCTGCTGGCCGGGCTGGCGACGCCGCTGGTGCTCTCGGTGCACACCGTGGTCAGCTTCGATTTCGCCATCGGCATCGTTCCCGGATGGCACACCACTATATTCCCGCCCTACTTCGTCGCGGGCGCAATCTATTCCGGCTTCGCCATGGTGCTGATGCTGGCCATCCCGATCCGCAAGGTTTACGGACCTGGAAGATTTCATCACCATGCGCCATCTGGAAAACTCTGCCATGGTGATGCTCGCCACCGGCTTGATCGTCGCCTATGGCTACGCCATGGAAGCCTTTATGGCCTGGTACAGCGGCAACCCGTACGAGAACTTCATGTCCGCTGGAACCGGCTGCACGGGCCGTATGCCTTCTGGTACTACATGCTGCTGTCCTGCAACATCGTCCATTCCGCAGGTGCTGTGGGTGCGCAAGAGTGCGCACCAAGCCCTTCTGGCTGTTCCTGATTTCGTTGGATGTGCTAGTTGGTATGTGGCTGGAGCGCTTCATCATCGTCGTGGTCAGCCTGCATCGCGACTTCCTGACCTCGTCCTGGGGCATGTACTATCCGACGCGCTGGGACTGGCTCACCCTGATCGGAACCCTTGGCCTGTTTACCGGCGCCATGTTCCTCTTCCTGCGCCTGCTGCCCATGATCTCCATCTTTGAAATGCGGACCCTGCTGCCGGAAGCGGAGGTGAAGGAATGAAGTTCAAACACACCCGCACCTATGGCTTGATGGCGGAATTCGATACTCCCGACCACGTGGTCGAGGCCGCCCGGCGCACCAACGAAGCCGGCTACCGCAAGATCGACGCCTACAGCCCGTTTCCGATCGAAGAGTTGTCCGAGGCCATCGGATTTCACCGCAACAGTGTTCCGCTGGTGGTGCTCATCGGCGGCATCCTGGGCGGGCTCTCGGGATATCTGCTGCAGTGGTGGATTAGCACCGTCAGCTATCCGATTAACGTGGGTGGACGGCCCCACAATTCGTGGCCTGCGTTCATCGTGGTGACCTTCGAAATGACGATTCTTTTCGCCGGCATCTTCGCGGTGTTCGGCATGCTGGCTCTCAATGGCCTGCCCATGCCTTACCACCCGGTATTCAACGTGCCGCGTTTTGCCTTTGCCACCAAAGACCGCTTTTTCCTGATCGTGTTTGCTTCTGATCCTAAATACAACGCGGAGGAGACCCGCCGTTTTCTGGAGTCTCTGGAGCCGCGATCGATTTCGGAGGTCCCCAGCTAGGCGATGAGGAACCTGCGAAAAATTACGCCGCTCGCGCTTCTGGCTGTGCTGGCTCTGGCCGGGTGCCGGCAGGATATGCACGATCAGCCGCGTTACGAGCCTTTGGAGAAGAGCGATTTCTTTCCCGATCTGCGTTCCGAGCGCACTCCGGTCGAGGGCACAGTGGCGCGCGGCCAGTTACATGAGGACACTTATTTCTATACCGGAAAAATCGGCGAATAACCCCGGCGACTTTATGCCCTTCCCGGTAACGCTGGATGTGTTGGCGCGCGGTCAGCAGCGCTTCAACATCTATTGCGCGCCCTGCCACTCCCGCTTGGGAGACGGCAACGGCATGATCGTGCAGCGCGGATACCGCCAGCCGCCGTCTTATCACACCGACCGGCTGCGCAAAGCGCCATTGGGATATTTCTTCGACGTCATCACTCACGGCTTCGGCGCCATGCCCGACTACGCCTCGCAGATTCCGCCCAGCGACCGCTGGTGCATTGTCGCTTATGTCCGGGCTTTGCAGTTGAGCCAGGATGCCACGCAGGCGGCGGTTCCGCCGGGCCAGAGCATCCCGTCAATTCCACCCGAGTTCCGGGGTGACCCCGGGTCCGGAGCCACCGAACCTGAGCTGTACATGCCGCCTGCAGGCAAACAAGGAGAAGCGAAGCCATGAGCACGGCGGGCATCACCAACCTGAACTCTGCAGATGCCGTCGCAGGCCCGCAACATTCAGCGGCGCTCGCTGCTCGTGGGTGTGGTCTTCGCGGTGATTGCGCTGATTCTGGCCTTCGTGCAGACCGACAAGTTTTTCCATGCCTACCTGGCGGCTTACATGTTGTGGCTGGGAGCGTCGCTGGGCTGCATGGCCTTCCTGATGATCCAGCACCTGACCGGCGGAGCCTGGGGCATGCGTGATCCGCCGGCCGCTTGAAGCCGGCATGCGCACCCTGCCGCTGATGATTGTCCTGTTCCTCCCCATCATTGCCGGGATGAAACACCTTTATTTCTGGACCAATCCGGCCAACGTCGCCTCTAACGAGCACCTTAAGGAACTGACGCACTCGTACCTGACCACCAGCGGTTTCATCCTGCGGGCCGCAGTTTATTTTGTGATCTGGGCGGCCCTGGCCTTCCTGCTGGATCGCTATTCCGTCCGGCAGGACAGTCCGCCGGTCCGAAACATGTCGCCGTTGTTCCGTACCATCAGCGCTCCGGGGCTGGTGCTTTACTCCTTCACTATTTCATTCGCCTCGATCGACTGGGTGATGTCGTTGACCGCGCCCTGGATCTCCACCATCTACGGAATGATCTTCATCGTGGGCGAGTGCCTGACCGGGCTTTGCGTTGTCATCATCGTGGAGGCGATACTTCGCCGCTACGAGCCTCTGGCCACCGCGCTGAAGCCCAAGGAAGTTCACGATCATGGCAAGCTGGTGCTCACCTTCGTGATGTTGTGGGCCTATTTCAGCTTCTCGCAACTGCTGATCACCTGGGCCGGCAACCTGCCGGAAGAGATCGTCTGGTACACCCGACGGCTGTACAAAGGCTGGGAAGTGATCGGGTTGGCGCTGGCCGCGTTCCATTTCGTGCTGCCCTTCCTGCTTCTGCTGTCCCGTCCCTTCAAGCGCAAGACCACCACCATGATGTGGGTGGCGGCGTGGCTGATTCTGATGCGCTATGTGGACCTGTACTGGTTTGTCGAGCCCAATTTCGGGGAAAGCTTTTTTGTGACCGCGGCTGACGTTGTTTTGCCGCTGGCGATTGGCGGGTTATGGCTCTGGTATTTCTTTCGTAACCTCGGCCAGCGCCCGTTGCTGCCGCCTTATTCATTGCATGCACAGGAATTGTTGAAGTCGCCGAATGACTGACGAAACCCACAATCCGCCGAGCGGGGAAGATATCGGTTTTGAGCGCCGTGATCTGAACCCCATGGTCATTGTTGCCTCTCTGGCTGGACTGGCGCTGCTCGGGATTCTTATCTACTTCGTGATCTGGGGCGTGTACACCTACATGGATCACTACGAGCAGACGCAGCAATCGACGCTCAGCCCGCTGGTAAAGCCGGAACTGGACACCCGCGCAGTGACCCCGGCCGATGTCGCCAAATTTCCCCAGCCGCGTCTGGAAACCAATGAGCGGATCGAGATCAACGGCTTCCGCCTGAAAGAAGAACAGGAGCTGCACAGCTACGGCTGGGTGGACCAGAACGCCGGAATCGTGCACATTCCGATCAATCGCGCTATGCAGTTGCTGGCACAGCAGGGCTTGCCCACGCGGCCGCAGACCGGCACCGTGCCGCCCTCTCCGGTGAACCTGGCGCGGCAGGCAGCCCACGCTTCTGACATCAGCCGGGAACAGAACAACCAGCCTCAGAAACAGAGAAAGGAAACAAAGAAGAAGTGAGTGGCAGCAGAAACAACTCGGTTTGCCGGACGGCGGCACTGGCCCTGGTCCTCCTCATGGCCGGCTCGGCATTCGGCCAGGGTATGAGCAAAGGAATCATGTCGCCGCCCGCCAACATGCGGCCGCCCGGGCTAAAGCACGTGGGCATCGAGCAGCACATGGGAGAACAGATTCCGCCCGATCTCACCTTCCGCGACGAAACCGGCAAGACCGTGCGCCTCGGCGACTATTTCGGCAAGCGCCCGATGATCCTCAATCTGGTCTATTACCAGTGCCCCATGCTCTGCGGCGAGGTCCTGGCTGGGCTTACCAGTTCGCTCAAAGTCCTGAAGTTTGACGTTGGCGACCAGTTCGACGTTCTCACAATTAGCTTTAATCCCCGGGAGACTCCGGAACTCGCAGCCGCCAAGAAAGCTGAATACCTGAAGCGCTACGGACGTTCCGGAGCTGCGGTGGGCTGGCATTTCCTGACCGGACCGGAGCCGTCGATTGAGGCCCTAACCAACGCTGCCGGGTTCCAGTACGAATACGATCCCAAAACCCAGCAGTTCGCCCATGCCACGGCGATTCTGGTGCTCACCCCGGAAGGCAAAATTTCGAAATACTTCTACGGCGTGGACTACGCTCCCAAAGATCTGCGTCTCGGCCTGATTCAGGCTTCCGACAAGAAGATTGGCACGGTGGTGGATGAAGTTCTGCTGTACTGCTACTGCTACAACCCCTCCACCGGCAAGTACGGCGCGATTATCTGGCGCATTCTGAATCTGGCAGGGGCCGCGACCATTTTGGTTCTAGGCGGCTTTCTGGTGGTGATGTTCCGAATCGGATCGAAGCATTCCAAAGCGGGGGCACAGGTCACATAAATGTTCGATAACTTCCCACTTTGGCCGGCACGCGCCTCAACCGGCGCTGGCAGTGTCGATGCGCTCTACATCTTCCTGCTGGCGCTGTCGGCATTCATGACGATTGCAATCTTCGTCATGATCTTCGTCTTTGCTATCAAGTACCGGCGTCGCCCTGGAGTTCATGCCGAGCAGATTGAAGGTTCGAACATCCTGGAGCTGACTTGGACCATCATCCCCACCTTTATCTTTCTCGCCATCTTTGTGTGGGGTGCGACGATCTACTTCAAGGAGCGCACTCCTCCGCAGGGAGCGGCCACGGTGTATGTGGTGGCGAAGCAGTGGATGTGGAAGCTGCAGCACGAAGACCGGGCAGCGCGAGATCAACGAGCTGCACGTTCCGGTCGGCCGCGACGTCAAGCTGATCATGACCTCGCAGGACGTGATCCATAGCTTTTTCGTTCCGGCTTTCCGTATCAAGCAGGACGTCTTGCCAGGACGCTACACCACGCTGTGGTTCCACGCGACTCAGCCGGGGACCTATCACTTGTTCTGCGCCGAGTATTGCGGCACCCAACACTCCGGCATGATCGGTCAAGTAGTGGTAATGGAGCCGAATCAGTATCAGGCCTGGCTCAGCGGTGGGGCCGCCACCGGTTCGCTGGCGCAGAGCGGAGAAACACTGTTCGAACAACTTGGCTGCAACACCTGTCACCGTACTGACACCCAGGGCCGCGGTCCGGTGCTGACCGGAGTTTTTGGCAAGCCGGTGATGCTGGAGGACGGACGCACCGTCATCGCCGACGAGAATTATGTGCGCGAATCGATTTTGAATCCCACGGCAAAAGTGGTCAGCGGATTCAAGCCGATCATGCCCACCTTCCAGGGAATCGTGAGTGAAGAGCAGGTGAACTCCCTGGTGGCTTACGTGAAATCATTGAGTCCGGCGCCGGCAGGTTCTGCGGGAAACCCCAGCCTGGTGCCGCCGGCCGAGAAACAGCACGAACAAAGGGTGCAATAGAAATGGCAACCGCAGCAGTACCGCTGGAACGCGAAAATTACCTCAACAAGGATTACGGCATCCGCTCGTGGCTGCTGACCACCGACCACAAGCGGATTGCCCTGCTTTATCTGGTATCGATTACCTTCTTCTTTTTTGTCGGCGGCTTTTTCGCGCTGCTGATCCGCCTGGAGTTGCTGACTCCCGCGGGCGACCTGGTGCAGGCCGACACCTACAACAAGCTGTTCACCATGCACGGCATGGTGATGGTGTTCTTCTTCCTGATTCCATCCATTCCGGCGGTCCTGGGGAACTTTCTCGTCCCCATGATGATCGGCGCCAAGGATCTGGCGTTTCCCAAGATCAACCTGCTGAGCTGGTACGTCTACATGATCGGCGGCATGCTCATGCTGCACTGCATCCTGACCGGCGGCGTGGATACCGGCTGGACCTTCTACACTCCGTTCAGCACTGCTTTCAGCAATACCAAAGTAGTCGAAGCCGGCATCGCAATCTTCATTAACGGGTTCTCCTCGATCCTTACCGGCTTGAATTTCGTGGTCACCATCCACCGCATGCGCGCGCCGGGGATGACCTGGGGACGACTGCCGCTGTTCATCTGGTCGCACTACGCCACCAGCATCATCATGCTGCTGGGGACGCCGGTCATCGCCATCACCTTGCTGCTGGTAGCGGTGGAGCGGGCCTTCAACCTGGGGATTTTCGATCCCACCCGCGGCGGCGACCCGCTGCTGTTCCAGCACTTGTTCTGGTTCTATTCCCACCCCGCGGTTTACATCATGATCCTGCCCTCAATGGGCGTGATCAGCGAGATCGTGACCTGTTTCTCGCGCAAGCGCATTTTCGGCTACTACTTCGTGGCCGTGGCCAGCATCGGCATCGCGGTCCTGGGATTCCTGGTCTGGGCGCATCACATGTTCGTGGCCGGAATCTCGCTGTACGCCGCCATGATCTTCTCGCATGCTCAGTTACCTGGTCGCGATTCCCTCGGCGATCAAGGTCTTCAACTGGACTGCCACCCTGTACAAGGGCTCAATCACTTTCTCCACCCCCATGCTGTACGCGTTCGGTTTTATCGGGCTGTTCACCATGGGCGGGCTGACCGGACTGTTCCTGGCTGCACTGGGCATTGATGTCCACGTGACCGACACCTACTTCGTGGTCGCCCACTTCCACTACATCATGGTCGGCGGCGCGGTGATGGGTTACCTGGGGGGCATGCATTTCTGGTGGCCCAAAATTTCCGGACGCATGTATCCCGAGGCCTGGGGACGGCTGGCGGCGCTGATCGTTTTCATCGGATTCAACCTCACGTTCTTCCCGCAGTTCATTCTGGGCTACCTCGGAATGCCGCGGCGCTACTGGCAGTATCCGCCCGAGTTCCAGGTGCTGAACGTGCTATCCACTGCGGGCTCGACCATCCTGGCCGTCGGCTACATTCTGCCCATGGTTTACTTCATCTGGTCGATGCGTTACGGCAAGATCGCCGACGAGAATCCGTGGAGCGCTGCCGGTCTGGAGTGGATGACCTCGTCGCCTCCGCCGACCTTCAATTTCGACGAGACTCCCGAGGTCACCTGGGAAGCCTACGATTACGAGAACATCCCAGCCCCCGAGGAGGTGCCCGTTGAGCGATAGCAACACGGCGCTGGCGCACGAACATCAACCCGCGCTGCAGCATCACTTCGCGGACATGGAGCAGCAGCGCAACGCCGCCACGCTGGGCATGTGGGTGTTTCTCGGGACCGAAATCATGTTTTTCGGCGGCATGTTTCTCGCCTACCTGGTGTACCGCTATTGGTATCCCAACGAGTTTGCCGCCGGCAGCCGCACTTTGAGCCTGCCCATCGGCACCGTGAACACCGCGGTTCTGATCTGTAGCAGCTTGACAGTAGCATTGTCCGTCTACGCCGCTCAATGGGCAAGCGCAAGGTGCTGGTGTTTTTGCTGAGTTCCACCATTGTTCTCGGCTATGGCGTTCCTGGGCCTGAAAGGCTACGAGTGGTACGAGAAGTTCGAAGAGCACCATGTCCCCGGCAGTACCTTTCATTTCGAAGACACGGTGCCCGGCCATCCCGAAATCAGGATCGATCCCGGCCGCACTGAGCTATTTTTCTCGCTTTATTTCGTCATGACCGGCATGCACGCCCTGCACATGATCATCGGGATCGGGATTTTTGCCTTTCTCACCTTCTATTCCTGGAAAGGCCGTTTCACCCCCGAGTATCACAATCCGATTGAAATCGGCGGCTTGTACTGGCACTTTGTGGATATTGTCTGGATCTACCTGTATCCATTGCTGTATCTGATTGACCGGCATAAGTGAGCAAACCATGTCTGAACATGTCGTCTCGCCGAAGCTCTACGTCCTCATCTGGGCCGTCCTGATCATCCTTACTCTCGCCACCGCGGGGGTGGCCACGCTGGATCTTGGGCCCTTCAACTCGGTAGTTGCCTTGCTGATCGCCACCGGCAAGGCATCGATTGTCGTGCTCTTCTTCATGCACGTGAAGTACACCAGCGAAAAGACTGACCAAGGCGGTATTGATCTCTGCCATCTTCTGGCTGCTGCTGTTGCTGCTGCTCAGCATGGCCGACTACGGAACCCGCCTTATCGGATAGCGCCCGTAATTCCGGAAGGGGCCGGCTACTTTCACGATTTTCCACTTTCCATCTTTCCCTCTGCGCCGGATAAAATTCCGGTATACTCCGCTGTTCCAAAGCTTCAGGCTTTCAGAGGTGAGTTATGGCATTCTGCAATTCTTGCGGCACCAACCTGGAACCCGGGGCGAAGTTCTGCCCGAAATGCGGTACCGCCAACCCTGCCGCTGCAGTTTCACCTGTAGTGGCCGCCCCGACTGCAACTCCGGCCGGAGCTGTCGGTCCTACCCCGCAGGGCAGCAATCTTCTCAAGATCGTTCTCATCATCGTGGCGGTGGTTTTCGGACTGGGAATCATCGGCGTGGCCACCACGGCATACTTCGTCCATCGCGCTATCAGCCGCACCCATATCGAGAGCCGTGATGGAAACGTCAAAGTCGAGACTCCCTTCGGCACCGTGGAAAGCTCCGACGATCCTGACGAGGCCGCCCATAATCTGGGAATCGACGTCTATCCTGGTGCCACGGTAGTCAAAGGAAGCACCGGCAACGTTGCGTTTGGGCCGACTCATACCGCGGCGGCGGAGTTCGAGACCAGCGACTCTCCCAGCGCCGTGGCCGACTTCTACAAGTCGAAGCTGTCGGGCGCGAATGTGATGTCTTCGGACAATGATCACTACAGCATCATCGCCGGAGACAAGAAAAACCTCACTACGATCGCCATCGAACCGAAAGACGGCAAAACTCGAGTTCATATCTCCCGGGTCACCAGCAGCGGATCGAGCCGCTCAGAGTAGATTCCGGCCCTGATGCCCCCAGACTTCGCCGATCTCGCCCAGGCAGCCAAAAGTGTCCAGGTTGACGCCCAGGGATTGGCGGCCGCCCTGCGGCGGCAGATGCAGGGCGAAGTACGCTTCGACAGCGGCAGCCGCGCTCTGTATTCCACCGATGGATCGAACTACCGCCAGGTTCCCATCGGCGTAGTTCTTCCCCGCGATGTGGACGATGTCCTGGCTGCGATTTCACTATGCCGCCAGTTCGGAGCGCCGGTCCTCTCCCGAGGCGGCGGAACTTCTCTTGCCGGGCAATGCTGCAACGTCGCTGTCGTCCTCGATTTCTCCAAGTACATGGCCGGGATTCTGGAGATTGATCCGGCCCGCCGCACCGCCCGCGTCCAGCCCGGAGTGATTCTCGACCATCTCCGCCACGCCGCTGAGCAGCACCATCTCACTTTCGCTCCCGATCCGGCTACTCACAACCGCTGCACTCTGGGCGGCATGATCGGCAACAACTCCTGTGGCGTGCATTCGGTGATGGCCGGCAAGACCGATGACAATATCGAGGAACTGGAGATCCTCACCTACGACGGCGCCCGAATGAAGGTGGGAGCGACCAGCGAGGATGAACTCGAACAAATCATCGGTGCTGCCGGCCGGCGCGGCGAGATTTACGCCGCGCTGAAGTCACTTGGCAGCCGCTATGGAGAGCTGGTACGGCAGCGATTCCCCGATATCCCGAGAAGAGTCTCCGGCTACAACCTTAACTTTTTGTTACCCGAGAACGGATTCCATGTCGCCCGCGCTCTGGTCGGCTCCGAAGGAACCTGCGTTACCGTGATCGAGGCGACCTGCCGCCTGGTGCAGAGCCCGCCGGAGCGGGTGCTGCTGGTGATTGCCTACCCTGACGTGTACCAGTGCGCCGACCAGGTACCGGAAATCATGCGGTACAAGCCCATCGGCCTCGAAGGCATCGATGCCCGGTTGGTGGAATTCACCCGCCGCAAACACGCCAATCCGGAAGGGGTTGCGCTTCTCCCGGAAGGAGGCGGCTGGTTGCTGGCGGAATTCGGTGCCGACACCGCAGCCGAAGCCGAGTCGCAGGCCCGGCGGTTGATGGATGCATTGAGCTGCAGCCCCAACCCGCCGAACCTTCGCTTGCTCACTGACCCGCAGCTAGCCAAACGGGTGTGGGAAGTGCGGGAAGCGGCGTTGGGGGTTTCGTCTTATGTTCCGGGAGAGCCACCCGCCTGGGAAGGCTGGGAAGACGCCGCCGTCGCCCCCGAAAAGCTGGGCGGCTACATGCGCGACCTCAGCAAGCTGCTCGACGCATACGGCTATCGCTATGTGATGTACGGGCATTTCGGCCATGCCTGCGTCCACCTGCGCATCAGCTTCGATTTCCAGACTGAGGCGGGCATCCGCGCTTACCGCAAATTCGTAGAAGAGGCCGCCGACCTCGTCGTCAGCTACGGAGGTTCGCTCTCCGGCGAGCATGGCGACGGGCAATCCCGCGGCGAGTTGCTCCCCAGGATGTTCGGGCCGGAACTTATGCAGGCGTTCCGTGAGTTCAAGGCCATCTGGGACCCGCAATGGAAGATGAATCCCGGGAAAGTAGTCGAACCCTACCGGGTGGACGAAAATCTCCGTCTGGGGGCGAGCTATAAGCCCTGGCAGCCCGAGACCCACTTCCAGTTTCCCGACGACAGCGGCAGTCTGGCGAGTGCGACTCTGCGCTGCGTGGGAGTCGGCAAGTGCCGCAGCTATGAAGGCGGTGTAATGTGCCCGAGTTTTCGCGCCACCCGCGAAGAAGAGCACTCCACCCGCGGCCGCGCCCACCTGCTGTGGGAGATGACCAACCGTGACCTGCTCAAGGACGGCTGGTCCAACCACGACATCAAGAAGTCGCTCGACCTCTGCCTGGCGTGCAAAGGCTGTAAGAGCGATTGCCCCGTGGGTGTCGATGTCGCAACTTACAAAGCCGAGTTCCTCTCCCACTACTACGAAAACAATCGCCGTCCGCTAAGCGCCTATGCCTTCGGCCACATTGATCGTTGGGCACGCTTGGCCTCGCTGGCGCCGGGGCTCGCGAATCTACCGACCCAGCTGCCAATTCTGCGCGATATTGCGAAGCGGGTCATGGGAGTGCCTGCCCAACGCCGGATTCCACGTTTTGCGCCACAACCTTTCCGCAGCTGGTTCAGCCGGAGGAAGCCCGCAAGCAATAAGGGCAGGCCGGTCCTGCTCTGGCCGGATACTTTCAATAACTACTTCCTTCCCAACACCGCCAAAGCCGCGGTAGCGGTTCTGGAAGCGGCCGGGTTCAACGTGCAGCTACCGGGCGCGACTCTTTGCTGCGGGCGTCCACTCTACGACTTTGGCATGCTTGATCGCGCCAAGCGGTTGCTGCGGACCGTGCTCACCAACCTCGACCAGGAAATCGAAGCTGGAATCCCCGTCGTCGTGCTGGAGCCCAGCTGTGCCGCAGTGTTTCGAGACGAGCTGCTGAACCTCTTCCCGAGGGACGAGAAAGCTCACAAGCTGTCTCGCCAGACTTTCCTGCTGAGTGAATTCCTGGACAGCCACGCCGGAGATTTCCAGCTACCCCTTCTTGAGCGCGCCGCCCTCGTCCACGGTCATTGCCACCATAAATCGGTGATGAAGATGACCGCGGAAGAAGCCGTACTGCGAAAAATGGGTGTGCGGTACACCGCTCCCGCCTCCGGCTGCTGCGGGATGGCCGGCTCCTTCGGATTTGAGCGCGAAAATTACGAGATCTCTCTCGCCATCGGGGAGATGGAGCTCCTGCCCGCCGTCCGCAACGCCCCTCCCGACACGCTCATCATTGCCGACGGCTTCAGTTGCCGGGAACAGGTGTCGCAATGCACCGGTCGCCAGGCTCTGCACCTGGCCGAGGTGATTGAGATGGCGTTAGTAGCAAGATTGCGCCGCGGAAGCAGCTATGAGCGCGCGGGCATAAGCCAACCTACTGATTCTAATTACATTAGCTCCCCATCCCCAATCCTCCTGGATTCTGAGACAATAGATGAAGCCCTCCACGCCTCAGGCGGCACGCCATGATCCAGAAAGACGAACGGACAGTTACCCTCACCGAATCCGCGGCCCTGGCCCCGGCTTCGACCCTGACCCAGATTCAGGGCTCGGTTCTGGTTCTCATCCAGTTCGACGTCTGCGAGGAGATCAAGCTCGACCAGTTACGCGCCATTTTCGGCGCCCGCAAGCTGGAGCAGCCTACGTTCAAGCATCCCGCCCCCGGCTACGTTCGCTACCAGCGGCCTCCGGTGGTCGATCCGATTGAGCCGTTGATCCTTGAAAGCGGCGAAAAGCTGCAAGGTCAGCTCAAGTACTACGATTATGGGGTCGTCAGCGTGGTGTTCGAGTTGCCTTTCTCTGGCGACTGGGACACGCTGGTGCGTCTCGCCAGCCGCTGGGTTTGGGACGTGGATTTCGAGCGCCATGCCGCCCGCATCGCACGCGAGAAGCTGCAGCACGCCGCTCCCGCCCTGGTGAAGCCGTATAAAGAGTGGTTAAGCGAAGACTATTTCATTTTTCACGTGCGCGATATTCCCGGCGCGCCTTCTGCCGCCGAGTTGGTGACCAGCGAGGGGGCCCGCATCGCGCAGATCGTGCGCGGCGAGACCATGCCGCTTTCCGACGGTGAGCGCAGCGAGATTCTGCAATCGCGAGTTTCTTATTATCCGAACGACCTGGCGGTCATTGGCTGGAATGGTGCTTTTCTTTACGACAGCGCCGTGGGGGCAGAGACTGCCATTCAGCTGCTGGAGTATGCCAACTCCCAGCTGCTGGAATTCCGCCATTACGATGAGCTGCTGACCAAGGAACTGGAGAGCGTGTACGACTCGCTCGACAAAGGCACCGGCATGTGGGCCCGCTGGCGCCTGGCTCGCGACGCCACCAAACTGCATACCGCGCTGCTGGATGTTACCGAGCTCACCGAACATGCCGACAACGCCATCAAGTTCTTGAGCGACATGTTTTCGGCTCGCCTCTACAAGCTGGCCGCGGCCAAAGTCGGCGTGCCAGATTACAAAGACCTGGTCACGCAGAAGCTCAAGACCGCCGAAGACCTTTACCGCTTCATGGTGGACCAGTTCCACCAGAGCCGGGCGTTCATCCTGGAATTGATGGTGGTGGTCATTCTGATTATCGAGCTGCTGTTTTTGTTCCGCGGTACGCCGGGGCTGTAGCCCGGCAGCGTCCTCGTTCCAGCATTGCAACTCGCCTCATATCACGGAAGAATCAATCCACGGAAGAATCAAGCTGCCGAAGAATCAATCCTGGTTTCACCCTCAAGCATGCCGAGCCGCACCTGCGGCAAGCCTGAATGCTTTTCGATGCTCTCCGCCAGGGCCTGGGAGTGGGTGGTAATCCAAAGCTGCGTATGTTCCGAGGCCTGCACGATCAATCTCGCCAGCGCGTTGACCAGGTCAGGATGAAGGCTGGTCTCCGGCTCGTTGAGTGCGAGCAGCGATGGCGGACGCGGGCTAAGCAATGCCGCGCAGAGACACAGAAAGCGGAGCTGCCCGTCTGACAGTTCACGCGCCTGCAGCGGACGCAGCAGCCCGGGCATTTGCAGCCTGATGCTGAACAAAGTTTCAGTTGCCTCGATGGCCAGCGTCGCGCCGCCGAATGCGTCAGAGATAGTCTCGCGGAGCAAAGCATCGTCGCCGACTTCAAGAATGGTCTGCAAAGCGGCCGCCAGGTCGCAGCCGTCATGAGCCAGCACCGTGGTCTGTACTCCGATTTGCGGCTGCCGAAGAGGAGATTCGAGGTCGGTGCGGAAGTGATGATAGAAGCGCCAGCCCAGAATCTCGCTGCGAAGGGTGCTGATTTCTGGATAAAGATGAGGATCGATAATTTGCGAAAGCACCGACTCGTGTTTCGAGATCTTGAAAGGGTAGGTGATCATCCTCCCTTCCGAATCTCGCAGCCATGCGGAAGGCTCGTCCCGTTTCAGCATCTGCACCTGCCGTTTGCCGCTGGAGAGCCAGATATATTCTTCCTTTACACGCGGATCGAGCATGAACTTAGTACCGAGGGCATGCTCGTTAGGACTGGGAAGTCCGAGTTGCAACTCATATTCAAATTCTTCTCCCGCGAACCCGAGCACCACTCTCTTCGGGGGCTTCTTCCGCTGATATCGGACGCGCTCGCCGCCCGCCCAGAACACGCTCGGAGTTCCGCCTTCTTCTGCGATGGCGTGCGCCAGCTCTCCTCGCGCCGCCCGCCCGATCAGCACCAGGGAGTTATAGAGGTTGGATTTTCCGCAGCCATTCGGGCCGGTGAGAACGTTGATGGGTTGAAGCTCCAGGCGGAGTTCCCGGATCGAGCGGTAACCGGAAACATGAATGCGGTTGATCATTCGCAATTTCGGCGGCCTGTGCCCGTGATCTCCGGCGTGCTCCTGCCTACTACTTCCGTTTCTTCTTCACCTTCCAAAACGAACTCACCCCGAACCATCCGAACATCAGTGTGAAAAGAATTGCGATCACAGGACGGCTCCATCCCCCGTGCCCAGCCTGGAGCTTCCCGTATTCGCGAAAGAAAGCCCCCGCGCCGATCAGGGCTATCGCCAAGAAAACAAAGCCAGTCACCTCCAGCCAGAGTTGCCCAAGAATTCGCCCCAGGTGAGTTCCGGCGGCTCGCGCTCCCTTCAGCACCGCAGAAAAAGTTCGTGTGCGCTCCACCCGCTGGCTGGCAATCCGAGCCAGAATGCTGAGTTTGCGGGCGGTAGAAATGTTTGCCATCCTTGCCGATTTTACCAGTCCTTTTGCGGGGCTTCGGAGTTACAATTACCCGTCGTACCGAGTCGCTGGGGCTGAGGAAAGCATCAAATAGGCAGCATCAGATAGACGAAGATCGGACCTTGGCGTTTTGCTCGGACGCTCTCTTGGGGGGATTTGGGTGGATCAGCAACTGAAGCGATTGATGAAGGAGTTGGGCGAGGCCATCAACGAGTCGCTGGCCGACTCGGAAGCCATTGCCGAAGTCGTATCCCGAATCAAAGAGGGAGGATACGACATATTCCTGGTGCTGGAAGCCACCATCGGCGTCAGCAAACCCGGCGAGAAATCCGCCGACAAGACCTCTCTGGTTACCACTCTTACCAGCAATCCCGAGTTGAAGGTGAGCGATCAGGATCTGAAATTTCTGAAGTCCCTGCGCATCAAGATCGAGGATGACGCAGCCTAGTTCTTCCAGAGTTCCTCCCAATAGCATTTCTCTTGTTGTGAAAAGAAGCAGCTAGCGCGCCCGCGCCAGCACCAGGGTGATGTCGTCCGGCTGCTCTTTGGCGCCGATCCAATCATCGACCGCCGCCGTCACCAGTTCGGTGATGCGCGGCAGCGGCAGCTGGCGATTCTCCCAGACCAGCTCGATGAGCCGGACCTCTCCGAATTCGCCAAACTCGTTTTCCGGTTCGGTCACGCCATCGCTGAAGGCGACGACCATGTCTCCCGGCTGCATCCCAATTTCCGCCTCCTCGATCGAGATTTCCTCAAACAGACCGATCACCATCCCTCCCGAAGTCAGCCTGCCGAGCGAGCCATCGTTTCGCAACAACAGGGCCGGCAGATGGCCGGCATTGGCGTACCGGAGAGTGCGCCGGCTACGAGTCATAAATCGCCAGAAAGAGAGTGGCGTACTTTTCCGGAGTGGTGCTGTGGTAGAGATGGTGATTGAGCATGGAGAGCAGGCGCGCGGGCGAGATGCCATCCTGGCCGGAGAGCCACGCTTCGGCCGGTTCCATGGGAGACGGGGTCCTGGCAGAGACAGCGGCGAGGGCATTGGCGGGAACATCCTGCAGGCTGTAGGCCCGCACCGCCGAATGGATGGTCGCCATCAGCAGCGCGGCGGAAATTCCCTTGCCGCTTACGTCCCCGAGAGCAAGGAGCAACTGGTCGGAACCGAGAGGCAGGAAATCATAGTAGTCGCCGCTGACGGTGCGAGCGGGGCGGCATATGCCGTGCAGTTCCAATCCCTCAAGTCCCTCGATTTGCGCCAGTCTGCGGGGAAATAACTGGTTTTGAACTTCCTGCGCGATGGCCAGATCGTCGTCCACGCGCTGCTTCTTCTTCTGTTCGTCAATGAGCGACTCCAGCGAGCCGTCATGGAGTTAAACGAACTCTCCAGGGTCGCAAACTGGTCGTGCGACTTCACCGGGATGCGGTGACTGAAATCACCGCGGTTGATGTGATGCGTGGCTACGTAAAGCTGAGCCACGGCGCGGGTGACGGTGCGGGTAAGGCGTGTGCCGATAAACAGCGCCAGCAATTCGATGATGGCGAAGATCACAGCGATGGTGATGAGCACGTACTGCACACTCTTGGCGAAATCTCCCAGAGCGGCGAACAGGCGGGTATAGAGAATCGAAGGCCGGGTCTGGATCCGAAGCGCCGCAGTGCTTCCCGGATTGCCGGTTTCCCAGTCGGTCACGGGAAGCGGCGTGCCGAAGGTGATCATGCGATCAAAAGTTCCCGACGGCGCAGCCAGATTACCCGCAGTCGCGGTGGCGTGCAATTCCAGGTTGGCGTCATTCTGTTTCCCCGCCGTTTCCTTCCCCGCTGAAACCGGGGCCGGAGGACGCTGGGCAGGGCTCACTTCAAAGCCCGACGAGTACAGAGTGATCTCGCCGACTCCTGAGGCCAGTTTCCCCAGCAGCGTCTTATCGAGAGGCTCGCTGGAGATTACGGTCAGGGAGTGGCCAGCTGGTTTCAAGGTCTTCGACGATCGTAGGTAGAGATGCTCGCCATCCCGCACCAGCCCGGTGAAGTCCTGGGGCACGTTCGAACTCAGAGAAAACGAAGTGCCGGCGGTACATAGGGACAATTCGCGGCCGTCCTCCCAGGCGCAGACGTCGCGCGTGGCCCAGGCGGCGTCATTTGCCTTCAACCCTGGAACGGAGTCGGAGCTGGCCGCCGTTCGCCGCACCACGCGTGCCGCCATCTCACTGGCAATCGCCGAGTTCACCGCCTCAGGCTCTCAGCCGGAATGCAGTTCAGAGGTGACGAGGTAGTTGGCAAACTGCCCCGCGAACAGGTAAAGAGTGATGGACGACATCGCCACCAGCAGCACCGCCAAATACCCCAATGAACACATAGGTCACGATCAAGCGGTTGCGCAGCCGCCACAGTAATTTCGACTTGGTGTAGCGGTACCCCAGAACCAGAAACAAAATGATGACGACGAAGCTCAGAAAACTGACCCATCCTCCTAGACTACGGCCGTAGGAGACACCCGCCCAGCCCAGCACCGTTTCCAAAACAAAAAGAAACAGGTCGATGCCCAGCAAGAACCATGCCACCCGGGCAGGACGGCTCATCGGCAGGAAGCCTGCCCGGACCAGCCTGGTACGAAGATGGCGAAGCGAGAAGCTCATGTGTCGCGCCGATTATAGATACAATGGCCCTGCGCCGGATGACGGAATGAACTGAATCCGGAAGTCGCAATACGTCGCGCAGTCCCGCGGGTATCCTCAACCTGATTCAGCTTTCCGGATAGAAATCGAAGAATGCATCCAGGCTGCTCTTCAGTTGCTTTTCGATCTGGTCCTTGCTGCCCTCAAGCACGTGCATGGTGACCCGGGCCGCCGTTCCGTTCTTCAGCTTCAAGACTGCGTCTTCGACTGCGTCCACCTCTTCGGAGGGCAACAGCCGCAACCCGTAAATCAGTGTCAGATTAGCCATAGAAGTAATTCTAACCTTCAAGACACCAGATGCAGGAAGGCCGGTAAGCCAATTTCTCGTTACGAATCAGCGGGTACTCTGGGCGGATGCCCCTGATAAAATGCGCAGGTGCTACGAAACTCTCTCCGTGATCCTGCTGCCGTTCGCACTTGCAATCGGCCTCTATGCCCAGCAGCAAGCCCCAACCCCGTCGAGCCAGCCGAAAGTAAAGGTGAACATGCTGAATGTCTGTTCGCCTTCGCTGCAGGAGCAGCAGGAGATTGCCTCCGCCCTGGCCAAGGTCCCGCGGCACCCCCTCTTTGGTTCGGATTTCGAGGTGGACCGCGGCCGCACCACTCTGGATGCCGGTCCAGACTTCCTCAAGGCCGGGGCCAATGCCAAAATGTCATCGGCCGACCCAGGGACCGCCAGCTGGGTTCGCATCCGCAGAGAGTTCTCGTTCCAGGCGCTGTTTGCCAGCGTGCAGTACTCCTTCAGCCTCGACCCCAAGAACATGATGGAAACTCTGGTATTCCGGGTGCGCGATCCCAAGGACCTGATGCAGCTTTCGATCGAAGACAGCGCCTCGGCTGTGACCTCTCCCGCCGCAATGCTGGGTACGAACACGCCCGCTACGCACGTCAAGCTGGAGCGCTTTGGGAAATCTTCCGTGGTGCTCGCCCGCTCCGCATGGCCGCGGAGGGGAGCCCGGCACCCGATCAGTCTGCCTACGAGCCGCTGTTTCAGAGCGCTTCCGCGGTGGTTTCGAACTATCGCAAGCTGCTGGACGCGGAGCAGCTTGTTCCCGAGGAATTGGCTCGCACCGAAGGTAGCACTCCGGCGCGGCACGCGCAAGGCCGCGGCTCCTCCTAAGAAAGGGACGGCCAGGAAGAGATGAGTCGGCCCGAAGTTCCGTGATGGAGGGAAAATAACATGCCACCGGAGATAGCAGCTCCACGCAGTTGAGCCTTGAATCCATTTGTGTAATCTAAGATCTAAGTATTGGCCTGTCAGAAACTTCTATGGAGAACGTACGCGACGTCGTCATCCTGGGTTCCGGCTGCGCCGGACTCACCGCCGCCATCTACACCGCGCGCGCCAATCTAAGCCGCTGGTGCTGGAGGGCCATGAGCCCGGCGGACAGCTCTCCATCACCACGCTGGTGGAGAACTTTCCGGGATTTCCCGAGGGCATCCAGGGGCCCGAACTGATCGAGAACATGAGCAGCAGGCCGCACGTTTCGGCGCTGAATTCCAGCTCACGCACGTGGTCACAGCCGATCTCAGCAAGCGTCCTTATACCCTGGACACGGGAAAGACGAGATCCAGACCCGTACCCTGATCGTTGCCAGCGGAGCCTCAGCGCGCTGGCTGGGCTTGCCCAACGAGCAGGCCCTCATCGGCCACGGCGTGTCGTCATTGCGCCACCTGCGACGGTTTCTTTTTCTCGCGGCAAGGACATCGCGGTGATTGGCGGCGGAGACTCAGCCATGGAAGAGGCCCTTTTTCTCACCCGTTTCGCCAGCAAGGTCACACTGATTCATCGCCGCGACGAGTTCCGCGCCTCCAAGATCATGCTCGACCGGGCGCAACGTCCACGATAAGATCGACTTCCTGACCAACACCGTGGTGGACGATGTGCTCGATCCGTCCAAGAAAGAAGTAACCGCGCTGAAGCTGAAGAACCTGAAAAGCGGCAAGCAGTGGGACCTTCCCGTCAGCGCCATGTTTCTCGGCATTGGACACATTCCCAATGCGAAAATGTTCGAAGGCCAAATCGATATGGACCAAGACGGATATTTGAAGACCGCCAACAACGTCTTCACTCGCGTGCCCGGCGTGTACGCCTGCGGCGACGTGCAAGACCGTCGCTACCGCCAGGCCATCACCGCCGCAGGTTCCGGCTGCATGGCTGCCCTGGAAGCGGAAAAGTTCCTGGAAGAACACAGCGACTGACGCGGGGCAGTGGCTGCGCGGCTCGCCATCACGCCACCTGCGGCGAAGGTATACTCCCCCGTAGTGACTCGGCCTCAATAAAGATGCGGACGATGCTGGGTTCCTCCTGCCGTATGCGCTTTTCCAGCCGGTCAACCGTGGATTCAAGCTCTCGAACCGTAAGATTGGGACGAAATTTGATCGCCACGGTGAGCAACACCTGCTCCGGCCCCAGCTGCATGGTCAACAGATCGCCGACTGCCTCGATCTCCGCCTCCGAACGAATGATTTTGGCCACCCGGTCGAGTTGATCGCGATTGGCGCTTTCGCCTACCAGCAGGGCGCTGGTTTCAGAGGCCATAAGCACTGCAACACCAGCCAGCAGAAGTCCGATTAGGATCGACGCCGCCGGATCAAGATAGGGGTTATGCAGCCGCGCGCCCAGAAAGATTCCCAGGAACGCAATGGAAATTCCCACTAGAGCCGCCGAGTCCTCGAGAAACACCGTAAACACTGTTGGGTCTTTGCTTCGCCGGATCACCCGCCACAGCGTCTCTCCCGGCTTCTTCCGCTGCCGCAATTCCTGCCGGGAAATGTACCAGGAATAGCCTTCAAAGATCGCGCTGAGCCCCAGAACGATATAGTTCCAGCGCTCGTATTCCGTCGCCTTTGGAGTCAACAGCCGCGAAATCCCCTCGTAGACCGACACTCCGCCGCCCATGCCAAACACCAGAATCGAAACCAGAAACGACCAGAAATACAGCTCTTTGCCGTGTCCGAAGGGATGGTCTGCGTCCGGGGGCCGCGCGCTGCGTCTCACCCCCAGCAACAGCAGCAGCTCATTTCCGGAGTCCACGGTAGAGTGGAAAGCTTCCGCCAACATGGCGGCACTACCGGTAAAGACAGCGGCGGCATACTTGCTGATGGCAATCGCCAGGTTACTGGCAATCGCAGCGTAGATCACTTTGAGAGATGAGCGGCTCGCCACATGCTTCGGACGCTGCCCGCCCCTCCGGAGATGCCTGCCAATTTCCACTCTTGCGCCATCGTCGGACGGCGCCGGCCGTCACCCGGGCAGGTGACCAACGTCATCTACAGCGCCTTGCCGGCTTTCATTAATCTTGTGAGTGCGTGACCCCATGAAACGCTGCATTGCAATTGCGCTACTGTTCTTCGCGGTGGTCGCGCTGGTCCCACCCAGCTCTGCCCAGCAAAATCAGGATGGAAAGCAAGACCAGGCTCAGAGCCCGAAGTCGCGCAAGATCGTCAATCGGGTCGTCCCCCTGTATCCCGATCTCGCGCGACGCATGCACCTCAACGGCGTAGTGAAGGTCGAAGCAGAAGTCGCCAGCAACGGCACAGTGAAGAATGTCTCGTTGCGGGGCGGCCATCCCATCCTCGCCGAAGCAGCTATGGAAGCGGTGCGCAAGTGGAAGTGGGCCCCTGCTCCGCACGAAACCGACGAGCCAATTGAAGTGCGCTTCGAGGGCGTGAGGTGATTGAGCGCCACTCGATGCACGTAGAGAATCGCGGCAACGCCCTTCCACTCCAGCTGTGATACAAATTGCTGTGATTCTCATGCTCGCCTCCGGCATCGGCCGTCCCTTGCCCACTGATTCGAAGGTGGAGTCGTGCTGAGAGCGCTCTTCATCTATCTCTCCGAAAGCCGCCGCCTGCGCGGCGTTGCCGAGCGCTCCGCCATTGGACAGCGCATGTCAGGCCGGTTTGTCGCCGGCACCCTACCGGAAGACGTTCTGCGGGTGACTCGCGAAGTCAACCAGTCGGGACTGAGCGTCTCCATCGACAACCTCGGCGAAAACGTCACCAATCCGGAAGAGGCGCGCGCCAGCGCCGCCCTCTACCACCATCTTCTTGATGAGATAGCGGGACGGCAGCTCGATGCCAACATCAGCTTGAAGCTCACCCACATGGGACTGGATGTGGAGGAAACCCTCGCCCGCGAACTGGTCTCGGGTTTGGTCAGCAAGGCCGCCGCCATGGAACCAAAAAATTTCGTGCGGGTCGATATGGAAGGTTCGCCCTATACCCAGCGCACTTTGGAGTTCGTTCACGATCTGCATCGCGTCGCGGAAAACCGGGGTTCCGTCGGCACCGTGATTCAGTCCTACATGCGCCGCTCGGAAGCGGATGTGGAGAAGCTACTGGCCCAGGGCATTCGCATCCGCCTGTGCAAAGGCGCATACAAAGAACCGCCGGAGATTGCGTTTCAGAAAAAATCTGAAGTGGACGCCAATTACCTGAAGTTGATGAAAGTCCTGCTGAAAAGCGGCATTTACCATGGCCTGGCCACCCACGATGAGAACATCATCAACCAGGCGGAAGCTTTCGCCAGAAGCGAAAACATCTCTCGCGATGCCTTCGAGTTCCAGATGCTCTATGGCATTCGCCGTGACTTGCAGCAGCGCCTGGTGCGGCAGGGCTGGCGCATGCGGGTGTACATTCCGTTTGGAACCGAGTGGTACCCCTACCTGATGCGGCGCCTGGCCGAGCGCCCGGCGAATGTGCTGTTTATCGCGAAGAACCTGCTGCGGGGATAAAGAACCGCCTTATTCAATCTGTATGGGTGTGAAGCGCGTTGACCCGCTAGGGCCGCGGCACATTCGGGCGAGTGGAGTTGGAACCGGAGGAGTCCGGGCGCGGCACGTCCGGATGCGGCGAGTTGTCATTCTGTCCGGCATCCGGCGGCGCGAGGGGTAGGTCCGTCACTCCCTTCAGCAACTCGCGCTCCTGCGGTGAATACTGGCTGAAGCTGCCCGATTCGATCGCCCGCCGCCGCGCGCCGGGAGGCATGGCCCGCAGCGAATTGATCGCATTCTGCATGGCATTGCGCCGCTCCGGCGGCAAGGAGCGGATTTCGCCGAAGACCTGCCGGGCGTCCTGCTTTTGCTGCGGGGTGAGATGTTCCCACACTTCCATCCGCTTCAGCACGCGTTGCTGCTGCTGCGGCGGCATGCTGTTGAAGCGCTGCAGGCGCTCGCGCAGGCGCTGCTGCCGGTCCGGGGGCAGCTGCCGGAATTGGGGATCGCGGTCGAGCGCTTTCTGCTGTTGATCGGGAGGCACATCCTTGTACTGTCGTAGCCACTGCCCGGCATGATGGCCCGGCTGCGGCCGCGGATACGGCGGCGGAAAGGCGGCCCGGTTCTGGCCGTGATTCTGGTTTGAGCTCTGATTCGAACTTGGATGAGGGTTCTGCCTGGGACGAGGGGACTCACTGCGGTGAGACTCGCTGCTCTTGGGCTGGTTCTGCTTTTGGTCGCGCCCACGGGCGGACGATGGCTGCCTTGTCGCGCAGACCAGAGCCAGGATGGCCACCGCCACCCACGCCATTGATCTCACCCGGCGCACTCGCGTCCTCCCTCCCCACCCCTTGTTGCTGTTGTGGTCCCGGCGATACCTTGCCGCCGAGCTCCGATGCCTGGCGCGGCTTCTCCGAGCCGCGCCTCTTGCGGCAGATTACGGATTCGCAGTTACATCCTGCTGCACCGTCAAATCATCCAGAACATCGAAATCGGAATACAAATCGTGGTTCCGGTCGAGCGATTGCAAATCCCCCACCGCTGTTCCCGGAGTTGCACTCACCGAGACCAGCGCCGGATTTCCACCCGGACCCGGCAGCGCCGGAGTGCTGCTGCCGCCGCCCCGGAACAGCGTGATGCTCGCCACCATCAGCACCGCAAGTGAAATTGCCAGCGCAGGCTTGCGCATCCATTGCAGCCAGCTTGCCGGCTGGTTGGCAATTTCCTCGCGCAGCCGCGCTTTCAGCCGCATGTTGAAATACGGCGTAAGCTCCGGCGCCTCCCACTCATCGAGCAGCGCCATGGTGCCGCGAATTTCCTTCAGATCATTGCTGCACTCGGCGCAGGAGTGCAGATGCTCCTCGGCCTCAGGAGTCATCGAGTCCATTCCGGCGGCCAGGTCCGGAATCATTTCGCGAATTTCTTTGCACTTCATGACACGTTTCCTTCTGATAATTCTGTTTACAAGAACTCTTTCAACTGCTGCCGTAACGTCTCATACGCCCGGAACAGCAGCGACTTGGTGGCGGACTCACTCAATTTCAACACTTCCGCGATCTGGCGGTAGTCCATCTGCTGGTACTTGTGCATCATCACCGCCAGCCGCTGCCGTTCCGGCAACTCCTGCACCCGCTGCCGGATCGCCGCCAGCCGCTCCCGCCGCACCAGGCGCTCTTCCACCGTCAGCTTGACGTCGGCCACATCGGGCGTCTGCCCGGTTTCCTGGTCGGGCTCGTCCAGGCTCACCATGTTTTCCGGGCGCTCGTGCCTCGTATCCCGCGCATGGTTCACCGCCAGATTGGTCGCGATGCGGTACAACCAGGTCGTAAACTTTGCCGTGGCCTCATAGCCTTCGCGGGAGCGGTACACCCGCAGAAAAACTTCCTGGGCCAGGTCTTCGGCCACTGCGGCGTTATGCGCCATGCGGTACATGAAGCTGACCATCGGGCGGCGATACTTGTTGACCAGATAGTCGAAGGCGCTTTCGTCTCCGGCCTTCACCCGCAGCATCACTTCCGCGTCGCTCGCGCCCTCGGGTAAACTTTCGCCCGGTCTCAGCTCCGCTTCGGGGCGCCGCCGCGCATGCGCGAGCAGCCCCGCGTCCATGGCCACACTGCTCACATCAGCATGAACCCCACGGGATGCCGAAAGTTGCGCGTCCGAGGAATCGGCACCCTCCATAGAACCCCTGTCCTGAGAAGGAGTTACGGGTGGTTTCGCGGGTATGGGATCCCTGCTCATGCGGCAACACTGCGTAGCCCTGGGGATGAGGAGGTACAGCATGCCCCAAGCTGCGGCAATCAGGCTATCACGCTGCCCATATTAGGGAAAATCCAAGAAACAGCGGAGATGGGCACGCCAGCTCGGCCTGTGCCAGGCTGCCGGCTTCCCGGCTCGCAGAGAATGTCTTCGCCGTCGGCCGCGCGCCTTTACGGTGCTCCGGCTTAGCTGCTAAATTAAATCAGCGTGGGCGCTTAACTCAGCGGTAGAGTGCCATCCTCACACGGTGGAAGTCATAGGTTCAAATCCTATAGCGCCCACCATCATCCTTCCCCAACGCCATTCCACAAGGCCGGTCGCGGGAACCTGATGGAAACTATTCCTCCAGACCAGATCGTCACGCTGCGGCAGTTTCGGGACATGCCTGAGGCCCTGCTGGCCAAGGGCAAGCTGGAATCCGCCGGCATCGAGTGTTTTCTCGCCGACGGCAATCTGGTGCGCATGGACTGGCTGCTCTCGAACGCCATCGGCGGCCTGCGCCTGCAGGTGATGGCCGAGCAGGCCGAAGAAGCTCGCGCCCTGCTCGACGAGCCCATGCCCGAAGCGTTCACCCTGGACGAAGTAGGAGACTTCTGGCCGCAGCCGCATTGTCCCCGCTGCGACTCCGGCGATATCGGCTTTGAAACCATCAATCGTTTCTGGACCTATGGTTTGTGGCTGGCGCTGGGCTTTCCGGTGCGAGTACGCAAGAAGAATTGGAAGTGTTATTCCTGTCTCGCCGAATGGGTCGACGAGTAACTCCCGCTGCGGACTTCGGCCACGCGTACCCCGTTGTGTCACGAACGTACTAGCCGGAGGGTTCGCATTTAGATTTCGGACCGCAAACGCCCTTGGCGCGAGTCACCCCCGAATCGCCGCTTGCTGGCTATCGATTTTCGGCGATATGCAACTTCCTCGAAAAATCGATGGGGGCGCCGTTGACTTGTTCATTCAACTCTACCTACCATGACTGCTCGGCCCTTCTATGATTGGCGAAACCATCTCCCACTACCGCGTTCTGGAAAAGCTTGGCGGCGGTGGCATGGGAGTCGTCTACAAAGCTGAAGATTTGCGTCTGCATCGCTTTGTGGCGCTGAAGTTTCTTCCCGAAGATGTCACCGCCGACCCGCATTCCCTCAGCCGTTTTCGCCGCGAGGCCCAGGCCGCCTCGGGACTGAATCATCCCAACATCTGCACCATCTATGACATAGGGGAAGACCACGGCCGCTCCTTCATCGTGATGGAATATTTGGAAGGTCAGACGCTCAAGCACATCATCGGCAACCGCCCGCTTGAGCTCGAAACCCTGCTGACCATCTCGATCGATGTCGCCGAGGCCCTCGATGCCGCCCATGCCAAGGACATCGTGCATCGCGACATCAAGCCCGCCAATATTTTCGTGACCACCCGCGGACACGCAAAAATTCTTGACTTCGGACTCGCCAAGGTGGGACAGGGAACGTCGGTGCTCGCGGGGGCGACCGCCACTGGAGTCAGCGACGAACATCTAACCAGCCCCGGCTCTGCGCTAGGCACAGTTGCCTACATGTCTCCTGAGCAGGTGCGGGGTAAGCCGCTCGACATCCGCACCGATCTGTTTTCTTTCGGGGTGGTGCTGTATGAAATGGCCACGGGCGCTCTGCCGTTTCGCGGCGAAACTTCCGGAGTGATTTTCGATGGAATCATGAACCGCGCGCCGGTTGCGCCGGTTCGCCTCAATCCTGACCTGCCGCCGAGGCTGGAAGACATCATCAACCGCGCTCTGGAGAAAGAACGGGAACTTCGCTACCAGCATGCCGCCGACATCAAATCGGAGCTGTTGCGGCTCCGTCGCGACACGGGATCTGGCCATACGGCATACGCCAGCTCCGCCCCGGTCTCCGACGCTTCGGTGGTTTCGGCCCTGCCCCAGACCGCCCCACCGGGCTCCATACCGGCCGCAGCCGGATCATCCGGCCACGCCGCTGTCCCGTCCTCTTCTGTTGCTCCAGCTTCAGGATCGAGTGCAGTGCCGAGCGTCCAAGCGACTCGCCGTAAGCTATGGCTGGGGCTCGCCGCGCTGGTGGTGCTTGCACTTGTTGCAGGCGGCTTTTACTACTGGCGCGGGCGGCATGCGATTCAGCTGACAGACAAAGACCAGCTGATCCTCGCCGACTTCACCAATCAGACCGGAGATCCGGTCTTCGATTCCACCCTGAAAGAAGCCCTGGCGATCCAACTGGAGCAGTCGCCATTCCTGCTGCTCGTGAGTGATGCTGAACTGCACAACAACCTGCCGTACCTGGGGCAGACACGCGACCAGAGGATCACTCCGGAATTGGCTCAGCAGATCGGCCAGCGCCTGGGAGTCAAGGCCTATCTGGCGGGAACCATCGCCAGCCTGGGCACCTCCTATGTGATTTCCATCAACGCGGTGAACTGCGCCACCGGTGAGGTATTTGCCCGCGAGCAGGTGACCGCTCCCGACAAAACCGCGGTGTTGCAGGCGGTTTCGACTGCGGCCACTTCGCTGCGCGCACGGCTGGGCGAGTCGCTGGCTTCCATTCAGAAACTGACGACTCCCTGGACCAACGTCACCACCACCTCGCTGCAGGCCTTCCATGCCTTCTCTCTCGGGGAAGAAGAGCACCGCATGGGGCACGATTTTCCCCAGGCGGTTTCGTTCTACGAACAAGCCCTTCGCCTCGACCCTAGCTTTGCCATGGGATACGCGCGGCTGGGAGTGGCGTACTCCAATCAGGGTGCACCTGCCAAGGCCCTCGAGTACTTGAAGAAGGCCTACGACCTGCGGCAGCGGGTGACGGAACGCGAGCGCATGTATATTGAGTCCCAGTTTGCGCAGCAGCAGTACGATCTACCCAAGTCGCTGGAATTGTACCGGCTCTATGTCGCAAGTTACCCGCGCGATGCGGCAGCCTGGAACAATCTGGCGCAGTCCTACCAGGTGCTGGGAGACTATGAGCAGGCGGTCCCCGGATTTATCAAGACGTGGGAAATTGCCAAGTGGGACCTGGTAGCGGCCGAAAATGCCGGCGGCGCACTGCTCGGATTGGACCGCATCGAGGAAGCCAACCGCTACCTGAAGGAAGCCCGAGAGCACGGCACCGACGACGACTTCTACCTTGTCATGGTGATGTGGAGTGATTTCCTCGCCGGGAAGCCCGACTGGCAGAGCCACCTTGGCCCCGCAGATTCCCGTTCCGAGGGTTTTTCGGTCGATGTAGGCCTCGCCCAGGTGAATTTTTTCAGCGGAAAGATCCACGCCGCCGACCAGCAGTGGGCCCACGCCGCCGAGCGCGCGGAGCAGCAACATCTTCCGGATGCTGCGGGTGGCATCTACGCGCAAAAGGCGCTGCAGAACGCGTTAATCGCCAATTGCAGCTCAGCCCGCAGCGATGCGCACCATGCCCTGACGCTCGACCGCAGCACGGCCACCGTGCCCAATGCGGCCCTCGCGCTGGGGCTCTGCGGCGAGGCTGGTCCCGCGCTTCAGGAGATGGAAGGTCTTGCGAAATCTTCTCCCAACAACACTCTGGCGAGGGATATTTATCTGCCCGAAGTCAAGGCAGCCATCGCTCTGGTGCAGCACCGGCCGCAGCAGGTGGCGGAAATCTTAGCGTCCACCGCTTCCTACCACATGGTCTCCAAAGTCTCTGATTTGCAGGGCCGGGCTTCGCTCGCGCAGCATCAGTTCCAGCAAGCTGCCACCGACTTTGAGCCCGGGACACGCTACCGCGGCATCAGTCTGCAGGAAGGAGGAGGCTGGTCGTTTCAAGTCTCGGACTATCCCCTCTGCCTGCTGGGGATGGCCCGCGCACAAGGTCAATTCGATCAGTCCGCAGCCAAAGCGACCTACCAGAAACTGATGCAAGTGTGGAAAAACGCCGACTCTGACTTCGCACTGGCCCAGCAGGCCAGGCGGGAGCTGGCGTCGTTAAGTGCCGGCAAAAGCTAAGTTCTCTCGGAACCGCAGCGTTTAACAAGAACCCAGTCATCCTGAGCAAAGCGAAACGACCCCATACCAGCCGACGCAAACCCCATGCCCCAACAGGCGTTCTCACTCGATCATGCGACCGACTCCGGATGTCTCCCAGTGTATGATGGTCCGCCCTAGCAGGCCCTGAAGGGGAGCCACCATGCGCCTGATCGCAGTTTCACTGCTGCTGTTTGCAATCCTTCTATGTATTCCGACGACAGCGCAAACTCCCCGGCCTCAGTCTCAAGACACCGCGTCCAGCGCTTCGACGGCGATTCAGTACACTCTGCCGCCCGACAAGCTAGCGAAAGCCCGGGCCCTCTACCTGCAAGTCACCCGGCTGACCTTCATCGACACCGCTTACGGGCTAGCGGTTATTCTCGCGATCCTCTATCTCGGAATCGCCGCCCGCTTCCGCGATTTCGCCGAACGTGTGACCAGCCGCAAGTGGCTTCAGGGACTCATCGTTCTGCCGCTATTCATCATTCTGCTTAGCGTGCTCACCGTCCCCAGCGACCTTTACCACCAACATATCCGAAGAGAGTACGGCCTCTCCGTCCAAAGCTGGGCGTCGTGGTGGGGAGACTGGGGCAAAACTCTGCTGCTGACGGTAGTGATCGAGACAGTACTGGTGCTCCTGCTCTACGCCATGATCCGCCGCAGCCCGCGCCGCTGGTGGTTTTACGGATGGCTGCTGTGCGTGCCGGTGGTCATCTTCGTGATCTTCATCTCTCCGCTGCTGATCGAGCCCATGTTCTTCAAGTTCACTCCACTGCAGCAGAAGAATCCTGAGCTGGTGACGCAGATTGAGCGGGTGGTGCACCGCGGAGGACTCGACATTCCGCCCAGCCGCATCTATGAAATGAATGCCGGCACCAAATACACCGGTGACAACGCTTATGTGACCGGCTTCGGCGCCAGCAAGCGCGTGGTGGTGTGGGACACCACCGAAAAGCACCTCACCAATCCCGAAATCATGTTCGTCTTCGGCCACGAGATGGGACACTACGTGCTCGGCCACATCGTGCAGGGCCTGCTGTTTACGCTGGCAATGATGCTCCTTCTTTTTTATCTGGCTTACCTGAGCGCCGGCTGGATGCTGCGGCGGTGGGGAATACGCTGGCAGATCCGCAGCATCGGCGACTGGGCCTCAGTGCCGTTGATTGCGCTGCTGCTGACGTTTTTCTTCTTTATCTCTTCACCCATCGGAAATGGCTTCAGCCGCCATCTCGAACGCCAGGCGGATGCTTACGGACTGGAAGTCACGCGCGGTCTGGTTCCCAACTCACAATTAGTCGCCGCCCAGGCTTTCCAGAAACTAGGGGAAAACTGGCTCGAATATCCCTACGTCAGCGATTTCTACGAGTGGTGGGCGTGGGACCATCCGACCACCAGCAAGCGCATCCGGCAGATAAGCGCCGGAAAGTCCTGAGCTACTTGGACCCAGGGTGGGGCGACTCGCGGCCGATCCCTAGATCTTGGGGCTTTTTCCTCTTCATCTGCAGGATCGCAAGCCAAACCACCAATCCTGCCCCGGCCGCAGCCAACACCCATATGAAGTGCCTGCCGAATACCTGAATGATCTCGGGACCAAAGTGGATGGTCAGCAGCGCCAGGGCCAGAAACCGCACAAATCTGCCGGCAAAGATTGCCACCAGGAAGTGGAAGAAATTCATTTCGAACACAGCCGCGGAGAGTACAAACAGCTTGAAGGGCGTGGGCGGAGGCAGCATGGCAGGAAACATCAGCGCCCAGAATTCATGCCGGTCGAAAGAGCGGTGAATTTTGTCAAACCGCTCCGGCGACATGCGCTTCCGCAGTAGCTTCTCCCCACCCAGATAGCCGACCAGGTAGAGAACGCTGCTGCCGGCAGCGGATCCGGCGGCGGCCAAGATCACCAGCAGCAGAAACTTGGAGGAATTCTTGTACACGAAGCCTGCCACCACCACGTCCATGGGCAAGCCGATTGCGGCGCCATCCATGGCGGCAATCACGAACACTCCCCAGACTCCGAGCGGAGCCAGAAGTCCCCACAGGAATGCAGTGTAGCGGGAGAAGATGTGCTTGATGGTGCTCAATCGGCGATTCTAGCAGTGTGACGGCATTCGCTGCTTTGCCGGCCTGAGAGCGGCAATCCCTGCCCGGAATGCGTCAATGCCTGGTCTTGCCGCTCAGCAGTTGGATGGCATGGGGCAGGATCCCGATTACAGCCTCGAGCGATTCCGCAGCCGCTTTAGGACTTCCCGGCACATTGAGGATGATCGAAGTTCCACAGACGCCGCAAATTCCCCGGCTGAGCGCCGCAAACGGAGTTTTCTTCGCTCCTTCAGAACGCATGCGCTCGGCCACCCCTTCCAGCAGGCGATCACAAACCGCGCGGGTCGCCTCTGGAGTTACGTCCCGTTCGGCTATCCCGGTGCCGCCGGTGGTGACCACGAGCCTGGCTTTTCTTGCTAGATCGCGCAGAGCATTCTCGATTGTGGGCTGCTCGTCTGGCACCAGTTCGGCTGCGACGACTGAGAATTCATGCTTCCCCAGGATGGTGGCGACCGCCGGGCCAGAGAGATCCACTCGTTCGCCACGAGATGAAGAATCGCTGATGGTAAGGACTGCAGCGGTGAAGGCTTCAGGTGTCGAGGAGGACATCTTCTTCCTCCTCCGATCCGCCTTCGTCGTCGCGCTTCGACTCGTCCAACAGGCGGAGGCCTTCCATTAGCAGCCCCTGCGTATTCAGGGTGGTAGTCTGCTGGGAGGTCTTGCCCTCAAAGTTGATCTGAAAATTGCCGCCGGTCCAGCGCAGCGCCTTGAAGACGGCGGCATCGCCCATCAGGCTTCCGTAGACCGCGTGCGTCACCTGACCCTCGCTGAAATACACCTCGCACTTGTCTCCATCGTGGGTCATCGAGAGCAGGCAGCTCTTGCGCCCCATTTCGAGGGACTGCATCAGGTCAATCACGTTCATCTGCGAAAGGCTGCCGCGCAGCACGCCATCGGAAGGCGCGGTCTTGGTCATCTTTTCCAGTGCGATCTTGTCGATCACGCGCTTGATGCGCTGGGTGGCTTCCTTCAGGAAAAACGGCTTCTCGACGAATTCGTCCACGTGATCGTGCTGCGCCAGCCGTTCGGTGATGTCGGCCTTGGTGGCGAGCAGCACGACCGATATCCCCGAGGTTGCGGTGCGGCTCTTCAGCTTCTCCATCAACTGCCGCCCATCCATTCCCGGCATGCGGTAGTCGGTAACCAGCAGGTCGGGAGGATCATCCACGGCCTTCAGCAGCGCGTCGGCGGCGTCGGTGGAGGTGGTCACGCTGGCCAGAGGGGTCAAGGCACGCCGCAGCATTCCCATCACCATGGGATTGTCGTCCACCAGCAGCACTTTGACGTTGCTCGGCATGTGGGAGTTACTTCTTCTTGCGGATGTAGTTGCCGCTCTTTCCGCCGGACTTGCGCTCGAGCACGACCTCGCGAATTTCGATGCCCTTGTCGAGGGCCTTGCACATATCGTACACAGTCAGCGCGGCCACGCTCGCCGCCACCAGCGCTTCCATTTCGACGCCGGTCACAGCCGTCGTAGTAACTTTCGAGCCAATAGCGACGCCATTCTCGCACAGCCGCAGGGTCACATCAACGTGAGAAAGCGGCAGCGGATGGCACATGGGGATCAGATCAGCCGTCTTCTTGGCGGCCATAATACCGGCAAGGCGAGCCACCTCGAGCGGGTCCCCTTTGGGATTCCGGGGCAGAGCCTTCAGCACCGCCGGTTTGAGCGAGACGAAGGCGGAGGCTTCGGCTTCCCGTTTGGCCGGCAGCTTAGCCGAAACGTCCACCATTCTGGAACGGCCGCTGCGGTCGAAATGCGAGAGCTTTCGCGGCATGGAAACTCTTATCTTACATGCACCATGCGCATGCAGGTTTCGGAGTTCCGGCACACCGGATCGGTTTTCAGTAGATAGTGAAGGACTCAGTGGCCAGGCACGGTGGATTCGGCCTGCTCATGGGCGTGATAGCTGGAACGCACCATGGGTCCTGATTCAACGTGGCAAAGCCGAACTTCAGCGCCTCATGCTTCATTTGCAGGAACTCTTCCGGCGTATAAAAACGCGCAATCGGCAGATGATCGCGGGAAGGACGAAGATACTGGCCGACCGTCAAAATGTCCACGCCGCGCGACCCGAGGTCGCGGAAAACGGCAATCATCTCTTCCATAGTTTCGCCGAGTCCCGCCATCAGGCCTGATTTGGTCACTACGCCCGGCGAAAATTTCTTGGCATTTTCGAGTAGATCGAGACTACGCTGGTAACGCGCTCCGGACCGCACTACTCGGTAGAGCCGGGCACCGTTTCAGTGTTGTGATTGAGCACATCGGGCTGGGCATCGAGCACGATGCGCAGGGCCTCATCCAGCCCTTGGAAGTCAGGAATCAGCACTTCCACCCGACAGTCGGGCGTAAGTTCCCGAATCTCGCGGATAGTCTCGGCAAAAACCCTTGCACCGCCGAGGTTGTCGTCATCGCGATTCACGCTGGTGACCACGGCATGTTTCAGCCCCAAGGTGGCAACTGCCTCAGCCACCCTACGAGGCTCGTCCCAATCGATCGGGCCGGGCTTGCCTTTGGGAACGGCGCAAAAACCACAGCGCCGGGTGCAGATGTCCCCCAAAAGCATGAAAGTCGCGGTGTGGTGATTCCAGCACTCCCCGATATTGGGACACTGGGCCGACTCGCAGACAGTGTGCAGGCCAAGGCCGCGCGCCAGTTGCTTGAGATTGTGGAAGTTCTCGCCGACTGGAGCTTTCGCCCGCAGCCAGCTGGGCTTGGGCTGCCGCAGTTGCGGCACCGGATCAATCTGCACCAGTTGTGGAACGCCTGCCATCTCTGTGTTCGATTCTAACCTCCAGCCTAGAGATTCGCGAAGTTGATGCGGGTCCAACCGCCGGTCCGCTGCTTTACTCCTGGTTAAATCCCGCGATGAAATCCCGTGAAAGAAGGCTGTATCATAATTGGGTCGCTGCTTCGCATCATGGAATCTGGCGGCTCGTCGTCTTACCCAAATGTCCTTAAGAAATATTGCCAGGGTCGCATTCGCGGCGGCACTCATTCTTCTCGTCGGAATTGCGGCGGTTACGTATCGGACCACCAACCAACTGGTGGCCAGTGAGCAGCTGGTTTCGCATACTCACGAGGTACAAACCGAACTGGAGGACCTGCGTTCCGATGTCCTGAGCGCGGGCTATGCGCGGCGCGGTTACCTGCTCACCCATGACGAGACCCTCATGGTGGCTTTCAGGGTGGCGGAGAGCGACATTCCAGCCAAGCTGCAACATTTGCGCGGGCTCACCTCTGACAATCCGCAGCGCAAGCCGGATCTCGACCGGCTCCAGTTGTTGATCGACCGCAATCTGCAATCGATGGAAGAATCGGTGGCGGCGGGAAGGGCCGCAGGATCAGCCGCGCCAAAGCACGATCAAGTGTTCCCGGGATTTGAGGCAGGGTCACAGGCCCAATCGCTGATTCAGGCCATCGAAAAGGATGAAGGGCGGCTTCTGGCCGAACGCCGCGTCCGCTCCGACCAGGTTTATCGCCAAACCATTCGCATGCTGCTGGTGGCGTTCGTGGTAGCTCTTCTTCTGCTCGGCGCTGAATTCTTTCTCTTGAGTCTGGAATTTGGCAGGCACAGCGCACCGAACAGATCGCCCATCGCAACCGCGAAGTGCTGAATGCTTTCTTTTTGTCTTCTACCGTGGGGTTCGGGATTCTCGATTCCGAGTTGCGCTATCGCAGAATCAACAGCGAACTCGCCAACATGTCAGGCCGGAGGGCTGAGGACTTCATCGGAAAAACGCCCTGCGAAGTGTTCGGCGACTACGCGCGGGATGGGGAAGCCGCTCTGCGGCAGGTGATGAGCAGCGGCGAGCCCCTGCTGGGGCGCGAGCGCTCCGGAGAATTTTCCACCACCCCCGGGGAGCGCCGCCATTGGCTGGTCAACTACTTTCCCATACGCGATGAGCAACACCAGGTCACGCAGCTGGGGGTGATCGCGCTTGATGTCACCGCGCGCCGTAACGCAGAAGAGGCCATTCGCCGTCTGAGTGGACGCCTGATCAATATTCAGGACGAAGAACGCCGCCGCATCGCCCGCGAAATCCACGACAGTCTCGGCCAATATCTGGCCGGATTAAAGATCACGATTGATCTGATGGGCATGCCGGGCACCGAAAATAAGAAGGAATTGCTGGCCGAAAGCAGCCAGATTCTCGAGCAGTGCATTTCCGAGACTCGCACTTTGTCGCACTTGCTGCATCCACCGCTGCTCGATGAAGCCGGGTTCGCATCCGCGGCGCGGTGGTTTGTCAACGGCTTCTCGCAACGCAGCGGAATTCCAATCGCCATCGAAATGCCCGAGGATTTCCCCCGGCTGCCCAAGTCGGTGGAGATTGCCCTGTTTCGGGTGGTGCAGGAGAGCCTGACCAACGTTCACCGGCATTCCGGGAGCGCAACTGCGAGCATCCGACTGATCCCGCAGCAGGACCAGGTGACACTTGAAGTTCGTGATTACGGGAAAGGGATCCCCTCATTTACTCTGCAGCAGTTTCGCCAGGATGGCACCCAGACCGGAGTTGGCCTCGCGGGAATGCGCGAGCGCATTCACGAACTCGGTGGATCGTTTGAAATTGAGTCGGATGCCAACGGCACCTGCCTGGAAGTCTCCATTCCTTTGAAGCAAGGCGCCTCGGCATCGCTATAGGCTCGCAGTGCCGACACCGGCGCACTGTCGCCCTCTGGCAGTTTCGGCAGCATGTGGCCGGTCGGTTCAGGCTGGCTTTTCGAGAATTGCGGCGAAGAAACCATCGCAGTCGTGGACCCCGGGGATGGTGCGCAGGTAGGGCCCGCTGACGAGCGAGTCGATATTTTGCGCCGCCAGCTCTCCCTCAGATCGCAGATTGTCGAGTTCTACGCCAGCTTGCAGCAGACGGCACGACTGATCAGCGGCGAGAACACTTTCCACCACATCTGAATTCTCTTCCCGCTCAAGGGAGCACGTGGAATACACCAACTTCCCGCCCGCAGCCAGTTGGCGGATGGCGGATTGCAGAATTGCAATCTGGCGGCATTGCAGATCGAGCAAGTCTTCGGGAACAAGGCGCCACTTGATTTCGGGATTGCGCGCCAGGGTGCCGGTTCCCGAGCAGGGAACGTCGGCGAGAACCCGGTCGAATTCCTGACCGTCCGGCAGTTCGCAGGCGTCCGCCGCAATTACGCTCACGTTGGCCGCCTGTACCCGAGTTCTTAATAGTTGTGCGCGATGCGGGTGTAACTCAGCCGCCAGAATGCGTTGCCGACGGATTGCGCTCCGCCAATACTCGAGTCTTGCCGCCGGGCGCGGCACAGCAATCCAGAATACGTGGACCTTTGCCGACGAGGAGAGCCACCAGTTGCGAGGCTTCGTCCTGCACGGCGACACGTCCTTTGCGAAAGGCTTCAGTCTTGGTGATGTCCCCCGCAACCACCCTCCGGGCGGAGGTCAGAATCCTCCCCGGCTGCAGCGTGATGCCCTGTTGCTCAAGTTCTTCTTCCGTGCCGCTCTCCGCAAGCCGGATGGCCGTCTCCGGAGGCTGCTGATCATAACCGCAGATCGCCCGCGCTTTATCGATACCGAATTCCGTGACCCAGCGCTCAACCAGCCAGTGAGGATGGGCTGTCGCTGCCGACAGCGCTGCAGCGTCGTGAGCGCTGTTGATGTCGGCAGTCTCAGCCTGGCGGTGCTGGCGCGGCGCGGAACCTTGGGCCGCAGTCAGCTTCCGCAACACCGCATTCACAAAGGGTGCAGCCGAGCGCTTACGGGCCCGCTTGACCAGGTCCACACTTTCATCCACCGCGGCGTGCGCTGGAATGCGTTCCAGGAATTGGAGCTGGTACGCACCCATGCGCAAAGCAGTCAGCACTTCGCGATCCAGCTTCTTCAACGGCTGCGATGAGCGTTTTTCAATTTCTCGATCGAGAACAGACCGCCAGCGCAGGACTCCCATCACCAGTTCAGTGGCTAATCCATGATCTGCCGGAGAGAGTTGCGCGCGCTGCGGAGAATGCAGCAGCTCCGAGGCGAAGGCATCCTTCTGCTCGACTCGGAGAAGAATCTCGAAGGCAGCGATTCGCGCAGGAGAGAGGGACATAGCCTTCTATTCGGATGGTTCTCGATCTGCGCTTCGGCTCCTCTGCTGCGGAAATCAGCTCTTCTTGACCGCGATCCCCAGTTCCTTCAACTGCGCCTCGCCCACCGGAGTCGGCGCGTCCACCATCAGATCCACGGCGCGCGCGGTCTTGGGGAACGGGATCACTTCCCGCAGGCTTTCCGCTCCAGCCAGGATCATGACGATGCGGTCCAGGCCGAGGGCAATGCCGCCGTGCGGAGGCGTGCCGTACTCCAGCGCCTCCAGAAAGAATCCGAACCGCGGCGCGCGCTTCTTCATCGTTCATGCCGAGCGCCTGAAAAATCTTGCGTTGAATATCCTGGCGATGAATACGAATGGAACCTGAGCCCAGCTCCGTGCCGTTCAGCACTACGTCGTAGGCCAGCGCGCGAATTTCTCCCAGCGGAGATTTGGGGTCGTGCACCGAATCAATGTTGGCTTCCAGCTTGGCCATGTCCTCTTCGTGCAGCGAGGTGAAAGGATGGTGCGCCGGATTCCAGCGGCGCTCGTTCTTGTCCCACTCGAACATGGGGAAGTCGGTAACCCAAAGGAAGCGGTAATCCTTCGCCGGATCGCCGGTCTTCTTGAATGCGCCGTGCTTCTCCGCATATTTCTGCGCCAGATCGAGCCGCAGGAATCCGCACTTCTCGCAGAAGTGCTGCACCGACTGGTCCATCACTCCGGGAATTTCCGGCCTGGTCAATGCCGCGGCCAGCAGCCACAGATCGTCGGGCTCCACTTGCGCAAATTTCAGTCACCTTCTCTGAAATTGCTGGATAGTCCCGGGCAAACCGCTTCGGATCGGTCATCAACTGCACGAAATTGGGACCGCCCACGTGCTGGTAGGCGCCGTAGGTACCGATGGTGCGCCGCTCCGTGCCGGAAATGTCGCCAGCTTTGGGAATGCGGATCAACTGCAATCGGCAACTCTTTGCGAATGCGAAATTTCGCCGCCAGTTCTTCGAGTTCTTCCGGCAGTGAATGCCTCGCGAATGTCCACCATGGCGGGCAGCCGCATGTCCGGCTTGTCATTTCCATAAAGCCGGATGGCCTCGTCGTAACTCATGCGCGGGAACGGAGTCTTGATCGCAATTCCCGCAGCAGTGAAGGCTGCGGTCGAGAAATCCTTCAACTACCGCCCACACGCTCTCCGGCTGCGGATACGTCATTTCCAGATCGATCTGCGTGAACTCGGGCTGGCGGTCGGCGCGCAAGTCTTCGTCGCGGAAGCAGCGCACGATCTGGAAATAGCGGTCGAATCCCGAGATCATCAGAATCTGCTTGAACATCTGCGGCGACTGCGGCAGGGCATAAAAGCTGCCCGGCTGCACCCGGCTGGGCACCAGATAGTCGCGCGCGCCTTCCGGCGTGGAGCGGGTCATGAAGGGAGTTTCGATTTCGAAAAAGCCCTGGGCGCAAAGGTAGTCGCGAATCGCCTTGGAAACCTTGTGCCGCATTTCGATGTTGAACTGCATGGCATCGCGGCGCAGGTCAATGTAGCGGTACTTCAGCCGCATCTCTTCATTGGGCAGGACGGTGTCGCCGGGCAGGAAGGGCGGCTGCTTGGACTCGTTCAGAATGCGCAGCTCGTCCACCACAAGTTCAACTTCGCCGGTGGGAATGTTCCTGTTCATCGTGCTGGCATCGCGCTGCTTCACCGTGCCCGTAACGGCGATCACGTATTCATTGCGCAGCGACTCGGCCTTGGCGTGGGCGGCAGGGTTCAGTTCCTTGTTGACCACTACCTGGGTCACCCCGGTGCGGTCGCGCAGGTCAAGAAAGATGATGCTGCCGAGGTCGCGGCGGCGGTTCACCCATCCCATGAGCACGGCCTTTTTGCCGGCATCGGAAGAGCGCAGATGCGCCGCACATGTGAGTGCGTCGCAAATCGCCGAGGAAGTCGAGCAAGTTGTACCTTTCAGTGGGAAATCCAGCGCAAGCTGAATCCATGATTATAAATGCAGAAACAAAAGCTGCACGGAGCGGGGACGAAGAAGCGGATTTGAGGGGCAGTTCAAAGACGCCGCGATCTCCATTCATTCGTCAGCCAACTCGTCAGCGATAAGCTTTCACGAAGAAATACAGCGTCATCGCCGATCCCACTGCAATTACGAAGCGGCGCACCCAGATCGGCGGCAACCGTTGCGCATAGTGAGCGCCGTAGTATCCGCCCACAACAGCCCCCACGATCATCACCGCGGCCTGCGGCCAGTACACTGCGCCTTTCACGATGAAGATGATGACTGCGATTCCGTTGGTAGCGCTGCTGAGCACGCTCTTCATGGCGTTCATGGAATGAATGTCGCTCATCCCCATTGCGGCGAGCATGGCCAGGAGCACGAATCCCATGCCACCGCCGAAATATCCTCCATAGGTGCCGACCAGCAGCTCAAAAACGGTTGCTACCACGATCGACGTGAGCGATGCCTCGCGGGCGACGTTCGTCCCCCGGCCGCGGACCAACCATCTTCCAAAGACAAACAGCAGGGTTGCTACCAGCATCAGCCAGGGCAACAGTTTCAGGAAGGTGGTGGCCGGGGTTCTCAGCAGCAGCGTGGCCCCGATCACTCCGCCTACGACCGCCGCGGCCACCAGCGGGAGAATCACGCGAAGTGGGAGATTCAGCTTCTTGCGGTAGGCGCCGCCACTGGCGGTGACTCCGGTCCACAAAGCGACTGTGTTGGTGGCATTCGCATTGATGGCGGGCACTCCGGTGAAGATCAATGCCGGAAAAGAGATAAAGCTGCCTCCTCCTGCCAGTGCGTTCAGCACTCCACCTAAGATTGCGGCGATGAACAGGAAGATGGCGTGCTGGAAGGTCAAGCAATAAGGTGTACCACAGTCGGGTCGTCCAACGATGGGTCTCAAACCCTGGTGGCGGGGGCGCCATTCCGGCGTGCAGCCCTGCCTGCTAGCTTTTTCGTCCCTCTTCCGTCTTACCCGGCGTGAGGAGTTGCCTGCCATGACATGCCATCGCGCCGCTGTTTTGTTTCTGCTGTTCGCCGCTGTTTCCGTGCTGACCCGACCCGGCTCTCGGAGCACAAACACCAGCTCCGCAGAAGTTTTGCGCTGAACCGGAACAGAAGCAACTCGACTTCTGGCTGGGGACCTGGGATCTGACGTGGCCCGGAGCGAAGGACGGAGAACTCGGCCACGGCAGCAACACCATCACGCGAATTATGGATGGCTGCGTAGTGCAGGAGAATTTTAGCGGGGGCGGGGCGACGCCTCTGCATGGAATGAGTGTTTCCCGCTTTGATCCAAAATCCGGCAAGTGGAAGCAAACCTGGGTGGACAACCAGGGCAGCTATCTCGACTTCACCGGCGAATTCAAGGATGGGCAGATGATTCTGTGGCGGCAGGATACCCGGAAAGATGGCAAGCAGGTGATGCAACGCATGGTCTTCAAGAACATCACTCCTGATGCCTTCGATTGGAGCTGGGAGCAGTCTCAGGACCAAGGCAAGACCTGGACCGTGCAGTGGCCCATTCATTACAAGAAGAGAAGCTGACCACCACCGGCGTGCTATCCAAGCTGTGCGCCGAATTCCGTTTCTCCGTGATTTAAGTCACATGCAACCGGGAAGTCCTTGGCTACGCTACTGCTTTGAGCATGGCGAGCCAACCTCATACCGACATTCTGATCGACCTGCCGCCTCTGCTGCCGCCGACGTCGGCCCCCGTTTCCGACTCGCATCCCAGACCCTCTAAGTTACCCCGGAAAAAACTGGTTCGCCGTACCAACAAGGACTATTCGCAGGCGTTGCGGCGCAGCTTTCAGCTCGCGTTTCTCTGCCTGAATGTGTACCTGGGAGGCACGTTTTATTTCTGGGTGCGGCACATCGAGACGTCTAATCTGCGTTCCTCCCTGAGTCGTCCGGCAGGGGTTGAAGGCTGGCTGCCAATCGCGGGCATGATGAATTTCAAGTACTGGGTGCTCACGGGACATGTTCCCTCAATGCACCCGGCGGCGATGTTCCTGCTGGTGACGTTTGTCGCTATCGCTTTCCTGCTACGCAAAGCCTTCTGCAGTTGGCTGTGCCCGGTTGGCACGATCTCAGAATATCTGGGACGGCTGGGGCAACGCGCCTTCCGTCGTAATTTACGACTGCCGCGCTGGCTCGATCTTCCACTGCGCGGATTAAAGTACCTGCTGCTGGGCTTCTTTGTGTGGGCAGTGTCGTCCATGTCGGCCGAGGCGATTGCTGGGTTCATGGGCAGCCCCTATGGCGTGATCGCCGACGTCAAAATGCTGGACTTCTTCCGCTTTCTCGGCGAGACCGGGCTGATCGTGGTCGCCATTCTGGCGCTGGCTTCGGTTCTGATACAAAACTTCTGGTGCCGATATCTTTGCCCTTACGGAGCTCTGCTCGGCATCGCCGCCCTGTTCAGCCCGATGCGGATCCGCCGTGACCACGCAGCCTGTATCGATTGCGGCAAGTGCGCGAAAGCTTGTCCCTCGTCGCTCCCGGTGGATCGCCTGGTTACTATCAAGTCCGCCGAGTGCACCGGGTGCATGGAATGCGTGGCCGCCTGTCCGGCACAGGGCGCGCTGCAGATGTCGCTGCCAGTGCCGGTTGGCATAGCTACCGGCCTCGCCACAGGCGAGGGCCGCCAACTCCGGAGCACACCGGTTCCGGCCTGGGCTATGGCGCTTGGCATCGCGGCCCTATTTTTGGGGATTATCGGTTTTGCCAGGACTACCGGACACTGGCAGACGGACGTTCCGCGCTCGATTTACACCCACCTGGTGCAGCACGCCAGCGAAGTGGAACATCCCATGCCGTAACAGCGGCTCAGCAGTTCGACGTAGCCAAGCCGCTGTCTTCCTAAACTCTGCCTAAGTCCTGCACGGTTCGCTCGTTGCTGACATTGCCGGTGTTCAAGGTGGACTTGGGCTCAAGCAGGACTACCTGCGTCTCTTCAGGGGCCACCGGCATGTGTTCCAGGCCGCGCGGCACGATGATGAACTCACCCTCCCCGACCCATACCTCACGGTCACGAAACCGCATCAACATACGTCCCTTGGTCACGAGAAACAGCTCGTCTTCCTGCTCGTGATGGTGCCAGACGAACTCTCCCTGAAATTTCACCAGCTTGATATATGAGTCGTTCAGCTCGCCCGCAATCTTCGGACTCCAGTGTTCCGAAAATTGAGCAAACTTCTCTGCCAGGTTCACTTTGTCGGGATCCATGCAGGGTTGGATGTGGGCCACGCGGAAATCCGTACATTTTCTTAAGCGCGGGTTCTTCGGCTGGGGATTACTGCAGCAGAAAGCAATGGGGACACAGATACCTGTGCCCCCGTGAACACAACAAAATTAAGAACTTTGGCCGTAGCCTGGTTACCTTCCGGCTCTTACTGCCCGTAGGTGCCACTGGCCCCTTGCGGCTCGGAAGAAAAGCGGTTGCGCACCTTGCCGCCGAGGTCTTGCACCTTTTCGGCCAGGTTATCGCGGGTTTCTTCGCCGCTGGCCGGAGCGATGAGCAATCCGATGCCTACTCCAATGCCAAGGCCCAATAGTGCGGCTGTAGCGGTCCCCACGATGTGATGGTCGTTGCCGCGAAGCGCGTCGGTTGCCCGGCTTACCCGGTTGGTGGCGGTGTCGTAGGTGTCGCGGGCCTTCTCTGAAATGTCGTCGACCTGATTACCCAGCCGGTCCCGGAGCGAGTCCAGCAGGTACACCCCCGTTCCCAAAAGCATATTCATCAAGAAATTCTCTTTACGCATTTTCATTCCGTTGTCCTCCGTCGAAAGTTACATGTATGGAGATGCGAAATTTCCCTGGGCTGTTGGCGCTGCTTATGCACAGACTTAGAGACAGCCTCCAGTTTACAGGGCCGGAACCGATTGAAAGGCTTACTTAGCAGGCTTGTACAGGAATTACCGGACGGTTACTTGCGGGTAAGGGTGGTGTGACTGGCGACACACTGCCAGCCCTTACTCTGGAAAATCCAGGTATCGGTGAAGCGGCCATAGTGCTCGAAAGACCTGCCCTTATAGGTTCCCCGGGTGTGGTATGTGCCGGTGACCACAGCGGCGGTCTGGTAGAGGCTCACTTTCACGTCCTGGTTGGCGACCATGGTGGCGTGATACTCCGGGTCCTGGATGTCCTGCAGGAACTGGGCCTTGTTCATCAAGGTGCCGTCGTAATCGGTGTAGATGAAGTGGTCTCCCACCAGATTATCGAGCGCCCTGGAATCGTGGTTCAGTTGGGCCTGGTTCCAGGCATTTTCAAAGGCAATCAGCTTACTTTCTGCTGCACTGGTTTGGGAGACGGCAGGGACCGGGGACAGGCATAGGCCTGCAAGCAGCAACACTGCCAATGAGGCTCCTGGTTTCAGCCCGGCGGTCATGGTCGTGAGTGGCATTTTGAGGTCAGCCATCGGCGCGGTCAAATGACTATGGTGTCAGTGATTGATAAGACGAGGGTTACTGGAACGCCCCCGCAGGCGAATCAGGCCTGCTTCGCCGGCAAGCCGTTGGGCACCATGGGCAGCGACCGCAACCGGATCCCGGTGGCGCTGAAAATGGCATTCCCGACAGCCGGAGCCAGACCGACGATTGGCGTCTCTCCCGCGCCGGCGGAGGGCTGATCTTTGCGGTCCACCAGGACAACCTCGATCTCCGGAACATCGCTGAAGCGCGGAACGCGGTATTGGGAGAGGTGGGGATTGAGAATCTTTCCATCGGCGAAGCGCACCGCCTCGAACAGTGCCCCGCCGATTCCCTGGGTAAGCGCGCCGGAAATCTGGTTTTTCAGGCCGTCGGGATTGACCACTGCTCCGCAGTCAAAGGCTTCTACGACCCGCCGGATTTTGACCGATCTGTCCTTCGGGTGGATTTCGACCTCCGCAAAACAGGCAACGTACCCGCCCTTCTCGATTCCGCCACCCATGCCGAAGCCTCGAGTGGGCGATGGTCTCGCATCCTTCCAAGCCGAACTTGTCGGCGGCAGCCTGAAACACGGCGCGAAGGCGTGGGTCGGTGAGATTCTTCAGACGAAATTCCAGCGGATCCAGTCCCGCCGCATGGGCCAGTTCGTCCATAAACGACTCGCGCACAAAGTGATTGGCGGTGGCGGCCAGCCCGCGATACGAACCCTGGCGAAGCGGGGAATCCGAAGAATGGAATTGAATCCTCTGATTGGCGACTTCGTATGGCGTCGTGATGCCGGAGGGCCCGGAGTTGTAGTTGTCGAATTCCCAGGCGACAAGCCGGCCGTCGTCCTGAATGGCGGCCTTCACATCCATCACTCCGGCAGGACGAAAGTAGGCCCAGGTGAATTCTTCCTGGCGCGTCCACAGAACCTTCACCGGCTTGCCTGCGGCCCTGGCGAGCCGGGCGGCTTCAACCGCAGTCTCGCCGGTGTGCTTGCCGCCAAACCCATCGCCGGTATCGGGCACAATCACTCGCACCTTGGATTTCGGAATATGAAACGCCTCAGCCAGTTCGTCACGAACCGCAAATGGTCGCTGGGTGCCGGTCCAGACCGTAAGCTTACCCTCTTTCCATTCGGCGACCGCCGCCCTGGGTTCCATGGGCGTGTGGGCGATATAGGCGACGGTGTAGGTCTGCTTCAGGGTTTTCGCCGCAGAGGCGTAACCCTGTTCCAGTGATCCGGATTGATGCGGCGACCCTCCCCAGTGATCGTCTTCACCGGGATGGGTGCGCAGGTAATGGAACAGCTCGGCGTCGGTGGGCTGCGATGGAGCATCCCACCTGGCTTTCAGAGCTTCCAGAGCGCGACTGGCGGAATAGGTATCGGGAGCAGCTACGCCGATGAACTCTCCGTCGCGCACAACGGTTACTCCCGCGAGCTTTTTGGCGGCACTGGCATCGAGCGAGACCAGCTTGGCCTTAAATGCCGCAGGGCGCAGAACTTTTCCATACAGCATGCCGGGAAGAACCTGATCGGATGGATACTTGTGCTCTCCGGTGACAAAGTCGCGGCCATTCACTTTGGCCGGAGAAGTTCCGGCAATTTTCCATTCAGTCGCAACGGTAAGCGGGGAATCGCCGCTCATCACCTTGGTCAGCTGTTTGCCCCTGGTGAGTTCACGGTAGGCGAGCGAGCGATTGCTTTTCCGATCGGTTATCTTTCCATCGGAGGCAACCAGGGCAGATTTATCGACTCCAAGTTGCGCAGCCGCCATTTCGGTCAACATCTCGCGCGCGCTAACTGCAACCCGGCGCAACCGCGGTCCCATGGTCGGCGTAGTGCGGCTCCCAAAAGTCCCCATATCGAAAGGGGTGAGATCCGTGTCACCCATAACCATCCTGATCGAAGACATGGGAACGCGGAGTTCCTCCGCAACCTGCTGGGTCAGCGAAGTGCGGATGTTCTGCCCGATCTCGACTTTGCCGGTGTAAACCGTAATGTTGCCGTCTTCTCCGATGTGCAGCCAGGCATCGATGGCCTGCGGCAGGTCGTCCTCGGAGTCCCGCTGGCGCGAGCCGGATTCTTGTCCCAGCGACGGCTTCACGCAAAGGCAGATGAGCACTCCGCCGCCCAGCAACTTCACGAAATCGCGGCGATCGAGCTCGAAGTGGTGATCGAGCCGGAGAATGGATTCGTGCTGCCGATCTTCCAATCGCAGAGCACCCAAACTCTCGAGGGTGGCGGGATTTGCAGCGTCATTCATGGTTCAACCTTTATCCACCGGCGAATGCATAGCGGCGGCAGTCTGGATGGCGGGGACGATTCGCGAATAAGTACCGCAGCGGCACAGGTTGCCCTCCATGCTGCGGATGATTTCGGCTTCGCTGGGATGAGGATTCTTCTCCAGTAATGCCGCCGCCGACATGATCATTCCCGAGGTGCAGTAGCCGCATTGAAATGCCTGTTGTTCCAGAAAGGCCTGTTGCAGGGGATGCAGGCGCCCGTCGCCCGAGATCCCTTCAATGGTGGTGACTTTGCGGTTCGCCGCCGCGGAAATCGGGGTGAGACAGGAGCGTACTGGCTTGCCGTCGAGCAGCACGGTGCAGGCTCCGCATTGGCCTTCACCGCATCCGTACTTGGTTCCCGTCAGATGCAGATGGTCACGCAGAACATAAAGAAGTGGCTGGGCGGAGGCAACGTCCACCTCGTGTCGCGATCCATTCACGCTGAGAACAATCGGCATGAAACACCTCGAAATAACAGGCAGAGGAAAAGTATAACTCCGCAGTTGGGCCGACTGACAATCAACAATGGTTGTGACGCATGAATTTCTATCGCCGCAGTGAACTTACCCTGGGGAGCCACCGTACTTGCGTTGGGGGTCGCGTAATGAAAATTGAATTGAACAAACGCACGATCATGGCTTCAGTCATGCTGCTGGTGCTGATCGCAAGCGGGGACGCACAGACGAGCGGCGCAAACCCGGCCACTGACAAGATGGTCGCGGTTCACGGACACGCTCTGCATGTGGCAGAAGCAGGCGAGGGATTGCCGGTGGTGGTGTTTGAAAACGGGCTGGGCGAAGACCTCAGTACATGGGACGAAGTTCGCCCGGCGATCGCGAAAGAGTCGCGCACTTTCGCCTACGACCGGGCAGGCTTGGGAAAATCTGAGGATTCCCCTGAACCCAAAGATCTGCAGCATCTGGTTGCGGAACTGCACGCCCTGCTTGACGCCGCCGGCGTGCCGCGGCCCTGCATCCTGGTGGGACATTCCCTGGGAGGAGCAGTGGCCCAGAGCTTTGCCCAACAGTATCCCAAAGAAATCGCCGGCCTAGTGCTGGTGGACCCCGAAGACAACCGGCTGCTGGCGCGCCTGCACGAGCAGTTGTCTCCCGAGCTTTGGAGCGATCGCGAAAAAGCCCTGGCCCAGGCCATGCCCAACATGCCGCCAGGGCCACGAAAAGAATACGTGGCATTTATGGAGCAGGACGCCGCCCAGTTTACGCCAGGCACTCTCGCCAATGTGCCAATCGTCCTGCTTACGGGAACGCAGAAGAATCCGGAGTTCCCCGGCAATCCGCTCGAGCAGGATCTCAAACTGGAGCTGCAAAACCAGTTCGTCGCGGCGAATCCGCAAACCGAGCACATACTGGTGCCGGAGTCGCGGCACTACATCCAGAACGATGCGCCGCAAAAAGTGATTGCGGCAATCGAGAAAGTGCTTGCAGAAGCGCGGGCGGGGGCGGCGCGGTGAGTGCCGCTGTCCGGCTCGCGCCGTTCAGATCTTCTCTTCGGGGAACTCGACCTCGAGACCCAGCGGTCCGGTAAAGCGGTTGGTGAGATTCGCCAGCCCGATCAGCAAATGCAGGTCGAGGATTTCTGCATCAGGGAACTGCTTCTTCAGCGGAATAAAATCTTCGTCATTCACTTCTCCGGGAGCACGAGTGAGCTTGTCGGCATAAGTAAGCGCACCGCGCTCCTTTTCCGCGAAGCGGCTGTAGTTGCCGCCTTTCAGGGCGGCCCAGTCATCGGGAGTAAGGCCGGCACGTTTTGACGACGCGAGATGATGCTGCAGGCAGTAATGACAGCCGTTGATGAACGAGACGCGGATGTAAATCAATTCGTAGAGCTTACGATCGAGCGAGCGGCCCACGCTGGCATAAAAGGGAAGAAAGCTCTTGAGCATCTCGGGACGGTGGGCCAATGCCTTCTGCGAGTTTCCCGGCTTGCCACGCAGTTTCTGTTCATAAATTTCTTTGACTTCAGGCGTTGCCTGCTCCGGTTCGATGAGTGCAATGCGTGCCATGGGGCCTCCGTGAACTGCGTCTATATAATATCTGCCAGGAGTGTCTCCGGTTCGGAGCGCCTCCGGTTGTAGCCTCTACGGCGACCTCATGCTGACCATACGTCCCGCCATTCCCAGCGATGTTCCCCAACTGCTCGGCTTGATTCGAGGGCTGGCGGATTTCGAGCACTTGCCGATGGAAGCCACCGAAAAGGACCTTTTGCGCGATGGCTTTGGATCGAAGCCGAAGTTCCGCGCCTTGATGGGGTATTGGCAGTCTGAACTGGCCGGCTATGCTTTCTTCTTTCCCATCTACTCCACCTTTGAAGGCCGCGCAGTCATGTTTCTCGAGGATGTTTTTGTGCGTGACAGCTTTCGCGGCAAGGGCATTGGCAAGGCCCTGATGGCCCGGGTCGCGGCGATCGCCAAAGAGGAAGACTGCTTCGGCCTGCGCTGGCAGGTGCTCGACTGGAACCAGCCGGCTATCGACCTCTATCGGAAGCTAGGCGGAGAGTTTCTCGACCAGTGGGAAACAGTGTCTCTGCACGGAGAGGCGTTTCTGAAACTCGCGGCGGACGCGAAATGACAGAACGAGTGCGGATCGTCGGCGCAGGACTGGCAGGAGCGGAGGCGGCATGGCAATGCGCGCGCCGCGGAGTAGAGGTCGAGCTGTTTGAAATGCGGCCGGTGCGTTCCACTCCGGCGCACCAGACTGGTGACTTCGCCGAACTGGTCTGCTCGAACTCGCTGAAGTCTGAAAGCGAGAACACCGCTCCCTGGCTACTGAAAGAAGAAATGCGGCGTGCGGGATCGTTGCTGCTGGAGATCGCGCGGGAGTGCGCCGTCCCCGCTGGGCATGCGCTGGCGGTGGATCGCAGCGCCTTTTCGGCGGGAGTGACAGAGGCGGTCTCGCGAGAGCCGTGGATCACCCTCCACCGCGAAGAAGTAGCCCGGGTGGACGATCAGCAGATTACGGTCATCGCCACTGGGCCGCTCACCTCGGATGCGCTGTCGGTCGAAATCGCCCGGCTGAGCTGTGATTCACTGTCCTCGGAAGCCGGCGGGAACGGCCAGCCTCACTTGTACTTCTACGATTCGATCAGCCCGATTGTTGAAGCGGACTCGATTGACATGTCGCGGGTGTATCTGGCGGCGCGCTACGGCAAAGGCTCAGCCGACTACATCAACTGTCCGATGTCGAAAGAAGAGTACGACGGCTTCTACGACGCACTGCTTGCGGCCCAGTCGGTCGAAGAACGCGAGTGGGAGAAGCTGAACTACTTTGAGAGTTGTCTGCCAATTGAAGAAATCGCGCGGCGCGGACGGGATACGCTGCGCTTCGGACCGATGAAGCCGGTCGGCCTGGAGAATCCGCAGACCGGAAGACGCCCGTACGCAGTGGTGCAACTGCGGCAGGAAAACCTGCGTGCGGACTCCTATAATCTTGTCGGATTTCAGAACCATCTTAAGTTTGGAGAGCAGGCACGGGTGCTGCGGCTCATTCCCGGCCTGGAGAATGCCCGGTTCCTGCGTTACGGTCAGATTCACCGCAACACTTACATCAACTCGCCAACCCTGCTCTGCGAAAGCTTGCAGATGAAACAATATCCTCGAGTTCTGTTTGCCGGACAAATTTGCGGGGTGGAAGGTTACGTAGAATCCATCGCCACCGGACTAATGGCAGGCGTCAACGCGGCTGCCCTGGCGTCCGGCAGTCCACCCGTTACGCCATCGCGAGAGACGGCATTCGGATCGCTGGTACATTATGTAACCCACGCCAGCCCAAAAAACTTTCAGCCGGCCAATATCACATTCGACCTGCTTCCGCCGCTCCCGCAAAATATCCGCGACCGGAAAGAGCGCCACCGCCGGCAATGTGAGTTGGCTCTGCTCAAGCTTCAACCCTGGCTGGAGGAGATAAAGCCCGACCCACCCCACCCCCCTCGTTCTGAGCGAAGCGATGAATCTGCGGTGCCGGCGGGCGGCAGGCAGAGTTCCTGCTAGATATCGACTCAGCACGAATAGCCGCTGCAACTTTCGACGACCAATCTTCGTATCTAACCTCAGGCAAGCCTCGGTCTCGACCTCTCTCCGAAATCCCAGAGAGGCTTACTTTTACCCGGCTTGCCCGTCCAAGTTGGTACGGCCATGGTTCTGCGCGATTTAATCGGCGATGTGTTCCGGACCCTGTGGTCGCACAAGCTGCGCACATTCCTGACCATGTTCGGCATCGCCTGGGGCATCGTGTCGATCGTGCTCATGACGGCAGCAGGCGAGGGCCTGCGCAAAGGGCAGGAAGAGCAGGCGAAAAACCTGGGCAAAGACATCCTCATTGTCTTTCACGGACGCACCAGCCTGCAGGCCGGCGGAACCCGCGCCGGGCGGGTCATTCATTGGGAGGACGGTGACGTGCCGGTGGTGCAGGCGGAATCTCCGGATTGCGAGTACGCCATCCCCGAACTGGAGCAGAACGATGTGCGGGTCCATAGCGCCTACAACAATGGCGCATTTACCGTGACCGGTTCGCATCCCCCGTTCGGCGATATTCGCAGCCTTACGGTTGGCGAAGGCCGCTTCTATAACTGGGACGATCAGCACGAAGCGCGGCGCGTGGCTTTTCTGGGAAGCGATGCGGCCAAGCAGCTTTTTCCGGAACACGATGCTGTCGGAGCGAATATTTATCTGAACGACTTTCCCTACCGGGTGATTGGGGTGATGGCGAAGAAGAAGCAGGACTCCAGCTACGACGGATGGGACGTCAACAAAGTGTTCATCCCCTTCGGAGCGATGCGGCGCGATTTTCCCGATAAGCCGCCGGGGACGGCGACCACGTTCGACCAGTTGCTGGTGACGCCGCGCTCAGTTCAGCAGCACGAAGCCTGCAAGTCGGAAGTCCGCGTCGCCCTGGCTCGAATGCATCATTACGATCCCACCGACAAAGAAGCGTGCCCTATCTGGGACACGGTGCAGGAGGCGCAGGCCTTCAAACAGATGACCGATGGCATGAAATATTTTCTGGGTGCGGTAGGAATCGTCACCCTGTTTCTGGGCGGCATTGGAGTCATGAACGTAATGATGGTGGCAGTGCGGGAGCGCACTCGCGAGATCGGAGTGCGCAAGGCGATTGGCGCTCCGGCGGGCACCATCCTGAGGCAATTTTTCATCGAGGCTCTGTTGATTGCCTTCATCAGCGGAGGCACGGGCCTTGCCGTGGCCTACGGCCTCTGCTTTCTGGTGAACCTGCTGCCCATGCCCGATTTTTTTGCCGGGCTGATCCCGACCTGGAAAACCGGGATGCTGGCAACCGGATTATTGGGGACCATTGCGGTGCTGTCGTCGCTATATCCCGCGAGACGCGCGGCATCCATCGATCCCATTGAGGCTCTGCGATATGAAGCCGGCGGGTGATGGACCGCCGTTGGATTTGGTCCTTGGCCACCGTAACAACAACGCCCAAAGATCAACGATCAAAGACGAAAGACCAGTAGCCGAAGACCAGTATTCAAGGACCAGACGCGGACTGCAATGCTGACCGAAATCATTCGCGAAGCCTGGACCGCCCTGAAGCGCAATTACACGCGCAGCTTTCTGACCATGTTGGGAGTCGTGTGGGGAATCGCCACCGTGACTCTGCTGATTGCTTATGGCAGCAGCTTTCGCCAGATCCTGGTGAGCGGTTTCGATGCCTTCGGAAAGAGCGTGGTGATCTGCTGGCCGCAGCAGACCAGCGAGCAACCCGGAGGCCAGCGGGCCGGCAAGAAGGTTGTGCTGGAGCAGGCTGATCTCGATATGGTCAAGGAGACTGCTCCGCTGGTAAAGCACGTGTGTCTCGAAACGGTGCACCGCCCGGGGATCGCCTACGGGGATCGCATGGTAGGAACCGCCGCGGTGCGCGGCGTCTGCCCGGAATATGGAGAGATGCGCAATGAAGTGCCGTCCGAGGGTCGATGGATCAATTCCTCCGACGAACTGGAGCGCCGGCGCGTCATCTTTCTCGGCGGCCGCGTGCGCGAGCAGTTGTTCAGCGGGCGTCCCGCGGTGGGCGAGACGGTGCTGGTCGGCGGCGTGCATTTCCAGGTCATCGGTGTGATGGAGCGCAAGATCCAGCTCAGCAACTACTTTTCAAGCGACGATGACTCGGCCTGGATTCCGTATTCGAGCGCGGGCGACCTGTGGAACACGCGCTACGCGGCCGTAATGCTGTTCGAGCCGGTCGCTCCCCGCTTTGAGAAGAAAGCGATGGCTGAGGTGCTGGCTGCGGTGGCCACCCGGCAGAATTTTTCTCCCACCGATCCGAAAGCTTTCCAGATGTTCGGCCGCGATGAATTCCGTCCGGTGATCGATGCCCTGACGATCGGATTGCAGGTCCTGCTCACGTTCATCGGCACGCTTACACTCGGGATTGGAGGAGTCGGCGTGATGAACATCATGCTGGTCTCGGTGGATGAACGCATCCGCGAAATCGGGCTACGGCGGGCGCTGGGAGCGCGAAAACGGCACATCAAGCTGCAATTTCTGGCGGAGACGCTGCTGATCATGCTGATCGGCGGGGCCATCGGTGTGGCGCTTTCCTATGGCATAGCGGCTGCGGTTGGAACCCTTCCCCTGATGGGGCCGCTGTTCGAAGACACCTCCGGCAAGGCCGATATTCACTTAAGCATCTCCTTCGCCACGGTGGTGATTTCGGTGCTGGTTCTGCTGGTAGTTGGCGTGATCAGCGGCCTAGTGCCCGCACTGCGAGCGTCAAAGCTCGATCCGGTGGAGGCGTTGAGGTACGAGTAAAGAATCCGGTAGGCGCTTACACGATCATCCGGTCGTTGCCTACTCTTCTGGTCACGCGTTCGCGGTCCAGATACTCGAGCAGCGGAATGGCGTACTTGCGGCTCACTCCCGTGAGCTCTTTGAAGCGCGAGATATCGATTTTCGCCGACCGCGCCTTCTCCGCCGCCACAGCTCGCCGCAGCTGGTCGAGCGCCTTGCGGTGAAAAACCATGTCGTCGGCAACCTTCACCAGGACTTTGTCTCGCAGCAGCAGGGTCACAATCTTCTCGGCACGAGCCTTATCCAACTTCAGGCCGGAGAGCACTTCACGAAGCCCGGGTACTTTCAGGCCGGCGGTGGTAAACGCGTTTTCAATTATCGTCTTTGACTCGGATTCGTCGTCGCGCATCACCACCGCACGGCCAGCGAGATGAAGCTCCTCGCCGGTGATCGCGAGCTTTCTCTCGCTCACCAGTCTCACGATAAGCGCGGAGAAAATTTCGGGTCCGACGCCGAGGGTGTCGCGCAACGCCTCGCGGGCGATTCCACGAACTAAAGGGTTGGCTTGATGAAAGCCCTCCAGGAGACTCACGGCTTCCGCCATAAGCGCCCGAAACCGCTCTGTCGCAATAAGGATGTCTCCGGCCCGGAGAACAGTTCCGCGATCAACCAGCGTGGAGAGCGAGTGCGCCACTTCTTCAGGAGTTCGGCCAGTTTCCGCGACCGCTGAGGCAGAACCAAGCCCAGCCTTGCCGCGGCGCGCGATGCGAGCCGCGAGAATCTCGTCGAAGTTCCCGGCGCTCATTGCTTCAAGGAAATGGGAGCACCTCTCCAACTTTCCTCTTTCCGAAGATGGGAGCCGCATCCAGCACCACTCCTCCTCCAATAGTCACGACCGGAGAGAATTGCCGAATAATGAATCGGTCGCCTGGAAGGAGCAGGGTGGGCTCAGCTAATTGCAGACGCGCGAACGCCATGCTTCCGGGAGCCAGCTGCTTCTGACCGTAGAGGGCGACCTCTCCCATCGTTTCGGACGTATGAGCGTGAAAATGCACCCCGGCACGGTCCCTTAGCGGGCGCGCCGAGGGCAGCAGCGAAAGTGAAACATCCAGCCGGCTCGTCGCTTGCAGTGTGTCTGGCATGGCCAGCAGCATGCCTCGTTGCAGTTCGGATCTTTCCACTCTGGCGAGATTCAGGGCGGTCCGTTGGCCGGCTTCCGCTCGCTCTGCCGGCTGACCATGAACCTGTATGCCACGCACCCGCGCTCGCTGCCGATTGGGAAACAGCTCCAGTTCGTCATCCTGGCGAATCGTCCCTGAAAGGAGCGTGCCGGTCACGACAGTCCCAAAGCCCTTCATGGAGAAGACGCGGTCGATGGGGAGGCGAGCCAATCCGGCGGCATCTCTAGCCGGAGTGCCGGCCGCGATACTAACAAGGGCTCGCTTCATCTCCTCGATCCCCTCCCCGGTAAGCGAACTTACGGGGATGACCGGCGCGAGCGAAGCATCCAGAAACGTGCCGCGGGTAAAGCTCTCCACCTCAAGCCGCACTACATCGAGAGTGTCGCGGTCTACCAGATCACACTTAGTGAGAACGGTCATGCCGCGGGAGATCGCGAGCAGCCGGCAGATATCGAAGTGCTCACGCGTTTGCGGCTTGATCGATTCGTCTGCCGCAATCACCAGCAGCACCAGATCGATGCCGCCGACTCCCGCCAGCATGTTGCGCACGAAGCGCTCGTGGCCGGGAACATCGACAAACCCGAACCGGACCGTTTCGCCGCCCGGGCCCGGCAGCTCCATGTGCGCGAAACCGAGGTCAATGGTGATACCGCGGCGCTTTTCTTCTTCCAGCCGATCGGCGTCAATGCCGGTAAGGGCCTTGACCAGCGCGGTTTTGCCGTGATCAATGTGCCCTGCGGTGCCTATAATGACGGATTTCATCTTGGAAAAGTCCAGTATAGCTGGGCTGCGGGTGCGGCAATTTCGCTGCTTCCACCCCGCCTCCGAAATGCGACAATAGAAGCCTAGCCCGTTATGACTGCCTCCCCGACCCTAGCTATTACCCCAGAAGTCATCAGCGAGCACGGCCTTACGCCGGAAGAATACGAGAAGGTCAAGCGGCTGCTCGGCGGACGCGAGCCCACGCTCACCGAACTCGGCATTTTCAGCGTGATGTGGAGCGAGCACTGCTCCTACAAATCGTCGCGCGTGCATCTGAAGCGCCTGCCGACCCGCAGCCGGCGCGTGGTGCAGGGCCCGGGCGAGAACGCCGGCATCATCGATATCGGGGACGGCTGGGCTTGCGCATTCAAGATCGAATCGCACAACCACCCGTCGTTCATTGAGCCATTCCAGGGCGCGGCAACCGGAGTGGGCGGGATTCTGCGCGATATCTTCACCATGGGCGCGCGGCCGGTGGCGGTGATGGACTCGCTGCGCTTCGGGCCGATCACAGCTGGCGACGGGACATTGTCGCACGAAAGACCTGCACAAGAACCACTCGGTTCTGGAAGGCGTGGTCAGCGGCATCGCTTCTTACGGCAACTGTTTTGGCGTGCCCAACCTCGGCGGCGAGACCAAGTTCGAGCCCTGCTACTCCGGCAATCCGCTGGTGAATGCGTTTGCCCTGGGGCTGGTCCGCAAAGATCAGATTTTCTATGCCAAGGCCAGCGGCGAAGGCAATCCCGTCATTTACGTGGGATCGAAGACCGGGCGCGACGGCATTCACGGCGCGACCATGGCCAGCGAGGAGTTCAGCGAAGGCTCCGAGGCCAAGCGGCCCAATGTGCAGGTGGGCGATCCGTTCATGGAAAAGCTGCTGCTCGAAGCCTGCCTGGAAGCCATGCAGACCGGCGCCATCATTGGCATTCAGGACATGGGCGCCGCCGGGCTGACCTGCTCCACCTGCGAAATGGGCGCGCGCGGCCACGTGGGCCTCGAGATCGAAATGGACCGCGTGCCCCAGCGCGAAACCGGCATGAGCGCCTACGAAATCATGCTCAGCGAATCGCAGGAGCGCATGCTGCTGGTGGCGCAAAAGGGCCGCGAAGAGGAAGTCTTTCGGGTCTTCGAGAAGTGGGGACTCGATGCCGTCGAAGTCGGCCGCGTGATCGGCGAATGGCCCCATGCGCGTGCTGCAGCACGGGCAGGTGGTCGCGGATATTCCCAACGAAGCGCTGACTGACGATGCGCCGGTATATAAGCGTCCGCTGGAACGCTGGGAGCCTCCGGTGGCCCGCGAAATGCCGGAGCACATCCGGCTCGGCCAGACGGCTGATCTTACGCGAATCTCAGGCGGCTGCTCGCCAGCCCCAACATCTGCAGCAAGCGCTGGGTCTGGCAGCAGTACGACTCCATGGTGCAGACCAACACCGTGGAGGGGCCGGGTGCAGGGGATGCCGGCGTAATCCGCATCAAGAAGGACCGGCGGTCCGCAACGCGGCCTGGCCATGGCGCTCGACGGCAACGGACGCTGGTGTTACCTCGATCCGCGCCTGGGCGCCATGCACGCGGTGGCAGAAGCTGCGCGCAATGTGGCTTGTGCCGGCGCGGTTCCGGTCGGCGCGACGAACTGCCTGAATTTCGGCAATCCCGAAAAGCCGCACATCATGTGGCAGTTCTCGCAGGTCATCGACGGCATGACCAGGGCCTGCGAGGAACTGGAAGTCGCCCATCACCGGCGGCAACGTCAGCTTCTACAACGAGACTCTGGGCGAGGGCATCTATCCCACGCCGGTGCTTGGGATTGTCGGCATCATCGAAGATGTTCAGAGGGCCGTGAAGCCGGATTTCCGCGAGCCGGGACGCGCCATCGTCCTTCTTGCGGGCTTCCGAACCGGGCGACGCCACCGATGCCGAGTCCGAATTCGGCTCCTCCGAATACGCCAAAGAGATTCTGGGCGCCTTGTGGGGCTACCCCCCGAAGCTGGACATCGAGCGAGAAGCCGCTCTGCAGAAAGCTCTCATCGAAATGGCGCAGGCTGGCCTGCTGGACTCCGCCCACGACTGCTCCGAGGGCGGCCTTGCCGTCGCACTGGCCGAATCCGCGCTTCGCTAAAGGCATTGGAATCAACGTGGATTTCGCTTCCGAAGGACTTGCCCCGGAGTTTGTCCTGTTCGGCGAGGACGCCAGCCGGGTGGTGATCTCGTGCGACCGCAGCAATGTCCGGCGAATCAAAGAAGTAGCGCTAAAATACAGCGCTCTCAGCAGACGTGATCGGAGAAACAGCCGGACAGCAGTTGCAGATCAAGCTGGATGGCCGGGTGGTGGTTTCGGCGAGTGTGAACGAATTGCAGACCGTATATGAAGGGTCTCTGGAGAAAGCGCTGCGGACGGAACCGGCAATGGCGACGGCGGATTAAGACCTGCCGATTTCCGATCGGCGATTTGCATTTGAACGTTCGCACTCGAACATCGAAGTGGTGAGTACCGGGCAGTCAGGAGCAAGAGAGGCCAATGACGTTCGACAAATTTCATGACGAGTGTGGCGTGGTGGCCATCTACTCGCATCCGGAAGCGGAGAAGCTCGCCTATCTCGGCCTCCATGCACTGCAACACCGGGGCCAGGAATCGGCGGGCATCGTCAGCTCGAACGGCATGGCGCTCACGCCCACCGAGCCATGGGCCTGGTGGCCGACATCTTCACCGAAGACGTTCTCGCCAGGCTGCATGGCACGCTCGCCATCGGCCACACGCGGTACTCCACTGCCGGAGATTCTTCGCTGCTCAATGCCCAGCCCATCATGGTGCAGTCGAATAAAGGCGCCATCGCGCTGGCGCACAACGGCAACCTGGTCAACGCAGCGGAAATTCGCAGCCGGTTGGAGCGCCAGGGATCGATCTTCCAGACCAACAGCGACACCGAAGTAATTGTTCACCTGATCGCGCTTTCCCGGGAGCAAACCCTTCCCGATGCCATTGCCGACGCGCTTCGCCGCGTGGAAGGCGCGTTCTCTCTGGTCATGATCAGCACCGACCGGATCTTTGCCGCCCGCGATCCTCGCGGCTTCCGCCCGCTGGCCATGGGCCGGATTCCCGCCCAGCCGGGCGAGAAGCACGACACCATTGTTTTCGCTTCCGAAACCTGCGCCTTCGATCTGATCGGCGCGACCTACGAGCGCGACGTGAAGCCGGGTGAACTGGTGATCGTCGGTCCGGAGGGCGTTACTTCGAGCTTCTACGCTCCCGCCAGCGCGCAATCCAGCTGCATCTTCGAGCACGTGTATTTTTCGCGTCCGGACAGCATGGTCTTCGGCCGCTCGGTGCAGGAGAGCCGCGAAGAACTCGGGCGTCAGCTCGCCCGCGAAGCGCCGGTCGTTCGCCGATATCGTGGTTCCCGTTCCGGATTCCGGGGTCACAGCCGCCATCGGCTATCGCCCGAGAGCGGAATTCCGCTGCGATTCGGCTTGATCCGCAATCACTATGTCGGCCGCACTTTCATCGAGCCGCGGCAAACCGTCCGCGACTTCGGCGTCAGGCTGAAGCTGAATCCAGTGCGTTCGCTGCTCGAAGGCAAGAGAGTCGTGCTGATTGACGATTCCATTGTGCGCGGCACCACCAGCCGCAAGATCGTACGCATGGTCCGCGGCGCGGGAGCGAAGGAAGTGCACATGCGCATCTCCTGCCCCCCGACCATTTCCCCGTGTTTCTACGGCGTGGACACGCCCTCCAAGAAAGAACTGATCGCGGCCAACAACTCGGTCGAAGAAATCCGCGAATTTATCGGCGCCGACTCACTGGCGTATTTGTCTCTCGAAGGACTGAAGAAAGCCTGCGGCGACGGCGAAAAGACTACCTACTGCACCGCCTGCTACACCGGCAAATATCCGACCAACTGGGTGGATGTGGAAGAAATTCAGCCGCGGTGGTTCGGAGCTGACCGCTCAGAAGCTGACCTCAGACCTTTCCGCGCCTCGTTAGCTGGCTCGGATCTTATATATTTGACCCGCTGTGCCCCTCACCGAAAAAGCGCTGATCGCCCGCATACGGGCTCAAGTGCGTGCCGGAAAGAACATCGTGGCCGGAATCGGCGACGACTGCGCCATCCTGCGCATTCCGAAAGGGCACGAAGCGCTGGTCACCACCGACTTCAGCCTGGAAGGCATTCACTTTCGCCGCGAGTGGCACCCGCCGGAGTCGGTCGGCCACCGCTGCCTGGCCCGCGGACTCAGCGATATTGCCGCCATGGGAGGCACGCCGGTGGCGGCATTCCTTTCTCTCGCCATTCCGCGCAGCCTGCCCCAGAGCTGGGTGGACCGCTTCACTCGCGGCTTCCTCGCTCTGGCTCGCAGGTATAACGTTCCTCTCGCCGGAGGGGACACAGCAGAATCCCCGGGCGGAGTTCTGGCTGACATTGTGATCGTAGGTGCGGCACCGAGGGGAAAAGCCATCCGCCGATCGGGGGCTAGGCCGGGCGACGCGATCTATGTCACCGGCAAGCTCGGGGGAGGGGCGGCTGCTCTCACTCAGATGATGAAGACTCGTCGCCGTCTGAAGCCACAGGAATCCCCCCGACACTTCTTCCCAGAGCCCCGGTTGAAGGTGGGCCACATTCTGTGCGCAAAAGGCTTGGCCTCGGCCATGATCGACACCAGCGATGGACTCTCCACCGATCTCGCTCATATCTGTGAAGAGAGCGGGGTGGGAGCTGAAGTGGAAGTCAGAATGGTCCCACGCGCCGCAATTGGCAATCCTCCTCGCGAAGTGGACCTGAGCTTCGCCCTGCATGGTGGAGAAGATTACGAGTTGCTGTTCACCGCCCCGGGCGGCAGGCACATCCCTGAGAGAATTGCCGGAGCCGCGGTCAGCAGAATCGGGCAGATCATTCGCGGCAAGCGGATTTTCCAGAGAGACGAGAGCGGCGCAAGAAAAGAACTCCGTCCGCGCGGCTGGGAACACTTCCGCAAGTAAGCTCGCCAGAGCTCATGCACGAGCCACACTGTCACCCAGCGAACAGATGAATAGCGCTTCCGACCGGTTTATTCACATGCTGCGTCGGGCAGCTTACACGCAGCTCTGCTGCGCGCTGGAAACTGAGTTCGAAGGGCAACCTCCCCTGCATCTCGCGCCCTTCGAACTTTCAGCATATTTGGAGTCAATGTCATGCGGAATTACGCGTTGCTGCTCGCCTTGCTTTGCTCAGCGGCATGGATCGCCGCCCAGAAAACATCCCAGAGTACCCAATCGAACGCCCAGACTTCGATGCAGAGCAATACCTCCGGCCAGGAGGTGTATCAGGGCTGCCTCACGAAATCGAAAGGAGCATACGCGCTGACCGGCAATAGCGACGAGCTGTTTCGGGTGGTGGGTGACGAATCAAAACTCAGTGGACACATCGGGCAGGAGGTGAAGATCATGGGCAAACCGACCCACTCCGCCGCAAGTCTGCCAGCTGCCTTGAAGAGTTCGCCCCCGGCGATCGAGGTAGACCAGTTGACTGAACTGGCCGGAACTTGCGGTGGCAATCGCTGAGCAGGCGAATCGGTCAACTTGAACATCTCTACTACTTAAACAGCAGCTGAGCGAAGTTCGCCAGATTCCGCCGCCACACCATCCAGGTATGCTGGCCGGGAGTTTCGATATCAGTGTGTGCGATCCCCTTGGATGTAAGCCACTGGCGAAGCTTTCGGTTGATATCAATCAGGCGGTCCTCGGTCCCGCAAGCCACCCAGAGCAGATGCAGCTTCTTGTTTGCGCCTGCGTCCAGCCCAGGGAACTCAGAATCAAATGCGTCTGTAATGCCGCCTGAGCTGAATGCCCCGATCCAGGAAAACTTGTCGAGATGGTTGAGCCCGGTAAGCAGTGACTCCGCGCCCCCCATGGAGAGTCCTGCGATCGCGCGCGAATCGCGATCCGTCTTTACCCGATAGTCTTTTTCCACCTGCGGAATGACTTCGCTCAGGAGCGCCTCCGTGAACTTCTTAAAGTTGCGGTCGCGCAATTTCACGTCGTCGTCGAAGGCGCCAAAGCCTTTGGCCAGAATCTCCGGGGCGCCATAGCCCAGCGGCATGACGATGATCATGGGCATCACTTTGCCGTCAGCGATGAGATTGTCGAGGATCACATTGGCTCGGCCGACCGCGGTCCAGCCGCTGGCATCGTCGCTGAAGCCGTGCAGCAGATACAGAACCGGGTACGTCTTGCTGGCCCGTGGGTCGTATCCCGGCGGAGTATAGACGTAGAAATCGCGCTGATCCCCGACTACGTCTGACTTATAGAAGTGGTGATGCACTTTTCCGTGGGCAACATCGTTCTCCTCCCACGGCAACGAAGGCGGACCCGGAACGTGCACCTCGCTTTCGTTGTCCAACAGGTTCGGCTTCATAAGATGATTCGAGGGATCGATCAGTCCTACTCCGTCCGCGTCGAAGCTGTAGCCGTAAAAATCAGGTTCGAGCGGCGAAGTCGTGAGGCTCCAGACTCCCTGATCGTCCTTCTGCATGGGGACCGGCGTTGCCCCTTCGAGATTCAGCAGTACCTGCTGTGCATTGGGATCACGAAAACGAAACGTCACGGAATTGTCGGGATGCACCTCGGGTGAAACCACATGCGGCGGGGGAGCAGGCGCCGGCGGATGTTGCGCCTCCGTATTCTGCGCTGATACTGAAAGAGGTAAACATCCGATCACGAGCACAAGCAATAGGAAATATTTCATCGCAATCCTTCAATCACGCAGGAATTATTGTTCGGACATTTCGCCAAACGCGCGAGTATACAACAGGATAAGCGGATGAAGGCACTCGCATTGACTTCGGCGCATTGGACTTAGACTGCCAAACCCCCACGGCCACTCTGCGCATCCAACCTTCGTCCTGGAAACGGTTCGAGGAGCGGACAGCCGATGAACATGGGTCTGCAAATTGCGTGGCTGTTCGTGCTGGCCATTCCTGTGGCTTGCGTGGCCTGGACTGTCACCCACGAAGAAGTGTTCCGCGAGCCTCGCGACTATTGCAAAGAACAGAGCCAGAACTGCCACAGTTTTTACGGCCGCAAGTTTTTCTATCTCTTTACCTGCGAATACTGTTTCAGCCACTACGTCGCGATTGCCTTCCTCATCATCACCCGCTTCAAGCTGCTCTACGACGGCTGGCGCGGATACCTGGTGGCCCTGTTCGCCCTCGTCTGGATCGCGAATCAATACATGAGCATCTACAACCGGCTCCGGCTCGACATCAAGCACGAGGGGATTGAGATCAAGGCGGAAGAAAAAGATCTTCGCGAGAAGAAGGCAGCTTAGGAGCGCCAGTCAAGCTGAGTTTGCCCACTTGTTCTCCGCAATGGGACAATGCTTCATGCAAAGAATTTTCCCGGCACTCACTGTGCTGGCAGCAGCCCTGGTGCTGAGTGCCGGTACGCAAGCTCAACAAGCTCCACCTGCGAAAAAGGCCCCCGTTGCGAGCACACCCGCCTCCAAGCCAAAAACTCGGCACGCGCCTGCCGCCCGGAGGCAGGCTCCTCTCGCTCTCAAGACCCAGAAAGATAAATTCAGCTATGCCCTGGGAATGAACCTAGGCGGCAAGCTGCATGATCAGTCTGTGCCGGTCGATCCGGCGATCCTCCTTCGTGGCCTGCGAGATGCCATGGCTGGCGGCAAGACGCTGCTCACGGATGATGAAGCACGCGCCGCCATCATCGAAGTGCAGACTGAACTTCACAAGAAACAGGAGGCCCTGATGCAGCAGGCTGCGGTCGAGAACAAGAAAGAAGGGGATGCTTTCCTGGCCGCAAACAAAGCCAAGGAGGGTGTGGTGACTCTTCCCAGCGGCCTCGAATACAAGATCCTGAAAGAGGGCAGCGGGCCCAAGCCCACCGCCAGCGATACCGTGGTCTGCAATTACCGCGGAACTCTGATCAACGGCACTGAGTTCGACAGCTCCTACAAGCGCGGCCAGCCGGCCACCTTCCCGGTCAGCGGCGTGATCAAAGGCTGGACGGAAGCGCTACAACTGATGCCCGTCGGATCGAAATGGCAGCTCTTCATTCCGGCTGCCATGGCATATGGCGAGCGCGCACCCGGACCGGAAATTGGTCCCGACTCGACCCTGATTTTTGACGTGGAGCTGCTCTCCATTGAGAGCAAGAATGCTGACAAAGCTCCCGATGCTCCGAGCGCGGCCGAACCCAAGAAGTAGTCGGCCTGTTGGAAGGGCTCGCTGATGCGCTGGAGTTGCTTCTCCGCCCAAGGCTCCTCTTTTGGCCACGAGGGCAACCAGTACTATGCGAACTCCGCCGTATGCCGGATTTCGGCTGTTTGGCTCGTTGACAGGACTTTACGATTCTTTACTGACTCTTTACCGCAGCCTGGCTTGCCCGGAGTTAGTCTAGGTTCAATCTCAACCCACGAATAAGCTGTTGTTTGCATCTCCGCCCCAATCCTCTCTCCCGGTGGCGGAGATTTTTTTGTGGCGGCAATCCTGCGCGTTGAATCCCACGCCTTAGGCAGCCATCGGCAGAACCTTGGCCAGCTCGGATTCGGCTTTCGCCTTGCTCCACATCCACGCGATCAGCCCTCCCAGAATGAAGTTCACGACTGTCACTTCGCCCAGGTGGACCCACCGTACGGCATCCGGAAAGAACGGATTCGGCGTCAATAGCGGCGCAACTCCGCTGATGATCGTAAACAACGCTCCTACTGCCAGGGCCGATCTCAGCCGCACCAGGTTGAGCATCCTGACCAGCAGCAGACATACGGCGATAAAAATCGGACCCCGCACCAGCAGCTGCAAGGCCACGATCTTTCCTAATGAAGGAACGGTCTGGGTGGCATAGAAGTCTCGTACCAGGGGAAATATGATCAGGCCCGTGGCGAAATAGAGCACTATATAAGCGACATCCGCAATCACAAACCGGGTTGCGGATTGCCTGAATGACTTTGACCCGAGAGGATGATGATTTTCGAAACCGCGTGCCACTCCGCTAAACAGCCAGCCCCACAACGGAGCTACCAGTACAAACGAAATCGTGAGATGCAAGAGCAGACGCATCCAGCTGATACCGCTAGAACCCAGGAACACTGCACCTTCGATGTCATTTGCGATGCCCACAAAGAGAGGAATCGAGGCCAGCGCAAAGCCCAGACCTACGCCACGCCACTCCGCGCGTAGGGCTGCAAATGATATCGCCGTGGTAAGGACCAGACAATTCAACGCGAACCATAGAAATGCGTGCGGTACTGCCGGAACCTTCAAAGGCACGATCAGGCCGGCAATGATTTCAACCACCAGCAGCGCTGCCCACGCTGCGAGGACTCGAACCAGCCACATGGCAATTTTCATGTTCTGCCTCCTGTGCGTCCAAAGTCATACGCCCACGCGGCCGCCCTCTCAGTGATGCGGCGCACAGGGAAGCGGCAAATGATGGAGAGAGCGCCGAACCGCGAAGAAATTACGCTGCGGTGACTGAGGTCACAACAACCAGGAAGGATCAGTGCAAATGGGGAAAGAAAGGAAGGCGGGATCTGCGAACTCCAGCCTTTACCTATCGTAGTGCAGCAACGAATACACGTCGTACCCTATAAGCTTCTCGCGACCTTTGAGGAAGTCGAGCTCCACCACGAAACCCAGGCCGGCTATATCAGCCCCTAAGGAGGATGCCAGCCGCACCGTGGCTTCGGCGGTTCCGCCGGTGGCCAGCAGGTCGTCCACGATCACCACCCTTTGGCCTTTCTGGATCGCGTCCTTGTGAATCTCCAGCGCGTTGCTGCCGTATTCCAGACTGTATTCGACTCTCGAAGTATCGGCGGGAAGCTTGCCCGGCTTGCGCACCGGCACGAACCCGACATTCAGCCGATAGGCCAGCGCCGGGCCGAAGATGAAGCCTCGCGCCTCCATGCCCAGCACCAGGTCCACATTTTTGGGGAGGTAGTATTCCGCCAGGGCATCGATCAGAGTCGCCAGTCCCAGGCGGTCTTTGAGCAGTGTGGTGATGTCATAAAAAAGAATGCCCTTCACCGGGAAAGTCCGGCACTTCGCGAATCAGCTTCTTCAGCGGTTCGCAATTCACGCCATTCCTGCCGGAGGCAGAGTCGGACATTTACCAGGCTCCTTCAATACGAAATGAACTCAGGCCGGCAACGGGCTTGGCTTCCGATTCCTCGACATCATCCACCCGCGCGGCGCGTGGGCCCTCGCCGCAGCCGGCGAGCCAGTCCTGAAAGTTGGTCGCGGCTGCCCATGGCCAGCACTTCCACGCTGCCGTCGGCATTGTTGCGAACCCAGCCTGCAATTCCCAGAATGTGGGCTTCGCGCTCCACAAACCAGCGGAAGCCGACGCCCTGCACCCGTCCTCGAACCAGAAAACGCCGGGCCTGGGCTGCGACTTTTTCCTCGGCTGTCATTACCGAATCATGCCCGCGACAGATATGCGCCTTCCGAAGTATCTACTCGAATTTTTTCGCCTTCGTTGATGAACGGCGGAACCTGCACCACCAGTCCGGTCTCGGTCTTCGCCGGCTTGGTCACGCTCGAAGCCGTGGCGCTCTTGAGTCCGGGCTCGGTTTCGATAACGGTGAGGTCCACGGTCTGCGGCAGTTCGACTCCCACCGCTTTCCCGTCGAAGAATTCGATTTTGATCTGCAGGTTGGGAATCAGGTAGTCGACGGCATCGCCGAGGGTGTCGCGGTTGAGCGGGATCTGCTCGAAATTTTCGGTGTTCATGAAGTAGTAGGCGTCGCCGTCGTTGTAGAGGTATTCCATCTCCACTTCGTCCACGGTGATCTTGTCGATGGGGTCGGGGGAGCGGAAGCGGTGCTCAAACATGGCTCCGGTGCGCAGGTTCCGCAGCTTGGCCTGGATGAAGGCTCGCAGGTTGCCCGGAGTGCGGTGTTCGACGCTGAACACCGAGTGCAGATCGTTGTTGTGCTTGATGATCATGCCGGGACGCAGTTGGGTGGCGGGAATGGCCATTGCTGAAAGATTCTCCTTCAAATATGTGGATAAGACAGGCAGAAGGCGGGCCGAGCCACATTTTCCGCCAGACACGAGCACCCCAGACGCGGGGCCGAAGCTTCATTCTAATCGTGCCAAGCCGATTTGGGAAAGCAGCGCCGGCAGCCTGCCTGTGTCTTAGATTTGTCCAACACTACCGTCGCGGGACGGCTAGAATGGAGACGCACGAATCCGTCAGTTAAGTTCATACAGGCAGGTGTTTTATGCGTTCCGAAAAAGACGAAGTTTCCGAGCAGGGCAGCACCGCAGCAACCGCCATAACTTTCCTGTTGATCGGGTTAGGTATTGGGGCCGCGATCAGCCTCTTGTATGCGCCAAAATCGGGCCGCCAGATGCGCAAAGACTTGCGCCGGCGATACGAAGATGCCCGCGACACGCTCGAAGATTGGAGAGATGACGCGAAGGAAGCCGCCGAAGAAGTGCTCGACCGCGGCGCCGCCATCGCAGAGGAATTCCGCGAGCGAGTCACGCCGCTGGCCAAGACCATGCGGAGACGATAGGCGGGAAACCGAGAGCTGGCAGTAGAGAGCCGGCTGCGCTCTAAAACAGGTGGAAGTCGACTTCCACGTTGATCTGCGTGGCCACAGGACGGCCGTCTTTGTGTCCCGGTTCAAAGCGCCAGGTTTTCACCGCCTCGAGCGCGCGCTCGTCCAGACCCAGGCCGGCAGCCCGCACGATCCTGAGTTCCCGCGGCAAGCCGGCCGCGTCAACCACCAGCCACAGAACCACCGAACCCTGAAACTTGACCTTGCGCGCCTCGTCGGTATATTCGGGATCGGGCGCATAGATGGTTCGCGGCGCAGTCACGCCTCCAAGTCCAGGACGGTAGGCGCCATCGCCATAGCCGGCGCCTGAGCCGGGGCCCACTCCACGGCCGCTGCCGGGGCCGACTCCACCGCCATCGCCACTGCCAATGCCGCCTCCGGATCCTGTGCCGTTGGATTTCGGCGCCGCCAGATTTGCCAGCGGATCGCCCACTTCGCCGAGCTGCGGCAGCTGCATCTGCGAATTGCCGACTACTGTGGGATCAACCGGAAGTATGGGAGCGAGATTTCGCGCTACCGCTACAGGCGGAGTGATCTGCTCGGGTGCAAATTTCGGTGGCGAGCCCTTGCTGGCAGCCAGACGGTCCCGGTCGCCACCGCCGCCACCGCCGCCTGCTGGCGCCTCGGAGGGCGACAATACATACGGCGCGATCTCTGTCACTACGCCCGTAACACGTTGCTTGATCTCTTGCCGATGCTGCACCACCCAGTGTCCTGACCAGACCGCCAGCGCCAGAATCAATGTGTTCGCCGCATACGAAGCAAAGAATGCTCCTCGGCGAACACCATAGGTGCTGCCGCTATTTGCAAACAGGATGGAGCCGGACGGACTCTCCGGGTGCGCGGAATACCTGTCCGCTGAATGTACTGACGATGCCATGTCTTTGTTTCGGCACAAGTATATGCCTGCGGGAAGGAAAAAGTAGAGGTAAAGGGCTGGGTGAAGATGCCGAGTTACCTCTAAACCGAGGCCAAGGAAGTGGCTCCCGTTAGTGGAAAATCGAGGAGAAGAATCCGCCGATTTTGCCGAAAAAGCCCTTGTGTTCCGGCTTCTCCTTCTGGGTGGGTTCCGGCCGGGGCGGAGCCACCACCGACATCTCGACCGGCTGCACCGGAGTGGCGTACTGCAGCTTGAGATCAGAGACTTCCTCGGTGGGAGCTGGCGGCACGGTACGCGGCGCGTCAGCCGCGCGGAAAACGAAAGGCGCATCCACCTGCACATGCACGGCCTTAGCGTCAGCCGGAGGCAGAGTGGTATCACCGGGCGCGGCAGCCCCGACCTGCGGAGAGGCCGGTTCCGAGTTCTGAGATTCCGCCGGGGCCGCTCCGGTTACCGGAACGCTCATCGAGCCCGCGGCGTTAGCCTGCGGCTCGCCGACAGAAGAAGCTAGCATCGTGGGTACTGTAGGCTCAGGGCATCCGCAATTGGGAGGCACCGCATGATCCACCGCGGTCAGCCGCCCTTGATGAAACACCACCTGTTGGGACGGCTTCACCTGGTAAGTGCCATCACCCATCAACTCGGAGACGATGGCGGAGGCGGTGCTGCCGGGCAGCGACCGTACACAGGTATTCCCGCGCGGATCTGCGCTGATCGCATAGTCGAACTCGCCGGGCCCCGCCAGCAAAATGCGAAAGTCCGGTGTAAGCACAGAATCGGCCGAAGCATCCAGCGAATAGTGCGCTTCCATGGCCCCGGTATTCATGCTCAGCATGAGGTCGCGGCTGTTCTGGGAATAGGTAACCGATACCGTCGTCCCCGGACAAACTCTCACTTCTCCGCCGCGTGGCAGATGCAACACAGCGGTGTCTGCTCCCGCGGTGAGCGACGAGCCCGTTCCCGCCCCGCTGTGCGACACCGTCGCGCGGGATGGGCTTACCGGCACCAGGCTGGTCGCAGCCGGAGCTGCGGGAGACGTATCCAGGTCGTTGTCGATAGCGGTATTCAGGCTGGTCTGCATGCGAATCATCAGCCGGTTGCCGGCTGCGTCCCAGCTATAGCCGCAAGGCTTTTTCAGATCCACCACAATTCGCGTGGCCGGAGGATCTTTTTGATACTGGTTGACTCGAACTCCACCAATACTCTTGTCGCTGAAATCGATCTTCCAATGGGCAGGCGAGACGTAGGACTTCGGAAGATCGATCACCAGTCGCGACGGGCTTACCAGGGTGCTGACCACCGGGATCATCGGACGGGTGGTGATGATTTCGACGGCTGGTCCGTTCTTATCGGTAACTACTTTGACCGAGCGCACCAATGCCGGCGGCAATTGTGCCTCTTGCGCTGAAGGAAGAGTGGAATCCGAAACCGATTGTGCGCTTCCCGGGATAGCCAAAAATAGAGACAGAAACAGCAGTCCGGCGGCGGTTTGGCTGGAAATACGCGACAAGAGAGCCACTCCGGGGAGAATACCTTAGGAAACGATATCACCAGCAAACAATTGAAGAAAGCCGCTATGCAGGCACGAAGGGCGCTGCTGGGTGTGCGGCGCAGGGTCGTTCTGACGGCCGCGGTCGATAGCAGAGTCCTCACATCATGAGGAATGACAAGGGTTAAGGAGATAGAGTGTGGAAAGCGATCTTCGCCCCGTGTTCGGCCAATTCTACCGCTGGAGCTGCCGACACTAGGTTTCCGACAGGAATTCGTATTCGTCGATGACTGCGGCGACGGCCACTTTGCCCTCCGCGCGAGGGCCATCCACCCGCACCACCTTGCCTTTGCAGCGCACATGGATGCTTTCGGTGAGGGTGATCTCGGGTGGCAGGGTCAGGGTGAACTCGATGGGGGCCCCGGCCTCAATAGCAGTATCCACGTAAAAGCATATGCCACGGGCACTTACATCGCGGGTCTGGGCAGACTTTCCGTGCGCCTCGTCGGCATAATTCACCGAGACGGGCAAGCGCAATGCGAACCGCCGAGTGTTACGCTTCTCAGACGGGGAATCAGCCATGATCTCTTCCATAAAGCCAGTAAGCATGGCGGTTTACGGCAAATGTGTCAAGCCGAATTTGTTCCCGGACGGCCCCGGCGACCCCATTGGTTTTTTGCGGTAAGCTGATGGCAGAAAACATGGTTTTCGTCCTCGACAACTACGACTCTTTTACCTACAACCTGGTGCAATACCTGGGGGAACTGGGGGCGGAGGTGGTGGTTCGTCGCAACGACCAGATCACCATTGCCGAGATCGAGAAGCTGTCGCCCGAACGGATCGTGGTCTCTCCCGGCCCGTGCACTCCGCAGGACGCCGGCGTCACCATCGACCTGATCCGCCATTTTGCCGGCAAGCTGCCGGTGCTGGGCGTATGCCTCGGACATCAGGCCATCGGCGAGGCTTTCGGCGGTACCGTCATTCGTGCCCCGCACCTGATGCACGGCAAAACCAGCCAGGTTGAGCACGACGGCAAAACCGTGTTCAGGAATTTGCCACGGCCGATGACCGCCACCCGCTATCACTCTCTGATCGTCCGCGAAAGCGACCTGCCCACTGATCTAGAGATCAGCGCCTACACCATCGAACCCGACGGAGCGAGAGTCATCATGGGCCTGCGCCATAAGAAGTTTCCGGTGGAAGGCGTGCAGTTCCATCCGGAAAGCGTGTTGACGGGCGAGGGCAAGAGACTGGTAGAGAATTTTTTGGAAATCAGTGGCTAGTGGTTGGCGGCTAGTGGCTAGTCTTTGTCCCGATGTGGGATCGGGATGTCTTTTTCCCCGTGCTGCACTTGCAAAGTCAAAAAAATAGTTCACACTCCCACAGAGCACTCTCTGGGACGTTTCATGGCATTGCACTATCAAGAACTGATCGGGTGGCAAAAGAGTATATCGCTGGTAACAGATCTTTACCGGTCCACCCAGAAATTTCCGCGAGAAGAAATTTACGGCCTGACCACCCAGATCCGGCGGGCAGCAGTATCCATCCCTAGCAACATTGCCGAAGGACAAGGGCGGATGTCGCGTGGAGAGTTCAAGCAGTTCCTCGGGTACGCCCGCGGCTCGATATTCGAACTCGAAAGCCAACTGACAATAGCCGAAAATCTTGGTTATCTAACGAATGAAGATGCCGCAGTTCTCATCGATAGAACCAGAGAACTCGGGCGAATCGTCACCGGCTTGATCAAGTCGCTGGAGTCAGCGCGCCAACCAAAGCCACCGATCGAGACGAGCGACTAACCACTAGCCACTAGCCACTGCTCTCCCCTCTTGCCTTCTCCACCGCCCTCACCACCGCTCGCGCCTTGTTCATCGATTCATCAAACTCGCTGGCCGGATCGGAATCCGCCACAATGCCTGCTCCGGCCTGCAGGTAGGCCCGCTTGCCTTTCATCATCATGGTACGAATCGCGATGCAGGAATCCAGGTTTCCGGCGAAATCGGCATAGAGTACCGAACCTCCGTAAACCCCGCGCCGCGTGGGTTCCAGCTCTTCAATGATCTGCATGGCGCGCACTTTCGGCGCACCGCTCAACGTGCCGGCGGGAAAGCATGCTGCGAAAGCATCCATGGCGTCCATATCTTGCCGCAGCTTGCCTTCGAGCGCCGACACCAGGTGCATTACGTGGGAATATCGTTCCACATACATCAGGTCGCGTACCCGTACTGAGCCGTATTCACTGACCCGTCCCAGGTCGTTGCGCCCGAGATCCACCAGCATCACGTGCTCGGCGCGTTCTTTTTCGTCGTTCAGCATGAGCTGTTCCAGCTTGTGATCTTCCGCCTCGTCCTTGCCACGCGGATGCGTTCCTGCGATCGGACGGTATTCCAGCTTGCGCCCGGTCACCCGCACCAGCATCTCGGGCGACGATCCCAGCACATGCATGTCGCCCATGCGGAGAAAGTACATGTATGGAGACGGGTTCACCGTGCGCAAGGCGCGATAGGCATCGAACGGCTCCACCTCGGGGACGAAATCGAGCCGCTGCGACAGCACCACCTGGAAGATATCTCCGGCGGCGATGTACTCCTTGGCGCGGCAGACCGATTTAACGAACTTCTGCCGGCTGGTGGCAGCATGGACTTTGAGCTTGCCTTTGCGCCGGGCCGGCGTCTTTCTCCACAATGCCGGCCGCAGCCCGGCTGACAGCTTCTTCTCCAGCGCAGCAATGTCGGCAACCGCGCGATCGTAGGCACGCCGCGGCGATTCCCGCGACACGTCGGCCATGGCGATGATATGAATCTGGTGCCGCAGGTGATCGAACGCCAGCAGCCGGTCAAAGAACATCATCACGCAGTCGGGGATCTTCAGGTCATCTTTGGTGCTGTGCCCGATGTTTTCGAGCTGCCGTACCGTGTCATAGGCGAAATAGCCGACCGCCCCGGCAGTGAACGGAGGCAGTCCTGCAAGGTGGGCGGGACGATGCTTTCGCAATTCCTGCTTCACCACTTCGAAAACGCTGCCTTCGCGGGTCTCGGCCTTCTTGCCACGTTGCAGCAGAACCTGAGTTCCCTGGGAGCTCACTTTCATGTAGGGTCGCGCTCCCAGGAAAGTGTAGCGGCCGATCTGCTCGCCTCGTTCCACCGACTCCAACAGGAACGCTTCAGGTTCGCGGGCTGCTACAGCCAGAAAGGCCGAAACCGGGGTCAAAAGGTCGGCAGCCACCGACTTGGCCACTGGAACCAGCGTCGCTTCGGCGGCCAGCCGGGAGAATTCTTTGTAGTCAGGAATAGCCATGTAAGGGGTGCGGCATTCCTCAAAAGAGGAACTGCGGGGCTTCATTATAGGGCACCGCAGCCGAAAGAGATTGGCCCCGGAGATGACGCCGGAGGTGGTCCCGAAGATAACGCCGAATGAGCAACTTCCGAGGGGATCCCCACCCGGTTCCCGGCAGGTACCCACTCAATGAATTGACGGACTCGACATCACAGGAGAAGATGTCCAAATAAATTACCCGGGCCATCCGCTTAGACGGGGGCGTATGCAAGTCAAATTCTGGGGAGTGCGGGGGTCGATCCCTGCCCCTCAAGCCGAGAACATGCGGTATGGGGGGAATACCTCGTGCGTCGAGGTGCGCCTGGGAGAACGCAGTTTCATCTTTGACTGCGGCACCGGCTTCCGCCTGCTCGGGCAGAACCTTCAGTCAAACGGCTCCGCCACGCCTGTGTTTGCCCACGTGTTTGTTTCGCACTATCACTGGGACCACATCCAGGGGTTCCCGTTCTTCTCACCGCTTTACAGTCCCGGCAACCGTTTTGTGTTCCACTGCTCGAATCGCACCCGCAATCTGAAGCAGGTGCTGGAGGAGCAGATGACCAGCCCCTACTTCCCCGTGCCTATCGCCGAGATGAGGGCTACGCGGGAATTCCATAACATCGACGAAGGCGATCTTAAGCTCGACGACGTCACCATCAAGACCGCCTGGCTCAACCATCCTCAGGGCTGCATGGGATTCCGCCTGGAAAGCAAGGAAGGCATCTTCGTCTACGCTACCGATAACGAGCCGGGGGACCCGGAGTTCGACAAAAACGTGCGCAAGCTCGCCGAAGGCGCCGACGTGCTCATCTATGACGCGCAATACCTTCCCGACGAATACCAGGCCCGGCGGCGAGGTTGGGGCCACAGCCACTGGCGGGAAGCCGTAAACGTAGTGATGGAGAGCGGCGCAAAGGAACTGGTGCTGTACCACCACGATCCTGACCACGACGATACTTGTATCGACAGCACCGTCCAGCAAGCCCGCAACTACTACGCCCGGGTGCGGGCAGCCGCCGAAGGCATGGAGATCCTGCTGTAACGCCGCCTTTAACTTCTATTTTGCGATTTCGAGCAACACTAACCCATTCACCGGAATCGTGAGCTGAAGCTTTCCATTCTTCAGCGCGTCAGCCTGGGGAGGGCCGAGGTCCGCTGCCCGGTTGATGGTTTCTATCTGAGCTGGCGTCGGGTATCTAGGCTTGCCCATCGCCTGGTAGGCCGCGAGCGTGTTGCCATGAGTGCCATCGACGCGGGTGATCTCAACCGTGCTTGCATCCGAAACGCCCTTGAACTCGAAGTCGAACGCACGCGGCGAACCGGTGCTATCGGGATCGACCAGGTTCCATGCCGCCACCACCACGGTTCCGTCGGCCCTCCGCGTGACCAATGCATTCCGGGAGGGGTTCGGGATGCGCTGATCGCCCAGCTGGTGAAGCAGGGCAAAGCCGTCATAGCTCGGTTTCTTAATCCCGTCGAAGGTAATCAGTCCAAACCCGCCATGAAATGGATCCGGTGGCACGCCGGTTTCTTCGAAAACGTCATCAAACGTCCAGAATGACATCATGTCCACCAGGCCGTCGCACTGGCGAATGTCGTCCGCCAGTGCCGGACCCACGTAGATGGTGTCGCGGGCCTGCAGATTGGCAAAGGACGGCACATTCCACTCCGTCCACATCAGCGGCAAGCCCGGCCGCTCGGACGCTGCAATCTGATCGTGAACTTTCCGGATCGCCCGGCAGACCCGCTGGTCCATGGGAATGTTTTCGTTGGCGTGGAACAGATTCTGCACGGTATCGTCGGCATAGCCGTGGCTGGAGATGAAGTCCACGGGAACATTCGCCATGGCGGTGTGCGCGATGAAGGCATCCACCCAGGCGGCCGCCGCGGTGGACGGTCCCCCAACCCGCAGCAATGGGCTTACAGATTTCAGCGCCCGCGCAGTGTGGTCGTAGAGTTCAAAGTAGGTCGCCTGCTTGGGGTCGCCGCTCCAGAAATCGATGTTGGGCTCGTTCCAAACCTCGAAATACCACTGCGCGACTTCGCCAATTCCATAGCGGTCGACCAGATGCTGGGCAAAGTGGCGAACCAGATCATCCCACCTGGCATAATCTTTCGGGGGTGAGACGACCTGCTTGTACCAGAAGGGATGTACATCCAGTCGCGACGCGAGTTTTCGGGGCATGAAGCTGATTTCGACGAAGGGACGCACTCCGTTCTTCAGCAATCCGTCGTAGATCTGGTCGACATAGGAGAAGTTGTATTGCGGATTTCCTTGAGCGTCCTCGTCATAGACTCCGACTTCATCGTGGAAAATGGCGTGGAAGCGGACATACTGGAAATCGGTGGCCTTCTTCACCTCGCGCAGGTCGCTGCGATACTGCTCCCGCAGGGCAAGAATCGCCCGTCCAGACCCGAACGCCTTTTCCCAGAAGTGGGGAAAAGGTGTGGAGCGGCCGTGAACATCGATCACGACATTTTCTTGAGAAGAATTCTGAGCGGCACAGAACGCGCACAGCAGGAAAAGCAGACCTATGCGAAGCGGAAGATCCCGTAATCGCGTCACCGGCAGACCTCCATTTACCCACAATACTGCAACTGCGGGAGCGCCCCGGTTACGGATGAAAAAAGGCCGGCCCGAGTTGCCGGACCGGCCGTGTCTGCCAATCTACGATCTAGAAGAATAGTCGCAAACCAATCTGCATGGTGCGGCTGCCAAGCTTGCCGTTGATGCCGCCGAAAGTCGGGGAATCGGGATTGTTGTCGATTCCTCCGCCCTGGTTGGGATCGGTGTTGTAAACCGGGTGATTGAAGACGTTCAGCGCTTCCACGCGAGCTTCCAGATAGCGGGCCGTGTCTTGCGAGAAGTAGAACTTCTTCAACAGGGTGGCGTCGGTTGTGAAGTCACCAGGGTTGCGAACGTTGGAGAAGACAAAGGGGGCGTTGCTGAGGCTGTAGTCCGGAGTTCGGACGAACGCACCGGGGTTGAAGATGCCCTGGGGATTCGAGTTGACGAAGGCTCCATTCACAAACAAACCTTTGGAGTAGTCAATGTTCGAATTCAGGTAGTTGGTGCTGTTATCCAGCGACCAGCGCAGAGCCGCGCCGGGCGCGGTCACGCCGCCATCCACTTGCGGCATCAGCACTGGAGTTCCCTTGGGATCCCAGGTACTGACACCGGCCAGAGCCCAGCCACCAACCACGGCATTCAGCACCCGCTTGCCCCAGGTGTCGGTGCCGTTCATGAATTGGCGCCCTCGGCCGAAGGGAAGGTCGTAGGAGTAATTCAGCAGCAAGGTTTGAGGCTTCTCGTACAGCGCAACTCCGTAAGCCTCCATCAAGTTGTGGGGATCCTGCAACAGCCCACGTCCCGCCGGGCCATTATGCTGAATATCCTTGCCGGCGGTGTTGGTCAGGGTTTTGCGAATGGCGTAGGAAGCCAACAGCGTCAACCCGTGATAGCTGCGGGTCTGAATCTGCATGTTCAGGAAATTGGAGAACGATCTCCCCCAGGTCGCCTGCCCAGGGGAGACCTGCGTGTACTGTGGCGCAAGGCCCAGCAACTGGTAAAGCGATACCGTCGGCTGGTCGGCAAAGGTCTGCGACTGGCCGTAGAACGGATTCGGCACCTGGGTTTGAAGGTTGTCGCCCAGTTGGTAGTAATCGAGCGGGATGTTGTTGGTGCTCCAGTTCCATACGGGCATCAGGAGGTGAATGCCACGGATACCGGTGTAGTCCACCGTCGCCACCCAGTTCTTGCCGATTTCGCGCTGAACGCTGAAGTCCCACATGTAGTCCTGAGGACTATCGAAGTGTCCGATGGTGGTGCCTGCCTGGTCCAGGTTGGCCTGGGCGCCGAAGGTTTGGAACCCGTACTCCGCGTTGGTGGTGACCGGGGGATAGTAGCCGAGTGGAACTCCTCCGCTCTGCAGCGGGAAAGTCCCCAGGCCATGGTCCTGGCCGAATTCGCTGATCCAGTGCTGCCCATCCAGCGTCGAAATCTGGTTAAAGGTATTGGAGTTGTAATAGAAGCTGAACCAGTCGGTAGAAAGACCATTCAGGCCCTGGTAGATGATGCCGCCGCTGGCGTGCAGGACCGTCTTGTCATCGATTGCGTATGCAATACCGATTCTGGGTTGGAAGTTCAGCCAGTTGGTAGTGTAGAGATTCTTCTGGGGATACTCGGGAGTATCCAGCAACACCACTCTTCCGGTTGCGCCCTGGCTGAGCCAGGCCGGATCCGGCAAGCCGGAGAGTCCCGGAACCGCCGAGGTGACCTGGCTCCAGTCCCACCCGGCGTTCGGCGTCAGGACATTCTTGGCGTTCATGTCGTACTGCAGACTGCCCTTGGGATACCGCGACTGCCGCGACCCATCGTGGTCCCACCGCAGGCCAAGCTGCACTGTCAGCTTGCTATTGACCTTCCAGTCGTCCATGGCGTAAGCGGCTTCGTTCCATCCATAGGGAGCGATGTTCCAGTTGCCCCACTGGAAGAAGTTCGATGAGCCCATCATCAACTCAGCCAGAGGACTGCCGGTTAGGCCATCGTTGTTGTCCCACTGTTGATTGGAGCCACCGCCGGGGTTAACCCAGGCAACGCCGGTATGATCGCCGCCATTCTCGTCAAAGCGTGCGAAGTACTGCTCGTAGCCGAATTTCAGGGTATGGCGGTTGATGATCTTGGTGAAGGCGACCGAGCCGTTGGTGGTTTGGTTGATAAACGAGTCGAATTCCGATCCGCCGATATTGGTATAGCCGAATCCATTGGGATCACCCACACTCAGGCCGGGAGGAATCTGGCTGGTGGTGCGCTCCGGATTGTTGATGATGAGCGGATCGTATGGCCAAGTGGAGGTATCAATGTTGGGATTGGCTGCTGCACCCCAGCCGGACACGCCGTCGCTGACCAGCTTGGCTACGCCAAAGCCCAGATGCACATCGAAGATGGACTGCGGCGATACCACCCAGGTGTACTGCAAACTGCCGCTGACATCGTGATCGACGGTGGTGGACTGCGCCGTGCCGTCAAAGGCAGCGGGAATGAAATTGGTGAGGCGGGTGCGGCTGGCACTGATGTTCAACCGCTGATTGTTAGTCAGGTTGTGGTCGATGCGCACAAAGAAACGGTCGGTCGGCCTGTGGGTTGCGATAGTCGACCAGTAGTTGTGGATGTGGTCGCTATTCGCGTCGGGAGCGTGGTTGGGCAAGGGCCAGAGGTTGAGATAATTCAGGAAGAGCTGGCTCTGCGTGGACAAGGTCGAACTGGTAGTGGGAATGACCTCTCCCGGAAACTCAGGTCGCACCCAGTTGCCGCTGCCATCGTCGGCGCCATGGAAGGGATCGAAGATCCGCGCCAACACGGGCTGTCCACTCTGCTCCGCGATCACCGTTTGCGAGAAATCGCCCGCCCGGTTCAATTCGGTGGGAACCGAACTCTCAAGGTTCTGGCTTTGCGAAAAGCGCTCGCCTTCCCATCCGAAGAAGAAGAATGTGCGGTTCTTGCCGTTATACAGGTGAGGAATAACAATTGGGCCGCCCAGCGACAACCCGTAATTGTTCTGATGGAAGGCCTGCTTCTCGACTCCCTGCGCATTGTTGAGCCAGCTGTTGCTGTTCAAACTTTGGTTCCGGAAGTATTCGAACAGCCGTCCGTGCAGCTGGCTGGTTCCGCTCTGGGTCTGAACCGAAATGATGCCGCCGGAGTAGCGGCCATGGTCGGCGGTTAAAACCCCGCTCTCGACCCGGAACTCACCGACGCTGTCAGGCGTGGGGATGGCGCGGTTCACCGCGTTGAATTCAGAATCCTGTAGCTGGTTGCCGTCCACCGAGATGCTGGTGCCGTTCACCTGGCCCCCGGCCACGCTATAGGAGTTGCCGTTATTCGCCATCAGATAACCGGCATTGCCCAAGCTGCCGATGTTGTTGCTGAGCGGTCCCTGGCCCTGGATGGCGGGCGTGACCGCCGTCAGGTCGAGCGTGTTGCGATTGAGCTGGGGCAGCTCGGTGATCATCTTGTTATCGAGCACGGTGGAGGCGGTGGACTGGTCCATGTTGATGACCGGCGCCGACCCGCTCACGTTCACAGTTTCTTGTACTGTGCCCAATTTCATGCTGAAGTTGAACGAGAGCTTGTCACCGGTGCGAAGGGTGAGCCCGGAATGCACGGTCGGCGCAAAGCCATCTTTGCTCACGGTGATCGAATAGGGGCCCGGCAACAACTGCGGCAGCACATAAACGCCGGCGTCATTGGTGCGGGTGTTGTAGTTCACACCGGTCGCGGTGTTGGTAGCCTGGACATCGGCAGCCACCACCGAAGCTCCGCTGGAATCCGTCACCACGCCGCTGAACTGGCCATTCGTGGTCTGGGCGAACAGCGCGCCTCCGCCGACCGTCAGTATGGCCACCATGGTCAGGCAAGCAATTCTGAGACGGTTCGCCTGCACGTTCCTTCCAAAAATAGACGGCATTTCGCCTACCCCCTGTTTGTGAACACTGATTTGTACGGCTGAGATGAATCCCCACACACCACGCCGGTCGCTAACTGTATCGGGAGAGCGAGTTGCTCGCTATGCGGGATCAGGATTTTTCTTTTGTTTTATGATCGGGCGGTTTGGACTCCTCAGGAGTGCTCTGCGCCTGCTCCTCTATTTCAAGCCGCTGATTCGCTTGGACTTCATTCATGCGCTGGACGATTCCAGACGGCCAGAGAATTTCTAACGAAACTTTGCGCTCATCGGCAAGTCCGAAGTGAAGCCGCAAATCGCTTGCCGACGCGTAGCCCACACTGTTGCTGATGGTCGAGATCTGGGTTCGAGCGGCGCCGCGGCAAATTACGCGGGCGCCGATGGCCGACCGGTTGCTCCGTTTCCCCTTTAACTTCAATTGCAGCCAGTTCTGAGCGGGGCTGCGGTTCATCCATAACTCCATGGGAGCATTGATCGCGGAAACCACAATATCGATTTTGCCGTCGTTGTCGAAGTCGGCGAAGGCGGCTCCCCGATGCAGGGCGGCAAGGGAGAAATCCGGGCCGGCTTGCGCTGAAACGTCGGTGAATCGTCCGTGCTGGTTGCGAAATATTCGGTTGGCCTGCGGCTCGTCGCTGTCGAGGCCGCCATTGGCGATGAAGAGATCAAGCCATCCGTCATTGTCGAGGTCAACGAAGCCGCAGCCCCAGCCATTCCATTGGCGGCTCAAATCCAGCAGTCCGCTGCTGGAGCTGGCATCGTCGAAGCTGCCGTCACCCCGGTTGCGGAAGAGTTCGAAAGTCTCGCCGCGCAGTCCGGTCATCACGATGTCAGGAAGACCGTCGCCATCGAAATCGCCGAAATCCGCGCCCATGCCGGAAATCTGGCGGCCATCGCCGTTGTAGGCGACTCCCGCTGGAATGCCCGCCTCTTCAAGCTTGCGACCGAGGTTGTGAATCAGAAGATTGCGCGCATTGTCGTTGGCGATAAACGCGTCCAGGCGGCCGTCGCGATCATAGTCGGCCAGGGCGATTCCCATGCCCTTTCCCAGAACGTCCGCCAGTCCCATTTGCCGTGAGACCTCGGTGAAGGTTCCGTTGCCGTTGTTGTGGTAGAGCAACATGGGCTCGGAGCGGTACATGTCAGGGTGGCAGTAGGTGCGACTCGAACCGTTCAGTCCACCGCAGATCGGATCGGTGCCGGCAGTCCAGTCGCAGTAGTTCGAGACCAGCAGATCGAGATTGCCATCATTGTCATAGTCCAGCCACGCCGCTGCCACTGACCATAGCTTGCGTCCGCCTGCATCTGACCCGCTGACGCCCGCTCGCTCAGTCACGTCGGTGAACGTTCCGTCTCCATTATTGCGATAGAGCGTGTTCCCGTGGACCCCGACAACGAATAAATCCTCCAGCCCGTCGTTGTTGTAGTCGGCTACGGCCACTCCCATTTCGTAGCCTCGTCCTTGCACGCCTGCCTTAGCTGTGACATCGGTGAAGCTGCCGTCCCGGTTGTTGCGGTAGAGCCGGTTGTAGAAGCTAGGATCTGACTTTTCGAGCGAAGGCAGCGCCGCGCCATTCGCGCAATACACATCCGGCCAGCCATCGTTGTCGAAATCAATGACACCGAGGCCGCCAAGCACAGTTTCCACCTGATACTTGCGCCCGGAAGCATTGTTACGGAGCACGAAATCCAGACCGCAATGCGGGGCAACATTCTGCAGCAAAATCGGACCGGAGCCGGGCGATCCGTCAGCTGCAGCCCGCCTCATGCCAGCGGCGAAGCATAGTCCTCCGCCCGCGAGTTGCAGGAATGACCGCCGGCTGAACCCGAACCGGTTAATGCGGCTCATTCCCCACCTGTTTCGGGTCTTGCCGCGAGCTGCGCTGGAAATCATCCGAGAGTTCGCGCGCCTGGGCAAACGCCTGGTTGGCTTCCGACGTCCGCCCCATCTTGCGGAGAACCGTGCCCAGCAAGGAATGCAGGCTGCCCTTCTCGTCCGGATATCCCTTTGCCAGCGCCGGTGCCAGATTCTGCAGCGCCTCTGCAAGCGCTCCGGTTTGCGCGCATGCCGTCCCCAGTTGCACCCGCGTAGTCAAATCGTTTGGATCATGGCTCAAGAGCTGGCGAAGATAGGGCAGCGCGCTGGTGTAGTCCCTCTCGTCCATGGCGATCTTTGCCAGTGTCTGCATGGCAGGCAGGCGATGCGGGTCAAGCTTCAATGCGGATTGTGCGCTGGCGCGGGCCGCTTCCATTTGTCCGGCGGCAAGCTCCGCTTCTGCCAGCCGTTGCAGGACCGCGGGATCATCGGGGCTTTTGGCCAGCGCGTCCTTATATTCGGAAATCGCTCCTGCGCTGTTGGCCTGAAGCCGTAGCAACACATCTCCCCGCATCATGTGGACCAGCGCATCGTCTTCTCCACTCTGCTGAAGATGGGCCGCCACAGTGCCGGCCTGCCGCGCGTAACACCAGGAAAGCAGGAACATGCCGTAAACCGGCTCAGGATTCTGATCGATGCCGCGTTCCAGCGCCGGAATCGCGCCTTCGCAATCCCCGAGGTGAACGAGAGCGGTCCCTCGTTGCAGCCAAACCTGCGGCTGCGTTTCAGCGGGCCTGGGCATGTGTGCCAGAACTTCCCATCGTTGTTCATGAAACGCCGTGCCGGCTGAAAGCTTGGCCCTCGGGGACGGCCTCCCGGTATTGAACTTCTCCGCGCTACAGCTTGTCCGCACACAACTCAAAAAATCTGCAGCAGCCCCTGTGAGCTTCTCGCCGGCAGCAGGCTGCAAGGTAACCGGCCAGTCACTGGCCGCATTCGCCAGCACCGCCGGAGAGTGCGCGGCAATCTCATTCAACTTGCGGCCAGCACCTTGCCAATTCCCTCGTTGTGCAGCCAGCATCGCCTGTACCAGCCAGGCGCGTAGATCATCGGAGTTATGCTGCAAGGCACGCGATAAAGTCTGTTCCGCCTGCACCATATTTCCTGCAAATGCTTCTGCCAGTGCGAGTTCGCTCCAGATTCCCGGAGCATTGCCATCCAGGTCTGCCGAGCGCTTCAGCAGTTGCAATCTCCCTGGATCATTCAGCGGATGCGCCAGAGCCTGCAACCGGTATTCCGCCGCAAGTCCGCTCCGGGAACTTCGCAGGCTGGCAGAAAGATCGGCGAAGCGAGCCAGTCCGAAATCCACCACCGCCACCACTGCCTGCGAGGATTGCGGCGCAACCTGAACTCCCCGACTGTACGATTCCGCTGCCAGCGCGTAATGCTTCAACGATGCCTGCGCCTCGCCGAGATATTCGTGGGGAAATTCTTCTTTCGGCCTCGTCCGCGCCGCGGCTTGCAGGAACTTGACTGCCTCCCCGGCCTGCCCTGTCCTGAGCAGGTCAATGCCCAGCAAAAGGTTGGCGAAGTAGTCATGTGGCTGGAGTTTCCAGGCGCGGCGCAATAAAGGTAGAGCGCGAGTGTAGTCGCTATGCTGGTGAAAATCGAAGGCCTGATGCAGCAGGCTGTCGAAATCCCCGCCGGAGGCTGGCGTTTGCTGGGCGGTCGCGGCTGCGACCAGCAGCAGGGCCAGCCATCCTTTACAGATCACCCCCCAATGGCGCAAACCCGGCTCTCCCTGCGGCAATCCGAGAAAATGGTGCAATTCCGAGACCGCCAGAATACGCCCCTCACCATAAGCCCGGCAACGGATGACGAAATTTTCGCAGGAAAATCCGATAATCAACCGCCAGTAAACGCTTTCATGGATATGCTGTCGCGAGTCTGAAGAAGAGCCCGGATGGCACCTCCCCCAAGCACCCGGACGCAGCCGTTTACGGGTTAAGACCGGCGGGCAGCAGCTGCCGGCGACTTCCAAGGAACTCATTGATCTCATGCGCACCCTGGTGGCGATCACCCTCGGACTGCTGGCTTCGCTATCCGCTCATGCCACGGAAACCCCGTTACCGCCTCTGCACGATGGCATCGTCGTCTCCGGCCCGGGGCAGTTCCGGCAGGATGGAGAGCTGAGGATCGAAGGCCACGTCACGCTCCGACATTTATCACTCGATCTGCATGGCCCAATCCGTGTTGCAGCCGGAGCCAACTTCGAGCTCGACGATGTGGCCATCACCGTTTCTGATCCGGATGGCGCGCCCAACGGCACCAGCGGACTTCGTTGCGAAGGTCCGGCACATTTGATCGTGCATGACTCGAAAATGGCGCCGGTGGGAAGTGCGCACCCCATGTGGCTACTGCAAGGGGCACTCGAAGTCGAGAACTTCCAGACCGAGAACTCCGAATTCCATCTCGATCACGTGCAGGCTACGCTCCATCACCTCAAAATTTTCGAGCTGGAAATTTCCCATGCAAGCCAGGTGAAAGCGCGCGATCTACAGCTAGTGTTTCTCTCCACCCACAGCGGCCTTGACGATCACCTGCAGTTCGCCGACATTCCCTCCGGAAAGCCTTTCTCCGCCAGCTTGAAGATGGGTTCGGGCGCGAGCGCCGATCTTGCCGACACCTCAGCGCAGCTTTTCCTGATCTATATCCACGGCAGCAGCAGTCTCGACCTTCGCCGAATGGGCCGGGTGCAAATGGCGATTTTCCCGGAGTGTAAGGGGGCGCTTACGCTTCCGCATGGCATGGTCGGTTCCGCCGCAAAGCCCGCGGTGTTCCCCACCCCAGGCGCAAGCAACTGCCCGTTTCGCATTTCGATGGCCGACGTGAATCTCGATACCTGGGATGTTTACTCCGGAGGAGATGCCGACCTCACCATTACCGACAGCCTGATTGACGAACTCACCGCCAATCAAAAAGCCAGAATCACCGTTCGCAATTCGGACCTCTACGCCGACTGGCTTGCGGTCGCCGGCGATGCTCAGATCCGCGTGGAAAATTCGACGGTAGGGGCTCTGCGGCTGGCGAGCCAGCGTCCTGACCTCGCCACCAGCCAGATTCGCCTTACCGGGAACAGCCACGCGTTTTTCTCGCGGGTTCGCTTCGACTGCGGTATCTTTGCTGCCGATCATTCCCAGGCAGAAATTGAACAGGCTGTCGTGCCACCGAAATATATTCATCGCTCCGGCAGCGCAGTCGTCCGGACCGACGCCCAATCCGCTGCAGTGGAGTCGCAACATTGAGAGGGAATGTCTAATGTCTGAACTGCGGGTGAGCACCGATTGGAGCTATCGCGGACTGCGCGTCGTCAGCCTGGAAAACCGCACGCTGCGGCTGGTGATCTTGCCCGAAGCCGGCGCCAAAATCTGGCAGATCACCTACAAGCCGCTCGATCTCGATTTGCTATGGAACAATCCCCGGGTGCTGCCTCAAACCCAGCCCATGAACTCACGTTACGACGATGTCTGGAGCGGTGGCTGGGACGAATTATTCCCCAATGATGAAGTGGCGGTGATCGACGGTGAGCCCTACCCTGACCACGGCGAACTCTGGACCGGCAAGTGGGACGCCGAAACTTTCTCATCTCCTGAGGAAGTAGGGGTTAAGTTGCGCTTCACGACCCCCATCAGTTCGATTCAGGTGGAGAAGCACATTGTGTTACGGCGCAACGATTTCCGCGTCTGCTTCCACCACCAGTTCACCAACTGCGGGCGGTCGCCTTTCCCATTCTCTGTGGAAGCTGCACCCCGCGTTTCGCGTGTCGGCAAAGCACCGCGTGGATTTCCCTCCCTCGCGCGTAGTTCTCGATCCTTCATTCCCCGGCACACTCAGCGGCGCGCCCGCGGAATTCGACTGGCCGAAGGCCCCCATCGACGGCCGCGAAATAGATCTCCGCCGCGTTCCCTGCGCCAGCGAGCGCCAGCTCTACTTCTTCTACAACACCGGCCTCAAGGATGGATGGTGCGCACTCACTGACACCGAACACGGCCTGTCTTGCGGGCTTCATTTTGACCCATCCGTATTCCGTTGCTGCTGGCTGTTCGCCAGTTACGGAGGCTGGCGCAACCACAATGTCGCCGTCCTTGAGCCATGCACCGGATACCCCCTGAACTTCGAAGCCATGCAGGCAGCCGGACGCCACCGCACTCTCGCCCCCGGCGAAAGCTTAAGCACTCAGGTACTGTTCAGCGTGCAGCAAGGCATCCGCGAAGTAAGTGGAGTCGCCGCCGACGGGACGATTGTTTCTGCCTGAAAAGAGATTCGATTTGAATTAGCAGGTGGACCAGCCATGCCAGGCAGAAGGTCACCCCCCCGGCATGGCGATTACGTACACGGCCATCAGCGAAGGTCATCTGCCCGCTTCCCGGGTCTGAACTTCATGACGAGAGCCGCCATCGAAATAAGATTGTGTCCTGGTCCACAGTGACGCCGCCGCAGCACGGCCTAACTTTCGGCCGACCAGATCGCCCCGCTCGAATTGGACGCCGGCATAGCGTTGTGACATCCCCGCCTGATCCGCGGCCTCAGTAAACGAATCCCACGTGAGAACGACAGCCCTGGCAGGAGTCGCCCCAGGCTCGATTTTCGAGCTGCCTGCCGGTAGCGTGACCGTGTAGCCGAAACGCTCGCTTCCCGTCCAGGAAGCAAGCACCGAGGCCGCCGCCGCGCTCAGCGTGCTCACCCCCGAGACGTATTCCGGCGAAGCAGGCGTGGGAGAGCTTGCCGCCTGGTAGGGAATCCAGTTTGCGCCATCCATCTCCACCGTGCCCTTTCCCGGCCCGCCCCAGGCATGGATCTTGGTCCCGTGAAACTGCACCGAGATGGCTGTCACCGGACGCACTGAATTGTAGGTCCGCTTCATGTCCCAGGCGGCGATGCTGGCATCGAGCAGGGCGTTATTCAGGGCAAAGAACATCTTTGCGTCATCGTCCAGCGAATGGCGGTCTCTTTCCGAAACCCATTCCGCAAATTCGTTCCAGTGGGTTACCGTTTGCTCCGCGTCCGATTCCTCCGACCAGTATTCCGCCAGCATCTTTTGCTCGTCGGTAAGCCCGGCGCTCAAGCGGAGAAGCTCTTCGGCCTGCACCCGGTATTCCGCCGAGCCGTAAAGAGGCGGTGGCAGGCTCTTGGCCAACCCGCGAAATTCTTCTCCGGAGCTCATGGCAAACGGAGTTACATAGCACCATTGCGCCGCCGCGAACATCTGCGAGACCATGCCGCCAGTGGAATTCACATAGCTGAGCGGCTGCCAGTGGCTGGCGTCAATCGGATGCAGCGCCGGCAGCCGTGCCGGTACGGGCATCGGCATGTTCACCGGACGGAAGTGTGTCCAGTCGGAATAAGCGCCATCTGAGAGATCGCCCAACTGGTTCGACTTGTCGTGATGCCGGAATTCGAGGACGGCGGCGCAGGCGACGTTGCCGATACCTGTAGACGTCTCGATGTCCGTGGAGTTGTCATTCGGATCGTAGCCAAGCTGCCTCATCAGCGGCTTATAGACGGAATCGGTATCGGTGGGCAGAACATCGCTTAACGCCCGATACGCCGCATAGCTGATGGCACGCTCTTTGTTGGCAAGAGTCCGTTCCGAAGCAGGACGGCGCAAAGCCCCTTGCAGCTGTGTTCCCACGGCGCGCTCGTCGTAGGCTGCCCAGGCGTCGTACATGCAGGTGTGGACAATGGCCAGGGCGCGGGCGGCGGCTGGCGCCCCGAGCGTGGAATCACCTATGATTCGGATTGCCGCGATGTTCCACTCGGTAGGTACGCCCGGCGTGGCGGCGATAGCGGCGCAGCTAGCTACGAGAACCGAAATGGTTACCTTAAACAGAAATCTCATTACAATACGCTGAGTGCGCAATCGGCTTGCCGAAATCTCACGACTACGGCGCCTTATCTCTTGCAACTTGCAGCGCCCCGCCGATTTCACCTTTTACATTGCTATTCGTCTCGGTTTTGTACGCACTTTCGAGGTAAGCTACGGCTTCTTCACCTCCAATCGCACCCAAGGCCCGGGCGGCATTCGCTCTAATTGCTGGGCGTGCATCGGAAAGTGCAACAGAGAGTGCTGACACTGCGGGCTTCCCGATCTTCACAAGTGCTCTAACTGCGGGCAAGTGGGCGGACGAAAGACCAGCCACGCCATTTGTATAGTCCAGGTGTCGAACCAGTGCTTCTATCGCTCTACTTGCTTTGAGGTTTCCTAGTATTTCGGCACTTGCATACCAGGCGTTTGAAAATGCGACGCTTTCCGTTCGAGGATCGTCTAACACGGCCAATAAGCGGCTGACCACACTCGCCCGACTCTCAGGGGATTGTCCCGCGAGACTTGTAAGCTCGGCGCCAGCACGGGCCACTAATGCAGGGTCACGGGAATACAATTCTTCGATCAATACGTCTACCGATTTCGACCCAGCGTCGGCAGTCCCTGCCCAAGAGAGCAAAACCAGAGACCAGGTAAGTAACAAAGTAACAAACCTTTTCATTTGTCCCCTCCCGACAGTGGTTCCGTCAAAAGCTGGTCGAAATAAAACCAGTTCCGGCTGAACTATTAACCGTATCCAGAACCCCTCCCGGTTTGACCACCAGCTTGAGGTGCCACTGAGTAATGCAGGACGTGACGAACCCGCCACCATCTGGCACACTCACCACACTAGATATGAAGTTCTGCACCTGAGTTTCTGAATCAATGGTGTTTGCGCCGAGTGTCTTGTACTGGCCAGGCCCGTCGAGCCAAAAATAAGTGAAACTACCTGGCGGCTGCTGCCGGAATCGCCCGTCGGGGTCATCGACCGGCGCGCTCAAATTTGTATCGGTTTGTGACAATAGCGTACCGCTAGGAGTTTTCAGGATCTGCTTTTGCCTTCCCGTGAAGCTCTGCTTGAGTATCCATTGCGACGCATCGGTCGGCGAAACAGTTCCAGTGACCTCGACTTGCCATCTCCAACTATCACTTAGGTTCTTCAGGCCGAGCGTTTCACTTCCGGTTAAGAATGACAAAGCATCTCCGGTTGATTTGCTCCCAGTGAATTTTACCGATATACCACATTGATAGATAGTGCCTGGGTCAGGTCCGCCGATGTTTCCCCGCGGGCACTGGTATCCGTTTTGACCACACATGTAGACCTGAAGTTCCAAGTTGAGCGCCAGTGCCGATATAGTAGCATTCCCCGCACTCTTACCAGTCACCACTCCCGTTTGCACCGTGGCAACGGGCGCATTGTTGCTGCTCCAGGTAGCTCCGCTAGTCAGATTGTATTGTGTTCCTGATCCATAGGTACCGATGAGGGTAAGCTGCTTTGTGTCATTGACTTTAACCGCAAACGGGCTATCAACGACGTGCGCCCCCGTGTACCCATAACATTGTCCGCAGGAAGGCATGCATGTTGCCTTACGTACATTGTACGTTCCCACCTCAAATGCAGCGAGAATGTGTTCATTTTCGGCCTTGCTGCCCGACAGCTTCGCGCTCCCCGCCTGTGCCGACGCAGGAATGATGTTGCCTTCAGCGTCCGGCAGCTGAGTGTGAATGATGTCTGAAACGTTGAACATACGAGTCACTCTGGGCTCTAAGTGCAGGGGAAGCGCGTAGTGTCCGCCGGAAAAGAAGAGGGTCAGAATGAGGTCCTGGGCCTCATCGGCAGGGTTCCACAAGGTGACCATGGTGTCGTCGCCATTGGCTGTATTCCAGTACTGAATTGATTTCGCGCCGCTCTCTCCTATTCCCCGTGGCGTTACCTCAAACACGTATGTATTCGTCTGATCTACACTGCCCGCCGCCATCAAAAGCGAGCCCGGTTTCGCAGTGGAATCGAGGACGAGATTGAAGCTGCCATTGAAATCCTTCGAACCGAGCTGGGCCAGGCCCGCCTTCGCGTCCAGGCTATACGTCTGGTAAGGCAGCAGTTTGATCGCCGGAAGGGATGCCGATTGCGGAGCAGAGCCCTGCATCCACCAGAGGGTTGGACTGACCGTAATCGGATCAGTAGACACATTCCGCAGGACTGAATACGGCGTGAAAGTAGTCCCGGCGGGAAAGAGCATCATTGGGTCCGCTGGGCCTGTCATTAGGCCCAGTTCCGACATCGAAGCCTGCACCGCATCCGCGGTTGCATCTGGTGCTCTGACAAACGGTATCGTAGCGGAGTAACCCACGGCTTGGTCCTCCAACCCCCCATTCACTACGAGCTTGTCAGTCGCCAGGGGTGATGTCACCCGAATCCCGCCTTGCGTGCTGCTCGTTGTCCGCAACTCGGGAAGGTCCACAAGTTTCATGCCATGCGGGGACACGGTTGCAGTGTGCGCGGCTACGAGGTTGTTATCAGCATCGGTCACTTCGATCGTGGCCTGTGCTGGTTGGGACGACAAGTTGGCCACCGCGACAAATCCGTTGACGTCGCTCTCCTGCTTCCACCACATCCCTTCGATTGCAGACATTGAGGTCGCAGAGCTGGTGCGCCGGGTCTCGAGAGGCGCGGGGAGTGTGGACTGGAGACCATAGTTGAGAATTAGGCTATGTGCCGTGTCCAGGTTGCGGATAGTGGCACAGAACGGGTCCCATGGCCAGCTGTACCGCAATTCGACGTACCCGCTCAGTGTTGCCCAGCCCACCACACCCTGCTTCTGTAGTTCGCTGTTGATGTCGATGATGGCAATGTCAGCGGCACCAACTCTCACATCCGGAAGGGTATAACTGGCTCCATTGCTAAGATACAATACAGGGGTAACACTGATGACATCTGTTTCTACCGTGTTACGGATATAAATAGATGCCTTCACGTTCGTGTCCGTCATCCAGAGACCCCCAACCAGCGACCGGGCCATCGAGGAGTCCAATCCTTTGACAGCCTTTTCCACCTTGGGCGGAATCGGCCTATGCGGAGCCAAAACTCTTGGTTGCTGGGCTACTGCAGATAGTCCGACCCAAACCAATGCAAACGCGCACAGGGCACACCGACGCATAGAGAGCCTCCACATCGCGACTTTGGCTTTAGGGACCCGAGTACCTGACTCTATTGTGGTGAGGGAAGGGTCACAACCTACTGCACGTGACGCTCTGCCAGAATACGGTTAAGTCTTGTTGCGCAATCAGAACACGTAACCGCCACGATCCACCCCAACACCTTATTTCCTTTGGACTTCGGGTCGGCCTTTGATTGGTAGATAACAAGTCCCGAAGCTCGCATGATGTCACACTTGCGTCTCGAATTCGTAAATCGCGAGAGCTGGGGGGTCGGTGCCGGAGGCGCGACAATTCCAACGTGGAATTAAGTGAGTGGGATCGCAAGAATCTGGCGGAGAGGGAGGGATTCGAACCCTCGATACAGGTTTTGGCCCGTATAACGGTTTAGCAAACCGCCGCCTTCAGCCACTCGGCCACCTCTCCGGCGTGGGCTTTCTGAAGTTTAACACGGTAGCGGCTCACTAGCGTTTTCGCCAGCTGCTTCAGGAGAACGGGAGTATCAGGAGGAGAAAAACGAAAGTATTAGGAGAGGCAGAACGGGAGTCAGGAGATTGGGAACATCTGTAGCCGCGGCTTTGTCCTGGCCAAAAGCCGGTTATTTTCCTGATGGAGATCTGGTCCGGGAATCAGCCCGGCATCCACCAGGTAGGCATCCACCGCGAGTTCAATCGCAGCCGGGCCATAGCTGTCGTGCGGCATGGCCGCGCCGACCTGTGGCCGTTCTACGGAGCGAACAAATCGCTGAGAGCGGGCAGCTTCGAACTGCACGGCTTGCAAAGCATCCTTATCGAACGATGAGGGCCGCAATATTGCGGGCTGTAACGCTGCCGGGTGCGCCGCTGTGGCGGATGACGCTGCTGTCCTCGAGCTTGCGGCTCGAAGCTGTTGGATTCGTTCCGTAGCGGACTCCACTACTCGGATAAGTTCAGCCGCATTCCGGGCGGAGCGGTCGTCTCGTAAATGCTTCATCGCCTTTTCCGCGGAAAACCAGGTACGATTTCTTTTCGATTCCTGCGGAGGCCCCAGGCGCCGCACTTCACAGAGGTAAGCATGTACCGGTATTTCCACGGTTTGCTTGCCTTTACGCTCGCGGCGCACATAGCAAGTGAATGCCGCCTCCTGCATGCGTCCGTGCACACCGGCCTCTTCGAATGCCTCGAGCGCGGCGGTCTGGGCATGGGTCAACCCCGGCTCCACCCCGCCTTTCGGGAAGGTCCAGCGGCCGGCGCGGGTCCGTACCAGCAGAAACTCGATTCCGCGCTCTCGCACCCGGTAACAGATGGCTGCTACCTGTTCGCTGTCCTGCGAACAGCGAACCTGCGACACTCGGAAGACCTTTGCCGGGGTCGAATTCTGCAGATCGTGCCCCACAGCCATCAACTTCCAACCGTTGTCGCTTTTCACTTTCAGAAAGGTGGTTCGAGTCCCAGTACCCATAACAGCAGAGTGCACGAGGCGCGCATTTTTTGCCTAGAGCACAGCTTGGTTCCCGCCGCTCAGAGTTCCAGATTGACCGTGGACAGCGGGTTGAGGGCATGCGTGAACCGCGGTTGCCTGGCTGCTTTTCAACCGCTACCATGAATCAATCATCCGGGGAGATTCCGAAGAAGGAGTTTTCGTGTCTTCGGCAAACCACTTTCGAGTGCTGGCCGGTGCTTGCTGTCTCGCCCTTCTGTTGTTCCTGCCCGGAAGAGCGCCGGGACAAACTGCGCGCACGAAATCGGCTTCGGCTTCCTCGCTGCACTCCATGCCCGCCCTCTACAGGGCATGGCTGGAGCAGGATGTACGCTGGATTGTCCGTGACGGCGAGCGCGCCGAGTATCAGCTCCTGAACTCGGACGAGGAGCGCGACAATTTCATTGAAGCTTTCTGGCAGCGCCGCGATCCCACCCCAGACAGCCTTGAGAACGAATTCAAAGAGACCCACTATCAGCGTCTGGCCTACGCCAATGAACACTTCGGCGCTGGAACTACCCAGGGGTGGGAGAGTGATCGCGGCCACGCCTACATCGTGTACGGTCCGCCGGACCAGATCGAGGCACAGCCTTCCGCCCAAGTTGCCGCGCCAGAACGTCTCGGTGTACGACCAGACGCACTCATGCCGTGCAGATTTGGCGTTACCACGATTCCCCGGCAAGAAGCACCGGCTTCGTGCTTCGCTTCGTGGATTTCTGCGACTGCGGCGACTTCCGTCTGAATATCGACCCTGTGGAACGGAAAATCCTGTTTCACCCGAGTGACGTCACCCGTGAGCCGCGGTCCACTCGAGAACGCCATACCTTGTGGCGAGTACGGTTCTAAAACTCGTGAGTAGCCGGGTGACTGGTAGACACCCACCTTCTGGCCATCTCCTCAGCGTTTCTTGCCCATCCAAATCTCATTCCAAGATCGTAAAGGAGTGAGGAACTATGATTCGCAAGCTGAAATCCGGAGAGTACCGGTTGTATTCGCGGAAGAAAAATGCCAAGACGGGGAAGCGCCGCAATCTTGGCACGTTTCGCACTCGCAAGGCCGCGGAAACGCACGAGCGGGCAGTGCAGTATTTCAAGCATCACTAGTGGGACCAGCACAAGCCGAAGGCTGAAGTCGCGGCCTTCCGATCGGCGGGTTGCGCTTGCGTTTCGGCTATTGCAACGCTTTCAGCGAAACCGGGCCGCCCGATGCCTCGGTGAGCAGCACCAGAAACAGCATGAGTGAAAGACTGAGCGCCATAATGCTGTTGAAGCGGATGGTGCGCGGACTGGCAATCCACGGAAACATGAGGACTTCAAAAACCGGCAACAGCTTTTCCGGCCAAAACAAGCCTCCCAGACCGAACGCCAGTGCGAGTTGAACCATTACAGGCAGACCGAGTTGCATGGTCGGAACTCCAACGCGGGAAAATAATTTCAGGGGAGCGGTGTAGATTGATTTTGCGGAGTAGGGAAGGCTTCCGTCAAGACAAAAAGCCGCGCGGCGGAATCACAAGTGCGCGGCCCTCCAGAGCATTGCTGTTCAGGCTACGGCATTGCCGGACCGCTGCAGCCGGATTCGTTCTTCCTTTTCTGCGAGCAGCCGCTCGATCTCCCTGGCAAGGTAGGCGAGCTTTTGGGGATCCTGTTCTTTGGCAGCCTGCTCACACAGTTCCTGCCAGCGTTCCAGTTTTTTGTCCTGCATAGGACCTCCCTGAGTGTAGGTGCAAGGCTAGCGAAGGGTGCCTCCAAAGCAGATGCGCCAAAATGCGCCACGGACATAAAATCTCTGCTAAATGGGGTATTCCGAGGGGCACTCCAGATGCCCTGACAGCAGCCGTCGCTCAGGCCCGCGCAGATAGCATGGTCAGAATTTCCCTCAGCCCCTGGCGAATATGCTTGAGATCGGCTCCAGCGGCGGCCGGAAAGGGCAAAGGATTCTGCTTCTTGTCTTTGACCTCGTCCCGCAACTGTTGCCGCGCTCCGGCGATGGTGAACCCCTGCTCGTAAAGCAGCTGTTTGATACGGATGACGCTTTCCACGTCCTTCCGGCGGTACATCCGCTGGCCGGTGCTGCTCTTGATGGGCTTCAGCTGTGGGAACTCCGTCTCCCAGAAGCGCAGCACGTAGGCGGGAAGCCGGCACAATTTGGCTACATCGCCGATTCGGAAATAAAGCCGTTCAGGAATCATGATGTCGGCGGTCTTCACTGCTTTCGTGGGCTTGGGCATCGCTTCTTTCCGCGCTTCCTTTTTCCGGCTGTTCCTTGGGGTTTCGCCTCGCTGAATCCCTCCTCGCGTTTCTAGCACGCTACGGCCCTGGGAACAACCTCAATTTTGCCGGCCGCGTTCGGACCGCTTCACCCTTGTTCAACGTCGGCGGCTGCGATCCACCAACGCCAGGGCGGCCACGAAAAAGCCCCTCAAGAGGTGCTTCTCTCGAGAGGCCGCAGAACTCAATGCGCGAGATCTAGGTCTCGCCGGTGGTTAGTGCTTCTTTTTCTTCTTCGCAGCTTTTTTCTTTGCTGGCATGAAGTTTCCTCCGTGAACGATTTTCCCTTGCAAGGGCCCGACTACGAAGTGCAGGCACCACAAACTGTATGCCCAGCACTGCTAGCCCAAAATATTGCGGTGGATTACCTTTAATGTCAACAAAATTATGCGCCCTGACCTGCTTTTGTCACCACCTCTTCCACGGCGGCTTCATGACGTCAAGTCTTTTACGAGCGCCGTGCCGTTCAGGTTTGCGCTGCGACGAAATAATCCAGCCGCACTGCAGGCGGCTTTCTGTACACTTCCTCGCGATTCACTCTTATGCCGCGCCGCGATCCTATCGAACTCGAAATCTTCAAGAATATCTACCATTCCATCGCCGAGGAGATGGGAGCCGCCCTGCGCCGCACTGCGTTTTCCCCAAACATAAAAGAGCGGCGCGACTATTCCTGCGCAGTCTTCGATGGCAACGGCGAAGTCATCGCCATGGGCGATCACATGCCGGTACACCTGGGCTCTATGCCCATGTCGGTGCGCGCTGCCATCGAATCGACGCACCTCGCTCCTGGCGACATGGTGATGCTCAACGATCCGTTTCGCGGCGGCACTCACCTGCCTGACATCACCTTGGTGGCGCCGGTGTATGTTGCGGCGCGGCAGGATCGTGGCTTCCGCAAAACCGGCACCAACGCCCGTCAGCGAATCTCAAAGTACGTTCCGGATTTTTATGTTGCCTCCCGCGCTCACCACGCCGATGTGGGTGGGGCCTATCCCGGCTCCATGGGACTCTGCCGCGAGATTTATCAGGAAGGCTTCCGCATCCCGCCAGTGCGAATTATGCGCAGGAGAAAGATCGACCGCGACATCCTCGCCCTGCTTCTCAATAACGTCCGTACCCCGGACGAACGTGAAGGCGACCTCGGGGCGCAGATCGCCGCCTGCCACACCGGAGCCGAGCGACTGCAAGACGTCTGCCATCGTTACGGTGTGCGCCGGGCAAAACAAGCCGCGCATGATCTACAGGACTACTCCGAAGAAATGATGCGCGCCTTCCTGCATGGCGTGCCGCAGGGTGCCTACCGGGCAGAGGATTATCTGGACGATGACGGCGTGGGGAATGAGGGAGTTATCGGCAAACCCATAAAGATCGCGGTCACAGTGACAATCCACGGCGCTCGCAAAGCTGGCGCGAGTGCGCCAAAGCAGGGCCAATCCCAGCATGTCGTGACGGTGGATTTCACCGGCTCGGATCCTCAGGTTGCGGGCAGCGTCAACGCGGTGGAGGCCATTACTTACTCCGCCTGCTTTTACGTTTTTCGCTGCCTGCTGGCCGAAGATGTCCCTGCTGCTGCCGGCCTCATGCGTCCCATTGAAGTCATCGCTCCGCCCGGCTCGGTGGTGAATGCCCGTCCGCCTGCCGCGGTGGCGGGAGGCAATGTTGAAACTTCGCAGCGCATTGTCGACGTTCTGCTTCGCGCCCTGGCCCGGGCCGTGCCCGAGCGAATTCCAGCCGCTGCTGCGGGAACCATGAACAATCTCACCATCGGGGGAATCGATCCCCGCACCGGCCTTCCCTTCGCCTACTACGAAACCATCGCCGGCGGCATGGGCGCGCGGCCCACAAAACCGGGGGTATCCGGAGTGCACACGCACATGACCAATTCTCTCAATACGCCCGCCGAAGCGAACGAAAGCCTCGCCCTTGTCTCTTCCTTCGAAGTCACCAGGTGTCCCCTTCGCCGTCGACTTCGCCGGTGTTGAACTCGGTCACCAGTTCGATGTGCTCGATCGGCGAGCATGCCCCCGAGAGCGCTCGACGCGGTCGGTGTGGTGAAGGCACCGTCGAGCGGGGTCACGAAGGTGATCGTCGATCTGGTCGCGGATCCCCCGCTCGTGGAAGTACCAGTCGGCCAGGAAGCAGAACTCCAGCGGGGCCACCGGGCACTTGATGGGCATGTCGACGACGTTCACGACCAGGCGGCCACCGTGGAAGCGGCGAGGGCCGCCTCCAGCGCGGTCGCGCCCGGGAGGTCGTAGAAGGTGAACACCGTCTCCATCCACCCCGGACCCGTAGCCCGTCGGTCTCCTCGGGGACCAGTCGGGCCCGATGGCGACGACGAGCACGTCGTAGTCGAGGACGGATCCGTCGTCGAGGTGCACGCGCTCGGCCTCGAGCTCGACGTGGTCGATCTCGCTCTGGCGGTAGTCGAGTCTGCGGGAGCTGGCGTGACCGGGGCCGGACGATGTCCTCGGGACGGGTCGAGGCCGAAGGGAACGAACAGCAGACCCGGCTGGTAGATGTGCTGGTCGTCGAGGTCCACGACCGTGTCGACGCCTCGGAGTCCGGCAACGCCTTGCGCAGTCGGTTGGCCGCCAGGGTCCCACCGGTTCCACCGCCGAGGATCACGATCGTGCGTCATACCCGTCGACCGTACGGCCATGGGTATGAGGCTCGGCAGGGCCGAACGTCCCTTGTCGGCACCGCGGAGGGTCCCGGGAGCGAGCGGGCCGACCTCCGCCGTGATCCCGCGTATCCGGCCCGGGATCAGCTCGCCGGTGGGAAGAGCTCGACCAGGTTGCCCGCCGGATCCTCGAGGAGGATCTGGGAGCCGCCGGGACCGGCGACGACCTCGTTGCGAAACGTCACGCCCTCGCTCCGCAGCCGCCGGGATGCGCGGGGATCGGCGGGCCCGGCTCGGATCAGTCGAAGCAGGCGGCGACGAAGCGATCGAAGCCGGCGGCGTCGGCGGTGACTCGGAGGTGCCCATGGGCCTCGCGGTGCACGTCGAGAGCCGGGCAGAAGAACCCGCCGCCGGGGGTGAAGAAGTGCGGCGAACCGATGACGCCCCGGGCGACGCCTTCCGCGTGATCGGCGAGGACCGGGCGGGTGTCGGACAGGTCCACGGGCACGCTGTGCTCGGAGGCGAGTCGCTGGAGCACGTCCGGGTCGGCGATGTCGAGCCCCTGCTCGAACAGGAGGTCGCGGAGGGCCAGGCTGACCCGCTCGCCCGTGGCGGGTCCCGCTCGTAGGCGGCGGCGGACAGGGCCAGGGCGGGGAGGGAGCTCCCCGGGAACGACGACTCCGTGAACCCGCGGAACAGCACGGGTGCGACCTGCCGGCGGATGTCGTCGACCTCCTCGGCGATGAAGTGCGGATCGAGAGGCCGGCCGTTGACGATCTCGAGCGGCCAGGCCCGAACCCGCAGGACCACGTCGGGGGCGTCCCATCTCGGCGCGTCGCTCGACGACGCGACGGAGGCCGACGTGTGTGAAGGGACACGGACGTCGGCGAACACCTCGATGACGGTCATCGGCCGGCTCCCCGGGACTCGGGTCCGTGGACGGAGGTGGCGAGGAAGAGCGGGTAGCGCACCCCGTCGCGGATCAGGTGGTGGCAGTCCGTGAACGCGATCTCGGCAAATCCCGCGGCGGCGAGATCGGCGGCCAGAGCGGCCGCGGGAACCCGTGGTGACCCTCGAAGCCGGGTTCGTGGAACGATCCGTCCTCTTCGTCGAGGTCCACGATGCAGAGGTGCCCACCCGGCTCGAGGAGTTGGGCGAAGCCCGCGAGCACGCCATCGAGGATCGGGATGTGGTGGAGCGTCAACACCGTGACGATCAGGTCGAAGGACTCGTCCGGAGACGGGTCGGTGGCGAGGTCGAGCGCCCACACCCGGGCGGCGGGCAGCTCACCCGCGTTGATCTTGGTGTGCATGACCTCGCGCATCCCCGCCGAGGCGTCGGCGAACGTGACCGGGCCGACGGCGTCACGCAGTGCCTGGGTGACGAGGCCCGTGCCGGCGCCGTACTCCAGCAGGCGCACCCGTCGATCGAGCGGCACCGCCCCGGCGATCGCGCGGCGGCCACGATGGCGGCTCGCTCGACCTTGGCGGGATCGTCGTCCCAGGTCGTGGCCTTCTCGTCGAACGGATCGATGCTCACGACGCCTCCTACCAGCCGACGGGGTGTGGGTCCGGTGGCGCCCGGCCCCGAGGACGTGCCGGAAGCTCACCCTGCCGGGACTCCGTGGTCGTGGGGTCGAGGTCGTCGACGAGGCCCCGCAGGCTACTCCACCCGTCCGCCCGGGCTCCCGGCCCGAGCACCGGCGGCGTTCCTGGTCGACCGAGCAGGAAGCGAAGGCGAGGAACGCTTGGCATGATCCAGAATTTCGAATCTTGGACCGCCGATCCTCCAGTCCCCGGCAACGACCACATGACCGATCGAGTGCACAGCGAGCAAGACGAGACAGAGGAGGACCGCCATGGCTGACAGTGGGAGCGACAGCGAGAACCCGGCCATCCCCACACCGGAGCCCGAGCCCGGCCGGCCCAGGACGAATCGGGACTGGTGGCCGAACCAACTGGACCTCCAGGTGCTGCACCAGCACTCGCCCCGGTCCGATCCGATGGGCGAGGGCTTCGACTACGCCGAGGTGCCCGGCTGCTTGAATTCCTTGCCGGCCTTGGTCTTGAGGCTGAACGGCACGGCGCTCTCGGGGTCGGAGCCGTCGGAGCCGGCGTCGATGATCACGTCGTAGTCGGCGAGCGACGGGACGCCGGCGACGACGCCCTCCATCTCCTCATAGGCCGGGTTGGCCTGGATGTGGGCGCCCTGGAGCTCCTTGACCGCGGTCGCGACCTCCTCGCGGTGGTCCTTGAGCAGCTTGTCGTAGTCGAAGTCCGAGCCTCGGCCAGGTTGTAGTACTCCTGCGCGTCGCGCTGCAGCAGCCGACCGAGGTCACCAGCCGCTCGGTGTGGTCGAGCAGATAGGCCTTGATCGGGTCCAGGTCGACCGCGGCGGCGGCGGCCGGGGTGGCCGAAGGCGTCGCCTCGGACGTGTCGTCGTCGCCTCCGCAGCCGGCGACGGCAAGGCTCGCAAGGACGGTGAGGATCAGAACGACGCATAACTCCAGGAAGGTTGGATTAGGGCGCCCAAACCTGTTAGGCGTGCCTAATTGCTAGCACAGAGGTCGGGATTGCGCATCGCCCAGCGTCCTCTCATGCGGCACCTTAGGGTTCCCTAACACCATGCTACCGACGTTCGTGATCGGACTGCGGGAAGGCCTCGAGGCGGCGCTGATCGTCGGCATCGTGGCAGCGTTCCTACGCCAGCAGGGCCGACCGACGCGCTGCGTTGGGTGTGGGCCGGCGTCGCGCTCGCCGTCGCGATCTGCACCGCGGTCGGCGTCGGGCTCAAGCTCGTCAGCGAGCAGCTGCCGCACCGCCAGCAGGAGGGGCTCGAGACGGTGGTGGCGCTCGTCGCGGTCGCGATGGTCACCTCATGATCTTCTGGATGCGCCGCACGCGCGCGGCCTCAAGCGGGAGCTCGAGGGCGCGCGCGCGGCGCGCTCGCGAGCGGGTCGGGCTGGCGCTCGTCGCGATGGCGTTCTTCGCCGTCATCCGCGAGGGCTTCGAGACGGCGGTGTTCCTGCTCGCCGCGTTCGACGCGTCGGAGCCCGACGGCCGCCGGCGGCGGCGCGGCGCTGGGTGTCCTCGTCGCTGGCGCACGGCATGGGGCATCTACCGCGGCGGCGTGAAGATCAACCTGGCGCGCTTCTTCCGCGTGACGGCGGCGGTGCTCGTGCTCGTCGCAGCCGGGCTCGTCGCCAGCGCGCTCCACACCGCGCACGAGGCGGCTGGCTCGACGGGCTTTCAGACGCAGGCAGTGAACCTCGAGTGGCTCGTCGTTCCCGGCAGCGTCCCCGGCACTGCTGACCGGCATGCTCGGCCTGCAGCCGCGCCCGGTCGTCGCCGAGGTCGCCGGCTAGCTGCTCTACGCGATCCCGATGCTGCTCGTCGTGCTCTGGCCGCGCGGCCGCGTCTGGTTCGCGGCGTTCCCCGCGTGCCTCAGGCGGGCGCGCGGTCCCGGTCGCCGCGCGCGGTCGTGCTCGCTGCTTCTGGCTGCCTCGCGGCGGCTGCGATCCGGCGACGCGGCCACCGCGGCGGGCCGCTCCGTGAGGTGAAGCGTGACGGCCTCCACCGCGGCTGCGCCCCGGCGCGTGCTCGACTTGGCGTGCCGGGCCCGACCACCTTCAAGGTCCAACGCCGGCGGCTCGAAGGTGACCGAGTACGAGATCCTCGACGGCGACCGCGATCCTCGGCGAGGCCGAGAACGTCGCGCCGGGTCTCTGCGGCCGACTTCATGCTGACGCTGCGCCGGGCGACTACACGACCCGCTGCCCCGGGGGAGCCGAGCGGGCAGCTGACGCTCACCGGCGATCTCGCCCGGCGCGGCGCGCCGGCGTGTCGCGACCTACCGCCGCTACGTCGAGCAGCAGACGAAGCTGCTCTCGACGACGCACGCCGACCAGTTCATCGACGCCGTCAAGGCCGGCGACGTCGCGAAGGCGAAGGCGCTCTACGCGCCGCCCGCGCGCCGTACGAGCGGATCGAGCCGGTCGCCGAGAGCCTTCGGCGACCTCGACCCGCGCATCGACGCGCGCGTCGACGACGTGCCAGCCGGCGAAGTGGACGGGCTTCCATCCGATCGAGAAGGCGCTGTGGGTCGGGAACACGCCCGCCGGCACGGCGACGCTGGCCGACCAGCTGGAGACCGACATCGCGCAGCTGCACGGCGCGCGTCCAGACGGTCCAGCTCGAGCCGGCTCAGATCGCCAACGGCGCGGTCGAACTCCTCGGCGAGGTGTCGAAGTCCAAGATCACCGGCGAGGAGGAGCGCTACTCGCACACCGACCTGGTCGACTTCGCGGCCAACGTCGACGGCGCGCAGGCGGCGTTCGACGCGCGTCCGGCCCGATCGTCGCCGACGAGCGACCCGGCGCTGGCGACGACGATCGACCAGCGCTTCGCCGACGTCGACGCGCGCTCGACGCGTACCGCCGCGGCGACGGCTACGTCCCCTACACGACGCTCGAGCCAGCGGACAGGCGCGCAAGCTGTCGCAGGCGATCGACGCGCTCGCCGAGCCGCTGTCGCAGGTCGGCGGCGACGGCGCTCGCGGCCTGCGCGCGGCGGACGCCGCGGCGCGGCCGAGTGCGCGCGCCTGCGCGTCGAGCCGCGCGCGCGGTCGGCGCGGCTGCGGCGGCGCGCCGCCGGCGCTCGGCGCCTCGGCGTCGAGCGCCGCAGCGACGACGGCGAGTCGCGGCGCCGGCGCCTCGACGTCCCGTTCTACGGCGCGCACCAGGCGGGCATCGCGACGCCCGCCCAGGACCGGCTCCACTTCGCGGCGTTCGACGTCGTCGACCGACTCGGCGCCGACGCTGCGCGACCTGCTGCGGACGTGGACCGACGCGGCAGCGCGGATGACGCGCGGGCAGCCGGCAGGCGCCGGCCAACGACGAGCCGCACGCGCCGCCCGACGACACGGGCGAGGCGGTCGGGCTCGCGCCCGCGCGGCTCACGATCACGTTCGGCTTCGGTCCTTCGCTGTTCGAGGACGGCGACGACCGCTTCGGCCTCGCCGCGCAGCGCCCGCCGGCGCTGCCGAGCTGCCCGCGCTTCCCGGGCGACGAGCTCGACCCGGCAAGCAGCGGCGGCGACCTCTGCGTGCAGGCGTGCGCCGACGATCCGCAGGTCGCGTTCCACGCGGTCCGCAACCTCGCGCGGATCGGCGCGCGGCGCCGTCGTGATGCGCTGGTCGCAGCTCGGCTTCGGCCGCACGTCGTCGACGAGCCGCGCGCAGGACACGCCGCGCAACCTGATGGGCTTCAAGGACGGCACCAACAACATCAAGCTCGAGGACACGGCGGCGCTCGCGCAGCACGTCTGGGTCGGCGACGACGAGCCGGCGTGGCTGCGCGGCGGCACCTACCTGGTCGCGCGCCGGATCCGGATGCTGATCGAGGTCTGGGACCGCGCGTCGCTCGTCGACCAGGAGCAGACGATCGGGCGCGCGAAGGCGGCGGCGCGCCGCTCGGCTGCGCAGCGCGAGTTCGACCGCGATGCGCGCCGGTCGCGGACTCCCGCCGACCAGCCACATCCGCCTCGCGGCCCGCCGGCCCGCGGATCCTGCGCCGCGGCTACTCGTTCACCGACGGGCTCGACGCGACC
>CAWCSH010000002.1:0-178075 GCA_963798155.1 Terriglobia bacterium
AAAGACGGCAAGCCGGTCGCGGTGCAGATCAACGTGGAAGTCAGCTTCCGCCTGTATTGACCCGGTTAATCCATTATTTTCTCTCTTCGAGCGGCCGCCTACTGCGGCCGTTTCATTTTGGCCAATTCGCATGCGCTTGTGATCACAGCCACAGCCTGGGGCTTCCAAGGTCACAGCCACGAGCCTCCGGAATGCCTAATATGCGAACAGTACGATCAGGTCTTCCAGGGAGGCTGTTATGCCGACTGCGACTTCTCTTTTCCTTGGATTGCTGGTATTGGCTGTCATCTACATACTGGCCCGTGTGCGGGCCGGGGCACATGAGCTTCTCAAGTTCTGGGGCAAGATGCTGGTGACTTGTCCTGAAACCCGGCACACCGCCGCAGTGCAGGTCGCTGGAGGCCGGGCTGCCCTAATGGCTGCGGTCGGGCATCCACATCTGACTTTGAGCCAGTGTTCCCGGTGGCCCAAGCGCGAAGGGTGCGATCAGGCCTGCCTCTCCCAATTGCGGGAGAGATCCCCAGGCCAACTCGCTGTGGCGGATTGCCTCGCAATGGTATGCGGGTAAGGCGTGCGTGTACTGCGGCACGTGGATCGACACGCTACACCACCTCGATCATCATCCGCGCTGCTCAACCTAGAGAAGCATTCCATCGAATGGACGAAGTGCCGCCCGAGCAGTTTCTCGAGACCCTGGCATCGGCACGGCCGGTATGCTGGAACTGCCATGTGGTGGAGACCTTCCGGCGTGAGCATCCGGAATTGATTGTGGAGAGACCGCGGCGGTCTTCCGCCGCCTGACCAGGCGGCAGAAGATCGAACCACGATTAGGTCGGATCCTTTTCCTCGGAGCCTTCTTCTGCGGGTGCTTCCTGCCCCTTCTCCGGGCGCAACAGCGGGAACAAAATCACATCGCGGATGGAATGCGAATCGGTGAACAGCATGGCCAGGCGGTCCACACCGACGCCTACTCCGCCCGCCGGAGGCATGCCATACGACAGCGCCCGGATGTAGTCTTCATCCATCTGATGCGCTTCTTCGTCTCCGCGTTCACGTTCCTGCAGTTGCTGTTCGAAACGCCGGCGCTGCTCTTCGGGATCGTTGAGTTCGCTGAAGCCGTTGGAAATCTCCATTGCCCAGCAAAAATCTCCCAGCGCTCCACCCAGTCCGGCTCGTCAGGCTTTCTGCTTGGAAGAGGCGAAACCGCGGTGGGGAATTCGTAGATGATCGTCGGCTGGGTCAGATGCTCCTCGGCGGCAGCTTCGAAGAGAGCTGGCGATGGTCTTTCCCGCAGGCTCGTTGGGGTCGTAAGCCACATGCGCATGACCGCGTATTGAAGCGCTGAACCAGAGCTTTCACGGAATCGTGCGAAGCAAAATCTGCGATTTGCGGCTTGGCTCCCGCGGCTTCCGGCCAATAATGAATGATCGCCTCCCGCATGGTCATCCGCGGCCAGTTGGCCCAGTCAATTTCCATCCTCGCCCCACTTGGTCTTGGTTCCGCCGGTGACATCTATCGCCGCCTGCTCGATCAGTTGCTGGGTCAAATCCATCACGCCGCGATAGTCGGCATAAGCCTGGTAGAACTCCAGCATGGTGAATTCGGGATTGTGCCGCGTCGCAGATGCCTTCATTGCGGAAGTTGCGGTTGATCTCATACACGCGGTCGAGCCCGCCCACCACCAGCCGCTTCAGATAGAGCTCCGGCGCGATGCGCAGAAAGAGATCCATATCCAGCGTGTTGTGATGCGTCACGAAAGGCCGCGCCACCGCGCCGCCGGCGATCGGCTGCATCATCGGGGTTTCCACTTCGAGAAATCCGCGCCCATCAAAAAACTGGCGCATGCGACTGCACCAGCCTGGCTGCGCTTCACGAAACACTTCCCGCACTTCCGGATTCATGCAACAGGTCGACATAGCGCTGGCGATAGCGCAGCTCCACATCCGCCAGCCCATGAAACTTCTCCGGCAGAGGCAGCAAGTCCTTCGCCAGAAACGTCAACTCCTCCACATGGACGGTCAGCTCGCCGGTGCGGGTGCGGAACAGGTAGCCGCTTACGCCGATGTGGTCGCCCAGGTCGAGCAGCTTGTAAAGCGCGAAACCCTTTGTCGCCCACAGCGTCTTTCTTCACATAAATCTGCAGCCGCTGCCCGCCCTGCTGCAGGTGGCAAAGCCCGCCTTACCCATCAGCCGGATGGCCATGATCCGCCCCGCGACCGCGCACGTTCACCCGCGGCGTCTCCAGTTCCTCGGCACTTTTTCCCGAGTAGCCCTCCAGGATTTGCGGAATGGTGTGGGTGTACTCGTATTTGCTGCGGTACGCGGGTTGCCCCAGAGCTTCAATCTGTTTCAGTTTTTCGCGCCGCAGTTCTTAGATATTTTCGTCGAGTGCCAAAGTAATCCTTCAGGCGCGGAACGCTGACCGGGTTCCACGGCAGGTTATCCACATGCAACGTAAGACCCTGATTATAAACAAGCGTGGCGCAGCAGACGGGATGGCGAGGGCTCCAGTAGAATTCCGCCATGGCGGTTGCCATCGAATGCCGCGATCTACGCAAGACCTACGACGGCAAAGTCGAAGCCGTTCGCGGCCTCAGCCTGCAGATTGAAGCCGGCGAGTGTTTCGGGCTGCTCGGACCCAACGGAGCAGGGAAGACCACCACCATCGAAATTCTCGAAGGGCTGCTCGCGCCCACATCCGGGCAGGTCACCATCCTCGGCCACACCTGGCAGGAGAATCCGCGCGAGCTGCGGGAATGGATGGGTATCTCTTGCAGGAGACCCGCCTCTCCGAGAAGCTGAGCGTGCGCGAAACCATCAATCTCTTTTCCAGCTTCTACCGCGAGCCCCGCGATCCCGAAGAAATTCTCACTGAACTCCAGTTGAACGAGAAGGCCGACGCCTGGGTCGGCAAGCTTTCCGGAGGCCAGCGCCAGCGCCTCGCCGTGGCCACCGCTCTGGTCGGGAATCCCAGGGTGCTCTTTCTCGACGAGCCCACCACCGGCCTCGACCCGCAAAGCCGCCGCCAGCTCTGGGACATCATCCGCGAATTCCAGAAGAAGGGCGGCACTGTCCTCCTCACTACGCATTACATGGACGAAGCCGAGCGCCTTTGCGACCGCCTCGCCATCGTCGATCACGGGCAGATCATCGCCGAGGGCACGCCCGAGGACCTGATCGAACGTCTGGGTGGCCATCACGTGGTCGAGTTTGCCGCGCAATTCCCCACAGAGGGCATAGAGGCTCACAGAGGAAATGGCGCGAATGCCGCGGGATCGGCCGGGCTACCAACGGCGGATGCCGAAATGAGCGATGCGGAACTTGCGCCCTGGCGTGAATTGCCGGGAGTGGAGTCGGTCCGCCGCGATGATGGATTGATTTGCCTGAATGTGCGCGAGCCACACACGACCATCCCAGCGCTGCTTGATGTTGTCGACCGGAAAAAAGGACGGCTTGAGCACCTGACCACCCGCCAGGCCAGCCTTGAGGACGTTTTCGTGCGGCTGACGGGGCGTCACTTGAGGGAGGAGTGAAATGGCTGTTTCGGAACCAACTTCGGAACCAACAGTGACGCCTCCTCCGCCCGCGCTTCCGTCGAAGGTAGCGCGGCGCAACGGCCGATGGGCCGGTTTCAGCCACCTGCTGATGGCGCGCATGAAGGAACTTCGGCGCGAGCCAGAGATTGTTTTCTGGGTCTTCGGATTTCCCCTGCTGCTGGCGCTCGGCCTGGGTATCGCCTTCCGCAACAAGCCTGCGGACAAGACGTCGGTAGTGATCGTCGCAGGCTCCCAAGCGCAAAACACGCTGGCCATGCTGCGGCGCTCGCCGAAGCACGAGTCTATCCGCGCCGAGATCGCGGAGCAGAATCTGGCCTTGAAGGGTTTTCGTCTGGGCAAGTACGACCTGGTGATTACCCCCGATGATCGGGGAAACATTCAGTACCGCTACGATCCCGCGCGGCCTGAGAGTGTGCTCTCGCACACTGAAGTCAACGACGCTCTGCAGGCCGCCGCCGGACGCCAAGATGTGGTTGCCACGACTTCCACCACCGCCAGCGAGCCGGGCTCGCGCTACATTGATTTCCTCATTCCCGGCCTGCTGGGCATGAACCTGATGAACTCCGGTATGTGGGGCGTCGGCTTTGCCTTAGTGGATATGCGCCAGCGCAAGCTGCTCAAGCGCTTCGTGGCCACTCCCATGCGGCGGGGAGACTTCCTCATGGCCCTGGCCAGCAGCCGCCTGGTTCTTATGATTATCGAAGTCGGCCTGCTGCTTGGCTTCGGCCTGCTGGTGTTTCACATGGTGGTGCTGGGCTCGTGGCTTGCGATTCTACTGCTGGGGGGCCTGGGCTCGGTCACTTTCGGCGCCATTGGCCTGCTCACTGCCAGCCGCGCGCAGAAAATTGAAAGCGTGAGCGGTCTCATTAACCTGGTGATGATGCCAATGTGGATTTTCTCCGGTGTGTTCTTCTCTTACGAGCGCTTTCCGGCAGTGGTGCAGCCCTTCATCAAAGCCCTGCCCCTGACCGCCCTGAATGACGCCCTGCGCGCGACCATCCTCGAAGGGGCGCCACTCTCCGCTCAGGCCGGCCGCATCGCCATCCTCGCGCTCTGGGGAGGCTTGTCATTCCTGCTCGCCGTGCGCTGGTTCCGCTGGACATGAAGCAATTAGGTATTCTTATGGCGTTTTTTGGCGCACCCTCGCTTTGTACCTTCTCTATAGGGTAACTTCATGGCAGTAGATCAGAACACGGAGCTCTGGCGCGATCTGGCCGAATTGGCGCGAAACGAGAAGGACCCTGTTAGATTGCTGGAGTTAACTGCAGAAATAAACCGCCTGCTCGAAGTCAAGCTGGAGAAACATTTCCCCACTCCCGAAGGCGAAACACCTTCTAAAAAGTCTGCCTGAGAGCAGGCTTTTCCTGGCAGCCGCCCGATCGTAGCATCCTGCAAGTAAACCTGGCGCATCTTGGCGTTCGCGTTTTGTTGCATTCGGCTGCAGGCTTACGCAAAACAATCAGGTGCGCCATCTCGAATGGATTCATTCCCAACCCATCCTTCCGGGGTGGCGCAAAATACCTAGCCGCGGGTGTTTTCGACCTTTAGGTTTAGTCTCTAGCATTTAGCCAAGGCCGTGCGGGCGGGATTAGTTCACGCGTGCGCGGGATACGCTGGCGCACAACAAACGGTTCTGCGTCAGGCGAATGCGGCGGCGGGTCTCAGAGATCAGGCAGCGCGAGTTGCCAATCAGTTCCCAGCTCGATTCTTTGCTACTCTTAGACGCCAGCTTTCTCAGCTGCTGTGCCGCATACCAGCGCCGCCCTTTCACCGCGGCGGCCGCCGAAAAGCGCTCCCGCTCCTGGTAGGTCATACGGCCTTCGCGCCGGGGAGAATCGGTCTCGACCCCTCTGAACCATTCCTCCTGGCGCAATTTTTCAAAGCTATTCATGGCTTGGTTGCAACTACGATGGCAGAAAGTGGGCTTGCGTTGTCCAACAGGGTGTAAATGATTCCACTTCTCACGGTTGGGGTCCATACCGATTGTCCTGTATTCACCGTGGCTGGAGGCATGGTGTAACATACCGGACAATTTCTTTATGCCTCCAGCGTCGGGGAAAGCCGCTCCCGCAGTGCTCAACTCGTGGAAGGAGATTGCCAACTACCTCGGCCGGGGTGTGCGTACCGTGCAGCGCTGGGAACGCGAGCAGGGCCTGCCGGTACACCGCGTTGGCGATGGCCCGCGCAGCCCGGTGTTCGCTTTCATCTGGGAGCTTCGTTTCTGGCTCAACACCACCGGCGCCCAGCACACTTCGGTTCCACACTTCGAAACCATGGTCAAGCCCAACAACGGTGATACCGGGGCCATGCAACGGTCGCTGGAGGTCTCCCAGAAGCTCCTGGCCCGCTCGCTCGATCTGGCCCGTCTGGTTGCCGAAAATACCGCCAAGCAGCGCCGCCAGACCGAGAGTCTTCTGCAAACCATTCGTGCTCTGAAACTTAGAACGAAAAGCCGACCTTAGGGCGCCAGCCTCAGGGCTCAACCTAAGGTCATCCAGACGTTCAGCAATATTTGGGTGGTTTGCGCACAGCCCACATCCCTCGTCGGGGCAAAAAGGGAGTAAAATGGTCTTGTCGATTTCGACACCTTCCGCCGTGCCACTGGCGACGGTCTCTTGCCGATCTGGACAGAGAGGACGTCTGCCATGGAGAGCAACCGCCTTGCGGAACTTCGCCTAGCCTCGTCGAAACGGGTTACAAGGATGTGGGAAATCAGCAAACACAGTGAAGGCCTGTCCGCGCACAGCGCGGAACTGCGAATGGCCAGCGCCGATCTGATCACCTATGCCAAAGAATTGATGAAGGCGGATCGGCAACTACAGATCGACCTGCAGCCGTAATAAGTCTCAAGAATGAGCCTGAATAGTAAGTCTCGATGAGAAGCCGCGCCTGACGTAACGCCTGGAAGCCAGTGGGCCGGTCAACGAGACGCCTTACGCTTTGTTTTGGACCGCCGGGCACCGTTTCCCGCCCCGGCATCTTTCTCACGCAGCACTCTCTCGCCCTTCGCTTCGAACATGACCAGGATTTTGGACGAGTGATCGTCATGCGGCACTGCGCTGAAGTGAACGTCAAATCGCCGCCCGTTCTGGCCTATCGCCTGGTTCCTCGCGATGACGGGTGTGTGCTTGATTAAGACTGCAGTCAGCCGCCGCACGATCATGGTGCGCTGGCTCTCGGGCAGGGGCAGCTGCTCCAGGTGCAAATCCACCGGAGGCTTACTGCGAAAACCGAAGAGCCGCAGCGCCATGCTGTTCCAGAATTCGATGCGCCGCTCCCCGTTCACCACCATCACGGGCAGCCGCATCTCCTCCAGAATCTGCACATAGACAGTGTTGACCTGATCCAGTTCCTTGGTGCGCTCCTCCAGTTCCTGGTTGGTAGTTTCCAGCTCTTCGTTCAGCGACTGCAGCTCTTCGTTGGTGGTCTCCAGTTCTTCATTGGTGGATTGCAGTTCCTCGTTGGTGGTCTCCAGCTCCTCATTCGTGGACTGCAACTCTTCATTGGTGGTCTCCAGTTCCTCGTTAGCCGACTGTAATTCCTCGCTGGTGGACTGCAATTCCTCCACCGTATCCTGAAGTTTTTCCGCAATGGTTACGTCGTCGCAGTAAATGAACGTCCCATTGCGTTCACCGCCTGCGTCAAAAATGGGCCGGAGAGTGATTTCCAGCAGCCTGTCAGAGGTACCGACCTTCACCCGGTTCTGGAACCGGACCGGCTCATTGGTGGTGTGGCACTCTTCCAATTGGGCCGCCAAATCGGGCGTTCGCGCGAACAGGTCGACATCGCGCAGGCGGCGGCCTTCCAGGTTGGCTGGGGGCAGGCCGAAAGTCGACATCATGGCATTGTTGTTGTGAAGGATCACGTCGTCAGGGCTGAGGATAATGGCCCCGACGCGCAAGGTTTCCAGCAGGTGGCGCTGCTGCAGGCGCAGGCTCTCCAATTCCTGCTGGGTCCCCGGTAAGACTCCTCCGTCATCGGGCTGGGCCGCGGCGGACTCCGGCTGATGGCGCATCTCCAGATTCATGCGCTGGAAAATGCGCCAGCGCGGATTCAGGCGGCGAAACTGGCTGGAATTGGTAAGCTGCGACTCCGATTTTCCCAGGAAGAGAATGCCACCGGGGTCCAGGGCAAAATGCAGCCGTTCCATGATGTGGCGTTGCAGTGCCGAATCAAAATAAATCAGCACATTGCGGCACACCAGCAGGTTGACGTGAGAAATGGGCGCGTCCTGCCCCAGATTGCTGCACCCGAAAATGACCAGACGCCGTATGTCGCGGTTCACCCGCAACATGCCCTTGCCGTTGAAGTATTTCTCGCGCCATTCCGGCTTGAGCCGGCGCAACGCCTCGGCGGAGTACTCGCCTCGGCGAGCGATGACTAGTTCCTCCTCATCAATATCGGTGGCATAGATCTTCACGTCGTACTCGGAGATTCGGGGACCGAAGTAATCGGCCAGCAGAATGGCGATGGAATAGGCCTCTTCTCCGCTGGCACAGCCTGCGCTCCAGGCCCGGAAGGCATTGCCGGGCTTCAACCCCTTCAACAGCTTCGGCAAGATCTCATGACGCAGAATTTCCCATGCCGGAGGGTCGCGAAAAAATTCGGTAACATTGATCAGGATGGTAGTGAGCAGGCGGTTAATTTCATCCGGATGCTGCCGGATGTATTCGCCGTAAGAGCCGTAAGAGCTTACGCTCAACTGGAACATGCGGCGGCGGAAGCGGCGCTCCAGCGAGCTGCGCTTGTAGCCGCGGAAATCGAAACCGCGCTTCTCGGCAAGTTCCTCCAGCAGCTCTTTCAGGGACATTTCCGCGGTCATTTCTTCACCTGCTCTTCCGAGCACAACTCAGTGAGCCTGTTCCCAATGTCTTGCAGAGCCACCACGTAATCGATCTGACCGGTCTGGATGGCTGCCCGCGGCATCACCGGGAAATCCGCGGTTTCCGGGGCCTGGGCCAAAGTGGTGCCGCCCGCGCCCTTGATGCAGCGGATGCCCTCCGAACCGTCGCGGTTCGAGCCGCTCAACACCACGCCGATGGCGGTCGCGCCGTACAATCTGGCGACGGATTGAAACAGCATATCAATCGATGGCCGGGAGAAATTTACCATCGCGGAATGCAACAGGCGAATGTGTCCATCTTCGGCCACCATATGTTCATTCGGCGGGCCGATGTAAATGAACCCGCGCCGGATCGGCTCGTGATCGGTTGCTTCCCGGACCTCCCTGGCGGTTTTTCGTGACAGCAAATCCGCCAAAAGGCTCTTATGCTGGGGATCGAGATGTTGCACAATCAGAATCGGGGGAAAATTTGCGGCAAGCGGCTTCAGAACTTCGCTCAGAGCCGACAACCCACCCGCCGAGGTTCCGATGGCAACCACATCGCAATGCAAAATATGTCTCCAGCCTCCAAGTCCCGGGGTCCCTTGGGTCCACCGATCCCTGAATAATCTCAAGCTCTGGTTCTGCGCTTGAAGGGATTGTACTCGTTTTCTGCCTGTTCTTCGGGCCGCTGCAAGAGCACGGATCGGAGCGGGAGAGCTACCCATGCGAGCATGCGCATCGCAGGCTGCTTTGCCCATCAGGTGCCGGTGGGCAGCTCGGCTGGGGCCTGCAGTGCTTCGGCAGTTTTCTCCAGCAACCCCCGCAATACCCTTGCATTTTCGCGGGCGATTGCGGCCTTGTGGGAAAAACGGCGCGCCACACCTAAGCGCTCCGCTACCGACGAGCGCTGGGCCAGGCGGTCTGACAACTCGGCGTGCTCCTCAAGTGAACGGATGGCTGCCCATAGAGCGCTTTCGAGGGCGTTCATCTGGTCCTGGTGAAGGCTTTCCGGCGAATAAATATGTCCAACCCGGCAGCGGAATCGCAGTAATTTCCTTTCCCTCACCTGTTCGAGAACACCACCACACTCCGGGCAAGGGTATGAGCCGCTGTTCCCCGGCATGGTGACGATCTCCGATGACTCGGGTTTCCCTTCTTCGCCTGAGTCGTCAACATCTTCCGCAGCCAGCGCCACGAGGCGCGCGCCGATTTCTGCCGCCGTCAGGCAATAATCGGGAACTATGCTTTGCATCGCATTCAGCGGCATGGAGGGAATCTCAGCGTCGTCAGGATCCTGAACGATCGCAATTCCCCCACGCGCCTTAATGTCTGCCAGCCCGGCAGAGCCGTCGTCCAGGTAGCCGGTAAGAACGACTCCGATCACCCGCTTTCCATAAGCGCGTGCCGCTGAACGAAACAGGGCGTCAACCGAAGGACGATGCCGGTTTTCTTTCGGTCCCGGAAGAAGATGAACTTGATCCCGTTCCACGATCAAATGCCGTCCATCGGGTGGCGCCACATACACCCGCCCGGGCAGGATCGCGGCCTTGTTGATCGCCTCCACTACCGGAAGCTTGCTGCACCGGTTGAATATTTTCGGAAGCAGCCCCGGACCCTCGTCTGAGGTGTGGATCAACACGAAGATGGTGGCGGCAAAATCCCACGGCAGCGTCGCCAGAATGCTTGACACTGTACTTAAGCCTCCTACCGAAGCTCCCATGACAATAATGTCGCGACGCGCCATAGCTGCTCCAATGCCGGCGCTATCATCCCCACACCAGCTTCCTTTGGATGCAGCTTTGCTGAATGCGGAACAGGAGGGCATAGGCCGGAATCAAAGCCGGAATCAAAGGCCGGAATCAAATCCGGAATCAAATAAAGAGCGCAAAAATACTGCGGGTTCTCGAAACCTGGGAACGGTTCGAAACCGGCGTGTCACGAAGCCTATTCCTTGCCGGGAGCGTACCACTGCGGCTGCCACGCCTTGCCCTCCGGAGTCCGGGAAGAGGTCGTAGCTACGTACGCCGACGCTACCAGTCCCGGGCCGCGAGGCTCGTCAGGCTGATCGGTTTTCAGAGTCCACCCCTGCGCAGATTCGCTGATCCTGGCATCCCGCTCCCCATCCAGCGAGCTCGCTTTGTCGGTGAAGGAGTGCACCCAGCGCTGCACGTTGTTCTCTCGCACCAGGTCGCGCAGCAGGCGCATGCGGTTACGGCGCTGTTCCTTAGGCATGGCAGAGGCGTCATGGATGGCCTGGGCCACGGCCATGAAATCATTGGGATTCACAATCATCGCACCGTCGCGAAATTCCAGCGCCGCTCCGGCGAACTCGCTGATGATGACCACGCCGCGCTCATCCACCTGCGAGGCGCAAAATTCCTTCGCCACCAGGTTCATGCCGTCTTTCAGCGGAGTGATCAGCGCGACATCGGCGGCGCGGTAGTAGGCAACTAGTTCCGCGCGCGGCAGATTGCGGTGAATGTAGTGCACCGGCACCCATCCGGGCTGGGTGAACTCGCCGTTAATCTGGCTCACCAGCAGTTCCACATCGCGGCGCAGCTCGCGGTATCCCGGAATATCTTCTCGGCTGGGGACTACCACCTGCACCAGCGTGACTTGCCGGCGCATCTCGGGAAACTTGCGCAACAGAATTTGAAACGCCAGCAGTCGCTCGGGGATGCCCTTGGTGTAGTCCATGCGGTCCACACCCAGCACCAGCGTGCCGTCGCTGAAATCTTTGCGAATGCGTTCAGTGCGGCTGGTGATCTCCGGCTTCGCCGCCTGCTCGGCGAATTCCTTGAAGTCGATGCTGATGGGGAAAGTGCCGAGGCGGGTCTTTTCGCCGCCGGAAAGCACTTGCCACTCCTGCTGGTCCTCTTCCAGTTTCACGTCAGGCACCAGGCGGCGCAGGCAACTGGCGAAATTCCTGCGGTCGCGATCGGTCTGAAAACCCAGCAAGTCGTATTTCAGGAGCGCCCGCAGCACCGGCTCGCGCCAGGGCAGCTTCTCGAAAATGTCAGGAGCCGGGAAGGGAATGTGCAGAAAGAAACCGATGCGCGCCCGCGATCCCTGCTCGCGCATGAAAGCTGCCATCAACATCAGGTGATAGTCGTGCGCCCAGATGAAATCCTCAACGTCGGAGTGCTGTGCCGTAATCGTGGCAAATTTCCGGTTCACCTGCTGATAAGTCTCCCAATAGTCGGGCGCGAAGTTGCAGCGCGTGGACATATCGTGGAACAGCGGCCAGATAATCTCATTGGCAAATCCGGAATAGAATTTGGCGACCTCGTGCTCGGAAAGAGTTACCCCTTGCAGGGTATAGTTGCGATCTTTCGAGGCACGGGAGAGCATCTGCTCCACCTGCTGCGGAGCTTCCGCCGTACCCGGCCATCCAATCCACACTCCGGGACGGTCTCCCCAGGCGGAGTTCAGGGCCGTGGCCAGGCCTCCGGAACTGGGAGTTACGCGAATGCTTCCGGCCTGCTTGCGGATTTGTACTGGCAGCCGGTTCGAGACATTGATCAGACGGCGCTTTTTCATCGTCATGCTTCCCCTCCCATAGCACCGAGCCAGTCATGAAAGAAACCGATCAGCTCGTGCGGCGGTTGCAGCCAGACATCAGCGGCAGTGGGCCGGTACTGGGGGCGAACCAGTACTGTCAGCCCCTTTCCTTTCAGCGCTTTAAATGCATCCTCGTCGGTTTGGTCGTCTCCCAGGTAGGCGATTGCGGCGCGCGAATCGGCTTCTGTTTGGATGACACCGACGGCTTTCCCTTTGTCTTCCCCTGCAGCCTTGATTTCAGTACCTCCGTCGAAATTCAACAAACTAAGGGAGTATTCGGCCAGCAGGGGAGTCCAAAGCCGGCTGATCGCCGTTTGCCATTTCTCAGCTTCCTCCACGGCCAGCCCGCGCCAGTGCACCGCAATTCCTCCCGGCTTTCTCTCCACCCGCCCGTTCTCGATTTCGGCTCCGAGTTCGCTCCGCAGTTCCTCAGAACGTAAGCTGCGAAGCGCCAGAGCCAGTCCTGTGCGCTGCGTGACGGGCAACTCCCGAATCTCATAGCTGTCATCGGGTAGCAGCCGCTCCAAGCCATGGCTGCCCCAGATTTCCGGATGCGGCAGTATGGTGCTGAGTCCCGCCAGTTCCCGCGCCGACCGCCCGCTGATCAACACTACTCGCGTCCCCCGCTTCATGATCTTCGATACCAGAGGCGGAACCTCGCTGTAGGGAAATGCCTTGTCGCGCTCGGTCCGGAAGGGCGCCAGGGTCCCGTCATAATCGAGCAGCAGAATGCGCTCAGGCGCCGATTGCAGGCGCTCGAGGAAGGTGGAATAAGTTTCCGGGCCTTCGAGAATTCTCATGCGCGCTCCGGAACGGATTCGGGTCAAAAAACTCTGTGTGCGAAGCAGCGGAAACGCCAGAGTTGCCGAATAGATCTTATTTCAGCAGAGAAAAATACAGAACAAGGCGCCAAGGCGGGGAAGCGGGGGAAGTGCAACTTCATGCTTAAGGACGAATTGGCTGGAGATGGTTTCCCGCCGAAGCAACCGATATACCACCGCGGAAACGATAGACAGGAGCAGCATAACCGCAGCCTGATACGCCCGCAGTGCAGTTTCCGGCAAGTCGGATGCCGGAGAAATAAACACTGCAAGCAGCGATATTAGTAGAAGTATCGCAATCACGAGATATACAGATCGAAGCACTGCCGTGATTGTAACAGCCTGAATTAGCGGTTGGAAGGCGAAATGCCATCGAGAATTGCGCGGCTATGTTACTAACGTAGCGATCAGAATTACTGCTGCATCGGCGGAGATTCGGGTTCAGCCGAGCCATCGGCGCGCGGGCCGGACGCTCCATAATTCACATTCGTGCCGGAATCGTGCAGAATCGCCTGCCCGCGGCCCATTGCGGTCGAATATTCTTTCTGCACGTCGAGGTCGTGCCCCATCGATCTCAGCTGGTTCAGCGCTTCAGGTTTGACTCGCGATTCAATCACGATGTGGCATCCCAGATCGGGGCTGACGGTGAAGCGCGCGGTTTCCAATGCCGCCTGAATATTCATGTGGTAGTCGACGAAATTCGAAACAAACTGCGCATGGGCGAGCGGCTGGTTGGGGCCGCCCATGATGCCGAATCCGATGTGCTGGTCTCCCTTCTCCATGAATGCGGGAATAATGGTATGGAAGGGACGCTTGCGAGGCGCCAGTACATTCGGACTCTTGGGATCAAGCGAGAACAGCGCCCCACGGTTCTGCAGTACGAACCCAAATCCCTTGACCGTGACGCCTGAGCCAAACGCCGAATAATTGCTCTGGATCAGAGACAGGATGTTGCCTTCGCGGTCCACCGCAGTCAGATAAGTTGTGTCACTGAATGGAGGCGCACCGGGAGCCACGTCGCAATTGGCCTTCTCCGGATTAATCAACTTCGCCCGCTGCGCCGCATAATCCTTGGAAAGCAGTCCTTTTACCGGGACTTTGGCAAAGCGCGGATCGGCGTTGTAGCGCTCGAGGTCGGCGTAGGCCAGCTTCATTGCCTCGATTCTCTTGTGCAGTTCGGGAACGCTCAGAGGGCCGTCGGGGGAAGCCGGAGTCTGCTCCATGATGTTGAGCATTTCGAGCGCGGCCATGCCCTGTGAGTTGGGAGGAATCTCATACACTTTCCAGCCGCGGTAAGTGGTTGAGATCGGCTCGACCCACTCCGGCTTGAATTGCGCCAGATCGTCAGCCGCCATCGTTCCACCCGCAGCCTTCGACGTGCTCAGGATGGCTTGCGCGATTGCGCCACGGTAGTAAGCCTCGGCTCCATGGTCTGCAATCAGGCCCAGGGTCTTCGCGAGGTCGGGGTTGCGGAAGATGTCTCCGACTTCCGGAGGTTTGCCACCCGGCAGGTAAACCCGGCGGCTCTCTGGGTCACCACTGACTCGCTGCTGCGCTCCCACCCAGAAAGCGTGAATCAGCTCCGGAACCGGATAGCCATTTTGAGCATAAAAAATTGCCGGCTGAAAAATCTCTTTCCAGGCCAGCTTGCCGAAGCGCCGGTGCAAGGCGTCCCATCCGGCAACGGCTCCCGGGACCGTTACGGTATCAATGCCCGCTCCGGGCATAGTGTTGTCGCCTTTTGCTCTGAGGTGCTCGGGAGTGAGCGCCTGGGGCGCCCAGCCGCTGGAATTCAGTCCGTATAACTTGCCGCTCTTTGCGTCCCAATAAATGGCGAAGAGATCACCGCCCATTCCGTTCATCATGGGCTCGGTGACACCGAGTACGGCGTTGGCCGCGATGGCAGCGTCGACGGCCGAGCCCCCGTGCTCCAGGATCTGCGCTCCGGCTCTCGATGCCTGCACATGGCTGGTGGCCACGATCCCGTACCGCGTTATCACCATCGAGCGCGCGTGGGAACGGTCCTGGGCAGATGCGCTCGAAATCAGCAGGAATAACAGGCAGGCAAGCCCGGCAGCACGAAGCATGAGACTCCCTCAGCACAGAAATGACAGAAGCGGCATTTTGCTGTGGGGGCAATGCGCGTGTCAAATAGTGAGCGAGCGGGGATGAGCAGTGAGCCGAAGGGTTAGCTGGCCAACTTCCGAACAGCGCCGGACTTTCGTAAAGACGCCTTGCCCGGCGGATTCACCTGCTCAAAGGTGCATTGGGAAGGCTTTTTTTCGGGACGCCAACGCATGAATTTCGTTCCGTGGCGGAAACGATCGCCCGAAAAGTGATCGTATCGGACTTCGCACACCAGTTTCGGCTTCAACGGCTGCCATTCTGCGGAACGGGCGGTGCTCCAGCGACTGGGACCACCCGGAGCTCGTCCGGTGAAGCCGGGCGGCCCGATCAAGGGTTCGACAATCTTCTTGAGTTCCTTCCGCTGCCCGGCGTTGAAGCTGGAGGTAAAGCCGACGTGGTTGAGCTGTCCATCGCGGTCGTAGAGGCCGAGCAGCAGCGAGCCGATGCCGCCGCCTTTTTCCGCATAGCGAAAACCGCCGACCACGCAGTCGGCAGTGCGAATGCGTTTGATCTTCACCATCGCCGAGCGCTCTCCGGAGCGGTACGGCTCATCGATTTTCTTGGCAACGATGCCGTCCAGCCCCATGCTCGCGAGCTCCGTCATCCATTGCAAAGCCTGCTCACGCTGGCGCGACGCCGGCGACAGGCGGACCATTCCCTTGGGGACCCCTCTGAAAAACTCCTCCAACAGGCTTCGCCGTTGGATCAGCGGCAAATCCACGAGTGATTTCCCATGGCCATCCACCAGCAGATCGAACACCATGAAGGTGCAGGGTGTTTCCTCCGCCAGTTTTTTCACTCGTGATGCCGCGGGATGAATTCGCTGCAACAGGTCGTCAAAGGAAAGATGTTCGTTGGAGAAGATGACGATCTCGCCATCCAACACGAACTTGCGCGGAGGCAGCTGTTGCAGCGCTGCAACCAGCTCAGGGAAGTAGCGGCCCAGCGGCTGCCCGGCCTTCGATTGCAGCAAGACTTTTTTCCCGCTGCGGAATGCAAGGCAACGAAATCCATCCCACTTCGGCTCGTATTGCCAACCTGGCCCGTTGGGAATCTCGGTTACGGATTTCGCTTCTTCGGGAGGAAAGGGAGGCTGGATTGGGAGGTTAATGCTGGGAAACGGCTGCTCCAGATCTTCTGCGGCAACCGCGGCGGAGTCCACCCGCCCGGATTTCCGGCCTGTCTTCCTGCTCTTCACTAGCCCTTCGATGCGGCTCCCGGTGAGATGGATGGTAGTGGCTCAGGCGGATAGGCTTTCGCCAGTTCTGGTTGCAGGAGACGTGCGGTTCAGCAAGCGAAGCGGCAGGATGGCTTTCATCGTGGTTCCATGGCCATCTGAGCGCAGATCGAGTTGGCCGCCCAGCTGCCGGACGCGCTCGCGCATGCCGCGAATTCCCACGCCCATCATTTCGCCCATTTTATTCCCGCTGTCCATATCTTGTTTTAAAGGTTTTTTGCCCTGGTCTTTCACTTCCAAGGTGATTTCGTCCTGGGCGACGGTAAACACGACTTCGGCGGTGGGACTGCCGGAGTGCCGGTGCACATTGGTGAGGCTCTCCTGCAGTATGCGGAACAGAGTCAGCTCCAGCTCTTGTGGCATTCTCGCCAGATTCTGCGGAGCCTGCACCTCGACCTTGATGTTGCTGCGGCGTACGAAACCGTCCACGAACCAGCGCGCCGCCGAGAGCAGGCCGACTTCATCCAGAAGCGGAGGATGCAGCAGATACGATAAAGTGCGGATGTCCGAAGAAATCTGGTCGGCCAGGGAACAGCAGTTGGTAATCGCCTTATGAACGCTGGGGGGAAGCGATCCACTGTGTTGCGCCGCCATAGTCAGTTCCAGCGACAGCCCCACGAGTTTTTGTCCCGTGCTGTCGTGCAGGTCGCGGGCAATCCGCCGGCGTTCCTCATCCTGAAGCTGGAGCAGGCGCGCGGAAAGCTGGCGTAGAGACTCCTCGTCCCGCCGCACCGCTTCTTCCGCCCGCATTCTTTGCTGCACCTCGCGCGCCAGCTTCTGGTTGATCTCCGCGAGTTCCAATTCCCGCCGTTTCTGCTCCCCCAGGTCGGTGGCAATCAGCGAAATGGCTTTGACGTCATCTCCCTCCAGCGGGCCGAATGACAAGTGCGCGGGCAGGCACTCGCCACTGGAAAGGCGCAGCAGGCATTCAATTTTCTGGGGAGCATCTGTCGCCTGCTTCAGCATTCCCTGCAGATCGCATCCTTCTGGGGCAGTGACCACTTTCAACAGCGAAGTGCCGATCAGCTGCTCCAGCGGGGTTTCAAGCATTTCAGCGAAACGGCGATTCGCGTACAGAATCGTTCCGTCGGCGGTCAAGCGTGGCCGCACCCTCATTCATCGACTCCACCAGCACGCGGTAAGGATGCTCGGCGCCTTGCAGGGTGAACACGCGGTCCCCGGTAGCTGCGGACACCACCACAGCATCGACCTCGCCGTGGCGGATGGCGTGGAGAATTTCCTCCAGTTCAATCAGCCGGCGGGACAATTCCTGCACGTCCAGCTTTTCCAGATTTCGGTCGTCTGCTGCTGACTTCATATCTGTTTGATCTCTGACCTTTGCGCCTCGGAGCCCTGCAGCGATACCTCCAGCCCGCTGGCTACCCGCTCCTGGTCGGAAAAATCGCCTACTAACCTTCGCAACGGCAATGGCTGCCGCCGGATGAGAGTCGGCGCCGCCACGATCTGTTCCTCGCGCGCCAGGGAGGGTTGCTGGTAAATATCGACAATCTCTAATTGGTAGCGACCGGGCAGAAACTGCTGACAGAAGTTTTGCAGGTTCATCACCGACCGCCGCGCTCGCGCGCTGTTCCCGGTTACAAACAGCCGCAGCACATAGTTAGCGGGACCCGGCGGCGGATTGGCCCGACCCGGACTCTTGGGACTGAAAGTCATGCGATCTCTCTGGGTGAAATGGGTTCGAAGTCCAGCCCCGAGCAAAACCTTCTCCGTGTTCGACAGGTCGCCGATAATCTTTCGGATCGGCGTCGGCAAATTGCGGACCAGGGTAGGGATGGCCAGCACCTGGTCGCGCTGCGCCAGTTGCGGCTTCTGCATCAGGTCGATGACTTCGATGCGGTAGTTTTCGGAAATATGGTCCGAGCAGATTTTTTCAGATTATCCAGCGCCTTCAACGATTCGGCGTCTGGCCGGCGATATACAAGCGCAAAACGAGCTTCGGTTCGGTTTTTGCATGTAGTTCGCGACGTTTTTTTGGACTGCTTTTCATACTACCCCCTGGCTGCATTCGCCTTGGCCTTGCTGTTTCCCGCGGAGTTGTTCCCCCTGCGGCTCATCGCCATTTCCGACTTGTCCTCGGTCAGTCGCTGTTCCCGTAATTTGCTGAGTTCGATGGTGCGTTCAATCTGTTTTCTTTCCGCATCAAATTCCAACTTCAGCGCCGTAATGCGCGCTTCGGTCTCTTCCCGCTTGCGGTCCAGTTCCATCTGTTGCCGCTGAATCTCCTGCTCCCGCAGCATGGTCTCAGCCCGTTCCCGCGCTTCCTGCGCCACCCGCGCCGACCCCGTCAACACTCCCGAAGTACCCAGATACACCGGCAGCAGTTGGATGCCCTTGCTCGTCAGCAGGAACTCCCGCACCTGGTTCGAATGCGCCATTCCCCGCGACTTGATCACATACAGGCCGCGGTTCCGCTCGCCGTTCACTTCGATGTCCCGCACCAGCAGCCAGGTGTCGATGAGCGACGATATTCCGACTTCGGTCTGCTCCGCATGCGACCCGCCGGCGGTGAGGCTGGTCAACATAAGCGTCAGCTGCCGGGTTTTCAGGAAATCAATCAGCCGGGTCAACATGGCCCGACTTCCATTCCATTCGTGCCTCCGGTGATCAGGTTCGTTACCGGGTCAATGACCACCACGCTGGGCTTGAATGCTCCACCAGCTTGTGCATCGCACCAGGTGCATCTCCAGCCCGAATGCCGTCGGCCGGCTGGCGTCGAACCGCAGCAGGCCCCTGCTTCACGTCCGGCCCCAGGTTCAAGCCCACCGAGCGCATGTTGCGGGTCACCTGGCCCAACGACTCCTCGAAGGCGAAGTACAGGCAGCGTTCTCCCCGCGTGCACGCCTGGATCGGCCAAGTGGCCTGCGATGCTGGTCTTGCCGGTGCCCGCGGTTCCCGAAACCAGCACGGTTGTGCCGCGGTAATAGCCTTCCCCCCCCAGCATCGCGTCCAGATCCGGAACGCCGGTGGAGAACGCGCTCGTTGGAGACTTTGTGGTGCAGGCCCAGCGACGTGACCGGCAGCACCGAGATGCCGTCTGCGTCGATCAGGAACGGATATTCGTTGGTGCCGTGTGTCGGTACCGCGATACTTGACCACCCGCAGCCGCCGCGTCGAGATCTGCTCGTTGACGCGGTGATCCAGCAGGATCACGCAGTCCGAGACATATTCTTCCAGCCCCTGCCGGGTCAGCGTGCCTTCGCCGCGTTCGCCGGTAATCACCGTCGTCATGCCCTTGTCTTTCAGCCAGCGGAACAACCGGCGGATTTCCGCCCGCAGAATTCCAGGGTTCGAGAAGCCGGAGAACAACGCCTCGATCGTATCCAGAACCACCCGCTTTGCCTTCGACGCTCTGAATGGCCAGCTGCAGCCGGATGAACAGTCCCTCCAGGTCGTAATCCCCGGTCTCCTGGATTTCGCTGCGCTCCACGTGGACGTAATCCAGCGAACAGCTTCTTGCGCGCGACCAGTCCTCAAGGTCAAATCCCAGCGAGGCGACGTTCTGCGTCAGCTCCTGTGGAGACTCCTCAAAAGCCATGAACACGCCGGGCTCGCCGTATTCCAAGCTCCGCGGACGAGGAATTCTGTGGCCAGCAGGGTCTTGCCGCATCCCGGGCCGCCGCACACCAGCGTGGGCCGGCCCTGCGGCAGACCGCCCCCGGTGATCTCGTCAAGTCCCATGATGCCGGTCGGCGCTTTCTTTAGCGCCACCGCAGACAAATCTCTCTTTCGTGCCACTTACCTGACCTCGAGATTCGCAAATTCGGAAATCGGGGAGCTACCACGCACATGGCCCGCCCCGCACGGCTGAGGCAGGCGAACGAATGCATAAGATCTCTCTTGTCTTGTAATGACCTTTGAAACACCAGGTGACGGTTCAAATTTCCACGGGAAAAATGAAGCTAAACCAACAGAAATGCGGTGTCAAGCAATACGGCGGCAGAAGCCGCTCTCCCCGCTAAACCGGCTTCACGCCTGTGATTGCGGGACGTCCTCGTTCACCTCAACCGGCTCGTGTTCGTGGTCTTTCTTTATGAAGTGCCAATCGGTGGCATAGATTTTGCAGTTTGCTTCCTGGTGAATGACCCGAAATGTGCCATCCTCCTCCCACAGGCCCGCATGCCGGGGATTCAGATAGATGACGTACACCTGTCGCGGCATAGACCGCAGGGACGCTGAACATTCTGCACTACGACCTGCATCACTTCGCGGTCAAACGGATTGTAGAAATACAACACCAGGGGCTCATCGGGTAACACAAACTCCGCCGCATCCTGGCACACGACTTCCGCATTCAGACGGCGCCCCATCGATTGCTGCACGATGTCCAGGTTCTTTCGAGCCACCTCGCAAAGCTCCCTGGAGAATTCCACCCCCAGAATTCTTCGGAAGGGAAATTCGGACGCGATCAGCAGGCACCGTCCTTTGCCGCAGCCCAGGTCAATGAAGGTGAAGTCTTCCCGGCGGATGGGCAGGTGAGTCAGGGCACTGCGGCATTCGACCGCGGAACTCCCCTGGTAACGCACTCCGTACGGCAAATTCGGAGAATCGATATCCAACTGAAGCAGATCAATGCGGCCGCCAGTATCGACCTTTCGCTCGGATCGAATTGCCGGTCCACCGGGTCTTCCGCTTGCGCCGGTTTGCTTCCAGCGAGCAAGCGCCAGCCATGGTGAAGCCCCCATCTCAAGGTGCCGGCGATGCCCCGCTCTGCGAGCGACTTGCGTATGCGAAAGCTGATCGTGGCGAGCAATCGCCCCGCGCGGGAATGACTTGTTCGACGAGTCAGCTGAGGGTCACTGGCGGCTGTTGGGGGAGACATGACACCAAATTCCCTCAACGCTGCAGCAGCATGAGGGGCTGATTTATGGTGTTCCGATCAGGTAGCGGAAACCTTTAAGTCCAATTACCGCCGCGAGGAACCGGTTCTGCTGGCTCGTTCCCTCACCAGAAATAGGGCTTGCAGGGTCGGACGCTGGAGCTTCCCGATCTACCCAGATCGCGACGTGGATTGTATCGTCAAATGCGGCGTAGTGGCTGCGCCGGAATTTACGATAACTTTACAAAGCGAGGGGCTCGCTGGAGCAAATTCCAGGGTAAGCGGTTGACTCTAAATGGGTTGCGATCGACGCGTCCTAGGTCTGTAGCCGGCGCCGCCAACTCTTCTGGGTGATTTTGCGGGCTCGTTCTCCTGCGCATCCACGACCGCTATGGCCGCGACGTTGACGATCTCTTCCACTTCAGCGCCCCGTGCCACCAGATGCACGGGTTTGCTCATGCCCATCAGGACGGCGCCCAGAGTCTCCACGCCTCCGATTTTCAACAGCAGCTTATAGGCGATGTTGGCCGCAGCCAGATTGGGGAAGATCAACACGTTTGCCCCGCCCTTGAGTGTGCTGAACGGGTAGGTTTGCTCCAGAATACTGGGCGTCACTGCCACGTCGGCCTGCATTTCTCCGTCTACCATCAGGGTGGGATCTGCCTTGTGCAGCAGTTCGACAGCTTTGCGCATTTTCTCGCATTGCGGATGAGAAGTGCTTCCGAAAGTGGAGAACGAAAGCAGGGCCACGCGCGGTACCACGTCAAAGCGGCGCGCCACGTCGGCGGTGCACAGGGCAATCTCCACCAGATCCTCTGCGGTCGGATCAATGTTGACGCTGGTGTCGGCCACGAAATACAAGTCGCCGGAACGCGTAACCAGCGGATAGCAGCCTGAAACCTTATGCAAGCCTTCGCGCATGCGCACAATCTGCAGCGCCGGCCGGATCGTGTCCGGATAGTGATGGGTTACGCCGGCGACGAGCGCGTCCGGCGCTCCCATGCGCACCATCATGGAGCCGAAAATATTTGGGTCGTTGATGAGCACGCGCGCCTCCGACAGAGTCACGCCACGCCGCTGTCGCAGGAGGAATAATTCCTGAATGTAGGCTTCCCGCAGGGGCGATTTTGCCGGATCTACAACTTCGACCTCTCGGAGGTCCAGATCGAGCTCATTCTCCTTCGCGCGGATGATTTCCGCATTCCCCAGCAGAATGGGCCGCGCGATTTTTTCTTCTACGAGATTGTGGCAGGCACGCAGAATTCTTTCGTTCTCGCCCTCGGGAAAGACCACTTGCCTGGGCCTTCGCTGCGCTTTGTGAATCATCATGCGTGAAATGGCGTGGGCCTTACCCAATCGCCATTCTAGCTGCTCACGGTACGCTTCAATATCGATAGGCTCCTGCGCCACCCCGGACTTGATCGCAGCCTCCGCCACCGCCGACGCTTCCCAGATCAGAACGCGCGGATCGAAGGGCTTGGGGATCAGGTAATCTTTGCCAAAGTGCAGGCGCTCCACGCCATAGGCGCGGCAGACGGAGTCCGGAACGTCTTCTTTCGCCAGATCTGCCAGAGCATGAGTCGCCGCCAGTTGCATTTCTTCGTTGATCGCGGTGGCGTGAACATCCAGCGCCCCGCGAAAGATAAACGGGAAATCCCAGAACATTGTTCACCTGATTGGGATAATCGGAGCGGCCCATCGCCATGATAAGGTCATCCCGGCACCCCATGGCTTCCTCATAGCTGATCTCGGGATCGGGGTTCGCCATGGCAAAAACAATCGGGTGCGTGACGCCATGCTGCGCACCATGTCCGGCGTGACCGCCCCTTTTACCGACAGCCCGGCAAATACATCGGCACCTTCCATCGCCTCGAGCCAGAGTGCGGAGCTCGGTGGCCTGAGCAAAACGTTCCTTATAGGGATTCATGCCTTCGGTGCGTCCTTTGTAAACCACCCCTTTGGTGTCGCACAGGGTAATGTTCTCCCGCTTCACGCCCAGGCGAACGTAGTGCTCGCCGCAGGCAATGCCTGCCGCGCCGGCGCCGTTAATCACCACGCCGCACTTCGCCGATTCTCTTGCCCACAACCTCCAGCGCATTCAGCAAGGCCGCGCCGGAAATGATGGCGGTGCCATGCTGATCGTCGTGAAAGACGGGAATATGCATGGTCTTTTTGAGCGTCTCTTCGATGTAGAAACACTCGGGCGCCTTGATGTCTTCCAGGTTGATGCCGCCGAAAGTCGGCTCCAGCAACTGGCAGACTTTGATGATCTCGTCCGGATCGTGACTGTTCAGCTTCGATATCGAAAACGTCCACGTCGGCGAAGCGCTTGAAAAGCACAGCTTTGCCTTCCATGACCGGCTTGCCCGCCAGCGCGCCGATGTCTCCCAAGCCGAGCACGGCGGTGCCATTGCTCACCACCGCCACCAGATTTCCGCGTCCGGTGTATTTAAAGGCGTCGCGCGGATTCTTTCTGGATTTCGAGGCAGGGATCGGCGACCCCAGGCGTGTAGGCCAGACTCAAGTCACGCTGGGTGCGGCACGGCTTGGTGGGCGTGATTTCAATTTTTCCCGGCCGTCCACTGGAGTGATAGTCGAGCGCCTGCTGTTTTGTGATAGGCATAAATGCCTCCTGACCTGACCTGTGCGGGAAGTCGAACCCGAATTGGCCAGAGAGGGCGGAGTGTTCCAGAGATATTGTCCGGGCACTTGAAAGAACGGGCAGTGATGCAAATCACACAACTGGATGCGTATGCTCGCTGTTTGAATTGCCGACAAATTGTGTCACTCGTCACAGACTAAAAGTCAGCGTTGTGGTAACTAATGATCAGCCGGGAATCCACCGAAAGACAGCACTCAACCTCTGCTGGCCAGGCGGGCGCGAGCGCGGGGATGCCCGGCATTTGTGTCCAGCAGGCCAGCGAGGCAGTGTGCTTTTTCGATTTGCGAGTTGAACCCGCTCGCCGCAGAGACTACTTTGTGGTGGCCTGCAGTGAAGCAATGTAGTGGGTCAGAGTCTTAACCCGGAGCCTCTCTTCGGTTTTTCCTCCACCCATACCTCGAAAAACCGGACCCCAGATGGGCATCTCTTTCGTGCCGTGTGCCAGGATCGAGGCTTCTCCACCAATCGTCCGGGACACCATATCGTACGGGAAATTTTCCATGGTTGCGTTCACTCAGGCGCGTGAGGTCCGGAGGTTCAACTTTGAGGATTGCCGCAACCGGGCCATTGCCTTTGGCCGTTTGCCCATGACAATCGGCGCAGTACGCCCTGAACATCGCAACCCCGGAGGTGGAAGGAGTGCGCGGAAGAGAGAACTCCTGGGTTTCATGCTTCTGCGCCACAACTAACACTCCTGACAGAGTGATCGCGCCAATCAAGAACAGCATATGTCGGGTCATCGCCGCACCTCCGCCGAGGGTCGGCGGCCGATCGAGTCGATCTCATCGGCGCGCGTTGTCTCATCGAATGATCAGACACAAGTCCGCTGCGACCTACTACGAGGGACCACCGCCGTAACTTTTTGCGTCGAATGGTGCCGATCAGCTCTTTCTGCCGGTTACAGCGAAAAATGCGGCCGGCTCCTGCTCGACTTTCTTACTGCCGCAATGCGGGCAGGTGATCGGCTCTTTGTCGTGCTCCGTTAAAGTGATGATTTTCTCGAAAGCCTTATGGCAATCCAGGCACAGGTACTCGTAAACCGGCATGGCGACCTCCACAGTAATGATGGCTAGTGCGCAACCACTTCAATTGCTGAAACGGTTGCGTAGTTGCTGACCGGAACAAACTCAAGCAGCAGCTTGCCCTGGGCATTGGGTTCCAGTCCCGTGATCTTCCTGATGAGTGGGCGGTTCTCGCCTGCTGCCTCGAGGATATTCAGATTTTGCAGTATTGCTTTTCCGTTGCAGAACACATTGAATCGCTGCTCGTCCGTATCGGGTTGCGGCGAGGAATGACTGGTTTCCGCCGCCGGTGAATTGCCGGAATAGGATCGCCGCTGGATGAAGTGCAGAATGACGTCATACTTGCCCGGGGTGACGGGAATTGCATAGGAGAAGTGCCCCCAGCGTTCCGTCTCGTACAAATCGGGATCGTCGGTTCCGGCCGCAGGCTGCTCACTGGCGCGGAGCTGTCCGCCTTTGAAGTAGATATCGGGACTCCACCAGTGACTGTCATTGGAGTAGTAGGGAACATCCCGGGCCACAATGCGAATGGGACGGATGTGTCCGCGAATTCCGGGCAGAATCTCAATCCCCGAGACCATTCCCCTTCCGCCGGCTTGCGAAGAAAACGCCAGGTGAAGCAGGCCATCCGCCGCCGGTTGAATATCGCTGAACACTTTCACCTCCGCGGTGCGCCCGCCTCCGGAGTCGGCCAGCGCGTCGAACTCGTCCAGCAGTACTTGGCCATTCGAAGTTAATCGCATCACTCGGCTGCCTTCCCCGCCACCGCCGGCATCTTCGGGCCCATAGAAGGTCTCGGCGAAATGCAGCCGCAATTCGTAGACCCCCGGTTGGAGTGGAATGTCGTAGGTGAAATCTCCCTGGCGGCTGCTGCGATAGATCGTGGCATCCTGGGTGCGCCAGATGTGCTGGACGGGTGCGCGGAAGGCGCTGCCGCCGCTGAAGTCGGAATCGGGGCTCCACAGTTTGCCGGCGCGGTCGACATACGCTTTCGTACCACCGGCCAGAATTCGAATTTCATCGCCCACCGGCAATCCAACCTGCTCCGAGGTGACTGCCAGTGACAATGCCGGCCCCGGTTGGTCATTGTTCAGCCTGCCGCGTTGCAGAAGTACGGTAACCGCTACGGTAACTGCGGCGGCCACGGTCAGTACAAGCCAGCGGTTGACTCCGGAGGTGATCCATTCTCTTTTTGCAGTCGTCTTTGCAGTCTTCCCGTTAGATATCGGAGCCTCGGAAGTGGGTGTCGTGCTTGACTCCGCGCGCGGCGGAATTTCCTCAAACAACGGAACATACTGGCCCACCGGAATCGTGAGGCGAATGCGATGCCCTGCGCCGTCGCCGGTGTAGTATTCGGCCAAACGTTTGCGGAGCCGGTTAGCTTCTACTCGAACGATTGAATCCGTATCCTGATCAAAGGAGGAGGGGCGGCCGAACACATCCAGCGCCACCGAATATTCCTTAATGTGGCTAGCTTCCCCGCAGAAGAATTTCTCGCACAAATACGAAAGCAGGTGGGTGAGCGCTGGCGAGCGGGCAAACAGCGGGGACTGCAATACCGATTGCAGCTCGGCACGTTCCGCTTCGGTGGAGACCGGCTCTGCGGTCGGCGAAGGCATTGCTGCCTCCTTTGGGTCGCTCCGACAGCTTCTTTATACACCCGTTCGGGTCTCCGTGAAGTGTGTAACGGTCTCCACACCGATACGTAACCTGTGTAACCCCAAGCAACTCCTGTTGAGAGGCTGACAGGGCTTCTGGTTAGCCTCGAAATTTGAGGTTCCAAGTGATAGAGATCACGCGATCGCGCAGGTGTAGGACTCCTGTAACCGAGGATGTAGCGCGCAAGTAGCAGGCATAGCGTTTCGCCCATGCGTTTCCAATGCGATAAGTAGGCTCGTAAGCGGAGAGCAGATCACCGGAGACTGACCGAAGCGGGCCGGACCGGAAGAAGCAACTCCGGAAAGGAGTCCGTATGCGGCACATCGCAATCAAATTCGTGGTTCTTGTCATGTTCATCGGAATCGCCGGCTACAGCACGGGCATGCCTGCTCCGGAACAGGACAAGGCAGCTATGACGGTCGCGCAGCTGGAGGCCAGGGCTGATCTTCTGCGAGCTCAGAAGAACTACCCTGAGGCCATCGACTACCTCAACGCAGCGCTTCGGAAGGACAGTAAGAACCCAGTGCTATACAACAAGCTGGGGTTGGCTGAACTGAAGAATAGTGACTGGCGCGCAGCTCGCACGCACTTCGAGAGGGCAGTGAAGTTCAATAAGAAGTACGCCGACGCTTTGAACAATATTGGCGCGGTGGATTACACGCAGAAGAACTTCGGCTCTGCCGCGAAGTATTTCAAGAAAGCGCTGGCGCTGGATGAGACTCGGGCAACCTTCCATGTCAATCTGGGCGCGGCCTGGTTCGCCCAGAACAAGGTGGACCGCGCGATCGCGGAATACTCCCGCGCTCTGGAACTAGATCCTTTGATCCTGGAGCAGAACGCAAAAGCGGGCGTGACGGCTCAGATCGCCAGCCCGGAGGAGAGGGCGCGCTATTCCTATATGCTGGCCAAGATCTATGCCAGATACGGATATGTGGACCGGTGCCTTGAGTGTCTGAAGAAGGCAAAAGAAGAAGGCTACCGGGACATGGGCAACGTATACCAGGATCCCGAGTTTGCGGGATTGCGGAAGGATGCAAGGCTGGCGGAAGTGGTGCCGCCACCCGAGCGGTAGCTGTGACGCAGAAGCAAACGATACAACCGGGCTTCCCCGAGAGCGTTCAGGGAAGCCCGGTTTGTTGGGGCCGGTTCTTCCCGCCTGTGATACGAATCACACCTCATAGTGCCGCAAGTCATGGTCGCACCCGGCGCACGGGACAAGAATAAGAATCAGAAGAAATCTGGGAACAGGGAGGCGGTCATGATGTTGGCCTACCGACTCGTCCGTCTGATTGAGACGCACTCCGATTCCCTGGCCGCGAGCCTGCTGGGGAAAGTGCAACAGTCCCCACTCACTCAAGGCTATCTTAAGGTCCCCCCGGAAGAGTTGAAACAACGGGTGTACGAGATTTACGAGCACCTGGGTGATTGGCTGCTAGGCAAGAGCGAGTTCGATATCGACGACCACTACGAGCAAGTCGGCGCTCGCCGGGCACAGCAAGGCGTACCGCTCAGTCAGGTGGTGTGGTGCATCGTTCTTACCAAAGACAACCTCTGGGAGTTCCTGAAAAGGGAATTGGTGTTGGATCGGCCGATTGAGATCTTCAGTGAGCTGGAACTGGCGCAATTGCTGGAGCAGTTCTTTGATCGCGCAATCTACTATGCAGCTTTGGGATACGAACGTGCGGTAGCGGCGCACATCGTGCCCGAGCTGCGCAAAGTGGCAAAAACCGGGTGAGGAGAGCAAGGGGATGTCCTGGGAAACCGATTACAAGAACAAACTGAGAACCGCGGATGAGGCGTTGCAGTGCGTGAAGTCGGGCATGCGAGTGTACATTCAGCCGGGATGCGCCGAGCCTGAAACCCTGGTGGAAGCGCTGATGCGGCGCGGGCCCGACGTGTACGACGTCGAAATTGTGCACATGATGACCATGGGGTGCGCTCCCTACGTAGCGCCGGAGATGGCGGGGCACTTCCGCCACAACGCCATGTTCATCGGCGGCAATGTGCGAGACGCGATCAATGAAGGCCGCGCCGACTACACTCCGATTTATCTCAGCGAGATCGAAGCAACTCTTCGAGAGCGGAGCCATGCGGATTGACGTGGCGCTGATGGAACTTTCACCCCCCGACTCACATGGGTTTTGCAGCTTTGGCGTGGGCGTGGATACCTCGCTCACCGCGGCCCGATGCGCCCGCCACGTGGTGGCGCAGATCAACGATCAGATGCCGCGCACCTATGGTGACAGCTTTATCCACGTCAGCAGAATTGACGAGATCATCGAATCTTCCCGGCCATTGTGCGCCGCCCGGAAGCCCACCATCACCGATACTCACATCGCCATCGCGCGCAACGTCGCCGGCCTGATCGAAGACGGGGCCGTCATCCAGACCGGCATTGGCGCCATTCCCGACGCCGTACTCTCGTTTCTGATGGACCGCAAAGATCTGGGAGTTCACAGCGAACTGGTCTCGCGACGGCGTGATTCCGCTTATCGAAGCGGGCGTGATCACCGGCGCCCGCAAGACCTTCAAGCCGCGCAAGATCATCGTGGGATTCGTGCTGGGGACGAAGAAGATGTTCGACTTCGTGGACAACAATCCAATTTTCGAATTTCATCCCACGGCCTATACCAACCATCCCGCTTCCATCGCGCGCAACGACAAGATGGTGGCGATCAACTCGGCGCTGCAGATCGATTTGACCGGACAGGTCTGCTCCGACTCCATCGGCAACCAGTTCTACAGCGGCATCGGCGGGCAGGTGGACTTCCTGCGCGGGGCGTCACGCTCAAAGGCGGCAAGCCGATCATCGCTATGTCATCCACCGCGAAGAACGGAACGGTATCGCGGATCGTGCCCATGCTCAGTCCCGGCGCAGGAGTGGTCACCTCGCGCGGGCTGGTGCGTTACGTGGTCACCGAGTACGGCGTGGCTTACTTGCACGGCAAATCGATTCGCGAGCGGGCGAAAGCGCTGATCGAAATTGCGCACCCGGAGTTCCGCGATCAACTTTACCACTATTGCGAGCAGACCAAGTGGCTGCAGCCTCCGGTCGCGGCCATGGCAACCTCGAGGTGAACTATGGCAGGAGAAGCGCGGGGCAAGGTCACCATCAGCCTGGAAGAATGCAAGGGCTGCGGGCTGTGCGTGGAATCGTGCCCGCCGAAATGCCTGGAGCTCGCTCCCGGAGTTGAGCGCCTATGGCGTGCATCCCGCGCACTACAGCGGGCAGGACTGCACCGGATGTGGCATCTGCTTTTACTGCTGCCCCGAGCCGGGCGCGATCACCGTCTATCGCCTGGCTTCTCCACCCCGGAAGGCGGCTCCGGCCGCTGCAGGAGGAGAACATGCGCCAGCTCTGTAAGGGCAACGTCGCTGTCGTCAAGGGCGCTATGCTCGCGGGATGCCGCGCCTACTACGGCTATCCCATTACTCCAGCCAGTGAGATCGCCGAAGCCGCGGCCCTGTACCTGCCGCAGGTCGGCGGCACGTTCGTGCAGGCGGAGAGCGAAGTCGCCGCGATCAACATGGTGTACGGCGCAGCTGCGGCCGGGGTCCGCGTCATGACCGCATCCTCAGGCCCCGGCCTCAGCTTGATGCAGGAAGGAATTTCGTATCTCGCCGGCGCGGAACTGCCGTGCGTGATTGTGGATGTGATGCGCGGCGGCCCCGGGCTGGGCAACATCGCTCCCGAGCAGAGCTGACTACTTCGCCATGGTAAAGGGCGGCGGCCACGGTAACTACCGCAATCTGGTCCTTGCCCCCGCGTCGGTGCAGGAGATGGCCGACCTCACCCTGCTCGCGTTTGAACTTGCCGACAAGTATCGCAATCCGGTAGTGGTGCTGGCTGACGGCTTTGTCGGGCAGATGATGGAGCCGCTCGATCTCGAATACAAGGAAATTCAACTTCCTGCGAAGCCGTGGGCGGTGAAGGGCACTGCAGAAACCACGAGCCAACCTGGTCAGCTCGATTTATCTCGAGCCCGATGACCTGGAGAATCACCAGCGCCGGCTGGAGGCCAAGTACATTCGCGCACAGAAGGCGGAGACGCGTTGCGAGACTCTACCGCGCCGAAGACGCCGAGATTCTGGTGGTGGGATACGGCATCGTTTCGCGCGTGTTGCGCTCCATGGTGGAGCAGGCCGCGGGAGCAGGGATTGAAGCTCGGGCTTTTCCGTCCGATCACGCTGTGGCCGTTTCCTTCAGCGGAACTGGCAAAGGCCGCCTCCCAAGTGAGCAAAGTGCTGGTGGTGGAACTGAGCAATGGGCAGATGCTGGAAGATGTGCGGCTGGCGCTGAACGGGAGAAAGATGATGGATTTCTACGGACGCGGCGGCGGCAATGTGCCCTCAGTCGAGGAGCTGTTGAACCACGTGATGGAGCGAATGGTTGCTCTGACTTGAAGTCTTGGTGGACGTGACTATGGCGGATGAGAACGAAATCAAAAAAATACAGCCGGGCAATGCGGACTACGCGGTTGTCCACTCCAAGTCTCCGGTGTTCTATGACCACTACGAGCGCAAATCGGAGCTGCAGCACCAGACGCACTATTGTCCCGGTTGCGGCCACGGAGTAGCGCACAAGCTGATCGCCGAGGCTTTGCAGGAGATGGGCGTGCAGGATGATGCCATCTTCGTCAGCCCCGTAGGCTGCTCGGTATTCGCTTACTACTACTTCGACGTAGGCAACGTGCAGGTGGCGCACGGCCGCGCTCCCGCTGCGGCGACCGGAATCAAGCGCGCCTGCCCGGGCAAGATCGTCATCTCGTACCAGGGAGATGGCGACCTGGCCGCGATCGGAACCGCGGAGATCGTTCACGCCGCCAATCGCGGCGAGAAGATCAGCGTGTTTTTCGTCAACAACGGGATTTATGGAATGACCGGCGGGCAGATGGCTCCGACCACGCTGGTAGGAGAACGGAGCACCACCTCGCCCTGGGGACGACGTCCGGTAAACGAAGGCTTTCCGCTGCACATGTCGGAGCTGTTGGCCACTCTCGAGGCTCCCGCTTACATCGAGCGGGTGGCGCTTTCCGACAACAAGAACATCATGCGGGCGCGGCGGGCGGTCCGCAAAGCGCTTGAAATGCAGCGCAGCGGCGGAGGATTTTCCTTTGTCGAGATTCTTTCTCCGTGTCCCACCATCTGGGGTAAAGATCCGGTGGAGGCGCGCCGATGGGTACTGGAGAAGATGGTTCCAGTGTTTCCCCTGAACGTGTTCCGCGATCGCCAAGCCGGAGATGCCGGTCAACAGCCTGCCTCCGCATAAAACCATAGCGGAAGTCCTAGGGGATGCCACGGCTGCGCCGGAAGCGAACTCGGATCGCCAAAATCCAGCCGCACCATCTTGCGGAAATGTCGATCAAAATCGCCGGCTTTGGGGGCCAGGGCGTGCTGCTGCTGGGGCAGTTGATCACTGAGATGGGAATGCGCGAGGGACTTGAAGTGAGCTGGCTGCCTTCCTACGGGCCGGAAATGCGCTCCGGGAGCGCGCACTGCCACGTGTGTCTTTCCGCCGATCGCATCGGCTCGCCACTCATCTCCAAGCCCGATGTTCTCGTGGCCATGAACGAAATCTCGTTGCGCAAGTTCGCGGCGCAGGTGGCGACGGGAGGCATCATTCTTTACAGCCAGCCGAGTGTTCCGAAAGACCTGAACCTGCCGGATGTTCAGCTCATCTGCGTGCCGGCATTCGAGATCGCCGATAAGCTGGGCTCAGCCAAGGCGGCGAACATTGTGCTGCTGGGAGCGTTGCTGAAAGAGACCGAATGTCTGGCCGAGTCCACTGCTTTAGCCGTGCTGCAGGCCAAAGTAAAGAATCTTTCTCTACTCGAAATTGACCGCAGAGCGCTCGCGGCGGGCCAGGAATTCGTGGATCGGGAACTGCACGTCGGCGCCATGACCCAGCCTGACGGCTTTGCCTATTGATTGGCGCGGCAGGGTTGCAATCGGCCATGGCATATTCCCCGCTAACGCCTCGGTAACTCCATATGTCCCAGATGCGCAAAGACATTTTGACCGGAAGCTGGGTGATCACGGCCGAGACCAATACCGTGAGGCCTTCTGACTTCTATTTCACGAAGGTGACCAAGGAAGCCGCTTTCTGTCCCTTCTGCGAAAGCAATGAAGCCGCAACTCCGCCGGAAATATTTGCCATTCGTGATTCGAACTCTTCCCCCAACGGTCCTGGCTGGGACGTGCGGGTGGTTTCGAACTCGCGGCCGCGTTTGCGGGTGGAGGGAGATCTTGGACGCCGTGCCCAGGGCATTCACGATCTGATGAACGGGATCGGCGCGCACGAGATCATCGTCGAGACTCCGCACCACGCTCCCAGCTTGCATGACCTGGATATTCCCCAACTCAGCAAGGTGATTTGCGCCTATCGGTCTCGCATGATTGATCTCCGTGGAGATGAGCGGATCCGCTACGTCCTCATATTCAAGAACCATGGCATGGAAGCCGGGGCCCACACCATCACTCATTCCATTTCGCAGTTGATGGCCCTGGCGGTGACCCCGCTAGCGATTAAGACGAAGTTAATGATTGCGCGTGATTACTTCACCATGAAAGAGCGGTGCATCTACTGCGACGTGGTGCAGCAGGAAATCCGCTCCGCTCAGAGGCTAATCGCGGAGAATTCTGATTTTGTGGCGTTTGCGCCGTTTGCCTCGCGCTTCCCCTTCGAAATGGCGGTGTTTCCCAAAGCTCATGACAGCGCTTTCAGCCGTATCGGTGAAGCGAGGATTGAGAATCTGGCGCGGGTGCTCAAAGACATCCTGACCCGGCTCGACCGTACCGTCGGCAGTCCGCCTTACAACCTCGTGCTGCAGGACCGCCCATTTCTACGCCAGCGGGAGGGCTACTGGACCACCATTGAAGACGATTTCCACTGGCACATCGAAATTCTGCCTCAAGTATCGCGCATTACCGGGTTCGAATGGGCATCAGGGTTCTTCTATAACCCAATTCCGCCGGAACTAGCGGCGCAAAGCCTGGTTCCACGGGGATAATCCTCTCATGACTGACGGTCATTGGATCGAGTAATACCGTGAACACCCGATGGTTGAGCAACCATAAAGCTTGTATAAAAAACGATTGGGTTAAACCGAAAATGTCGAAGTGTATTTTAGTGGTGGATGACAATTCCGTGCTGCGCAAGACTTTGCGCCAAATCCTCGAGCAGCATGACGAATGGCGGGTGTGCGGAGAGGCGGTTGATGGCATCGATGCCATTGAAAAGGCCAAAGAGCTTCATCCCGATCTGGTCGTGCTCGACCTCTCCATGCCCCGAATGGATGGGCTTCAGGCTGGCCGCGCGCTGCGAAGCCTCATGCCCCAGGTTCCGCTCATTTTGTTCACGGTATTCGGCAACACTCCTCAAGTCGCCAAGGAAGCCATGGATTGCGGCATCAATGCCGTAGTTTCCAAGGTGGACGGAATTGCGGGACTGGTGAGCAGCGTTCAAAGCGCTCTAGCCTAGGCTGCCCGGTTCGCTGGTAATTCGCGCTCATCAACCTCTCATCATTGCGGGCAGTACCTGCGCTTTTTGTTTCTGGATCGGATGCTCTTCACTTTCGCTTCTCACCCGCTGCGAATAGAATGTTCGGTTCCTCCACCGTGAGTGAACTCACCCGCCGCCGGGTGCGGTGCTAAAACAATTCAAGCGAAGGCGGCACAAGAGCGGAAATGGAGAACCTGCGGTGATCGTTGGCGTTCCCAAAGAAAGTTATCCCGGCGAGCGGCGAGTGGCGCTGGTTCCCACGGTAGTTCCCAACCTGATGAAGGCCGGCTTTGAGGTGGTGGTGGAAACCGGGGCCGGATCCGAGGCGGGCTTTCTGGATTCGCAATACGCTGAAAAGGGCGCGAAGATCCTGCCTGCTCGCGCTGAGGTATTCCGCGCCGCCGACATCGTAGTGCAGGTGCTCTGTTACGGCTCCAATGATGTGACCGGCGAAGCCGACCTGCCGCTCCTACGCCGCGGCCAGGTGCTGATCGGGTTCTTACGTCCTCTGGGTTCACCGGAGGTCATTCAGAACCTCGCGGCCACCGGTGTGACGTCGTTTGCGGTGGAGTTGATACCGCGCACCACCCGCGCTCAGGCCATGGACGCATTGTCGTCGATGGGCACAATCTGCGGGTACAAGGCAGTCCTCATCGCCGCCGAGACTCTTCCCAAAATATTTCCCATGCTGACCACCGCGGCCGGCACCATCACTCCTGCGCGCGTTTTCGTGATCGGAGCTGGAGTTGCGGGCTTACAGGCGATAGCAACCGCGCGCCGGCTGGGGGCAGTGGCCTCAGCCTACGATCTGCGTCCTGCGGCGAAGGAACAGGTACAGAGCCTGGGAGGACGTTTTGTCGAGCTTCCGATTGAAGCCCAGGATGCGCAGGACGCTCGCGGTTACGCTCGGGCGCAGGACGAAACTTTCTACAATCGCCAACGCGAGCTACTCGGGAAAGGTTGTGGCGGAGAGCGACGTGGTGATCACCGCCGCCGTGATTCCGGGGAAAAAATCGCCGGTGCTGGTCACCGCAGAGATGGTGAAAGGCATGGCGCCGGGTTCGGTGATTTTTGATCTGGCATCGGAACGCGGCGGGAACTGCGAGCTGACTCGCCCGGGAGAAACCGTAGTAGAACATGGGGTCACCATCATCGGACGTATTAACCTCGCCAGCGGCGTGCCCTACCATGCCAGCCAGATGTACGCCCGCAATATCTCAGCGTTCCTGCTGCACCTGGTGAAAGAAGGCAAGTTACGGCTCGATATGGCCGATGAGATTATTCATGACACCGCACTCACCCGCGACGGCGAAGTGGTCAACGAGCGAGTGCGAGATTTTCTGAAACTGCCGGCGCTAGTCACGCCCGGCGGGATTAGAACTCTGCACACGCGCCGCCCGCCTTTCTGATCGCGAGCCGGCGCGGATAACGAAGAAACAGGAGGACGATGAACTCCAACCTGATTGATGCTCTGTTCATTTTCATGCTGGCCGCCTTCATTGGCTTTGAGGTGATCCGTCGGATCTCACCTTTGCTGCACACGCCTCTGATGTCGTTGACCAACGCTCTCGACGCCATTGCTGTGGTCGGCGCCATTCTCCTGGTCGGCGAACACAAGAGCACCTTCTCCGCCGTTCTTGGCTTCATCGCCGTGGTCGCCGCCACCAGCAACGTGGTGGGAGGCTTCCTCATCACCGACCGCATGCTGAAAATGTTCAAGAGCAGCCGGCCCGGAAAATCTAGCAAAACATGACAGCTGCGCCGCAGTCACACATCATCGAAATCATTTATCTCATCGCCAGCGCGCTTTTCATTCTGTCGCTGAAGTGGATGAGTTCCCCGACCACCGCCCGGCGCGGAGTGTGGGCAGGCGAAATCGGCATGGTGCTGGCAATCGCCGGTACCCTGCTGCACCACGGCATCATCGACTACAAGTGGATCGCAATCGCGCTGGTTCTTGGCACGATCATCGGCGTCCCCCTCGGACTGGTACAGATGACCGCCGTGCCGCAACGGACCGCGCTGAGCCATGCTTTCGGCGCGTTGTGCGTGACCCTGGTGGGCACCGCGGAGTTCTATCTGCGCAGCCCCAACGTTCCGCGATTCATGATGTCGGTGCTCTCCATGGAAGTGATTCTGGGCGGGCTGACATTTACCGGCAGCCTGATGGCGGCGGGAAAACTGCAGGAGGTTCTGCCGCAGCGCCCTATCACTTACAAGGGACAAAACATCGTGAATTTGGCGATGCTGGCGATTTCTGTTGGGATCGCGGTGTACCTGGTGATGCATCCCGAAGCCCGGCAACTGTTTCCCGCGATGGTTGGAATCCCGCTGGTGTTTGGCGTGCTGATGATTATTCCTATCGGCGGCGCCGACATGCCGACCGTCATTTCGCTGCTGAATTCCTATGCCGGACTTTCGGCCGCGGCCATGGGATTTGTGCTCGACAGCAAGCTGCTGATCATCGCAGGCGCGCTCGACGGCTCTTCCGGCTTGATCCTATCCGTGATCATGTCGAAGGCCATGAACCGCTCGTTTACCAACGTGCTGTTCGGCGCCTTTGGACAGGTGCAGCCGGCAGCCGCTGCAGGGCAGGAGGCGAAGCCGGTCAAGAGCGCCACCGCCGAAGAAGCGGCGGCCATTCTGGCGGCGGCGAACAAGGTGGTGATCGTTCCCGGATATGGCATGGCGGTCGCCCAGGCGCAGCATAAAGTCCGCGAGCTTTACGATTCGCTCACCAAACGTGGAGTGGACGTGCGCTTCGCCATCCACCCCGTTGCCGGCCGCATGCCGGGACACATGAACGTGCTGCTGGCGGAAGCTGACGTCCCCTATGACCGGCTGATCGAGATGGATGAGATCAACGGCGACTTTCCCCAGACCGATGTAGCGTTAGTGATCGGCGCGAATGATGTGACCAATCCGTCGGCACGCACCGACGCATCGAGCCCCATCTATGGCATGCCCATTCTCGATGTGGACAAGGCGCGCACCGTGATGGTCATCAAGCGCGGCATGAGTCCGGGCTTTGCCGGAATTGACAACCCTCTGTACTACAACGAGCGCACGCTTATGCTCTTCGGCGATGCCAAGGCTTTTGTAGGAAATATCGTTCGCGAATTGTCGGGCGGACACAGTTAGCCCGCCATGCCATCACGATCGGGGATTTCCTGCGAGCGGATTGCCTGATCTTCTCTCGGCCATCTCTTTTCCGATTTGAGATTTGGCCTCATCGGATAGAAGGCTTGCAGCGGCGGGGAATACAAGGTCATCCTCCACTTTGATGTGTTCGCGATAGATCTGCTGAAGGTTCTCCACCAAACTCGCGAATCGTAATGCGCCTTCCGGGCTGAGTTGTCCTTCGGCAATCCATTGCCGGCCCAGAACTTGAACTCCCTCATGCAGCGGAGCCACGTGCTCGTGGTCGGCTTCCAAACGGTCGAGATGAGTCAAAGCTGTCTTGAGGGCCTGATTGTCGAGGCCGCGCAGGCGGGGAAACAGAGATTCCTCCTCGTCGGCCGTATGTTTGGGAGCGGCATTATGAAAATAGCCCAGTGCATTTTCAAGTGCCTGAGCTTCCGGCGGAGACAGCACTCGCCCGTTGAGCCCTGCAATCGCAGATAGAGTTCGCAGAAAGCTTTCAATGCGCCGGTGACAGTCCGAAAGCAGAGCGGTAGGATTGGAGAAACTAGCGGACGTTTGCCCGATCTGGATTGGCATGTCCCTATTGTAGCTTTCTGCGACACTTAGGCTCGCGCTCCACCTGCAGGAATTGAATTGTGAAAGATATGAGCCGGTGAAATGGGAGCGCGCTTTCGGAACGGGCATGGTTCGGCGGGGGACGAAAGACGAGACTCTTCTGCCTCGCGACGAATACGGGCAGGTCGACTGCGAATGCGAACAACTCACCCAAGCCGAATCAGAAATTGGCCAGTTCAGACGCGACCCATCTGCGGCATTTAAAGCGCTTGAGACACGATTAGAAGCTAAGTCTCGCTCTTCGTGCTTCGCGTCATCAGTTGGTGAATGGCATCGCGCGGCGATTTTCCAAGATGAAGAATGGCGTCCATCTGTTCGGTAATCGGCATCTCGACTGTTCTGGAGCGCGCCAGATCGAGCGCAGCTCTGGTGGTGAACACGCCTTCAGCAACTGAACCATGCATTCCGACGATAATCTCCGAGAGCTTGCGGCCGCGGCCGAGTTCCACGCCGACGCTGCGGTTGCGGGACAGGCCGCCGGTGCAGGTGAGCACCAGGTCGCCGAGTCCGGCGAGGCCGGACATGGTTTCAGGGCGGCCGCCGCAAGCTACCGCCAGCCGGGTGATCTCGGCCAAGCCGCGCGTGATCAGCCCGGCGATGGAGTTGTGGCCCAGGCCGAGGCCATCGCAGATTCCGGCGGCGATGGCGATTACATTCTTCAGAGCGCCTCCCAGTTCCACTCCGACCACATCGTCGTTGGTGTAGACGCGAAAACGCGGGTCGCTGAATTCACGCTGCACGGTTTCGGCCAGGTCCGCATCTTTGGAGGCGATGGTGATGGCGGTGGGATCGCCGCGCGCGGCTTCTTTGGCGAAGGAGGGGCCGCTGAGCGCACCGAGGCGGGGCTGGAATCCTTGGGCTGAAATTACTTCCGAAATCACTTCGGTCATTCGCCGCAAAGTTGACGCTTCCAGTCCTTTGGTGGCGCTGACGAACAGCATGGAGGGCCGCAGTTCGGGCAGCATCTGCTGAAAGATGGCGCGGGAGTGTTGCGACGGAGCGGCGGTGACTACAATCTCCGCGCCGCTCAATACGTCTTTGAAGACCGCGGCGGCGGAGACGCTTTCCGGAATCGGCTGGCCGGGAAGGAATTGCTCATTCATGTGGTGCGCGGAGATGGACTCGGCGACCGCCGGCTCGTGGGCCCAGCATGCGGACGGAGTGGCCCTGACGTCCCAGCACGACCGCGAGGCCGGTGCCCCAGGCTCCAGCTCCGATGATTGCAATGCGGCTCATGGGCGGCCCAGCTTGCTTTCCGTGCCGGCCATCAGGCGGCGGATGTTGTCGCGATGCTTGACGATCACGAGAATAGCGGCGGCCGCCATCGTGGCCAGAACGAACGGCATGTTGCGATAACCGTCCAAAAGCCAGGCCAGCAAGGGAAGCAGCGCGACGGCGAGGATCGAGCCGAGCGAGACGTAGCGAAAGATGAGCACGATAAGAAGGAAGAGCCCGACCATCACCAGGATGGCTTTGGGGGCCAGCATGGCAAACGAACCGAGACCGGTGGCGACGCCTTTGCCGCCGCGAAATTTCAGCCACAGCGGGAACATGTGGCCGAGAATGGCGCACAGGGCGGCGAGGGCGGCGACGCTGGGCCGTCCGGGGAAGAGGCGGTAAGCGAGGGCTACGGCCGCGAATCCTTTGAGGGCGTCGAGCAGCAGGGTAATCGCGCCGAGCACAGGCGAAGTGCGGGAGACGTTGGTGGCGCCGATGTTTCCACTGCCGGTTTTGCGGACATCTTCTCCGCGAAAGATGCGCACCAGAATGAATCCGAAGGGAATGGACCCGATGAAGTAGCTGACGAACGCGATGAGGAAGTAGGCTTTCACAAGCTGATTCGGTGAAGCTGGTTTCGCGAAACTGGTCCGGTGAAACTGCTCAGTGCAGCTCAAAGCGCGCGATTTTCGTGTAGCGCGATCCGCCGCGCGAGAGCTGGCTCTGATAAAGGAAGAACTCGCGGGCGGTCATGGTACCAAATTCCGGCGAGGTCATGGCGGAGAGCTTCTCTTGAAGCCGCTGAAAGCGCCGGTTGGGGCCGTCTTCCGACCTGCGCTTGGGCGACCCGGAGCCGCCACGGGCGAGGGTGAGATGCGGACTGAACTGGTGCGTTTCGGGCGGGATTCCGAGTTCCGCCATGGATTCGTCGATGCGTTTCGCCAGCGATGCCAAGTCCGGTCCGGACTGAATGCCGAGCCAGAATACGCGCGCGGACTTCGCCGTGGGGAAGAAGCCATAGCCGGAGAAGGCGATGTCGAATGCCGATTGGCTGACTCCGGCCAGTGCCGACTTGATGCGCCCGGCTTCTTCTTCAGGCTTTTCGCCGATGAACTTTAAGGTGACATGCAGTGACTCGGGCTGGACCCAGCGCGCGTCGGGAGCGAATTCGCGAACACCATCCATAAAGCGGGCGATCCGGCTCCGGATGGCTTCATCAATGTCGAGAGCAATGAAGAGACGCACGCCCGGTCTCCCTACATCAGCTTTCTTCTGACCATATCGAGGGCCTGCTGAGAGGCAAACCAGCGGATGCGCTGGCGGTCGCCGCCGAAGTTTCGCGCCACTACTTCGGTTCCCGAGGGACCGGCCAGAGCGTGAAATACCAGCCCGACCGGCTTCTCTTCGGAGCCTCCGGTGGGACCTGCGACTCCGGTGATGCCGAGCCCGAAGGTCGCGTCACTACGCTTGCGGATGCCCTCGGCCAACGCGGCTGCCACTTCCTGGCTGACTGCGCCGTGCTTCTCGATCATCTCGGCGGGCACATCGGCAAAGCGAGTTTTCAATTCGTTGGAGTAGACCACGGCCCCTCCGCGAAAATAACGCGAGCTGCCGCTGACCGAAGTGATGCGTTCGGCGAGCAGGCCTCCGGTGCAGGATTCGGCTACGGCCAGGCTGGCGTTCCGCATTTGCAGGTAGTAGCCGACGATCTGCTCCAGGGAATCGCCGTTGTCGGAGAAGACACAGTCGCCGAGTTCGGCTTCGATGCGCTCGGCGAGTTCATCGACGCGGGCCTGGGCGGATTCGTGTGACGCCGCCTGGGTTTTGAGGTGCAGCTGGATTTCTCCTGCGCCGGCGAGGATGGTGGTCTGGACGTCTCTGAACTGTTTGTAAATGGGCGCGACGCGGGCGTCACAGGCGGACTCTCCCATCCCAGTAATTTTCAGCACGCGGGTGGCGATGGACTGCACCGGTAGCTTGGCGCGCAGGCGGGCGAGGCACTGCTCCTCGAATAGCGCCTTCATCTCGTGCGGAGGCCCGGGCAGCAGCAGAATGATCCGGTCGCGGCCATCGTACTTGCCGCTGATCCACAGGCCGGGAGCGGTGCCGTTGCGGTTGGGCAGCACGGTGGCTCCGGCAATCACCTCGGCCTGCTTGGCATTGTTGGGCGACATTTTCCATCCGTGACGGGCGAAGCGCTGCTCAATGCCGGCCAGCACTTCGGGATCGGACTTGAGCTCGAGTTGCAGCGCGTCGGCTACGGCTTCGCGGGTGAGATCGTCTTCGGTGGGGCCGAGGCCGCCGGAAAAAACAATGATGTCGGAACGCGAAATCGCGAGGCAGGCGAGGGTGGAGAGATCGCGGCGGTTGTCGCCCACGATCGCCTTGAACCTGACTTCGACTCCGAGGTCGTTGAGTTTTTCGGTCAGGTAAAGCGAGTTGGTGTCCTGGCGGAACGGGGTGAGCAATTCCGATCCGACGGCGATGATCTCGGCGTTCACGAGTAGCAGTCTAAACGATCAGGATGGGGAGTTGCGGGGAAGGGAATGGGGGGACGAATGGCGCGTGGAATACGCATTGGGCACCCATTCGTTACTTGACTTACTTCAGTACCTGACTTCAAATTGATCGGTTAGCAACTCCCCAGCTAGCTATCAAGCGTTTGTACGGGGGCTTGAGATGTCTCACAAGAAGCCAGCAAAGCGGGAAATGAACACAGGGCCGCGTGACTTGAGTGGAGTATTAAAAGATGCACCGCCAGGTGCATGGGTGGCGCTTTCCTCGGACAGGAAGCGTATCGTTGGCGTCGGCAATTCAGCGAGCGCAGCGTCTCTGGCAGCTCAGTTGCGAAAAGAGAAAAAAGTTGTGCTAATAAAAATGCCGGCCGAGGATGAAAGAATTGCGGCTGGGGTAATATAGCGCGGCGTGCTTTTCCAATATACCTCTCTACTCCCCACGACCCCTCCTCGTCCGTATTTGACTGTCTTCTTGAGAAACGGATCTCGAACGACAGATTTCATGTTCGCCATTGTGGATTCAGGGGCGGATTTCTGCATCTTTCCTGATGATTTCGCCGGCCCACTCGGCCTTGATCTCGCCAATACTCCGAGAACCACCATCTATGGGATTTCGGGCGTGGGGCACGAGGCACGCTTTGCGAGTGTTTCGCTTGGGGTAGTCGACGCGGACTACCAGCCTGTCTTTAGAGAAATATTGATCAGCTGCGCGTTCTGCTCTGGCTTCAAGTTTGGAGAGCAAGAAGACGAGAAGACGGTAAGACCACTGCTTGGTCAAAATGGCTTTTTTTCTCAATTCACAATTACATTTCGCAGGTCACAGAACCGCTTCAATGTCGGAGCCCCACGGCGATCATCGGCTGGGCGGAATTAATTATTCCGGCTTCTTCTTTTCCTTCACATGTTCGCGCTTCATAGGCTTTAGAGGCGCTTTACTACTGCTCAAACCTGCGAGTAAGGTGTTGTCGTCCTCGTCTGTTTTCTGCAGCGGCTAGGCGGGGACCTCTGGCAGCAGCGGCAGCCCCTGGATGTTCCAGGACAGGTGGTGAATGCCGCCGGTGGTGGCGAGTACGGCGGACTTTCCCGGGGCGAACGCCAGGCCGACGAGGCCGCTGCCGGAAACTTCCAGCGAGGCGCGGCCGCTGGGAGTGATTTTCACGATGCCGCGGCGGCCGGCGAGCGAGGCGGCGACGTAGAGGTTGCCGTCGATATCGAAGGCCAGGCCCTGCGGGCGTCCCAGTCCGCGATAGAAGACGCTCACCGTCCCGTGAGTGTCCACCTTGTACACGGAGTCGAAACTGGAGGTGGTTGATCCGGTGACGAACAGGTCGCCGGACGGGCCGAACGCGAGGTGGTAGGCGGAGATGCTGGGCTCGATGGTGGCGAAGACGAAAATCTGGCGGTCGCGCCCGATCTTGAAAATGGTGCCGCTGCGGTCGCCGACGTAGAGATTTTCTTCGCGGTCGAAGGCGATGCCGGTGGCCACGCCCATGCCTTCGGCGTAGGAGGACATGGTTCCATTGGGGGCGACGCGGTAGACGGTGCCGTCGTAGCGGGAAGAAACGTACATCTGGCCGGCGCGGTCGAAGGCGATGGCGGTGGGATTCATCATGTCCGCCAGAAACGGCTTCATTTCGTAATTGGTGTCGATTTTGTAGATGCTGACCGGAACCTTCTGGCCGCGCGATCCGGAGAAGGTGGCGAAGATGTTGCCTTCGGAGTCGATGGCCGGATTGGTGACGGGGTGCAGGTTTTCGGCGATGGGCACGGCGACGCGAATCTGCTCGGCATTGCTGGAGTGGCCGTTCGTCGATACCACGATGGGGCCGGAGGAGGCTCCGGCAGGCACGCGGGCGACCACAAATTCGTCGGAACTGATTACCACTGGAGCTTCGATTTCACCGACGCGCACGCTGGGGCGGCGCAGGTCGGCGGGACGGAGCCCGCGGCCGGAGATTCTGACTTCGCCGCCGGGCAGCGCGTAGGGCGGCTGCACGCCTTCGATGTGAGGCGTGCCGTTTGCGCTTTTCTTGCCCAACAGGCGATCGGAGATTCCCATGAACTTCAACTTCCCTGGCGCGAACGCCGTTTGACTAACGCGGCAGAACACGGAAATGGAGCAAGAGCTGCATCACCAGCAGCGCCAAAAGTCCGGCGGCCACGTCATCTAATACGATGCCTGCGCCCTCCGGTAAGTTTTCAAGCTGGCGAACCGGCGGGGGTTTGATGGTGTCGAACCCACGAAAAAGTATAAAGCCCGCCAGCAGACATTGCCATGAGATCGGAGCGGCAATCAGCGAGATAATTTGGCCGGCGACTTCGTCGATGACGACGAACTGGGGATCTTTGAGTCCGGAACCGCGGGCAACGCGGGTGGCGGCGGGGATGGCGATGGCCGTAACCGCAATCGCCAGCAGGATAGCCGCCGAGGTCTGGAACTGTGGCTCGATCCAGCGGCTGGCGAGCCACCAGAGAAGGACTCCGGCGGCGGAGCCCCAGGTGCCGGGTGCGAGGGGGAGCCGTCCGGCGCCGAGGACGGTGGCGGTCATGGTTGCCCAGGTTGGAGTGTGGCCCGTAACGGGCTGAGCTTTGGTCCTGGGGGTCATGATTCATCAGTCCCGCCGGACCGGCGGATCTTCGAGCAGGGCATCGTCGGTATCTTTGATGGGGGATGAAATCACGTACTCTCCGGTGGCCCACTTGCCGAGATCAATCAGGCGGCAGCGCTCGCTGCAGAAGGGAAAGTCCGCGTCGGCGGCCTTGACGGCCTTCTTGCAGATAGGGCAACGCAGTTTGAGCTTGCGTTTGGCAGGCATGGCTGAAGTTCAAACCAGTTTTGCGACCAGGTCGTAGTCGTGGGCTTCGGTGATCTGGCAGCGGTAGAACTGCCCGACTTCCGGAACCAGGTTGTCGGGGAGATCGTTCACGAAAACTTTGCCGTCAATTTCGGGAGCGTGCATCGGGGTGCGGCCTTCGAGCAGGAGATCAGTTTCGTCGGAAAGGCCTTCGAGTAACAGATCAAATTCTTTGCCGATCAGGGCGCGTTTGCTGCGCTTGCTGATGCCCTTCTGAATCTGCATGAGGCGCTTGCGGCGGCGCTCGATTTCGCGCGCGGGCAGCTTGGCTTCGAGGGCGTAGGCTCCGGCGCCTTCCTGATCGGAGTAGGAGAATGCGCCCATCCAGTCGAACTGGGCGGCGCGCACGAAGTCGCAGAGCTCCTCGAATTCCTGCTCGGTCTCACCGGGGAAGCCCACGATGAAAGATGTGCGCAGGGTGGCGTGGGGAATGGTGCGGCGGATTTTCTCGATGGAGCGCAGGAAAACGTCTGCCCCGCCGCCGCGCTTCATGCGCTTGAGAACGGCGGCAGAGGCGTGTTGCAGGGGGACGTCGACGTAGGAGCAAATCTTCTCGTGGGCGGCGATGGTTTCGAGCAGGCGTCCGGTGATCTTGTTGGGATAGGCGTAGAGGAAGCGAATCCAGCGGAGATCTTCGATGGCGGCGAGTTTTTCGAGCAGCAGGGCGAGGCCGTCTTTGAGGCCGAAATCTTCGCCGTAGCAGGTGGTGTCCTGGCCGATGAGGGTGATCTCGCGGACTCCGGAGCGGGCGAGGCGCTCGGCCTCGGCGATGATGGACTCAAAGCGGCGGGAGCGGAACTGGCCGCGGAGCTGCGGGATGATGCAGAAAGTGCAGGGATGATCGCAGCCCTCGGCGATCTTGATGTAGGCGCGGTAGCCGGGCGTGGCGAGCACGCGGGGCGTGGCTTCGTCGTAAAGATAGTTGGGGAGATCGGCGATTGCGCCATCCCAGGTTTCGCGGGAAAAGCGGCCCTGGGCTGCGCGGGCGTCGCCTTCGGGGCGGGAGTGCAGGATGGTGAAGGGAGAGTTGGACGGCGGCAGCGGGTTGATGCCGGCGGCGGTGACGATTTTTTCCAGCTCTCCGGTGCCGACTACGGCGTCGACTTCGGGGATATTTTTGCCGATTTCGTTTCGAAAGCGCTCGACCAGGCAGCCGGCGACGACGAGCTTGCGGGCTTTGCCGGCGGTCTTGTGGCGGACCATCTCGAGGATGGTGTCGATGGATTCGCGCTGCGCGCTTTCGATGAACGAGCAGGTATTGACGACGATGACGTCGGCATCCTCGGCGCGCGGGACGAGTTCTGCGCCGGATTGCGCCAGCATGCCCATCATGACTTCGCTATCCACCAGATTTTTGGGGCAGCCGAGGCTGACGAAGCCCACTTTGGGGGTGGCGGCTGGCTGGGAAACATCCACAGGCGGCGCAAGGGCCACAGATTGTTCTCTAGACGGCATGCAATCCATTGATTTTAACATGGATAACCGGCGCTTCCTGGGACGCGCGCGGTTGTCTGGCGCTTCATCATCAAAAGGGCAGCACCAAACGTGACATCGGGAAAGTCGCTGGACATTGCAGGCGGCATGCTACTCTATTGCAACACCTTGCAACTTATTTCAGTCGTTGGGTCAGGCCACTTTGCAGGAGGAGAGATGGCGCGGAAATGGTTCGGAAGTGCGATGTTGTTGGGGATCATCAGTTTACTTGCGGTGAGTGCCGCAGCCCAGAGCAATGATGTCGCCGGTATCATTGGGCGTACGTTCGTCAGCGACCAAGGGGTGACCGGAACTCCGTTTACGGATTCCAACATCCACTTTGGCGACCATATCAGCTATGAGCTGAGTTATGGAAAGCGGATCGCCGACATCGGAATTGCCTCGCTCACCATTGAAGTTCCTTTCGTCCACGATCCTGATGTGAAGCTGAACTATGCTCCCCAGATCGTGCCCAAGAGTTACAGCGCATTCTTTATTACGCCTTCAGCCCGCATCAGCCTGTTTCCCGGGGCGGGGATTTCACCCTGGATCAGCGGCGGCGGCGGTTTTGCCCACTTCAGCGAGAGTTCCACGCTGCAATCGGGCTCTCCCAACCCCGGCTCGACCGGGACTACGACCGGGGCGATTCAGCTGGGAATCGGGCTGGATGTCAGGATCATCGGCAGCGTGAAGCTGCGCGGCGAAATGCGCGACTTCTATACCGGAGTTCCCGACCTCAACGTCAACCCGCAGAAGAAGCAGCACAACATGTTCGCCGGTGCCGGTATCGTATTTAGCTTCTAAGGATGGACATTTCATAGAGAGCAAAAGGTCCAGAGTTTCTGGATCTTTTGCTTTTTTGCAGTTAGCGCCACGGAAAAGTCTTTTGCCGAACTGTCTTTCCCGGACCGTTCTTGCTGGACAATCAAGAGACATCAAGCATGTTATCGAGCGGAGGTCAGCGGCGGCTGGCTTCGACAACCTCTTCGTACAGCTCCGGCAGTTGAGCCGCATCCGGAGCGGAATTGCCGAACCTGGCATTTTCATAATGCCGGGTGAATTGCTCCACGCTGGCCCGGATGGCCCGGTCTTTGATCGAGCGCGCAAACTCGGAGGGAGTCTGAGACGGAGTCTTCTTCCAGCCGGATCGCTCCATTTTGCGCGTGAGGCGCTCGTACCAGACTGTGGCCGCCATCCGCGGCGCAGTTTGCGGTCTGGCTGCCAGCCGCGCCTTGCGCAACGCTTCGATCAACCGGCGGCGGGTGAGCAGCAGGATCAAGGCCAGCGCTATGCTGAACACGATCCATAAGCCATGCGATGGTGAGCCGGAGAGAGACTCTTCCAGGCGCCGTGCGGAGGCAAGCAGTCGGCGATAGTGCCTCCGGTACCAGTGCCGCAGATCGAACAGCGCGTGCCGCCCCTGGTCGGCTGCGGTGGATGCGACGGTCTGCTGGTGGGCCGCGTCGTAGTTCACCACCCACTCCCGCCAGAACGACGAAACCGCATCTGCGTACAGCGCGATCCTTCCCCATCCGGTATGGGAAGGGGAGGCGCTGGGAGGCGTGGGATCAAATGTCACCCATCCGGATCCGGGAAAATATGCCTCGACCCAGGAGTGAGCGTCGCTGGCGCGGATCACGTACTGCGAAGTCAGGTCGTTGAATTCGCCTCCGCTGAACCCGTTCACTACGCGCGAGGGAATGTTCAAGGTCCGCAGCATGATGGCCATAGCGGAAGCGAAGTATTCGCAGTGCCCCTGTTTGCGTTCAAATAAAAAATTCGCCAGTGGATCGCGCGGCATGGTGCGGGACAGTTGCAGAGTGTAACCGTAATGCGAGCGCAGGTACGACTCGATGGCCGCCGCTTTGTCGTAGCTATTGTCCAGGGATCCGGCAACTTTCTGGGCCAGACGAGGAATTCGCGGATCAAGCACCGGCACTTGCAGGTACTTGAGCAGCATCCCGGCAGGGTAATCGCGTTCCGACAGGTTCCGCGATGACCCGCGCAGCAGTTGTGGCGCCGGGCGGCCCAGGTTCGACCACGCGTCATAGACCGTGAGAGGGTGCTCCGGATCCATGTCGAACACGGCGCCCTCATCGTCCCGCGCAATATAGCGGTAGTTGCCCTGCAGATAGGTGGGGATGGGGGCGAGAAAGAACACGTTCGTGCCCATGGGCTCGGCCAGCACCCGGTAATGAATAATGTCGCTTTCAGGAGAGAACGCAACCTGCTGAGCGTCTATCGCCGAGGAGGTCAGAGCGAACCGCCCGTCCGGACGTCGCATGGCCGGGTACTGCTCGTGAGGATTCGACCAGCTCCGCCCGTCAAACAGGTTGAGCGCCACGCCGCGCCACTTCATCGGCAACCGGTCGTGCAGGTCGCCATCGACCTGGATGTGCATCACTACGGCGCCCGATTGCTGGATCTCTCCGATTTGTCCCAGCTCAACCCGGTCGCTGAATCCGGTGGAAATCTGGTTTCGGGGGGAATACGCGCTGAAATATCCCGCGGTGACCCGGGGCAGCACGAAGAAGACCACGGCTGCGCCGATCATGATCAGCAACATGAGGGCCGGAGCCGTTTTTGCCAGCGACAGCTTGAGCTTTCCCGCAGGCACTCCAGAGTTGGTTTTTGGACCGCCCGTCGTCCTGGAGGATGCCCGTTTCATCTCCATCAAAATGAAAGTGGCGACCGAAATCAACAGGAAGCCGGCGAACGCAATCAGAAACATGCTGCTCACGGTTAACATGGCGGCTGCCAGAACCATCAGAAAGGCAATCACCGCCAGGAAATAAGCATCACGCTCACGCCGCGCCGAATACAGCCGGATCAGCATGACGGACAAGACCAGGTGGACGGTCGAGCCGAGAAACTCGCCGGAAATCACCAGATAGTCGGCCAGGTAGAAGACCACATAGCCCAGGGTGAGAATGGTTGTCCAGCGCTGTGATAACAGCAGGTTGCGGCGGGTGGCGATCCCATATCCGCGAAATAAAATTGCCGCTCCCACCAGCAGAGTTGCCGGTGCGCCGAGACTGCCGGTCGCCGCCAACGTGGCGAAACCCGCCAGCACTAGCAGATACACCGCTACTTCAACATAGCGATCGAGGACCGCAGATACTGGCGCCGATGCCGCCGGAACGGACTGTGTGGGTTGCGGATTCATTCGATCCCGCTATTGTTCGCCATTCTCAAAGGGAAGGGAAGAGTACCGGAGGCATGTCGCGCGAACAGCGGGCGGAAGGGCAGGGTAAGCCAACCGCTTCGTAATCAAAGAGCAGCGGAAGATCCGAACAGGCTGTAGAGCAGCACCACCAGCACGATAATGGTGAAGCCTACGTACATGCGGTCGTGTTCTTCAGCAAACCCCCAAATGGAAAAGGCCACCCGCGCTACTGGAGTGGCAATCAGCAGCAAAAGCCCGAGCTGGATGATGGCGCGGCCGTGCAGTTCGATCACGCCCTCGAATATGCCGCCAATGGAGCGAAACTCTGACGGCTCTCCACGGAACACGTGGTAACTCACCACCTCGCGGCCATGCTGAGCCAGAAAGATGACGGCTCCGAGCAGCACGACCACTGCCGAGAGCAGCACTCCGGCGCGCAGAAGATTGCCGATCACGTTCTCGATGCGCTGATCGCTCCACTGTTGACCTAGATTCTGTTCCATCATTTTCCCACCCATTCTTCCTGCTCGATGCTTCCGTCTGCTATATGTTTCCAAAAATCCCTTTGTACAGCATTTGGATTCCCAGAATGACGATGACCAGGCTGAACACCAGCCGCAGTGATTTGGTTTCGGCTTTCACCAGAATGCGCGAACCCACTAACGAGCCGGCGAGACGCCCAGCATCACCGGCATGGCCAGCGCAGGATCGATATAGCCGCGGCTCAAGTAAACTCCGGCGCTGGCGGCGGCTGTTACGCCGATCATGAAATTGCTGGTGGTGGTTGAAACTTTGAAGGGGATGCGCATGGCCTGGTCCATGGCGAGCACCTTCACCGCGCCCGAGCCGATCCCCAGCAGTCCCGATAGGGCTCCTGCTCCGAACATCAGGCTGAAGCCGGTCGGTACATGCTGAACGTTGTAGTGCCGCCGTTCCCTCGGTGTCGGGAAAGCTGGCATTCAGGCGTAGCCGCGTGGCCAACGCGTCCTGGGGAACATGGCGGCGCTTCTTTCGGACGCGGCTTCCGCGAAAGTAAGCCGAGTAGAGCAGAACCGCCCGAAACACGATTCCCAGCGCGCTGGTGGGCACCAGGTGGCCATTGAAGGCTCCAACAAGCCGCCCAATGTGGTGGCGATTTCCAGAAACATGCCGATGCGGATGTTGGAGAAGCCCTCTTTCAGGAATGCCGCCGCTGCCCCCGAGGAGGTTGCGATGACCGAGACCAGCGAGGCGCCGATGGCATAGCGAATATCCACTTTGAAAAAGAGCGTCAGCAGTGGAACGAGAACGACTCCTCCACCGAGTCCAGTAAGCGCGCCCAAAAATCCGGCGACGAAGCTGCCGGCCCAGACGAAAGCGGTGAACTCCAAAGCGTTCATGGTCGGGTGATTGTCTAGTGTGCCACACCCAGCCTCTTCCTTACCGGACCTGGCGCCTCCTGAAACCAAAAACCGGCAATTCTCGCGCATGTTGTATCTTTAAGGGCGGAGGAACGGGAAATGACGCAACTGGAAGTGGCTTATCGCTACGGTGCCGTGCCGGGAGAGGCGGAGATGCGAGCCATTGATAACATGCGCGAAGTCTATGGCATCCGGCGGGTCCGTTTTAACCAGTCGGAGCGCATTGTTCGGGTGGAGTTCGATGCCTCGCGCTTGAAAGAGCCAGCAGTCGCGTCACTGCTGCGGCGCGCCGGAGTCGATGTGCTGGACCGCCTGGTCCTGGCGTAGGGCTAATCGCGTGGGGGCTTATCCGCAAGCTACGGAAAATTGAGGTTTGAAGCAGGCGAGGCCATTCTGCTGGCCTGGGAGAACTTTGAGGGGGAGGGACTGAATCAAACTAAATGCAAGGGGCGCCCAAGAAAACCTCTGGCCGAAGTTTATTCTCTAGAGCGCCCCGTTGCGCGCCACTTCGTCTGTTCTAGTCGATTGCACCTGCCGTGCCAGACCTAACTTGCTGAAAACAGACGGGTAGTTATAAGCCGCCCTGGTAGGAATTGCCATCGGCCGAGAAAGAATTACGAGTTGTGTTCCCATTTGCAAGCCAAGTGCCGAATCGGGTTGCTGAAAACTCGGCTGAATTGCCCGCGCTCTGCCGCTGGTTACCTGTGCCGACACCGTCGAATTGAAGGCCAGAAGGATGAAAGATTTGACTGCCTTTGCGGCGTGCACCGGCTGCCGCACTTGCCCCTAACTCCCTAAGAAACAGATGTTTCACCTTCGTACGTCCCCTCTCTCCGAACGCCTCGAGGCGTGGCCGATTCCTCGATAATTCAGCCTAGTCGTTCACCAGTGGGCGGTGACGATAGTTTTCCCTTGGGGCGCTTTCCCCTTTGAGATCAGCGCAGATTAGTAAATCCTTAGGTAACACAGGTAACGAACCCAGCCGTTACCTGCAACTCATCTGAGAATCCTCGACGCTTGGGGGAAGCGTGCAAAAGCAAAAGGGCTTTTCGTTAATCGAGTTGTTAATTGTCGTAGCCATCATCCTGATTATTGCTGCCATAGCAATTCCCAATCTGCTGCGGGCGCGCATGGCGGCCAACGAGGCCTCCGCTGTCGGTTCGATTCGTACCGTAAATGTGGCGGAAGCTACCTACCAGTCCACCTACCCGGACGCCGGATATGCCAGCACCCTGAAGGAATTGGGACCTACCAATGCGAAGGGCTGCAAGAAGCCGAGCAACAAGACTGCCTGCCTGATCGACTACGCATTGTCCACCGCAACCGACACCTCGTCAGGCAAGAGCGGCTACTACTTTGGACTGGGCGCGGTCACCAAGAAGAAGTTCACTACCTCCTACACCATCGGAGGAGCCGCTACCGACTGGAATCGAACCGGCGTTCGCAGCTTCTGCTCGATTGAAGACGGCGTGATCCGGACAAAGGTCCCAAGCGCGGCCGACACTCCCGAAACCGCCTCGGCATCCTGCGTGAGCGGCTACCGGCCTCTGTAGGGTGATCCAAAGAGGTGCCCCGCCGACTCAACCGGCGACTTCAGTCCAGCCAAGCCGCTGAAGAGTGATCAGGACGTGGAACAGGAAGTAGATGGTGCGCCCTGAGAGATTCGAACTCCCGACCTTCTGGTTCGTAGCCAGACGCTCTATCCAACTGAGCTAAGGGCGCGTTTCCTTGCAGGGATTCTATTATAACGTGAGAGTTCGTCGTCTGGGACTTCCAATCCTCTCAGGACCCTGTGAAGACGATGCGGAAGCTGTAGGCATATTTGCAGGGGGGATTGGCGGGAAGTTCGATGTGCAGCCCATCTTCCTCCTGCTGGAAGTGAAGTTTGGCGGCGGATCCGAGAAGAGTGACGCTTTCAATTTTCGCGCTGTACTCTCCCTTTGTGCCCAGCGCGTGAATGACTGATTCGCCCTTCGATGGCCAGCCGAGTTCGATGGCGAATAGCGTCGCATCCTTGACAGTGAAGCGGAAGTCTTCGGCGGTGAAAGCCGCAGCCTGGCGGTCGTGGAAAGCGCCGCTGGAGACTTTGGTCGGGCCTTCGCCAAAGATCTTCCAGGGCCGCGTATCGTAGATCGCGTCACCGTTCAGTTTCAGCCAGCCGCCAAGATCCAGCAGAATCTGCTGCACTCCATCCGGAATGGTTCCGTCAGATCGCGGCCCAACGTTCAGCAGCAGATTGCCGTTCTTGCTCACGATATCCACCAGCTGGTCAATGATCGATTGCGCTGACTTGAAGTTGTCATTTTCGATGTAGCCCCAGGACTGGTCGCTGACCGAAGTGTCGGTCTGCCAGTGCAGCTCGCGGATCCCGCCCAGTTGGCCTCGTTCGACATCCAGCACCGCCGAGTGCTCCTGCATGGCGAGATCTTTGTAATCGATCACTCCCACCTGGCCGCCATGATGGAGAGATTCGTTGTAATAGAAAGCCATGAAACGCGGCAGGTAGGGACGCAGCGAGGGCTGCCCGATCCACCAGTCGAAGTAGACGATCTCAGGATGGTATTTCTCAACGATTTCAGTTCCGCGAGCCAACCAGTCATTTGCCCATGCCGGGGAAACATAGGTGAAGTCGCTGGCTAGAGGGCCGCCGTCCTTGGCTTCGAGCCAGTTGTGCGCCGGTCCGTAGAAAGCTGCATACCGCGGATCGTTCACGTCGGACCGGATCGTCGCGGCCCACGCCCAGAAAGAAGTCGTGCTCCACACGATGCGAGGAAACCCCGAAGTGCAGGCCTTCGGCCCGCACCGCTTTGGCGAGTTCTGCAATCACGTCGCGATGTGGACCCATTTTCGCCGCCGTCCAGTCGCTCAGGCTACTGTCGTACATGGCAAAGCCATCATGATGTTCGGCAACGGGAATGACGTACTTCGCTCCTGCTTCCCGGAAGAGCTGGGCCCACGCCCCGGCATCGAAATGTTCCGCCTTGAACATCGGTATGAAGTCTTTGTATCCGAATTTGTACTGCGGACCATAGGTGGAGAGATGGTGTGCATACTCCTTTTGCCCGGGGATGTACATGCTGCGGGGATACCATTCATTCCCGAAGGCGGGCACCGAATAGCACGCCCCAGTGAATAAAGATTCCGAATTTTGCGTCTTGATACCACTGGGGAATTTCGTATTTCTGGAGCGATTCCCAATCGGGGCGGAAGGGTCCTTCCTGATCGCCGGAATCTACCTCGCTGAGAAGCCTTTTCCGCTCGTGATCATATTTTGCCGTGGCCTTCTGCCAAAGCTGATCGATCATCTCTGGCGGCTCGGAAGAGGTTGGCGCATCCGGCCCGGACTGGGAATGCAGAAGGGAAGGAGTGAGTAGAAGAAGATTTAAAAATAGCAGTAGACCGAGCAATCGTGCGCAACGTGCCGAAGCCATGGAAGTGACTCGCGCCAGGTAGATTGACTTTTCTTGCCTGTTGTAAACGTTTACGGAACGCGAGTAACATACCACGCCGGCGAGCGTCGCCGTGCACAAAGATGCTCGAACGTGGTTCAGCTGTTGAGAGATGCCATGAGTACTGCAGGAAAAATAGTCAGAACAGACGGTCCCGAAGAGCACATGCAAAGAAGACTACGTACTGCAATTCTTCCTTTACTGCTATTCGTAGCGTGGTTCAGCCAATCCGCAAACGCCCAGTGGAACCCGGAAAATCCGGTGATGTCGTTTCAGCAGCAGCCGGATGGCGTGCAGTTCACGCTCAAAACCGGCGTGCTCAAGTTACAGGTTTGCTCGGATGCCATCATTCGTGTGATCTACTCCCCCACTTCAACCATTCCCGATCTCAAGAACCTGGTCGTCATCAAGAACAGCTGGCCCAAGGTGGACTTCAAAGTCGAGGCCACCGACAAGGAAATCACGGTCATCACCGCGGCTCTCAAGGCGGTAGTAGCCCGCAAAGACGCCGTCGTGGATTTCGAAGACGCCGCAGGAAAGAAACTCTTCGAGCAGACCGAAGCCCAGATGAACCCGGTGGTGGTGAACGGGGAGAAGACCTACCACTCCGAGCTCTTTTCGCGGCTTTGGGGTTCGTATGAGGCTTTCTATGGACTGGGACAACATCAAGCTGGAGTGTGGAACTATCGCGGTGAGGCGGTCGATCTTTCCCAGGACAATACCAACATCAGCATTCCATTTCTGCTGTCGAGCAATGGCTATGGAATCTTCTGGAACAACACCTCACGCAGCCGCTTCAACAACCGCTTTCTGAACGCGCTTTACCTGAGTTCCGAGGTGGCCGACGCGCTCGACTATTACTTCATGTACGGCCCGGAGTTCGACAAAGTCATCGCCGGTTACCGTGAACTGACCGGCGCGCCGCCGCTCTTCGGCAAGTGGGCCTACGGCTTCTGGCAGTGCAAGAACAAGTACAACTCCCAGGCGGAAATCCTCGGGGTGGCGCACAAATACCGGGAGCTTCATATTCCGGTAGACAACATCGTGCAGGACTGGTTCTGGTGGAACATCATGGGTGAGCCGACCTTCGACAAGTCGCGCTATCCCGACCCCAGAGGGATGTTTGATGACCTCCACGAAAACCATTTTCACGTGATGATCTCAGTGTGGCCCGACTTCCGTCCGGGTTCGGCCACCTACAATTTCATGAATAAGCAGGGCTATTTCATCGCCAAGACGGTCACGCCCGGCTTTCATCCCGCCGGGCAGGCGCTCTACGACGTCTTCAATCCGGCGGCGCGAAAATACTACTGGAACCTGATGGACCAGGCACTATTCAAGATCGGCGCCGACGCCTGGTGGCTGGACACCGATGAGCCGGAAACGGAGGACCGCGAAACCAATATCCTCGTCACCAACAAAGTGTTCCTGGGCAACGGCGCGCGCTATGCCAACATGTTTCCGCTGCTGCACACGATGGGCGTGTACGAGGGCCAGCGCGCCGAGTCTGAGAAGAAGCGCGTGTTTATTCTTTCGCGTTCGGCGTTTGCCGGCGAGCAGCGCAACGCCGCCGCGGTGTGGTCGGGCGACGTGAATTCTGACTGGACGTTCTTCAAAAAGCAGATTCCCGCGGGATTGAACTATTCGCTCTCCGGCCTGCCTTACTGGACGACCGACATTGGCGGCTTTGTCTCCGGCAATCCCAACGATCCGCTCTATCGCGAGCTGTTCATCCGCTGGTTTCAGTTCGGCACCTTCAACCCCATCCTGCGGGTGCATGGAACCCGCAGCACCAATGAAAACGAACTCTGGTCGTATGGGCCTGACGCGCAAAAGATCCTCGTCAAGTTCGACACGCTCCGCTACCGCATGTTGCCCTACATCTACTCGCTCGCTTGGATGACCACGCACGACGCCTACACTCCCATGCGCGCCCTGGCGATGGATTACCGCACTGACGCGCGAGCGGCCAATATCGGCGATCAGTTCATGCTGGGTCCGGCAGTCATGGTCAATCCGGTGACCGACGCGGGCGTGAATGTCCGGCGAGTGTATCTGCCCGCTGCGAAATGGTACGACTTCTGGAAAGGCACGTCCGTCGATGGCCCGCAGACGATCAGCGCCGATACGCCGCTCGACATTCTGCCGCTTTACGTTCGCGCCGGCTCGATCCTGCCATTGGGCCCGGGGATGGAGTGGTCCACCCAGAAATCCGAAGACCCGATTGAAGTCCGCGTGTATCGTGGCGCTGACGGCGACTTCACGCTCTACGAGGACGAGAACGACGGCTATGGCTACGAGAAAGGCGTGTACGCGACCATTCCGTTCCACTGGGATGACGAAAAGCAAACGCTCAGGATCGGCGACCGCAAAGGCGAGTTTCCTGGCATGCTGCAAAATCGGTCATTTCAAATTGTCTTCGTAGGCGAAAACCACGGGACCGGCGAAATTCCCACGGAGCGGCCAGATAAGGTAGTTTCGTATACGGGCAAACAGCTGGCAGTGGTTCCTTAGCGGGTCAGGAATTCCGCTAGGGGTGAGGAGTGCACTGGAGCTTCCTTCAATTGCGCTGCAACAACGGTGGGAAGTATTAGAGCAGAGATCAAGATCTCAGCACGTCTAGCCTTTCACGATCCGCAACGCTCCCGACATGACTGATTCGCTGGCACTCTGATCCGGCCCGCTGTCGTCCTCGGCGGGTGCGTCGCCCTCTCCGGGAGCGAGAAACAGATTGCTTTCGAGTCCGTGTTGCCTGGTGTAGAGCTCGTAGTAACGGCCGCGGAGTTCGTATAGCTCATCGTGGGTGCCACGTTCGACGATCCGGCCCTGTTCCACCACCAAAATCTGGTCGGCGCGGCGGATGGTTGAGAGCCGGTGGGCGATCACGAAGGTGGTGCGGCCCTGCATCAGATACGAGAGACCTTCCTGAATCATCTGTTCCGATTCCGAGTCAAGACTGGACGTCGCCTCATCGAGGATGAGAATTCGAGGTTCAGCCAGGATGGCGCGAGCGATGGAGATGCGTTGCCGCTGCCCGCCGGAGAGCTTCACTCCACGCTCGCCGACTACCGTGTCGTATTTGTCGGCGAAGTTCTCGGCAAATTCATCCACCCGGGCGATCCGGCAGGCGCGCATGACGGCCTCATCGCTGGCATCGGGACGCGAGAACGACACATTTTCCCGAATGGTGCCGTCAAAGAGAAACGATTCCTGCAACACGACTCCGAGGCGGGTGCGATAGGAATCGAGGCGCACCGTGCTTAGGTCCATGCCATCCACCAGAACCGCGCCCTTGGTCGGAACATAGAAGGCGGAAATCAGTCCGATGATGGTGGACTTGCCCGAACCCGATGAGCCCACCAGGGCCGTGACCGTCCCCGGAGAAGCGCGGAATGAGACATCGTTGAGCACCGTCCGGGCTCCGTCATAGCTGAAGCTGACGCCTTCAAAATCGATGCGGCCTTCAATGCCCGGAAGAGTGATGGTGCGCTTCGGGTCCCGGTCTTCGGCCGGCTCTTTAAGGATTTCCTGGGTGCGTTCCAGGCCGGCCAGCGCTTCCGTGAGCTGCGTTCCAATCTGCACGATCTGCATGACTGGAGCAATCAAAAAGCCCATGAACAGGGTATAGGTGAAAAATCCGCCGATGGTGAGAGAGCCCGCCAGAATCTGTTTAGCGCCGACGAACATGATGACCGCACCGACGACTCCCAACAGTAGGCTGGCCGACAGTCCCATGAAGGAGCTGGCGGTCAGGGTGCGCATCACATTATTGAGCAGCCGCAGGACCCCGCCGGAGAAGACCTGTTCCTCGCGATGCTCCGCGCGATAGCCTTTCACCACGCGTACTCCGCCGAGCGATTCCGACAGGCGTCCGGTAACCTCGGCGTTGATCTTGCCTCGCTCGCGGAAGATGGGACGGATAGTCTGGAAGGCTTTCTTCAGAGCCAGAGCGAAGCCGAGCAGAAAAGCGAAGGCCAGCACAGTCATGAGGGCGCTGATCCGAAACAACACAACCAGTGCAATAGCGGCGGTCAGCAAGCCGCCTACAAGATCGACCAGGCCGGTGCCGATGAGGTTGCGCACTCCTTCCACGTCGCTCATGATGCGTGACACCAGAACTCCGCTCTTAGTGGAATCATGAAACGAGACGGAGAGCCGCCCCACGTGAGCCTGCACTTTTTGGCGAAGCTCGGCAATCAATCGCTGGGCCGCTTTCGAAAGCAATTGAGTAAGAGAAAACGAGGTGATTCCCTGAATCACGGTCGCCAGCAGCACGCCCAGTACAAGCGGCTTGAGCAGTTGGACGTGGCGCTTGATGATGACGCTATCGATCAGGAAGCGCGTGGAGTAGGGAAGCACCAGGGCGGCAACCCGGTTGATTGCCATCAGGATGAAACCCAGCGCCAGCAGTCCTCGGCGCGGCCGGACAAGCTCCCACACCAGCGGCAGAACGGTGCGAAGTCTCGGTTGCGAGGAGGCTGGGGTCATCAGATCGGCGGTTGCCGATGTTTAATTAGACAATATGCGGTGCGAATGTGCTTCAATTTGTACGCGGCGCCTATCCACCAGCCAGATTTTACCCGGAATTTACACCGGGAACGGACTTTGGACGTACAGTAACCAAGTGGCTCCCGGCCCTCCCCCTTGACCTGGCAGCCTGCTCCGGGGACCATAGGTGCGTACGCTTCATGGCCCGGCGAGACGCTCCGGCCAGCAATCTCCAACACTCCTACGTGCAGAATCATCCAAGATTATTGAAATGAAGCCTTCGTTCAAAGAGCGGGTACTGGACTGGGGCGTGCCTCTCGCCTTGGGATGCGTTCTAGTGGCGCTGGCAGTGCTTCAATACCGGTGGAGCGGCGAAATCAGTGATGCCGCCAGCACCCGCATGAAGGCCAGCCTGGATTCTGCGGTCATGAACTTCAGGCAAGATCTTTCCCGCGAACTGGGGAACATCGCGCTGAACATGCAGGTGGAGTCTGACGGTCAGACTCTCGACGATCGCCGGCGCATCGCTCAAAACTTTGCGCGGTGGCAACAGACTACTTCCCATTCCGGACTGGTCGCCAATGTGTTCCTTTGGAATGGCCCGGGCAAGGATTCGGACCAACTGCTTCGCCTGATTCAATCCGAAAACCGATTCGAACCGACGAAGTGGCCGGCCAGTTTTGCCAAATTGCACATACGCCTCGACAAGTTATCGGCCGGCCTAGAATTTTCCAACCTGCCCAGGCAAGAGTCTTCTTTGCGACTTCCGCCCAAGGCCGGGCACGGGGGCTCCCCAGAACATGTGGGTCCGTATTTTTTCGCTCCGGACCCTTCTCACTCCGAGCGAGTCTGGCAGATCGATCAGCACATTCCCGTGCTCGCCCACTCCTTTGACTGGAGTGGGACTTCTGCTGCGGGTCCGAAAATTGAAAACACTGCATGGCTTTTGATTGAACTGTCTCCGCCGGTGCTGCAGAAGTCAGTGCTGCCCAATCTTTCTGCCCGTTATTTTGGAGACGCGCGGTCCGGAGATTATGAAGTCGCGGTCGTCAATGCGGGTGCTCTGAATGCTCCCTTCTTGTACTCGTCAGGCGGGGATACCGAAAAACTGTACAACGGACATGCGGATGCCAGCCTGAATCTCTTTGGACCTCCGGGAATTCCATTCGGGCCGCCAGGCTCGGGTATGGGCTTCTCCCGGCCCTTCCCCGGGCGGCCGCCCGATTCCCATGGTCCCGACTGGTTCGGCCCGGTCAGGCTCGATCCTCTCTACTACAGCGCCGACGACCACGGCTGGATGCTTCTAGTTCGACACCGCATGGGTTCGGTCGAAGCGGCCGTCGCCGGACTGCGCCGCCGAAACCTGGTCTTCAGTTTTGGCGTGCTCATGGTTCTGGCCGCCACCATGGGACTGATTCTCTTCAACAGCCACCGTGCCCGGCGCCTGGCCAGAATGCAGATGGAATTCGTGGCTGGAGTCTCTCACGAATTAAGGACGCCGATCGCCGTGATTTCATCGGCGGCGGAAAACATCACTGACGGGGTGGTCGACAATCCTGAAAAGCTGGCCCGCTATGGAGGCGTCATCCACAGGCAGGCCCAACAACTTAATCATCTGGTTGAGCAGGTGCTGCGCTTTGCCGCCAAACCCAAGAACAATTCCAACCATGCTGTTCGGCCGGTGGAAGTGCAGGATGCGATTGAGACTGCCCTCGAGAACACGGCCGGAATATCTGTCGGATTCCATATCGAGCGCCGCATCGACCCTCAGCTGCCCGCGGTACTGGCTGACTTCGGCGGGCTTACTCAATGCCTGCAGAACCTGATTTCAAACGCGGTGAAGTATAGCGGAGATTCCAAGTGGATCGGCATCAAGGCCGCCACCCCGGGCCAATCGCCGGCTGGACGGGTGAGGATCACCGTGGAAGATCACGGAATCGGCATCGAGGGCGACGAGATTAAGCGTATTTTCGATCCGTTCTATCGCGGGTCTACCGTTGCCAGCACAAACATTCACGGCACCGGCCTGGGGCTTGCACTGGCCAGGCAATTCGCGGAAGCAATGGGAGGAGATCTGACGGTACAAAGCGAGATAGGAAAGGGCACCTGTTTCACGCTTGAGTTGCCCGCTGCCGATGCCACGGATAGTGAATCCGATTCCGAGGCGAACGCCGCGCCCGGGGCGACAAGCGGCCGAAAGGACTTATGATCCAACGCATCCTGCTGGTGGAAGACGAAGAGGCCCTGCGCATGACCCTGGTGGATCGCCTGGTCAGTGAGGATTATTCCGTTGAATGCGCTGTCGATGGCGAAGAGGGACTGAAGCGGGCGCTAGCCGAAAAATTCGATCTCATCATTCTGGACGTCATGCTTCCCCGAAAGCGCGGATTTGATGTCTGCCGCGACATCCGCAAAGCCGGCCTGGCCGTGCCGGTTCTTATGTTGACGGCACGTAGCGAAACCGTGGACAAAGTGCTGGGACTCAAAATCGGGGCCGACGACTATCTCACCAAGCCCTTTGAAATGATCGAACTCCTGGCGCGGATTGAAGCGCTGCTGCGGCGCGCTCCGGCGGCTTCGGGCGAAGCGCCTCAGCTGCACCAGATCGGCGCGATTAAAGTTGATTTCAAGGGAACCACCGTATCGCGGAGCGGGAAGGCAATCTCGCTCTCCGCACGAGAATTCCAGTTGCTGAAATACCTGGTGGAACACAAGGGAGCAACCTTGTCCCGCGAGGTTCTGCTGAAAGAAGTGTGGGGCTACAATGCCGACGCATTTACCCGCACCGTTGACGTTCACGTCGCAAGCCTCCGTCAGAAGCTGGAAAAGAACCCGAAAAAGCCCGCGCTGCTGGTGACGGTCCCCGGCTTGGGATACAAGTTAATGGCCTAGGACTGCGGCGCGTTTTAATTCCCTCATTCGTCCGCATTTGGAGAGCATGACGATGCTATCGACCACGGTTTGAAGCGCAGCTCTCGCAGTCAAATCAGGGGCCAGGCCTCGCCGCCGGTGCACCAGCCGAATCCGCCGACGAACCTCATCGCCACTGCCGATCAGGGCGAGGCGTCCGGTCTGGGACAGATACTGGTCCACCGAGCCCAGCTTACCGCGGAAAATGCTGTAAACCGGCACGCCCAGTGCCGCAGCCTCACGGTTCATGGTTCCGCCTCCGCTGACCACCAAGTCTGACAGCCAAATCAGGTCGAGACCATCCACCGCGTGCGCCGGCACAATCACCTTTCCGCGCTCGAACAGGCGCGGCCATTTTTGCCGTAGTTGCAGGTGCTGTTTGGGAGTTCGTGGCAGCAGCACCGCCTTCACATTGGCCGTGACGTCAAGCAGCGCGAACACCGCATCCAGCAAGAAGTCACTTTCTGGGTTGTGATAGTGGGCTTCCGAGGCCGGAGGCCGAAGGGTCACTACCACTTCCTGCGCTGCGATACCGAGCAGTTCCCGGAGAGAGGAATCCGGACGAAAGGAAGGCACGTAGACATCTTCCTTGATTCCCGGATAGCGGAGAATGTGGTCTTTGGCTACGCCCAATCCGCGGACCGCCTGTTCCGGAATGATCTCCGGGGCGAGGATCCAGCAGTCCCGAAACCAGTTGATCCAGCTCACATGCTCGTAGTCCACGATGGTGAGAGTGGGAATTCTGAGCAGGGAAGCCAGCAGGAACATGGAGCGTGAGCCATGAGAAACCGCCAGATCGGGCCGGTCCCGCAGAACTCCGGGCGTCATCTGCAACATGCGAGTTCCCAGGCCGGCAAATTTAGCCAGAGTATTCTTGCCGAAGTGCCGCCCCACCCGCCGATAGTTCAAACCGAACAGTTCCGCCAGATCGCAAACCTGAAAACAATCGCGCGCGGTCACAGTGACACGAAAGCCGCGGTGTTCCAATGCGTCAATCACCGGCTTGAAGAACGGCACGTGTGGAGAGTTCTCCAGATCAATCCATATGTGTTTGGGCTCGGCTTCCGGATCTTGGTTCGGCTTCAAAGTTTCCTCTCCAGTGGGGTTGATTTGAGCTTTCCGCGCACTCCTGGGGAGGGTAGCTTCGAACGCTGGGTGGGCAGAATCCACGGCAATTTCGCTCGTCATAGCTTGCAACCTTGATTCGCAGACCGGGGGAGGAAGGTATCCGCTCGTATCCAACCAACTTGACAGTGCCGGAATTCGACTCTCACTGCGGATCAGATAGGAGGAAGGCTGATTCGCACGCACTTCAACAGGGTACGGCGGAAACCTGAGACTGTGGGTAAGTTGTTGGTTAGCCGGATGTAAGCGGCGTGTAAAGCTTTTCAGGTCGGGATGCCGGCCTCTGGTGGTCGGGAGACTGAAGCTAACAAGTTGTTTACACCCGCTTGTCCGGGAGTTTACGCCAGCGGTTTCACTCCGGAGCTACAACTGATACGAAGGAGATTTCAGATGAAGACGCTACCTTTCGTCATCGCGCAGATGGTCATTCTCGGATGCGCGCACCTGGCATTGTTGGCCCAGGCCCCACCGCAACCGCCCAGTCCCACCGATCATGCCCAACGCGAGGTAAAGCATTTCACCACCCTGCTCTCATTAACTCCGGCTCAGCAGGAGCAGGCCACTGCCATATTCACCGATGCCGCCATTGCCGAGCAGAAACTACACGAGGTGGAGAGGCCGGCTCACGAATCACTCAGAAGTGCTGTAAAGAGTGACAATGTCAGCGCCATCGAACAGGCCTCAAATATTATCGGGCAGAGCACGACTACCCTGGTTGCGGTTCATGCCAAAGCGGATGCCGCCTTCTATCAACTGCTCAACCCCGAACAGCAGAACAAATTGTCAGAACTGCAAGCCGAACGTCCTGAGCCGCCCCCATTCGGACCCCCGGATGGAATGGCAGACAGGCCATAGCTGATCGCAACAGCCAGGCCTGTCCCTGCTTCTGCTCTCCAAAGCGCCGCCTCACTCACCACGGCGCTGCGGAGAGCCTTCTTGTCTGGTGCGGAAGCTGTTTTTTCCCGCACCCTTGAACTGTTTGGAAGTAGCTGAGATGAAAAAGGCTCAGCCGTTGCCCGGAAACAAGACAGCCCAAACAGGAGACGGCCCCGCCCAAGCGGAGCTTGGACGGGGCACTCCTGTAACGCAAGATGAGCCTAGCCCTTTTGGCTTGCCATCATCGACTTGCCTTTCATCTTTGCGGCTTTGGTGCGGATGAAGGCGTAGTTCAATGCGGGCAGGGAATTGAAGTCAGCTGCCTGAGCGCAGTAGTCCTGGGCTTTGGCCGAGTCGCCTTTGGCCCGGTAGGCCTGGGAGATGCGCAGCAGATTGCGCGGATCCTGCAGGTTCGCCTGCTGGAGCTCCGAGATGGCTTGGTCATAATTCTTGTCGGCCAAGGCCATCCGGCCGGCTAGTTCGTGGGACTGCTTTTCCAGTCCGGCGTTCTTCTTGGCTGACAGCGCCTGGTTGAATTCGTCGGCGTGCATTTTTGCCGCCTTTGAGTCCTTCTTCTCCAGCGCGATCGAGGCCAGGTTGTAATGATGCAGGGCGGCGGCGTTGTCTTTGATGTCCTGCGAAAGATTTGAGCCGGCGACCATCTGGGCGGAGCGGTCGAACTGCTGCGCCGCCTGATCGTATTTTCCCGCGGCGAGAAGAATGTTGCCCTTGGCCTGAAGGTCGGCCGACATGGCGGCTACGTCATTCTTCTTTTCCGCCACGGCGTATTCCTTGTCCATGGCCGCGAGTGCCTGGTCGAACTTCCCTGCATCAGAAGCCACGACCGCCATTCCGAAATAAGCGGTGCGGAGTTCGCCGTCGTTGCGCGCTCCATCGGCCATTTTCTGCAGCTCGGCGTTGGCTTCGGCGTACTTGCCCTGATACATCAGATCGGCGGCGATGCCGGAATGCGAGGCTACGAAATGAGGATCGACTGAAAGCGCCTTCTGGTATTGGGTGATCGAGTCGTCGAAGCGTCCCATCTTAAGCAGGAGTTCGGCGTAGGAATCATAGGGATTGGGGTCATTGGGGAGCAGCTCGGTGTATTTCTTGAAGGCCTGCTCGGCGTTAGGATAATCGCCGGCCTGGCGATAGGCGTATCCCAGAATGTTATAAGCGGGGGAGAAGCTGGGCGCGATCTCAGTGGCCTTCTTGTAGTGCTCGATGGCCGAAGGGTAATCCTGCAGGTTAAAGAAATAGAAATTGCCAAGAGTCACCTGCGCCCGCTCATCGTTGGGATAGGCAGCAACCAGCTTCTCCAGAGCGTCTTTCTGCTTGGCATTGTCGCCATTTGAGCCCGCCTGCGCGGCGGCGATCAGCAGTTGCTCACCGTTGGAAGCGTTGCCGGCGAGGCTGACGGCTTTATTGAGATGGTCGAAGAACTCGACCGCAGTCGGCGAGTTGTTGGAGCGTGCCAGTTCGGCAGTGGCGAAGGTGGGATCGAGGGCGATGGCCTTGTCGAAATGAGCGACGGATTCTTGCGCCAGCAGACGTTCGGTGAGATCCCGTCCTTCGAGGTATTCCTTTTTTGCCTCTTCTGACTTGGTGGTAATCGGAACTTTGCCGTTCTCGGCTGAGGGGTTGGCGGTGGCTTTGTCGGAATTGCAGCCGCTCCAGATCGTCATGCTGAAAACGATCACGGCAGCCAGAAACAGACGCATCACGGAATTGGGACGCATGGAGGTGTCTCCTTCGACAGAAGTTGAAATCGGGGTTCGCCTACTCGAATCAGTCGGTTTCCAGGCTAGCGAGACCGAAAATCTCGATGGAGTGAGCACTTAGACTAGTCGTCGCCCGGAAGGTTATCAAGCTGAGTGTCATTTCCCTGAGCGGATTCGCCGATTACAGGATACGGGCTTGATGCACCGAACGGGCCGGACTGGCGGCAGTTCACCGTAGGAATGCAGGCGAACTCCCCGTTAAAGTAATCGCTTACGCAAGAATCTGAGATGGCTGGATCAGTGCCGCTGGGGGATGGCCGACGCTGCCGGTTCGCTGGGAAAGCCGCGGCTTCATTTCGGAATAGTGACAAATTGATTGCATAATAGATTAAATGTGACTTAGACAGCCGAAACAGATTGACAAGCTTCATCCTTCCGCTACAAGCTCAACGGTTCCAGTTGCGGGGCGTCGTTTTTGGGATATGAGTAAGCGTTTGCTCAGCCCGAAGGCGGGTCCGGCAGCCGCGATTTTCTAAAGCGCCCGCCGCGTATGGGCGATCTGAAGGATGACCCCACGATGGGTCGTCCAGGAGGTAACAATGCAGCACCGCACTCGCTGGTTTGGAGTTCTACTTTCATTCGTCCTTATCTCCAGCTTTCTTATTGCGCAGGCCAACCGTGGCAGCATCACCGGAACCGTGACGGATTCCAGCGGTGCGGTCATCGGGGGCGTACAGGTGATTGCGACGGCAGCAGAGACCAACGTAGCCACCAAGACGGAATCGAATACCGACGGGATTTACGTGGTACCTAACCTCCCGCCAGGAAAGTACTCGTTGGAATTTAAGCGGGACGGCTTTAAAAGCGTGGTGCTGCCGGCGATCACTTTAAATTCCACGGAAGTGGCACGGCTCGATGCCGCGCTGCAGATCGGGGCGGTAACGGAGTCGGTGACGGTCACGACGGATGCTCCAGTGCTGGAGCAGGAACGCGCGTCGATCGGCACCAATCTGAAAGGCAGCGTGGTAACCGACCTGCCGCTCAGCATTTATGGCGGCGGGCGTTTTGTAGAGGACTTTGCCGTGGCGATCACGCCCGGATACTCACCCATCAGCAGTCCGTATGGAGCCGTCGTGAACGGAGGGCAGTGGTTCACCAAAGACTACACCGTGGATGGCACGTCGGGTACTGCGGCCGTGCAGGGAAACTCGATGCAGAACGGTCCGGCAATGGAGGCGGTGGAAGAACTGCAGGCGCAGACCAGCGGCCTGGATGCCGAAAGCAGCATCACTGGCGGCGGGGTGATGTCGTTCAACCTGAAATCCGGAACCAACAACTTTCACGGATCGACATTTGTCTATGGTGTCAACGAATTGTTCAATGCCAACACCTGGACCAACAACAGTCTGGGGCTGCCAAAAGAGCGGCGGCGCGCCTGGGATTACGGGTTCAGTGTTGGCGGTCCCATCATCAAGAACAAGACATTTTTCTTCGGCACCTTTGAGCGCTATACCCAGACCGATTTCCGGCTTGGCAGCGCCGGGCAACACCGTCCCTACCGATGCTTTCCTGAATGGCGATTTCAGCGCTCTGCTGGCGCGCCCCCTATGCGATGGGGGAGACAACGGGGTTGGCGCCTGCAGCGATGTCGGCGGCACTCCATTTACCGTACAGAACAACGCCGGCCAGACGGTGGCGGCGCAGGAAGGCATGATTTTTGATCCGCTTACCGGCAACCAGTTCACCGGTAACGTGATTCCCTCCGATCGCATCAGCGGCGTATCGCAGCAGATCGTGGACATCTTCCGGCAGTCGTATGCTCCGCAAGGCGGCGGCCTGGAGGCGAATTCCCGCGGGCTGATCAGCAACTCTCCCACCCAGACGCCCAATTCAGCGGTGATCAAGTTGGATCACGTGATAAGCGAGCAGGACCGCCTGTCGGGATCGTGGGTCTACAACCACAAACCACGCACCCTGGTGGATAGTGGCGGACTATGGCAGGCCGGAAGCACCGACGGCGGACCTTTTTCCGCGGCACGACTCAACTTCTTCCGGTCGCATCAGTGGCGGCTCAGCGAATCACACACCTTCTCGCCAACAATCCTGAATGTTCTGAACTTTACCTACAACTATGACTGGCAGGGTGACGAGCCTGCCTCCGCCGGAAGCTATGCACAGCAATTGGGCTTTGCCGATACCGGCGCCAGCAACTTCCCCCTGATTTCATTCGGTGATGCCGAAGATGGAACCAATCACTTCAACAACACCTTCATCGGAAATACTTTCCAGGGCAATTTTGCCGGGGCCGCAATCATTACCGGCGACACCGTCAGCTGGACCAAAGGCAAACATAATTTCAGCTTTGGAGGGGACTTCGAGGCCAGGCAGATCAACAGCCGCAGCGGCTCTGGGGCGCTTTCGTTCACCTTCCTGAACAACACCACGGGGGCTCCCGATCAACCCTACAACAGCTTTGTAGGATGGGGCTTTGCCAGCTTCCTGTTGGGCGATGTAAGCACAGCCAGCCAAACCACCGCCTACAACCTGTACGGGAGGCGGAAGTCGATGTCGCTGTTCGCTGAGGACAACTATAAAGTCACTCCGAACATTACCCTGAACCTGGGCCTGCGTTGGGATTACAACTTCCGCTTCCACGAGAAATACGGACACTGGGCCAACTTCGATCTGAATGCGATTGATCCGACCTACGGAATTCCGGGCGCGCTGGTCTATGCCAAAGACGGCAGCAGTAGTTTTGAGACCAACGAATATGCCAACAATTTCGGGCCGCACGTAGGAATTGCATACTCCCCCTGGAGGAAGTTGGTGCTGCGAGGCTCGTTCGGAATGATCTATATGCCGCCGGGCGTCTCACTTCTTCCAGGGCGTGCCCAACGGTTTTGCTCCGGGATTCAAAGGCACGAACCAGGTGAACACTCCGTTCGGCTGGGATTCCGGGTATCCGGGTGTGTTCCAGCCCGGAACCAAAAACCAGGATCCTACCTTCCTGTTCCCGCTCACCTCCATCGATCCGCGAGCCCTGAAGGTCGGCTATAGCGATGCTTTCAATATCGGTGCTCAATACGAGTTGACGCCGAATATGAGGGTCGACGCTTCTTACGTCGCCAATCGCGGCCACCGGCTGACCGACACTGCACTCGCCTGGAACCAGGGCCCCACTTCGAAATTTCTGCAACTGGCGCAGAATATTCCGGGGCTGGGTGGTTGGTATCCCTACGTCTACAGCCAGGCCGATGCGGATGCCTATGGCGTGCCGTATCCCTATCCGGGCTTCTATGGGCCGGCACTCGCGGCCATCGCACCCTTCCCGCAACTGGCCGCCGCTGAGGCAAATTACTGGTACTATCCCAATCTTCTTTACGCCGGACTTCCGCTGGGACAGAGCTACTACGATTCATTCATCGTGGACGTAGTCAAGCGCACCGGTCGTGGCCTGACCATGGACATGAGTTATACGTGGTCGCGGCAGGAGGGCAATACCTACAGCGCAGGGCAGGATGGCGCCTACTACACCGGAGTGCAGGATTTCAGTAACTTCGGCGAATCGGCCCACACTCTTACCGGATACGATCTGACCCATATCGTGAAGGGCTACGTGAGCTACGAACTGCCATTCGGGAAAGGGCGGCGCTGGACGACTCAGAATCGCTGGCTCAACGGGGTACTAGGCGGCTGGAATATGACCTGGCTGCTGAACTACCACAGCGGCCAACCCTTCCAGGTCGGCGCCTCGAATCCTTATTGGCCGCAGTGGGGCAACATCTATCCCAACTTCAACCTGAGCGGCTTCAATGGTCCAGCCGATCCCAGCGGGTACGTGCCGGTTCCGTCGGGGCAGACCCCTCCTCCATCGAACTTCTACATGCCAAGCAGTGTGGCCAGCAACCCGCCGGCTGGACAACTCGGCAAAGGACCGGCCACGATTTCGGAACTGCGTTGCCCCGGAAGCGCCGACGAACAAGCCAGCCTGTTGAAGTATTTTCCGATCAAGGAGCGCTTTAACCTGTCGTTCCGGGCCGAGTTCTACAACGTATTCAACCGCCATGAGTATTACATCAATGGATGTGCCGGCTCTCGCTCCAGCGTCGGCTCCAGCGATTTTGGCCAGATCTTTGGAGTATTCGACAACCCACGCACCGGTCAGTTTGCGATCCGCTTTGAATTCTAGGGACGCAGCGCGGACTTCCGCTCTGGTACCTTGCCTTCGGGCGAGGTGCCAGGGCCGGTACCACCTTTCATTGCTGCTGATGGCGTGCCTGATGGTTCCGGCGGCAACCGGCTGTGCCGGACTGCGAGCGCCGGGGCCGACGCCATCTCCTGGATACTCAGCCAACACCTACTACGTGGATTCCGTCGCAGGAAACGACCGCGCCAGTGGAACATCTACGAGCCAGGCATGGAAATCGCTGGCCGCGGTGAACTCGATGACCTTCTTGCCGGGTGACAGAATCTTGTTCAAATCCGGCGGAGTTTGGACGGGTTCGCTCTCTCCCAAAGGTTCCGGCACCGCGGCTGCTCCCATCGTGGTGGACCAGTATGGCGGCGACTCGAAGCCTGCTATCAATGGCAACGGCGAAGTCGAGAACACAGTCTTGCTGAGGAACCAGGAGTATTGGGAGATCAATAATCTGGAGATCACCAATCACGGGAGCGAGCCCAAGTTGCGCCGTGGAGTCTATGTACTGGCGGAAAACTTCGGCGAAATGCACCATATCTACTTGCGATCGCTGGATGTGCACGACGTGAACGGGATCGACTCCGACAAGGTGAACGGCGGCATCCACTATGGTTCGATTGGCGATACCATGCCAAGCCGCTTCGTCGATCTGCGCATCGAAAACAATCACATTCATCACGTCGACCGCAGCGGCATCTTCGGATGGTCCACGCACTGGGTGCGCTCGAAGTGGTATCCCAGCCTGGGAGTGGTGATCCGCGGCAACACATTGGAAGACATCGGCGGCGACGGCATCGTGGTGGTGGCGACTGACGGCGCGCTGCTGGAAAACAACGTCGTTGGGCACGCCAACCAGCGTTCCCAGGGCTACGATGTCGCGATCTGGGCATGGAGCGCGGACAATACCACCATCCAGTACAACGAGGCTTTCGGCACCAAGGGCGAGCGCGACGGCGAAGGCTTTGATTCCGACTGGAACAGCCGCAATACTTTGATCCAGTACAACTACAGCCACGACAACGACGGTGGTTTCCTGCTGATCTGCGACGACGGCAGCCAGGCCGGGGGCGAAAGCATTGGAAACAGCGGCACCGTGGTGCGCTACAACATCAGCCAGAATGATCACAATCGCGGGATTAATATGGCGGGTCCAGTGCAGAACTCGACGATTTACAACAATACGATCTACGTGGGCAAGGATGACAATGTCAGCCTGCTGCTGCACTCCGACTGGAATGGCTGGGCTTCGGGCACTTCCCTTTACAACAACATCTTTTATGTGGACGGGAAGGCCCAGTTTGGCTACGGTATTTCGCGCGATCCCGATACCGGACACTACGCGACTGCGGCGGGATTGGGCCAGAGCCGTGACAACCGCTTCGATTCCAATGTTTACTTTGGCAACATGAAAGCTCCTGCTGAGGATGCTCACTCCCTCGCGAGGGATCCAATGCTATCCGTGCCGGCGACCGACGGTCAGGGACGGCAGAGCCTTTCCGGCTACCAGCTGAAGCCTGGTTCGCAAGCCCTTGATTCCGGGCGGGACATTCCGGAGAACGGCGGGCATGACTTTTTTGGCGCTCCGGTGCCGAGCTGCGGGGGACCGGATCGGGGAGCAGCGGAATCCACAGCGTGCAAGAGCGGTGCATCGTAGGGGATTTTGGGCGGGGAGAGTGCCGCAGTAAACGTTTTCTGGATTAGAATTCGGCGTGGCCTTTTTACCCGGCCGGGCCACTTCAGGGAAGCATGGACATTCGCGAAATCGCAAAACGCGCCAAGGTTTCGACGGCCACCGTCTCCCGCACCATCAACCGGATTCCGACGGTGAACCCGCAACTGGCCAAGCGGGTATGGCGCGTGGTGGAAGAGCTTGGCTATTATCCCAACACTCAGGCCAGAGCCCTGGTGTCAGGCCGCAGCCGCATCTTCGGGCTGATCGTCTCCGAGATCACCAATCCCTTCTTTCCGGAAATTGTGCAGGTGTTTGAGGAACTCGCGGTGCAGCACCACTACGAGATCCTGCTCACCTCCACCGTGCATGATCCCAAACGGATGGAAACCTCGGTGCGGCGCATGATCGAGCGCCGGGTGGATGGCGTGGCGGTCATGACGTTCGGCATGGAAGAGTTGCTGCTGGAAGACCTGAAACTGCGGAAAGTGCCGCTGGTATTCGTGGATGTGGGCCCGCAGCGCCCCAGGGTGAGCAATATCCGCATCGACTATGCCACCGGTATCCGGCAGGCGGTGCAGCACCTGGCCGCGCTCCGGCATGAACGCATCGCATTTATCGCCGGGCCGTTGAATCTGAAGTCGGCGGTGGCGCGTCGGGATGCGTTCATCAGTTCCATGCGCGAGATCGGATTGACAGCCGAACCCGAGCTGATTGTAGAAGGAGACCACACCATGGAGGGAGGCATGGCGGCGGCTGCCGCCTTGCTGGCGGAAGACGACCGGCCGACCGCGGTGATGTGCTCCAATGACATGACCGCGATCGGAGTGATGCGAAAAAGCTATGAGCTGCAGATTTCCATACCTCATGAATTGTCGGTCATTGGTTTCGACGATATCCGGCTGGCGCAGTTCATGTCGCCTCCGTTGACCACGGTGCAGATGTCGCAGGCGGAACTGGCGCGGCTCGCATTTCAGGCGCTTCTGGCCGAAACCAAGCTGGAGATTGCATCTTCCAACGGCACGGAATACGCGCTCGAAACCAGGCTGGTGTTGCGGGAGTCGACGGCGCTCACCGCCAAGGTGGTCCGCGGCTCGAGACGAATGAAGCCGGTTGCGGGATGATTCGTTGACAAGGGCGAGCAAGTCCATTTAATGTTTCGCCGGAAACGTTTACGACCGGTGTTCCAGTAGCCGACCCATCTGACAGCTATGTTACTGAAAACCCTGCGTGAAGAAGTGCTGGAAGCGAATCTGGAACTGGTGCGCCGGGGGCTGGTGATCTACACCTTCGGCAATGCCAGCGGAATCTCGCGGGAAGAAGGTTTGGTCGCGATCAAGCCCAGTGGCGTACCCTACGATGAGCTTCGCCCGGAGCACATGGTAGTGACTAATCTGGAAGGCGCTATCGTCGAAGGCAATCTTCGGCCGTCCTCCGACCTGCCCACTCATCTGGAGTTGTACAGACATTTCCCTCATATCGGCGGGGTGGCGCATACGCATTCCGAATTTGGGACTGCCTGGGCGCAGGCGCGCCGTGCGATCCCTTGCTTCGGGACCACGCACGCGGATTATTTTCACGGACCGGTGCCGGTGACTCCCGACCTTACCCCGCAGGAGATCGCGGGCGATTACGAGAAGAACACCGGGACGGTCATCTGCCGGATGTTTGAAGCGAAGGATGCGAGTTCGGTGCCGGCGGTGCTGGTTGCCGGCCATGCTCCGTTCTGTTGGGGAGCAACGCCTGCCGAAGCAGCGCATAATGCAGTGATCCTCGAATACGTGGCTCGCATGGCGTGCCACACCCTGGGCATTCGCGCCGATGCACCTGCCCTGCCGCGCGAGTTACACGACAAGCACTTTCTTCGCAAGCACGGAAAAACTGCCTACTACGGACAGGTAAAGACCGCATGACTCTAGCCCTGGTTCTCTGGAGTTCTTCGAGCCTGGTTCACCTCGCCCCGGTGGACATGGTCATCATCGCTTTCTACTTCGCGCTGGTGATCGCCATCGGCATTTATCTCAAGGGGAAAGCCAACACCGGCGAAGACTTTTTCATGGCCGGACGCGAGATGACGGCATGGGTCGCCGGCCTCAGCTTTCTTTCGGCCAACCTTGGCGCGCTGGAATTAATGGGCTGGGCGGGTTCCGCCTACCAGTACGGCATTCTGGCTACGCACTGGTATTGGATCGGCGCCATTCCGGCGATGCTGTTCCTCGCCCTGGTGATGATGCCTTTCTATTACATCTCCAAGACGCACTCGGTTCCGGGATATCTGAAGCTGCGCTTCGGAGAACCCAGTCGCGCCTTGTCCGCCGTTTCGTTCGCCTTCATGACCGTGCTGATGAGCGGCGTGAACATGTTTGCCATGGCCAAGGTGATGCAAATCGTGCTGGGCTGGGACATCAACTTCAGCATCTGGGTCTCATCCCTGACGGTCGCGGTGTATGTCACTCTGGGCGGTTTGCGCTCGGCCATCTTCAACGAGGTGCTGCAGTTCTTCCTGATCTGGGCGGGTGCCCTGCTGATTCCAATCCTCGGGCTGTACGAAGCCGGCGGCTGGAGCAACCTCAAAGTGGAAATTGCGCACCGTGCCTCGGCACAGTATGTCCATCTCTGGTCGGGCCTGGGGTCGTTCTCCAACAATCCCATGGGAATCCATTGGACCGGGATTGTCTTCGGGCTGGGCGCAATTATTTCCATGGGCTACTGGACCACCGACTTTCTGGTGGTGCAGCGCATTCTGGCCGCCAAGGACATGCGCAGCGCGGAGATGGCTCCCATCATCGGCGCCGGCTTCAAGATGATGGTGCCCATTATCGTGATCCTGCCCGGCTTGCTGGGACTCGGCCTGCTGCCGATGAAGCTGGTTCCGGAATCGGTCGCCACCGTGACTGGAGGCTACAGCTACAACGACGTTCTGCCATTGATGCTGGCGCGGTATTGCGGTCCTGGATTGCTGGGACTCGGAATCACCGCGCTGATCGCCGGCTTCATGTCAGGAATGGCGGGGAACGTGAGCGCATTCACTACCGTCTGGACCTATGACATCTACCGTCCCCTGATTAACAGCAAGGGCAGCGACCGCCACTACGTGAACATGGGACGCTGGACTACGGTGATCGGAGTCCTGATCAGCGTGGGTACGGCTTATCTGGTGATGCGTTCGGCCAGCATTATGGATTACGTGCAGGCCTTGTTCAGCTTCTTCATTGCCCCCTTGTTCGGCACGGTGGTGCTGGGGATGCTGTGGAGGCGCGCGACCGGGCCGGGTGGATTCTGGGGATTGCTGTGCGGGACGGTTTGCTCAGTCAGCATGTGGACCTGGGTGAAAATTGATCCGTCGGCATTGCGCTATGTGGCGCTTTCCTCTCATGCCAAGGCGCTCGCCCAGGATATGTACCAGGCGCTGTGGTCGTTCCTGGTTTGTGTAACCGTGACTGTGCTGGTGAGCCTGGCCACCAAACCGGTGCCGGCCAGCCAGTTGACGGGATTGGTGTATGGGGAGACCGAGATTCCCAAGTTGCACGGAGTGCCGCTGCTGCATCGTCCAGTCTTCTGGGCGGGAGTGGTGGCGACGGTGTTCGTAATTTTGAACCTGATTTTCTGGTAAACGGACTTTCGGGCCGGCGCGATTATTGCAATTCGAGGCGCAACTATGAATGTGGGTGGATCGATTTCGATCTGGTTCTTTATCGGAGTGTCGTTCTTGTTCAATGGAGTCGTAATACTGGCCGCCGGCCTGTATGAGCTGGCGCATCCGCCCGAGTTCAGGGTGGTGCTGTACAACCTGCACGCCAGCATCTGGTGGGGAGCTTTGCTGGTGATTCTGGGTTTGTACTACTGCATTCAGTATTCCCCGAAGAAGACGCGCGCCTGAAACCTCTTCCTAACCGCAGTTCAAGCTGTGAGGACTTATGCCTGAAACACACAAGAAAATGACGATGGGGTTGATCGTGGGAAACCGCGGATTCTTTCCCGACCACCTGGCCAAGACGGGGCGCGAGGAGATGATCCGCGCATTGGGGCAAGCCGGAATGGATTACGTGGCTTTAGGTCCCGAAGAAAGCAAGTACGGCGCGGTCGAGACCCACGAGGAAGCAAAGCGCTGCGCAAAATTATTCCAGGACAACCGGCATCGCATTGACGGTGTGATCGTGACCCTGCCGAATTTCGGGGATGAGCGGGCGATTGCCGATACTCTGCGGCTGGCGCGGTTGGATGTTCCGGTTCTGGTGCAAGCCACCCCCGACATTCCGGCGAAGATGACCATTGCCTTCCGCCGCGACAGTTTCTGCGGCAAGATGTCGGCCTGCAACAACCTGCGGCAGTACGGCATTCCCTACTCGATTACCCGGCTGCATACCGTTGCCCCCGACAGCCCTGAATTCCGCGAAGACCTTGCCTGGTTCGGCGCGGTGTGCCGGGTGGTGAACGGTTTTCGCGCTCTGCGGGTGGGCAGCATCGGAGCGCGGCCGACGGCTTTCAATACGGTGCGTTACAGCGAAAAGCTGCTGGAGGCGAACGGCATTTCAGTCGAAACCATCGATCTCTCGGAGATTCTCGGCCGCATCGCCCGCCTGGCGGACAACGATGACCGGGTGCAGAGCAAGCTGGCCGAGATCCGCAAATATGTAACGACAACAGTCCGTGCCGGAAGCGGCACTGATCAAAATGTCGAAGCTGGGATACGTGATCGACGACTGGATGAAGTCCACGGACGTGAAGATCAGCGCGGTGCAGTGCTGGACCTCGATGGAGGAGTATTTCGGCGTCGTGCCCTGCACCATCATGAGCATGATGAGCAACAACCTGATTCCGAGCGCCTGCGAAGTGGATATCTGCGGCACGCTCAGCATGCACGCCCTGGCGCTGGCTTCGCAGACTCCGAGCGCGTTGCTTGATTGGAACAATAATTATGGCGACAATCCCGACAAGGCGGTCTGCTTCCATTGCAGCAACCTGCCCAAGCACTTCTTTAAAGACGTGCGCATGGATTTCCAGGAAATCATCGCCGGAACCGTCGGCAAGGAAAACACTTTCGGCACGGTGGTCGGTCAGGTGAAAGCGGGAGCGATGAGCTTTGCGCGCTTCTCCACCAATGACATCGCTGGCGAGATGCGTGGCTACGTAGGGAACGGCCAGTTTACCAATGATCCGCTGAATACTTTCGGCGGAGCCGGGGTGGTGGAGATTCCACGCTTGCAGAGCCTGTTGCACTACATCTGTGAAAACGGCTTCGAGCATCATGTGGCGGCCAACTTCTCGAACACTGCCGCGGCCGTGCATGAAGCCACCACGCGCTACAAGGGCTGGAGTATGCACTGGCACAAGGCTGAGACTGCATGCTGAAGTTGTAATTTGGAAGGTCTTCTTCGCAAAGTTGCTGGTCGCCAGTCCGGTTCGGACGTAACTTCATTTGAGAGCGCGAGACAGCGGACGCCAACGCCGCAGATTTCGAGGGAGGGCACCGTGCTCATCGGTAAACGTATTCCTATATTCGCAATGCTGAAGCTTTTTACCTCTTTTACCCTTGTTCTCCTTACCGCGGCCGCCTTCGCCCAGTCTGCGCCGAAATTCGCGCCCGACAAAATGAACACCGTCCTATACGGCGTGGCTTACTACTCCGAGTACATGCCCTACGACCGCCTCGATCAGGATGTCGAATTGATGCAAACGGCGGGGATCAACGTGGTTCGGATCGGCGAATCCAGCTGGGGATTGTGGGAACCGGAAGACGGAAAATTCGACTATGCCTGGATGGATCGCGTGGTGGACCGCATGCAGAAGGCGGGGATCAAGGTCATTATGGGGACGCCAACCTACTCGATTCCGGCCTGGATGTATAAGGAACATCCCGAGATCGTGGTCCGCAAGATCAATGGAGAAAGAGTCGAGTACGGACTGCGGCAGAACGTGGACCTTCTGAATCCCACCTACCGCTTCTACTGCGAGCGGGTAATCCGCAAAATTGCTGAGCACTACAAAGATAATCCCGATGTGATCGGATGGCAGATCGACAACGAGACTTCGGCCGTGGGCGCGACCAATCATGACGAGCAGGTGGGCTTCGTCGAATATCTTAAAAAGAAATTCAAGACCATTGATGCCGTCAATAAAGACTGGGGCCTGAACTACTGGGGCCAGCGGATGAACGATTGGACTGAAGTGCCGCCGATTGACGGCATCATCAATCCCGGCTGGAAACTGGAGTGGGAACGTTATCAGCAGTGGATTACTACCGACTTTCTGGGATGGCAGGCCGCGCTCGTTAATGATTACAAACGCCCCGACCAGTTCATCACCCACGACCTTGCCGGGCCGCCGCAGGCCGGAGTCAATGAGCACGACATCAGCAAAGCTCTCGACATCGTCGCAGTGAATCCCTACCACGGCACGCAGGATGAGTTCGACGGCTTGGGATCCAGCCTGCCCGGAGACTACACACGTTCGTTAAAGCAAACCAACTACCTGGTGACTGAAACCAACGCGCAGACCATCGGATGGGATTCGAAGACCCAATTTCCGCCCTATGACGGCCAGCTGCGGCTGGACGTTTACACCCATCTCTCGACTGGCGCCAATATGGTCGAGTACTGGCACTGGCACTCCATTCATTACGGGCAGGAGACCTACTGGAAAGGCGTGCTCTCGCACGATCTGCAGCCCAATCGCGCCTACGCCGAAGTGAGCCGCACGGCGCACGAATTGCAACGGGTGGGACCCGAGATCGTGGACCTGAAGCGCAACAACCAGGTCGCGATTCTTACAGCAATGATTCCCGCTTCGGCATTCGCTTCATGCCATTCAGCGACAAGGCGAGTTATGAATCGGTGATGTGGCAGATGTATGGGGCGCTGTACCGGGAAAACGTCGGAGTGGATTTTGTCTTCCCCGAGAGCGCCGATTTCGCGAAATACAAGGTGATCGTGGTTCCTCCGCTTTATGTGGCCAGCGACGATCTGCTCAACCGGCTGACGGACTATGTTCGCAACGGTGGCAACCTGGTCGTGGCTTTCAAGAGCGGCTTCACCAACGAATACGACACGGTGCGCTGGGTGATGGCGCCGGGGCCACTGCGCGAGGCGGCTGGATTTCATTACCAGGAGTTCTCGAATCTGCAGAAGCCGCTGGCGCTGAAAGGCGATCCCTTCAAGGCAGGTGTCGACAACAAGGTCTCTGAGTGGGCGGAGATGTTGCTTCCTGATACTGCTCAGGCCCTGGCCTATTACGACCATCCATTTTTTGGAAAATATCCGGCGATCACACGCAACAAGTTTGGCATCGGAACTCTAACCTACGAGGGCACCGTCCTTTCCGACAAGCTGCAGGAAAGGGTGCTGCTCGAGGTTCTACAAATTGCGGGCCTGACCGGGCCTGACCAGCAGCTTCCCGCGGCGGTTCGCGTCAAACATGGGACCAATCAACAGGGGAAAACCATCCACTACTACCTGAACTATTCGAGCGAACCCCAGACCCTGGTTTACGCTTACAGAGCAGGCGAAGACCTGCTGACGCAGAGCGCAGTTGCTTCGTCGCAGAAGCTGACATTGAAGCCCTGGGATCTGGCGATTGTGGAGGAGAAGTAGGTCGGGAAGCATTCCGCTTTCCGCAAATTCAGTTATGGCTACGCAACTGTTCGCCGCGGGGCGTAATCAACCCGCTCTGCTATCGTTAGGTATGACGCAAATTGCCTGCAGCGCGCTCCTGTTCGATCTTGACGGAGTTCTGATTGATTCCACTCCGGCGGTGGAACGGGTATGGAGGAAGTGGGCGCTTGAAGCATGGATTCGACGCAGAACAAGTGATCCACCAGGCTCACGGCCGGCCCAGCATCGCAACCATTCGCGAGTTCCTGCCCAACGCCGACCATGAGGCCGAGAATCGCATTGTGGAGCGCGCGGAGATTGAAGACGTCGAAGGCGTGGTTCCACTGTCCGGTTCGCGAGCATTACTGGCGACGCTGCCAGGGGACCGGTGGGCGATTGTTACTTCGTGTACGCGTCCTTTGGCCGGGGCACGGCTGCGGGCCGCCGGCTTGCCGATTCCCAAGCACATGCTCACTTCGAATGACGTAACCAAAGGCAAGCCAGATCCCGAACCATATCTGAAAGGGGCTGCCTTGCTGGGTTTTCCGGCGGCGGATTGCCTGGTGGTGGAAGACGTTCCTGCCGGAATTCGTTCGGGAAAATCCGCGGGGGCGCGGGTTCTGGCGGTACGCACCACATATTCGGACAAAGATCTGAAGCCCGCCGCTCCGGATTGGATCGCCGACGGCTGCAGCGCACTCTCACTGGCCGAGCAGGGAGCGGACGGCGCGCTCAAGCTGGTGTTGAAAGATACAGATACTCCGATCGGATAGTGTTTCCTGTCGGTTGCTTGTGGAATAATCCAATGTTTCGCCTTCTTCTTCCGGCTCAAGAGGTTTCGCTTAATCTGCCAATCATGATCGCGATCCACGAACCATCCAGAGCGCACTCGCGATACTTTCAATTGAACATTCATAAGGAGGATAGCCAATGAGTAGATCCCGTTCCTGGGTTCTCGTCCTCGTACTGCTTCTTACTCAAATTGCTGTTCAACTTACCGCCGCACAAGCTCCCCAGCCATCATCCCCTGAAATCGAGAAACGAGTGGAGTCCCTCCTCAAGCAGATGACGCTGGAGGAGAAGATCGACTACATCGGCGGAGTGAACGACTTTGATATCCGCGCTATTCCCCGGCTGAATCTTCCGGCTTTCAGAATGTCGGACGGGCCGCTCGGCCTGCGGAACGACGGACCCTCCACGACCATGGGCGGCGTGGATCTTGCGGCCAGCTGGGACCCGGCTCTCGCCAAGCGCGTAGGAGAAGTATTCGGCGACGATGCCCGGGCGCGCGGGGTGCATTTTCTGCTGGGTCCGGGAGTGAATATCTATCGGGCTCCAATGAACGGGCGCAACTTCGAATATTTCGGAGAAGACCCGTTTCTGGCGGGGAAAATTGCGGATGGCTATATCGAAGGTCTGCAATCGAAGCGGGTGTGCGCGACCATCAAGCACTACATGGGAAACAACTCCGAGTACGACCGGCACAATGAAGATTCCATCATTGATGAACGCACCATGCGCGAAATCTACCTGCCGGTGTTTGAGACCGCGGTGAAAGATGCGCATGTCTGCTCCATCATGGATTCCTACAATCTCACCAACGGCGAGCACCTGACCCAGAACAGTTATTTGAATAACGAAGTGGCCAAGAAAGACTGGGGATTCGACGGCATCATCATGTCGGATTGGGATTCGACCTACGACGGCGTGGCTGCAGTCAATGGCGGCCTCGATCTGGAAATGCCCCGCGGCGATCACATGAACCGCAAGACTCTGCTGCCCGCGATCAAATCCGGAAAAGTCAGCGAAGCAACAATTGACGATCATGTGCGTCGAATTTTACGGAAAGCCATCGAGTTCGGCTGGCTTGATCACCAGCAGCTTGATACGTCGGTTCCACGGTATAACGGCGAGGGCCGGGAAGTGGCGCTACAGGTCGCCCGCGAGGGCATGGTGCTGCTGAAGAACGATGGAAACCTGTTGCCCCTCGACAAATCGAAGATCAAGAGCATCGCGGTAATCGGGCCCGACGCCTATCCGGGACAGCCGGTGGGAGGAGGCAGCGCCGGCGTGCAGCCGTTCCATGCAGTCAGCTATCTGGAGGGACTGGCCAACTATCTGGGCGAGAGCGCCAAAGTTGTTTACAACTCGGGCGTTCCCACGCCATCAGACATGGCCGATGCAACTTCCTTCATGACCGCAGCAAGCGGCGGCAAGCCGGGGTTGAGGGTGGAACACTTCACTTCCAAGGACCTGAGCGGCAAGCCGGTCGATGTTGGCGTGGATTCGAGCATCAACTCCGGCTGGTATTGGGACTCGGTGCGCGGGCTTTCGCCGGAGCAACGCTCCGCACGTTGGACCGGCTATTACATGGCGAAAGATGCCGGCACTTACAGCGTGTTTCTCCAGGGGCCCGGAGAAGGCGCCGGAGCGCGAGTCTATCTCGACGACAAGCTTCTGCTGGATAACTGGGACCGCGCGATCGCAGCCATTAATTACAAGACAGTTGATCTGACCGCGGGCGCGCACAAGATCAAAGTTGAGTTTTTGCGTCCCTGGGGTAATCCGCAGATTCGGGTGGGCATCTTCAATACCGCGTCGATTGTGAACTCGCAGGCCAAAGCCATGGCCGCGACCGCCGATGCGGTCGTCATTCCAGTTGGTTTCGACAAGGACAGCGAAACTGAGGGCTCGGACCGAACATTCCGACTTCCTCCCGGGCAAGACCAACTGATTCAGGCCATGCTCGATGCGAACAAGAATGTCATCGTAGTCATCACCTCGGGCGGTGGAACAGACATGACCGGCTGGATCGACCGCACTCCGGCGGTGCTGCAGGCGTGGTATTCCGGGCAGGAAGCAGGCAGGGCGCTGGCGCAACTGGTGTTTGGGGACTACAGCCCGTCGGGCAAGCTGCCGGATACCTTCGACCGGAAATTTGCCGACAGCGCGGTGGCAAACAGCTATTACTATCCGCTCGGGGACAGCAAGAAGGTGAAATACAGTGAAGGCGTGTTCCTCGGATACCGCCACTATGACAAGACAGGCATGAAGCCGCTGTTCCCGTTTGGCTTTGGATTGTCGTACACCACCTTCAAGTACAGCAATCTCGAAGTCTCTCCGGAAACGACCAGTGGCGATCAGCCGGTGACGGTTTCCTTCGATGTGACCAATAGTGGCGACCGCGAAGCAGCGGAAGTCGCCGAGCTTTACGTCAACGACAACCATGCAAGCGTACCCCGCCCTGTGAAAGAGCTGAAGGGCTTCGACCGGGTGAGCCTCAAACCAGGCGAGACCAGAAAGGTCACGCTCACGCTCAATCGGCGCGCGCTCTCCTACTACGACGTCAACAGCAAGGCGTGGAAGGCAGAGCCCGGCGACTTCGGCGTGCTGGTGGGGGGATCATCCGACAACATTCAACTCAAGGGCACGTTGAAACTGACGCAATAGGCGGCACCGATGAAGACAATGGCAGGCAGGATGAAACCGGCAGCGTTGTGCTTTGTCCTGCTTTTGTTGTGCTCGGCGGGGTTTGCCGATCCCGTGCTTCCCGGAATTTTCAGCGATCATATGGTGCTGCAACGTGGGCGGGCATTGCCGGTTTGGGGATGGGCCGACCCGGAAGAGAAAGTGGCGGTATCGCTGAACGGAGCCACGGCCGAGACGATAGCCGGGCACGACCGGCGGTGGAAGGTCATGCTGCCGGCAATGCAGGCGGGTGGGCCGTTCCTGCTAACCGTTTCAGGCAAGAAGTCGATTGCGTTGAAAGACGTAATGATTGGAGAAGTGTGGGTGCTCTCCGGCCAGTCAAACATGACGTTTGCTCTGAGCGGCGCGGATAATGCGGCAAGCGAAATTGCTGCGGCCGATCTTCCGGAAATTCGCCTGTTTACCGTTCCCGAGAAACGCACGCTTGACCCTCAGCAGAACGTCGAGGCAGCATGGCAAACCTGCACGCCTGACACCGCGAAGGGATTCTCGGCGGTCGGCTACTTCTTCGGCCGCGATCTATACCGGGCGCTGCACGTCCCCATCGGGTTGATTCATAGCTCCTGGCCGGGAACACCGGGCGAGGACTGGACCAGCCCCGCATCGCTGGCGCACGATCCTCAGATGGGGCCGATTCTTGAACGTTGGAAGAATGCGGGCGCGGAATCGAAGCGGCTGGCGGCACAGGCCGCGGAATTTGATCTGGAGTTCGATGATTTTGCGTTGCTGAAAAAGCAGGGCGGGGAAGAGAGCCTGAGCGACTTCAATGACGGCAACTCGCGGAACGCGCGAGCCGGCTTGTGGACCTACGACTGGAAATCGGGGCCGCAGACGAGTTTTGCGCTGGTGCAGCCGGGACGCGGCGGTTCCGGTTATGCGGCGAAAGTCTCCGGTAGGCTCGAATCGCAGGACGACGGCATGTTGCGGACCAGCTACAGCGGGGACGGTTCTCCGGTGGATATCAGCCAGTATGCGGGTGTGCGCTTCTTCGTGCGAGGCAATGGCTCGTTCCGGCTTCGTTCGCTGCAGCCGAGCATTTATGACTGGGACGACTACGGCACCGCAGCCATGACCGCAACTCCTGACTGGAAGCCGGTCACCATCTGGTTCAAAGATCTGGAGCAGGAAGGCTGGGGCATTCCCACGCCATTCACGGCAAATTCGCTCTCCGGCCTGGCGATTCAAGTGGTGCAGTCGGCGGGCACCGTGACTGCCGCACCCTCGGGATTGTTCAATGGCATGATCGCGCCGCTGCTGCCCTACGCGATTCGCGGAGCGGTGTGGTACCAGGGCGAGAGTAACGCGCCGCGAGCTTACCAATACCGCAGCCTGCTGGCTGATCTGATCACGGGCTGGAGGGACGCCTGGGGCGAGGGAGATTTTCCCTTTCTGGTGGTGCAGCTTCCCAATTATGGCGGCGGGAAAGAACGGCCGAGCGAAAGCGCCTGGGCGGAGATGCGCGAGGCGGAACTGATGGCGCTCAGGCTGCCCAATACCGGAGTTGCCGTTACCATGGGTTTGGGCGAGGCGGAAAACATTCATCCTCACCACAAAGCCGAGGTGGGCGAGCGGCTTGCATTATGGGCTCTCGGCACCACCTACGGCCGGGACATTGTTTATTCCGGTCCGCTGTACGACGCCATGAAAGTGGAAGGGAATCAGGTTCGACTCCAGTTCAGGCACGTAGGAAGCGGACTACAGGCCCACGGCGGGGGCACGCTTGTAGGATTTGCCGTCGCCGGCGCCGATCACGTCTTCCACTGGGCAGACGCAAAGATTGACGGTGACGCCGTCGTGGTTTCCAGTTCTGCTGTTCCCTCGCCGCTGGCCGTGCGCTACGCCTGGGGCGACAATCCCGATTGCAACCTCTACAACCGGGAAGGCCTTCCTGCGTCGCCATTCCGCACCGATGATTGGCAGGGCATCACCCAGAAGGAAAAGTAATTTTCATCTTCCCTTTAAAGACCACGCTTTCTCCTAAAGTTCTGCCTGCCGCCGCCGATAGGCGGATTGAAGGAGAGGTCTCTGCATGCGGGTTGGAACCTTGGTCGCAATTGCATTAGTAACCGGAATGCTGGGTTGTAATTCGAATTCTCCCACGGTTCCATCCACTCCCAGCGCCGGGGCTCGCCAGTACAACGGGACCGCCTCAGTCGGCGATTTCTTCACCATCACGCTCGACCCGAATGCGCACTCTTTAACTTATGCCGACATTTCCAATGGATCGAGTGGGACGGTCGCGTACAGTGCCAATTCCGACGGTACCTATTCCCTGAGCGACTCCAGCGGAAACCTGATTGCTGCCTACGAGGTGCCAGACTATGCGCTGTTGCTACAGGCCGCAAAGACCGGACCCAACCACGATGTTCCAGCGCTGATTACCGCGGTGGCGAAAGGCAGCATTTCGGTCGCGACCTGGGCCGGGCAGGGTTACAACTACATGCAGTTCCGCACTGCGTCAGGAGGCATCGAGGTGGGATCGGCAGACGTGGACTCGACCGGCAACGTGACCACCTCTTCGTATTGGCCGTACGGTTCCATGAATCAGAATGGCACGGCTTTTAACCATGGCGGGTTCGACGTGGCCCAGTTTCAGCAGGATTCTTCGGGTACATTCCTGAAGCTGGCGGATGAGAATGGCTCGTATGATTACATCTTTGGCACCGCCAACGGCGTGTTTGCCGTGGATACACCCAGCGGCGCAATCCTGGGACTGAAAAAGAATGCCAGCAAAGATTTCAGTGCGGCGTTCGCGGGCACCTACAAGGCGATCTACTACGAAAAGACAGGGGCCGCCACCGGACCCGGGAATCTTGAGACCGGTTCGCCGGGGCTGGACAAAGGCACGCTGATTGTCAGCAGCGATGGGCAAGTCACCGCCCAGGATTCGCTGGGTGGAACCATTTTTGAAGCGGCGCTCACTCCAGTGGCGGATGCTTCGTATCTTTACGGAAGCGGCAAGCTGCAGGATCCGTGCTACGGAGTCTTTACTTTTCGCATCACCACGGCTGACTCTCAGCAAGATGTGTTTGCCACCTTCATGGACCGTGCGGTCCTGTTCTCGTCATTCCGCGCAGATTTGCCGTGGGGCTCTGGAAATACGTACGACTACATGTATGGCGTGGGGTTGAAGTAGGGCTGGTGATTTCCGCTTCGTTAGCCGCTGGCTGAAAGGGCCAGCAGCCAGAAGCCAGCAGCCAGCAGTAGTAGCCAGCAGCCACCAGCCACCAGCCCCAGCCACTCTCACTCGCTGCCGCGTGCTGGAGGCAGGTCGTCTGGCCTGCCGTACTCTTCATGGGTGTGGACAGGGCGTTCGGGATGATCGGCGGCATCTTCGCTGCCTTCGACGGCTTCCGCTTCATAGGCCTGCTCGGTATCGGAGAGCTCTTCAATGCTCTCGTCATTCGAATCTGCGACGTGCGACAAGGATTGCGAATCACCGGATTGTCCGCCACTCTCCGGTCCTACCTGCCCAGGATCGTTCCCGAGTTCGTCCGGACGGGCTTCGTTGCCGCGTGGATGACCTTTGGTTTCGCGTGATTTGCGCATGCTGCCTCCTGTTGTTGAAGTTTCGATGCTGATTTCGCAGAAGGCGATTTCCGCGTGAGGCAAAGGACCTTGAGACCGGTGAAATCAAAGAAACTTAGAAGTTGTCCAGGAGGAGAGCGATACCGCAGGCGGAGAAAAGGTTCACCGAACCTTAATTCTCCCTCAACTCTGCCAGCAGGTCGGCCTTTAGCGCAGTGTGCTGATCGGACGTGAGCTTGCCGCCGTTCGTAGTGATATAGAAGACATCGATTGCCATCTGGCCTTCGGTATCAATCAGAGCGATCTCAATATTGCAGTTGTGATGCGAGAGCCGTGAACTGATGCGATGCAACAAGCCGGGACGGTCCTGCGCGATCACCTGAATCAGGGTGCTGCTGGAGGAGGACTGGTCATCAAATTCTACTTCGGTGTGAACTTTTACTTTGGCAATGCTTTTCTTCGCGGAGCGCATGCGGTTCTGCAACATGCGGTCGAGATCGGCTTCCCCGGATAACACGTCGGCAATGCTGCGCTTGAAGCGCTCCCACTCGGGCAGGTTCAGCTCCAGAGTTCGGAATGTGTCGGTGAAATAGAAGGTATCGAGCACCGTGCCCGCCTGGTTGGAGAAGGCATTGGCTTTCACGATATTCATTCCCCAGGCGGCCAGCACTCCCGACATGGTTGAGAAAAGGAACGGGCGGTCGCTGGTGACCAGAGTGAGTTCATACCAGTGCCGGCCGCGCTTGAGGTCAAGCTGCACCGGATCGTGCGAGAGGTGTCCCGCCATTTCAAAATGGTGCAGCATGTCTTCCGCGGCGTAGCTGCGCACGTAGCGTTTGGGAGCCCGTCAAGAAACGGCTTGATCTTCTTCGCCATGGCGGGAGCGAGGCTGCGCAGCCGCGAAAGATTGGATTCGTCAAGCTCACCATGAAACCGCTGGTCCACGCTGTGGTTGAGATAGTTTGCTGTCGAAATGTAGAGCTGCCAGACCGCTTCCGCCTTCCAGGGTGTGAGCGCTTCGGGGTTGACCGCTTTAATATCGGCGTAGGTGAGCAGGCAAAGCATTTTCAGCCGCTCCGGCGTGCCGACCTTTTCCGCGAAGGCAGCGATCGTCTGAGGATCGAAAATGTCGCGGCGAAGCGTGGCCGAAATTTCCAGATGATTGCCAATGAGAAAGCGCACAATGTCGCGCCCCTCCTGGCTCACTTCAAGCCGCTCCAGGCAGCCTTCGGCGATTTCGAGGCTTGAGGTCACGTGATTATCGGTGGGAACGCCCTTGCCCACGTCATGCAGCAGCAGGGAAAGATACAGCAGTTCCGGCTGCTCCAGTTCTTCGAGAATCTGGCCATAGCGGCGGTCCCATTCCGACGGAGACTGCTTGGCGCGGTGCAGGCTCTCAATGGTGAGGAAAGAGTGCTCATCCACGGTAAAGCGATGGTAGAAGTCGCGGATCACCAGGCTGTCGATCGATTTCAACTCCGGCAGCAGAATGGTCAGCAGCCCGAGCGAATGCATCTCCCGCAAGGCGTCAGCGGCATGCGGTTCCAGCAGCAGCACCTGCAGGTTCATCCACAGGTCGCTCCCTTTGATGATCTGGGCCGGGAGTTCGGGAAGCACCTGCTGAATGCGCTGTTCGGTCGTGGTGCTCAATTTCAGGCCATGGTGCGCCATAAAATCGAACAGCCGCAAAAGGATGTTCAGATCATGCGCGGCGGGCGGCTGCTGAAAGTAAAGCATTCCGTGGACCACCGAAAAGTCGGCGTTCGAAAGCCGCGACCGCCAGCTCTGGAATTGACGATAGAGGGAAGACCAGTTCGCGGGAATTTCTTCCAGCAACTGAAGAGTGGTCCGGTTTACATCGCGGGCAAAGCTGAAGTACCGGCGCATCCACTGTGCCGCGTCAGCTGTGCTGGCAGAGGCAGTTCCAATATTGCGGGCGGCGGCTTCGTCCTGCGCTTCCCAGCTCAGCAGATTATCGTCACGCCCATTCCGCAGATGAAGGAAACATCGAACTGCAATGAGGAAGTCCAGGGCGGAATCCGACAGTTTGTGCGGCGACGAAGCTGCAACCTCCGCGGGCTCGGGCCAGGCCCGCAGCTTGTCTATGGCGGAAATGAGCGGTAGCCAGCAGGTGACGTTGTAGTCTCGCAGGCCGCCGGGGGTTTCTTTCACATTGGGCTCGAGATGGAATACGGTTCCGCCGTACTTGGCATGGCGGTCCCTGGTAATATCAACCAACCTTTGCACCAGGGGTTGTGCTTCCCGCGTAACCAGCTTCGGTAGAACCTTTTCGCGGAGGTTTTGAAACACCTCGCGGTCGCCCGCCAGATAGCGGCAGTCGAGCAGCGACAACGAAAACTCAATGTTGCCGGTATCGAAGCGGTCGCACTCTGCCAGGGTGCGGGTAGTCGGGCTGAGCTTCATGCGCAAGTCCCAGAGTTCCTGGGAAAACCGCCGGACGCGGTCCTTGAAGCCCGCTTCGGTTTCCCGGCCGGCGTGCAGGAAAAGCAAATCAATATCCGAATGAGGAAACAGCCACTTACGTCCGAAGCCGCCGATCGCGACCAGAGCAAACCCCTGGGGGCCGGTAGAAGAAGAGGAAATCAGCTCCTGCCACAGCCGCAGCAGGATGCTTTCCACTAGAGCCGTACGCTGCGCCAGCGCCGCGCGGCCATCGCCGGTAGCGAAAAAGCTTTGCTGGATGCGGGCAGAGCCTTCGGCGTAGAGTTCCCGCAGCTCGCTGGTGTTGCCAAGTAAAGGTGCTGTTGTCATGCGCACATTCGGAACTTCACGGCTCGTGAAGCGGGCTGATTTGCCTGAAATCGTCCCTGAACCCGGCGGTGGCATTGGGAGAGAGCCGGACAAATTTCACTCTACGCGTCTGCCCCGGCACCCGGAAATCGAAACTATTTATCAGCGGTATCAGGTTTGGTTATGGCAGGAACCATCGCCAACCGGCTGAAAGCAGTGGCGGAAGGGCATTGCAAGCTGCGCCCAAGCAAAAAAATTGGGTGCCCGCGGAGGCGGCTCTCGCCATTTCCGCGGACACCCGCCGCTGGTTGGCTAATCCTGTTGCTTGGAGATCATTCCGCTGATCTCCGCGTTGGTGTCGGTCTGCAAGACGTAGGCATCATTGCCCGAAGTCAGGTAGAAGACGAGGTTGTTGGATACTCCGGTGATCGAACCCGTGGCGCGGCCACTGGACGCCACGGAGTACGTTCCGTTCAGGAAGCCGGTCGTGCTCGGCGATCCGCTCAGGTTGAAGGCTTCATTAATGGTGAGGTTTCCGGCGCCGTCCCATTGCAGGGTGCCCACGCGGTCCAGGAAGTCAGTCGAGGTGAATCCGCCCATCAGGAAGGCGAATTGTCCGTTCATGCTGGCGTTAGTGAAAGGCCCGGACTGCTGCAGGTCAACCGTTCCGTCCTGGAACGTGTTGGCATCATCCACCAGGAAGAAGGCGCGAGACGGGCTGACCATCCAGAAGATTTCCTGAGTAGTCCCGCCACTGGAGGGCATGAGCGTAACCGCGCCCCGGCCACTGGCTGCCATGGTGTAGGTTCCAGTGAAAGTTATGTCGGTAGAGGTAACGCCATCCTGCATCGAATCGTACTCCCCTGCGGAAATGGTGCCATCACCGCCGGCAGTGAATCTGCCCACGGTACGCACGGAATCCAGGAAGTTGGTGTCGCCGCGGCTGCCGAAGGCATATCCGCCGGAAAGCGAGGCTGTGCTGAATGGCCCGCTGGCCTGCATCTCCGCCCGGCCTGATCCGGTTACGCCGGGAGAGGAGGTCAGAAGCAGGAGAGTGTTGGCATTCACCACGTAGTAGTTGAAGCTGGTGGTGGTGGTTCCGTCGGAGAAATTTCCAGTGCCCCGGCCGGTGGTGGCGTCAGGAAAATTAAACAGTCCGCTGGTGAGCGTCACCGAACTCGGAATGCCAGCGCGGTTCAAGTCTTCGCTACCCGTCACTGCTCCGCCGCTGACAGTGAATCTGCCAACCGCTGCGGTGGATCCCTGGCTGGTGCTGTGAGTGTGCAGCCGGAACACAAACGTTCCGCTGGGCGGAGCTGCGAAAGCCGAGGTATCCTGCTTTTCGGCGGTGCCCGACGCGGTGGCGAAAGTGTCCGCTTCGATCAAATATACTTTCGACGCACTCACCAGCGTGATGGCTAGATCCACACTACCACCGGAAGCGAAATTGAGCGTTGCTGTACCCGTCCCGTCGTTTCCAAGCGAATAGGTTCCAGAGGTGGTGTCGGTTGAGGTGCTGGTGCCCTCTACAAAGTCATCAGTTCCGCTGGTGATATTGCCATTGCCATCCGCGGTCAAGACGCCCGCTTCGCGAAACTCTGCATTGCCGTTGGTGAAATCCGCTCCGATCAACTGATACGCGTATTGGCCACTCAGGCTGGCGTTCGAGAAATTTCCCTGGGGGGCGGGACCTGGATTATTCGATCCTCCCCTCCGCCTCCGCAGGCCGCACAGAACAGCACTAAAGCGACTGACAGCAACAATGACAGTGTTTTCATGGTATGTGTGCAGCTTCGCGCTGCGAAACTCCTTTAGGGAATGACAACGTTCTTTGACATGTGGACGCGGTGCTCTACTCACCTTCTAACACAGCTTCGATGAGAAAGTTCCAGAATGGGTATGAGGAGTACACAGGAAAGCAGGTAACCAAAGTACCGGCGTTGGCGCGATATTCGAGCAACGGCTGAGCCAGCCGGGGCAACCCCGAAAATGCACATCTCCCGCCTGTGATAGATTTTCATAAGCTATGAAAGACGTAGCTTCCTGGGCCTTGAACATCGCGGCGGTGCGCGGCGCTTCCTACGCCGACGCCCGCATCGTCGATTCGCGCAGCCGGGCCCTGGCCACCAAGAACGGCAAAATCGCCACCGCCTCTGATTCGGAATCCCTGGGAGCCGGCGTCCGGGTGATTGCGGACGGCGCCTGGGGCTTTGCCTCCTCCGATAACCTGACCCGCGCCGGCATCGAAGCAGCGGCTGCGCGGGCGGTAGAAATCGCCCGGGCATCGGCGCGGGTCAAGCAATATGACGTGAGACTGGCTCCGGAGAAGCCGGTCACCGCCGAGTGGACCACTCCTTATAAGACCGATCCCTTCTCCATCTCGATTGAGCAGAATCTCGACCTTCTAATGAAGATAGATGCAGAGTTGCGCTCGGTTGCTGGTATCACCCTGGCCGAAACCGGCATGAATTTTCATCGCGAGGAGCAGTGGTTCTTCTCCTCGGAAGGCGCCGACATCCACCAGACGAAGTACACCGCGGGGGCGGGTTACGCGGCTTATGCCTTCGCCGGCAGCGAGATCCAGAAGCGCTCGTATCCCACATCGTTTGGAGGGCAGTGGCAGTCCAAGGGATATGAGCTGATTGAAGAGCTCAAGCTGCTGGAGAATGCCCGCCGCATCGCCGAGGAAACCGTGGCGCTGCTCAAAGCCGACAAGTGCCCCGAGGGGGTTTTCCCCATCATTCTGGAGGGCGCGCAACTGGGATTGCAGATTCACGAATCAGTCGGGCATCCCATCGAGCTGGACCGGGTTCTCGGCATGGAAGCCAATTTCGCCGGGACCTCCTTTCTTACTCTCGAGAAGCTGCGCAAACTGCGCTATGGCAGCGATCTGGTCAACATCGTCGCCGACGCCCGCCAGGAGCACGGTCCGGGGCTGGGCACCTTTGCCTTTGACGACGAAGGCGTGCCGGCGCAGTGCACTCCGATCATCAGCAACGGGCTTTTCACCGGCTACCTGAGTTCGCGCGAGACCGCGCACATGATTGGCGAACAGCGTTCCGGCGGGACGCTGCGGGCGGAGGGATGGAACCGGCTGCCGATTATCCGCATGACCAACATCAGCATTCTGCCGGGAGAAAAGCCGCTTACGCTGGAGCAGTTGATCGCCTCCACCGATCGCGGAATTCTCATGGAGACGAACCGCTCCTGGTCGATTGACGATAAGCGCTACAACTTCCAGTTCGGCTGCGAGCTGGGATGGGAGATCAAGAACGGCAAGCGCACCCGCATGCTGAAAAATCCCTCGTATTCGGGGATCACCACGGAATTCTGGAACTCGATGGATGCCATCTGCTCCCGCGACGAGTGGACGTTGTGGGGGACTCCAAACTGCGGCAAAGGCCAGCCCCAGCAGGTGATGGGCACGGGGCACGGAGCCAGTCCCGCCCGGTTCAACAATGTGAAGGTGGGAAGTGCGTACAAGGGGACTTAGCCTCGGCACTTGGCATTTAGCAATTGGCATATAGCCCCTGTGCAAATGAAAGATTTTCGTGTGATGGATGTCACAAGGGTTTCCGTGAGACTGGTTGTAGCATTTTGCACTTGGCACTAGGGATTTAGCCCTTGTGCTGGAATGCAGAATGAAGAATTTCAGAGATTTGCGGGTTTGGGAGAAGGCTCACGAGCTTACGCTCAAGATTTACAAGGCTTCGGGCGATTTCCCGAAATGTGAGACTCACGGCCTCACAAGCCAGATGCGGCGTTGCAGTGCATCAATTGCGGCAAATATTGCTGAGGGTTGTGGTCGACGCGGGAATGGAGAGTTTCACAGATTTCTTCAGATGGCATCGGGGTCGGCCAGTGAACTCGAGTACCACATGTTGCTGGCCCACGATCTGAAATTTCTGGCCATTGAAGAGTACCAGGTCCTGCTGAGCGAACTGACCGATGTGCGCCGCATGCTGACCGCGCTCATTTTGAAAGTAGACCACGAACGCAGCCTGGCGAAATGCTAACTGCGAAGTGCTAATTGCTGAGATGCTCAATAAAGACACCGCCGCCGCCGCTTTCGAAAAGATCAAAAAGTACTCGACTGCCGATGAAGTGGAGGCCCTGGTCTATGGCGGCCACTCGTCCCTCACCCGCTTCGCCAACAACACCATCCATCAGAACGTGGCCGAGGAGAACGCGGTCATCTCGGTGCGCACGGTTTTCGGCGGCCGCACCGCCCGCGCCACCACTAACAAGCTGGACGACGACAGCCTGAGACGCGTCGTGCAGTCCTCCGAAAGTCTGGCCAAGGTGCAGCAGCCCGACCCGGAGTTGCTTCCCATGCCCTCAAGCGGCGGCTCTTCCGACGGCAAGGTGCCCAGCCGCTATTTTGAAGCGACCGCCGCGGCATCTCCTGAGCTTCGCGCCGAGGGCGTAAAGAAAATTGTCGCGGTGGCCCAGCAGCACAAACTCACCGCAGCCGGCATCTTTTCAACTTCAGAAAACGTCGAGGGAATCTTTAACTCGCGCGGATTGAGTGACTGGCACACCCAGACTTCGTCGGAGATTTCGGTCACGATGCTGGGGGCGGATTCTTCCGGGTGGCAGAAAGTCCAATTCTCCCAATATCGCCGCACCTCGATGCCGTCACGCTGGCCGAAATTGCGGCGCGCAAGGCCTTCGAATCCGCCAGTCCAACCGAAATTCCGGCAGGGAAGTACACCGTAATTCTTGAGCCGGCCGCCGTGCTCGACATGGTCGGGTTCATGTTCTTCGATTTCGGCGGCCTGGCCATCCTCGACCAGCGGTCGTTTCTCACCAATCGCGTCGGCGCCAAGCTGTTCGGGGAAAACATTAATGTTTGGGATGATGTTACCCATCCGCTGCAATCCGGCTCGCCTTTCGATGGAGAAGGCGTCCGCCGCCAGCGCATGCAACTGATCGAAAACGGAGTGGTGAAGCGGCTGGTCTATGCCCGGGCCTCGGCGGAAAAGATGAGGGTGTCGGAATATAAAGACAGCGTCGGGCCGATCGAACCCACCGGGCACGGTTTTCCCCTTCCCAACGAAATGGGCGAGGCGCCGATGAATATCGTCTTCGACTCTCCCCGCGAGACGAAGAGGCTCGACCAGATGATCGCCTCCACCGAGCGCGGCATTCTGGTGACTCGCTTGTGGTACATCCGCGAGGTAGATCCCTACGAGAAGATTCTGACCGGCATGACCCGGGATGGCACCTTCTATGTGGAGGAGGGCAAGGTACGGCACGGCGTGCTCAATTTCCGCTTCAACGAGAGCCTGATCCACATGCTCTCCAATGTCGAGGAGATGGGGACGCCGGTGCGGGCCAGCGGCGAAGAATCGTTCGACATGGTGGTGCCTGCCATGAAAGTGAGAGATTTTAACTTTACCGAAGTCACAAAATTCTGATAGCCGCCACCGGGCGCGCGAAGAAGGCTGCTGCGAAGCCTCGGAAATGGCTTGTAATCTGCTGATTACCAAGACTTTAGACTCTGCTTGTTCAATGACTTCCGTAACTTTCCTCTCCTGATTCCGGGGTGTAAGCTCCGGCGTGATGTCGCATAACGGCTTACCAACACAAGGCCCGAATTCCCACGGGTTGCCGGAGCGCAAAGTTTCGCCGGCCGCGCCCGGCAGAGGCGCCACAGGGCTCAGAGGCCAACTCCGCTGTCGCCCTATAGCGACTTGCAGAGTGCTGCGCGGTTTCCCATCAAGTTGCCGCTCTCGCTGAAGTCTGATTCCGGCGAGAGCCACACCGAAACCGAAAATATTTCGGCCAATGGAGTGCTTTTCCAGCTGGACTCGGAAATGCCGATTGGATCGTCGATTGATTTCACCATCTCGCTGCCCGCCGGCATTTTGGGCGGAGACGTGGATGTGCAGCTTGACTGCCATGGCCGCGTGGTCCGGACTTTCGATGAGGGGCCACGGAAAGGCGTCGGAGTGGTCATCGACGAGTACTACTTTGACCGCCGTCCGTAGCAACCAGAAAGATATGACAGCCATTCCGGTAACTCTGGAAGACGTGCAACGGCCGCAGGAGAACAGTTCCGGCGTGCAGTTTATCCGCATTATCGTGGCGGATACGCAGGCGATTTTTCGCGCCGGCTTGCGCAAGATATTCGCCCTGGAAGATGACATTCGCGTAGTAGGCCAGGCTGAAACCCTGTCCCAGGCCCAGAGCGCGGCCACGCGCTTCGCGGCTGACATGATGCTGTTTGAGGCGGCGCTGGCGCCCAATCCGGTGGATGCGGTCGGCGATCTGCTGCGGCAATCCGCGAGTTTGCGGCTGATCGTGGTGACCGGCACTCCCAACGAGCAGCTCACCCTGGAACTGTTCCGCCGGGGAGCCCACGGCATTATTTCCCGCGAGGTCGATCCCGAGATGCTGGTGGATTGCGTGCGCAAGGTAGCCGCCGGTGAGACCTGGCTCGACAACCGCGCCACCCAGTGGGTGATGGAGGCGTACCGCAACCACGGCAGCCGTCCCGTGCCCGCGCGCACCAAGGTTCAGTTGACACCGAAGGAATCTCAGATCGTCACCTGCGTCACCCAGGGGATGAAGAATCGTGAAATTGCCCAGCGGGTCGGCACGACCGAGCAGGTGGTGAAGAACTACTTGCGCAAGGTGTACGACAAGCTGGGAGTGGCCGACCGTCTGGAACTTGCGCTCTATTGCCTGAACAACCGCGTGGTCGACGGCAGCCCGGTTCCTCAGGCTCCGGTGCGCTCTTCACCGGTGAATGGAAGTGCGCCGCCTGTGCCTTCGCTCGATTCGCCCACTCCCGAAAAAATCTCGTAAGCCCGGCTTTCCCGCCTCGGCTCCTGCACACTAACCTGCCATCGGTGCTATAGTTCCGACATAGCAGACCTGCCAGTTTTCAGGAAATTTCCGGAAAAGTGCGGCACCTTGACCTGGCGTCTGCGGATTCAGGTTTCACCACATTCATCTCAGCGAGGGACACTGTGAAAGGTGACGCAAAAGTCATTGCTGTGCTCAGTCAAGTGCTGAAGGCGGAACTGACCGCCATCAATCAATACTTTCTGCATGCGGAGATGTGCGAGAACTGGGGCTACTACACCCTGGCGAAGCTGGCCAGGAAGGAATCCATCGAGGAGATGCAACACGCCGAGATTCTGATGGAGCGGATTCTCTACCTCGAGGGCACGCCCAACATGTCCGACTATTTCAAGATCAACATCGGGCAGAACGTGAAAGAACAATTCACCAACGATCTGAATCTCGAGTATGACGCGGTCAAGCGGCTGAATGCCGGCATCGATACTTGCGTCAAGGCGAACGATCACGGCTCCCGCGAACTGCTGGCCAAGATTCTGACCGACGAGGAACACCACATCGACTGGCTGGAAGCGCAGCTGGGAGCCATCAAGGAAATCGGGGTAGAGAACTACCTGGCGCAGCAGTTGGGTTCGAAGGAGAAATAACGCGGAGTGAATAGAAAGGAGAAATAGCGCGGCCAAAGCAAACGCCTGATAGAGGCCCTGACTGGCGATTTGCCCCGTAGCTCATATGTGCTGCAGTGCGGAATGCCCCAGTTGGTATTGCCATAGCTGGTTTCCCGTAGCTGGTTGTGCCGTAGCTCGAACCTGAGCGCAGCCAGAAGTGCAGTTCCCCTGCGTTACCGGGCGGATGGTTGCGACCGGCTAACCCTGCACCATATACTCAACACAGCAACAGTGGAGCCGGCGGCAGCGACGTTGTCGGCAGGTTTCACGCTTCCCACCGCAGCAAACCCGCGGGAGAGATGGCCGAGTGGCTGAAGGCGCACGCTTGGAAAGCGTGTTTACTCGAAAGGGTAACGTGGGTTCGAATCCCACTCTCTCCGCCATTACTGGTTCGTCCAGCCCTCTAACCGCAAAACCCAACCTCAGCCCTCACGAGCTTCCGGCGGTTGCGGCTCGGGCTTCTGCGGGGGCGTACACGGCTGCGGTGGAGCACACTTCGTAATACCAACGGTCCGTCCATTGTTTCAGCGAAAAGGCTTCCAGATCGATTCTGGGCACGCGGCTAGCGCGCACTACAATCTTGCGAAAGATGTCGTTGCCGACCGGCACCAGCCCGGTGATCAGGCGGAAACCTTCAGTCCCCCACAATTCCGGTAGTTCCACGCGGCAGGGCTCGAGGGAAATTTCCTGGCGCAGACGGGTATAGGCGGCTTCGCTCATGCGAATCCCGTTGACGTTGTAGTTGAGATTGAAGTCGTCGGGACTCTCGCCAGCCTCATCATCGTTGCCAGTCTGGAAGACGTACACGTTGAACGGGCTCTCGACCTCGCCGATGCTGCGGCGTATCCGCTTGCTGCATCCGGAAAGGCGGTCGCTCTCATTCAGCGCGTCGGAGATCATGATGCGCTGGTCGCCGTCCATCAAGTACATGGGAGGAGAGTCCTGGTAGGAGATTCCCACGCCCAGCTCCAGCCCGGGCAGGCCTGAGCGTTCCAGCACCTGGTTATATCCGCGCACAATCTCCACCATCTCGCGCGCCAGCACACAGGCTCTGGACACGGCGAGCCCGGGTTCGCCTTCGCGCTCAAGCAGCGCGAGAATGATGGCATCGCCCTCGAGAAACACCTTGGTTGCGCCGTACTTGGCCAGCAATTTGTTGACCGGATCGTAAAAATTAAGACTGAAATAGGAAGCCGGATTCAATCCCCGCTCCAGCAGCAGGCGCGTCATCTTGGAGGAGTCGCGCACATCCGCCTTGATGACCACGTGCCGGAGGATTTTATCGACTGCGGGCTTGTTCTCCTGCGGCAGCAGGAATTCGTACAAGGTTCGGTTCAGCGCGGAAAGCTCGCGCTTCTGCTGGTTCCCGATCAGATTAATGCTGTCAAGGGTATCGTTGAGCGCCTCCAGCCGGCGCAGATCGCGGTGATAACGGAGAAAATCGCGAAGAAACCGCGCCGCCAGCTTCTGCTTGTCGACGGCACGGCAGCCGGCCACTCGCATCAGGGCGTTCTCAAATCCGTCCATGCTGAGTTTGCCGGGCTCAGCGATCAAGGTTTCAACTCGCGCCCGCTCTTCCCTGGAGATCAGCGCGTTCTTCAATTGCTGCGCGTTGATGCGCGGGGAATACTCGCTGAGAACCGGAACCACCTCGTAGGAGGCGACCACGTACTCCATCAGCCCCTCGCGCTGCAGCGTGTCCATCCACGATTCCAGGCGCAGGGTGCGGCTACGCCCTTCCATGGAATCTTCCTCGGGCGTTCCCGTGCCCACCAGTTCCTGAGAATTTTCCGGAGCATTCAGCCAGCAATCCACTTTGCGGTCGTCTTGCGCGTCTGCACCCAGGTCGAGGGAGCGCAGGAAATCGGTGACCACTCGCCGGATGTTGGCAAAGCGATCGGGATCGCGATCGAAATTGCCGAACATCACATAGTGCTCGGCGTTCAGGTAAGTATCGCGGCCGTCCTCGGTAAACAGCAGCGGGTTGAGAAACAGTTTGTACTCGGCCTCTCCGCGGGTGCCGAACAGGGAGCGGCGCATGCGCGACAGCGTCTCTTTTTCGATCTCGCGCAGGGTCTGGAGCAGGTCCTGGCCCGGCCTTGCGCAGAATAATCTTCTTGAGCACCTGGAATGAGGCCACCCGTTCGCGATATTCCAAAGCCCGCTCCTGGCGGTGGCCCTCGTAGGTCTTCAGCATCATGCGGCAGCGCTCAAGCATCTGCAAAAATTGAGCGTTTAGTTCCACCCGCAACAGCTTGATGATGGCGAGGCGCGCCAGCGTGTCCACTCCAAGATTTCCGGCGGACTTGGCCTGATTGAGCGCTGCCACGTGCATCTCGGCGAGAAGCGGCTTCAGCTCCAGCGGCGCGGATTTCTCCGCCGGCTTGGGCGTTGCCTTCGGGCCAATGAAGTAGTTGGCCATCGGCGCTTTAGGCGCTGGTTCCGATGCTAAGAGCATTTCCACGTTGCCGTGGCGCGCGATCAGGCGGGCGACATGCAGGCGGATCTGGTCCACAAATTGAAAGCTGAGGTGAACGTCATGCCTGAGGTTGTCAATCCCGAGTTGCAGCCCTTCGAGAGCAATCGCGGGTGCATAACTCGCCAGAATGGGCGGCTCGAGCTTTTCTTGCGTGTTGCCGAGCCTGAGAATCGGGATGCGAGGCATAGGTAGTTCAGTCGGTCAGCGCGAGGCCGCGTCCACGCGCCGGTGCGTGCTGGCCTGCCGGCAAATCCATTGGGCTCAGCGGATTCTGCCGGCGGGTCAGGTTGCACGAAGCGCGCTCCGGAGGCGCTGCCTTCGCTTGGGTTGACGCCAAAGTGCTTAAAACAGGAGCCTAGCATGGGGAACCAGCAGGGCACAGGTTACCCAAGTTACGGCGGTAATAGAGTCATCACCGCTTCAACTTCTGCGCCCTGAACTACGTGGTTTTAGACCTCCACTATTGCGCGGTGTCCAGCGGATGCTTCGCTTTTTCGTAGAACTCGTTCTGCAGCTTCAGGCTGGTATTGTCGGCCTTCGCTGCCTTGATGGATTCGGCGATGGTTGCAATCCAGTGATTCATGCGGAATTCGCCAAACTCCTTAGTTGCGGCGGAGCCGTCTCCCGAGTAATGGTTGGGGAAGCGCGCGTACCACCAGATTCCGGTGTAGAGCCCATCCGGCAAATCGAGCCGGGCCTGATCTGCTCCCGACTGATCCTTGGCGCGATCGAGGTGCACCAGGTCCGGCCGGGCAATCAGCATGGTGGAAGTTTCGGATTCACCGGCGTGCATATCTACTGTGGTCTTCTTGGCTGGGCCGCCCGGAGGAGTGGAAACAATTCCCAGGACGTACACCACGTAATCGTGTGGCTTTTCAAGCTGACTCTGCGCAAAATACGGCAGCAGACTTTCGTTTCCTCCGTGTCCATTGACGATGAGGACCTTCTTGCAGCCGTTCCGGGCCATTTCGTCGGTAGTTTCCTGCAGCAACTGGAGCTGCAACTCGCGGCTGTAGGCGATGGTGCCGGGCTGGTGCCGCGCCTCAAAAATCTGGCCGAAGTAATACTCAGGGAAGACCACGGCATATTGCTGCTCGGCGGCATGCAGGGCGGCATAGCGCACGTCCAGGAGATCGGTCCCGATGGGAAGGTGCGGACCATGCTTTTCCAGAATGCCGAACGGCAGCACGCAAGTGCCTTCCGACTGGTGGATGGCGGTGACAAAATCGGGCGCAGTCAGCTCTTCCCAATGCACTGACAGCTTGCTTTGAGACCAGCCCATTGTGGGAACAAGAAAACCTATTAAAACGATTAGTGCTATGCGCATCACCACACCTCCGAGGTGCGCATTTTAGCACCTCAGATTGCCGGGATGGAGCCGGCTTTACCGGACGCGTGGATTGCCGCCTCCGGGCCGCTAGACCCAACTCTCCGGTACCGGGCTCGTATTACCGAGGTTACAAGGGAATCTCCCCTCGCCGGGTTATGATTCGAATTGAGCCCCCATGAAAAAGCTCAAGTTCATCGTTTCGCTTACCACTTCGGATAACGACTACCAGATGGAGCAGGCCGCCTCGGCGGAAGAAACAGCGCGCCGGCTCGGTGTCGATATCCAGATCATTCAAGCCGACAACGACTCCATTACCCAGAGCCAGCAGCTTCTCGACATTATTCAATCGCGTTCCGCGCCCCATCCCGACGGGATTATTTTCGAGCCCGTAGGCGGAACGGCACTTCCACAGGTGGCGAATGCTGCGGCCGCAGCCGGCATTGGCTGGGTGGTATTGAACCGCGATGTCGAGTACATCTCTGACTTGCGGCGGAAATACACGGTGCCGATCTTTGCCGTGACCTCGGACCACGAGCAGATCGGACGCATTCAGGGGCATCAGTTTGCTGCGCTGCTGCCGCAGGGCGGAACTGTTCTTTATGTGCAGGGTCCGGCCGAAAGCCTGGCGGCCAAACAGCGCACCATGGGAATGTACGAAACCAAACCGTCTGAGGTGCAAGCCAAGGTGCTACGCGGGAACTGGACCGAAGCCGGTTCTTACCGTTCGGTAAGTTCCTGGCTGCGGCTTTCCACCTCGCAGCAATCCCGCATTGACGTGGTCGCCGCGCAGGATGATGCCATGGCAGTCGGGGCCAAGAAAGCCTTTCAGGAAATGCCGGAAAGCGCCTCCCGTGAACGCTGGGTCAACTTACCGTTCACCGGGTGCGACGGCATGCCGAAGACCGGGCAGGCCTGGGTGCGCCGAGGCTTGCTGGCCGCGACGGTGGTTGTGCCGGCGAACACCGGGCAGGCGATGGAGATGCTAGCTAAAGCGCTCCAGAGCGGCGCCATGCCTCCGGAGCGAACCATGACTGTGCCCCGCTCGTTTCCTTCCATCGAAGAGTTGGGCGCCGCTCAGGCGGAGAAGTTGCGTGCCCTCGGGATGGGAAACTCAGGGCGCTGACTTCGAGGTGTCGCCCGATTTACGTCAAAAAGCTTGCGGCGACGATAAATTTCTGCGCTGACGTGACCACCGGCTGGTAAATTTGTTGCCGATCCCTAACTGAGCAAATGCCAACCCTCATCTCCCAACCTACCCGAATCACCGCCGCTGGAAATAAACCCAAGCTGATTGATGAGTACGTCGGGCGGGTCAACTCGCAGACCTCCGGAGTCAGCGTGGCTCACATGCGTAGCCCGGAAGGCTGGCAGGAACCCGGGCAGACTCCCGAGTTCGATGAGTTCACCATCGTTCTCAAGGGCAAGCTGCGCGTGCGCCACAAAGACGGCGAACTCGATGTCAATGCGGGGCAGGCGGTGGTCGCGCATGGCGGTGAGTGGATCCAGTACTCCACTCCAGATCCTGGCGGAGCGGAATACATCGCGGTGTGTTTACCGGCATTCGCGCTTGAAACCGTGCATCGCGACTCCGAGTAGGCCCGCCGGGCCCCTTCGCCTCCTTCAAGTAAACTAGCGGCAGATGCCCCTGCAGGTTTCCCGTCTTCGCCGCTGGTTTGCTGCCGGCGCCATCCTGATGGTGCTGACCGTTGCCGGTGCGTATCTCTATGCGCGCTGGCGGGTGAGGAATGCGCTGAAAGAAGTGCCTTCGGCGATTGCCAAAGAAGTGCAGCAGAGCGCAAAAGGATTTACTTTCTCCAAGTCCCAGGCGGGGCGCACCCTGTTTACTATCCAGGCCGGAAAACTGGTGCAGTACAAGGAGGGTGGACGAGCCGAACTGCACAACGTCAACATCACTCTCTATGGGCAGGATTCGAGCCGTTTCGATCAGATCTACGGTTCGGATTTCGAGTACGATCCCAGCTCTGGAATTATCGCTGCCAAGGGCGAGGTGCAGATTGATCTGCAAACCAATCCCGAGGGACTGGCTCATCCCGACCAGGCGGTTCCCAAAGAGCTGAAGAATCCCATCCACCTGAAGACCAGCGGGCTGGTATTCAACCAGAAGACCGGTGACGCTCATACCGATGCGCCGGTGGAATTCCAGATTCCCCAGGCCAACGGTTCGGCAGTGGGCATCAACTACAACTCAAAGGACCGCGCAGTCACGCTGCAATCCCAGATTCACATTGATTTTCATGGCACCAGCCCGGCCACCTTGACTGCTGCACACGGCGTCATTACCCGGGAGCCCCGCACTGTACTGCTGGAACACACCCTGCTGCGAGGACATCTACAGCAGGCCCAAGCCGACCAGGTCAGCCTCTACCTGCGGGATGACAACACGCTCGACCGGGTGGTCGCCTCGGGCGCGGTGCAGGCCAGTTCACAAGGATCCTCGGCATCACGGGTTCGGGCCGACAACATCGAAGTCGCCATGACGGGTAACTCCGAAACCGTGCGAAATGCAGTGTTGAGCGGCCACGTTCAAATGGAAGAGGGGGGCCCCCAGCCAGTGCACGCTGAAGCTGGCCGCGTGGCGCTGGATTTCGCCGGACGAAACCAGCTCGCGACCGTGCACGCCGAACAACAAGTTCATATCGCGCAACGCCAGAAAGCGAGCGCTCCTTCTTCCAACCCACAGGATGTCGAACTCTCGGCTTCGGCTGCAACCTTCAACTTCGCGGGGGGCCGACACTTACGGCGCGCGCAGACCTTAGGAGTGGCTCAGATTGCATTCCGCCCGGTCGTCGAAAACGGCAAGCCGGCAGATGAAACTCTGGTGACGGCGAGCCAGTTCGACGCCCGTTTCAACGATCAGGGCCGGATTGAATCCGTTCACGGCGAATCCAATGCCAAGATTACTGACATTATTCCCGGACAGCCGCCGCGCATCAGCACCAGCCGCACGCTTGACGCCATCTTTCATCCTCAGGGCGGGATTGAGTCGCTCTCGCAGGACGGCAATGTCGCCTATTCCGACGGCGAGCAGAAGGCTTGGGCGGAACACGCCCGGTACGTGCCTTCCGGTCATGGAATCGACCTCAGCGGATCACCCACGAGTCACGGAAGGAGGGCTGACCACGACCGCAAACTCCATGCGACTGAACCGGGCCACTGGACAGGCGTCGGCAGAAGGAGATGTAAAGAGCACCTATAGCGATCTTCAACCGCAGCCCGGAGGCGCGCTGCTGGCGTCGGGCGAACCCATCCATGTGACCGCAGCGGCTATGACCGCTCAGAAGTCCCCCAGCGTGGCGGTGTACACCGGCGAAGGTGCGGCTGTGGCAAGGCGCGAACGTAATTCAGGCTCCTGCGATTGAATTCAACCGCGAGCAGCGGTCGATTGTTGCCAAAGGCAAAGCATCCGAGCCGGTCTCGACCGTGCTGATCCAGGTGGACAAGAGCGGCAGGGCAGCCCCGGTGACCATCACCTCCGGCAGGCTCAGCTATACCGACAACCAGCGAAAAGCACACTTTGACGACCGAGTGACCGTCAAAGGGGCGGATCTCACGATCACGGCCCATGCCATGGACGTATTTCTTCGTCCCCAAGGGCAGTCGGGAGCAGCCAGCGCCTTGTCGGGCGCGGGGAAAATCGAGCGGATTGTGGCTCAAGGGTCCGTTGAGGTCAGCGAACCCGGCCGAAAGGCGTCTGGGGAGCGGCTCGTCTATACCGCTGCCGAAGACAAGTTCGTGTTGACCGGCGGACCGCCTAGCATTTTTGATGCCGAACATGGCAAGATTACCGGGGTTTCGTTGACTTTATTTAGACACGATGATAGGGTCGTCGTTGAAGGAAGCGATAACTCCCCCGCTGTCACCAAAACGCGAGTGGCACGCTAAATGCATACTCTGGCCACCGACGAAATCGGCAAATCCTATCGTGGCCGCCGGGTTGTAAATGGCGTCAGTCTGCGGGTCGGCCAGGGCGAAGTTGTTGGATTACTTGGTCCTAACGGCGCCGGCAAGACCACGACCTTCTACACCATCGTAGGTCTGGTCCCCCCGGACACTGGCCGGGTACTGTTCGACGAGGAAGAGATCACCGACGTCCCCATGTACCTGAGGGCGCGGCAGTACGGGATCAGCTATCTGCCCCAGGAAGCTTCGGTCTTCCGCAAGCTGACTGTGGAGGAAAACATCCTGGCCGTGCTGGAAGCGCAGCCCATCTCCTGGCATGAGCGCCGGGAGAAGATGGAAACGCTCATTGACCAGCTGGGTCTGGAGCACATCCGGCTGAACCGGGGGTATGCGCTCTCGGGCGGCGAGCGGCGGCGGGTGGAGATTGCGCGGGCTTTGTGCATCAATCCGACGTTCATTCTGCTGGACGAACCGTTTTCCGGCATTGATCCGATTGCCGTGCTCGATCTGCAGAAGATCATTAACGATCTGAAGGCGAGCGGAATCGGGATTTTGATTACCGATCACAACGTCCGGGAGACGCTTGTCGGTGACGGACCGGGCATACATCATTAATGAGGGGCGAATTTTCCGCCAGGGTACTCCGGAGCAGCTAGGCAACGACCCCGAAGTGCGGCGGGTCTATCTGGGCGAGAGTTTCTCACTGGTGTAGCAAGACTGGCTGTCTAGCTGTTAGCTTTCGCTGCCAGCTCTGGCAGTGAGAGCTAACAGTCAAGAGCTGAAAGCCAAGAGCCAAAAGCCAATAGCCGATTTATATGGTCTTACTCCAACCCAAACTACTAAGGTCTCGCAGAGGCAGATCCTTACCCCGGGACTGGTGCAGATGGTCAGCGTGCTTGCGCTCAACAAGCTTGAGCTCAAGGACATGATCACCGCCGAGATGGTGGAGAACCCGGTGCTCGAGGAACTGGAAGATTCCGTTCCTCTGCTGGACGATGTGGATCGGCCGCGAGGAAGAGCGCGACCGCCGGCTCGGCCACGACCGAAGAAGCTCCGGTGCCCGCCGAAGAAAAGAAAGATCCCTTCGAGGAGATCGATTTCGGCTCGTTTTTCCAGGACTATCTCGATCCCGGCTATCGCAGCCCGCGGGAAATGGAGGACATCGAACGGCCTTCGTTCGAGAATTTTCTCTCCAAGCCAGGAAATCTGACCGACCACCTGATGTGGCAATTGGGTTCGCTCTCGACCAGTCCGGAAGTGCGGCAGGCGGCGGAAGTGATCATCGGCAATCTGAATGAAGATGGATACCTGATCGCGAGCGACGAAGAGTTGCTGGGTGTTGCGCCTCCGTCATCTCCCGAGGCGGATGCCGCCGCCGAAAAGAGTGTAGTAAAGGAAGCAGCGGCGCTGGGATTGGATTCGGTCGGCGACGAGACTGACGCTCCCGCTGATGGGGACTCCGTGGCGGGAATTGCCCTGGAGGAGCCATCCTCGGGGGAGTGGGATTCGTCCGCAACCTTAAGCGGCGTCGAGCTAGCTGATGTTTCTTCGGATATCTCAGATACCGAACCCGCAGTGGCAACGGCTGCGGCAGTTGCAGAACCAGTAGCTTCACCTTCGACCAAGCCGCCTGCTCAGCCCAGGTTCGAGGTGAGCTTCAGTCAATCCGATCTTCACGAGGCCCTCGAAATCATTCGACAGCTGGATCCTCAGGGAGTGGCGTGCCGCGACCTGCGGGAATGCCTGCTCTGCCAGTTGCGCTACCACCAGATTCAACTTGCCGAACACAGAAATGGCAATGGAGAGGGCACCGCGCAGGTAATCGCCGACACCATTGCGATTGTGGACCAGCATCTGCGGGCCCTGCAAGGCAAGCAATACAAGGAAATTGCGAAAGCTATCGGACGCCCGATCGAGGCGGTGCAACAGGCGCTGGAGTACATTCGCACTCTCGATCCGCGTCCCGGGCTGCGCTACAACGCTACCGCAGCCCCGGTTGATCGAGCCCGACGTTGCCTTCGTGAAGCATGGCGACGAGTGGCTGGTGATGATGAACGAAGATGACGTTCCCCAGCTTCGTCTCAATCCTGCTTACAAACGCCTGCTCACTCGCGATACCAACGACAAAGATACCCGCAACTACGTGAAAGAGCGCTACAAGAGCGCCATCCAGCTGATCAAGAACATCGAGCAGCGTAAGCAGACGATCACCAAGGTTTGCTATTCCATTCGTCGCCCGGCAGCAGGACTTTCTCGAACTCGGCATCGATCAGCTCAAGCCCATGATGATCAAGGAGGTGGCCGAAGAGATCGGAGTTCATCCTTCTACCGTCAGCCGCGCCGTGGCCAACAAGTACGTTCACACTCCCCAGGGCGTATTCGAACTGCGTTACTTCTTCAGTGAGAGCGTCAACGGTCCCGAGGGGGGCAACACCTCGTTGCTCATTCTGAAGCGCCGGGTGAAGAAGTTGATTGAAGAAGAAGATCCCTCCCGCCCGCTAACCGACGAGCAGATCACCCGCATTCTGCAATCGCAGGGCATCCAGGTCACCCGCCGCACGGTCGCCAAGTATCGGGAAGATATGCACATTCCGAGCACCCATCAGAGAAGGGTGAAGAAGTAGCCTCCGTAGAAGGGCTGAGTTTTTTCACCAGCCCCATCTCCTCTTGCTGAAAGCTGCACTTTCTGATTGTCATCCCGAGCGCGCTGGCGAAGCAGGCGCGAGATGGTCCCTACGCCTCAGCTATGGCTTCGGACGCGGACACAAGCCACGCCGGGATTCCAGCCGATATACTGGTTTCGCTTCATAAAACCCGAGTTAAAAGAATTTATGAACTCCACTTCCGCTCTGCTTGATCTGCACAACGTTCGCGTGATGCGCGGCGAGAAAATCGTGCTCGACGATTTCAACCTGCAGATTCAACCCGGAGAGCACGTCGCCATACTCGGACCGAACGGATGCGGAAAGTCCACATTAGTGAAGACCATCGCGCGCGACTGCTATCCCGTAGCCCGAGAAGGTTCGTCCATGACTATCCTGGGCAAGGACCGCTGGGATATTTTCCAGCTCCGCTCATTGCTGGGCATCGTTTCCAACGATCTGATGACCACTTGCACCACCGGGGTCAGCGGACGTGACGTGGTCATCTCAGGGTTCTTCAGCAGCACGCGCATTTTTCCGCATCACGAAATCCGTCCCGAACACCTGCAAATGGCGGGCGAGGCGCTGGCCAGGCTGCAGATTTCGCATCTCGCCGAGCGCCCGGTACGGGAGATGTCGTCGGGAGAAGCCCGCCGGGTGCTGATTGCCCGGGCCCTGGCGCACAATCCCAGGACGCTGCTGTTCGATGAACCCAGCAACTCTCTCGATTTCTTCGCGCGGCACGCCCTGCGCGAAACCATGAGCCTGCTGGCCAGAGAGGGCATTGGAATCATTCTCGTGACCCATGACCTGGCCGATATCGTGCCGGAAATCGAGCGGGTCGTCATCATGTCCCAAGGGCGCATCGTCGCCGACGGCCCCAAGCAAACTATGCTGCAGCCGGAGCGGCTGTCGGCACTATTCGGTTTGCCGGTCGAAATCGCGCGGCGCGACGGGTATTACCATTTGTGGTAAGCGGGAATCACATGGCGAAGCCCTCATGTCGAGTGCTGGTCTTAGTCGCCCTTGTTCTCATTTCGTATTGCGTGCTAGGCGTGGCACAAAACAAGCCCGATTCCGCGACTACAATCCGAGTTGATGCCTCTCATCCGGTCAAGAGCTTTGATCCCGACCGGGCGCTTGGTACCTCTATCGACATTCTGCCGCCAGGTACCGTGGACAAGGTCTACACCCCTGCCATCCTCAAAGAATCGCTTTCCGCCGGATGGGGTCCGATCACCTACCGGCAGAATACCGAATTGCAGGGTTCAGCCTGGCACTGGAACCCTGCCGGCACCTGGAGTGAGCCCGCCAGCCAGAGCGGTTATTTCACCGGCAGGGCTGAGCCAAACGATTTCATTCGGCACTCTTACGGATATCCGCTGCCTCATCGTGGCAATACCGAAGGCGACGGGCATTCGCTCAGCAAGTATTCACGGATCACCGACGGGGACCCCTCAAGCTACTGGAAAAGCAATCCCTATCTCACCAGCAAGTTCACCGGTGAAGACGACTCGCTGCATCCGCAATGGGTAGTCATTGATTTGGGCGCGCTGGAGAAGGTTGAGGCTCTGCGGATTGACTGGGCGAACCCTTACGCTACGGAGTACGAAATCGAATATTGGAACGGTGAAAAAGAACCGCTCGGAAATCCGACCGCTGGCACCTGGATTGCTTTAGGTATGGTCAACCATGGCCGTGGCGGCATCGAGACTCTACGCTTCCCTGAGTCTGGTGTGCCGGTCCGTTATCTCCGCATCTGGATGACCCAGTCTTCCAACACGACGAACGTTCCGGATCCCAAAGATCCACGCAGTTCTGCGGGCTATGCGATTCATGAGATCTATGCAGGAACCTTTACCAGAGATGGTGATTTCGTCGACCTGGTCAAGCACACTCCGGATGGGGGCCAGACTGTAGTCAACGTTTCCTCGGTTGATCCGTGGCATTCACAATCCGACCTCGACACTTCGGCCGGAGATCAAACCGGTCTTGATCTGTTCTATACCAGCGGGATTACCAACAACCTGCCGGCGATGATTCCGATTGCGATGCTGTACAGCACTCCGGAAGATGCGGCAGCAGAGATTGCTTACGTCGAGAAACGCGGCTATCCCATTTCGTACATCGAAATGGGAGAAGAGCCCGACGGGCAGAAAATGCTGCCAGAGGACTACGGCGCGTTGTATCTCCAGTTCGCCGGCGCGCTGCACAAAATTGATCCGAAGCTGAAGCTGGGCGGCCCGGTCTTCGAAGGAGCCAGTGCCGACATCGAAGTTTGGCCGGATGCGAAGGGCCGCGCATCATGGCTGGGGCGCTTCATCGATTACTTGAGAGAGCACGGTCGCCTGGCCGATCTTTCCTTTGTTTCATTCGAGCATTATCCGTATCCGCCCTGCGAAATAACCTGGTCAGACCTTTACCGTGAGCCGGAGCTCACAGCTGGAATCCTCAAGGTCTGGCGGGCCGACGGCGTGCCTGGCAATGTGCCGCTGTTCAACACCGAAAGCAACGTGTCGTGGAATTTGACGCAGCCGATGACAGATATTTTCGCGGCGCTGTGGCTGGGAGACAGCGTGGGATCATTTCTCACCTTCGGTGGCGATGCCTATTACCACTCGCCGATCCAGCCCGAACCCATTCGTCCCGGCTGCAAAGGCTGGAGCACCTACGGAAACTTTGTTGCGGACAAAGACCTCAACATTCGTGCGCACACTTCTCAGTACTATGCCAGCCGGCTGATCAATCTCGAATGGGTTCAGCATCGATCTGGTCTCCATCAGCTTTACGCCGCAAACTCCGCTCTGACGGACGGCGCGGGCCGTTCGCTGATAACCGCATATCCCGTCTTGCGTCCCGACGGAAAGTGGGCGGTGATGGTGATCAACAAAGATCAGTCATACTCCCATACAGTGAAATTTCTCTTCGATAGAGAGAAAGGCCCGGCGGGGACGTTTACTGGCCCGGTCGAAATGATCAGTTTCGGCAGCGATCAATATGTGTGGCGGTCTCAGGGCATGGACAGCCATCCTGATCCAAACGACCCGCCAAAGACGACGATCTCTCAAGGCACGCCGGATGTCAGCTTCACTCTGCCGCAAGCGTCCATTTCAGTGATCCGCGGCAAGCTGGCACAATAGCGTTTATTTCTTCAATGAAGTGATGCGAAGTGATTTGGAATGAAGTGATTTGGAATCTCTTCCAGGAACCTATAGCGCAGTTACCGGGGTGGTTTCGGTGCGCGACTGGCAGCTTCCGCAGAATGTTTGCTGTTTCAGATCAATCCATTCCACGCTGTGCGAGGGCGCCATCACGCAGTCGAAATCCTCACAATGGGTGAGAGCCAGCGTGTGCCCGAGTTCGTGGACCGCCTCTTTCACCAGCCGCTGCCCCAATATATCCTCGTCGCCGGGCAGTCCATAGAATTGCTGGCGCAGCCGGTATCCGGAGATCACCGCGCAGGTCCCGGCCAGCTGCGCCTCGCCGAAAACAAAAGTGAGGATGGGAATATAGAGATCGACACTCGCAACCCCAAGCACGCGCCAGCATCCCCTATGCGCATGCTGCTGCAGGCGGCAGACAAGTTCTGAGGAGTGGTATTGCTGCCTTTCTGCGTGGATAGCTGGGTAATGGATCGAGAGCCTGGGGCGCGATTTCGCACTCCACGCGAAAAATGCGGGTGAGCTCCATCTGCAATCGCTGGAGCAGCCAAGCCTCCACATCGCCGATCTGCACTAACTGCAGCGGTTTCATCGCGTCTCAACGGGATTCCTGGACCAGCCGTACTTCTTCAGTTTGTGGTAGAGGGTAACCCTATCGATGTCGAGCACCTCGGCGGTGCGGCTCTGATTGCCCGCCGCATTCTTCCAGCACCCGCAGGATGTGGACTCGCTCCATTTCGTCGAGCGTCCTGTCTCCAGCGACTGCGGAATGCGATTTGAAGGTGAAGTCCTGCTCCCGCAGTTCCGGCTCCTGCGATACCACCATGGCGCGTTCTACCGCATTTTCCAGCTCGCGAACGTTTCCCGGCCAGGAATGCTGCTGCAACTGGTTCATGGCCTCAGGAGAAACCCGCGTGATGCGCTTGTTCATGGCCAGGGAGAATTTGCGGACGAAATGGTTCACCAGCAGGGGAATGTCTTCGCGGCGCTCGCGGAGCGCGGGCAGCACAATATGGAACACATTCAGGCGGTAGTACAAGTCGGGGCGAAACTTTCCCTCCTCGATCAACAGCTCGAGGTCTTTGTTGGTCGCGGCCACGCAACGGAAGTCCACCTTGATCACCTGGTTGCCGCCCACCCGGGTAATCTCGCGCTCCTGCAACACGCGCAGCAAGTCGGTTTGCGTCTTGAGGCTGATATCTCCGATTTCGTCGAGGAATACCGTGCCTCCTTCGGCAATCTCGAACTTTCCTTTCTTGCGGTACTGCGCCCCGGTGAAAGCGCCCTTTTCATGCCCGAACAACTCGCTTTCCAGAAGTGTTTCGGTCAGCGCGCCGCAGTGAATCGCCACCAGTGGATGAAATCGCCTCACGCTGGCGGCGTGAATGGCTCGCACCACCAGTTCCTTGCCTGTCCCGCTCTCGCCTGTAATCAGCACCGTGGCTTCGGTGGGCGCTACGGTTTCAATCGCGTCCAGCACCTTGTGCATGGCCGCGCTTTGTCCCACCAGTTCATCGGGACGAGTAGCCTCAGCCACGGTTTCACGCAGCCGCACATTTTCCTTCTCCGTGTTTCGGTGCGCCAGCGCATTCTTCACCAGGTGCGCGATCTCGTCGGGGTCGAGAGGCTTGCTCACATAATCGTAGGCTCCGTTCTTGAGCGCCGTCACCGCGGTCTCAACCGACGCGTAGCCCGTCATCATGATCACGATCAGCTCGGGATCGATCTCGTGCAGGCGGCGCTGCAATTCGATGCCGTCGGTGCCGCGCATCTTGATGTCGAGCAGGGCCACATCCCAGCGCTTCTCGGCCAGCCGGCTCAGAGCCTCGTTGGCGTTTTCGGCAACTCCGATTTCGTAGCCTTCTTCGCGAAACCATTTGCCCAGAGAGTCGCGCACGCTCAATTCGTCATCTACGATCAGCAACCTGGCCTTGTCATCCATCGCACTCACCTCGCGCCTTCCTTGACACCGTCCTGCCCGGCAGCCACCAGGGAAGATGGCGCGGCTGCACAGGGCAGTGCGACGGTAAACGTCGTACCACGGCCCAGCTCCGATTGAACTTCGATCCGTCCGCCATGGCGCTCGATGATGCCGCGAGTAATGGCCAGCCCCAGTCCCACGCCGTGGTCGGCTTCCTTGGTGGTCAGGAAGGGTTCGAAGATCTGCGGCAGGATTTCCGGAGCAATCCCCACCCCGTCATCGCGGACCACGATCTCCAGTTCTTTGCGCAGCCGGTCGCAACGAGTGCTGAGCCAGAGATTTCCGCCATGTGGCATGGCGTCTTTGGCGTTGAGCACCAGAGCAAGCAAAGCCTGCTCGATTTGGGCGGAGTCGCACAGCACCTCCGGCGAGGGCTCTTCCAGGCGCAAGTGCAACTCGATCCCTGCCAGCTCCAATTGGTGCTGCACCAGCCGGATGCTGCGGTCCACGACTTGGTTGATGTCGGTCTTCTGCAAGTTCATGGGAGCTGTGCGCGAGAAAGTAAGCAGGTTCTTGACCAGATCGCCGCAGCGGCGGCTTTCGGAGACGATTACGTCCAGACACTGCCTGGTTTCATCCCGCTGCTCCGGACCCGATTCCTTGCGGTCCAGCCATTTGGTGAGCAACTTGGCGTAGGTGAGAATTCCAGACAGTGGATTGTTGATTTCATGCGCCAGTACGGCCGCCATTTTGCCGATGGATGCCATCTTCTCGGTGTGCAGCACATGGTCATGCGCACGTTTCAATTCGCGGGTCTTCTGCTCCACCTTTTCTTCGAGAGTCCGGTTCCAGGCCACGACTTCTTCGTGGGCAGCATGCAACTCGTGGCTCATCGGAATTGAAAGATTGCGCCAGGTCCCCGAGTTCGTCGTCCGACATGTGCTCAATCTGGTAGCCCAGCTGTCCTACGGAGAGCCGCTCGGTTCCTGTCTTCAGCTTCTTCACCGGGCGGCCCACGATTCGCCACACGAAGAGCGCGCTCAGCAGGCAGATCAGGACCATGGCAATTGCGGTGTAGGCGATGGTCAGGCGGCTGCTCTGGGCGAGGCTGAGATCGGCGCCGGCCAGGGAGAGATTGGCGTCGAGCACACCCAGCACCTGCTGTCCATCGGCGTGGGCGTGGCAGGGAGCGCTGGAGCACTCCGTGCGATTTTCAATGGGATTGATGATTCCCAGAACCCGGGTTCCGCCAGTGCGGTAAATACGGAAGCGATCGGGACGATTGAGCCGCACCAGCGGCTGCGCCTGCGCGTGGCAGCCATAACACGCCTCCGCATTCTTATCGACGTTGGTGCCGATCTCGCCAGGATCGCTGGAGAACGTAATCTGGCCCTCCTGGTTGAAGATTCTCACCCGCACCACGCCCGGCTCCGCCGCCATGGTCTTAATCGCGTTGTGCAGCCCTTCGCGATCGTTGTGAAGCATGTAGTAGCTGGTGCTGCGCTTGATAACGTCACTGACCCGCTCGGCGCTGGCCAGTGTGCTCTGCTCCAGGTCCTGCCGGTGAAGCCGGATGTTCAGATAACCCAGAAGCCCGAAAACCAGGGTCATGGAAGCGATCAGCAAGAAAACAAGCTTGCCGCTTACGCTGTGGGCTCTTTGCGTCCAGTGTCGTCTTGCCTGCGCATTATCACGAACTGACATGACTGAAATCGGGCAGCTCCACGCTTTGCACCACAAGCTTGTGTTCTGCTGCTGGAAACACCGGAAGATATTTCACTGCGTACCAGAACAGTGTGAACGCCGTGGCAACGAGGGAGAGAGTGATGGCCAGCTCTGTCCATTTCGGAAAGTAGTGCACCCCGGCGGCGGCCTGCATGCCGGTGATGGCCACGTTCATTCGATTGGCCACCAGGCCCAGCAAGGTCAATACCGCAGACAGATAGAGTCCGCCCTGCTTGTCATGAATTCGGGGAAAAAACAGCAGAATCATCGGCGTAACCAGCAGGGCAATCTCGAACAGGAACAAATAGGTTTCACTACGTGGAACCAGCAGCAGATGCAGCACGTGGCGGTGCACCATATCCAACAGGCGGATCGTCAGATACACCGACAGCAAGACAGCCAGAACCCTGCCCAGCCCGGTACAAAGTGAGATGTCGAGCTTCTTGCCGAAACTCCTGCTGCTGTGCCACGACTCAAAAATCGTCATTGCCAGCCCGGCACACAGCGCCGACACAAAGAAGAAGACCGGTTCGAGAGGCGAATACCACAGCGGATAGAGCTTGCCGGGAACAATCAGATACATGCTGCCCAGCGAGGACTGGTGCAGGGTGGAGAGGATCACGCCCACGATCACCAGCGGGATCATCACCGCATGCAGCCAGCGCAGCGGCCGTTCCCAGCCCAGGCGTTCCAGCACCACAGGCAGGAACTCCAGAGACAGCACCGTGGTGTAGAGCATCACACACCACGCGATTTCAAACATCACCGAGTGCGGGTTCCACATCACCATCGGGTGCCAGACGCGGTAGGGGCGTCCCAGGTCAACGATCAGCGACACGATGAACATGGAATAGCCAAGCAGTGCGGTCAGTACCATGGGCCGGAGCACCGGCCGGTAACGCCGGACGTTGAAAACGTAAACCACGGCCGCCAGGGTGAATCCGCCACCGGCCAGCGCCACCGCGAACAACTTGAAGCCGACCCACAATCCCCACGGGAATGCATCGGTGAGCGCGGTGGAAGCGCCCAGCCCGCGGGTGAAGCGATACAACATGGCGTAAAGTCCGATGGGGAAAATCACCCATAACACGGCTTTCCAGAAAGTGATTCGTGGCATCTGCATATCGGTTTCTCGGTCAATGCTTATTCGGTTTGGTGTTTTCCTCTGAATACAATTCCTTCTCTTCGCGTTCGGCAGCTTTCACATCGTCGCGGCGGTTGGTGATCCACCACACTCCTCCGAGCAGAACCGTTCCTACGGTGACCAGGTCTGGAATATGCTCGAGCGCGCGATAGGTAAAAAATGGCATCGGCTCATCCGTCATGGCGGGATAACCGAATTCATCGAATGGCACCGAGGAAATCAACAGCACCGATGTTCCCCCCACCTCATTCAGGCCGTAGATGTGGTTGACGTACTTGCCGGGGTTTTCTCGAATTCGTTGCTGCGCCTCAGCAATCAACGCATCGCGGTCACCGAATTTGGTTGCGCCGGTGGGGCAGACTTCGGCGCAGGCGGTTTGCGTTCCCTTCTGCACCCGGTCGGAACACATGGTGCACTTACGCACCTTCGGCAACGTCTTGTCCCATTCGTATCGAGGAACGCTGAACGGACAGGCAATCATGCAATAGCGGCAGCCGATGCAACGCGCCTCGTCGTAGGTAACCGGCCCCTCCGGCGTCTTGCGCAGGGCAGCCACCGGGCAGGCGGAGGCACACGCGGGATCGTCGCAATTCATGCACAGCCGCCGCATGTATTTGTCGCCCTTAGTGAGTACCACCGTGTATTTGTGTTCGGATTGCACCGACTCTGCCGCGATCGCATCGCCGTAGGGAAGTTGGTTTTGTTCCGCACAGGCCTGCTCGCACTGTTTGCAGCCGATGCAGAGCGTGGCGTCGTACAGGAGCGCCTTACTCATGAGAGTTTCTCCGCAGTTCTGAACGAGGTGGTGTAGTTCGGGGGAGGGGCTCTGGTCTTAGCGATTCGTACGCAAACGAGTGGGCATAATTCTCCAGGTGAATCAGCCGCAGTCCGAAGTAGGACGAGTGAAAGCTTGTGGAGGCTTGCAAGATTCCGAAGCCGGCTTTCACATCATGTCCGCAACACCAGTGGGCCGGGCGCTGAGTATGCTCCCTCAGCGATGGCCCGGCCCGGTTTGTTCCTGTTGCTTTCAAAGGGCACCTGCTTCTTCTCCCCGGCAGCCAGACGACTCCCTTGTGCCGGGGGACGTGCAAGCGTCCGGATTTACTTCTGCAGAGCGTGAATCTGCGCCACCAGAGAGGTGATCTGCTCTGCGCTCAGGCCCTTCTGGGCGAAAGCGTGAGTGGCTTTCTTGTTCTTGCCGCCATTGGCGATCGCATCGGTGAGGTCGGCATCCGACATTTTCTTCGCTTCATCGGAAACCAGGCTCGGAATCTTGGCCGCAGGCTTTCCCGCTCCATCGGCCCCATGGCATGCCGAGCACTTCGCCTTATACAGAGCTGCTCCATCATCAGCGGCCCAAGCCAGGTTGGGAAGCAATGCAAACAGCGCAATCGCCAGCCCGAGAACAAGCATGACAAGCTTACTGAGCTTCATATTTCATTCCTCTCTTCTGCTCGAAGCCGGACCCCTGGGTCCGCCGCCGATTAGTGTGGCGAAATGCAGCGGTTCCGGGACGGCTGATGTGAGTTTCGACTGTGCGACATCGAGTTCACAGTGACCACAATCACCTTGGCCCGTGACGGCATTAACTATTGCAACGTATTGAGGATGCACGCGTTGGAGAGCGAGTGTCGGAGCGAATGACGGGCGACGAAGAGGTCGCCATACTCCATTCGCCGTAAATTCAGTCCCCGTCACAAGTCGCGTCTGTATCGGGCGAGGCGTTTGATCCGGCTGTCGGAGGAGTGGGAGATGCAAGGCCCTCCAGGAATATCACTGCTCCTCCTGGCACGGACTCTCCTGTGTGATTTCTCAACGCCCCTGTAAGAAACCGCAACATCGCAGGCCGGAGCTCGTATCTGTCTCAGACAAAGGACGTTATGCGAGGCTCTATGCAGGAGAACGATTGCCGGCGCCATGCAGGATTGCAATTCACAACAGACCTGTTGTGCTGCTTCCTTGAGGCGAAATGGTTTGTCAGGTAGCAACTCATTTCACTGCCACGAGATACGGCAGCAATCGACGTGCTCGAACGTTTGGTCTGGCGATTGCCTTTAGAGAAGTAGCGAGCGGCCGAGAAACAAACGGCGCCTCGGACGAGGTGACTTATGACAGTCCTACTGATTCTCTTCACTTTCGCAATATTCCTGCTGATCGATCACTTCTACGGGCAGAAGCAGACAGTGACCGTGCAAGCCGCCGCGTCGGCGAGACAGGAGAGCCTGCCACGGCTGCGGCCAAATGTTGTCGCTGGTTTCCAGGTCCCCGAGAATCTCCGCTTTCATCCGGGCCACACCTGGGCGCTGAGCGAGAGTCCGAATCTGGTGCGAATCGGCATGGACGACTTCGCCTCCAAACTGACAGGCAAGATCGAGCGCATCGCGCTGCCGCAGCGTGGCCAGTGGGTGCGTCAAGGCCAGAAGATCTGGACCATCTTTCGGGATGGCAAATCTGTGGACATGGTGTCTCCCATCGAGGGCAGCGTGGCTGACATCAACGAGGCAGCGCTCGCGAATCCAGAATCGGCGCGCAAAGACCCCTACGGCGAAGGCTGGCTGCTGACCGTACATTCCCCCGATGCCAAAACCAACTTCCGTAACCTGATGGGCGGAACTCTGGCTCGCGGATGGATGGCGGATGCCGCACAGCGCCTGCAGCTGAGAATGCCGGTGATGGCGGGAGCCCTAGCGCAGGACGGCGGACTCGCCGTGGACAACCTGACCGAACACCTGCCCGACCAGGATTGGGCCACCCTGACCAAGGAATTCTTCCTGTCGTAGTCACCGCTGGCGGCTCTTAGAGCCGGGGTCAGATCCAAATGCGCTCGCAAAAACCATCGGGCTTCTCCGCCATGACGGCAGAGAAGCCCGATGCGGTTTGAACGTTGCGGAGAATTCTAGGTCAGCTCGCTGGTCATGATAAACAGCGGCTTCATTTCGAAGCTCTTATAGTGCGGCCGCAACCGGTCGGTGTTGTAGTGCTCCTTCACATTCACCACTTTCTTCGAGGCCGTGACCACATCGATCGGGGTATTGTCGTAACGGCCATTCTTCAACACTACCAGCCGGCCGTGAATTCGATTGAGGATCAGATCGAGCGCCAGATTCCCATAGGCCATCGGCACGATGGAATCGATCGCGTCAGGATCGCCGCAGCGCACCAGGTAGCCCAGCTTCTGGTTGATGATATCGATGGTCTTGCCGCCGTTGTATTTCGGGGAGAGCTCTTTCAGCTTCTCTGAAACCAGGTCCCCGATGCCCCCAAGCTTCTTATGCCCGAAAGCGTCAGTGGTTTCGCGCTCATAGACCATGTCTCCGCCTTCGAACATTGCCCCTTCCGAAATCAATACGACCGAATAACGGCTGGGATTCTTGCAGCGGTCCGCCGACAACAGTTCGGTCAACTGCTCGATGTTGAAGCGGTGCTCAGGAATGACGCAGCGGTTGGCAGAGCCCGCCATGGTGGGGAGCATGGCAGTAAAGCCGGCATAGCGACCGAAGACTTCCAGCACAAGAAAGCGCTCGTGCGACCCTGCCGATGTGCGCAGGCTGTTGGTCATCTGGATGGTGCGGGTAACGCAGGTGCTGAAGCCGATGCAGTAGTCGGTTCCGGGTACGTCGTTGTCCATGGTCTTGGGGATGGCAACGACTTTCACGCCTTCGCGATCGAGGCGCACGCCATAGCTCAGGGTGTCGTCGCCACCGATAGGGATCAGGTACTCAACCCCGAGCCACTCCAGGTTCTTCAGCACTTCCGGCGTCAAATCATTCTTGTCGGCATTGTAGGTCTCCTGCAAGTGAAGCGGGACCGCCGATTTCTTTACGTGACCAGGGTTGGTTCGCGACGAGTGCAGGAAGGTTCCTCCAGTGCGGCCGGCGCGGTTCACGATTTCTTCGGTAAGTACCTGGAAGTTGTCGCTGTTGTCGTGTTCTTCATCCCGTACCAGATCGACCAGACCGGCCCATCCCCGGCGCAGGCCCACCACCTGGTAACCCTCGCGCAGCGCCCGAATGGTTACTGCGCGGATGGCGGGATTCAGCCCCGGAACGTCTCCGCCGCCGGTCAAGATTCCGATCACCCCTCTGCCTTTATTGAACTTGCTCATGAGTTTTCCTTTTGAGATTCCGTAGTACCGCGGTCCAGTTGGTGTCGAACGCTGGGATCATGTTGTCCTATGGATTGTGGAGGTTGTTTTTGGGCTGGTCTGTGACCGAAATCACCTCAGCCAGTAAGAAACGCCGACGTTGCCGAAAACATCAACAAAGCGATGGAATTACGAAATTCTCACCGCCACTCCGGTACTCTCTTCCCCTAAAATAGTGGTATGTCATTGCGGGCTGTTTTAGTCGTTTTCATATTGGCAATATTAGGCTTAGCGTCAACCGCCCAGGCTGGTACGGCGGTATTTGATCTACCCGGACCGCGTATCGATGTGCGGGTGACTCGCTCCGGCAAGACCCTGCCGGTCGCGGAGGTTCCGAACCTGCTGGGGGGAGACCGTCTCTGGATCCATCCCGACCTTCCCGATGCGCAGTCCGTTCATTACTTGCTGGTGGTGGCCTTCCTACGAGGATCGACCAATCCTCCCCCGGACGACTGGTTCATTAAAGCCGAAACCTGGCGCAAGCGGGTCCGCGAGGAAGGCATTGTGCTCACCGTTCCGCGAGATGCCCAGCAGGTGCTTCTGTTTCTTGCTCCGGAAACCGGGGGCGACTTCGGCACCTTGCGGTCCGCCGTGCAGGGCAAGCCTGGCGCCTTCGTCAGGGCCTCGCAGGACCTGAACCAGGCCAGCCTGGATCGTTCGCGTCTCGACACGTATCTGGAAGCTGTGCGGAAGATCTCGGTCACTGATCCGGAGGCCCTCCATGAACGCTCAGGATTGCTGGCGCGAAGCCTGAGCATCAAGGTGGACCAGCAGTGCTTTGACCGTCCGAGTGAACAGCAGGCGCCGTGCCTGATGCAGAACTCCGACGAGCTGGTGCTCGAAGACAGCCACACCCAATCAATGGTGTCAGCCCTGACCACCGGCGCCGGGTCTGACCTGATCGGCCAGCTGACGACTACCCGGGTTGCGGGCGGCGGCGTCTACAGCGCCTACGTTGGCGCAGTCGTCGATGTGGCGCGCATGTTCGAGAACTTTCATAACCCGCAATACCAGTACATTCCCGCGCTGGCGGTGCCGCGGCACGACACCCTGGACCTCAAGCTCAACAATCCTCCTTCTTTCCGCAAGCCCATGTCGGTGCTGGTGATTGGGCTGCCTCCGGTAGAGGCTGCGCAAACGCCGCCACTGCGGGTGGTCAATGCCAAGGAAGTTTCGTGCCTGCAGAACCCGGGGCTGTTGCTGCCGGTGCAGGGAGCGCCGCTGGTGTTCGCCACTGATCTGGGTCACGAATTCGTGCTGCGGGTGAAAAATAAATCGGGCAAGGATGTGGATCTGCCCGCCACTGCCGATCCAGTCCGAGGCGGATTCGTCATCGATACCCGCAAGCTGCAAGCGAGCTCTCTGAGCTGGGAGACAACTGGAACCATTCACGGTTACTGGGGATTCCAGCCTTTTGACGGCCCGAGCTTCCACTTGCAGAATTCCCATTCCGTGCACTGGAAGGTGTCCGCCGCCGATCACACCGCACTCATCGTAGGACGCGAGGATGCGTTGCACTTGCAATCCGAAGCCACCGCCTGCGTGGAACAGGTTACGGTGAAAAATCAGCAGGGCAAGGAAACTAAGGCAGAGTGGAAATCGGAGAAGCCGGACGAAGTGGAAATCCACGTCCCTCTGAAAAATGAAAGCGCCGGGCCGATGACACTGCTGGTGAAGCAGTACGGGCTGAAAGATCCCGATGAGGTCAAGCTGCAGGCCTACTCGGAAGCGGGACACCTCGATGCATTTCAGATCAATGCCGGCGACCACGAAGGCACCCTGACCGGCACCCGCCTGGACGAAGTCGCCGGGCTGGAAGTGAGTGGATTGCATTTCGTTCCCGGCGCCTTGTCGCGCGCCAAGGAAAAAGACGCGCTTCGCCTTTCCGCTCCGGCTGCTGCGGCAACCGCACTTCATGTTGGCGACACATTGACTGCGCGTGTCGCTCTGAAGGATGGGCGATCATTCGAGATTCCAGCCAAGGTCGATGCGCCCCGGCCCAAAGTCGTGCTGGTTGGCAAGAACGTCGAGCCGGGAACGGACCAGTCCGCCATTCAACTGGGCAGCCACGACGAGGTTCCGCAAAGCGGAAAGCTTTCTTTTTTCCTGAAGAGCGAAATACCGCAGCTCTTTCCTCGCGACGAGAAAATCGAAGTTGCAGCGGAAGATGGATCGTTTACCACGCTGTTAGGACTCGATCATGGCACCCTGGTGCTTGAGGATTCGCAAAATGTGCTGGCGCAACTTGATCCCCTGAAGAGCTTCGGTTCATCGGCGTTTGGCCCGCTGCGCTTCCGTCCGGTTGCCGCAGATGGAACCAAAGGAGACTGGCAGACCCTCGCCACCCTGGTGCGGATGCCCTCGCTCGACCAGTTACGCTGCGCGGATAAGGATGAAACCACGGATAAGCCCGCCGACTCCGGTACGGCAAAAGGAGAAAGCGAAGCCTCCAAACCTGACGCTGCATCCGAGGCGGAAAAAGAGCAGGCGCAGTGCTCGCTTAGCGGCTCCAATCTTTTTCTGATCGACTCCGTCGCATCCGACGCGGGATTCACCGACAGTGTTGCGGTCCCTCTCGGGCTCGTATCGTCGGCGATCGACGTGCCTGCGCCAAAGGACGGAATGCTATACATCAAGCTGCGGGACGACCCTTCGGTGGTGAGCACGGCGACGCCACCGCTCGCCATGCCCGACAAGAATTCCTCTGCCAATCGCCGCCAGAAGAGCCGAAACCGGGCCAACTAGAGATTCGCAAAACTATGTGGCGAAAATTTCAGCTCGCCACTGGATTCCTGCGTTGCCGCTCATGTGTTTGACCGGGCGAGACTTAGTCCCGTAAAATAACAACTTCGGTGTCCCACCGGAATACTCTGACAAGAAGGTAACCAGCCAAGATGGCAAACCATTTTTCGGCGCTGAAGCGCGCCCGTCAAACCGAGAGTCGAACTGTCCGCAACCGCGCCAACACTTCGCGTGTGCGCACCACCCTGCGCTCCTTCCGCGAGACCCTGGCCAAAGGCGATAAAGCCGCAGCGACCAAGGCTTTCGGGGAGACCGTTTCAGCTCTGGATAAAGCTATTCAGAAGGGTGTATTGCACGAGAACACCGCGTCCCGCTACAAGTCCCGCCTGAGCGCAAGACTCAAAGCGCTGAAGTAGCGCTTCATCCTCTGAATGTCTTAGGGGGCTTCGGGCTCCTACTGCCCGGCGCGAAGTGGAGAGATCAATAGCCGCCCGGTGGGCTTCTTCTTGCGATCCCGGTCGTGAGTGTAAACCAGGTCCTGCGATCCTTCCGCGGTAGGGGCCGCTTCCGCCAGAAGGTCGGCCAATCCCCGGAACGCACGCCCGATATCGCTTCCATCCTGGAAAGCCACCGGCACGCCTTTATCGATGGCGGGCGCCGTAGCCTGATAATTATTGGGGAGTTTCCACAGCAGCTTGCAGTCGGTGGCCTTCTCTACATCTTCATCGCTGAAGCCGGGAATTTTCTTATAACGGTTCAGCACCAGCCGCACTCGATCCCGGGCCGCGCCTTCTTCGAGAAAAGGACGCATGCGCCCCGCGCTCCACAGCGAAACCACATCCGCCTGGGTCACCAGCAGCACGGCGTTCGAAAGTTCGCACAGCAGTCGCGCCGTCTGGTCGGCACGATTCGAGCAGTCCACCACGACATAGCGGAAATGGGTCACCAGCAGGTCGAACAGGCGCGCCAGTTCGGCGGCCGTCGGATTCAATGAAAACGGTTGTTGCGGCGCGGCCAGCAGCTTGAGGCCGCCTTTGCACTCCGTCAGCAGGCCATCCAGCAAAGACGAGTCCAGGCGATGCAGATTCTGCAGGGCGTCATACACTCCGAAAGCAGGACGAACATTCAGATGAAGCGCTCCATGGCCCAGCGGCGCGAAATCCACCAGCAGCACTCCGCGCTGTGATTCCTGCAGCGCGATCGCGGTGTTCACCGCAACCGTGGTTGCTCCCGAACCGCCTTTGGCGTTGGTGACCACGAAAACCCGGGCCCGGCCGGATGAAGCGCGGCTCTTTCCGCGTGACGCGGTGAAGCGGGCAAATGCTTCGGCAATGGCTTCCACACTGGCATTGCGCTCAATATATTCGACCGACCCGGCGCGCATGGTGGCGATAATGGTGGCCGGATTCGTGGTCTCGCCCACGGCGAAAACCGTAACCAGATCAGTGGTGGCGCGGATCAGTTCTATGGCCGCGACCGCGCGCGCCTCATTCATGGGATTGATATCAACCAGGATGACTTCAGCGTGAACGTCTTGAATCTGGCGCAGGATGGGGTCGGTTGCACTGACGGGAAGGTCCACCGAACTGAAGACCGTGCGCGCGACCTGGGTACTCTCCAGCCGGTGCCGTAGTACCGTAAGTCTTTCCCGATCGTCGGTGAGAAGGGCGACCGCTATGCCGTGCATGGCCCGCTCCATAATCCTATGGTGGTACGAGTAATGTTACGGATGGCTATCCATCGCGCCAAGTGACTTTGGTACTCGTACATGGCAAGCACGGAGTGACAAATCTCTGTATCCCGCTGAGAACCAAGTATGAGAAGAAGGGAAGACACTGGAGCTCGCCGCAGGAACCGAACCCTGTCCTGAGTGACTCCATTCTATGCAAAATGGCGGCGATTGCAAAGCCGGTAAACAGGTCAAAAACCGCTCCAGTCAAGGAAACTGGGACGTCGCGAAATCCACAGGGGGGAGTGGTTCAGTTGGGGGCCCACGAAAAAACCACCGCTTACTTCAAGCCAAGCTAGGGACGCACCGGTACGTGACCGAAGCTTCCGGCCACAGCCATGACGTCGCTCTCGGGAAGATACTCATAGCGTTCAAGATGGACCGCCACGGCAGCTTTGGTAACTGCCGCAAGTGGCCGAACCCGGGTGACCCGGCCAAAGCAGCGCACGCGCATGTTTTCGGCCAGCGTAATTTCTGAAGGCATCACCAGGCTCAACTCAATGGCGTCGCCTTCGTTAAGAGGGAAGTCGGTATAAAACAATGCCCCGCGGGCGCTGAGATCCTGCGTAAATCCATGGCCCTCGTCGGTGCCTCCTGCCAGCTTTACTGCCACCGGCACGTTCACATCGAAGCGCTGCGCCGCCCGCCGCTCAACCCGTACCTGTTCGGTGCTCATGAGCTTCTCCTGCCCGTCCCGCTGGTTCTGATGTCCAGAAATGCCAACAACCCACTCCGGTAGTGCATGATACTTGCACACCGAAGCCTCAGAAGTAGGACAGACAATCAGCGACTTTACCCCATTCCGGGCGCGCTGGGAAGTCACAATTTGGTGACTATCGGAAGCTGTATGTATTACCAGTGAGCGCGCTGGAAGTACACTGGATTGTGGCGGAAGAACCTACTTCACCGGACGGCTTCTTACAACCTTCAGCACCTTCGACCTCTTCCGGCGGAGGCCTGCCTGCCACCATCCGCGCCCTGAAGCACCGTAACTTTCAGCTGTTCTTCAGCGGCCAGATGATCTCCCTGGTCGGCACCTGGATGCAGAGCATCGGCGAAGCCTGGCTGGTGTACCGGCTTACCGGCTCCTCTTTGCTCTTGGGAGTTGTCGGCTTTGCCAGCCAGATTCCGGTATTTCTGGTCGCGCCCCTGGGAGGCATCGTCGCCGACCGCTATAACCGCCAGCGGGTCGTCATTGCCACGCAAACCGCATCCATGATTCTGGCCGCTGACTCTGGCCGCGCTCACGTTGAGCGGCAAGGTTCACGTCTGGCATGTGATGGTGCTGGCGGCACATGCCTTGGCGTAGTGAACGCATTCGACATTCCGGCGCGCCAGGCCTTTCTCGTCGATATGGTGGGGAAAGAAGATCTGATGAACGCCATCGCCTTGAATTCCTCCATGTTCAACGGCGCTCGCATCATTGGACCCGCAATCGCCGGAATTCTGGTGGCGAAAATCGGCGAAGGCTGGTGTTTCTTCAGCAACTCCGTCAGCTACATCGCCGTGATTGCCGGATTGCTGATGATGCGGGTGAATCAACCGTCGCGGCTGGCGTACTTCAGCTTCGCCCCTGGCTCACATCATCGAAGGCTTTCGTTTCGTCCGGCACACCGCTCCGATTCGGGCGTTGTTGCTGTTGCTTGGACTGGTGAGCCTGGTGGCCATGCCTTACACCGTGCTCATGCCGATGTTTCGCCGACAAAGTTCTGCACGGCGGCGCACGCGGGCTTGGGCATTCTGATGGGCGCAACCGGAGTAGGCGCTCTTGCTGGCGCGCTGACCCTGGCCTCCCGCACCGGGGTGCGCGGACTGGGGCGGTGGGTGGCGTTTTCCTGCGCCGGATTCGGAATCAGCCTCGTGCTGTTTTCGCTTTCCCGCACCTTCTGGCTCTCGGCGGCGCTGCTGCTGCCGGTCGGTTTCTGCATGATGTTGCAGATGTCCTCCTCGAACACGCTGATCCAGGCCATGGTGCCCGATCATTTGCGCGGGCGGGTGATGGCGTTGTACTCCATGATGTTCATGGGCATGGCGCCATTCGGTGCGCTTATTGGCGGCGCGCTGGCCGATCGTATCGGCGCGCCGGTCACCGTCGGCGCTGGGGCGGTTGCCGGAGTCTTCGGCGCGGCCTGGTTTGGATTCCGTTTGCCGAAGATTCGGGTGGAAGCGCGGCGGTTGATCGTGGCCCAGGCCATGGCGGGTGGCGAACCCGCGGCGGAGATGACGGCCAGGGTGGTGGAGGATTGATCAGGCGCGAGCGTGAGTGGGCAGGTAACCTGTGGCACACAAAATAGGTGTCGGAGGAGAGCGAGCCGAACCCGCGCCTTCTAGCGGCTGGCTCGAACCTGTTGCACCGCGTCCCACAGCGAGCTGTGCGCGAATGGAGCGGGAGTAATGGTCAGAATCAGCATGGCCAGCGCGACCACTCCCAGCCAGCGGCGCTTCCGGTCCACACCCGGCCACTTCGGCACCGAGGGATGACGCATGCCGGTGATGGCCAGCAGCACTGCCCAGATGATCCATCCCAGCCCAGTAATAAACCGCCAGTGGTATCAGCGCAGCGATAGTGATTCGTGAAATCCAGCGGTGCGCCCGGGGCGCAATGGAAAAGACGATGTGGCCGCCGTCGAGTTGTCCGCCGGGCAAAAGATTGAGCGCGGTCGCGAACATGCCAACCCATGCGGCGATCGCAACCGGGTGAAGATAGACCTGCGAAAGCGGAAGAGCGGCGATGCTGTGCGCCGGAGATACCACCCGCAGGATGCGGTGCATCCACTAAAAAATCAGGGGCGAATTCAATTGGATGCTGCGTCGGACGACAAACGGCAGCGCCGGCTGCGACATGCCCGAGCGAAAAGGCCATGACGAGCATGGCAACCACAAATCCGGCGATGGGGCCTGCGATGCCGATATCAAACAGCGCCGAGCGGGAACGGATTGGGGACCGGATGCGAATGAACGCGCCCAGCGTCCCGATAAAGGATGGACACGGTATGAAGAACGGCAACGTTGCGCCCAGACACGATAATCGCCGGCAATAAAAGGTAATGCCCCATCTCGTGCGCCAGCAAAATCAGCATCAAGGTCAACGAAAACGGAATCCCAGCAGAAATGCCCGCCTTTGATCGCCCAGAACACCGGAAAGAATGCCAGACTGTCTTCCCCGGCATAGAACGCCGGAAGATGGTGCAGGAAGTTGAATTCCATTCGCGCGCCGACGACCAGCGTGCTGAAAAATGTCGCCGCCAGCAGAAGAAGATGCACCCAGTAACGATGACCTGCGGGACGTACCACAAACACTTCCAGTGGCTGGCGGACCTCGGAAACCGCGGAAGGCAAAGAAGACGAGGAAAATGGGGAGATGGAATCAGACATTCACAGGTTCACTACCGACAGTATAAGGGATGTGAAACCAGGGCCGTGCATTTAACCCGGCGCAGAACGGAAGCGGCAATGCGAAAACAGAGAGGCGACGGCAACCCAGGCAGTGGCAACCGAAGTTGTGCCTTACTCGATGGACTGCAATTCTTTGCCCGGCTTGAAGCGCACGGCCTTCCCGGGAGGAATTGACACTTCCGCGCCCGTGCGCGGATTGCGCCCGATGCCGGTCTTCCGCGGCCGCACGTTGAAAACTCCAAATCCCCGCAATTCAATGCGATCGCCCTTGGTCAGCGACCGCTTCATGCTTTCGAAAACGGTTTCCACCGCCATCTCGGCTTTGGTTTTGGTGATGCCGGTTTTGTTGACCACTTCGTTGATGATATCGAGCTTAATCACAGGCGGCCCCCGCGAGCAGAGTAACAACAGCCCACCAAGTGATTGATGCTAAGGAAGATAAGGGAGATTGTCAACGGGAGCTTCTGTCCCGTAAGATGGCGGAACCCAGCCAGTCAATTCGTAATTTGGTGATTTTGAGATCGGGAATGCGAAAACCCGAGAGCAGATGCTGGTCGCCTGTGTGCTGGCGCTTCTCAAATTATCGAGCTACAAATTTCCCAATTACCAATTTCCAAAGGAGTTCCATGTTGAAGAGCGACCGCTGGATCCGCAAGATGGCCTTAGAGCACGACATGATTAACCCCTTCTCCGAGAAGCAGGTACGGGAAGGCGTGATTTCCTACGGCCTCTCTTCTTACGGTTACGACCTGCGCGTAGCCGATGAGTTCAAGATCTTCACCAACGTCAACTGCACCGTGGTCGATCCCAAGAACTTCGACGAACGCTCGTTCGTTACCGTGCGCTCCGAGTGCTGCATCGTGCCGCCCAATTCGTTCGCGCTGGCCCGCTCCGTCGAATACTTCAAGATTCCCCGGGATGTCCTGACCATCTGCGTCGGCAAGAGCACCTATGCGCGCTGCGGCATCATCGTCAACGTGACTCCCTTCGAGCCGGAGTGGGAAGGCTTCGTAACCCTCGAGATTTCAAACACTACGCCGCTGCCCGCAAGAATCTACGCCAACGAAGGCCTCTGCCAGATCATCTTCTTCCAGTCGGACGAAGTATGCGAAGTCAGCTACGCCGACCGCAAAGGCAAGTACCAGTCGCAGAAGGGGATCGTGCTGCCGAAGCTGTAGGGGAGCCAGTTTCCTGTAATGCATTGCATTACAGGATAATACGCCATATTATAATCGTGTTATGGCTTCCAGCGAAAAGACGGTCAGCTTCCGTGCCCGCAGCGATGAGATTGATGCGTTAGACTCCCTGGCAGCAGCGCAAGACCGCCCACGCAGTTACCTGATCAACCAGGCCATCGCCAACTATCTGGAACTTCACGCCTACCAGGATGCTCTGGTCCGCAACGGGCTGGAAGAGATGCGAAAAGGCCGTGTTGTCAATCACGAACAAGTTGTCAGGCGCTTTAAGAAGGCAGGGCGGCCGCATCCGTGATCGTCTGGACGGACCAGGCATCCAGACAACTGGATCAGATCTACGAATACATCGCGCTCTCAAATAGCGAAGATGTGGCAGCCCGCATCGCCACTCAGCTCATCGCCAGTGTTGAACAACTGGAAGTCTTTCCAATGCTTGGGAAAACAGGCCGCATTGCCGGAACCCGAGAGCTGGTAATTCCTGGCATTCCCTTCGTCGTTGCGTATGCCCTCGCTGAAGATCAGGTGGTGATTCTAGCCGCCTATCACAGTGCCCGCCAATGGCCAGAACAGCTGTAGAAGTAAGAGGTGTCACCAAGAAGGAAAAGGGAAATGAAGAGCGCGTATACCCGAAAGCCGAGAAGCCAAGAGCTGAAAGCTGAGAGCTGAGAGCTGACAGCTATTTTCGAGCATTCTCGCCTTCCTTGAACAAATACTTGATGGAAGGCTTGTAAATCATCACGTTGGGAGCGCCGTTGCGGTTTACCTTGATGCAGTTGCGGTCATACCACTCGATCACACCGTGCACTTCTTCCCCGTCGCGCAGCACGATGACCATCGGAGTCTTCGACTGCATCTGCTTCTGGTAGTAGAAGTTCTCGGCATTGGTCTGCTCAGGAGGCGCGGTCTTCTTGCCGCCCCCACCCATGCGTTCCCCGCGCTCCGGCCGCTCGCCACGGTCAGGGCGGTCGCCTCGTTCGGCGCGCTCCACCCGCTCCGGGCGGTCACGGCGTTCAGGGCCAGAGGCGTGACTTCCGGAAGAATGATTGTGGTTATGATTGTGGTCGTTATTGCGGTTCAGGGAAGGGCGAATCAGCTTGCGATTCGCAAATCCTTCCTGCTCAAGGGCGCGCTCGGCTGGAATTGGTTCGACGGCGTCTTTCATGGCACCACCTGTTGACACGCTTTTGTTCGCGGGCCACAACACGGCGCTGCTGTGATTGTGGGTGACTGTCAGGCGTGAATTGTCCTTACGGTATCACACAGGCAAAACTCTGACAATCCGGAGCGCCCACCCTACAATTACTTCTGAATTTTGCAGGACCCATCAGCCACCGATCAACGAAATGGGATTTCGAGGCTCCGATTTATGAACAAGTTCTGGGAATACACGCTGACCGGGGTAGTCGCAGGGCTCGTCATGGGATGGCTGCTCTCGTTGGTTTCCGGGAATTACTATGTCATCCTTATGGTCGGAGGTTTAGGAACGATCATCGGTATCGTTCTTGGCATAATTCACCGAAAAAACACGAACTCAAAATGGTTCTGAACTGGCACTACTGGCGACCTGTAATCAAAAGAGATCATCGAGTAGCAGAACAAGACCCTACCGGCCAAATGCTAAATGCCAACTGCTAACTGCTGAACCCCCGCCTTGCCATTCCACCTAACCTCCGGCATAATAATGGTTTGTCGTGATCCCGCCGGAGTCTTCCGGAAACAAAGGAAAGCAATCAAGTGTTAATGATCCGTCTGGCGCGCTTTGGCGCGCGCAAACAACCGCATTACCGTGTAGTGGTGATTGAGAAGGCGCGTGCCCGCAATGGCCGCCCGGTGGAAGTGGTGGGGACTTACAATCCCCGCACCAATCCTGCCAGCGTCGACCTGAAGCGCGAACGCATTGACTACTGGGTGTCAAAGGGCGCGCAGCTGTCGGACCGCGTAGGAAAGCTGCTTTCGAAGCCAGTTCCCGCCAGCGCCGGCTCCGCCGCCTGATTTTTGCGCCTGCCGCGGAAACCGATCCTCATCACCGGAGCCTCTGAATGACCGAAACCAACGGCGATGTCCGTATCCTGATTGAGCAGATCGCCAAAGCTCTGGTCGATGCGCCGGATCAGGTAGTCGTCAACCAGGTGGAGGAAGATGGCGACACCGTGCTCGAACTGGAAGTCGCCGAGGAAGATATGGGCAAGGTGATCGGGCGGCATGGCCGCACCGCCAAGGCTCTGCGCAATTTGTTGAGCGCCGCCGGCCTGATGCAGCACAAGCACTACGAACTGGAGATTCTCGAATAGCCGGTGAGTTCATCACGCTGGCGCGGGTCGCCAAAACACAGGGCCGGCGCGGAGAGAGTTGCAGCCGAGTTGCACACCGACATACCGAACCGGTTTTCTCCCGGCATGAGATTGTTTGCGCTCGCCGCAGACGAGACTCGCCGCGAGTTGAAAGTTGAAGAACTTTGGGGCCACAAAGAGTGGCTGGTTCTAAAGTTCGCCGGGGTGGATTCGATTTCTGAAGCCGAGGCATTGATCGGCTGCGAGTTACAGGTGCCTGCGGAAGAGCGGGCCCGGCTGAGTGCAGGCTGGAATTTCGTCAGCGATCTAGCGGGATGTACGGTGTTCGACGGTGTCCGCGAAATTGGCACGGTTCAAGACGTACAGATGGGAGCAGGCGAAGCTCCTCTGCTGATGGTGAAAGCCGACAACCGGCGAGTACGAGATCCCTTATGCGGAAGCGTATCTGAAGCATCTGGACCTCGAACACCGGCGGATCGAGATGGAACTGCCCGAAGGGATGCTGGAAGTGAACGCTCCACTGAACGCCGAAGAAAAGGCGAGCAGAGAGCGACACAGCGGGAAGCCGGCAGAGCCAAGCAATCGCAAGCGCCGCGATCGCGGCAAATAGTTGTTCAAGGTCAGCGATGAAGGTCGATATCTTAACGATCTTTCCCGACTTCTTTCGCGGGCCGCTGGATTACGGAATTCTCCGCCGGGCGCGCGAAAGCGGCCTGGTGGAAGTAGCAGTGCACGATCTGCGGGCGTTTGCGCACGATCGGCACCGAACCGTGGATGACCGCCCTTTCGGCGGCGGCGAAGGCATGGTGCTGAAGCCGGAACCGATCTTTGAATGTATTGAGTCGCTGAACGTTGCAGCGCGAGAGATGAACGCGACGCGCGCAAGCAGACGGTGATTCTGCTGTCCGCCCAGGGCACGACGGTTTGACCAGAGTGTCGCGGCCGAGTTGGCAGCCATCGAGCATTTGGTGCTGATCTGCGGCCGCTACGAAGGCGTGGACGAACGGGTCGGACAGTATCTTGCCGATCGCGAGCTTTCCGTCGGCGATTACGTGCTGAGCGGAGGCGAGTTGGGCGCGGCGGTTATTCTCGACGCGGTGACCCGGCTGATTCCCGGCGCGGTGGGCAATGAGGCCTCCACCCAGATGGAGTCATTCAGCGCTCATCCAGAGTTGCCGGCAGGGGATGCCCCGAGCTCGACTTGCGCTTCCGGCGGATTGCTCGACTATCCGCACTACACGCGTCCGGCGGAGTTTCGCGGGATGGCGGTGCCGGAGGTGCTGATGTCGGGCAATCATGACGAAATCCGGCGCTGGCGGCGGCGCACCGCGCTCCAGAAGACGCAGCGGAACCGGCCTGATCTGCTCGGCCGGGTCGGGCTGAGCGAGGAAGACAAGAAGCTGCTGGGTGCGGGGAAATCGGATTCCTCGGTGCGCTCGGAATGACAAAGCTTTGGAGAGATTGACAGAGAGCTAGAAGGGAAGACGACCATGACGAACCTGATTATTGAAAAGCTGCTGGCCAAGACGAAGCGGACCGACATTCCTGATTTTGTGCCGGGCGACACCGTGCGCGTGAATGTCAAGATCAAGGAAGGCGAGAAAGAGCGCCTGCAGGCGTTTGAAGGCGTGGTGATTTCGCGCACCCGCGGTCCGCAGGCCAGCTTCACCGTCCGCAAGATCAGCTTCGGACAGGGCGTGGAACGTATTTTCCCTATCAATCGCGCGAGTGATCGACAAGGTGGATATCGTGCGCTCATCTAAAGTCCGCCGCGCCAAGCTTTACTACCTGCGTGCCCTGCGCGGCAAAGCTGCCCGCCTGAAAGATGTGGAGCGCGAGCGTCCGACTGCAGCGGCGGCAAAGGCCACAGAATAGATACGGCCGCTGTTTTCCACAGTTGCATGATGGGCCCGAGTCGGCGAAGATGCAGATATTCGCAGTTCTCCGTGCCGGTTCGTGGCTTCCAGGAAAAAACCCGCCGCTGAAAAGCCCATATCAGCTTCCGCCGCTAAACTGCGCCTGCTCAAACGACTGCACTGCACCTTGAAGTTCGAGAAGCAAGCCTGGCAGGCTGGGGCCCGGATCATTGCCGGAGTCGATGAAGTCGGTCGGGGCTCGCTGTTTGGGCCGGTGGTTGCCGCGGCGGTGATTCTCGATCCGGCATACCGCATCCGCGGCCTGCGCGATTCGAAGCTTCTGCTCGCCGAACGGCGCGAAGTGCTGGCGGAACGGATCCGTGAACACGCCATCGCCTGGGCGGTAGCTGCCGTGGATGCCGCCCGCATCGATCAGATCAACATTTACCAGGCATCCCGGGTTGCCATGCGCGAGTCTGTGATCGCGCTCAATATCTCTCCCGACTACCTTCTCATCGACGCAGTGAAGATTGACTGCGAGATGCAGCAGCGGGCGATCATCCACGGAGATGCGCTCTCGGCATCCATTGCGGCGGCTTCGATTGTGGCCAAGGTAGAGCGCGACCGGCTGGTGCGCGAGTGGGACCCGGTGTTCCCTATGTACGGTCTCGCCTCCAATAAGGGATACAGCACTCCGCGACACCTCGCGGCCTTGCGCGAACATGGGCCATGTCCGCTGCACCGGCAGTCTTTCGCGCCGGTGTGGCATGCTCCGGTGCCGCAAGAGGCGCTCGCCTTCATGTTGCAGGACGAAGAACCCGAGAGCGAAATTCCAGTCGAGGTTCTTGAAGCGGTCTAGCTTCACGCGATCCAAATCTTTCCGCAGCATTGCATGGCGCTACAATCAATTCATGTTGCGCATGATGGTGGTGACGGCTCATCCCGACGACGAAGCCGGCGGCTTCGGTGGCTCTCTTCTGCTGTACCGTTCTCGTGGAGTAGAAACCGCGGTGGTCTGCCTCACGCCGGGGCAGGCCGCTACTCACCGCGGTGGGGCCAAAAGCGATGCCGAGCTGGCTGCAATGCGGCGAAAAGAATTTGCCGCCGCCTGCGAAATGCTGAAGGTGAGCCGTGGCGCGGTGCTCGACTACCCTGACGGCCAACTGCATCGCCAGGATTCCTACCGTGTGGTCAGCGATCTAACCTTGCACATGCGCCAGTTTCGTCCCCAGGTAGTGTTGACGTTCGGTCCAGAAGGTGGAGTAACCGGACACACCGATCACTCCATGGCTTCGATCTTCGGGACCTTGGCCTTTCAATGGGCGGGCCGCGACAACCGCTATCCCGATCAACTGAATGACGGAATTCGTTCCTACCGTCCGCAGAAGCTGTACTACGCCACGGCAAACTTCACTCTGCCGGGAAGGCCCCCGATCACTCTGCCTCCAGCGACCGCCTACATAGATATCGGAGAATACTTCGAAACCAAGGTTGCGGCTTTCAAGGCGCACACCAGCCAGTCGCCTCTGTGGCCATTGTTCGAGCAGAACGTGCGCCAGCGGGAACACCGCGAGATGTTTCACCTGGCAGCCTGGGTGAAAACGGGCGAGGTGGAGCAGGAGAGTGACTTGTTCGCGGGCGTCAATGAAGGCTAGCGGATTCGAAGAGTCTAGCTGGATTCGAAAAATATCCTGATTTGCGGCCAATATGTTTGCACGATGGATGAAGTGCTCAAGTGTCCGCCTCTTGCCAGAAGTTTCAGCTTCGCGCCAGTAGTCCGGGCAAAACCCTCCACCGACTTCCAGTGGGATATAAGGGTCGTCTTTGGCGTGGAACATCATCAGCTTCTGCCCAGAAATCTCACGCTCATGATGGTGCGGGTTGAAAAACGTTCCCGTCCGCAGCTTGTTCCAATTCGCATCCGATAAGCGGTAACCATTGCCAAAAGCCTGGCGAATGTACGCGGGATAACTCTTATTCGAGGTTTCTTTCCTCTGCTCCTCCGGCAAAATGGACCAGTCCACCACCGGGCAATTCGCGACGGCCTTGTTCACCCGCGGATCGAGCGAACATAGAATCGCCGCTGCTCCGCCAAAACTGCCGCCGATTACGAAAATTTTGGCGGGAAGCAGCTTGAATTTCTGATTGAAGGCGAGCTCCCGGAATCCTTTGGGCAGCTCGCCAATCACATCGAGAATATCCTGATGGGGAGAAGATGCCAGAAAGCGGCCGCCACTCTCCCAAGCCCCGCGCCAGCGTGGATAGAAGACCCAGTAACCCTGCTTAGACAGAAACGAAGCCAGCCCCTGCTTGCTGGGGACGGAGGGCATTCCGTCGCACAAGACGATTACCTTCTGCTTTTTTGCGGCCCGCGCGGGAGGCAGAAACTCCGCGACGATGTCTCGTTTGAACCGGGTTCTGAACATGAGGGATCGCCGGGAAGTTCGCTGCCGCCTCTATGCCGCTGCCGATGGTGTGCCCGCCCAACCCTACCTTGGCTTGATGATTTCACTCAGCATGTCGGGTTTCGAGTCGTCGCGCACCAGGTGCGGATACATCTCTCCCCCGTGGTAATCGATCTTGTAGGTGGTGAAGTAGTCGGTATTTTCCACGAGAAACTCGAGCGGCTTCGAACTGTCTTTGGCTTCGCGCAAGGCATCGCGGAAGACATCCTCGGTAAAGCGCCGGCCGTTCACAGCCAGCAGCTTCATGCCCGGACCGATGCCCGCATTGGCGGAGACCATGCCCTCGATGGTGTCGAGAATTTCTCCATCCCGGGTCAGCAGCAGCCCGACCGAATAGGAAGCGTTAATTTCCTTGCGCTCTTCTTCCGAAAAGCGGTCCTGGGGCGAGCGGTTTGCGTCGTACACCAGCTTCCAGCCACTGTTGAGGATTCCCTGAAGCGGCGCGCCGGGACCATGATTGGTGAGGCGCTCGGTCCAGAAACCGCGCCAGTCGTAGGGTGCGACCTCATTCAATGCGTTGACAACATCGTCAAACGTGTAGGTTTTCAGTTCCGGAGGGCCGCTCTGCCCGCCATGAAACAGATGGCAGAAATCGTCGATAGACTTTTTGTCGTGAGTCTGCTGGCGAATGATGGTATCCACCCAAAGCCAGTTCAGCACATCTTCGTTGTAGTAATCGAGGGGACGCCGCCAGGAATTCCACTGAATCGGCGATCCCTGCATGGAGGGAACGCCGTCGGCGGTGTCCTGCAGATTGCGCCACATCCTTCCGGGCCGATGATCGAGATCAGCGGCGATATCGGCCAGTTCGTCCCGATACTGCTCGGGAGTGCGCAGGCCGGTGCGCCCGCTTAACACGTCTCCGAGATATGAAGTCAGCCCTTCATAGACCCAGAGCAAGTCGGTCTGCATGGGCCTTTCATAGTCCGATGTCGCCAGGTCATAGGGCCGTCGGTACTTTCCGTTCCAGGAGTGGACATATTCATGGGTCAGCAAGCCGGCGCCCAGCAGCCGCAGATTGGGATCGACCAGGTAACGCTCGCCCAGGCGGCTGTCATTCGATTCGTGATGCTCCAGTCCGAAGTGGGCGACATGATCGCTCAGGCTGTAGAGAAAGTGGTAATCGCGAAAGTGCTGTGCGCCGAAAAGCTTTTGGGCCTGCACCGTCAGATTTTTGTACTTGTCGAGTACGTCTTGCGGAGCGTCGAGCGCGGCTGCACTGTCGGAAGCGATGTCCATTTCCTGCGGCGGATTGTCGGCCAGGGGCACAACCTTCAGATACTCTCCGGAAATGATCGGTGAATCGACCAATGTAGTGAGCGAAACCGGCTTGAAATCGATCGAGTTGCCGGACTGCGATGCAACCGGCAGCGCGGTGCCAAATTTCCACCCCTCGGGCAGACGCAGGCTGGCGTCATAAGTCAGCTGATCGGAGGTGAAGCCCGCGGGATAGAGCACCAATGTATTCCAGCTCAGCACCGTCATCTTGTCGGTCGCGTTGGCGCCGCCGGTATAAATGCCGCCCCGGCCGGCGGGCGAGATGAAATCGAGCTTGGCTTCAACTGTGGACACTCCCGCCGGCACTTCGACGTGCAGCGTCCATCCGTCGAGCAGATCGCGGCGCCATTTCAAGGTCTGGCCGTTGCCGGTGAACATCAGCCCGGCGAGGTCCTGTATGGGGCCAGTGGGGCCGTGCTCGCCCGGAATCCATTTAGGATAGTAGAGCGTGAGCGTGCCCGGCGCTGTGGGAATGGAGAGTTGGGCGTGGAAGATTTTGCGCGGGGCCTGGGTCGCATCGACCGTTACTTTGATGGTGGGCGCGTTCTGAGTCTGCGCGGCGGCGGCAAGGGTTAAGACGAAAACGCAGCTTAGAAGCCTCAAGGGCAATACTTTCATCAGAGCGACCTCCACAGTCGAAACAACATTTCACCCGGAAACTAACGAATATAGCAGTCCTGCGGATTTGGTGCACAACCGCGGGGATGTGTCGTGATGCGATGGTCCGCGCCGAATGCCGGCTGATTTGTTTCGGCGATTTTTGCCGGATCATGACGGCGGCCGGGCCATGCTCTATGATGACTGATTCATGCTTGGCTGACATATGGCGCGCGGCAAGTTCATTACTTTCGAAGGACTGGACGGATGCGGCAAGAGCACGCAACTGGAAAAGCTCGCCCGCAAGCTGCGCGCGCATGGCCTCTCCACGGTGACCACGCGAGAGCCGGGAGGCACGCCCACCGGGGAGAAGATCCGCAACCTACTGCTGGATAGCGGCACGGCTGGGCTCGCGTCGATGGCAGAGCTGGCGTTGATGTTCGCTTCGCGGGCGCAGCACATCGCGGAAGTGATCCGTCCGGCTCTGGCGGAAGGGAAGATCGTGCTCTGCGACCGCTTCACCGATTCCACCGAGGCCTATCAGGGCGGAGGGCGCAAACTGGGCAGCGAGCCGGTGCTGGCGTTGCACCACGTAATTTGCGGCGAGCTTCAGCCGGACCTCACCATCCTGATGGATTCCGAGGTCGGGGCCAGCGTGGAGCGCGCCCGCCGTCGCAACCGCCGCCACGGAAAGGGAAGCACCCGCGGCGCCGGTGACGAGAATCGATTCGAGCAGGAGAGCCGGGCTTTCTTTGGACGGGTACACAGCGCATATCTGGCGATTGCCGCGCGTGAGCGTGAGCGCGTGGCCCTGGTCGATGCCCGCGGTCCAGCAGAACAAACTCACGCGAAGATCATCGAAGTGGTGCGGCACAAGCTAAAATTGCCTTTGAAGGCGCCGCGCTGATACCGGAAGGCCAATACCTGCTTATGAGTTTCTCCGATTTTCACGGAAATGCCGACGTGGTTCACCGTATGCGCGACATGCTGGCGCGCGACCGCTTTCCGCAAGCGGTGATCCTGGCAGGGCCTGCCGGGTCGGGGAAGTACACGTTGGCGTTGATGATGGCGCGGGCGATGAATTGTCTTTCACTGCCATCAACCCCCGACGGCTTGCCGGATTTCTGCGGCGCTTGCTCCAACTGCCTTCGCATCGGACAGGCGGCAGACCTGGAAGCGCGCTGCGCCGAGGCAGTGGAGGCCCGGGAAAATCTGCGCGAATCCGACAAGAAAGACACCCGGCTTTTTATTCAGACCCATCCCGATGTGCTGATCATTCCTCCTGACCCGCCGCAAATGATGATCAAGGTGGACCAGGTGCGGCACGTGATCGAGACCATCTACTACCGCCCGGGAGATGCGAAAGAACGGGTTTACATTTTTCCGGATTCGGCCTTCATGAAAGAGGCGGCCAACTCGCTGCTGAAGGTGCTGGAGGAGCCGCCGGATTTCGCCACGATCTTTCTATTGACGGAAAATCCCGGCGAACTGCTGCCGACCATCCGCTCCCGCTCGATGACGGTGACACTGTCGGCGCTGGCTCCGGCGGAGATTGAGCACTACCTGGCGAAACATCGTCCGGAGTGGAAGGCGCCGCAAAGAGCGCTGGTGGCGCGCTTGTGCGAAGGAGCCGTGGGCCGGGCGCGCAGCTTTGATCTCGATGCCTACACCGCGGCCCGCAGCCACGCCTTTGCCATTCTGAATTCCGCGTTGCGGGCGACGGATCACACGGAACTGTTCAAGGTGACCGAGACCTACCGGGCCGGAGCGGAAGGCCGGGAGAAAATCGAGCGCCTGCTGCGGACCATGTACTCGCTGCTGCAGGACCTGGTGTTCCTGCAATCGGGCACACCGGAGTTTGTGCGAAACACCGATGTAGAGCCGGAATTGAAGCGGCTTTCGGAACTGGCCAGTTTCAACTGGATCAGTGCCGCTTCCGACCGGCTGGCTGAGGTGGAACGGGGAATGCGACGGAACTTGCTGCGGTCCCTGTCGCTCGATGCTTTTGCGGCGGGGTTAGAGAGGACCGCGTAGTCTCAAGTTGCCGGACATCCAGCCTTCATCCGGTGTTGTGCAGCCCTGCTGCAATTCCATTGATGGTGGCGCCCAGCGCGTAGTTGAGGGCTTCAGTGTCAGTGCCCGAGCGTTTACGGCGCAGCAGTTCCACCTGGATCAGACTCATCGGATCAACATAGGGATTCCTCAGCCGGATCGAATTCGACAGCATGGAGTTTCGCTCCAGCAACTCTCCCTGTCCCGTGATAGCAAGAATCATCCGCCGGGTGCGATCAAACTCGTCTTCCAGCAGATTCCAGACGCGCTCGCGTAATCCTTGATCGCTCACCAGGCCGGAGTAAAGACGCGCGATAGTCAGATCGGCCTTCGCCATCGCCAGCTCCACATTTCGCACCAGGTCAAGGAAGAGCGGAAGCGACTTCATCATGTCGCGCAGAGTTTGGGTGCGTTCCGGCCCGGCGCCGGCAAACTTCTCGAACGCATATCCCACTCCGAACCACGCAGGCAATGCATGGCGGCTCTGCATCCAGCCGAACACCCAGGGTATGGCGCGCAAATCTTCCAGCCGCCTGCTCTGGCTGCGGCGGGGCGGACGTGAGCCAATCTGCGCATGCTCCAGTTCATTGACCGGAGTCGCCAGTTCAAAGTACTCCAGCACCTCTGGGTTCTCGGCAACATTTTGCCGATAGAATTTGTAGGCGCACTGCGACATTTCTTCCATGGCCGCGACCCATCGCTGGTCAGCTCCGGCCTCGGGCCCGTCCGGGCGGGTCAACGCTTCCAGGCAGGCCGCAATCATGATCTCGAGGTTCCACTCCGCGAGAACCGGATCGGCATATTTCCAGTTGAGCACTTCGCCCTGCTCGGTGACACGAATCTGGCCGGAGAAATCTCCCACCGGTTGCGCCAGAATGGCACGGTGCGTAGGACCGCCACCGCGGCCGACCGTTCCACCACGCCCATGGAACAATCTCAGGTGCACGCCATGATTTTTGGCGACCCGGTGCAGTTCGCGTTGCGCCTTATAGAGCTCCCACAAGCTGGTCAGCATGCCGCCATCTTTGTTGGAATCCGAGTAGCCCAGCATCACCTCCTGCCAGTTTCCCCAGGAGCGTAGAAGTTGCTGATACTTCGGGGTGCTCCAGAGCCGTTCCATGACCTGGGGCGCAGCCCGCAGCGCCTCGATCGATTCGAACAACGGCACCGGCATGAGGCCGGGATCGTCGCCTGCGGCTTCCGGTTGCACTCCACAACTTTGCGCCAGGCGCAGGAAGTTGAAGACATCCTGCTCCGACTGGGTGTCGCTGATCACGTAAGTACGGATGGCCTTGGGCGGGTAGGTTCGCTTCAGCTCCGCGATCTTCTGAAATGTGGCGATCAGGTCGGAACTGCGGTCCGATAGTGCACCTCTCGGTTCGGAGATCGGGCTGCGCTTCGGTACCCCCTCCGGAATCTCGCTGACAGCCTTCCGCTGCACTCCCGCGTGCTGCCGGATGTCGAGCGTTGAAAGGTAGAGCCCAAACGTCCTCACCTTTCGCAGCAAAGGATCAATCAGGAGTTCCGCCAGTCGCCCGCCGCGATGCGCCTTGAGACTCTCAGCGATCAGGGTCAAGTCGCCTTCCAGTTCGGCGGCAGAAGAGTAGGCCCGCTCTTCCGATGAATTTTCGCGAGAGTGGCGCAGGCGGATCATCATGAAATTCACGAAGCGCCGGTAAAGCTCGGTGCGGGAGATGCGCGCCAGTCGCGAATGTTCGTCGCCGATCGCCTGGGTGTATTGCGCCACCTTTGCCCGCAATTCGTCCGACACTCCGGCCTGCTGGGACGACGAACTCAACTGGTCGGCGGCTCGCGCCAGCTCCGCGATGTAGTAGTCCACAATCGCATTACGGGCGCGCCGCAACGCCTCGCAAGTGGAATCGGGCGTTACAAAAGGATTGCCGTCGCGGTCGCCGCCGATCCAGGAACCGAAATTAAGCAGTTCGGGAATGTCCCGCTCCTCGAGATTCAGGCCGTAGATATCCCGAAACGACTCGGTAATCTCACCGTAGATCCGGGGCAGCGCCTCGAAAATTGACATGGGATAGTGGTCGAGACCCATCCGGATTTCGTCAGTCACCAGCGGTTTTTCGATGCGGACTTCGTCGGTCTGCCAGAGCGCGGTGATTTCGGCAAAAATCTCGCCTTCTTCGATTTCAGCCTGGTTCTGAGACAGCGGCAGCTGGTCGAGGTTTTCCAGGTGTTCCGCCACCCGGCGACGCTTCATCAGCACTGTCCGGCGAGCCACCTCGGTCGGGTGCGCGGTGAATACCGGCGTGACTCTTACGTTGCGCAACGCGGCCAGAGCCTGCTGGGCTGAGATTCCGGCAGCACGCATGCGGAGCAGAGTCCCGCGGAATGAACCGGGAGGCTGCTCGGCGTGCAACTTGCCGGCCCTGCGGCGCCGCTTGCGGTGGTTGGTTTCCGCCAGGTTGGTAAGTTCGAAATAGGTGGCGAATGCCTTGGTGACGCGGTGCGCGTCGTCGATGCTCAGGCCGGCAGTAATCTCGCGCGCCCGGCCCATTTGCGGTTCTTCAAATTCAGAAGGGCCCGGCGAAACTCCTCGCTCCGACAACACCTCGGCCTCGCGATGCTGAATCAATAGGCGGCGAAGCTGTTCCACCACGTCAAACAGCTGTTGCCCTTCCTGCTCCACCAAAACCCGGCCAAGCAGAATTCCCAGCGAGCGCACATCTCGCCGCAGCGGCAGTTCCTTGGAGCGATCTGCCGTACCCGCTGTCAGTTCAGCGAGCCGGCGGCTTTGATCATTGGTGCTCCACAGGGGCGCTTCGTCCATGGCCGCTTCCATCTTAGCGGAAATGGATCGGGACGCCCGGAAAGCGCTCATGCCGACCTGCTGGCCCGAGGTGAGGCGAGAAATTCGAGGATGTCGGCGGGCTCGGGACGAACAGTGTAATCCTCGTTTGCGGATGCGAACAAAATGGTGCCATCTTGTCCCAGAATGTAGGTCGCGGGAATCGGCAAGGTCCAGGTGTCGTCCCCATTGGCGAAGGGAAGATTCACGAAAACACGGCGATAAATCTCCTGTTGATAATCGGGAACTTCGTACACGATACCGAATTGTCGCGCGACTTCATTTCCGTGGTCGCTCAACAGAGGGAAGCGAAGCTTGTGCTGGTCGTGCATGAAGAACGATTGCTGCACGGTTTGCGGCGAAATGGCGGCCAGGGATGCGCCGGCCGCTTCGACTTGGGGCGCGATCAGGTTCATGGCCTCCATTTGCCCGACACAGAAGGGGCACCAGCGCCCGCGAATGAAGCTGAGCACCAGCTTTCCGCGATGCAGCAGGTCTGCCGACGAAACGCTGGCCCCGTTCTGGTCATTGGAGCTCAAATGAGGGAGCCACCGCACCCACCGGCAGTGCTCGCCGGGAGAATTCGGATTTCTTCAACTCTTCCACCACTTTGCCATGAACCGCGCGGGTTTCGGCAGGGACGTACTTCGAAATCAACGCTTTGCGCTCAGCGAAAATTTCGCGCAGTGGGCGTGCGTCGGTGGTGGGCCCGCTTTCCTCGAGAGAGCGCCATTTCATAGTGAGGACAATGATGCCACAGAGCGTGGCAATATCTTCGGAATGCGGCTATCGGTTTTTAAGATGAGCGTGATCGAACTTGCAGCTCCTCTGTGTTTGTCAGTGCCCTCTGTGATGTAAAGATGAAAGCGCGCCTTTGCCCGGAAGTCTCATTTCCCTGTTGTAAAATCAAGGTTTATTTTCCACCATAACTGACCGATATGCCCCACCAGGACGAATCCGCACCCATTCGTGACGAGCGCTACGACGCGCAGCGTGTCGAGGCCAAATGGTTCGAGCGCTGGCAGCAGGACTCATCGCTCTACGCGGCTGAAGCGGACACCACGAAAAAGAAGTACTACGTGCTTGAGATGCTCCCCTATCCTTCGGGCGCGTTGCATATGGGGCACGTGCGGAATTATGCGATCGGCGATGCGCTCGCCCGTTACATGTGGATGAACGGTTACAACGTTTTGCATCCCATGGGCTGGGATTCGTTCGGCCTTCCCGCCGAGAACGCCGCCATTCAAAACAATACCCCGCCGCGCGAGTGGACGCTGCGCAACATCGCCAACATGAAGGCACAGATGAAGCGCCTGGGCTTCGCCTACGACTGGTCTCGCGAAGTCACCACCTGCTTTCCCGAGTACTACCGCTGGAACCAGTGGTTTTTTCTCAAGCTCTACGAAAAAGGCCTGGCGTATCGCAAGAAGAGCAAAGTCAACTGGTGCCCGAAGTGCGCCACGGTTCTGGCCAACGAGCAGGTGGTCGGCGGCTGCTGCTGGCGTCATGAAGACACGCTGGTTGAGCAGCGCGAATTGGAGCAGTGGTTTCTCCGCATCACACAATATGCCGACGAACTGCTGCGTGATCTCGACAAGCTCGGCGGCTGGCCGGAAAAAGTGCGCACCATGCAGCGCAACTGGATCGGGCGCAGCGAAGGCGCGCTGGTGGAGTTCAAGCTGGGCGGTGCTTCCGCCTCGATTATCACCGTCTTCACCACTCGCGTGGATACGATTTTCGGCGCGACTTCAGTGCAGCTTGCGCCGGAGCATCCGCTGTTGGCGGAACTTACTGCCGCGAATCCCGGCCTCCGCGCCAAAGTGGACGAGATGATGGCCGAGCAGCGCAAAGCCAAAGAAATCGGAGATATCGGCGAAATCGAGAAGCACGGCGTCAATACCGGACGATTCGCGATGAATCCCTACAACGGCGAGAAGGTGCCGATCTGGGTGGCGAACTACATCCTGATGGATTACGGCACCGGGGCAATCATGAGCGTTCCGGCGCACGATGAGCGGGATTTCGAGTTTGCGAAGAAGTATGGGATTGAGATCCGGCAGGTGATTGTGCCGGGCGCGGCGGGCGCGGGCGAAGGTCCGCGCCGCACAGACTGCCACATCCGACGGCGAATGGCTTCCCTTCACCACGCATGACGGCAAGCTGATCAACTCCGGCGAATTCACTGGGCTGAGTTGCGATGAGGCCATTCAGAAGATGTCCGAGCTTGCGGAGAAGAACGGCTTCGGCAAAGCTACGGTCACCTATCGCCTGAAAGACTGGGGCATTTCGCGGCAGCGCTACTGGGGCACGCCGATTCCCATGCTGTATTGCGAGAAGGACGGCATCGTCCCGGTGCCGGAAAAAGATTTGCCGGTGATTTTGCCGGAGAACGTGGACATCACGCTGACCGGCGGATCGCCGCTCGGCCGCGTGCCGGAGTTCGTCAAAGCGACCTGCCCGAAGTGCGGCGGCCCGGCGCGGCGCGAGACCGACACCATGGACACGTTTGTCGATTCGTCCTGGTACTTCTATCGCTATACCGACGCGCGCAACGATCGGGCGCCTTTCGACAGTGCGAGAGCCGGTTACTGGTTCGGGGATCGCGGCATCGATCAGTACATCGGCGGAGTCGAGCACGCCATCCTGCACCTGATCTACTCGCGCTTCTGGACGAAATTCATGCGCGACCTGGGGATGATCAAGAACGACGAGCCTGCCGAGCGTCTTTTCACCCAGGGCATGGTGATCAAAGACGGCGCGAAGATGTCGAAGAGCCTGGGCAACGTGGTGATCGCCCGATGAGATGGTGGCGCGCTACGGCGCCGATGCGGCCCGCCTCTACAGCCTGTTTGCCGCGCCTCCCGACCGCGATCTCGACTGGCAGGATACGGGCATTGAAGGCATTCAGCGATTTCTGGGTCGCGTGTACCGGTTTGTGGTGCGCAATGCGAAGCCGGAGGATCCGGACTGGCGCAAGCCGGTTCCGGCCGACCTTACAGCCGAAGCGCGCACTGTCCAGCGCAAGCTGCACCAGACCATCAAGCGGGTGAGCGACGATTTTCAGGGGCGCTGGCACTTCAATACCTGCATTGCCGCCATCATGGAACTGGTGAACGAGTTGTATGCGGCCGAGGAAGATATCGCTCAGCGGAGAGATCTCCGGTTTCGCTGGCTGGCGGAAGCGCAGCGTGAGCTGGCGCTTCTGCTTGCGCCGTTTGCTCCTTATCTCGCTCATGAACTCTGGGAGATGCTCGGCGAAACCGGAAATGCTGCTGCGGGCTCCCTGGCCGAAATACGATCCTGCGCTGGCAAAAGAGGAAGAAATCGAGATTCCGATTTCAGATCAACGGAAAGCTTCGCAGCCGGATCGTAATGGCCGCCGGCGCCAGCGATGACGAGATCCGTGAACGAGCGCTGGCGGATGAAAAGGTGCGGGCGCTCACCGCGGGAAAGCAGATTATTAAAGTGATTGTGGTTTCCAGCAAGCTGGTCAATATTGTCGTGCGATAAAGCGCGGCGAGACGGCCGGGATCGGGAAATACAGAAGCGGGCCACCGGCCCGCTTCTCTTCATGTTGCCCCCCCCTTACGAGTGGCGCATCTGGAAACTTGATATCTGAAGTTGTTGCGGTCTTACTGCCCCATCCCAGACATCGGCTTCTTGCCGACCGCAGCCGGATGCAGCACCAGGGCTTCGGTCTTGTTTCCAAAATCAATTTCGTCCAGGCGCTTCTGGTTGTTCTTCATCGTTTTCAGAATCACCTCATCTTGCGGCGCCGGAGTCTTGCGCTGCACCAATTCAGCTTTCGCCGTGGCCAGAGTCTTGCCGTGCTGCATGATGTTGAGCTGTACATTGTTACCTGCGCCCATGGGAGTCCACTCCGCCTTGTAACTGCCGGGTTTCAGCTGGGTCGAGCCAACCTGCACCGGGTCCACCAGGGTGAAGCCTTTCTCTCCTTTGCTGGCTGCAAACGCTCCCAACGGCAGTGCCAGAAGGATCGTTGCCACGATTGCCACCAAACTGCTTGATTTCATTGCGTGCTCTCCTTGCTCAGATTGTTAGAACCCAATTTCCTTTGTTAAACCCAATTTCTTCCGCCGAACCTCACTCCAGCCGAAGACGACCACTACGCTTCCGCTCCTCTTACACAGATGCGCGCAACGTGAATTCTGGTGCGAATGTCGTGGCACGATCTAACTGTAGTTGCCCTTAATTGATTTGTACTAGTGCTTGCCGGGCGATCCCCAAAAGCCAAGCCCGGGCCGCAGGCTGTTAGCCCTCTCCTGTGGGATTCGGCTTTGCAAGACTCGGCGGAAGGGCCGAATACAACTTCAGCCATGCAAGTAGTCGCCAGGGTTTATCCTTATTTGCGAATGGAACCGCGCTCACCCACGATCGAAGGCTTCCGGCTGATCTTCCGGCGTCCGCTGGTCGGCTTTGCGGAGCTCGCCTGGCGATGGACTTTCGGCGCAGCCGCGGTTGCGGTGTGCGGTTTCGCCTTCTTCCAATATCTCAATACGCTTTTCGTCAGCAACGCCGATTTGTTCTTTTTGCGGACCCGGCATCCTTTCTTCGTCTCTCAAGCCCTGGCGCACATTCTGCGGGGAAGCGCCCCGCGGTTCGTCATAACAGGAATTGTGCTGGGTATTGCCCTGGCTCTGGCGTGGATCGTGGCCGCTTCATTCGGACGGGCCGCCACGGTGCGAGCCATTGCCGCGCATTTCGCCGGAGACGGATCGGAAGCAGTGGGGCCGCCGGTGTCTCTGCGTGCGCTCCTCGGCCTCAACTTTCTGCGCGCAGCCGCCGCTCTGGCGGCGGTCGTGGGATGGTTTGGAGCTTTCCTGGTCGCCGGGCTGGCGTTTCCTGCTACCGGCCCCGGCCCGGTCCTCGCCTTCCTGCTGTTCTGGGCCGTGATGGCATTGCTGTGGCTGGCGTGGTCGGTTACCAATTGGTTCCTGTCGCTGGCAGCCGTCTTCGTAGTTACGAGGAATCTGGATACGTTCGGCGCCCTTACCAGCGCGGTGGACCTATGCCGCGACCGGCTGGGAACCGTGATCGCGATCAGCAGCTGGTTCGGCCTTGCCCATCTCGGCGCATTTATCGTCGGCAGTGCGGTCAGCTTCTCCATTCTTGCTTTTGCAGGGGTGGTGCCTCCCGGCTTCGTGCTGCTGGGGATGGCATTTATCACGCTCATCTATTTCTTCGTGGCTGATTACCTGTACACCGGCCGCTTGGCGGCATACCTGTTCGCAATCGAGGGCCTGGACCGTTCGGTAGCCATCTCTCCACTGCCTTCGGGAGATCCGTCCGGCGGGAGCGTGATTTCGACCGCACCCAGTGCCGCAGGCTTCGACCGCGATGAGCTGATCTTGAGCGACGTGCCGCTTCCTACCGCGTGAACTGTCGGGTATCGTTTCTGCGGCGGTACTCCTTCAGGATTGGCGGGTGCGCTCTGGCCCCCAGGTCAGTTCCGCTTTACACCGTCTTGCCGATTTGAGAGACTCATCCGTGGAAACCCAATCCATCGTCATTCTCGATTTCGGCGCGCAGTATTCGCAGCTGATCGCGCGCCGCATCCGTGAGCAGAACGTCTTTTCCGTCGTCATACCCTGCACCGCCAGCATTGAAGAAATCCGCAGCTATTCGCCCATTGGAGTTGTCCTGTCCGGCGGCCCGAGCTCGGTGTATGACGCTGACGCCCCGCCGGCAGACCCGCGTGTCCTGCAAATGGGATTGCCGGTGCTCGGCATCTGCTATGGCCTGCAGTTCATGGTGCACACTCTTGGCGGAAAAGTGCGTGCCGCCGCCCGGCGTGAATACGGCCATGCTCAAGTAGAAGTGGTTTCCGATTCAACCCTGTTCCACGGGCTTCCCAGAAGTCTCGAAGTCTGGATGTCGCATGGCGACGAGGCGCTTGAGCTTCCGCCCGGGTTCAAGCTGGTGGCGCAATCTCCGAATGCGGTTGCCGGAATCGAAAATGCGATAGCGAAGATGTGGGCGGTGCAGTTTCATCCCGAAGTCCGCCACACCAAGCTGGGGACGGAGATCCTGCGCAACTTTGTGCTCAACATCTGCCAGGCCCAGCCGACCTGGACGCCGCAACACTTTATCGACGCCACCATCGAGAACGTCCGCGAAACTGTGGGCGAGGGCCGGGCCATCTGCGCTCTCTCCGGCGGCGTGGACTCTGCCGTGGCCGCCACCTTGGTGGATCGGGCTCTGCGCGATGCCGATGGAAGCTCTCGCTTGACCAGCGTTTTCGTGAACAACGGCGTGTTGCGGAAGAATGAGTTCGAGAAGGTACAGCAGAACCTTCGCGACAAGCTGGGCCTGCATCTTATTGCAGTGGATGCCAACGACCGCTTTTTGTCGAGGCTCGCCGGCGTCACCGATCCCGAGAAGAAACGAAAAATTATCGGCAACGAATTCGTGGCGGTCTTTGACGAGGAGGCGCACCGCATTGCGCAGCAACAGGGCCAGGTGGAGTGGCTGGTGCAAGGGACGCTTTATCCCGACATCATCGAATCCCGTTCGGTGCGCGGTCCGTCGCAGGTCATCAAGTCGCACCACAACGTCGGCGGACTGCCCGAGACTATGAAGCTCAAGCTGATTGAGCCGCTGAAAGAGCTATTCAAAGACGAAGTTCGTAAGATCGGACGGGACCTGGGCATGCCGGAAGACATTTTGCAGCGGCAGCCGTTTCCCGGTCCCGGCCTGGCGGTACGTATCCTCGGCGAAGTAACCCCTGAGCGGTTGGCCATCCTGCGCGAATGTGATGACGTAGTCGTCCACGAAATAAAGCAAGCAGGCCTGTACACGAGAATCTGGCAGTCGTTTGCCGTGCTGCTTCCCGTCAAATCGGTCGGAGTCATGGGAGACCAGCGCACCTACGCCTACACCTGCGCAATTCGGGCAGTCCACTCCGAGGACGGCATGACCGCGGACTGGGTGCCGCTGCCGTACGAAGTGCTGAAAGCCATCTCCAGCCGCATCGTGAACGAGGTGAAAGGAGTCAATCGCGTGGTGTATGACGTGACTTCGAAGCCGCCCGGCACCATCGAGTGGGAATAAGAAAGCCTTCCGCCGGAGCGAAAGGCTTTTTGAATGATGGAACGCGTCGCCAGTGCCACCCTGGTTAAAGCAATCCTGCCTCAATTCCGGGTCAGGCCAGCGTTCTACACAATCTACTTCGAAGTACTCGATGCCAACTCGTCCACGCCGTTCCTGAGAACGCTGACTTCCACGCGGCTTGAACCGCCGCGCTTGGCCGCCGAGGCATCTTCGGAAGCGAGCGATGCATTGCCCAACGCCATCACATAGATGCGGTAGGCGGGGATTTCATGGTTGAGCACGAGATACCGCACCACCGAGTCCGCCATCTTGCGCGAAGAGGCAATGCCGGCCTGCCCATGACCCGAGGAGAAGCCCTGCACTTCGATGACATAGCCGTGCTGGTCCTTCAACTGGGAGACCATCTCATCCAGGGCGTCTTTGGCCTGTTTGCTGAGCGCGCTCTGTCCGGAGCGGAAGTGGATCACGGTCTGATTGGCTGACTTGTACTGGTCAAGGCTGCCTACCACGGTTTCGACAGTAGTAGCGCGAGAGTTTACCGTGGTGGCGGTCTGCGACGCCATCTGCGCTTTACTGGTCGCGTCTGTTGAATGCTGGTCGGCTTCCGTGACCTTGGCGGACGCCAGCTGAATGCCATGCTGGGCGCGGGAATCCACGTCCTTCAGCATGGAATCGTTTGAAGAGGTCAGCTGGTTGAGTTCGTTGACCCGATCATCGACCGCTTGCAGTTGCCGCTTTACGTATTTCTTGCTGGCGTAAGGGTGCAGCACCAACCAGGCCAGTCCGGGCTGGTCGCCGTCCCACCAGTTTTGCGGCTTTGGTTGCACCAGCGGAGGTTTGCCGCTGGCGGTTTCAGCGGATGTTGCCGGCGGAGCGCTGGAGTTTGAGTCTTGCGCAAACACCGGAAGCACGAGTGCTGTGGACAACAATAAAACGATCCCCAGGCGAATCTTCATTTAAATGTCCTCCGAACGGGAGCGTGGATGACCGCAGCCCAGCGACAACGCGAATGCCGCGACCCGGGCTGAGTCCGCCGATAAGGGTACCACTTTCCGCCGCTCTCGACGTGTAAAATCCTAGTCCACTCGGGAACGGGGTGCGGCCGTCCCTATTTCGTCCCCCGCCCAAGAAGCGCGCCCTCACCCCAAAGGAAAGGTCTGGCCAAACAAAAGGCCAGCCTTTGCGGGCCGGCCCTTAACAACTCTTGAGGGATTGCTACGCGATTTTCTGGTCCCGATCCTTCTTCTGCTGGTTGGGGTCTTCCTGCTCAGTATCCGGAGTTCTCCGCTGCTGCTCGTTGCGGCGGCGCTCCTCTTCGGTCTGATTCTGACTCGACTGCCCCGGCTTTTGTCCCGGAGTTTGCCCAGTCTGCTGTCCGGGACGCTGTTCTTCTTGCCCAAAAGGATTAGTCCGGCTCTTCTGCTGTTCGTTGGACTGAGTTCCCTGATTCTTTTCGTCTGCCATTCGTGGTCTCCTCCTGAATTGTGTAATGCGGACACTACGATGACGAAAGTTGCTGGCAAGGCGTCGAAGAAGGGAAAACCAGGCAGGAACCTTAGTGAGTCCTACCCAATCTACCCGAGGAGAGATCGATCGGCATCGATTGCAAGCTTCTGTGCTCACCAATTCAAGCGAGCTTGTAGCAGCAGATAGCAATAAACCATTTTCGTGGGGGATTTCCTGCACCACATTTATTTTCCGCCACCCCACCCCCTATAAGGTGAGTCGGGCTATTTCCGCGGTTCGATAGAGGCAGGAGGGTATAGACCTTACCTGTGTATTGGCCTAACCTTTGATTAGTTCTGGCCGGACGGAAGGGGCGGTCAATGGCTAGGGTACTGGTTGTCGATGACAGTGCGGTGGTACGAAACGCAGTGCGGGACGTGTTCACCGCGCATCATGACTTCGAGATTTGCGGCGAGGCCGAGAACGGCCTGGAAGCAATCGAGAAAGCCGCCAAGCTCACTCCCGACCTGGTGATCCTCGATCTCTCGATGCCAGTCATGAACGGGCTTGATGCTGCCCGCGTGCTGAACGAAAAAATGCCCAACACTCCAATTATCTTATTCAGCGTTTACAGCGATCTGCTGCGGCAGAATGCGACCCACAAGGCGGGAATCGCGGCGCTGGTTTCAAAGAACGAAAAATTGGGCGCCCTGGTCGGCACCGCTCAATCGCTGCTCGATCTTCCAGCAGATTGATTCGTTTCGAATAGGACTGCGAAAGGCTGATCGTGACCGGATTAGCTGCCCGCCGTTCCATTCCGAACCAATTCCAGGAACGCCTGGTGGACGCGGGTATCGTCTGTCAGTTCCGGGTGAAACGTCGCCGCCATTGTCTTTCCTGCGCGAACCACAACTGGGTCGCCCCCCTCGGTTGCCAGCACTTCAACTCCCTTACCCACATGCTCGATCTTCGGGGCGCGGATGAAAACCATTTCCATGGAAGCGTCTGCGGATTTCGCCGAAAGCAGCTGGCCGTTGCGGATTGAGCTGTCGAGTTGACGCCCGTAGGCGTTGCGGCGAATGCGGATGTCCAGCGCGCCTAATCCCTGCTGGCTGGGGTTTTCGACCTGGCTGGCGAGAAGAATGGCCCCTGCGCAAGTGCCGAAGGTCGGCTTCGCCCGCACAAATTGGGCCAACTTCTGGAAGCCTTCTTCACCAAGTAATCTGAGAAAAGTGCTGGATTCGCCCCCCGGAATCACCAGTCCATCAATCTCGTCGAGTTGCTCGGGCTTGCGCACAAGCACAACTTCCGCCCCCAGCTCTTCGAGCCGCCGGCGGTGCGCATCGAAATCTCCCTGTAAAGCCAGAACGCCGATTCTCATATCGCTCGATTACAAGATCTCACCAGAAACAGCTTCGCTGCTGTAATTTTACTCGCCTCGCGAGACCGAATAGATCAGTCTCGTGTCCTACGAGAAGCATGCGGGGGGCTGAAGATTCCTACACGCGAGCCGGTCTCGAGGGTAGTTTTGAAGCCGCGGGTGGTGCCCAGCAGTCCTTTGCCGATGTCTTCGCTGAAGAGATCGCTCTAGTGGATGTAGAAGGGCGCCAGATCGAATTCGAACTTCGGTCCGAGCAGCCGCCGCTAACCGGCTTTCATACTGTTGATCTCCTCCGACTTGAAAACGGATTGGCGTTGAAGCTGGCGAAGAAGGGGGCTCCGACATCAAGCGGCTGGGCGAAAGTGCTGAGTGCGAACTGGTTCGTCAACGTTTTCGCAAGCCAAGCTCAGCGCAGTAAGCGGTAAAGTCTAGTGGAGTCTAGGGTCGACCCTATACAGGTGCAGGTGCGGGGCATTCGACGATCTCCGCAATAGGTCCGAAGAGCAGGACTGAATCGTGAATCGGGATGAAAATCCGGGGGAACACTTTCACGCGATTAATTTGGGGGAAGGAATTTAAATGGGCCGACAACCAAGAAGCGGTGACTAGTCCTTGGCTAGCGGCCCATTCGACCCTGAATTGGATCGGAGGTGATACCTTTATGCTAGACCCAACGGCCTAGAAGTCAAGTAATCTTTGCAGAGATTTTGGCCGGAATGCGATACTCGAGAGCAGGAATTCAAACCGGGAATTGGGGCTCCCGGGCGACCTGACTCACGTTGACACTAAACCTCTCGGATGTTAGCTTTAGGGGTTTTTTAAGCCCTCTTTAGACTCATTTTTCAATACAGATGGACGAAACCTTACGACAACTAGGCGGATTACTGCTCGGGTCCATTCCGACGGTGATCTTCATGGTGTTGCTCTATGTGTTCTATACCCTGGTGGTGCACCGCCCGCTGATGAAAGTGCTGGCAGAACGCTACAGCCGCACTGAAGGGGCAGTCGAAAAGGCGCGTGCCGATATCGCTGCGGCGGAAGCCCGCACCGCGGAATACGAACATCGTCTGCGCGAAGCCCGGGTTGCGATTTTCAAGCAGCAGGAGGCGCGCCGGCAGCAGGCGCAGCAGGCAAGATCTGCCATCGTCACAGAAGCGCGAGCCAAGGCTCATGCGCAGGTGGAGCAGGCGAAGGCGGCGATTGAGCAGGATAAAGCTGCTGCGCAAGCCGGACTGGAATCCGAAAGCGCCCGGTTGGCAACCGAGATTATTCGTACCATTCTGCGGCCTGCGCTGGCCCAGGCGCCAATAGGTAGCCGATGATGGGTGAACGATGAACGAGTGGCCGATGAGCGGGATGACCGGAAAGTCGATGGCTGTTCGTCCCCTAGCTCGGGGGTTAGGTTTACTCCGCGCCCTACTTGCGCTGACCGCGATGCTTCTGTTGCTTTCCCTGGCTGTCGCTGCCCAGGAGCGCGACGCACAGAATGCTGCCCCGGCTGGTTCATCGGCGTCAGCCCAACCTGCGCCGGATTCCATGAACGGTGAACTCTCGCGCGAGTCGAACGCAGCGGCTGGGGAGAGCGAGACCGACCAGCTCAAGCACTCGCCTTCGGTGCAGTTTCTGGCCCGGATTACTGGATTAAGTCTGCAACATGCTTATCTGCTTGGGGTAGGGCTGAATTTCGTGGTGCTCGCTGGGGTGATTTTCTGGGCCTCCAGGAAGTACTTGCCGGGACTTTTCCGCGGGCGTACCGCTTCCATTCAGAGGTCCATGGCCGAGGCCCGCAAGGCTAGTGATGACGCAAACCGGCGACTTGCAGATATTGAGGCCCGGCTCTCGCGGCTGAATACCGAGATTTCCAGCATGCGGGTTGCCGCGGAAAACGAAGCCGCATCCGAGGATGCTTCCATCAGAGCTGCCGCAGCCGAGGACGCGCGCAGGATCATCGAATCGGCGGAGCAGGAGATCACCGCCGCCGCCAAAGCCGCGCGGCGGGAACTTACCGCCTACGCCGCCGACCTTGCGATTACGCTGGCCGGCAAACAGATTCACGTCGATACAGCAACCGACCAGTCTCTGGTGCGAAGTTTCGCGGCAGATTTGTCGAACGGCGGCCCGGGCCGGAAGGAAAGCAAGTAAGCATGGCTTCTGTGACCAACACTTATGCGCGGGCTTTTGCCGACGTGGTGATCGAACGCCATCTCGATGCGGGGAAGACTTTGCGCGAAGTGCAGTCGATGGCGGCTTTGCTGGCCGAAAGCAAAGAATTGCGTGAGGTGTGGGAAGCGCCCTCGATCCCTGCCGGGCAAAAGCGCAATCTGCTCGATGCCATTGCCGCCCGCGAGGGGGTGTCGCGCGAAACGCGAAACTTTGTCGCGGTATTGATCGACCATCGCCGCATTCATCTGATCCAGGCCATCATCCGGCAGTTTGAGCTGGAACTCGACCGCCGCCTGGGATTCGTGGAGGCGGAAGTCAACAGCGCCCGCGAACTCAGCGATCCGGAACGGAGAAGCCTGGAAGCCCAGGTGGAAAAACTTACCAGCAAGAAAGTGCGGGCGCGATATGCCCGCGACGCGTCGTTGCTGGGAGGCGCCGTGGTGAAAATCGGAAGCACAATTTACGACGGTTCAGTGAAAGGGCAGTTGGAAAGAATGCGCGAGCAGTTGGTGGCGGCAACATAGGAAGATGGCTTCTGGCTGTTGGCTACTGGCTTCTCGCGTCTGGCTGAAAGCCAGCAGCTAAGCAAGTTAGAGATTATTTATGGCCCAAATCAAAGCAGACGAGATCACGCAGCTGATCCGGCAACAGATCGAGAATTACGAAACCAAGATCGCGGTCGACGAAGTGGGTACGGTAATCACCCTCGGTGACGGGATTGCCCGCGTCCATGGCCTGGACAAGGTGATGGCGGGAGAGCTGCTGTCATTCCCGCACGACATCTCCGGTATTGCCATGAACCTGGAAGAAGATCAGGTCGGCGTGGTGGTGCTCGGCGACTACACGGAACTTAAAGAGGGCGATGAGGTAAAGCGCACCGGGCGCATCATGAGCGTGCCGGTGAGCGACAACCTGATCGGCCGCGTGGTCAACTCCCTGGGACAGGCCATTGACGACAAAGGGCCGATTTCATCGGACAAGTTCATTGCACTGGAGCGCCTTGCTCCCGGCGTCATCGACCGTCAGCCGGTCCGTGAGCCCATGGCCACGGGACTTAAAGCAATCGACAGCATGATTCCGATTGGACGAGGCCAGCGCGAGTTGATTATCGGCGACCGCCAGACTGGAAAGACCGCGGTCGCGCTCGACACCATCATCAACAACAAGGGGAACGATCTTATCTGTATTTACTGCGCGATCGGCCAGAAGCGCTCCTCGATCGCGCAGGTGGTGAAGATTCTGACCGACTACGGCGCCATGGACTACACCATCGTGGTGGCCGCGTCGGCTTCTGAACCCGCCCCCATGCAGTACATCGCGCCTTATGCGGCCTGCGCTATGGGCGAGTATTTCCGGGATTCCAAGCGGCACGCGCTGGTGATCTTCGACGATCTCTCCAAGCACGCCGCATCGTACCGTGAGATTTCGCTGCTGCTGCGGCGGCCTCCGGGGCGCGAGGCTTATCCCGGAGATGTGTTTTATCTTCATTCCCGACTGCTGGAGCGGGCGGCAAAACTCAGCGACAAGAATGGCGGCGGATCGCTGACCGCGCTGCCCATTATTGAAACCCAGGCCGGGGACGTTTCCGCGTACATTCCGACCAATGTCATCTCGATCACCGACGGCCAGATCTTCCTCGAAACCGATTTGTTCAATAGCGGCGTGCGTCCCGCGGTAAACGTCGGAATCTCGGTGAGCCGCGTCGGCGGCAGCGCGCAGATCAAAGCCATGCGCCAGGTGGCGGGAAGCCTGAAGCTGGAACTGGCGCAATACCGCGAACTGGCGGCTTTCGCACAGTTCGGCAGCGATCTCGATAAAGCCACCCAGGCCCAGTTGAATCGAGGACAGCGACTGGTGGAACTGCTCAAACAGGGTCAATTTTCGCCGCTGCCGTTTTCCAAGCAGATTCTGATCATCTTCGCCGGAACCAGCGGATATCTCGACGACATGCCGGTCGACCAGGTGCGGCCTTTCGAGGCCGAGCTGTACAAGTATGTCGATACCACCGCTCCGGGCCTTCTGCGGGCGATTATGGAGAAGAAAGTTCTCGACGATGCGCTCAAAGCCGAGATGAACCGGGTGATAAAGGAATGCAAAGAGACGTTCGTTGCGGAGAAGCAGGAGGCATGGCGAAGTAAGGGCGCATTTAGCAGTTAGCACTTAGCATTTGGCCATTCGCAGTCTGTACTTGATCGGCCAGAACCTGGCAGGGCTAAATGCGAAGTGCTAAATGCTAACTGCGGGGGCTTAACCGCAGTCGATCACCACCATGCCTAACATTCTCGATATCCGGCGCCGCATCCGCAGCGTGACCAACACGCGGCAGATCACCAAGGCCATGAAGATGGTCTCGGCGGCGAAGTTGCGGCGGGCGCAGGAACGCGCCCTGGCGGCGCGTCCGTACGCCCAGATGCTGACGAATGTTTTGAAGTCGTTGGTGTCCCGCGCCGAAATTTACGATCCTGAGACAGGCGAGCCAAGCCATCCCCTGCTGGCGCAGCGCCCCGAAAACAACATCCTGCTGATCGTGGTCACCGGCGACAAGGGCCTGGCGGGAGCTTTCAACACCAACATCCTCAAAGCGGCGATGCGCTTTCTGGAATTGAAAGCCGGCAAGAACATCGAAATCGAAGCCATCGGCCGCAAAGGCCGCGACTTCCTGCGCCGCCGCTATCCGGTGGCGCGAGTCCGGAAGCTCGAAATCCGAAAGCGATGCCGGTGTCAGAATCATCGGCGAACAGGTGGGCGTGCTCAACCGCATCGAGTACCCGCTGGCGTCGGAACTGGCGGAGCGGGTGATCGACCGCTACTGCAAGGAAGAGATCGACGCGGTGTACCTGGTGTACAACGAATTCAAGTCGGTGATCGCGCAGCGGCTGGTGGTGGAGCGGATTCTGCCCATCGAGCAGATCGGAGTGGTGATGTGGCCCAGGCCGAGGAGATGACCCTCGAAGAAAAGGAACGCGCCGCCGAGGCTGCTAAAGGCGCCGGGGTCGGGCTGAGGCCGGTGGATACACGCGGAGATCGATGTCGAAGCGGCGAAGTTCGCCACCGCGCCGGTGGACTACATTTACGAGCAGCCGCCGGCGGAGTTGTTTCGCGGCGCTGCTGCCGAAATATGTCGGCATCCAGATTTTTCATGGCATTGCTGGAGTCTGTGGCCGCCGAACATGCGGCCCGCATGACCGCCATGGACGCGGCCACGAACAATGCCACGCGACATGATTGACTCGCTGACCCTGGCAATGAACCGCGCCCGCCAGGCTAAGATCACCAAAGAGATTATCGAGATTGTGAGTGGAGCAGCAGCACTGTGAAGCGAGCAGTTAGCGTTTAGCACTTAGCATTTAGCCAACGTTGGCCCTGTGCCAGGAGCGCCAGCATCTGTGATGGGCTAAATGCCAATAGCTAAGTGCTAATTGCTGAAAGCTGAGAGTCGACTTTATGCCAGAAAATATTGGACACGTAATTCAAATCGCCGGTCCCGCCGTGGACGTGCAGTTCGAGGAAGCCACCATGCCTCCGATCTATGAGGCGCTCAGAGTGGTCAGCGACGGCTTTCAGCGTGCCGTCCCCGATCAACGTCATTCTCGAAGTGCAGCAGCATCTCGGCGAAGGCCGGGTGCGGTGCGTCGCCATGGAAGCCGACCGAGGGAATGGTGCGCGGCATGAAGGCCATCGACCAGGGCGGGCCGATTTCCGTCCCCGTGGGGCAGGGAACGCTGGGCCGGGTCATGAATGTGATCGGCGAGCCGGTGGATCAGCTCGGTCCGATCGAGCACACCAAGACGATGCCGATCCATCGTCCTGCACCGCTATTCGACGAGCAGGCGACGACCGCGGAAATGTTCGAGACCGGGGTGAAAGTCATCGACCTGATCCAGCCCTTCCTCAAGGGAGGCAAAATCGGCCTGTTCGGCGGCGCCGGCGTCGGCAAGACTGTCGTCATCATGGAGCTGATCAACAACGTCGCCAAGCAGCACGGCGGATTTTCCGTGTTCGCCGGGGTGGGCGAGCGCACCCGTGAAGGCAACGATCTCTGGCTGGAGATGACCGAGTCGGGCGTAATCAAGCCGGGCGATCCCGCCAATTCGAAAGCCGCGCTGATTTATGGCCAGATGACCGAGCCGCCCGGAGCGCGCCTGCGGGTGGCGCTGACCGGCCTGACCGTCGCCGAGTATTTCCGCGACGAAGAAGGCGCCGATACCCTGCTGTTCATCGACAACATTTTCCGCTTCACCCAGGCCGGATCTGAAGTTTCCGCGCTGCTGGGCCGCATGCCCAGCGCCGTCGGTTACCAGCCGAACCTGGCGACGGAAATGGGCGAGCTGCAGGAGCGCATCACTTCCACCAAGAAAGGCTCGGTCACCTCGGTGCAGGCGATTTACGTGCCGGCCGACGATTTGACCGATCCTGCGCCGGCCACGACCTTCGCTCACCTGGACGCGACCACCGTGCTCTCGCGCGCGCTGACCGAAATCGGGATTTATCCGGCGGTCGATCCGCTGGCTTCGACTTCGCGCATTCTCGATCCGCGCATCGTGGGCCAGGAACACTACGACGTGGCGCAGGCGGTCAAGAAGACGCTGCAAAGCTACAAGGACCTGCAGGACATCATCGCCATTCTGGGCATCGACGAACTCAGCGAAGACCAGAAGCTGACCGTCGCACCGCGCCCGCAAGATTCAGCGCTTCCTGTCGCAGCCTTTCCACGTCGCCGAGCAGTTTACCGGCGCTCCCGGGCGATATGTCAAGATCGCCGACACGGTGAAAGGCTTCAAAGAAATCGTGGAAGGCAAGCACGACGACATCCCCGAACAGGCGTTCTACATGAAAGGTACGATTGACGAAGTAATGCAGGCGGCAGAGAAGTTAAAAGTAGCGGCGTAGAAATCGCTATTGGCCGCAATTGCTTGCGGCGAAAGACAAACGACTAGCGACCAACGACCAGTTCCATGGCTGAAACTTTCCAACTCGAAATCGTCACCCCCGAAAAGATGGTGGTGCGCGACGTGGCTGAAGAGGCCCAGATACCCGGCAAGAAGGGATATCTCGGCATCCTGCCCGGCCATGCGCCGCTCATCACCGAACTGGCGGTAGGGGAAATTACTTATCGCAGCGCCGGGCGGGTGCACTACCTGTCGATTGCGTGGGGCTTCGTCGAAGTCCTGCCTGACCGGGTGACGATCCTGGCAGAAACCGCTGAGCGTCCTGACGAGATCGACCCCAATCGGGCCCGTGACGCGCGTGACCGGGCGGAAGAGACCTTAAAAAAGGGCCAGACCGAGCACGATTTCACCGAAGCCGAGAATGCCTTGAAGCGCGCCGAGACCCGCCTGCAGGTAGCCCAAAAGAAGTAGCGCAGAAAAGTAGCGGTCCGTATCCAACTTATTTCGCACGACGTTGACATGGCGAAGCGCATTTTCTGTTTCCCCATCCCGTTCTCGTTGATCCTTCTGCTACTCCTCGCAACCGCCCAGGCACAACAACCAGTCGCGATCACCGTGCATGCCGATCAATCTGTGGGCCGGCTTGATCCTGTCTGGTCATACTTTGCTTGAGAGCCTACATACTGCGCACGGGGTCTTGAAGCCGACTATGAATGAGCCCGGCAACTATTCTCACTTCGTGGATGGACGCGTCAAGAGACGGGCTGGATCTTAACTTCTCTTTACCGAGACAGGCAGTATCGATGGTGGAAGTGAGCTGGTATGGGGGAGTGACCACGCCACAATGGCCAATTCATACGCACCTCCGCAGCGGCCGCTTAGATCCGCTTTTCCGCGAGCAGAGTCTTCTTGTCGGCTCTTCCCAGACATTCGCCGCGAAATAACCGCTCATCCACGCGGTGCAGCCGCTTGTCCATTCCCGGCCGCAGCAATTTGTAGTGATAAATGTCGAGTAGATATTCGGCGATGAACCACACCGGCTTGTCGGTGGTCATCCATTGCAGAGGATCGAAGCGTGCCAGATTCACCGGCCGGGAGAAGGTTCGTAACGAACGCTCCCCGCGCAGATTGAAATAGATGTTGAAGAAGCTCATGGCCAGTTCACGCAGGCTGCGGTAGACCGGCTCGCGATAACGGCAACCCGTGAAGTTCGACTTCGCCACGATTCCCCAATGTCCTTTCACCCGGTACACCGCCATCACGTGGTCGGTGTCGTGATGGGCTTCGAAGTCAAGAATCAGCGGTTGAAATCCGTTGGCCCGCAGCGCGGCTGCCGCAAAGATCGCCCCTTCGAGGCAGTGCGAAGTGTTCTCTCTGAGCACAAAACGCGGCGACCATGCGGTGTCGGCCAGATGGTACGGCATGTCATCCAAAAATCTCTGAATGCCGTAAGGACTTTTGAGACTGCGCAGCTTGCGGAGTTCGGCAGGGGTAAAGCTGTCGAGAGCGTTTCCCATTGTCGAGGAGTCTAAATGATGGAAGCGGGGAGGAAGATAACCAGCGAGGAGACCGCGTAGCCAGCGTCTCCAAAGCGCCGGGAAACTTTCACTTGAAAAGCTCTGCCAGTTCGTCTGGGACTATCGACCACCACGTCTGGAGGGGCGGTTCTCAGCGAGTGCGGAGCGAAGCCGTAAGTGACGCCGCCGGTCCAGAGCCCGGCGTTTCGGCCGGTGACAATGTCGATGGATGAATCTCCGATCATCACCGCGCTCCTGGGATCGACCCCGGCTTCCTGCAAAATCTGTTTGGCCCCGTCGGGTGCGGGCTTCTTGGTGGGAAAGCTGTTGCCGCCATATACGCTGACGAAGAACTCTGCCCAGCCCCAGGGCTTCCACGATTGCGCGCGATGGATTCACCGGCTTGTTCGACAACACCGCCATCTTCCGCTGCGAGCCGTTGCCGGAAGCGTGAATCGCTGCCAGGGCTTCCGGAATTCCGGCATACACCTTGGTGTGGTCGAGCTTATGTTCGCGATAATAGGCAAGAAAGTACTCCAGGCCCTGGGTGAAGAGGGTCTCGTCCTTGGGATCGCCCAAGGCGCGCCGCACCAGCATGGGAGCGCCGTCTCCCACATACGAGGCTACGACGTCCCCCGGCAGCTCGGGGCGGCCAAAATTTCGTAGCATGGCGTTGACCGAGTGAATCAGGTCAAGCCGGGAGTCGATCAGGGTGCCGTCCAGATCGAAAATCAGCAGCTTGATCTGGTGGGGGTCGAAGCGGTGCAGGAAGTGGATCACCCGCCATCATAAATCAACGCAACCCCCGGCGACGCCTGGCTCTCAATCGAGTGAGAGCGCGCCTTGCGAGTGGTCTTCACCGGCATCCGGCAATCGCATCGTCAAGGCCTAAATGCCTCCAGACATTGCACTTCTTTCCTGCCAAATCCTATTCCCAAGGGCTCTTTTCGATTTACAATGCATTGGGCGTTTTCAAATTCAGGGGTAGGAAGTTGGATGGCGACGACAAAAACCGATCCCAAACTGGCCGCCGCGGCTAACGGTGGCGCCAGCTCGAAGAAGACCGCCAAGACCTATCAGGGCCTCACTCACCAGCAACTCATCGACGCCTACCGCATCATGTACACCTCCCGCCGGGTGGACGACCGGGAAATCATGCTCAAGCGGCAGCAGCGCATCTTCTTCCAGATTTCCGGCGCTGGTCATGAAGCCGTGGGAGTCGCAGCAGCCTTCGCCCTGAAAGCCGGGTACGACTGGTTTTATCCCTACTATCGCGACCGCGCCCTCTGCCTGGCGCTGGGTGCGACGCCTTACGAGATGCTGCTGCAGGGGGTGGGCGCGGCCGACGACCCCAGTTCCGGCGGCCGCCAGATGCCTTCGCACTGGAGCTATCCCAGCTCAACATCGTGACTCAATCTTCGCCCACTGGAACCCAGATCCTGCAGGCGGTCGGTTGCGCCGAGGTGGGCCGGTATCTTGGCCGCGCATCCCGAGGCCGCCAAGAAGGTGGCGGGAGATTACCGCGCAGTTCAAGGATGTCCGTTCCACGCCGATGAGATCACCTACGTTTCACTCGGGGACGGCACCACCAGTGAAGGCGAATTCTGGGAGGCGCTGAATACCGCCGCGGGACTGAAGCTGCCCATCATCTTCGTAGTGGAGGACAACGAATACGCAATTTCGGTTCCGGTCGAGGTGCAGACTGCGGGCGGAAATATCTCCCGCCTGGTCTGCGGTTTCCCAACTTTCACTTCGAAGAGATCGACGGCACCGACCCCATCCGCGAGTTATGCCGCGATGGCTGCGCGCGGCGGCGCATTGCCGCGCCGGCAAGGGACCTGCGCCTCGTGCATGCCCACGTCATCCGGCCTTATTCGCATTCGCTTTCCGACGACGAGCGGCTCTACCGCCCGGAAGCCGAGCGCCAGCGCGACGCCGATCACGATCCCGTTCCGCGCCTGCAGATGTTCCTGCTGCGCGAAGGCATTCTCGACGAAAACAGCATCACCAGCTGGAGAAGGAAGTGGACGAGGAGCTGCAGTCGGCGGTGGACCGGGCGCTGGCTGCCGCTCCGCCCGCTCCCGAGACCGTGCAGCAGTACGTTTATTCGCCGGATCTCGATCCCACCTCCGCGGCCTTTGAAACGCCGGCTGCCGCGAATCGGCGCAGAAGCGAAAGACAAGAAGCCCGCCGCCAAGACCATGGCCGACCTGATCAATGCGACGCTGCGCGACGAAATGCGGCGCGATGAGCGCATCGTGATCTTCGGCGAAGACGTGGCCGACTGCAGCCGCGAACAATATCTGCAAGCAGAAGCTGGTGAAGGGCAAAGGCGGAGTTTTCAAGCTGACCGCCGGGTTGCAGTGCGAGTTCGGTTCCGACCGGGTATTCAATTCGCCGCTGGCGGAAGCCAGCATTGTAGGCCGCGCTACCGGCATGGCGACGCGCGGGCTGAAGCCGGTGGTCGAAATTCAGTTCTTCGACTACATCTGGCCGGCGATGATGCAACTGCGCGACGAATTGCCGGTGATGCGCTGGCGCTCGAACAACGGCTATTCGGCTCCCCTGGTGCTGCGCGTCGCGATCGGCGGATATCTGACCGGCGGCGCAATTTACCACTCGCAGTGCGGCGAGAGCATCTTCACCCACATTCCCGGATTGCGCGTGGTGTTCCCGTCGAACGCGCTGGATGCCGCCGGCCTGCTGCGCACCGCGATCCGCTGCGACGACCCGGTACTGTTTCTCGAGCACAAGCGGCTTTACCGCGAGACCTTATGGGCGGGCGCCGTATCCCGGGCCGGATTACATGATTCCGTTTGGCAAGGCAAGATTGTGCAACCCGGGACTGACGTCACCGTGATCACATATGGCGCGGTAGTTCCGCGCGCGCTGCAGGCGGCGCAGAAAGCTGGAGCGCGAAGAGGGCATCAAGATCGAGTTGATCGATCTGCGCTGCCTCAATCCTTTCGACTGGGAGGCGATTGCCGCCTCGGTGGCCAAGACCAATCGCGTGATCGTGGCCTACGAAGACTCGCTGAGCTGGGGTTACGGCGCAGAAATCGCCGCCCGCATCGCCGATCGAGCTGTTCCAGCATCTGGATGCGCCCGGTGCGCCGCGTGGCCGCGGTGGACACCTTCGTCGCCTACCAGCCGATTCTGGAAAACGCGATTTTGCCGCAGGTGGCGGATCTCTACCGGGCGATGAAGGAACTGGCGGGATACTAGAAATGTGGCGCGGACATTCTTGTCCGCGTAAATCATGACCCGGCATGGGCTCTCGGCGGGAGACGAAGCTCAGCCGAGCAAGCCATCGCAGTCTCATTCGAAGTTACGAATAGAAGTCGGCGATACTTTCCACCACCCAGGCTTGCTCCCCTTCAGTCAATTCCGCAAACATAGGCAGCGCCAGGACCTCGCGAGCCGCTTTCTCGGATTCGGGCAGGTCACCTTCCATGTAGCCGAGATATGCGAGACAGGGCTGCAAGTGAAGCGGGATCGGATAATAAATTTCAGTGCCGATATTTCGCTCGCTCAGAAACTTGCGAAGCAGATCGCGGCGCTGGGCCCGGACCACATACTGATGAAATACATGATGAGCCCCGGCAGCAGCGTGGGGAAGGACGATTGGAAACCGCTCACCGGAGTTTTCGGTCACTCCCCCTGTGGACGATCCCGGGGATTTGGCTGACAACGCCAGTCCCGTTTCCCTAAACAGCCGATCATAAGTGGCGGCGCGCTCCCGGCGCTTCGCATTCCAGTTCTCGAGGTGCGGCAGCTTCACCCGAAGTACCGCCGCCTGGATGGCGTCCATGCGCGCGTTCCAGCCGAATTCTGTATGCAGGTAGCGTTGCGGGCTGCCGTGGTTTCGCAGCCGCCGCAGGCGCTCCGCGATGGCCGAATCCGGGGTAGTGACCGCTCCAGCATCGCCGTAGGCGCTCAGATTCTTTGTGGGATAAAAGCTGAAAGCGGCGGTTATTCCCAATCCTCCGGCGCGGCGGCCTCGCCATTCTGCGCCAATGGCTTGCGCGGCGTCTTCGATCACGGTCAGATTGAATTTCGACGCCAGCTGGAACAGGGAATCCATGTCGCTGCATTGCCCATAAAGGTGGACTGGCAGGAGGGCCCGCACTTTGTCAGCGCCGGCAGACAATTTCGCCTCTAGCGCGGCGTGGTCGAGATTGAAGGTCTGCGCGTCAATGTCGACCAATACCGGACGCGCCCCGGCTCTCACGATCGCACTCGCCGATGCGAAGAAGCTGAAAGCACTAGTGATCACGACGTCGCCCGGCTGGACGCCGGCGGCAGTCAGAGCCAGCCACAGCGCATCGGTGCCGGACGAGCAGGCCACGGCATCCGCCACCCCGCAGAAGGCGGCAAGCTCCCGCTCGAACGCCTCAACTTCGCTGCCCAGGATGAAATGCTGCGAATCACAGACTCGCGCGATGGCGTCCAGCACTTCCTCTCGAATATCGACGTATTGGCGATGCAGATCCAGCAGTGGGATCGAGTGGAAGGGATAGGCAGACGGAGCGCGGGGATTTCGAGATGGATTGGGCACGGAAAGCGAAATTCTAGCATTTGAATGCGCCCGCTCATACGGCCGAAGCGGGGCCGTGGCCCAGCTAAGCTCACAACGTCAGAGAACGTTGCCACGAATCTCTTGCCTTGTGCGGTGAGACTAGCTATCCGGCGCATGAGATCGGATGCGGGGCAGCTCCGGTAAAGACTCCCCTGCAGCTAAGGCCGCGCTCCATGCTGCCATTGACCGGCGCAGTTCTTCGAGCTTAATGCCTTGAAAGTGATCGGGACAGCCCTCTAATTTGTGTCCCGCCCGAAGCAGCAGGGAACGCGCTCCCACGATGTTCCCAGTGGAGTGGTGGTGCAGCGCCACCGCCACCTGAATAAGACCCTGGAGGAACTGTTTCTCCAAGCCTGATGCCGTTCTCCAAACGTCTTCCAGCACCTCGTGAGCTTCAAAGAACTTGCCTTGGTTGAATAGGTTCACTCCCTGCTTGTACAGATCAGAAGGAACGCCCGACGGTTTCATGCCACCCCAATCCTATGCGATCCCCGCAGTCATTTACCCGAAGAACGACCGCCCCTAGATCCGGGCGGCAGCGGGAAACTAGTGATGAATCCGCCTTGGAATATTCCAAATTTGGTAGATGTCGCAACAGCAAATACAGTTTTGCGTAATACAGAGCCACAAAGACTGTAAGTGTCTGTTAATGCAGTTGTTATTGCGTTATGTTATGGAGACCCAATTGCATTGCCCCAAGGTTGCAGGAGCAGCGTCCCGGATCGAGTCAGGTTGCTTCGCCTCGTCTTTTGCGTTCACTTTTGCATTCACTTCTTAACCGTAAACGCCAGACTGAGGATTTGAAACGTCTTCAAGGAGATAGTCAATGATAAGCCCACTTCGCAGCGTAATTGCTCGCGTGGTTCTAGCAATCGTGGTTGTTGGACTGGTAGCCCTTCCAGTTTCGGCGCAGGTCGTAAAAGGCTCAGTTTCGGGGACGGTGACAGACCAATCCGGCGCGGTAATAGCCGACGTTGATGTCGTTGCGACAAATGCCTCGACCGGACAGGTAGCTTCGACCAAGACTGGTATGAACGGGATATTCAAGTTGTCACTGCTGCCCGTGGGCACGTACAACGTAAAAATCTCGAAAGAAGGGTTCCGCAACACGGCCTTAAACGGCGTGGGCGTGAGCGCGGGCGTAGACAATGGCGTGGGCACACTTAAGATGGAAGTAGGTGGAACCAGCGAAACCATTGAGGTATCTACATCCACTCCGCTGGTGCAAAGCACGGAAGCTCAAATTACCAATACGTTTTCTACCGCCGAGGTGCAAAACATGCCGGGCGTTCAGGAAAACCAGGGGCTGGACAATCTTGCCCTGCTGCTGCCCGGCGTGACAGCCTCGCGTTCCTTGGGGTTTTCTAACAGTAACGGTGTAGATTTCGCGGTGAATGGCATTCGCGGCCGCAACAATGACCAGCAGATTGACGGTCAGAACAACAACGACAATTCCGTAGGCGGACCAGGCGTGTTCCTGTCCGACATTTATTGGGTGGACCAGTACCAGGTCACGACCAACAATTTCGGTCCTGAATATGGACGAAACTCTGGTTCGGTGGTGAACGTCGTAACCAAGGCTGGCACCAATAACTGGCACGGCAACTTCTACGGAACTGAAAGCAATGCGGGCCTCGAACTCCCTGAGCAATGTACAAAAGCGGTTTGAGGGGTTGAAGAAGGTTCCGCATTACAACGAAGTGTTCAGCGGCATCACGGTGGGCGGTCCGCTAGTGAAGAATAAGCTGTTCGTTTTCGGAGGCTTTGATAACGATATCGAGCCCTCCTCTACGGTCTATGCGAGCGGGCTGCTGACTCCAACCGCAACCGGGCTTTCCCAACTTGCTGGCTGCTATACCTCGGCCGACAGCCAGGCGTCGCTCGCTGCTCTCAACGCATACGGACCCGTACGGGGTGACGGGTGGAAGTCCCACGCCAAGCGGCGGTACGCAAACGTTGGTTCTCGACGGAATTGATCCGGCAACCGGGAATCCCTTCGCGGGCTTTGTCCCCAACGATCCGGGCGGCTGCGCGAGTGAAATGGCAGGCGTGCAACGCAATATCTCCAACAGCTTCCACGGGTATGGGGCGATCACGAGAGTTGATCTGGTGGGCGACAAGAACACGTTCACCGGGCGTTACATCTGGCAGAAGCAGACCTTCCTCAACTACGACGAAGGCCAGGCAGCTCAAGGTTACCCCATCAGCGTGCCGTCGGTTGGGGCAGCAGGGTTACGGGAGCTGGACCCGCAAGCTGAGCAATAACATGTTGAACGAGGTGCGCGTGAACTATGGGCGCACGAATGTGGAATTCGGAACCAACTCATTGGGCACGGTGCCGGGCCAGGCAGACCTCTCAAATGCGCTGACCAACATTAGCTTTGCGGATACCAGCCTGCTGGGGTTTGGCCCGGGAACTGGCTTTCCCCAAGGTCGCATCGTCAATACCTATCAGTTGCAGGACAATTGGAACTATCTGAAGGGGCGGCACCAGTTGAAAGCTGGAGTGAATTTTACCTACCAGCACTCGCCCAATCATTTCCTGCCCAACACGAATGGCAGCTATGTTTTCAACGACTGGAACGCGTACGCCGGGAACGAGCCGGACCACGTGAACATTGCGGTGGGCAATCCTTTGCTCGATTTCCGCGAGAAAGATACATTCCTGTACTTCGGCGACGATTTCAAGGTGACCAGCCATCTCACCCTGAATCTCGGCCTGACTTGGTCTTACTATGGGCAGCCGGCCAACCTGTTCCACAAGAATGACCTGGCGCAGCAAAACGGCAGCGATCCCATCTGGGACCCGAGTCTGCCTACCATCCATTACCGCCTATCCCGAAATTCCCGCACCTAAGAACAGCTGGGGTCCGAGTATCGGATTTGCCTGGAGTCCGTCTGGTGGATGGTTGCTGGGAGAAGACAAGACGGTCATCCGCGGCGGATATCGCCTTAGCTACGATCCTCCGTACTACAACATTTACCTGAACATGGCCACCTACGCACCGCAGGCATTGTCAACCCTTGCGGTCAGCCCGGGGCCGATGTCTGCCGATCCTACGGGACCGACCGTACGCTCCGACCTTGCCGCATTCCTGCCGCTTGGAGTCCTAGACCCCCGGTCGGTCAACCAGACCTCGATTGCCCCGGATTTTGGCCCGGACCACGTGCACAGCTGGAGCTTCGGCATCCAACGTGAATTAGGGAGCCACGCTGCGGTTGAAGCCCGCTATGTCGGAAACAAAGCCGGTGACTTGTTCCAGTCCATCAATGCCAATCCCAATGTCGCAGGTCTCGCAGCCGGCATTGCAGATGGCGTTTTTAGTTCCTCGGTACTGCCGGCCGGTGTCACTCCTTGCTCCGCGTCGGATGCGCTGTTCGCGGGCGCCGTTGGGCGGGTGCATTGCGACGAGGCCAGGGTACGGGAACGTACCAACACCGCCTACTCCAACTACAACGCCTTTCAGGGCGAATTCCGCACCAACAATTTGTTCGACCAACTGACGCTGAAAACCAACTACACCTGGAGCAAGACCCTATCCAACGCGGATGAGATTTTTGGCAGCTTCAGCGGCGGAGGCACCTATGCCTTCTCGCAGAATCCGCTCGACTACAAGAACCAGGAAAACGGCATTTCGGGTCTGGATTTTCCCATAGCTGGAGCATGTCGTTCTACGAACAGCTTCCGTTCTACCGCTCGCAGCATGGAATTATTGGCCACATCCTCGGGAGGATGGAATGTAGCTGGTAGCTATATTCTCGCAATCCGGCCAGTCTTACACTCCGGTCTAAGTTCTTCTTCAACCTGGCCAGCGGCGGCTATAACCCTACCGACACCACCTTCGACCAGACGTTTAACGGAAGCTACGAAACTCTGCGCCCATTCATGGGCAACCCCTCCGCGCCAGCAACAGCAATCGGAGTCTACGCCGGGAATGCCTGCAATTACTTCGGCGACACTTTCAGCTGTTCTCAGGCTCCTGCGACGCTGGTTGATTTCACTGACCTGAATACCGGCGGCAGCGGTAGAGTGGTGGACCAAAGCCAGGTGCACTTGATCATGAACGGTCCGGAAGCTAACTCCATCTATGGCACCCCGTGGGGCACTGCGCCACGCAACAGCCTGCGCGATGCCTGGACCAACAGCGCGAACTCCCAGATTGGCAAGAACATCAAGATCGGAGAGCGCGTCAATATCAACTGGCACATGAGCCTTGTCAACGCGTTCAATCATGCCAACCCGATTGACGTTGATCCCATCCTGGAAGACGCCGGCGACAACGGTGAATTCGACGGATTCGGCGATCCCAGTCTTTTCGATGGCGGCCATCGCACCGTCCGTTTCGGGTTGCGGGTGTCGTTCTAGAATTCAATATTTTCACGGCCAGCCGAAAGGCTGGCCTTTTTTGTGTCCATGCATAGCATCGCCACAGCTGAAGGCGGTTCGCTCCCCTGAGCACCCGCGATTGGACGGCACGCGGTCTGGCTCGGCCGGCGGTTCGAAGGCCGCCTTCGTGCGCAGCTACTTCGCCTCTGCTCCCGGGGGCACCGACCAGGGCTGGTCCCGGCTCGGCCCCGGTGAGCAGGCGCAGGGACGCGCGTCCTACGACCGCTTCTCTCGTGAAATCAGCTCGGTGGACGTCAGCAGCGTTCGCCCGGTCGCCGGCAGCGACGCGGTCGACGTGACCCTGACCTACCACAGCACCAACGGCCGTGCCTCCACCGAGCGCAAGGGCTTCGACCTGATCCGCTCCGGCAGCGGCAGCTACCTCATCAACGGTGAGCGCCCGATCGGCTGAGGCGCATCAGCGTTCGCAGCCTCACGCGTGCTCACCGGCCACCTCGCGTCCGCACCCCGAGCCGCCCGCGCGACGCGGTCACCGCGACGTCCCCGTCCTGGTCGGTCCGCTCCACCCGCATCCCGGCCCGGCGGAGCATCGCCGTCGTCACCGGCGCCGGGTGCCCGTAGTCGTTGTCCTTGCCGACCGAGACCACCGCGAGCCGGGCGTGCAGGCTGGCGAGCAGCTCGGGGTCCTGGTAGTGGCTGCCGTGGTGCGGCACCTTGAGCACGTCCACCCGCAGTCCCGGCAGTGACCGGGCCAGTGCCTGCTGGGCCTCGGGCTCCATGTCGCCGGCCAGCAGCAGCCGCACGCCCGCCACCTGGACGAGCAGCACCAGGCTGGCGTTGTTCGCCCCGGTGCCCTCCTCGGGGTGGCGTGCGGCGGACGAGGTCCGCACCGGCCCGATCACCTGCCAGGTCAGCGCACCGATCCGTCTCACCTCGCCGTACGGCGGCACCCGCACCGGCACCGGGGTGGCCGCCGCCCAACGCTGCACCGCGGCGGCGCCGTACGCCGGGTCCTGGTCGGCCGTCACGTCGACCTCCCCGAACCGGGCGGCCGCGGAGCGCCGCCGGCAGCCCGTCGACGTGGTCGGCGTGGAAGTGCGTGAGCACCACCACCGGCAGCGCCCGCACCCCGAGCCGACCGAGACACCGGGCCATCGCCGGTGGGTCCGGACCGGTGTCGACCACCACGGCGCTGCCGCCGCCGGCGTTCAGCACCAGCCCGTCGCCCTGCCCGACGTCGCAGGCCACCAGCACCCAGCCCCGCGGCGGCCAGCCCGGTGAAGGCAGCGGGCGCAGCATCACCACCACCAGGACGGCGCTCAGCGCTACCGACCAGCGGGCCCGGCGCAGCACTCGGGTCGCCCCGAGGCCCACTGCCGCGCAGACCAGCCCGAGCACGGCCACGGACGTCACGCCTGACGAGCCCAGTCCACGGCCGCGGTGGGCAGCCGCGCAAGGTGCACGGCGACGGTGATGATCCACGAGGCGCAGAGGCCCGCGACCCGACCGAAGGCGTGTCCCAGCGGGGGCAGCACCAGCATCACGACCCCGCCCAGCAGCCCGAGGACGGCGGCCTGCCAAAGGGCCGCCGCAACGACGAGGTTCGCCACCACGGCCACCAGGCTCACCTGACCGTAGATGGCCGCGACCACCGGAGTGCAGGCGAGCTGCGCGGCGAACGGTACCGCCAGTGCCTCCGCGGCCCAGCGCGGCAGCCAGGAACCCAGCGCGTCCCGGAACGGCGGCCCCAGGAAGAGGATGCCTGCCGTCGCCAGCGTGGACAGCACGAAGCCCACGGAGAGCGCCAGCCACGGGTCGAGCAGCAGCAGCACGAAGACCGCGACCCCGAGCGCGCGCACTCCCCGGTCCCGTCCCCGTGAGCCCATCCCGACCAGGGCGACCGTGCCCATCGCCGCGGCCCTCAGGACGCTCGGCTCCGGACGCGCGAGCAGCACGAAGCCCAGCACCCCCAGCACCCCGACGAGCGCCAGGCCCCGGGCCCGGACACCGGCCCAGCGGGCCAGCACGAGCAGGAACCGACGACCAGGGTGAGGTTCGTGCCGGACACCGCCGCGAGGTGGGTGAGCCCGCAGGTGCGGAAGTCCTCCACGACCCGCGACGACATCTGCCGGTCGTCCCCGACCACGAGCGCCGGCACCAGCGCGCGGGCGTCCGGCGGCGCCCCGGACACTCGACGCGGCGATCCCGGCGCGGACCGCGGCGGCTCCGCCGAGCAGCTCGCCTGGCCTGAACAGCACCCGCGGCGGCCGGCCGGTGGACAGCACGCCGGCGAGGTCCGGGCCGTCAGGCGGCGCCAGCCTGCCGCTGGCGACCACGCGGGCCCCAAGCTCCACCGCGGCCCACGACTCGTCGGCGATCACCAGGACCGGGACGCGGGTGGACCGCGACCGTCCGCGGCCCAGCACCTCGGTGACGGTGACCCGGGTGAGCGTGAAGGCGCCGAACCGGCCGGTCCTCAGCACCGGGTCGCCGGTCACCCCGGCGGTGAGGGTGACTGCTGCCCGGTCGGCGGCCAGCGAGCCCACGACACCGGACCGGTTCACCGCGACGCGGGTGGCCGCGGCTCCCCCGACGGCGCCGGCGGCGAGCAGGCACACGAGCAGGGTCACCACCGGACGACGACGGCTGCGGAGCAGCGCACAGACGCCGCCGATCACCAGCAGCACCAGGCACGTCCACCCGGGCAGGCCGAACGCGGCCAGCCCCCCGGCCCAGGCGGACACGGCCAGGAGGACTGCGCGGAGGTCTGTACGGCGGCGCACACCCGGAGCGCCGGGCGCACTCAGGCCGGTCGTCGTCGGGTGGACGCGGCATCAGAGGGTCACGTACGGCGCGATCTTGGCGAGCGTGACGTCGCCGATCCCCGAGACCTCGAGCAGCTCGTCGACGGCCGTGAAGGTGCCGCGCTCGGCCCGGAGGGCCTCGAAGATCGCCTGCGCGGTCACCGGGCCGACGCCGGGCAGACGTTCGACCAGTTGGCACCGCCCGGCGGTGTTGATGTTCACCATCGGCGTCGGGGTGCTGCCTGCGGCCGACGACGCGATCGGCGCCGACGCCGCCGAGGCGGCCACTCCCGGGGGCGCGCGCACCCCGACGACGATCTGCTCGCCGTCCACGAGCACCCGGGCGAGGTTGAGGGTCCCCAGCCGGATCCCCCTGAACGGCCCCGCCGGCCGCCTCCAGCGCGTCGACCACCCGCGACCCGAGGGGCAGCCTCGGCGATCCCGGGTCGCCGTACCTTGCCGGCGACGTCCACCACGATGCTGCTCGCCGAGTCCGTCGGGGTCACCACAGGCGTGGCTGCCCCCGCGGAGCCCGCCGCACCCGCGGGCACCGTCGCACCCGACGCCGGAACCGGTCCGCTCGGCGCCCCGTCCGGGGTGACCAGGACCGACGGGCTCGAGGCCCGCGGGCGGCGGCGGCAGGGCGGCGTCGGCACCGCCGCCCGGGTGACCCACCAGCCGGTCAGCGCCAGTCCGCCGCTAACGACCACCGCGACCACCACCAGGTGTGCGGTGCTCATCCGCACGCGGCCCTGCAGCGTCGGCGGCAACCGGTCCTCGACCCAATGTACTTTTGAGATATTACTAAAATAGTGACTTTAATATTTTTATCGTGTACCAAAATAATCCTAAATTAGCATTTTAAATTGCAAAAATAATTTTCATGAAAAAATTTACCTTTTTATTCCTGGCTGTTTTGTTAAGCACAACCTACAGCTGCAAAAAAAACAAACGAAGACAAAGATGCTGTAACTCCTGAATACGGAAAATCAGGCAACGGATTCGGCTACTGGCCAATTTTTTAGTTAAAGATTCTGTAAAAGTTGGCTTTACAGCTTATAAAACAACAGATAAAGTGCCTGTTGGCGGAAAATTCACTAAAATTGAAATTACCGATACAAAAGCCGGAAGCACTCCGCTGGAAGCTTTAAACGGTACTGCCTTTAAAATCCCTGTAAGCAGCTTATTTACCAATGATGCATCCGGAACCCGTGACCCTAAAATACTTAAGTTTTTCTTTGGGGTAATGAAAGATACCGAATTCATTTCCGGTGTTTTTAAAGTTTCCGATAACGAAGCCTGTTCTATTGACGTGACCCTTAATGGCGAAACGGCAAACATTCCGCTTGAAAAAGAAATGACTTCAGATAACCATTATACTTTTAAAGGCGTGATGGATTTGGAAAAATGGGATACTTTAGACGCAGTAGCCTCTATCAATAAAGCGTGTGCCGCTCTGCATACCGGAGCTGACGGCGTAAGTAAAACCTGGAGCGAAGTAGCTGTTGAAGCACAGGTACTGCTGGAAGAAAAATAAACTGCAGCCAAAAAAACCATAATAATAAAGGGAGCAAATGCTCCCTTTATTATTTTATATATAAATGCTGTGCCCTGTCTATTCTTTAATCGACCTTACTTGTACTTTCTCAATCATCACACCATCCATTTTAAGCACTTCAAGCTCATAATGATTCCAGCCAATTTTCTTTCCTTTTAGGTATATAGGAAAGTTCTGTCATTATAAGTCCGCTTACAGTTGTTACTTCATAATCGTTGGTAAGTTCGTCGAGGTCAAAATAGGTAAGGAAAGTCGTGTAGCGGATAATGTCCGTCTACAGTCCATGTACCATCAGATTAGCGACAAGCTGGAATTCGTCATCATAAAAATCAGACGCATCGCCCACTAATGCTTCAAGTATATCGTTTAGGGTAATAATACCCTGAAAAACGCCATATTCATCGGTTACAAAAGCATAATGCACTTTTGTTTTTTTAAATATTTCCAGTGCTTTATAGGCAGATGTATGCTCTATTAGATATACAGGTTCTTTGGTTATTTCTCGGAGGTTAAAGTCTGCCGTTTCATAATTGGCAAAAATATCTTTCAACAACACCACCCCTACAACATCGTCAAGATTATCTTCGCATACCGGATAAACCGAATGCAGTTCTTCCAGCATAATTTCGCGAATGCGGTCTTTATCAGATTCAAAGTCAGGTAGGCTACCGAATTTCGATGTGTCATTAGCGAATTTACTTTCCTGTCGCCAATATGGAATACACGTTCCATAATATCCTGTTCTATTTCCTGCACCTCTCCGCCTTCAGTACCTTCTTTAATTATCGCCTTAATTTCTTCTTCGGTTACCTTCCCGTCTGCTGTGGGGCGGATGTTGAATATTTTCATCAGGAAATCAGTAGAGGAAACAAACAACCATATAAAAGGCGCAGTAATTATCGATATACTTTCATGGGCAGCGCTACCAGTTTTGCAATGCTTTCAGGATAAATAAGCCCTACCCTTTTAGGCAACAGCTCACCCAATACCAACGAAAAGAAGGTAAGTATAACTACTACAATACCTACAGCTATATTATGGGCATAAGGCCTAAGCACTTCATAGCTGCTAATAAAAACCTCAACATTCTCGGTAATTTTATCGCCACTGTAAATACCGGTAAGGATACCTATAAGTGTAATACCTATTTGTACTGTAGAAAGGAATTTATTAGGCGCATTGGCTAAGTCCAGTGCGGTTTTGGCACTGGCATTACCTTTTTTGGCCGCAGTTTCCAAGCGGCTTTTACGTGCAGATATCAGCGCAATTTCCGACATGGAGAAAACACCGTTAAGCAGTATTAAAAATAATATTATGGCTATTTCCAATGGTTGGAATTTTAGTTAAGCTTGTCATCACCAGGCTCAACCTTTCGGTTATTTCGGCAATAGTTCCTATACCGTTTACAGCATAAAATTTATGCTGGTTTTGATAATAGTCTGTAAGCGGAGCGGTTTTTTCATTATACTCCTGGTAGCGGTTCCTTATCAGGGTTTCGTCCTGGTCATCTGCCCTTCCGCTTGTTTTTCCCCTCTCAAAAAGGCGTTGTACCAATACCTCATCATCAGCCTCAAGGGCAACAGTCGCAGTCACTTTCCAGTCTTTGGTTTCAAGAAAAGCATCCAGTGCTTCTGCCTGAGCAATGGTCCTTGGAAAGCCATCAAAAAGAAAACCTTTGGTATCAGGGTGTTTTTCCACCTCATCCTGCAGCATTTTTATGGTAAGCGCATCAGGTACAAGGTCACCGTTATCCATATAGGCCCTGGCTTCTTTGCCCAGTGCGGTTTCGTTTTTAAGGTTGTAACGAAACACATCGCCCGTAGAAATATGCGTTAAATTGTATTTTGTTTTTAAAAACTCTGCCTGAGTTCCTTTTCCTGCTCCCGGTTTCCCGAATAATACGATATTGATCATTGTAATGAAGTTGTGTGTTATTTATTGTAATTGATAAATTTCAGGTAAATTTCTTCCCAGCCCGTCATAATCCAGGCCATAGCCCACTATGAATTTATTAGGTATCTCAAACCCAATATAGTCCAGCTTAATGTCTTTTTTATAGGCTTCGGGCTTAAAAAAAAGCGTGGCTATTTTAAGTTCTTTTACATTTTGGGATTCAAACATTTTTTTCAACTCTTCTACCGTATTGCCGGTATCTACTATATCTTCTATAATTACCACGGTGCGCCCTTCAAGGTTTTGGTTAAGGCCTATAAGCTGCTTTACATCATTGGTAGTAGTAGTCCCTTCATAGGAGGCCAGTTTTACAAAACTGATCTCGCAATTGCTTTTATACTTTTTCACAAAATCGGAAACCACCATAAAAGCGCCGTTAAATACCCCAACAAATACGGGGATTTCGCCTATCAGTCCGTTTTGCACCTCAAGGGCCATCCGTGCCAGGGCAGTATCAATTTCGGTTGCGCTGATAAAAGGAACAAAATGTTTGTCGTGAAGCTGTATCACTTTCAGGTAAATGTTTGCTATAATTTGCAAATATACTAATTACGGGGCACCTCACTAAAAAGACGCGTTTATTTTATAAAATTTTATGAACGTTAAAATATATTTAATATTCAATAGCTTAGGCAAATAAAAAAATCAAATAAGTAAATTCGTGCATAAAAATAATTCCTTTAACCATCAAGACATGAACACACGATATTTAACCCTGGTTCTCTTATGCTTGGTATCATTTACAGCCTGTAAAGGCCACGTAAGCAAACAGGAAAAAGAAATAGCTAAAAAGCAGGGCGATACTACTGTACAAACTGCCATTGGCGACCTTAAACTGCCACCGCCTTACGCCACTGAGTCGGTGAACAATAACAGCCACGTGAAAGGCTGGGAAAACGGGCACGCCTAAAGCGCCCGAAGGGTTTACAGTTACTAAATTCGTGGATACGCTTAAAAGCCCGCGAAATACTTACATTGCCCCTAACAATGATATTTTTATAGTAGAATCCGGCACCAGGAGCAGCCCCGACAGGATAACGCTGTACCGTGATAAAGATAATGATGGGAAATATGAAACAGGAAGCGTATATCTTGAAGACCTTAACCAGCCTTATGGCGTTTTGGTACTCAACAATTATTTTTATGTAGCCAATACCGACGGGCTGTACCGTTATCCTTATAATGATAAAGCTACCAAGCTGGAAGGTAAAGGGGAAAAGATTGTAGAGCTGCCTGCCGGAGGGTATAATAACCACTGGACAAGAAACCTGATTGCCAATGCAGACGGGTCTAAAATATACATATCTGTCGGGTCGGGAAGCAATAATGCCGAGCACGGCATGGAAAACGAAATACGCAGGGCCGACATACTTGAGGTTAATCCTGACGGCAAAGAAGAAATGGTATATGCCAGTGGGCTGCGAAATCCTGTGGGGATGGACTGGAACCCTGTTACACACCAGTTATGGACGGCAGTTAACGAACGTGATGAGCTGGGTGACAACCTTGTTCCTGACTATGTAACCAGTGTAGAGCGTGGCGGATTTTATGGTTGGCCTTACTCCTATTACGGGCAAAACGTTGATCCACGCATGAAAGGGGAAGGAAAAGCCCTGGTAGCAAAAGCTATTGTGCCTGATGTTCCCGTGGGAAGCCACACCGCATCGTTAGGATTAACTTTTTACACAAAAAAAGCTTTCCCTGCCAAATACCGCAATGGTGTTTTTGTAGGGCAGCACGGTCCTGGATCGCTCTGTACTTTCAGGGTACAAAGTAGTATTTATACCATTTAAAAACGGAAAGCCTTCAGGCGAGCCCGAAGATTTTCTTACCGGATTTATCGCTGACGAAAAAAAGGCGGATGTATATGGCCGCCCGGTAGATGTTACGGTTATGAATGACGGTTCCCTGTTGGTTAATGATGACAGCGGGAATGTTGTATGGAAAATATCATCCAATAAATAATAAAACTTATTGAAAACACAAAAATCCTGCACCTTTGTATGCAGGATTTTTTAATTTTACCTGCATGCAAAAAAAATATTGTATTTGTTTTTTTACGGTTCTCATTTCCGCCCTGGCAATTGCCCAACAGCCTATAGACAGCCTGACCAATAAAAAAGTGCTGCAGGAAGTAGTGATAAGCAGCTATCATATAAATGACAGCCTGATGAATGCCCCCGCATCCATTAGCCTGCTTTCATCCGCTGCTATGGAGCGCAACAACAATACCGACATTTCCCTTATTATGAATACCCTGCCGGGAGTATTGATGCAATCCGGAGGCATAAACACCAACCGCATTACCATCAGGGGCATTGGGGCACGCACCCCTTATGGCACCAATAAAATACGCGCTTTTTACGGAAACATACCCCTAACCTCCGGCGATGGCGAAACCACTATTGAAGACATTGACCTTCGGTCCATCGGACAGATCGAGATCATTAAAGGCCCGTTATCCAGCCTTTATGGCGCAGGCTTGGGCGGTGCAATCCTGATTAGCCCCCTATATGCTGATATTCCCGGAAGCCAGGCTTCGCTCAGCACAACAGTAGGGTCTTACGGGTTGGTAAAAAACACCATCAGCTACGGGTTAAACACCAAAAAAGGAAGCCTCAATATAAGCTGCCACAAACTGGATACCGATGGGTATCGCGAAAACAGCGCTTATAGCCGTGAAGGGGTTACCCTTTCAGGAGAATTGTTTAAAAAAGAGAAAAGCAGGCTTACTTACTTTGGCAATTATACCTATATGAAAGCCTATATACCGAGCTCTGTAGATAAAGATACTTATGATAACAGCCCACAGTCGGCAGCCTTTACCTGGAAACAGGCAAAAGGGTACGAACAATATGATTCTTATCTCGGCGGGCTGGCCTATAACCAACAGGTTGTATCGTGGCTTACCAATTCTACCTCGGTGTTTATTAATACCAAAAAAAGCTATGAGCCAAGGCCTTTTGACATCCTTACACAAAATACGACCGGTTTCGGGGCAAGGACACAGTTCAATACAGGCTTTACCATAGCAGGGCAAAAAGCACAGGCCATAGCAGGTATGGAATATTTTAAGGATGGGTTTAAAGGAAGTACTTATGAAAACCTGTATGAAAACAATAACGGGATGGGCAGCCTGCAGGGCAACCGCATTACAGGTACAGAGCAGACAAGGAATTTTATAAATGCCTTTGCACAGCTAAGGGTTGAACTTTCTAAAAAATTTGAATTTCAGGCAGGGCTTAACTATAATAAAACCCGGTTTGAGCTCGATACTGCTTTTCCTTCCGATATAACCTCTTCCGAAGACCACAGTTATGATGGCTTTTGGGCTCCCCAGATCTCATTGCTTTATAAACCGGGCAGCTTACAAACTTTCTATGTTTCTGCCAGCAGGGGATTTTCATTGCCCGGCATAGAGGAAACCCTTACCTCGGAAGGGATATTAACCCCGACATAAAACCTGAAAATGGTTATAATTATGAAATAGGCGGCAAGTTTTATTTTTTGGACAGGAACCTGTATGCTGAATTTTCAGTCTACCAAATGCAGATCAATGACCTGTTGGTGGCGCAGCGCGTGGGCAACGACCAGTATGTAGGTGTAAATGCGGGCGAAACCATTCATGAAGGCATCGAAGCCCTGATAAACTATTACCTGAAAATCAACTCCACATTTTCAATACAGCCTTATGTATCGGCATCCATAGGGCATTATGAGTTTAAGGAGTTTTTAGATAATGGCACTGATTATTCCGGGAATGAATTAACAGGGGTGCCAGCCAACAAAATTAATGCAGGTTTTACTTTACACACCAATTTTGGCGTTTACCTGTCTTCTGATTATTATTTTATTGATAAAATCCCGCTTAATGATGGCAACACCGCATACTCTGACGCTTACCGGTTACTGAACCTTAAAGCCTGTGTATCGATTTACTATAATCAAAGATTTTTCCGCACACCTTTCCGGCGGCACTGAAATTAGAACCAATACCCATTATGCATCTATGGTA
>CAWCSH010000003.1:0-304744 GCA_963798155.1 Terriglobia bacterium
GCGGCCTGTGCCACGCTAGCGAGACTGGGCGGTACTTCATGCAAATTTCGGTAGTTCTCAAGTGCGACCGCTAAGTCCTCCGGAAGGGTTATAGTGGCACGTTTCATAAGGAAAATCGTAGCACTAGTTAGTGAGGTTCGCGGCAATGTTCGGGACCACGGTTTAAGGGCTTTCCCAGAGGCGGCACTGTGTGCTTCGGTCCGGTGTATTCCGTGTGTTAATTTGTTTTTCCCAGGCTCTCATGAAAATAACCACGTCTTTGTTATTGGGGTGTGCAGCCCTCGCACTCACCGTCCCGATCAGCCAAAGCGCACCTTCAAAGGACATTCAACCCATCTTCGGCTTTGGCGACACCGCAGCCGAAACTGCTCTCGAATCCCGCTTCCTCGCCGTTCCCGACCCCAAGCTCGCGGAAGAGCACCTGCGCATTCTGACGCAGGCTCCTCATGTGGCTGGCACTCCGGAGGATAAAGCGACCGCCGACTATGTTGCCCGGAAGTTTCGCGATGCCGGGCTGCAAACCGAAATCGTCGAATACAAGGTATGGATGAACTACCCGCCGAAATCAGCGTCGATGTCACCGCTCCCGCAAGCGTGAAAATGCATGGCCCCACCCGTGAGCACGTGGAGGGCGATTCCTTTCAGGACGATCCTCGGGTGATCACTCCCTTTAACTCCATGTCGCCGTCGGGCGATGTCGAAGCCGAGGTGGTGTACGCCAATTACGGCACCCCCGACGACTTCAAAAAATTGGAGCAGATGAAGATCGACGTGCGCGGCAAGATCGTGCTCGTGCGCTACGGCCAGAATTTTCGCGGAGTGAAAGCTTTTGTCGCGCAGGAGCATGGCGCGGCGGGGGTCATCATCTATTCCGACCCATACGATGACGGGTGGCGTCGCGGAGATAAATATCCGGTTGGGCCGTGGCGGCCCGACACCGGCGTACAGCGCGGCTCGATCGGCTATATGTTCGAATTCCCGGGCGATCCCACGACGTCCAGGAGTGGCTTCGGTGCCGGATTTAGCGGCCAGCGAGCGGACCCCGCCGGAGAAATCGGCACAGCTCCCGAAGATTCCCTGCACTCCGCTGTCTTATGCCGACGCCTGGCCCATTCTCGAACACCTGGGTGGCCCTGACTCTCCTCGGGACTGGCAGGGCTCACTGCCGTTCACCTATCACGTGGGCCCCGGGCCGGTGAAAGTGAAGCTGCACCTGAAGCAGGATTACCAATATCGAACCATCTGGAACGTGATCGGGCGTATTCCCGGCACGCCAGTCACCCGGGGAATGGGTCGTTGCCGGCAACCATCGCGATGCCTGGGTCGATGGCGCGGTGGACCCGAACAGCGGCACGGCTGCTATGCTCGAGGCCGTACACGGCATCGGAGAACTGCTTAAATCGGGCTGGAAACCCAAGAGGACATTGGTCTTCGCTAGTTGGGATGCCGAAGAAGAAGGTCTGATCGGGTCCACAGAATGGGGCGAGCAGCATGAGCAGGACCTCGCCAATGCGGCTGCCTATCTCAACATGGACGTCGGCGTCTCGGGTCCGAAATTTGGAGCCTCGGCCGTACCCAGCCTGAAGCAGTTTCTGCGCGAGCTCACCAAGGCGGTGCCCAGCCCCAAGGGCGGGACGGTATACGACGGCTGGCTCAAGAGCAGCCAGAGCGGCGAAGCGCCGAACCCGCAGGAGACGGCCTCCAGTACCTTTCGTCCGCCGGCGTCGGAGGCGAAAACCGATGCTTCCGTAGGCGATCTGGGAAGCGGTTCCGACTATACCGTTTTCCTGCAACATCTTGGCGTGCCCTCCACGGATGTCGGCTCCACCGGTTCCTACGGCGTGTACCACTCCGTATTCGATAACTTTCAGTGGTTCAAGAAGTTCGCCGATCCCGATTTCACCTATGAACAGCAGATGGCGCGGGTGTTCGGCCTCGAAGCAATCCGTATGGCCGGTGCGGACGTTCTTCCCCTGAACTATCAGGATTACGGCAAGGAGATTGGCACTTACATAGAGGCGGCGAAAAAGAAAGCGGAACGTGAATTTGGGGCTGAAGCGCCGGATTTTGCAGCAGCATCCGCCGCGGCTCATCATTTCGAGCAGGCTGGAGCTCGCCTGCTGGACCGCCAGAGGTCCGCTTCCGGTGACCTGAGCACCCTGAACCGGGCTCTGGTTGAGGCCGAACGCGCTCTATTAATTTCTGGAGGTCTTCCCAACCGCCCCTGGTACCGCCACGCGATCTATGCTCCTGGGCAGTACACCGGATACGCCGCCGTGGTCATTCCGGGAGTAAACGAGGCCATCGACAAGCACGATCTCAGTCTCACAAAAGAGCAGATTACAGCCGTCTCTGCCGCCCTCGATCGGGCTGCGAAGGTCCTTGAAGAAGCTCGCTGAGATCATTCTTTGTCCTGCAATTGCAATAGTTTGCACTTGCTGGCTCGAAATTGTCTGCGGCCAATTAGCTTGGTCCCTGAGTCAACTCACTCGTGCGCGGGCGCATCTTAACTGCGCTTGCACGTTTTGTCTTGGGACAGAGTTGTGCGCGCAGGTTCCAGCAGTTAAAAGCCCATGCCAATTGCGAGAGTAGTGAGCGAGTGCAGTGAGAAGTCCGGAGCACTGGTGAACCAGCTGCGTGCTTCGGGCTTCGATGTGGAAGTGGTTTCCACGACCGATGCGAATGCGCATGCGGCGGATCTTGAGATCTCGATTGAAGAACATGGATCGGAAGAAGCACTCCGCATCGCCGCAGAGTTTGCCCAAGCCGAAGGTGTCCAGGTATTCGTCGGCCGTGGCGCACTGGAACCTGAAGTTCCGCTTCTAGCCGTTGAGCAATCTGCATCTCCGCAAATGGAAGCCGCACCACTCATGGACGCAGCCGTTGCGGAAGTCGCGCAGGTTGCGCAGTCCGAAAGCTCCGTAACCTCGTCGGAGGCGGAAGCCGAAGCATTCGCCGCTGTTGGCGCTCAGCATTTCTTCGAGCCTTCGAGCGAGAATCTTGCCGCCGAGCCGCTCGGCATGGATAGCGGCGAACCCTCGTCCGATTGGCCGATCTGGCATTCCCTGGAAGAAACTGCCCCGGTAGCCGAGACTCCCGCGCCCAATGTGGATGGTGAAGTGGTGTATGTGCATCCAGTTCCGCCGCTGCACCGGCGGGTTTTCAAAAATGAAGTTTACTTCTGGCGGGCGGCCACTTTGCTATCAACCACTGCCTTGCTGGTCCTCTTGATCGTGCCGTTCGTACACCGACTGTCGCCATTGCACCCGGCATGGCTGCACGGATGGGACGAAGCCCAGCACGCAGTGCCGTTTACCACCCAGGACAGCGCCCCCTCTACGGATGCTGGCACCACGCCCGATGACAGTACGGTGGTGCCTGCGGTCGCGCCTGCCGCTTTTGGTGCGACCACGAAGCTGTCAGATCCGACTCCTCAGCCGGCAATAGTGTGGCGCTCGGTAGGCGACTCCGACTCGGCAGCGGGAAACCGGCCGCTTCAGGAAGATGGAAGCGGAATGGCGGGTGGTAAGGGAAATACCGGCGCCCACGAGAAGAACCTATCTACGGATGGTGCCCACTCCAGCCACACTTCCGGGACGACAGATGAGATCGCAGCCGATACCACCGTGCGCTATAACACGCGTCCCACCCAGCCCACGATTCACATGCGGGTTAAAGATGGAGTGAAATACTACTCCGACTTGAACTGATTCGGTCTGCCCGCGTCTCTACTTCAGCGTGACCAGTTTCTCTACCAGTTCTGAATAATCTTTCTTCTCCAGGCCATGCACTTGCTTGTTGTACTCGTCCACCTTGCTGGAGTAGTTCATCGAGCAGAATTTCGGTCCGCACATCGAGCAGAACGCCGCTTCTTTGTAGTAGTCGTCGGGAAGAGTCTCGTCGTGCATCGAGCGCGCAGTCTCAGGATCGAGCGACAAGGCAAACTGCTTCTCCCAATCGAACTTGTAGCGGGCGTAGCTGAGCGCATCATCGCGGTCCTGCGCCCCTGGACGGTGCCGCGCCAGGTCTGCCGCGTGGGCGGCAATCTTGTAAGCGATAATTCCGTCCTTCACATCTTTCTCATTCGGCAGTCCCAGGTGCTCTTTCGGAGTGACGTAGCACAGCATGGCCGCGCCATGCCATCCGATCATGGCCGCGCCGATGGCCGAGGTGATGTGGTCGTACCCGGGAGCGATATCGGTCACCAGCGGCCCCAGAGTGTAGAACGGAGCCTCGTAACAAAGCTCCTTTTCCTTATCCACTTGCTCTTTGATCTTGTCGAGCGGAACATGGCCCGGCCCTTCAATCATCACTTGCACGTCATATTTCCAGGCCTTCTTGGTCAATTCGCCCAGCGTCTTCAGTTCGGAAAACTGCGCCTCGTCGCTGGCATCGGCAATACACCCCGGGCGCAGCCCGTCTCCCAGAGAGAACGACACATCGTGCTTGGCAAAGATCTTGCAGATGTCATCAAATCGCTCGTACAGGAAATTCTGCTTGTGATGGTGCGCCATCCACTGCGCCAGAATCGCCCCGCCACGGCTTACGATTCCGGTGATGCGTTTGGAAACCATCGGCAGGTACTGAATCAAAACTCCGGCGTGGATGGTCATGTAGTCCACGCCTTGCTCGGCTTGTTCTTCGATCACTTCGAGCATCACGTCGGCGTTCAGATCCTCAACCCGCTTCACCCGTGAGATGGCCTCGTAAATGGGGACGGTCCCGATCGGAACCGGGGAATGCCGCAGAATCGCCTCGCGAATTTCATGGATGTCGCCGCCGGTTGACAGGTCCATCACCGTATCGGCGCCGTAGTGAACCGCAGTGTGCAACTTGTTCAACTCATCGCGGGATTTCCGAGGTCACCGCCGAATTTCCGATGTTGGCGTTGATCTTGCACAGCGATGCCACGCCAATGGCCATCGGCTCCAGTTCAGGATGATTGATGTTCGCGGGGATAATCATCCGCCCGCAGGCGACTTCGTCGCGCACCAGTTCCGGCGTGAGCTTCTCGAGGTGTGCGACATACTTCATCTCCTCGGTGATGAAGCCCTGGCGGGCATAGTGCATCTGGGAGAAGTTGCCGTCGCTATTCTCGTTCTTGCGGCGCGCGAGCCACTCGCTGCGTGGCCGAGGTACGCTATTTCCATTAGTTCCGTTGGCGGGCGTGCCGTTCGAGGGAGTCATTTCAAATCGTCCTTGTAGAGATTGTTCTTGCGAAAGTGTGGGAGCTTGTCCGTGAAAAAATGTGCTGGAATCTTCCCTGTAATCGCTCATTATACGCCGCTACGGCAGATCAGTCGGAGCTTCATATCCTGTATTTGGCCGCAGAACAACCCGGAGAAATCCCGCTGCAGAAATCGTTTCTGCGAAGCGGTATCACGGTGAATTCCTCAGGCTGCTAGCCATTCTGGAGCTTGCCCGTCCAAAGAACGCAGGCTTAGAATCACCAGATTGCAAAAGGAGAGTTGCTTCATGCGCGTTCACCGTCTCGTGCTCGTCTGCCTCGTCCTCTCGCTCGCCGGGTTTGCGCAATCCACGGAAAAACCCGACTCGGGCTTTTCCATCGACAACATCGACAAGAGCGCCGACCCCTGCGTGGACTTCTACCAGTACGCCTGCGGCAACTGGCTGAAGAAGGCCGAAATTCCCGCCGACCAGAGCGACTGGATCAGCTTTGTCGAACTCTACGAGCGCAACCTGGTGACCGAGCGCGGCATTCTCGAAAAGGCGGCGGTCGATAGCCCGGACCGCAGCCCCATCGAGCAGAAGATCGGCGACTTCTACCAGGCCTGCATGGACGAGAAAGCCGCCGACGAAAAGGGACTCTCCCCGCTGAAGCCCGAACTCGACCGCATCGCGAGCCGTGAAAACCAAAGAAGGAGTGATCGACGCCATCGCGCACGTCCAGCTCGTCGGGCCCAATCCGTTGTTCAATTTCTACTCCGCCCCTGATCTTCATAATGCCAGCATGGTTATCGCTTACATTGACCAGGGCGGACTGTCGCTTCCCGACCGCGATTACTACATCAAAGACGATGCCAAGAGCACCGAGATGCGCAAGCATCTTACCGACTACGCCACCGAGATGTTTACTCTGGCCGGCCAGACTCCGCAGCAGGCGGCGGAATGCGGCCCAGACCGTGTTGCGGGTTGAAACCGAGCTTGCCAAAGCAGCCATGGACCGAACGCTGCGCCGCGATCCTAAATCCCGCGACCACAAAATGAGCACGGCTGACGCCGAAGCTCTGGCGCCGAATTTCTACCTTGCCCGGTATTTCAAGGACATGGGAACCCCCAGCTTCACGGAACTCAACGTTTCCAATCCCGAGTTCTTCAAACAGGTAAACGCGGTGGTCGAGTCGGAACCGCTCGATGCGCTCAAGACCTACGTGAGCTGGCATCTGCTGAACTCAGCCGCCCCATGGCTTTCCAAACCGTTCGTGGACGCCAATTTCAAAATGCAGCAGTTCCTCACCGGCCAGGAAAAAATTCAGGACCGCTGGAAGCGCTGCGTCGACGCCACCGACAACGCCCTCGGGCGAGGCCCTCGGCGAGAAGTATGTGGACGCCACTTTCGGGGCCGACGGCAAGGCCCGCATGCTGAAGATGGTGGATGCGCTCGAGGCCTCTCTCGATAACGACATCCAGAACCTCGACTGGATGACTCCAGAGACCAAGAAGCAGGCCAAGGTGAAGCTCGATGCCATCCGCAACAAGATCGGCTATCCCGATAAATGGCGGGACTACAGTTCGGTGAAGATCGTTCGCGGAGACCTGATCGGCAACACCCAGCGCGCCACTGAGTTCGAGTCGCACCGCCAGATCGCCAAGATCGGCAAGCCCCTCGACCGCAACGAATGGCAGATGACGCCGCCTACGGTGAACGCTTACTACAGCGGCTCCTACAACGAAATCGTCTTTCCCGCCGGCATTCTGCAGCCGCCGTTCTTCGATAAATCCATGGACGAAGCCGTCAACTTCGGCGGCATCGGCGCCGTGATCGGACACGAACTCACCCACGGCTTTGACGACCAGGGCCGCAAATTCGATCCCCAGGGCAACCTGCACGACTGGTGGACCAAGCAGGATGGCGAAGAATTTGAAAAGCGCGTCAGCTGCATTGCCAACGAATACTCAAACTTCGTAGCGGTGGACGACCTGAAACTGAACGGCAAGCTGACCCTGGGCGAGAACACCGCCGACAACGGCGGCGCAAGAGTCGCGCTGGCCGCGCTCGAGCACATGATCTCTGAAGATAAGACCGGCAAAGCCGGCGAGAAGATTGACGGCTACACTCCCGAGCAGCGCTTTTTCCTCGGCTTCGGCCGGGTGTGGTGCGAAAAGCGGCGTCCGGAATTCTCCCGCATGCTGGTGAAGGTGGACCCGCATTCTCCCGGCAAATACCGGGTAGACGGCGTAGTGCAGAACATGCCGGAGTTTCAGAAAGCCTGGGGCTGCAAAGCCGGCCAACCCATGGTGGCGGAAAACGCCTGCCACGTCTGGTGACCGGCCGAAGCCACCCCCAACCAGCGTCATCCAGAGCGAAGCAAGAGCCACACGCAGCGAAGCCCCGCGCAGCGAAGCTCCGCCCAGCCGATGAACCTCTTAGTGTCCCGTTTGTGTCATCCTGAGCGAAGCGAAGGACCCCATTCCGCCCACACCAAAACCGGCCCAGCAAGGAATTCCCTCCACACGCCCGTTCAAGCACCACGAACGACGACAAGCGCAAACGCAGAGAGTCAATCACACCAGAGCACGACCGCCCCAAATAAACCGAGTCATCCTGAGCGAAGCGAAGGACCCCATTCCGCCGCCACCAAAACCGCCCCAGCGAGGAATTCCCCCCAATTTGAAGCCCTCCCCCAGCCCATGTAAACTGACACCACGCGCCCGTAGCTCAGCTGGATAGAGCGATTGCCTCCGGAGCAATAGGTCGGGAGTTCGAATCTCTCCGGGCGCACCACCCCCCAAATCCGCCCACCCAAACAAAATTCTCAGAACCAGCCCCGAGGAGCAAAAAAATTAGCCAGAGCGAAAGCCCTAGGCAGAAGGCCACCCCTCCGTGCCCTCTGTGGTGAACACCCCACCAAAAACTACCCCGGCAACTTCGCCGCCAGCACCTCAACCTTCTCAATCGACGGAGCCTTCGCCAGCAACTCCGGAGCCTTCGCCATCAGCGCCGCCGCCACCTTCCCATTCAGGTGAGCCTGCCGCCCCGCCTCATCCGGAAACGCATCAAAAATCCCAAACGTCGTCGGCCCCATCCGAATCGCAAACCAGGCCACCGTCCCCGGCTCCTCCTCCACCAGCGCCAACCCGCTATTCAGAAAATTCTCCACGTCCTTCTCCTTACCCGGCTTAGCTTCCATATGCACATACAGCGCAACTTTCACCATCGTGTCCTCCTGGATTTCAGAATTTAGACTTCAGAATTTAGACTTCAGAATTTAGACTTCAGAATTTAGACTTCAGAATTTAGACTTCAGAATTTAGACTTCAGAATTTAGACTTCAGAATTTAGACTTCAGAATTTAGACTTCAGAATTGCTCAAGGGCGAACAGAAATTAGATGCAAGGGATGGTTCCGAGCGACTCGGATCAGAGTTCGCGACACCCCGAATGGCAAGCCGCGCTCATGACGCTCACTGAATCTCCGCCAGCGCATAACTCGTGCTCCGGCCCCCTTCCGAACTCCGCACCAGAATGCCGCGCTCCACCAGGTATGCGATATCCCGCAATGCCGTATCCGGAGAAGACCGCGTAAGCTTGGCGTATTTCGATGTCGTGAGTCTGCCTTCAAATCCATCAAGCAGCCGGTTGAGTACAAGCCGCTGGCGGTCGTTGAGCGAAACCTCGCGAACCTGCTCCCAGAATCTCGCCTTGGCAAGGACCCCGCCCAGCGCCGTCTGCGCGCCGTCGATAGCGCGTCCAAGGCATGCCAGGAACCATTCCATCCAGAGCGTGATGTCCGTCCCGCCCTTTTGCGTCTGCTCAAGAACGTTGTAATAAGCCTCGCGTTCCTGCCGGATCTGCGCCGACATGCTGTAGAAGCGCTGCGTACTGTTTTCCGAACGCGCCAGAACCATGTCGGCAATGGCGCGAGCTATCCGCCCATTGCCATCCTCAAACGGATGAATGGTAACGAACCAAAAATGCGCCAGGGCCGCCTTCATCACTGCATCGGTATCGGCATCCGCGTTGAACCACTTGAGGAATGAGTTCATTTCCCGGCCGATGCGCGCCGCCGCGGGCGCCTCAAAGTGCACCCGCTCCTTCCCCAGTGCGCCGGAAATAACCTGCATCGGCCCCGTAGCATCATCACGCCACGTTCCAATTTTTATTTTGTGCATGCCGCTACGCCCGGTCGGAAAAAGGGAAGCGTGCCAGCTGAACAGTCTTTCCGCGGTGAGCGGCTGGTCATAGTGGCGAGTAGCATCCAGCACCATTTCCACCACGCCTTCCACGTTGCGGTCCGTAGCCTTGAGGGCGCCGATATCGATCCCCAGGCGCCGCGCGATCGACGACCGCACCTGCTCGGCGTCCAGCTTTTCACCTTCAATCTCACTGCTCTTGAGAACGTCGGACGTAAGCGTCTGGAGCACAGCCTCTTGTCGAAGCGGGAAGCCCAGCGCTCCCATGTGACCGATCAAGCGCCCTTGCCGATGGCGCACATCAGCCAGAGGCCTGGCCAGGCGCTCCTGCTCCCAGTGGAATTGGGGCCAATCGGCGAGCTCATGAATATACATTCTCCGCACTTCCTGCGGATATTATAGCTCAGATTCGCCGCAAAATGAGAATATTCTCCGCACATAATGCGGAGAATGCGACACATTCGCCGCAAAGGCGTGACAATCGGATCCGTTAGCTTCTAAGTGATTTAAATACGATGATGATTGGCAGCCGGACCTGTAAGCCGAATTCTGTCTGCCGGATTGCTCCGGCAGGACGGTCATTCCTCTGGGCCGCGCATCACTGCGCGGCTCTAGCGACCTACCCGGAGGTTTGACGCACCGAGCCGGCACGTGTCCCGCCGGCCGCAAGCCGCGGTCCAAAGCCTACCGAACGGCGGGACTTCCTCCCTATTTGGTCTTGCTCCGTGTGGGGTTTGCCCTGCCCGCGGCATTACTGCCGCGGCGGTGCGCTCTTACCGCACCTTTTCACCCTTACCCCGCCGCCGTGATCAGTCCTTGCGCGTTCGCTCACCAAGCTAGCTCAAGGAATCACACGGCGGCGGGGCGGTATGTTTTCTGTGGCACTTTCCGTCAACCGGGCTTTGAACCCGGCTTCCCGGACGTTATCCGGCACACTGCTCTGCGGAGTTCGGACTTTCCTCCCGGCGCTGTCCGAAGAGAACCCCGAGCGACCGTCCGGTCCGGCTGCCAACTCCCCATTATATTCGACGTCGCCTGGTGTTGGCTTCGCCCTCGGCCCTCAAGCCCCTCTGCTTAGACGTGACCCGAAACTGGAGTCTAGACTCGAACAGGCTCCTGACGCAAGCCAGGTTCAGTCCTGAACGGCAGCATTTCATGAAGATCACCGAAGCTATCCGGCTTTCCCTGCAGTCGCTGTGGGCGAACAAGCTGCGCTCCGTCCTCACCCTGCTCGGCGTCGTCATCGGCGTCGCGGCGGTCATCGCCGTGGTCACTTTCGTCAGCGGAATCAACGCCTATGTCGCCGAGAAGATCTTCAACCTCGGCGCGGACGTCTTCATCATCAGCAAGAGTCTCCCCGGTAATCACCAACGTCGATCAGTTCCTCGAAGGCGAAAAGCGCAAAGACATCACCATGGAGGACTACGAGTGCGGTGCTGCGAGGGCTGCGTCGCACTGCGCCATGGTCGGCGCCATGGCCGTCGATAACAGCGGCCACGTCAAATACGAGAACCAGGCCATCACCGACACCCGTGTCCGTGGACTGACGCCGTCCATGCCGGCCGATTCTCGACCTCGACCTCGCCTACGGCCGCATGATCAACGACACCGACGTCGAACAACCGCTCCCAACGTCGCGGTCATCGGCACCGACCTGGTGGACAACCTTTTTCCGGCATGGACCCGCTGAACAAGGAACTCCGCGCTCGAAGGCCAGATCTACAGCGTGATCGGCGTGGGCAAGAAGCAGGGCAAGACCCTGGGCCAGAGCCGCGACAATTACATTCTGATTCCGGTCAGCACCTTTCTGAAGCAGTACGGACTGCACACCAGCATCATCATCTCTGGCAAAGCCGACGGCATCGGCAGCCAGCTGGATGCTGCCATCGACCAGGCGCGCGCCATTCTGCGCGCGCGCCGGCATGACGAGCCCGGCAAGCCCGACAGCTTTGCGGTCGAGACCAATGAGAACTTCCTGAGCCTGTGGGTCGAACCTGAGCGGCACATTTTTCATTGCCATGATCGCCATCGCCGGAATTTCACTGGTGGTCGGCGGCATCGTGATCATGAACATCATGCTGGTCTCGGTCACCGAGCGCACTCGCGAAATTGGCGTCCGCAAGGCGATGGGAGCCCGCCGGCAGCGACGTGCTGCTGCAGTTCCTGATCGAATCCGCCACCATGGCCCTGATGGGCGGATTGCTGGGCGTGCTTTTCGGGATCACGTTCGCCAAAGGCATCACCGCGCTGGTCGGCATGCCCTCAGAAATCAAGCTGTGGGCGGTGTGCGCGGGCCTGCTGGTTTCGACCAGCGTAGGACTGTTTTTCGGAGTCTACCCCGCGCGCCGCGCGGCGCAGCTCGACCCGATCGCCGCCTTGCGTTTTGAAATGTGAGCGTGGGGATGTGGTTGTAGCTGACGCGGCAAGTGAGCGGACAGAGCGGCACTTTATGCAAAAAGGCGACTACGGCGAAATCGTAAAGATGGCGCTGGATACCATCCGCACCAACAAGCTGCGCTCCGCGCTCACCGTGCTCGGCATCGTGATCGGCGTCGCCGTCGTCATCGGCATTTCCTCCGTGGTCCGCGGCCTGAACGACAACGTCACGCGCCTCCATCACCAGCCTGGGCTCGAACCTCATCTTCGCCTTCCACATTCAGCCTTTCAGCCTGAGCCGTCCCACGGAAGAGATGCGCACCCGCAAGGAGCTCACCTTCGAGGACTACCAGGCGATGAAAGGCCTGCCCCACGTTCAGGCGGTCGCCACCGGCATCCGCTACGTGGACTTCCGCTTCGGCAGCGGCACCTACGTGGTGAAGTACGGCAATCGCCGGGTGAAGAACACGATTCTCGAAGGCGACACCGCCGATTGGAAAGATGTTTTCGATCTCGGCCTGACCGCGGGGCGCTGGTTCAGCGAAATTGATGATGAACGTCGCGCGCCGGTGATTGTGCTCGGAGCCGATACCGCCGAAGAGCTATTCCCCAGCGGCGGAGCCGTCGGCAAAGAAATCAATATCTACGGCCAGCTGTTTACCGTCGTCGGCGTAGCCGAGCAGCGCAAGAGCGCTTTCGGCGGCGGCAAGAATCCCGAAGACAACATCATCTTCTTTCCCTGGGGCACGTTTCATAAGCTGCACCCGGAACTCAAGCAGTTCTGGATCAGCGCCAAGGCCACCTCCCAGGCCGACATGCCGAAGGCCATCGACGAAATCGAGCAACTGCTCCGCCGCCGCCGCAAAGTCCCGCCGAACAAGCCCGACAATTTCGCCGTCTTCACCCAGGACGCGATGTCCGACCTCTGGAACCAGCTCACCGGCATGATTTTCGTCTTCATGTTCGCGGTTTCGAGCGTAGGACTGATCGTCGGCGGCGTGGGCGTGATGAACATCATGCTGGTGTCGGTGACCGAGCGCACGCGCGAGATCGGCGTCCGCAAAGCCATCGGTGCGCGCAAGCGCGACATTCTGCTGCAATTCACTCTCGAGGCCATCACCCTGACCGCCCTGGGCGGAGTTCTCGGCGTGCTCTTCGGAGCCCTCGATCACCTGGGCGATCCCCATGGTCTGGAGTTCGCTGCCCGCCCGCATCTCCGTATTCTGGGCCAGCTTCGGCCTCGGCGCAGCCGCCATCGAAGGACTGCTCTTCGGCATCTACCCGGCGTGGAAAGCGGCCAATCTCGATCCCATCGAGTCCCTCCGTTACGAGTGACAGTCTGCTCCTGAGCGACAGCATTTCCCCTGTGGTTCTCTGTGTCCTCTGTGGTTAATCACTCCCACTTTCCTGTCTGATACGCTTTCACCCAGCATTGACTCGACGTCAGCATGCTCCACCAGACCAGCAGAACGATTGAAATTATTGCCGTGCTGGGAACGATCTCCAGCATCGGCTACTACCTGCTATGTGTGGTAAGCGCCTTCAGGTTCGTACGGGCAAAGAGTGTGCCGAATGCTCCCCTCCCATCCGCGCCGCCGGTCTCCGTCCTCAAACCTCTCAAGGGCACCGATCCCGAGATGTACGAAAGCTTTCGCAGCCATTGTCTGCAGGACTATCCGGACTACGAAATCATCTTTGGAGTCAGTGACGGCAACGACCCAGCCATCGCCCTGGTTCAGCGCTTGCAGGATGAGTTTCCCCAACGAACAATTCGCCTGCTGCACTGCCGGGAGGTATTGGGCGCGAACATCAAAGTCAGCAACCTGGCGCAAATGCTACGCCAGGCGCAGTTCGAATGTGTGGTGGTGAACGATAGTGATATCCGCGTGCCGACGAACTACTTGCGCCAGATCGTGCCGCCGTTGCAGGAGCAGAACATCACCCTCGTCACCTGTCTTTATCGCGGAATCGCCGCACCAACTGTGGGATCGCGGCTGGAGTCGGTCGGTATCAGCACTGATTTTGCTCCCGGAGTTCTGGCTGCCCATCTGCTCGAAGGCGGACTGCGCTTCGGGCTGGGTTCGACCCTGGCGTTCCGCAAAGCCGACCTGGTGAGCGTTGGTGGCTTCGAATCGCTCGCCGATTACCTTGCCGATGACTACGAGTTAGGCCGCCGCCTCGCGACCGCCGGGCGAAAGGTGAAGCTCTCGCGAACGGTGGTCGAGACCTTTCTTCCCGCTTATTCGTTCGCAGGCTACATTCGCCATCAACTCCGCTGGGCCCGGACTATACGCGACTCCCGCCCCTGGGGCTACGTCGGGCTGGGAGTCACCTTTGGTTTGTTCTGGGGACTGCTCGCACTGCTCTTCGCAGGCGGTGCGGCGTGGGCCTGGCTGTTGTTTGCAATCATGCTGTCCGCGCGAGTCGCAGCCGGAATGCTAATCGGACGCTCGCTGCTGGGCGATCGACAGCTTCCGAGCTCGCTGCTATGGCTGCCATTGCGCGACCTGCTCGGAGTCGCGGTTTGGATCGCAAGTTTTGTGGGAGAGACCGTGACCTGGCGCGGGGAATCGTTTGTGCTGAGAAGAGGGAAGCTGGTGAGGAAAGAAGTGGCTAGTGGCTAGTGCCAGCACTAAAACTACCGCTAACACTAACTCACTGACCACTCCACTACCACTGGTTCTACTTACCTCGCCGACCCCACGTCCTTGTTGGTGAAGATCGTCTTGCCGCCGCTTCGCGCCAGCACGTAATCCTGCAGTCCGTGCAACGCTTTCGGATCTTGCTGGTCGGTCCAGAAGAAAACAGTTTCAGGCCCGGACCATAACTTCTCAAACGACTGCTGGGTCTCGAACACGCGTGGCGCATCGGGAAACAACGAGCCGTACCACATGTTTCCGTCCGGCTTATGCAGCGAGCGCAGCGGAATGCCGGTGTAGAAGTTCAGGCTGGAAGCATTCTCATACTTGCCATACACCACAATCAGGTCGCCCGGTTGGTAGCGCTTCTGGATGGCAACCGCCAGATTCTTGGAGGACAGAATCGGCGAGAAGATGACGAACGCGGAGTGCACGCAAGCCAGCAATCCGACCATCATGCCGGCCAATGCCAGATTTCCCGCCAGAGTGTGCCCTCGTCGCCGCAATATCCAGTTCAGTCCGGTTCCAATCAGTAATGCCAGCACGAACCCAAGCAGCGGTCCGCGAAAAGCCCCGAGCGCCTGCGGAGTGAGATCGAGAAAGTGCCCGAATGAGAGCGCGTAATCCTGCGGGTTCTTTCTAAGCAGTTCAGAGAGATCGGTCCCGGGCGCGGGCGCCTTCGAAATCGAAAGCATGAACGCGCCTACAGCGAACGCGCCAACCCCGGCCACAAACAAGGCGAGAGATGAAATTCTGCCTGCGCGCCGCTCCTCACTGCCAGATTGGGACGCCGCCTCTCGCGCCAGCCATCCCCCCACCAGCAAGGCCAAAGCCGGCAGCGCCGGAATGGTGTAGTACTCCTGCCGGGTCGAGAAGCTGAAGAACACCAGAATGACCAGCGCCCAGACCAGAAACAACAGATTGGCGCGCGCGGCAGGCGATAGCCGCGCACGCAGCTCTCGCCAGCGGACCGGGACCCGCTTCAACGCCTGGGGAAGGAATGCCACCCAGGGTAGCAGCCACAGCAGAAGCAGCGCCCAAAATAGAACGAATGGAACCGTGTCATAGTCGCGCGGCACCCTTTTGTTCAGATAGCGCAGGAATTGCTCATTGATAAAGTAGAACCACAGGAAGCCGCGTGTCGCCCCCTGGTCGGGATTGCGGATCGCCGCCAGCACGTGCCACGGCGCCGCAATCGCCAACAACACGACGGTGCTCGACAGCAGCCGCAGTCGAAGCAGGTGCCGCAGGTTCCCGGTGATGATCAGGTACAGCCCGATCACGGCCACGGGAAACACCAGTCCGATCAGACCTTTGGTGAGCAGGTTCAGCGCACAGGTTGCCGCCAGTCCCCAGCAGGTCAGGCGCGTAGGCGGATCTTCGTCGAGCGATTTCAGAAAGAAATACAAGCTCAGCGTCAGCCATAGTCCCACCAGCGTGTCGGGAATCAAAAAGCGGGTGAACAAATAAGGGCCGAGCGCCGTGCCTAAAGCCAGAGCGGAATAAAACCCGCCGCGCTCGCCGTAAGCCTTGGCGCCCAGAGCGTAAGTCGCCAGCAGGAGCGCCAGGATGCCGAGCATCAGCGGAAACCGCGTGCTCCAGTCGCTCACTCCAAACAGTTCGTAGCTGGCGGCCACTCCCCAGTACATTAACGGAGCTTTTTCCAGGTAGCGAATGCCGTTGGCGTGCAATGTCACCCAGTCATGGCGCAGCACCATCTCGCGGGCGGCTTCCGAGTGCACGGTGTCGGCGTCGTCCAGCAGGGCGGGAGTGAACATGCCGGCCACGTAGATCACAAGCCATAGAAAAACTATGAAGGCTATGGAGGTGGCGCGAAAGTGGCTCCGCTCAGAGGAGATGGACGAGAACCCACTGCTGGCAGCGGGAATATTTGGAACGGAGCTGGGAACGTTCATGCGATATCTGGACTGACTGGCCAACTTGAATTATACGGAACAGAATCGACAGAAAGGCGAGAGCGACCTTGCGGCAGGCAGATCAGGGTCAGCGAAAAGAACCGGCGGTGGCCGCTGCGGCTGCCGGGTTCTGCGGCAGCACATCACGGATCTTGCGCGCCAGCACTTTGAGGCTGAACGGTTTTTGCAGGAAGTTGCTGGTTACATCAATGGTGCCATGGCGCTGCACCGTGCTCTCGGCGTAGCCGGAGACGAAGAGGACCTTCAGCTGTGGCCGTTCCGCAAGAAGCTGGCTCGCCAGCTTGGCCCCTCCCAGCAGCGGCATGACTACATCCGTAATCATCAGATCGATGGGACCGGGGTAACAATGTGCGAGCGCCAGCGCGTCCTCTCCGTTCCCAGCTTCGAGCACCTTGTACCCGCTCAAGGTCAGGAACTCCTTGGCAGATTGCCGTACCGCAGGTTCGTCTTCCACCAGCAGCACCGTTTCTGAGCCGTCGGGAATGTGCTCTGTCATTGGCACGGGAGCCATCGGCTTGCGGGAAACCCGCTGGGCTAGTGGCAGGTAGATCTTGAACGTAGTCCCCAGTTCCGCTTCACTGTAAACCCAGATGAAGCCGCCGTTCTGCTTCACGATGCCATACACCGTCGCCAGCCCCAGGCCGGTCCCTTTACCTTCCTCTTTGGTGCTGTAGAAGGGTTCGAAAATATGGGGCAGGTGTTGCGGCAGGATGCCCTTGCCGGAATCCGTGACCGCGAGCATCACATAATCACCCGCGGGCACGATCGACTCGTGCTCCACATGGGTATCATCCAGGCGCACTGTGGAGGTCTCGATGGTAAGTGTGCCGCCCTCGAGCATAGCGTCGCGCGCATTCACCGCGAGATTCATCAGCACCTGCTCGACCTGAACCGTGTCGCAGCGCACCAGTCCCAGGTCCTCTCCCGGAATGAATTGCAGCTGGACATCTTCGCCGATCAGCCGGGGCAGCATCTTCTCAATTTCGCGGATGACGTCGTTCAAGTCCAGCAGTTGCAGGGTCTGCATCTGCTTGCGCCCGAAAGCCAGCAACTGCCGCGTCAACTCGGTCGCGCGTCTCGAGGCTGCAAGTATCTCCTGCACGTTCTTGTGCAAGGGATGTTCGGCGGTGAGCTTGTCGAACATCAGTTCCGCATACGCACTGATGACCATCAGCAGATTATTAAAATCGTGGGCGACGCCCCCGGCCAGCCTGCCAATGGCATCCATCCGCTGGGTCTGCTGAAGTTGCGATTCCAGGCGGCGCCGCTCCGTCATGTCATGATCGTTGGAGATGAAGTGGGTGATCTTTCCGTCAGGATCGCGCAACGGAGTGACAGTTTTTTCCACGAAGAACGTGTCGCCGTTCTTTTTGCGGTTCATCATGACGCCGCGAAACACCTGCCCTGCGATTACCGTCTGCCAGAGTTGCCGGTAGTACTCCGCGGGATGGTTGCCGGACTTCAGGATGCGGGGAGTGCGCCCGACTGCCTCCTCCCGCGAATAGCCGGTCAGAGCTTCGAACGAGGGATTCACATATTCGATGACCCCGGCCCGGTCGGTCACCACCACCAGGTCGGCGGATTGCTCGACCGCGCGCCCCAGCTTGCGGACCATGTCCTCCGCCTTCTGCCGCTGCCGCTCCTTGCAATACATGTCGACGGTGTATCGGATAATGCGGCTGAACGACAGCGCATTCAGCGCCGACACCTGCACCCAATCGCTGGCTCCGGCCTGGATCGCCTCGGCTACTCTCGCCGGATTCACGTGATCGCTGAGAAAAATGACGGGAACGTGCGACCCGCTCTGCCGCAACTGGTAAACGAAACGCAGGATGGTTCCGTCTCCGGGCTTGTAGTCGCAGAGCAACAGGTCGCAGGCAGTCTGCCGCAAGCGGGCCAGCGCCTCATCCGCAGTGCACACATGGTCAAGGTGTACCTGGCCGTCGCCGGCGTGGGCCAGAAGTTCCCTGACGTAGGCAGTATCTGCCTCGCCGGCAGCCACCAGCAACACCTGCATCTGCCCGCTACTGACCTTCAGGTCGGTTTTCTGCATCGCCCGCCCATAGCCCGCTACAGGCAACATCGGAGAGCAGAGGCCGAGCTATTGCCAGCCAAAAGGGGTAGAACTGAAAGTAACACTGGCAAGCTTTCAATTGTGGAACGGTGCAGTTATGGGAGGCAAACCGGAGTAAACCAGCACCAGGCGGCAAAAGACGCTCAACGCTCCAAAAGCCCCGCCTTTCAGCCCCGAACTCCAAAGTCGTGTTGAGACCTTCTGGGCCGCTCAGTTCAGGTTAGCGAAGCCACAGGAATGCGGCGAGAGTGAGCAACGTGAGAAGCAGGCTGCCGATCAGGTAAAACCGGGAATTGGCGCTGCCGGCAGTAGGTTCCGTCAGATCGCTGAGGAAAGCAGGGGCCGCCCCTGCGTCACCGGAGAACGAGCCGTTGGAGGGTTGCCCAGCCTCGCAATCCAGACAATAAGTGCGCTTGTCTGACACGGGAAAACCGCAGGCGGCACACTGGCGGACGTGGGATCTCGATTCCGGCGAAGTTCCCGGCAAAGCCACAGTCATCGAAAGAACGTCGGGCGGCACTAGCGATTCGATCTGCGATAGCAGCGATTCGCTCACCACTTCCGGCTCAGCCTCAAACGCAGCAGATTCGGCGGATTGGTAAACCGGCTGTTCCATGGTTTCCTGGGCGCGGTGCGCCGCGTCCGCATGGCCAATGGCGGTCAGAATCATCTCCCCAAGGCGCTCCAGAGCGGCGAAATCGCGTTCTCCAAATCTGCCCGGCTCCCCGGAAAACAACTCGAAGATGCCCAGCACCTGGCCGTCGCGCAGCAGCGGCATTACCAGCGCAGAAGCGATGCCAAGAGCAACGCAGCTTTCGCGATTCACTCGTTCGTCAGTGGCAGCATCTTCACAGCACAAAATCTGCCGCAGGCGCGCACTCTCCGCCGACAGCCCAGAATTCATTTCGAGATACGAGCCCAGCGGAGGAGCGGATGTTCCCGTGCTGGCGCGGCATGTCATGCCGTCGCCGTCGCGCAGAGCGATCGCGACTCCGGAAGCTCCGGTGATGTAGCGGGCGCGCTCGGCCAGGAGCTGCAGGGCGGCATCGAGGTCACGTTCAGCGTGCTCAGCTAGTGACTGGCCGCCGTCCTCGGCGGGAAAGCGCAGCGGCTCATCTTCCGCCACGGAGAACGGGATCACGTTGGAAGGGGAAACGCAGGGATCCATGCGCGGATCCATGCGCAACTCAACCTCAGGAAGAGTTGGCGCAGACACCAGGCCCAGTGTAGAAAAGCGTTCCATGAGACAGTTCAGGAGTTGCGGGACAAGCTTCGCCCTCAACTCAAAATGGGGAGTGCACTTGAAGTTTGGCTTGGGTGAGGGCAGCAGTCAATAAGGGTGGAAGCGCCAAAGGTACTAATCCGAAAGTGCAGGGTTGAAGTGAACGATGGGACATGGGTAGAACTGCCCGAATCTCACAAAGAAGGCACAAGGTTGCGTCCGGGCAGGAGTATGGATCTGGCCAAGGGTCAATCGGCCACAAAGGCCTCAACGTTCGGAAGCCGTCACAGGAACCGGTTCTGCCCGCAAGCTTGCTGGTTGAGGTTGGAAGAACTTATGCCGGAAATAGAACGCGACATTCACCAGTCCAATCATCACCGGCACTTCCACCAGGGGGCCGATAACAGCGGCAAAGGCAGCTCCGGAATTGATCCCGAAGACCGACACCGCCACGGCGATGGCCAGTTCGAAGTTGTTCGAAGCGGCGGTGAACGACAGGGTTGTGGTCTGCGAGTAGTCGGCGCCCAGCTTCTTGCCCATCCAGAACGACACCAGGAACATCAATACGAAGTAGATCAGTAGAGGCACGGCGATGCGCAGCACGTCGAGCGGCAGCCGCACGATGTACTCGCCCTTGAGGGAGAACATGACCACGATCGTGAACAGCAGCGCGATCAGAGTCAGCGGGCTGACGCGGGGAATGAAGTCATGGTCGTACCAGGTGCTGCCTTTGGCGCGGCGCAACACGGCGCGAGTGAGAAATCCGGCGAGGAACGGAATGCCGAGATAGATGAAGACGCTGCGCGCGATCTCGGCGATGGAGACATCGACGACCGCGCCCTGCAGGCCGAGCTTCGCGGGCAGCACGGTGATGAAGATCCAGGCGTACACGGAATAGAAGAGGACCTGAAAGAGGGAATTGAAGGCGACCAGTCCGGCTGCGTATTGGGTATCGCCGTGGGCCAGTTCGTTCCACACGATCACCATGGCGATGCAGCGAGCCAGACCGATCATGATGACCCCGGCCATGTACTCGGGATATCCGCGGAGGAATACGACCGCGAGCACGAACATCAGAATGGGTCCGACCACCCAGTTCTGCACCAGCGACAATCCCAGTACTTTTCCGTTGCGGAAAACTTCGTGCAACTCTTCGTAGCGTACCTTGGTGAACGGCGGGTACATCATCACGATCAGCCCAACCGCAATCGGGATCGAAGTGGTCCCAACGCTGAAGCGATTCAGGAAGGGGACCACTCCGGGGACGAGCCACCCCAGCAGCACGCCCAACGCCATGGCGCTGAAGATCCAGGCGGTCAGATAACGGTCGAGAAAGCTGAGGCGGCTGGTCAAACTCATCGACATCACCTATTCGAGCGCGGCGGTGGTCATGGACTCGCCGATGTTGTCGAGTTCCCGCTTGAGTGCGAGCCGGTCGAGGCTGGCGAGCGGCAGGCAGAGGAACAAACTGATGCGGCGCTCCAGGATGAAGAAGGCATCGCGGAAGGCGCGCTCGATTTCGGCCTCGCTGCCGCGGACGGCAGCTGGATCGGGAACTCCCCAGTGCGCAGTCATCGGCTGCCCGGGCCACACTGGGCAGACTTCTTTGGCGGCGTTGTCGCAGACAGTGAAAACGAAATCGAGTTTGGGCGCGCCCGGCTGAGAGAATTCATCCCATGGTTTGCTGCGCAGGCCTTTGGTGGGGATATGGGCGGATTCGAGTTGGCGCAGCGCTTCCGGCCGCACCGCCCCGGAAGGATGGCTCCCCGCGCTGTAGGCGGTGAATGTCGGCCGCCCTTTGAAATTGAGAATAGCTTCGGCCAGGATCGAACGCGCCGAATTTCCCGTGCAGAGAAACAGAACATTGTAGTGGCGTTGCATTTGGCGTGTGCTCCAGGTGCTACTTACAGCAGGACGGGCCGCAACAGGCTACCGCTTCGGCGCTTGTCGCTTTTACCGTACCTGGCTTGCGGGACTCCGGCTTGACCGCGCGCACAAAGGCGCTCATGAACTTGCCGTCCACCTGCGGGGCGATCGCATCCACGTCAATGCCGGCTTCCGAGAACATGGCGCGGGCGTCCTCGACCCGATAAATGCGGGTCGGTTCCATCTCAATATGTTCGAAGCCAGCGGCGGCCAGCAGGCCGCGGTATTCCGTTTCTTCGAGCGCCCCGGCCACACAGCCGACCCATAGCAGCATGCTCTTGCGGATTTCGGGCGCAACGTCGCCGCGGGTGACTACGTCGGATACAGCGAGCCGTCCGCCGCGCTTGAGTACCCGAAAAGCTTCGCGCAGCACTCGGCTCTTGTCGGCGGAGAGATTGATCACGCAGTTCGAGATGATCACATCGACTGATTCGTCGGGCAGAGGAATGTTCTCGATCTCTCCCCTTCAGGAATTCGACATTCTCCGCGCCTGCCTTCTGCTTATTCTCGTTGGCCAGAGCCAGCATCTCGTCGGTCATATCGAGGCCGTAGGCTTTGCCGCTTGGGCCGACACGACGGGCGGAGAGCAGCACGTCGATACCCCCGCCGGAGCCGAGATCGAGCACGACCTCACCCGGATTCAGTTGAGCCAGTGCAGTTGGGTTGCCGCAGCCGAGCGAGGCCAGCATGGCGTCTTCGGGGATTTCTCCGGCTTGGATCGCGTCATAGAGATTCGAAGTAATGGGGTCGCAAGTGGAGCCATCGGCCCGAGTTGCCCCGCAGCAGGAACTGCCGCCGGTCTTCACCCGCAGCGCTGCCTGGCCGTATTTTTCTTTGACCACATCCTGAATGCTTGTGTCGCTCATGGAATCACTCCTATTTACAAATCTGAACGATGTCTCGCGGCTTAAGCGCCTTGTTTCGCGTGCAGCATTCGGCATAAAGGAATTGCAGCAGCTCCTGCAAGGCTTCCGTGTTGGCGGTATAGCGCAAAAATGTGCTCTCGCGCTGCACCCGCACCAGGTCTTCGTTCTTCAGCTTGTCGAGATGGTGGGAGAGGGTCGAGTTGGGGATGTCCAGCTCCTGCTGAATATCGCCGACTACCAGGCCCTCGGGGTGGGCAGAGAGCAGTAGCTGCATGATGCGCAACCGTGGAACCGTGCCCATGGCGGAAAGCATGTCCGCACACTTGGTGACTTGGTCGATTCCCGACTGTAGAGAGACGGTCGCCATATTTCGATAATTGCAGAAATATAGAGAAATGTCAAGGCTGACCGTACGAAGACGCGTTTGCTGCGGTTACCGCGGCAAAGCGCTTGACCGCGAAGGTCGTGGAGAAAGGCCGCAGAGGGCGCGAAGAAGATCGAGAGGACAACGGCAGGCTTTTTTGAGCGAGGCTGACGGGAAACGTGGCCACTTTTATCCCGGAAGCAGCCGGTCCACATCATCATGTCCGCATCACCCGGTCCACATCAGCCACGCCCAGCCCAGCAGCAGAGTCAATACGGTGATGGGCAGTCCTACACGGAAGTAGTCCCAGAAGCTGACTTCGACGTCGGGCTTGGAGCTTTCGACCACGATGATGTTGGCGACGCTGCCGGTGATGGTGAGATTTCCCGCAAGAGTGGAAGCCATGGCAAGCATCAGCCAGGCGGTGTGCGGGTTCGGAAACTGCGGCGCCAGGGATTTCAGAAGCATGACCGCCGGCACATTGCTGACTAGATTGCTGAGCACCGCGACCACCACCGTGAAGACGCCCTGGCGTTGCAGGTTCCAGTGCTGTGCGATCTCGAGCATTCGGTGAACAATGCCTGCATTCTCGGCTCCGCCCACGATCAGGAACAGGCCGACGAATAACACCAGCAGTCCCCAGTCCACTTCTTCATAGAGTTTATGGGGATCGACAGTTCGGGTGATTAGGACGGCCGCAGCGCCCAGGGCCGCCACCATCGCGGGAGGAGCGCCGAGAAAGAACCCGACCACCACTCCGGTGACCACTACCGCAGGCTTGGCCAGGCGCGAGACATTGAATTCCGGCACAGAAATCGCCTGATCAGCGGCGGGCAGAGGGGGCTGCTTGCGAATGTGAATCCAGTGCAGCACCGCCCAGTCGAGCAGCAGTCCGGCAACCGCGACTGGGCCCAGGTGCCACAGGAAATCACGATAGGGAATGTGGGAATACGAGCCGATCAGCATGTTTTGCGGATTGCCCGTAATCGTCGCCACACTGCCGATATTCGAAGCAGTAGCCACCGCCAGCATGTACGGCAGGGGGTTGAGACGCATGCGGCGGGTGATGCCCAGCACGAACGGCACCATCACCAGGCAGACAATGTCATTGACGAAGAAAGCCGACAGCAGCCCGCAGGTGAAGATCACCGCGGGCAGCAGACGCGCCGGTTTCAAATGGCGGAGTACCAGCCGCGCATTCCATTCAAAAAAGCCCGATAGGTGCAGGCTGCCGACGATCAACATCATGGAGAACAGCAGAACCAGCGTGGGGAAATCGATAAAACGTAGCGCCTGGCCGGGAGCGATGATGCGGAAGGCGACCATGCCCACGGCACCGATGATGGCGGCGGCAGGGCGGTCAATTTTCAGCCCCGGAAATTTGCCCAGAGCGAATACCAGGTAGCTGGCGAAAAAGATGGCGTAGGCGGCAGCCAGACGGGCGTCGGAAAAAGTTGTCGTCGGCAGATGCGGCATGCGTGCGCAAAAAGCATAGCAGGGCAGCCAACGCTGCCCAAACCGCTATCACACGGCTGGAACTCCTGTCCCCCAAGGAACCGGAGTTCCAACTCCACTTCGGCCAACCAGCCTAACGCCTAATTCAGGTCGGAGAGCGTCAGCACACTGTACCCGCCCGACGAATTGCTCAGGATCACGATGGTCCGAATCTGGCCGGTGGTGAAACTGATGGAACCGGTGTTGATGTAGGCGAAGGTAGTGCCGGGAGTGGTGACGTATATCTGGTAAGTGCCCGCTCCCAGGCTCTGGTAAGACGAGGCCGAATCGAAGCCCAGCCCGCTGATCGCCGGAGTGGTAGTGGAGATATTCGTCCCGGGGGCCACTATGTACACGTCCACGTTGCCGATGGCCGCGGATGCGTTGATCACTCGCAACTTGAAATTCCCGGAGGTGGGAGAAGTGTTGTCATCGGTGAAACTGACAGTGCTGACCGGCGAGGTATCCGCCAACAGAAGCGTGTAGTCGGTGCTGCTGCTGACGCTGATGTTCTGGTCCACTACCGTGCTGGTGCTGCCGGTGGGCTCAACCTGGAGATGACGGCTGCCGTTGTTGACGGAAATGTAGTTGGTGGCGGCGCCGAAGTCCACATTCGTGGCGACGCTGTTGCCATCCACCAGCACGTCCACACTGGATTGATCCGGAGACGCGTCCACCAGGCGGATGCGTCCCTGGTCTCCGCCGCCCCCGCATCCCACGGAGAACAGCATCATGCCGAGCAATGTCACGCTGAACAAAGGCACGCTGAACAGCCGCAATAAGCTGAGCTTCACAGACCGTCCCAACATTCGGAGTCCCCCAAATTGAAAGAGCTGGGTTTTGTCGCGGCACGCGACCTGCGTACCTCGACGCGCACTGGGAGACAAGCCGAGCGGGACCTGGGTTCCCTGAGAGCAGCATAGATGTCTTACCGGATTCCACTGCAAAGTTGGGTAAAAACTTCGTCAAGGTTTGTAAAAAGCTCGAAGCAGCGGTATTGCAACAGGTTGCGAGTGGCTCCGGACTGTAGCAAGTTGAGAAGTCACAACCGCCGGTGTAGGGAATGCAACCGAAACCACGTGGTCACTGTTTCTCGTCACGGCGGCGCAGCCAGTCGAGGAACATCTGCTCAATCGGCTTGTCGTAGGTCATCATCACGTGGCGAACGGTGTGTCCGCTGACGAAGTGGCAGACTTCTTCGGCGAGGTTCTTGGCGTGATCTCCGGCGCGTTCCAGTGACTGGGTCATAAAGATCACCTGCATGCTCGCCTGGCGGTGAACATTTTCCGGATTCTCGATGTGGCGCAGGAAGATCAAATTGCGCAGGCGGTCCATTTCGGCGTCGGCGCGGAGAACGTCCACGGCTTTCTTCACGTTGCGGGTGGAGAAGCCGCAGGTGACGTCACTCAGCATTTTCTCCAGCACCGTCGCCATGTGGGTGAGATCGCGGATGTCGTCGGGATCAAGGCGTGGTCCGGCGGCTTGAGCGCTGCTGGCGAGACTGAGCAGCAGATCGCCGATGCGCTCCAGCCCGATCATAATTTTCATGCAGGCCAGCAGTTCCCGGGCTTCGCTGTCGGTGACGTGGGTGATTAGTTCGGTCACGCCGGCGTCAATTTCCATATCGATGACGTCGAGTTCCTTTTCCCGCTGCTGCAGACTGGCAAGCAAAGGCATGGACCCGGTGGCGATTCCTTCGGCCGCGGCTGAGGCGGCTTCCTTCGCCATTTGACAGGCTTCGATGGTCCGCTGCACCAGGTGGGTGTAAGGAGATTCGGGCACGACGCTCTTGGTCGCGGTACTCATGGTGGCATCCTCCCGCAGGGCGGAAGTTGGCGGTATCGGACGCTCGCGCCGCCTATGAAGACTGATGTTCACAGCTTCAGCATAGGTTGTTTCCGGAACGCACAGGATTAAAAGGTCGTGAATTTTGTGCTGCGGCGCCTCGCACAGGAGCAATGTTTTGCGGCGAGGTTCAAGCCGTGGGCAGGGTGAACAGGAACTTCGAGCCGTGATTCAGTTCACTCTCCGCCCAGATTCGTCCGCCGTGAGCCAGAACTATGTGCTTGGCGATGGCGAGGCCAAGGCCGGTGCCGCCCGATTCCCGCGAGCGCGCTTTATCCACGCGGTAAAAGCGCTCGAAGAGACGGGGCAGGTGCTCCGACGAAATGCCGCCGCCAGAATCCTGCACATAAAACTCGACCGCGTTCGGGAGCGGCCGGGTGCCGAGAATAATATTGCCGCCCGACCCTCCATACTTAAGGGCGTTGTCCACCAGGTTGGAGAAGACATGGTGGATGGCGTCGCGGTCGGCATTCACCGGGGCGGCCGCCCGGTCTTCGACCTGCAATTGAATTTGCTGGGCGCGGGCAATCTCCTGAAAATTCTGCACCGCATCCTGTAACAGCTCAGCTGGAGCAACCGGCTGGATGTCAAAGCGCTGCTCTCCCGATTCCACCCGCGCCAGGGTGAGCAGGTCTTCCGTCAAGCGCGACATGCGGATGGCGTTCTTTCGGATGATCTCCAGGAACTCGCGGGCGTGGCCGTTCTCGGCTGCGCCGTCAAGCAGGGTCTCGGTGTAGCCCTGGATAGAAGTGAGCGGAGTGCGAAGTTCGTGGGAGACGTTGGCGATAAAATCCCGCCTGGTTTTTTCCACCCGCTCGGTTTCCGTCAAGTCACGCAGCACGGCGACGGCGCCGCCTCCCGGCATCGGAGCAGCGGTCACGTCGAAGGTTCGTCCCGGCAAGATCGACGCCGCGCGGGCGGAAATGACTTTGCGGGAATCGTTGGCCCCTCGCACCGTGCGCAGAAAGTCGGGGTCGCGGATGGTTTCTACCAACGGCGCCCGTAGGCGGGTCTGCTGCGGCACCAGCCGCTCCATCCGCTGGTTGGCCCACTGCACCCGGTCGTCGGCCCCGACCGCGATGACTGCGTCCTGCATGCTGTTCAGCAAGGTTTCAAGCTGGTGCTGGCTGGTTTGCAGGGCGGCAAAGCTGTGTTCCAGGTGGCGGGCGGCAAGGTCGAGAGTGGCGGCCAGGCGTCCAATTTCGTCGCCCGAGGCGTCTCCGATCTGTGCCGTCAGATCGCCCGCCGCGATGAGTCCGGCAAAGCTGACAATCCGCTGCAGCCTGCGAGCGATGGAGCCGGCAGCCAAAGACAGAGAGGACCAGCGCCACCAGCACTGCCAGAGCCAACCCGGCGAGCCTGGCATGGGGAAAGTAGAAATAGCCGGGAAGTGCGGCGGCGGCGATTACAGCCGCGAACGCCGCCAGCAATTTGAAGAAGATGCGGTGTCTCACTGCTTGCTTGCACCCATCCTATCGCGGGCTCTCAAAACGGTAACCGGCTCCGCGTACCGTCTTCAAATAGCGCGGGTTCTCCGGATCAGGCTCGATCTTCTCCCGAATGCGGCGTACATAGACGTCGACCGAGCGCGGCGTGACATACGCGGTATCGCGCCACACCGAATCGAGTAACTGGTCGCGGGTGAAAACCCGGCCGAGATGGCGCGCGAAATACTCCAGCAGCCGGAACTCGGTTGCGGTGGTGGTCACTGTGTTGCCGTTCACCGCCAAGGTCATGGCTCCGGGATCGATTTCAATTTCTCCGATACGCAGTGGTGTCGGGGAGAGTGGCCGTTCAAAGCGCCGCAACACCGCTTTTACCCGCGCCACCAGTTCCCGCGGACTAAATGGCTTGGGGATGTAGTCATCGCCTCCCAGTTCCAGGCCAAGGACGCGGTCGGCTTCGCTGTTCTTGGCGGTAAGAAAGATCACGGGAATGGGCGCGAGCGACGACGTCTGGCGAATCTGACGGCACAATTCCAGTCCGTCTTTGCCCGGAATCATGATGTCCAGGATGAACAGCGCCGGGGCGCAGCCGCTCCGATTCTGCCAGCACCGTGTGCCCGCTGGGAAACAACCTGACCGCAAAGCCGGCGCTCTCGAGGTGATGGCGGACCAGGCGCGAAATATCCGGGTCGTCTTCTACGACAAAGATGCTCGGTTTCACGAGGATATTGTAGCGGGGGTTGTTCAGAGTACCTAATATCGCGAAGAGCGTTGTAACACAGCGTTAACAATCAGATTGCCGAAGCGGTCCAGCCAGAATCTCATGCCCTTGGGAACAAAGGTGGTGGCGCTGTACTCGGTAATGACCGCCGCGCCGGAGTAGCGCCGTCCGGGATGGAGCGAGTTACGGTCAAACAGTCGCGGCGTGTCGCGTCTGCTCCGTGCAGGACCATTGCGCGGCGGAGCGGAGAATCCCACTCCCTGGCGGACCAGTGGCCCGCTGCCCGGCGCGACGGCAGTTTTCGACTTCAGCACTGCACGCAGCCGCAGCGTCACCAGTTCCAGTCCGCGGTTCTCGTAGGTGTAGCCGTAACGGCGCTGGTGCTCAGTTTGAAAAGCGCTTACCGCGCCGGCGCTATAGGGGACATTCAGTTCGTAACCTTGTCCGCGATAGCGAATATCGATGCTTCGCTGGCTCGACCAACGACCGGTCCAGCCTTCGAGGCGGAAATCGTTTTCAGCGGCCCGGCGAAGGCGCTCAAATTCCAGTTCCAATTTCTTTTTCGGAATGGCGTGATCGATTCTCCACAGCACGGTGCGGGAGTAGTCCTTCACCACATCGCTCGAAAGAATTCCGAAGGCGGAGAGCGCTCCCGGCAGCGCGGGCACGATCACACGCGGCGTGCCGAGGGCCTGCGCCAGCTCGCAGGCATGCAGCCCGCCGGCGCCCCCAAAAGCCACCAGCGCAAAGTCGCGGGGATCGCGGCCGCGTTCGATCGACACCACGCGAAGAGCTTTCTCCATGGTGGCGTTCACTACTCGGATTACGCCGCCCGCAAACTGAGACAAAGAGAGACGCACGGGTTGTTGCTTCAGCCATTCAGAAGTAATGCGGCGGGTGCGTTCCAGATCGAGGGTAAACTCGCCGCCTAAAAAGCGGTCGGTTTGCAGCCGGCCCAGCAGCAGGTTGGCATCGGTGACGGTGGGCTGAGTTCCGCGCCCGTAGCAGATCGGCCCGGGATCAGCTCCGGCGGACTCCGGTCCCACGCGCAAAGCTCCGGCAGCGTCGAAGCGGACCAGCGAGCCTCCGCCGGCGCCGACAGTATGGATGTCGAGCATCGGCAACTCCCACCGGCAGACCGGCGATTTCCGTCTGAGCGCCCGGCTGAACTTCGCCATCGACCAGTGCTACGTCGGTCGAGGTGCCTCCCATGTCAAACGAGATGATTCGTTCGAAGCCGCTGCGGCGGGCCATGGCGGCGGCTCCCACAACTCCTCCGGCGGGACCGGAGAGGACGGTTCTGACCGGTTCGCGTGTGGCAGATGACAGCGCCGTAATCCCGCCGCTCGACTGCATCACGAATACCCGGGCGGGATGAGAAGCGGCGATCACGCCGGGCGCGCTGCTCAAGATTCTCCAGATAGCGTTGCATCACCGGCTGCAGGTAAGCGTTGACCACTACCGTGCTGGTCCGTTCATATTCGCGAAACTCTGGGAGGATCTGATGGGAAACCGAGAGCGGAACAGCCAGCTCCGCCAGCCCTGCCGCCACGAGTTTTTCATTTTGAGGATTGGCGAAGGAGAATAGCAGCGAGATCGCCACCGCTTCCGGTTGCCTCCTTGCGATCTGCCGGGCGACCGCAGTAATCTCCGCTCGCGAAACCATCTGCAATACTTTGCCGTCATTGGTGGTGCGTTCGCTTACTCCGAAGCGGAACGGGGAAGCAACCAGCGGCTCAACCCGGTCGAAGAAAAAGTCATAGAGTTTAGGCCGCGCCTGCCGCCCGATTTCGATCACGTCTTCGAAACCTGCGGTAGTGATCAATGCTACTCGGGCTCCCTTGCGTTGCAGCAACGCATTCGTCCCCACCGTAGTGCCGTGCAGCAGGACCAGAGGCCGGCGAACCCCAATCTGTTTCAGCGCCTCAGCAATCGCGAGCGACGGATCACCGGGAGTGGAAAATAGCTTGAGCGTGCGGAACACTCCACCTTCCATCCACACGCAGTCGGTGAAGGTGCCGCCGGTGTCTATCGCGATCCGCAACTCTCTTGAAGCAGGTTTTCGCATGAGCGAAATCGGAAGGCTAGGGTAGCATCGCGGCCGAGAAACGTACCCTGGCGGCGGCAGAATTGATTGACGCACTGCTTTCACCGGCTCGGGCGCAGATCTCAGGCCTTGCTGGTGAAGGCCAGAGTGAGCAAAGTTTTCTGCTCCACTTCATGCGCCTTGGCCGATCCCGTGGCAGGGCTGGCGCTGGCGGAACGCTTCACGCTCGAACACGTGCCGTTGGCCGGCAATGCGCCGCAGACGCGGCAACACGTAGAAGAGAGCGCCCATATTCGCGGGCTCTTCCTGTACCCAGACCATGTCGCGTGCGTCGGGATGGCGATCGAGTTCCGCGACCAGCTCAGCTTCGGGAAAGGGATACAGTTGTTCCAGGAAGACCACAGCGGTCGAGGTATCTTTGCGCTTCTTGCGCTCCACTCGCAGTTCGTGGCCGATTTTGCCGGTACAGAGCAGAATGCGCTCGGCGGCCTCGGACCCTGAATCAGGAATAACGGTTTGAAAACGGCCCTGAGTGAAGTCGGCCGAGCGAAGACGTCGCATCGGGATGGCGCAGCATGCTCTTCGGCGTGAACACGACCAGCGGCTTGCGCCATGGCCGCAGCGCCTGCCGCCGCAGCAGATGAAAATATTGCGCGGCGTTCGAAGGCTGGCAGATTTGAATGTTGTCGCGCGCGGCGAGCTGCAGAAAGCGCTCGATGCGCGCGCTGGAATGTTCCGGGCCCTGGCCTTCGTAACCGTGCGGCAGCAGCAGCACCACTCCTGAAAGCAGGCCCCACTTGTCTTCGCCGGCACTGATGAACTGGTCAATGACCGCCTGCGCGACGTTGGCGAAGTCGCCGAACTGCGCTTCCCACAGCACCAGAGCTTCCGGATAGTCGCGGCTGTAGCCGTATTCAAAACCCAGCACGCCGGCTTCGGAAAGCGTCGAGTTGTAGATATCGCAACGCGCCTGGTCTTCGGCCACATGCTCCAGCGGAACATACTCCTGCTCGTTCTCGATATCCACCAGCACGGAATGCCGCTGGTTGAAGGTGCCGCGCCGGCTGTCCTGTCCGCTCAGGCGCACAGGAGTGCCGGCTTTCACCAGGCTGCCGAACGCCAGCGCTTCGGCCATGCCGTAATCCACCGGGCGCTTGCCTGCGCCCATCTCGGCGCGCTGCTCGAGCAACTTCTTGACCTTGGGATGGATGTGGAAGACTCCGGGATAGGTGGTCAGGTTGCGCGGTGAGGCTCTGCGACTCTTCGGCGGCAACGCCGTGTCCACTTCATACTGCGGCTTGTAGCGGCCGCCTTTGTAGTGCTCCCAGTAAGGCGGGAGCTGGCGCAGGATCGGCTTCTTGCGAATGCGACTCGGCGCTTGTCTGCGCGGCTTCGAATTCAGCGCGGATCGCCTGCACGCGGGCTCGCGGCATCCATGACGCCGATGTCTTCCGCATAAATCTCCCACAGCGGAGGATGTCTTTGATCGCCTTGTAGAGCAGCGGCTGGGTGATCGTGGGATCGTCCACTTCGCTGTGGCCGTGGCGGCGATAGCCGATCAGGTCGATGACGACATCGCTGGCGAACTGCGTAGCGGTATTCCAGGGCCATGCGGCCCGACGCGAACCACCGCATCCACATCTTCCGCGTTCACGTGAAAGATGGGAATGCTCTGGCGCCGGGCAATCTGGGCGGCAAAGCGCGAGGAGTGCAGCTCGCTGGAAGTGGTGGTAAATCCAATCAGATTATTGACGATCACATGCATCGTGCCGCCCACGCGTGTAGCCGCGGTAGGTCGGCGTAGTTCAGCGTTTCGGCAAAAATGCCCTGCCCGGCGAAAGCGCCGTCGCCGTGGACCATGAGGGGCAAGTATAGTTTCGCTGCCGTCTTCGCCGAGCGCGGTCCTGCTTGGCGCGCGTGCGGCCGATGGTCACGGGATCGACCGCTTCCAGGTGGCTGGGATTCGAAGCCAGGTGAATATGAATCTTCGCCCGCCGCGCGTGGCGATACTCGCCCGTCGCGCCCATGTGATACTTCACGTCGCCGCTGCCCAGCACGCTGCGCGGGTCGACATCTTCAAATCCGGCGAACACTTCTTCGGCGCGCGCGCCGGGCCACCTGCACAATCACGTTCAGGCGCCCGCGATGGCTCATGCCCATCACCAGTTCTACTCGCGCCACGCTCGCCGGCCGCATTCGAGGATTTCATCCACCAGCGGGATCAGCGCGGTCACGCCTTCCAGCGAAAACCGCTTGGTGCCCAGATAGCGGTGCTGCAGAACCTGCTCGAACAGGTCGGCGCGAATCAGTTGATCGAGACAGCGTCCTGATCCACTGGCGGCTTGCGGGCCTTCGAGTTTCTGCTCGATCCAGCGGCGCTCGTTCCGGGTCGGCGATGTGCGCGAACTCCGCCCCCACGGTGCCGCAATAAATCCGGCGGGCTTGCTCGGCGATATCGCCTTCGAACTGCAAATCGGGACGCGGCCTCGGGACGCAAAAATCCCAACGGGTCGAGGTCCGCCTCGAGATATCCCCAGCGGCGGAAAGCTTCGAATATGCGTTCGCGGCCGTAGCTCGAATCTTCACCCTGGCCCGCCAGCGGGACCTCCGCCACTGCCTTGCCGTTCTTTGCTGCCATATCTCTAGAATAACGGATGAGAGCCGGAGGGCGAGAGATTCATCGAGGTTTCGCGGGATTCTGCTGCCCGGGAATTCCTCGAATGCGCCAGAACGCAAGTCCGCGGTCCGGGAAAGATGGACGGCATGCCTTCAGGTCCTTGACTGGCTCGTCCCGAGTGCCTGGGGCGTGAACTTCATCAGCAATCCGTTCAAAAACGATGCTGAGTACCGAGGCGGCCAGAGTGGCGTTGTACACCGTATCCCCAACCAGGTGGGAATCGCGGGCCACCCGCACCAGAACGAGGAAAACTTGCCAATTTGAGTAAGGCCGAGTCCAACCAAGCGCGGGCTCGCAAAGGGTAGCGGAACATCCAGACTACCAGCGTCCAGATCAGTAGCTTGCCGCCGACGGTCAGCAGCAGAATGACACCCCACAATCCCGGCTGATGGATGAAGACGCGAGGCATCCACCAGCGCCCCAATGGGTCAAAAAAAAACAGCGCGACAAAGGCATCGCGCAGCGGAAGCAGCTTGGCCAGGGTACGGTGAGCGTTGTCAGATTCGCTTACGATCAGGCCCGCGAGAAACGCGCCCAAAGCCAGCGAGAGGCCGACTGCCTGAGTGATGGCTGCGGGAACGAACCCCAGGGCGAGAATCACCAGCAGGTACAACTCGTCATTTCCTGCGCGCGAGACGCGCTTCATCAACGGAGGAACCAGTTTGGCGGCGACAAAGCCTACCGGAACCAGGACCAGCAAAGCTTTGCCGAGGGCAATTGCCAGCGGGAGAAGACTTCCGGTGATGTTCCGCGAGCGACGGCAGCAGCACGGTGAGCACCACCACCGCCAGGTCTTCGACCAATGTAATTCCGACCATGATACGGCCATGGGGTGACAGCAGTTCTCCACGGTCCATAAGGGTCCGGGAGAGCACCATGGTGCTGGCTACCGACACGGTGGCGCCAATGGCGACGGCTTCAGTCCAGCCCCAGCCGATGACGCGGGACAACAGCAGGGCGAGGCCAATGGAGAGAACGATACCGACCGGGCCGCCAACGATGGCGACCCACTTCACTTGCAGAAGTTCGCGGAAGGAGAATTCGAGTCCGATCGAATACATCAGGAGGATAACCCCGATCTCAGCCAGGACCTCAAACTGATGAATCGCCGACACCGTGGGACCGGGGGTAAAAGGACCGATAAGGATGCCGCCCAGAAGGTATCCGAGGATCAGGGGTTGACGCAGTCCTTTGGCGATAGATCCACCAACCACGGCCGCGCCGAACACGTATGCCAAGTCGCGGTAGAAGGCGGTTTCGATCACCATGCCATCCTCAACCAGTTCAGTGTAAATGCGGGGTTCCATTTCGTGGGCGGAGCGGAGCATGACTTTGGTCGCTTGCTCCGGGCATCGGCCTTCCCTATCATCGGTGGAGCGAGCATCAGGAATGGAGCGGGGTGAGCATGGCGGAGAATAGGCCACGGAAGTCCGCAGGTCGCGGAGAACCCGACGGCCGATGTATTCGAGGGGCGGCGTCCCTCGGAGAGCGAGAAGGCCTGGGCAGAGAAGACGCTGACGCCTGCGCTGGAAAAGTTTCCGGAAAAGCCGATCGGCGCGGCCAGCGGCGTCAATCTTGACGAGCATGGGCAGGCGCGGTTCACCACCATTTCCGGCGTCCCGATCAGCCGGCTCTACACCCCCGCCGATCTTCCCGAAGACTGGAATTACGAGCAGTATCTTGGCGATCCCGGCCAGCCTCCGTTTACGCGCGGCATTCATCCCAGCGGCTATCGCGGCAAGCATGTTCACCATGCGGCAGTTCTCCGGGTTCGCTTCGCCGGAGGAGACCAACCAGCGCTACAAGTATCTGCTCGAGCATGGCGGAGGCGGGCTTTCGGTGGCCTTCGACCTGCCGACGCTTATGGGCTACGACTCGGATCATCCCGACGAGCGAAGGCGAAGTGGGAAAGTGCGGCGTGGCGATTGATTCCCTGGAAGACATGGAGATCCTCTTTGACGGCATCGACCTGGAGAAGACCACGGTTTCCATGACGATCAATTCGCCCGCCTCGGTGCTGTGGGCCATGTATCTGGTGGTGGCGGAGAAGCAGGGCGCCGACTGGAAAAAAATCTCCGGAACGATTCAGAACGACATCCTCAAGGAATACATCGCGCAGAAGGAATACATCTATCCGCCGGCGCCTTCGATGCGGCTGGTGGTGGATACATTCGAGTTCGGTCTCGAAGTTCACGCCGCGCTTCAATACCATTTCCATCAGCGGATACCACATCCGCGAGGCCGGGTTCGACGGCGCTGCAGGAACTGGCATTCACGCTGTATGACGGCATGGAATATGTGGAGTGGGCGCGGCGCCGCGGGCTGGACGTGGACGAATTCGGTCCGCGGCTGAGCTTTTTCTTCAACGCGCATAACGATTTTTTTGAAGAGATTGCCAAATACCGCGCCGCGCGGAAAATTTGGTATCGGGTGATGAAGGACCGTTTCGGCGCGAAAAATCAGCGAACCTGGCTGATGCGCTTTCATACCCAGACGGCTGGAGTTTCACTGCCGGCGCAGCAGCCCAAGAACAACATTGCGCGCGTGGCGTGCAGGCCATGGCGGCCGTATTGGGCGGGACCCAGTCGCTGCACACGCGATGCCTACGACGAGGCCCTGGCGCTGCCCACCGAAGAAGCCGCCCGCATCGCCCTGCGTACCCAGCAGATCATCGCCTACGAATCGGGCGTGACCCAGACCGTGGATCCGCTGGCGGGATCGTATTTCCTCGAAAGCTGACCTTGCACATGGAAAACGGAGCCTTCGAGTACTTCGGCAAGCTGGACGCCATGGGCGGGATGGTGCAGGCCATCGAGCGCGGGTATCCGCAGAAGGAAATTGCCGAGGCCAGTTACCAGTATCAGCGTGCCGTGGACGCAAGGAGAAGATCATTGTCGGGGTGAACGAGTTCACCATGGAGGAAGAATCGCCGCCGACGTCTTTATATCGGCGAGAGCGTGGCCCGGCAGCAGACAGTGAAATTGCAGGCATTGCGCGCGCGGCGGTCGGTGAGGAAGTTGCGCGCAGGCTGGACGCCTTGCAGAAAGCGGCGGCGCAGGAGCCGGAGGGTGCGTCCAATGGCGCAGTGTCTCCAGCGAACACCATGCCTTTCATCATTGATGCGGTGCGGGCGTATGCGACGGTAGGCGAGATTTGCGAGGCGCTGCGGGCAGTGTACGGGACGTACACGGAAGTGAGCATTACCTGCGAGCAGCCCGTAGTTGCGTAACCTCTCATGTATCAGCCACTTTCGCTATGGCTTATTGATGAATGGCTCTGCTGATGGTTTCGTCACCGGCGTGAAGTAAAGCCAGCGCAACAGAACATATCCGACCAGCAAGAGCGGAAACGGAGCGGCGCCAACTCCAGCAGTGCTTCCTTAACCATGTAGCTCGCCTGGAGGCTCTGGTGCGTGCCGAATTGCTGATACGCGCTCCGAGTAAGCCATACGGAAAAGGGTGGGAAAGATCCAGGCGAAGCCTGCACGATCCCTTGCGCAAAGCCACCCAGAGCGATAGCTCCTACAAAGCTCTCCACCAGAGCCCTCTAGCCGCTCAAGCATGGTTCTTCCAGGCCAGCCGATGGCGGTATGCCCCCAGGCTGCGAACGGCCCGACGCCGTAGATCCAGCGGGAAAGGATCCACGCGGCGAGGAGACTGATAACTGCATTGGCCGAAAAAATAAAGAGCCGTCATCAACATCATGCGGTCCATGGCGTCGAATCCGGGAGAAATGTACGGCAAGTCAAGGATCGCGATGGCTGTGAAGAGAAACCAAGAGAACTCTGGCGAACGGTTGCCAAGGTGCCCGGAAGCCCCAGTCGAGAGACCAGAGTAATAGCACTACGATCGCGACGGCAGCGATGTGCGAATCAGCCAAGGCCTTACGCAAGGACACTTTGCGTTTTCTCCCGGTGAGGTACTGTTTCTGATCTTCTAATCTTCTGAGCTACGGGGCCGGTTGCACTTTCAGGTTGAACGGCGCGGTAGCGTCGTCGATTACCTTTTGCTCGCCTACCATGACAATGGCGCTGCGCGAAGCCGGGAAGTATTTCCTGGCCGCGGCGTCCACCTCGTCGGAAGTAATTTTCGCGACTTTCTGGCCGTGAGCGCCGATCTCCTCCGGAGGCAGGCCGTTGATCCAAAGGCTGGCCAACTGGGTGGCCACCGAGGCACGGCGCTGCAGGCGGATGGCTTCGAGTCCGATGAGGTAGCGGCGGGCGGTGGTCAGTTCTTCCTTGGTGGGGCTGGTGGTCGCCATGCGGTTCAGTTCGTACATCATCTCGTTAAGGCTGGCCGCGGTTACTGCGTTGCGGACGTCAGCCCGCGTGGCCAGCACCCCGGCATCGCGAAACGTGCCCAGACTGGCGAATGGTGAGTAGGTGTAGCCCTTATCTTCGCGGATATTGAGCACCAGCCGGGAGCCAAACATGCCTCCGTAAATGGCGTTCGCGACTTCCGCCGCCTCGTAGTCGGGGGCGGTGCGCAGGGGTCCGAAGGTCCCAAGCTCGAGAGTAGTCTGAACCGAGTCCGGCCGCGGCACAAAGAACACGGCATGCTCCGGCGTGCCGGAAGGATGCGGCACCTCGGTCGTCGCGGCTTCGCCCATCCCCTTCCATGTGGCGAAGTCCGTCTTGACCTGGGCCAGCATCTTGTCGGCGTCGAAATCCCCTACTACGACTAAGAGCGCTCCGTCCGGCCGAAATCGTTGCGCGTACACTTTGCGCAGATCGTCGGGAGTGGAAGCTGCCACCGAAGCCTGCGTGGGGGAAGTCACGGCGTAAGGGCTGCTACCGAACAGCACCTTGGCCATGGCCCGCGTCGCCAGGAACGATGGGTCTGGCCTCCTCCTGCCTAAGATTGTCGGCAAGATTGCGCTTGGCCAGAGTCACTTCCTTATCGGGGAAAGTGGCATTCTGCAGGATATCGGCTAGAACCTTCAGGGCAGCATCGGCTTTGGACGACAGAACTGTGCTGGAAACCCGCACATAATCCTTGGTCACGTCGGCGCTGAGGTCTCCGCCCGCGGCCTGAATGGCCTCCGCAATCTGCTTGGCCGACTGGGTCTTGGTTCCCTGGTCGATGGTGTTGGTGAGCAGTTCAGAGATTCCCGGGCGATCGGCGGGGTCGGCAGCATAGCCTCCACGCACCGCCACGGTGTAAGCGACTTCGGGAAATCCTGGCTCGGAGACCAGCCACACCGTGAGCCCGTTGTCGAGTTTCGATGCTGTCACCGACGGCGTAGGCAGAGGCTTCTCAGCGCCGTAGGCTGGGAGGTCCTTGGGCATGGGAACTTCTTTTTGCGCGAGCGCCGCCAGCGAGAAGAGAACGAGTGCGGCAACCAGAGTCAATCGGGTGGTGTTTGCGATAGTTCTCATTATTTCTCTCCCTGCTGGGCTGCGTCTTTTCCGGCGGGCGCAGGCACGCGGTCGATGATGGTGCGGTTGGTGCTCACCAGGTATTTGGCGGCAAAAGCTTTCACCTGCGCGGGCGTCACTTTCGCCAGCTCGCCGGGAATTTCATACACCCGCTCGAAACTGCCGTCGAAGAGCACAGCATGAGAAAGCGCCGAAGCGCGGTTGATCGGCATTTCCAATTCCTGATACCAGTCGGCGCGCATCTTGGTGACCACGCGGTCGAGATCCTGCTGGCTGGGACCGCTGGTAGCAAGCTGCTTAATTGCTCCATCGTAAGCCGCCAGCACCTGGTCTTCCTTGAGGCTTGGAGGATAGACGATGAACGATGTCATTAGCGTCGGCCCGTTGTACTCGAATGACGCGCCAAGCGGCCAGTTCACGCCGCCATCCACTGACAGCGCAACCTGTTTGTCTTTCACCAGCGACTGGTAAAGTCGCGATGCCTGCCCGTTGTGCAGCAGTTCGCCGGTGACTGCCCCCACCAGGGCATCCGGCGAGTGCCGGGGAGGCATGCGGTATCCGATGGCCAGCGCGGGAACCTTTGCCAGCTTGTCGGTCTCGGTGGAACGTCGCTCGGCCTTCTGCGGAGGCTCCTCGACATTGGGCCGCGGCGGAGTAGGCCGCGAAGCCACGCTGGCGAAATATTTCTCCACCTTGGCGAAGACTTCGTCCGGATTCACATCCCCGACGATGGCCATCACGGCATTGTTCGGCGCGTAATACTGCTCGTAGAAAGTCTTTACGTCCTCGATCTTGGCCGCGTCCAGATCCTTGAAATCCCCGTAGAAGTTGTGGGCATTGGGATAAGTGTCGAATGCCTTGCCGGGCAGGTCGATGGCGAAGAAGAGTCCGTAGGGCTGGTTGAGCACGTTCACCCGGACTTCTTCTTCCACCACGTTGCGCTGGTTGTCAAGGTTCTTCTCGGAGAAGTCGAGGGTCTTCATGCGGTCGGCTTCGATCCAGAGCACGGGATCGAGCGCTGAAACTGGGGCGGTCTCGATGTACTCCGTGTAGTCGTAACGGGTGTCGCCGTTATTGACTCCGCCTCCGCCCTCAATCACCCGTTCCAGCACGCCTTTCGGCGCATCGGGAGTGCCTTCGAACATCATGTGCTCGAAGAGATGCGCGAAGCCGGTGCGGCCCTCAGGCTCCAGCCGGAATCCAATCCCGTAGCTGATGCACAACCCGAAGGTCGGCGCAGAGTGGTCTTCGGAGACCACTACGGTCAGGCCGTTGGGGAGCTTCTTCATCTGCGTCGGGGCTTTCCACTGCTGCGCCGTAGCAGCCAGCGGGAGAAGGAGAGACAGAACCACAAGCCAGGAACCAATGCGAAATTTCATGCTTTCCACCTTTGCGTGGTGTTTGCCGTATGCAGGTTTTGTTCGATCAGAGCCGCAGGAGCTACCCGGTTGGACGCATGCCGACCAAAAAGTTGAGCAGACGGCTGGCCATGGCTGCCCTGCGAATTCACTACGAAATCTAAAATTGAAGGCACTCTTGAGGACTGGCCAGTGTAGTACCGGGGAGAGTTGAGATCAAGAAATCGAGATGTCTGTTGAGCCCACGGCAGGTATCAAACCGGCTTTCGATGTCTTCGATCCCTGGGGTGGCGGCGTATTGAACATGGTGCCACAGGTGCGAACGCGTGTACGACACCTCAAAATGCGCGGCGGCCCTAACCCCTTGATTCGCCTCCTGCTACAATTCCCTGTTTCCGAAGGCCTTACGAACTTTTGGGGCCACAAGAACGTATCTCTATTGTGGTGTTCAGGTCCCGCCGGTCGTCGATCGGCGGATCGGTAACGGCCTGAAAAGCCAGGAGTTCCGGGGAGTGCGGGTTGGAAGACGCTCATGCCGCTGCCATGCTCGTCCGTCGCTGCCTTGGCGGCGACGCTGCGGCTTGGGAGGAAATCGTGCAACTCTACCACCGCCGAATCTATAACATCTGCTACCGTTTTGCGGGTACCGCCGACGACGCCCAGGACCTCACCCAAGAGGTCTTCATCAAAATGTACCGGACGTTGAACAGCTACGACCCGCAGCGGGGCGCCCTGATGACCTGGGTCACGACCATGACCCGGAACCTGCTGGTGGACCACTTCCGCAAGACCAAGCAGGACCGTCTAACGGACTCCCTGGATTCGGCGGCTTCAGAACATGAAGATGCCATGCCGCTGGGGGAGCACATTCCCGATAAAGGGCAGCTTCCGGATGCCGGCGTCCAGAGCCGGGAGACCGGGGAAACCGTGCACCGGGCGCTGCAGAAGCTGTCTCCCGACCTGCGGGAGGCCGTGATCCTGCGGGACCTTCAGGACATGGACTACCGGGATATCGCTGCAGTTTTGAAGGTTCCAGAGGGTACCGTGAAGTCCAGAATCAACCGGGGGAGGGCGGAACTTGCGCGCCTCCTACAACGTACATATAGGCAGGTGATGTGATGCCAGGCGAAACCAGGAACGGAATGCAGTGCGCCGAGTTTGACGCGCTCCTCAGCCAGGCTCATGGACGGAACACTGTCCGGGGCGAAGCTGGCGGGCTTTCAGGCGCATGCCGCGAGTGTGTTCGCTGTGCGGGCCCCTGTTGGCCGAGGTGGAAGCCGGCAAAAACTGGCTGACCCGTCTGGAGGAAGTTGAGCCTCCGGCCAACCTGGTTCACAACATTCTGGTGGCGACTTCCGGAGTGGAAAGCACCCAGGCGCAGGTTGAGGGCCGGGCGGCGCACTCCTGGATGGATGCGGTGAGGGAATGGCTGCGGCCGGTGGTGGTTCCGGCGTTTGCCGTCATGCGGCAGCCCCGCTTCGTCATGTCATTCGGCATGGCGTTCTTCTCGCTCTCCATCGCGCTGAGCATGGCGGGCGTGAAGGTCAGCGATCTGCGGAATGTGGATTTGCGGCCCAGCGCCATCAAGCGCTCGTACTACGAGACCTCCGGCAGGGTGGTGAAGTATTACGACAATATCCGCTTCGTGTACGAGATTGAATCGAGGGTACGGGAGTTCAAGCGGGTTGCGACACCTGCGGAACAGCCGGAACAGCAACCCCGGAAAGACAACAATCGCAAGAACAACGACACCAGTGGACAACCCGACCAAAAACAAGAACGCAACTACAGCCAGGGCGAGAACCAGCCAGTGATGGCCGCTTCGCCCAGCGATCTACCTGTAGTGACGGTGACCACTTACAGGAGGTTGGTATGAACTGCGCCACGCATACGGATATACCGGCAGTGGCCTATTGCCGCACTTGCGGAAAGCCGCTGTGTGCGACCTGCAGCCGCGACGTGCAAGGGGTAATTTACTGCGAGTCCTGTCTCGCGGAACGCCTGCACGGAACCTCCTCCGCCGCGGGACGGTTCCCTGCCCGCTCCTGGAGCGGTGCCGGTGGTAGTGACCAATGAAGGGCCGAATCCGGCCCTGGCGGGCATTCTGGCCGGATTTTTCCCTTCGGCGTGGGTGCCGTCTATACCGGCAATATGCCAAGGGACTGGCCCACCTGCTGATCTTCACCGGGATCATCTGGGGTCTGTCTTCCGGCCCGGGAAGTCTTGGCGCCGTGCTCGGGCTGGGAATGGCGTTCTTTTACGTGTACCAGATCGTGGATTCGATCCGCTCCGCCCACGCGGTGCGGCTGGGGCAACCGGCTCCCTGATCCTTTCGGACTGGGCCAGACCTTTACCACCGGCGACAAAACCGACGTCAGCAAGATCCCCATGGCGGCGGTCATTCTGATCGGCCTGGGGGTCCTGTTTCTGCTGCAATACCACCATTGATCTGGGTATCAATCGCCTCTGGCCTCTCTTCCTGATCGGCTTGGGAGTGTGGCTGTTCGCCAAGCGCTTTGGTCTGGCCGGAGGCTATGTGCGCCCGGGCCTGGGTTATCGGCAACTGATGGGGCCGGCCGTCCTGGTGACCATCGGCTCGCTATTTCTGCTGGACAACCTGGACGGACCGAGCTGGGGACGTACCTGGCCTATCTTGTTGCTGGTAATTGGTTTAATCAAGCTGCTTGAAAGTCAGGGGAGGCCGCCTGCTGCGGGTGGTCCGGGCCCATCGGCCCCGCCGCCGGCAGGAGAAGCGCAACCCCCGTCTGGAGAGGTGACCCATGTCTAGCACGGCTCAACTTCCGCCACCCTACCAGCCTCCGCTTCCGCCCCCGCGGCCACCCCGCTCTTTTGCTGGGCCGATCGTGTTGATTGTCGTCGGGTTTGTGTTTCTGCTGGGGACCATGGGGGTCCTGAACTGGAGCCACCTGGGGTCCTGGTTTGCCCACTACTGGCCCGTGTTGCTGATTCTGTGGGGAGTGCTCCGCCTGGTGGAGCACTATCAGATGCAGCGCTCCGGCCAGCGGGTGAGGGGCATTGGAGGCGGGGGAGTATTCCTGCTGATCATGCTGATCCTGTTCGGCTTAATGGCCACGCAGGCCTCAAAGTTCGATTGGGATTCCATCCGCGCTCACATGGGGGAGGACAGCGACTTCCCCATTTTCGGTCACAGCTACAGTTTTGAAGACAGCGCAGAGCACGATTTTCCAGCGGGAGCCAGCCTGCACGTAGTCGATGACCGCGGCGCGGTGAACATCACCGCCTCCGATGAAAACAAGGTGCGAATCAGCGTGCACAAGCGCATCAACGCCGAAAGCCAGTCGGACGCCGACAAATGGAACGGCAGCACCAAGGTGCAAATCACCACCAGCGGGCAGGTTGTCACCGTGAATGCCAATACCGGCGGCGCTGGAGACCACGCGGTCGCGGCCGATCTCGACATCTCCATTCCCCGCAAAGCGGCGGTAACCATTTCGAACCGGCGGGGCGACGTCACGGTGCTCGGCCGCGATGGCGACGTGACAGTTAGCAATCAGAAGGGCGACCTCGCCATCACCGACATTGTGGGCGCTGTGAATCTGGCTCTGGATGACAGTTCGGCCCGGGTCTCGCAGGTCACCTCCGATGTGGTGGTGCAAGGCAAAGCCAATGACATTGCGCTTGAGGACGTGAAAGGGTCGGTTCGCCTCAGCGGCGATTTTGTGGACAATCTGCGCTTGACCCGCATCGAGAAGCCGGTGACCTTTCATTCTTCCCGCACCAATCTCGAATTGAGCAAGGTGGATGGCGAAATTGAGCTGGATTCCGGCGACCTTCGCGGCAATTCCATTACCGGCCCGGTGCGCTTAACCACGCGCTCGAAAGATATCCGCCTCGACGCATTGTCGGGCGATGTGCGGGTGCAGAACGAGAACGGCGCGGTCGAGCTTCACCTCAGCAAGATGGGCAGCGTTCAGGTGAGCAACCGCCAGGGAGACATTCAGATTTACCTTCCCGAAAAGGCCGGCTTCCAGGTGGATGCGCGTGCCCGCAACGGGGAAATCCAGTCCGACTTCGGCGATGTAAAGGTCAATAATTCGGACGATCAGGCGACTGCCACGGGCACTGTTGGCGGCGGCGGGCCTCGGCTGGTCGCAACCAATGAACACGGAAGTATTGAGATTCGAAAGGGATCTTCTGCGATGCTGGCGCCGCCCGCGCCGCCTTCACCGAAATCGCCGCGGGCGCTCAGCGCCCCGGATGAGTCGGTTGAGCCTTCAGAAAACTGAGTCGCAGGCCCAGCCGGCGGCTTACGCTCCGCTATCATGGGCGGGTGGACGCTGACTTTGCGGTCGAACTCGGAGAAGGCGATGCAGTCCTCGATTTGCCCTGGTCCGCTGACGGCGGCCCATCCTACCTTGATTTGAAACGCCATCCAGAGCTTCTGCCCGGCTTGCAGGAGTGCGTCTGGTATCCCGAGCTGGCAGATTTCCTGCGTGGAGTGAATTCCAGCGCCAGCGCTTTCGAATCCGCCAAGTGCGATGCCTGGTGCACCAGTGAGATGCTGCCGGAAGATGAAGCCTTCGGCGCGGCGCTGAAGTTTGGGTCGTACGTAGATTTGCTGTTTTCCAGCGAAGACGCCCGGTTTTCTTTTCCGCAGCACGAAGAGTTCGCCCGCAGCCTGAGTAGTCTTCTGAAACGTGCGCCGGAGATGCCGTGCGCCGCCGAGTTCCTGATACGGCGCTGCTACTTCCAACAGTCCACGCAGGTGCAAACCGGCTATTACGTGACCTTCTATCTCTTCGGGTATGGAGACGAGGAAGAGCAGGCGCGGCAGCGCTGGGCGATCGGCCTGAAGCTGGTGGAGAATGCGCTGCGGCAGCTTTCAGCTGCGTACCGAAGCTGAAGACTTGGAGCCGGGGTGGGCTGCAGGCTTCCACGCAGCGGCGGCCAGAGGCGGCTCCAGATTTCGGCGCCTCTGCCCTTCATCCTTGTGCGGACAAGCGACAGCAGCAGCATGGCGAGAGAGATCGCCAGCAGTCCGAGTGAAGCTCCTGCGATGCTCTGGGAATGCTTGGGCAGGATGGAAACCCTGCCGTACACAAATTCGATGTGGACCCAATAAACCAGCAATGGAAGTTTGCCCGAGCTGCACCAGCGGACTGAATCCCCACTGCCCTGCGCCCCAGCGGCACCATGCGTACACCATGGCGAGAATGATCAGCAGCAGACCTACGCGCGCCGAGAAGAAGAAGGGGCTGGTGTGCCAGAAGTCGTACACCGGGTAGACCTGGACGGGCAGCGAATCGAACCAGAGTGAAGCGTAGTAGATTCCGATGCCGCTTAGTCCGGCGAGCAGGAAGAGCCAGGCTCCTTTGCGTTGACCCCATTCACTGAAGAGCAGGAAACCGGCGGCGAGTCCCGCAAAGGCGAAGGCGCTCCAGGGAAAGAGCGGAAACAGCCAGGACTGCGGCTTTCCCAGGTTGTGTACGCCGTTGATGTAAGACTCGATGGGCCAAGGGAGCCAGTTCGGTTGCCAGGTGGTCCACAGCAGAGGGGTGAGGGCTGAGATGGAGAAGGCAGCCGCGGTCGCGGAGATCCCGAGGCGCAGGCGCTGGCGGCCGGGGCGCGAGAGGGAGAGCGTGATCCAGCAGAGGACTCCCATCAGGATCATGGAAGCGCCGATGGTGTTGAGGATGTCGACGCGGAAGAGGTCGCTCCAGGGGGACCATCCCCAGGAGACGACGAACTCCTGTACGCGGAAGAGAAGGCCGAAAGCAAGAATTTCCGCTCCGCGGCGGATGGTCGCGCGGGCAATCTGGTTGGGCGTCTTGCCCTTTTGTAGAAGCTTGTGGGTGACGAGGGCGAATGAAACTCCGGCGAGAAAAAGAAACAATGGCGCGGGCAGCGTGCCGAGAATTCGCGACCAGGCGTAAAAGCGGCTTTTGCGCGCGCCGGGATTTAGCCAGGCGTCGTAGCAGTGGGTCTGAAACATCAGCACGCAGGCGAGACCGCGCATCCAGTCGATGTAGGCAATGCGGGAAGGAGTTGGGGCGCGTGACGGCATGAATATGCCTCCCCGAGGGAGGCCACGCCGCAGTATATAAGACAGATCGCGTAATTTCGGGATGACAGCTCTCAGAATGAGAATGGTGCCGGCTACTGCACGTTTACGGTCACGGTTGCGGTGCTGCGGCCGTACTGGTTGGTGGCGTAGAGCGTGTAAGTGGTGGTCTGCGAGGGGCTGACGCTGATGCTGCTGCCACGTACCGCGCCGATGGCGGGCGAGATGATGAGGTACGAAGCTCCGGTGACGCTCCACGATAGCGAGGTTGCACTTCCCGCGGAGATACTCGCAGGGGTTGCTGTGAAGCTGGCGATGGTGGGCGCTGCTCCTTGCGGGACCGTGGCGGCGGTGTACACCGGGTTCATCTGCACTACTTCGAAGGCGGAAGCGGAGACCTGCGAGAGGGTGTGCAGATCGTCGTTGCTCCAGCGATCGTCGGGCGCGCCGCTGATGTACATGGCGCTGCCATTGTCGGCCACGATCATGCCGTACTTCTTGAGCGCGGTGAGGATTACCTGCACGCTGGCGGGGAATCCGGAGATGTCGTAGTTCGCTTTCAGCCGCAGCCGCATTCCCATCGGAGCGGCCAGGGAATTGGTGGAGTTCGAGGCGAAGTGCGACGCGGGAGGCGTGATGGCGGCGCGGCTCTGGGGCAGGGTGAAGCGCAGCGCATGGCGGATTGAACCGGCAGCCACTTCGTCATACCGCACCAGGCCGGGAAAAATCGGCAGGCCGGCAGCGTCGGCGGAAGTCCAGGTCCAGGGACGCTGTTGGTCTGACAAGAGATCCCACACGGCGGCGGAGCCCGCATTCCAGTTCCCGTTGCCTGCCGGAACTGCGCTGTACAGCTCGTAGAGAAAGCAGTTGCTGTTGTCGAGCACCAGCACGTGGCGGTCGCCGTTGCCTGGGTTCGGATCTCCTTCAATCGCCGCGTTGGCTGGAATCGGCATGGGGCCGGGATCGCTCTCGTCGCCGTAGGCGGTGAAATTGATAGTGGCCATAGCCTGGGTGCCGCTGACCACGGCGTAGGGAATCCCGAGAATCGATCCCTGGTATTGCCCGGAGCCGAAATCGGGATGCAGGCCGATGCTCGGACCGATGAAGTTGATAATGGCGGCTGAATTAGGATCGACCGGCGAGCCAGAGATGTCTTTGTTCCAGAGATTGTCGGCGGTGAACGGCCGGAATCCGTTGAGGCTGCCGCCTTGGCCGGCAGTCATGGCGCTGCATGCGCTGTCTCCACTGCCGCCGGAGCCGCCGTTGCCCCCGCCACCGCCGCCGCCGGATTGCGATCCTGAATTGGTGGAACCGCCGCCACAGGCGAGCAGGCAGAGCAGCAAGCCGAGGCCAATCAAAGAAAGAGAGGTCTTCATAAGGGTTCGCGAGCTGTAGCTATTGTGGAGGAAAAGACCGGCTGGTGGGTGCCGATTCGGGACAAGAAGTGCTTGTCATTTGTACATGTACTTTGGATCGCAGCGCGAGGAAGAGTTCTTCGTGGTGCGCGTCATCGTGCCGGTTGGGGCGAAATCCCTGCGGGGACGATTGTGATGGCCGATGAAAGGGATCCTTCGACTGCGCATGAGCTTCGCTTCGCGTAGCTCATGCTTCGCTCAGGATGACAGGGGCTAGAAGATGCTGCGTGAAGATGCGCTGTGCTCAGGTGATTTGGACCAGGGCTTCTTCTTTGCTGGCAGGGCGGTTCGAATGCCAGCGGGGGAGATTGGTGGAGCGCTCGGTGACTCCGGCTACGACGCGGCCGATCGCCATGGAGCCGCGCACCAGGTGATCGATTTTCACCGGGCCGGCAACGTTTCGGTCTTTGATCCAGTGCAGTGCGCTGCTGATGGCGCAGCCGCACTGGCTGCAATCGGGAGTGCCGCCGAAGACGCAGGGCTCGACCCGGGTCTTGAAATCGGCTGAGTAGTTCACCGACATCTTGGAAAACAGGCAGGCGTCCGGATTTTCGGGTGGGCTGACGAAGGCTTCGCCGATTCCGGCACGCATCAACAGCTTGGGATACTCGGTCTGCAGTTCGGTCAGTTCCTGCGCGATACGGACTCTGTCCTGCTGCGTCAGCATTTCGGCGCTTTGTTCGCCGATCTGCGGGGTATAGAGGCTGACCCAGATGTGGTCCACTTCCGGCCGCCCGCTCCAGAAGGCGACGTACTCTTTCAGATAGCCGGGTCGCTTCATCATGGGGCCGGTGATGGTCCAGTGGATGTTCACTTTTCTTCCGGCAATGTTCTTCAGGATGCGCTCGTAAGTGGCGGGCTTGCGACGCTCGTCGTGATGCTCAGGCAGTCCGTCGATAGACACTGCGGCGCGGAAGCGGGGAATCGACATCCACGCTTCGGGAATGGGGATGACCGCGCTGGTCACCACCATACTGAAAATCCCCTGCTTGCCCAGCTCAGGAAGAATGGCGCTCAGCTCGCGATGCCGCACCAACGGTTCGCCGCCGACCAATGAGACGTGCAGCGGCCGGTGCTTGCGCACGAGGCCGAGAACTCCTTCCACCAGGGCCTGGCCGCGCAAGTCGCTTAGCTCGCGCAGGGTTGTGCCCTGCAAGTGAGTGTCGCCGTAGGCGTAACAACCCGGGCAGCTGAGAGGACACTCGCGCGTGATCTCGATCGACATCAAGGGCGCGCGACCGGTTAAGATCGCCCACCAGGAGACGAGAAAATCCTTCGGTATCAGACTCGCACGCACCGGCTGAGGCATTACGTGTTTAGTTGCTGCCCGAGTGGTTTTAGTTGCGGAAAGTTGCCGAGATAGTTATGCAGAATCGCGGAATCGTCTTGAGAGAGACCCGGATAACTAAACAAATCGAATCTTTGCAGAGAGTTGCGGGTTGAATTCCCAATCTGGAAGGCGGGTATGCCGTGTGCGATACTGAAAATTGGATTGCCGCGCATGTTGCCGGTGTTCCGTGGTGGCATTCCACGGGATCTCCGAATTTTCCTCAGATGGGCCCGTAGCTCAAACGGATAGAGCATCGGATTTCTAATCCGACGGTTGCAGGTTCGAATCCTGCCGGGCCTACCAGCTGTGAGGTCCTTCGCCACGCTCAGGATTTCGGCTGCGATAAATTCCTGAAGATTGAGCCGGGCGTCGACTACCGTCGCTCTTTAGGTTTTCTGTGAGCACAGCTCGCAGTGTTCAGGCATTCGTCGGCAATGAGCAATCGCTCCACTGGCTTGCCTCCGAGGATGTGGGACTCGACGATCTCGTCCACATCGGCGAGGGTGACGCCGCCATACCAGACTGCTTCGGGGTAGACCACCACGTTGGGGCCGTGCTCGCATTGATCCAGGCATCCGGATTGATTGGCGCGGACTTTGTGCTTGAGTCCCAGCGTGGCCAGCTTTTCTTTGAAGGCTTTTTGCAGCTCGGCATTCCCCTCGGGATCACAGCAGGGACGGGGACTTCCGGCGGGCCGCTGATTTCCGCAGACAAAAAGATGCTTCTGAAACTTGGGCATGATTCCAATTTACAGGATTCGGCCTGGGAGCTTGCGGAGTTGCGGAGTTGTAAGCGGCAGTTTCGAGCAGACGCAGGACAGCGACGGAACGGAACAGAATCGACGGCGATGCCCTAGTCCTTCAGCGGCACCATGGTCTGGCCGTCTTTGCAGAAGGTGGCCACACGTTGCAGGCTGCCATCGGTTTGCGGAACGATCATGACCGGGCCATAGCAGAAGACGGCATGGCCGGTTTGGGCGAAGTACCAGGTTCCGCCTTTGCGGGCTTGCTGCGCCCTTTGCTCGTGGTGAGCGGGAGTGCGCGGCGGCGGAGCAAAGTGAGTACCGGGAAGAGACAACGACATTAGTAAAGTCGCCAGAACCTTCATGGATGCACCTCAAAACCTGGATCTAGAGTTTCGTCATTCCGCCTGACTCACTGGAGTCCGGCTTTACTGACTGATGACCGGGCATTGGTTCGCCTGGTTCAATCCATCCCGCTCAATACTTGGCTAGATGGAGTACCGCGTTCTGCGCTCATCGCCGCCGTCGTAGTTGCCCTGCGGCGGCTTTTCAGGCAACGCCTTCCTCATCTTCCCGCCTTTGCGCTGGTGGGTCGAGTTCTGCTGCAGTTCTTCCTGGGCCGACGGAGTTTCCTGGGTACGGGGTTGTGCCTGCGGCTGGGTCGGAGCCGCAGCGTGCTGCTTGGGTGTTGCATGGTTCTTTAACTTCATCGCGGTCAACTGGGAACTGTCTTTGAACAACTCGCGGATTAGAAAGCGTTGCGAGTCAATGGTGCGGCCCTGCTCGACCACCAATAGGGCTAGCAGCCCGTAGGACACCAGAAACAGGACGACCAGGAGCGGAAGCAGGGTATTTCGAGGCTTCGGCTGTTCGATTACGTGCTCCGTTACCAGGTTCAACAAAGCGGCACCCCGTTCTGAGCCCCAGGTAGCGGGCACAGTCACAAATGCAGCTAAGACGCCATCGGGAGCGCCGCAGTTACCCTGTTGAAAAGAAATCTCTTAGGTGCTACCGGAGGGGTGTTTTGGTGGTTTCAGTACGCAAGTTCCTGCACTTTATAGGTAACCAGAGTTGTTACTGAAGAGTGCTAGAGAAGCCATTACACGCCTGAAAAATCAGGAGTTTCCGCCGTTTCTGGCAGCCTACTTGTTGGACAAAACCAGCTTGGCAATGGTGGCCAGCTGCATGTTAGACGTGCCCTCGTAGATCTTGCCGATCTTGGCGTCGCGCCAATATTTCTCGACTGGGTAGTCTTTGGTGAAGCCATAGCCGCCGTAAATCTCGATCGCAAGCGACGTGACCCGCTCCGCCACCTGGGAGCACAGCAGCTTGGTCATGGCCGCCTCTTTCACGAACGGCACCCCGGCGTCTTTCATGCGAGCGGCGTTATAGACCATCAGGCGGGCGGCTTCGATTTCCGTGGCCATCTGCGCGATCTGGAATTGAATTCCCTGAAATTCCGAGAGAGCTTTGCCGAACTGCTTGCGCTCCAGGGAATACTTCGCCGCATATTCCCAGGCGCCACGGGCGACGCCGAGCATCTGGGCGCCGATGCCGATGCGGCCTTCGTTCAGAGTCTCGATCGCGATCTTGTAGCCTTTGCCGGCGTCTCCCAGCACATTGCTCCTAGGGACGCGGCAGTCTTCGAGAATCAACTCACAAGTGGAGGAGGCCCGAATTCCCAGCTTGTCTTCTTTCTTGCCGACGGTGAAGCCGGGGGAGTCTTTCTCGATGATGAAGGCGGTGATGCCTTTGTAACCGGCTGAAGCATCAATGGTGGCGAACAGGACGAACAGTCCGGCTTCTTTGCCATTCGTGATCCAGAGCTTGCGTCCGTTGAGGACGTAGTCGCCGCCCTTCAGCTCGGCTTTGGTCTGCAGGGCGAAGGCGTCGGAGCCGGAGCCAGCCTCACTTAATGCGTAGGCGCCGCAGGTATTGGCCGCCATGCGCGGCAGATAGCGCTTCTTCTGCTCCTCCGAACCCCAGCGCAGCAGGGCGTTGTTGACCAGGGTGTTCTGCACGTCGACCACAACTCCGGCGGAAGCATCCACGCGTGAAAGCTCTTCCACCGCAAGAATCGCCTCAAAGAACTTGCCGGCAGCGCCGCCATATTGTTCGGGAATCTCTATCCCCATCAACCCGAGCTGGAAAAACTGCTCGATGAGTTGGTGGTTGAATACGCCCTGTTCGTCCATCTCCTTGACCAGCGGCCGAATTTTGTCATCGGCGAACTGGCGGATGTTGTCGCGGAAAAGCAATTCGTCCTCGGAGAGAGTGGTCAGGGGGTTGGGCACGGCGTTCTGCACGAGAGTCTCTGGCATAGGACACCTTCAGCGGAGAGGATACAAAAGAGAAATTCTAGCACTGCGGAAGAGCGGAAGCAGAAGGCGGATCAGGGATGGAGGTCAGCGGTTGCCGCCGTGAACCAGCTTCAGCTGGTCGGTCTGAAGAATGCGCTGCACCTGATTGCGCGCATGCAGCGACCAGGGGCCGGTGGTGTCGAGCTTCACGTAGGCGCGCCAGTGTTTCAGCGCCTTGCGGGGCTCTCGTATCTTTTCGTAAGCCAGCGCGAGGTTGTAGTGGGCGTCCGCATAGGTCGGCGCCAGTTGCAAGGCCGTGCCGTAGGTTTGAATGGCCTCAGCCACACGCCCGGTTTCGTCGAGCACGTTGCCCAGATCGAAGTACGCCAGGGCATAGCGGGGATCGATCTCAATGGCGTGGCGATAGTGCCGTTCCGCAAGGCTGTGTTCCTGGCGGTTGTAATACAGCGTGCCCAGGTTGATGTGCGCGGCGGCATGGTCGGGATTCAATTCCACTACCCGCTGGTACGCAGCAATGGCTTCGCCCTGCCGCGACGGGTCTTCCTCAAGCGCAATGCCCCGGGCGAAGAGATCGGTAATGTCGTCGGGTACCATCTGGGGCGCGGGAGATGACACCACCGGAGTGCTAGAAACCACCCGCTCCTTGGGATCGAAATCGAACATGAACTGCCCGGCGATGGGTTCAAGAACCTTGCCCTGATGGCGGAACGCTATGCGGTTCCGGCCAGTGGTGAAGGATCCGGCTTCAAGCAGGGGATTCTCCATCCCCGCAGCCTGCTTCTGCATGGCCTCGAGCGATTGCCGGATCATGGCGGGCCGAACCTTGCGGGCACACAGGTCCCGAACTTTTTTGATTTGCAGGAGGTCAAAAAAGGAATAGCTTTCGGCAACCGCGACCAGCCCGGCTTTTTCCCAGGCCGCCAGCTGGCGCGCCGTAAGCCGCAGAATTCGCAGCAGATCCGCTCGACTATATCGGTACACAGTTGTAAGGAATGCTCTGCAACCATTATCGGAAAGCCGACTGTCAATAAGCAAGTGCAAACTGGCGGGAAAGCGAACCAGCGGCGGCAACATTGCAGCGAGAGTGGTGCAACCGTGGTGAATAAGACGTGGAAATTTTCAGCCGGGAAGATTGTACCCGACTTTATTCCGAAGTGAAGTAATCCACCGTGACCGGATTTTCAAAGAGTGAATAATCCCGGGTCACGACGGTAATCCCGCTGTCGGTCACAAAATATCGCTGGCGGTCGGCGTCCACATCGTAGCCAATCGTGGTCCCCTCGGGAATGTGGACGTTGCGATCGATGATCGAGCGGCGAATCCGGCAGTGGCGGCCCACGTTGACGTGGGAAAACAGAATGCTGGCATCCACTTCGCTGTAAGAATTCACCCGGACATCCGGCGACAGGACGCTGTTTTTCACCATGCTGCCGGAAACGATGCAACCGGAGGAGACGATGGAATCGACCGCGGTGCCGGTGCGCCCCGATTCCGCGAATACGAACTTGGCCGGCGGATATTGCCGCTGGTGGGTGCGGATAGGCCAATCGGAATCGTAAAGGTTGAAAACCGGCGAGACCGAAACGATGTCCATGTTGGCTTCGTAATAGGCTTCGAGCGTGCCTACGTCGCGCCAGTAGAGCGCCTCTTTCTTGTTCTCGTCCACGAAATCGTAGGCGTAAACCCGATAGTCATCCACCATCTTAGGAAGAATGTCTTTGCCGAAGTCATGGCTGGAGTTGGGATCTTCCGCGTCTTTCAGCAACACCGGAATCAGGACATCGGTGTTGAAGAGGTAGATTCCCATCGATGCCGACACTTTGGCGGGATTGTCGGGAGCCCGCAGCCTGGTCTGCTTCGGCTTCTCCTCAAAGCCGTTAACCCGGTTGTCGCGGTCCACATCCACTACGCCGAAGCGGTACACCTCATCCGGCCCAATCTGGATGGTGGCCAGGGTCACATCGGCGCCCGCGTCCTCATGCTGCTTCAGCATGAGCCCGTAATTCATTTTGTAGATGTGGTCGCCCGACAGAATGAAAACCCGCTTCGGCTGCTCCGATCCGATGGAATAAATATTCTGGTACACCGCGTCGGCGGTCCCCTGATACCACTGGTCGCTGACCCGCTTCATAGGGGGCAGCACTTCGATGAACTCACCCATCTCCCGCGCCATGATCGTCCAGCCTTCGCGGATGTGGCGGTTGAGCGACAGCGCCTTGTATTGGGTGAGGATGTAAACCCGGCGAAGATCAGAATTGATGCAGTTGGAAAGGGTGACATCGATGATGCGGTAGATGCCGCCGAAGGTGACCGCCGGCTTGGCGCGGTCCCGGGTGAGGGGGTAGAGACGCTCGCCTGCTCCTCCGGCTAAGAGAACTCCGAGAGTTTCCTTCATGGCGCTTTCGCTTGGATGCCGGGTGCGGGACCTGGAGAGTGGCGCCGCCAGGCGAGTGCAGCCGCGGCACATCAGCCGCAAAGACAGTAGATACTAGCACAGCAAACTGGAGTGAAGACCAAACTGAGCGTAATGCCGGTGGCACTCGGATAGCCCGTGTAAGAACAGGGACGGGCGGCCGCTCAACAGCCGTGCAAGGTCTCGCCTGAAACCCGCACTCGGCCGGAACGGCCGTCCCCCGGTGCTCCGCGCACCCCTAAGTGAAAGCAGGCACGCCCGCGCGGAGCAAACTCAAGAATTTGAAATTGAACAGGGTGAGATAAAGGGGGAGTGAAGCAGCTAACAGATCAAGGTGCAGAATAACGAGAGGCGGTAATCAGCAGGGTGGGGAGCGGAGGCTCCTTCAGATTTCGCCTCTGCCGCCCTCACGACGGGCGGCCGCACGGGAGTGACGGTACTTGCCACCACCGGTCGCAGAGGAACCGAGGAGGAACGGGCTTTCAGCACCACGGGAGAACTTCCCCCGTGGAACGAGACTTCGGGCAACTCCACTTGCGGCAAAATCAGAATTGCCGCGAACAGCGCCAGCTCGAAGATCAGTAAGGCCCATTTCCAGCGTTTCACGATGGACTCCCGTCGCGACTGTGCAAATTATGTCGCTCTACAGATAGGAGTGTCAAGGCAGATTGGTGCTCACTTCGCAGGCGGTTCTTTGGACAGAACTGCAACCTTTGCCGTAACCTTCTGCCCCTTCTGCATACCGCCGATCAGGACCAGCGATTGCGAGGTTACAAGCAGCCCATGATTTCCCATAGTGGAGTCCGGGGTGGTGGCATTGATCACTTCCCACTTGCCGGAATGCAGGTTGTACGCAAAGGTTGTGGGCGAGGGTTCTGCCGGGGTTCCGTCGTAGCCCATACCGGTATAGCTGTACGGCTTCGCCGCTCCACCAGAGAAATACACCCGATCGTCTTTGTCGGAGCCGCCGGCCGCGATGCCAAAACGCGCGTCCCCGGGGTGAGAAGAGATCTTCGTCCACTGGATCTTCGCAGGATCGTGATGGTCGATCTTGCCCATCCAGCACTGATCGAGCGCAACGTAAGGCGGCTTCGCGGCAGTGTTGTTAGTTGCGCCATCCACGTAAAGGATGGTGTCGTCCACAATGGCGCCGGCATGGCCGAAAACCGGACCCCCGGGCAGCGGAGTTCCGTCCATCCATTTGTCTTTCTCGGCGTCGTACACCTGTACCTTGTCCACCGCGAATCCTTTTGCGCGTCCGCCTACGAGATAGATGTAGCGGTTGCGGTAGACGCCGCTAACGGCGTAGTCCACCGCCACGGGAATATCGGGCCCGCGAAACCAGCGGTCAGTATCCGGTTCGTAGACATTCACGTCGGGCACGGTCAACTCCCGGCCCTGGGCCGTGACTATTGTCCCTCCAAACACAAAAATGTGGTCGCGAGCGTAAACCGCCGTGGCGTTAATGCGGCCAGCGGTCCCCGGCACCGGGCGCGGCAGATGCCACTTGCCGGTTTCCGGATCGAGCAGGTAGGCATCATTGGTCGCCTCGTCCCAGGACTTCTTGGCGCCAATCCCCATGAAAGAGTAAAGGGTGAACTCACCATGGCTCTTCACGCTCACCACCGCGTTGCCGGTGAGCGGCACAGGCAGAGGATCGAGTTTGACAGTGTCGGCGGCAAGCAGCAATCCGCCGGCGAGAAGGAGAATGACAAACGGCAGGTAGGGCTTCAGGAGTCCACGCATAGGAAACATTCCAAAGTATCACGCGGCCGGATGGGAGAGAAACCGGGAGGGACGCGATGCCTGGGTACGGCTAATCGCGAGAGCACGAATCATAAGATTGGGATTCGGCTCCGCAGGAGAGCCACTAGAATGCTGGCGTGACCGTGGAGCGATATTCCCGCCGGCAAAATCTGATTGCGTTGGTCATTTCTTCGCTGATTTTTGCAGGAACGGCGTATTGGGCAACCGCCATTGTGGCCCCTGCCGCGACTGCCGGAGCTTTGCAAGCCCATCGCCCGATCGGGAACAACTCTGATCTTTATCCGCAATGGGTGGCGGCTCGCGAAGTGTTGCTGCTTCACCACGATCCTTACAGCCCTGAAGTGACTCGAGAAATACAGGCCGGGTTTTACGGGCGCACCATCGATCCGGCGAGAAGCGGAGAACCGAAGGATCAGGAAAGATTTGTTTATCCGCTTTACGTTGTGTTCTTGCTGGCCCCGACGGTCACATTGCCGTTTTCAGCGGTGACGACTTTCTTCGCCTGGTTCCTGCTGGCCTGCACCGCGGCAAGCGTTCCCCTGTGGATATACACCCTACGGATTCGATATCCGTCTGCGCTGGTTGTGGCCGCCACCTTGCTTGCTGTGGGAAGTTATCCGGTGGTGCACGGCCTTTACCAGCAGCAGTTGACTCTGCTGGTCGGGCTGCTGCTGGCGGCCGCGGTGGCCAGCGCGGTCAGCGGAAGGAACACACTCTCCGGCATTCTGCTGGCGCTTTCTACCATCAAGCCGCAACTCTCCGGGCTGCTGCTTCTTTGGTTTGCGGTCTGGGTGATCCGGAACTGGAAAGAACGGCGCCGCCTGTTCTTGAGTTTTATCATCACACTGGCGACGCTTTTTCTCAGCGCGGAGATTCTCGCGCCGAGGTGGATTGTCGGTTTCATTGCCGCCATCCGCGACTACCAGCGCTATGCGTCGGACCAGCCAATTCTCGAACTCCTGCTGACACCCTGGCTCGGCAGGCTGGCCGCCGCTGCGCTGGTTTTTGCAGTGCTTGTCCTGCTGTGGAGATGGAAATCTGCTCAGGCTGGTTCGCGAAATTTCAGTCTGGCCGTGGTTCTGGTGCTTGCGCTCACTCTGGTTGTCTTGCCGAAAGCTGCACCCTACAACCAGGTGCTCTTGATTCCCGCATTTCTGTTTCTTGTGAGTGACCCCGGAGAGTCCGGTGCGCCGCGATGGTTGCCGGAAGGATTGCGGAAGGCGGTGTTCGCCTGCCAATCCTGGCAATGGGGTGCGGCTTGCGGTCTTGCGGTCGCGACAATTGTGGTTCCGTTGGCGCGCGTCCAGAACATGTACCAGCTGCCGCTCTATACGCTTTTCGCGTTGCCGCCGATTGTGCTGTTTGCGCTTCTGCTGCGTGTCCCCTGGAAAACCTCCTAAAACCAGGTTTGGGCGCGGTAAGCGCGGTACTCGTCTCCGAACTTTTCTTCCAACACCCTGGCCTCCCGGCGGGCGCGGATTATCTGTACCGGGATGATCACCAGAAGAACCAGAAGAAATTGCGGGACGTGCATGGCGATGGCAAATCCCGAGATCAGCAGGGCGCTGAACACGTAGATGGGATTCCGGATCTTGGCATACAAGCCGTGGGTGACCAGCACCCTGGCTTGAGCCGAGACCGCAAACGACTTGCCTAATTGGTAGCGGGCGACCAGCAGCAAGACCACTGCGGGAGCAGCCATCGCCAGCCCGATGTAGCGGGCGGTATCCCACTGTCCTTTCCAAAAGAGAATGACGCAGAGGAGAAGGATAGCTCCGCCCACCTGAAGCGCCAGTATGCCCGCGAAACTCGGTTCTCTCATGATCTTCCTGGCAACCGGTTGGCCGGTGGATAGAGGGACCATTATGCCTGACGGAATGCGTAATGAAGAACTGCGACGGCGATGGCGCAAAAAAGGGGCCCGGGGTGAACCCAGGCCCGAGGGGGCGTTCGGCCAGTTTGATTTCGATTAGTTCCCGCAGCGCTCAGTTGGGATGTCGTCCGAGTGCTGTGCTTTCAAGCCCTCACGTCGAGCGACACACTGGTCAACTGGTGCTCGCTCTGGTTCTGCAGCGGCTGGTAAGTCTGGCGCAATTGCTGGGCCGTGGGAGCGGCATTCTCAGCCGCGTTCGGAGCATTGGGGGCAAACTCGCGCGCCGCCGCGGAGATTACGCTCCGCTGCGCGTTCTGGATATCGGTGCGATCGTTGATCGAGTTCGGGTTCACCTGCGTCCTCGAAGATGCCTGTGCCGCCAGGACGCCCGCACCCGAAGCGCTGTTTGCCGTGTCCTGAGCGGCACTACTTTGAGTATTGGCGTCGGCTGCCGGATCGATTTGCGCCGCCAATTGCTGCTGAACTTGTTCCGCGTAGGCCTGGGGATCACTGGTGGAAACGGGATTTATCATGGCTACAACTTTCCGCCTGGCGTCCAAAATCCACCCGGCTAGAAGTACTGACAAATACATGAACGGCAATTTGCGCGGTGAACTTTAGGGCGGTAGATTAGAAATCTCTTATGTGCGTTTGTTCTTTAGGACGTGCACCTTGCAGCCACGCCAATTCATTCGCAATTGCAAAACTGCGCGTCCAGGAGGCCCACTTCGAATATGCTACGCTGGCTCAACATGAGGGGTTCCTGGGTCGCGGTAGTCTGCCTGGCCGCTGGTTTCATTCCGCTAATCAGTGCGGCGCAAGAGAAGCCTGTCCGTCCGGATGTTTTTCTGGTCACGATCGATACTCTCCGGTCCGACCACGTTCACTGTTACGGCGACAGCCAAATTGAGACCCCCGCTCTCGATGCGCTTGCCGCGGACGGCATCCGCTTTGAACACGCGTTTACGCCCAGTCCCATTACTAACAGTTCGCATACCAGCATCCTGACCGGGTTGCAGCCCAGTTCTCACGGGGTCACGGATTTTGGAGTGCCGCTTGCTCCCAGCCATCCCACCTGGGCCGAGCTTCTGAAGGCGGACGGGTATCACACGGCAGCGTTTATCGGGGCAGTCATTCTCGACAGCAATTCGTTGGCTCCCGGTCTCGACCGCGGCTTCGATTATTACGACAACTTTCCCAAAGATGCCGACCCGAAATCGCACTGGGGGAGAGTCGAGCGCCGTGGCATGGATGTGGTGCAGCACGCCGAGAAGTGGCTAAATGCAAATCCCGATGGACCACGTTTTGTATGGGTGCATCTCTACGACCCGCACGATCCCTACGAACCGCCACCTCCTTATTCGGAGACTTACAAAGACCGCCTCTACGACGGTGAAATCGCCTATGCGGATTCCGCGCTGGGAAAGTTTGTGGGCTTTCTCAAGCAGCGCGGCTGGTACCACAGCTCAATTGTGGTGGTCGTGGGCGATCACGGCGAAGGTCTGGGAGAGCACAAAGAGAACACCCACGGTATTTTCCTCTACGATTCGACCACACATGTGCCGCTGATCGTGAAATTGCCGGGTGCGACGGAGCGCCGGAAAAACCGTGGCTCCGCTCGTCCGCACCATCGATATTCTTCCCACCGTGCTCGATCTGCTGAAGGTCTCCCCGCCTGAGCACCTGGATGGATCGTCATTCTCTGCCGATTTTTCGGGAGACTCTTCCGATTCCAGGCAGTTGCTGGGCGAAACCGACTACCCGTTGCGTTTCGGTTGGGCGCCGCTGCGCTCGCTTCGCACCGCCACTACCAAGCTGATCGATGCGCCGCGTCCGGAATACTACGACCTGCAGGCAGACCCGAAAGAGCTGAAGAACATTTTCGATGCCGCGTAAGCGGACGTGCTGAAAGACCGTGCGGTGCTTGCCGAAACCGCTCTGAGGACCCGGCCGCAGCCGAAAACGCCGCTCTGCCCGATCCGAAAGACCACATCGCGGAACAGAATCTGCTGCACACCGCGATGATGGCAGCTGAGGATAACCATCCCGGCGAGGCGCGGGTCGCGCTCGAGAAAGTGCTGCAGCTCAATCCGAAATCTCCGGTGGGACTGCAACAGCTGGGTGAGTTGGAACTGGCCGACAAAGACTATGCGAAAGCGGGAGAGCACCTGAAGGCGGCCGGCGAGCTGCGCCCGGACGCGGCCACTTCCTTCCATGCCGGCCAGGCACTGGTGAAATCCGGAGACCTGGAACGCGCGCGCGCGGCGCTCGAGGCCAGCCTCAAAGCGAATGCCGGCCAGCTTCCGGCCCGGCTTCTGCTGGGAGAGGTTTACCTACAACTGAAGAATGCGGCGGCCGCGGACGACCAGTTCGAGGCTGCCCTGCTGGTAGATTCGAACAACCTGGAAGCCCAGATCGGCGCGGCCAAAGCACAGGTTGCTCTGGGGCAGTTCAGCAACGCAGTTCAGCAGCTGGAATCGCTTTCCCGGTCGCAATCTGCCAATCCCGAAGTATTCGAGCTTCTGGCCAAAGCCTATGCCGGCAACGGCAACAAACCGGCTGCGCTGCGGGCGGAAAATCGGGCCAGACTGCTGCGGGCGAAGAAGTAGAGAAAGCCCGGAAGACTGCATTGGGGCCCGCGCCCTGAACATTTTGTGGCCTCTTTTCGCGTCCCCCATTGTCCTTCCGGACAGGCTGCATACCGCTCCAGTTGCGGCTTTCGGCGGGGCCCGGATGGCAGTTCGTAACCTTGCCCACATCCCCGGCAGGAACTAATCTCGCATCCATGCCGCCACGGTCTCTGCTGTTCTCCTCCGACCGGGAGACCTCGAAACGAATGGCCCAAGCGCTTCAGGAGCTTGAACTCCAGGTCGAGCAGTGTTCGGAAGTCTTCGAAGCCATCAAGCGCCTTACCAGCCACGGCTACGAACTCGTCATTGCCGATTGGGATGAGGGGCTGGAAGCCGCCTTTCTGCTGCAAACCACCCGCGACCTGAAGCTGAATCGAAAAACCTTTGCGCTGGCGATTGCCTCGCGCGAGCTGGCTGCGGCGGCGCAGCAGGCGGGGGCGCAGCTTGTGCTCTCCAAGCCCGTATTGCCGGGCTACGCCAAATATGCCCTGCTCAGCGATGCTGAGTTCTTTGCTCGCATGCAGACCTGGCGAGCTCAGGAACCCGCTTCACCGCTTCCCCTGCCGTCGGTGGCAATTCATCCCACCCGGCCTCAAGCCGCGAAATCTACCATGCCGTCGCTTGCAAGACCGGTGCTGTCTTGGCCGGGTAAGCCTTCCTCCTTTCCCCCTCTCCAAAGGCCAGCCGAAAGTGCGGCCCAAATGGCTGCTCAAAAGCCGGTGTCGGCTGCTGAGCTTGCCGGCGAAACTGGCCAGCAAGCAGCCTGGTTCCAGCCCTGGCGGTTTGAGCCACGCTTTGATACAAGCCGCATTCGAAGGCTGTTCCAGCGTCCTGAGCGGACAGCCCAGGAGCAGTCACAAGATCAGCTCCAGATCATTCCTCAGAGGAACTGCGGTCAGCGTCGTGCTGCTCTCATTGACTTATGTGAGCGGCAGGCCACTGGTTGGCGGCTTCGGAAACGCGACTGTGGCTGGACTCTTTCAGCGGATGTTCTCGTCTGAAGAGCATCCGGATGCGGCGTCCAGGAATTTGACAGTTCCCCAAGCGGCACTGGCCGAGTCTCACCAGCAGCATGAGATATTGCCGATCAGGATTCATATCGGCCCAGCGCACCCGGTCGCTTCCACCCACGGCGGCCGCACCCAACAAACCGTGGAGCCGCCGGACAGCCGGGCCGAAGCCGCAGCTGGCAGTAAAGATCTGGAAACCAATAAAGCGGCAGATGCGAGCCCTCTGGCAGAGCATGAGGACACAAAGTCACCCAATCTTCCCGAGAGTCTGCGTGTACCTACACGTCTGGCCGGAATCCGCGACTCCGGCGCGAGCTCGTCTTCGCCACTCCTGAGTGCGATTCAGCCAGTAAGCCTTACCGAAAACATCTCAGACGACATGCTGGTCGAAAAAGTGATGCCCAGCTATCCCGACGAAGCGCTTCGCAGCGGCGAGCAGGGAGAAGTAGTGCTGCAGGCATGGATCGCTAAAGACGGCAGCGTGCGCGATCTGAAGCTGATCAGCGGTTCCTTGGTGCTGGGTAAGGCGGCTGTCGACGCAGTAAAGCATTGGCGGTATAAGCCTTACATCATGAATGGCCACGCTGCGGAGGCGCTTACCTACGTGACGGTGAATTTCAAGATGCCCCCGGCCCAGCCAGCCTCTCCGGCCAGCGCCAGCCTCGGCCGCTAGTCCGCTTCGCGTTTCCTCCGGGTACCTCTCGAATCAACCAGTTCACATCTTTTTACAATTTTTAGCGGGCAATTGACACACGCCTTGTGGCGTTCAAGTATGTTTCGTGCCGGGCTGAGCTAGCTGCATCCGGCTCAGGAGACCACGAATGAAGATGAAGCGGAGTTGGAGCGAACGCACCCGGCTGATCCTGACGCTGGAACTCGCGGTCGTGTTGCCCGCCGCTGCGCTCGTGGTGCTCAGCGCCGTCCATCTGAACAAATTTCAGCGGGACCGGGCGGTCGAGGCCGCCATCCAGCGCGACTTCGCTCAGGTGCTGGCCATTTCGGAAAAGCAGATCAACCAGAAGGCTTATGACCTGATGGATGACGTCCGCAACGATTTTCCCAGCTCCACGAACGCCTGCGAGAGCACTCTGGACCGCGTTCTCGTTTCCCATCCCTACGCCGCTCACGTTTTCATTTTTGGCCAGGAGAGGGGGCTGATTTTCCGCTCCCAGCCGCACCGCCTGGAGAGCGCCGAGTTTCGCGATGAGGCGGACGACCTAGAAAAGATCGTCAACAACTGGACCAAGATGGAATACGGCCCCATGGTCGAGCGCCTCACTAAGTGGCAACAAAAAGGGATGCCCTACTATTTCATTCCCAACTACGCGCCCCGCGGCGACAAACAGATGATGTACCAGACCGTGGGCCTTTTCCTGGTCCCGGATCCGAAAAACGGCCGCAGCGAGATTGCGGGCATGGCCTTCGATGCCGAGTATCTTCGCGACCAGTTTTTTCCCCAGATGCTGAACACCGTGATCAGCCGGACCCAGGCGGAAGAAGGCGGCGACACTCACGCCGTCATGATGGTGCACACCAAGATGGACAGCGATCCCCTGGCTACGTCGAAGGGCTGGGACGGCGGCACGCCGGAAGTGGAACGCAATATGGAATCCGTGTTTCCCATCCTGGTGCTATCCATCAAAATGCAGGGCACCACACTTGCGGCCATGGGACAACGCTTCGTCCGCACCAGCTTTTTCATGTTGGGCGGGCTGTCGCTGCTGCTTGCCGGCGGAATTGTGCTCACCCACCGCAACGTGTCGAAAGAAATGGCGTTGGCGCGGTTGAAGTCGGATTTCGTCTCCAACGTCTCGCACGAATTGCGAACTCCCCTGTCGCTCATCCGCCTGTATGCGGAGACACTCGAGATGGGCCGGCTTACCACCCCGGAGAAGTACCACGAGTACTACCGCATCATCCGCAAAGAGAGCGAGCGCCTTACCTCGCTGATCAACAACATCCTGGATTTTTCGCGTATCGAAGCTGGCCGCAAAGAGTATGACTTCCGCGAAACTGACATCGGGGAACTGGTACGGGCGACGCTCGATTCTTACCGTTACCAGATCGAGCAGCACGGATTCACCTTTGAAGAGCACATCGCCGAGAATCTGCCTCCCATGCAAGTGGATCGCGAGGCCATTGCCCGCTCGCTCGTGAACCTGGTGAACAACGCGCTCAAGTATTCGCCCGGAGAAAAGTATCTGGCCGTCAATCTGTTTCAGCAAAACGGCTCGGTGAAGCTGGAGGTAATCGATCGCGGGATCGGCATCGCCCGCGAGGAGCAGGGCAAGATTTTCGAGAAGTTTTACCGGGTGGGCGATCCCCTGGTGCATACCACCAAGGGCAGCGGCCTCGGACTTTCGCTGGTCCGCCACATCGTGCAGGCACATGGCGGAGATGTAAAGGTAAACAGCGTTCCCGGAGAAGGCAGCAAGTTCATCATTGAACTGCCGGTGGAGGCCGCGAACAGCAGTTCAGCGCTGCACACTGCGCATCCGGTGGGGGCATAAGGCGGCCATGGCGAAAATCCTCATTGTCGAAGACGAGCCCAACATGGTGAGCGGCCTGCGCGACAACTTTGAATTCGAGGGCTACGAAGTCATCACCGCCGAAGACGGAGTGGCCGGCTTGAGCAAGGCACTGCATGATGCGCCCGACCTGGTGATTCTTGATGTGATGATGCCGCGCATGAGCGGGCTCGATGTGTGCAAACAGCTTAAGGCGCAGCGACCCTCGCTTCCAATCATCATGCTGACGGCGCGGGGGCAGGAAGTGGATAAAGTCGTGGGCCTGGAGCTCGGCGCAGACGACTATGTGACCAAGCCATTTTCCATCCGCGAGCTGCTGGCGCGGGTGAAGGCTGTGTTACGCCGCTTTCAGAGCACCGGTAACAATCACGGGCAGTACTCGTTCGGCGACGTGGAAGTGGACGTGCGCAGTTGCCAGGTATCGCGGCAGGGCAAAGCCCTGGAAGTTTCCTCCAAGGAATACGACCTGCTGAAGTACTTCCTCGATCATCGCGGTGAGACCCTGAGCCGTGACCGCTTGCTCGAAGAAGTTTGGGGATACGAGCACTTCCCGACTACGCGCACTGTCGACACTCACATCGTGCGGCTGCGGCAGAAAGTGGAACCAAAACCTGAGGAACCTCGCTACATCCTGACCGTGCACGGTACAGGCTACAGATTCGTCGGCTGATGATGACGACCTCGCAGGAGACGACGGTGGAGAAGGTCCTACAAATTCGGCAACGGCACGCGGCAGACGGCGCTTCCACCCGCGTGGACGATTCACGGCTGATCCGGCTGGCGCAGCAGGGCGACACCGAGGCATTTGAAGAACTGGTGCGGCAGTATGACCGCCCGGTGTTACGGCTGGCGGTGCACCTTATGGGATCGGCGGAAGATGGGCAGGACGTTTACCAGGAAGCGTTTCTGCGGGCCTACATGAATCTGGGCAGCTTCCGTTTCGAATGTTCTTTCTATACCTGGATCTACCGCATCGTCACGAATCTCTGCCTAGACCATTTGCGGAAAAGGCAATCGCGCGGGCAAGGATCTGGTCATCACGGTCTCTCCGGATGGCGAACAGGAGCCGGTGCTCGACCGTGTACCAGACCCGGGCGCGGGGCCGGAACGGACGCTGATGGGGCTGGAACTGCGGCAGACGATTCTGCGGGCGATGGGGCGGCTCTCGCCGCGGGAGCGGGTGGTCTTCGAACTCAAGCATTATCACGGCCTGCGCCTGCGGACCGTGGCCGGCATGCTGAATACCACCGAAGGCACCATCAAGAACACCCTGTTCCGCGCCACCCACAAATTGCGCACGGAACTGGCGGCGGTCCGCTAGGTATTTGCACCCCGCAAGTTGCCGGCGAAGCTACACGGTATGCGACGATTCGTTCCCGCTAGGCTGCCGAAATTACGGGAAGCCTGGCTGCCTCCCAGGCGGCGAGGCCACCCGCCATCTCGCTGACATCTGTGATTCCGTTCTGTTGCAGGATACCGACGGCGATCGAGGAGCGGTAGCCTCCTGCGCAATGGACCGCGACCCGGCGGTCGCGGGGAACTTCGGCAAGGCGCTCTTGCAGGCGGTTCAGCGGCAGGTTAAGCTGCCGTCAATGTGTTTCGCCTCCCACTCCCGCGCGTTTCTGATATCGAGCACCAGCGGCGGGGCAGCACTCTGCAATTCCTCCGCGATGGCGGGCGCGCTGATGCGCTCTGTGGTCCACACCAGGTCGGGGCGACTGGCCAGGGCTCCCATTCCGTTCTGTAAATATCCCGCGACATGATCGAAGCCGATGCGGCCCAGGCGGAGCGCGGCTTCCTGCTGGCGTCCGGGCTCGGCGACGATCACGATGGGCTTGGCGCGGTCGAGCACGGTGCCCGCCCAGGTGGCGTACTGGCCGCCGAGTCCGATATTCATGCTGCCAGCCAGGTGGCCCTTGGCATATTCGGCGGCGTCACGGACGTCGAGAATCTGGGCGCCGGCGTCTCCCATCCGCAGCACTTCTTCGAGTTCGATCGGACGCAGCACCTGTTCCAGGTTTCGGTCGAGCGAAATGCGCTCGCGGGTGTTGAGAATCGCGTCGAAAGTGAAATAAGCAGGAGCATCAGGCTGATCGGCGGTGACCAGGCGGATGAATTCTTCTTTGGTCATGGGCTGCAGTGCGTAATTGAAACGCCGCTGCACTCCGAGCGGAGAAACCGTGTCGGACGAGAGATTCTTGCCGCACAGTGAGCCCGACCCATGCGCAGGATAGACCAGGGTTTCGTCGGGAAGCTTCAGCAGCTTGCCATGCAGCGAGTCGTATAAGTGGGAGCCGAGGTCGTTGGCGCTGAATCCGAGCGACGCGCGCAGATCGGGGCGGCCCACGTCCCCGATGAACAGGGTGTCGCCGGTGAGCACCGCGTAGGGCTGCTCCGCATTCTTCGCGAGATCGAACACCAGAATCGAGATGGACTCGATGGTGTGGCCGGGCGTCTCCAGCACCTGCAGGCGGAGGCCTGGGAAATCCAGCGTGTCGCCGTCTTTCATCGCGACAAAAGCGTATTCCGCCTGAGCGCGGGAGCCAAGATGGATGGTTGCGCCGCAACGGTCGCGCAATTCCAGATGTCCGGCGACGAAGTCGGCATGAAAGTGGCTGAGGAAGACGTGGCGGATCTGTAGTCCGAGCTTGTCGGCATCAGCCAGGTATTGCTCAACGTCGCGCTGCGGATCAACGATGATGGCGGTGGCACTGGCCTCGTCTCCCAGCAGGTAGGAAGCATGCGCCAGACAGCCAAGATAGTACTGTTTGAGGATCATTGGAGTGGCAAGAGTGTACCACCGGGGATGGAACGCCTCAGCCGCCCGACATCAATCACCACCTCGCGCCCAGCGGGCGCCAGGGTTCGGAGATGAATGCGAAGAACAACGCGGACCATGCGTCAACGACTGGCCACCTCGCGCCGCGTCAGGCGCACTATGAACAGGCTGCCGAGAGTCACATCAAAAATCAAACAGAAACCCGGCCACCAGCGCGGCACACCCGGGTTCTGAATGAGCAGGTGATGGCTGATGTCGAAAACTCCGTGACCGACCAACGCAATGGCCACAAGCCAAAGGTTCCTCTTGAAGCCGAGTATGGCGAACAGCAGAAAAATACTGGCGACACCGATTTCAACCATCAGCGTCGACCCCGAAGCGTCCATCACCGCAAACAATACGTAGTAGGAGGCGACCACGATCAGTACAGTCGGATAAAAAGCACGCTCGCGGTCGAAGCCGACCAGACTGGCCAGACCCGCTGCCGCCAGAGACAACATCGCGCCAATCAGGTATTCCACGGGGGGACCTCCTCTTGACTTATCTCCATGCGCCAGCGAGTTTTTGATCTTGCCAGGTTACCAACCCATCTGGCTCATGCGCTGAAGGATGATCGCGCTATAGCTGTTCATGCGCTCGGGCCGCCGCCTGAGCGGAGCGGGCAGAATTGCCGCGAGCCGCGCCGCTGGTTCACGTCCGATAGCCCGGGCCGGGATTCGGTCGTAGTAACGACAGGCCGACTCGGCACCATAGATACCCGGACCCCATTCGACCACGTTGAGGTAGATCTCGAGAATTCGCCGTTTGCCGAGGACGAGTTCGGCCACGGGTACCAGCGCGACCTCGGCTCCCTTGCGCAGGATGGAGCGGCCGGTTCCGAAGAACAGGTTTTTTACCAGTTGCTGGGTAAGGGTGGAAGCTCCGCGGGTGCGATCGCCTTCCAGGTCGTCCTGAGCGGCAATCTGGATCTGGTGCCAATCGAATCCGTGGTGCTGGTAGAACCGGGAGTCTTCTGCGGCGATCACGGCGTGCTGCAGGTCGGGCGAGATCTGGCTGAGCGGAATGAAGTGTGTAGCGTTCGCGATATGGCTGTGTGGTGAATCCAGGCCTGCAACGCGGCGCTGGATGTGCACCGCGGTGGTCGGCGGGTCGATCCAGCGGGCGGCCACAAGGGTCAGCGCGGCGAGTGACCACAAGAGCACCACGCCGATGACAAGCCATCGAATCAGGGATCGGAGGAGGCTGCGTCCGGCGCGGGGTCTTGGTGTGCTGGGGTTCGGCGATGCGGTCACATCTCAGAATAATAGGCTGGAGGGCGCCGCAACTTGTCATGCTGAGCGAAGCGAAGCATCCCTACACCCAGAAGGCAGTATAGGCGGTAGGGGTTCTTCGCTGCGCTCAGAATGACATGCGTAGGGGATGGCTCAGAAAAGCACATTGCGATCTGGAGCAGGAGAACCGCCCGGCAGATATTCTGCCCCGAGGGAGAAGCCGACTACCCTCCCGCAATGGCGCCGATCACGATAAGCGGCTCTTTGCCGGAGACGACGGCCTGCTTCGGATGTCTAAAGTTCAGTGAGGCGCAGCGCTTCCTTCCATTCTTTCGCCAATCCAAGCTGGCCAATCCATTTTTCCAAGTACGGGCGGTCCAGCGAATCACCCCGGATTTTCATGATTCCCGCCGCATCCTCAATCTGGCGCTGAGAGTAAGCCAGCTTGGCCCATTCCAGCTTGGCAAGCACGACATCTTCCGCAGTCGCGACAAAAAGAGACACCCCCTGCACGACCGCCTCTTGCCGGCGCCGAAACTCTTCCTGGCTGAACGGGCGGGCTTTGCGGATGATCAGATCGATTTTCCAACCAGATTCCAGATCAATCAGGTTGAACATGGATTCCCGCTGTAAGGCTTCGAGTGCCGCCCCTGAATCCGCGTAGTACTCCCCGCTGGGCAGGCTTTCTACGAACGTTCGCAGCTGCGCGGGGGTCGCCGCGATGACCAGATCTACATCCTGAGTGGAGCGGGGAGAACCGTGGTAAGCGCTGGCGAATGAACCGGTCAGCATGTGCGCCACCCCGGCCTGGTCGAGCGCTTTGGTGATCTTCTGTAACACTCGCTGAACGCTCATTGCAGGTCGGGCAACGGCGCAGGAAAGAATGCCAATCGCAGCAGTTCTCGGGTGACCTGCTTTTCGGACCACCCGGGATGCTGGCGGCGAATTCGCTCCCGGCTGAGTTCGCGGGCGAACATACTCATTTCAAACGCCAGAAGGAGCCGCTGCTCTCCCGACATGGCCCGCTGAATTTCGAGCTGCTTTGCTTGCGCTGCGGGGGTTGTATCGGTGATCCGCACGGGAAAATGGTACCACGCGGGCGCGAGGTTACTCCCCTGGGATGGCGACGATCATTCTGCGACCCCCCCCGCCATTCTCCCCCGAGTTCTTTTGTTGCCCGAACCTTCTCAGGGTGGAGGGCCTTCGTATCAGGGCACGGCTTCAGCCGTGCCAAACGGGAAACAGATGAGCCGGCTTTAGCCACTGCGGTGCTTTACCCTCAGCGCCTGAAGGCGATCAAGCGAGAACTACGCCTCGGCGCGGCTGAACGCGCCCTGATACGAACCGGTTGTCCATTACGAAACCGGAGGCGCAGGCGGGCGAGGGCGCCCGCCCCACACTGCTACCCACCCGCAATCGCGCCGATCACGATGAACGGTTCTTTGCCGGAGGCGACGGCGTCGGGCAATGGTTCGTCAGGCGGGTTGTGGGAGAGGTCTTCTTCGCAGGCAAAGAAGCGCAGAAAGGCGCGGCGCTCGAGGGTGACGTGGTCGCGGATGGCTCCGCGCAGCATGGGATAGCGGGCTTCGAGGGCGTCCAGCACCGAGCGCTGGGTGATGGGCCTGGCACGTTGAGCTCACCTCCTGCCAGCGTGCGCCAGGGTTCGGAGATGGAAGGGGAGGATGACGCGGATCATCATTGATATAGGGATTGCCCGATTCCCAATTCTTGTTCGAAACGCTGCACGCTGGCGCGGTCGCATTTCCTTAAAAGTTCTTGGAGATCGGCACTGGAACGAAGATTTTGGAAAACTTTCTTTGGTGCGAGATAAACGACAACAGGTTTACTCTGCCGAAGCAGATTGATCACGTTGTTAAGCGTGCCTTTGCTTTCCCCGTCCCAGAGCATAAGGGCATGCGTAGCGTCATCCGCCATAGCTTGGTCTTTTAGCGAATAGTACGCAAACCCTCGAGCACCATTAGGGGCGGTAACTTCATGTGCCGGCCACTGTCCGACGTTGTTACGGCAATTTCCTGCCATACAGTACACAACTACGTTTTGGTAGCGATTGTCTAAGAGATATTTTTGCGCCGCCTTGTCCGCACCGTTGGCATCGCCCACGAGAATGGTAAAACCTTTCTCGATCATGTTGTCGATACGGCCTTTCACATCCGCATTAAGACGTGAAAGCTTGCGCGATCCGGCAATGAAGACTTTGGTCATGTTCGTGTTCGCGTTTTAGTCATGGCCATCATGTAGACCGCTCCCGCGCCCGCTGAAAGCAGACTCTGCGTCACCAGCTTGGCGGTCGCACCCGACCGATAAAGATCGTCAATCAATAGAATACGCTTTTCGCGCACCACCTCACTATCGGTCTTAAACGCGTCTTGCAGCAATTTGATGCGTTCCTGATAGCCAAAAATATCTTTCAGTTGCGGCGTGTCCTTGATCTTGATGACTGCTCCACTACTGGCTTTGACGAGCGGGTACCGAGAGCAACGGCGATCTCCGGCACCGGCTGATAGCCCGGGCGCTTGCGGGACGGCGGCATCGGCACGATCAGATCAAAGGCTATCCCCCAACCCTTTAGAAATTCTACAGCTGTGTCGGCGATGGAATCGAGGGTATTTCGGTCGTTCCGGTTCTTCAGGCGGAAGACGAGCTCGCCCAATTCGGAGCGTTTGGAATCGAATTGGGCATGCCCGCAAGAGTCGTGGCCAAGGAATTCGCTGCTAAGGGTGTGCTGCCGTTCAAGGACATAGCCGTCCGACCAGGGCCCGGTCAAACGTAAAGGATCAGTCTCAACAACCGTCATGACCAGCGCATTCTAGCGCCGTTCGCCGGCTCAAGAAACGCTGCTCGAAAACCACGTACCTGATACGAGGATTGTTATGCGACATGCGGGTTTCTGGCGCTGGCGGCGAGAGCTTGGAGCTGGATCAGTGCTAGCCAGGTGCACAACCAATTCAAGAATCCAGGCGTCGCTGCGATGACACCGTGATCGTCCCGAAAAACCAAGCCCGCGAGGCCTGCCGAAAACGAACCGTGCGAAAGCGCATTACGCACGCGACGCACATAGTCGGAATTCAGCAGCTTGCCGACAACAGCGGAGCATCGGCCTCCGGCATTGGAACTGTGGCGAATGAGGTCGCTAGGAACTCCCTCGCGCATGTATACGAGAGCAATATACAAGCGAAAAACAACCGAACCGTGAACCGTCATCTGGACCTTAAGAGGCAATGGCAGTTGAATCATCTTGTCAAAAGGAGTGACCGGAAGAGCCCCTTGTCTGAAATCCAAGCTGCTCGCAAGTGCAAACCAGAATACCCCACTTGACAACTGCTCGAACCCCTTCTCGGGAACTGGGATACCGGAGAGTTCTTGTAGCAATTCCTCGCCCGTCAGACGGGTTGCAAGGTCCTCAATAAGTTCTCGGCACTTCCGGAACTGTCGACGGGCGATATCATCGCCTAAGGCGGTCCGAAGCATTAAAATTTCGCTCCCGTTGACAGCATCGGTATCAAGCATGCCGGTCACGTCCAATCCAGACGGAGGGCCTTCTTCTGCCATGCCGAACGTGCCATAGAATTCACGCAGAAGATCGCCGAGGATGTCATCAGTTTTGGTCATTCCTGACACCCCTTTCCTTTGTCGACTCCCCCTTGGGGAGCTGGGCTACCGGTGGTCTCAGAGGCTTGGCCCAATATTGCCTCCGGATTAGTTTCTGCCGTCCCTTCGGGACTTGGTCGCTTCCTGGCTAACCCAGGGGCTGACGCCCAGGCTGCAATATTCCGCGTCTTCGGGGCTGATGTGTAATAGACTCCCCATTCCAAGATACACTTAACGTATGTTCGCTAGCTTCCTGCATGGCGGCTGGGTAGTGGGCTACTTTGAATCAAAGTAGCCCACTACCTGGCGGCTGGGACACGCTCATAGCAGCGGCTCTCTACTGGCTGTCCCTACCAGTCGCCGTATTACTATTTCTCTACTGGGTAATACGAAGACGAAGGCGGCGCAATTCCAGCATTCCCAAATAACTCACCCAATCGTCTGCACCTCCACGCTCAGCACCGCCGGCAGGTCCCGCACGATCGGATTCCAGTTATCCCCCGCATCCGGGGAGCAGTACACCTGGCCTCCGGTGGTCCCGAAGTAGATGCCGCATTTGTCGAGGGTATCTACGGCCATGGCGTCGCGGAGGACGTTCACGTAGCAGTCTTCTTTGCGGCAGGCCTTTGGTGAGCGGCTCCCACTCGTTGCCGCCGGACTTGCTGCGGAAGACGCGCAGCTTGCCTTCGAGAGGGAAGTGCTCGCTGTCGCTCTTGATGGGGACGACGTACACCGTCTCCGGCTCGTGGGCGTGCACGTCGATGGCGAAGCCGAAGTCGGTGGGCAGGTTGCCGCTGACTTCTTTCCAGTTGTCGCCGGCGTCGTCGGAGCGCATCACGTCCCAGTGCTTCTGCATGAAGAGCGTGCCGGGGCGCTTGGGGTTCATGGCGATGTGGTGGACGCAGTGGCCGACCTCGGCATCCTGATCGGGAATGTATTGCGAGCGCAGGCCCTTGTTGATGGGCTTCCAGCTCTTGCCGCCATCGTCGGTGCGGAAAGCGCCCGCCGCCGAGATCGCGATCCAGATGCGCTTGGGATTGCTGGGATCGAGAATGATGGTGTGCAGGCACAGGCCTCCGGCGCCCGGCTGCCACTTGGGGCCGGTGCCGTGTCCGCGCAGGCCGGAGAGTTCCTTCCAGCTCTCGCCGCCGTCGGTTGATTTGAAGATGGCGGCGTCTTCCACGCCGGCATAGACGGTGTTGGGCTCGCTGAGCGAGGGCTCGAGGTGCCACACCCGCTTGAACTCCCAGGGATGCGGCTTGCCATCGTAGAACTGGTGCGTGGTCATGGGCGCTCCGGTTTCGGCCGAGGTGTCGTAGACGAACTTGTTGCTCTCGCCCTTGGTATTGCCGAACTCGTCTTTGGCCTGCTCGCCGGGAGGCGTGCCGGGCTGGTGCCAGGTCTTGCCGCCATCATCGGAGCGCTGGATGATCTGGCCAAACCATCCGCTGGTCTGCGAAGCGTAAATGCGGTTGGGATCAACCGGCGAGCCCTTGAGGTGATAGACCTCCCAGCCGGTGAAGTGCGGCCCGCTGACATCCCACTTGTCGCGCTTGCCGTCTGAGTTAAGAATGAAAGCGCCCTTATGGGTGCCTACCAGAACGCGAACTTTGCTCATGCGCTGCTCCTTAGAAATGATTGCCCTTGAGGATTGAGACTGGAGAGGGAATTTTACAGCGGCCCCCGCGCTTTTGCGACCCAGGCAACCGGAGTGCGGTCGAACCGCAGCCGAAGGCTGGTCTGAAGTTCAGAGCGCCAACCCAGGAGTCGCAAATGGCAGAAAAGAAAGCAGGTAGAAATGGAAGAAAATGGTAGGCACGACTGGACTCGAACCAGCGACCTCTACCGTGTCAAGGTAGCGCTCTAACCAACTGAGCTACGCGCCTACAGTGATTAGAATCATACCCTTGCCTTGTTCCAGCGTAAAGCGCCGCGCTGTTTTCCGTTCCTTTTCCTTACGCTTTGCTCTGCCGGATCTTAATGTCGACTCTTGCATGCGTCCCCTGCAACTGGACGGGGTGAAACCTGCCGGCGGGTGCGGCCTCCGGTAACCCGCGAGCCGGTTCTTTAAGAGTTTTGCAGGTGTGTTTTGCAGGCAGCCTCTCTGCTTCTGTAAGCTTCTAATGCTGGGCCGGTCAGAGTTGACCGCCGCCGTTTTTCGTCGCGCCCGCTCGCACCGATGAGTGAACTGTATCCGTTATTAATGTCGCCGATGTTCGACCCGCGGCCCTGGGGTGCGACTGACCTTTCGCCCATTTATCCGAATCATCGCTTCACCGACAAAATTGGCGAGTCGTGGCTGACCGGGGATCACTGCACCGTGGCCAATGGCCCGCTGCGGGGAAAATCTTTGTCGGAACTGGCTCATTGCTTCGGCCGCAAGCTGGTGGGCGAAGCCGCGGTAGAAGCGAATCGTTTCCCGCTGTTGATGAAATTTCTTTTTCCCAATGAGAAGCTGTCGGTGCAGGTGCATCCCGACAACGAGCGGGCTCGCGCCGTCGGAGAGCCCTGGGGCAAGACTGAATGCTGGTATGTGGCGCACGCCAGGCCGGGCGCGCAAATTGGACTTGGACTCAAACCCGGCGCTACCCGCGCCCAGTTCGAGCAGGCCATCCGCGAAAATCGCGCGGAAGAGTTGCTGAACTGGATCAATATTTTTGCCGGTGAAATGATCTATGTCGCGGGCGGCACCGTGCACACGCTCGGCGCGGGATCGGTGATTGTCGAAACCCAGCAGCAGTCGGACGTGACGTATCGTCTTTATGACTACGGCCGTCCCCGGGAACTGCATCTGGAAGCGGGTTTAGCGGCGATCAAGGAGAAGGTGGCGTCGGGGAAAGTGATTCGTCCGGCTCCATCGGCTGTGAACGGCAGCCGCAACACTCGCGCTCCGCTGATCGAAGCCCCGTATTTCAAGGTGGAGATGCTGACTCTGAAAGACGTGCAGGACTTCGAAACGGGTGAGCCGGCAGGCAAAGACTCGGTACAAATCCTGGTGGCAGTCGAAGGTTGTGGTCTGGTTGAGGTTTCGGGCAGCGAGCCGGTCACGTTGGCGAAAGGGGATGCTGTGGTGGTACCCGCATCCCTGGGAAAGTACCGGGTGCGGCCGCAGTGGCAGCTCGAGTGCATCCAAGCTGCGGTTCCGGGAAAGGTCTTGCCCGAGCCTGCAACCCGAATGTAACTGTTCTTCTTTGAGGAATTGTGGGAGTTGGAAATCCGCAATCAGCGGAACTGAGAGTTCGTTAATCCATTGCGCAAAACTACCGCCAACTTCTATCCCGTAATTCTTGCCGGAGGCCGGGGCACGCGCTTCTGGCCGCTGAGCCGCAAGCGGCGGGCCAAGCAACTGCTGGCGCTTGACGGGAAGCGGACGATGATCCAGCAGACGGTGGGGCGGCTCTTGCCGCTTGCGCCGGCGAAATCTTTCTGGATCATCACCAATGGCGACTGTTGTGCTGAAATCTACCGGCAACTGCCGCGCCTGCCGAAGTCGCAGATCATTCCAGAACCGGTGGGGCGCAACACTGCGCCCGCGATCGGCCTGGCTGCATTCATTCTGCTGCGCGCGATCCGGATGCGGTGATCGGCTTGTTTCCCTCCGACCACGTGATCGGCGAGGAGCAGCGCTACCGCGAGGTTCTGGCAGAAGGCATCAGGATCGCTGCCGCGGGTGAGAACATCGTCGTACTCGGCATTCGCCCCACTCGTCCGGAAACCGGCTATGGCTACATTGAAGTCAGCCCGGATGCCGCCGGGGGCGCAGCACCGGTGCGCCGCTTCACCGAAAAGCCCGATGCCGATCACGCCGCCGCTTTCGTCGCGGCAGGAAATTATTTCTGGAACAGTGGAATGTTCTTGTGGAGCGCCCGCACCCTGACCAACGCGCTCAAAGAACATCTGCCGAAAACCGCTGCGATTCTCGAAAAAATCGCAGCCACGCACGGTACTCGTAAATTCAGCGAGACCTTGCGGCGCCAGTACCGGAATTGCGAAAACATCAGCGTTGACTATGCGGTGCTTGAGCCGCGTTCTTCCAAAGGCGAGCAGGCTTCCGGTATCCATTGCCTTCCGGCTGATTTCGGATGGAACGACCTCGGGTCATGGACTGCCCTGCACGAGCACCACGTCGGCAAGCGGGGCGGCGCGGACGGCAACCTGATATTCAGCAAAGGCATCTTCACCACGAATTCCGGAGGCAACTACATTCACGCTCCGGGAAAATTCGTTGCGGCGGTTGGAGTGCGCGACCTGGTGGTGGTCGAGACTGACGATGCGCTATTGATTACTACCCGGCAGCATGCGCAGGACGTGGGCAAAGTAGTGAAGTATCTGGACGAGACGAAGCGCCACAAGCTGGTGTGAAGTCGGAGTCGTTGGCCCATGGTCTTTGGTCGTTAGTCATTGGTCCTTGGTGGTTCGTCCTGAGTTGTTGCGGGCGATCCCGGAATTTCGTTTGAAATGATTTGTGATTAATGATTCGGAATTAAAGATCAATCCATGAGCAGCCTGTCGACACACCCACCAGCCATCAAATTCGGCACCGACGGATGGCGCGGCATCATTGCCGATGATTTTACTTTCGAGAACGTTCGCCGGGTTGCGGGCGCAATTGCCAGTTACGTTCTCCACCACGAAGATCCTAAACGCGGCGTGGTAGTCGGATACGACACCCGTTTCGCCTCGAAACATGCGGCGCGCATTGCGGCTGAAGTGTTAGCGGGCGCAGGCATTCCAGTCACTCTCGCCGATGACTACACGCCCACTCCGGCAATTTCCCTGGCGGTAAAGAAAACTGGCGCGGCGGGTGGAGTGGTCATCACCTCCAGCCACAATCCGTGGAACTGGAATGGAGTGAAGTTCAAGGCGAACTTCGGCGGGTCGGCGACTCCGGCCATCATGAAGATCATTGAGGCGGAGGTTGTGGCCGGGGCCATGCCGAACGGCGCGAAGGCCGGCGATCACGGAAGCCGACCTCAAGCGCGACTACATTCCAGCCATTTGCAGCTTCGCCGATCTCGACCTGATTGCCAAAGCCAACTTCAAGTTTGCAGTCGATTCCATGCACGGTTCCGGGCGCGGGGTCTTGCCGAAGATATTTGCCGATCATGGCATTCAGCACGTTGCCATCCGGCAGGAATTGAATCCGCTTTTCCCCGGCATTAATCCCGAACCGATCGAACCGCACGTCGCGGCGCTTCAGAAGATCGTGGTTCAGGAACACTGCCATGCCGGGTTCGCGACCGATGGAGACGCCGATCGCATCGGGGCAGTCGCTGAAGACGGCAGCTTCGTCGATTCTCACAAGATTTTTTCCGTCCTGCTGCGCTGGCTGCTGGAACGCAAGCAGTGGCCGGGCGAAGTGGTTCGCGCCTTCAACACCACGCGCATGCTCGACCGCATCGCCGCTAAATTCGGGCGCAAGCTGAACGAGTGCTCCATCGGCTTCAAGTACATTGCCGACTTAATGATGGAGCGTGAGATTGTGATTGGGGGCGAAGAGTCCGGAGGGATCGGCTACTCCCGCTTTCTGCCGGAGCGCGACGGCATTCTGAATGCTTTGCTGCTGGCCAATGTCATGGCCGAAGAGCGCAAGCCGCTTGGCCAACTCGTGGCCGACCTGCAGAGGGAGTACGGGCCACATTACTATGGGCGCGCTCGACATGCACATCGCCGAGGAAGTGAAGCAGTCCGCCATAAAGCGCGCCGCAGCCGACGGCACCAGTCGCCTCGCCGGCTATCCGTGTCTTGAAGAAAGAGAAGCTCGATGGGGTGAAGTTTTTCCTCGATGCCCCCAGCAACGGAAATGGAGCGGACGCCTGGGTGCTGTTCCGCGCCTCAGGAACCGAGCCCCTGTTGCGGGTGTATGCCGAAGCCGCCTCTCCTGAGCTGGTGAAAGACATTTTGGGCCAGGCGGAACGGTTCGTAAACAGCGCCGCGTGAGTGCCTGCTGACGGTGTCGGCCACAACCCGGAATTCCGTGGAAATGCAGGGTTTACGCGGCTTCCGGCGGTTCATTGTACTTTCAGACGGTTTGATTGCTCGCCTTTCAGCTTCGACCATACGATAATCATCTAATCCTGATCATCTAACCGAGTATGAGCGTCACCAGCGCCACCATTCCAATTCAAACCGATTCGACAGATGCGCGGCACTACAACCGCATCCGGCGCTGGCTCGGGATCGCCGACTTCGGCATGGGACTGGCGTTCCTCCTGGTCATTCTTCTCACCGGCTGGAGCGGCGCTCTGCGCGACTGGGCCTACCGCGGCGGCTTCCAGTTGTATGCTCTCGCGGTCTTTCTGTATGTGTTCATGCTCATGGTCATTGGCAAGGTGCTTGGACTGGGACTGGATTACTACGGCTTTCGAGTCGAGCACCGCTACCATCTTTCCAACCAGAAAGTCCGCTCCTGGATTTGGGACGAAATCAAGGGCTTCCTCGTAGGGCTGGTGCTCGCCACCATTGTGGTCGAGTTGCTGTATTTCATTCTGCGCGAGTTTCCCCAGCACTGGTGGTTGCTGGCCTGGGCCGGCCTGCTTGGGCTGTTTCTACTGTTCGCGCAGATCGCGCCGGTTGTGCTGTTCCCCATCTTCTACAAGTTCGAACCTCTGCAGGATGAAGATTTGAAAAGCCCGGCTGGTGCGATTGGGAGAGCGCGCCGGCACCCGGGTTCGCGGGGTGTATAAGTGGAACCTCTCGGAGAAAAGCAAGAAGGCCAATGCCGCTCTGACCGGACTTGGCGCCACCCGCCGCATCATTCTGGCCGACACCCTGCTCGACCACTACTCTGCTGACGAAATTGAGGCGGTGCTGGCCCACGAGCTTGGCCATCACGTTCACAAGCACATACCGAAAAGCATTCTGCTGCAGGCAGCGACAACTTTTGTCGGGTTCTGGGCGGCGAACTGGGTGCTGCACTACGCGGTGGACCGGCTCGGGATGTTTGCATCCCTTTCCGATTTCGCTGACCTGCCGCTGCTGGTGCTGGTTTCGACGGTGTTGTCTTTCCTGCTGATGCCGGCGCTGAATGCCTACTCCCGCTACAACGAGCGCCAGGCAGATCGTTATGCTTTCAAGTCGATTCCGAGCGTCGATCCGTTCATCACTTCCATGAACAAGCTGGCCGAGCAGAACCTGGCGGAACGCACCCCTTCGAAGTTCGTCGAGTGGCTGTTCCACTCCCACCCGGCAATTTCCCGAAGAATTGAAGCGGCACGCGCCTGGGCAAAGCTGCAACCCGCCCCGAGGCAAGCTTAAAAGCGGCTCAGCTCCACCCATCGATTAAGGAAAAGCGGCAGTGAGGCGAGTATCTAGCGCTGCTGCTCTCTTTCGCGGATGAGGCCTTCCACCCTGCGCAAATCTTCCTCGGTATCCACGCCGATGCTGTCGAAAGGGGTTTCCCCCACATAGATGGAAATTCCATTCTCCAGAAAACGCAATTGCTCCAGGCGCTCGCTTTTTTCCAGAAATGATTCCGGAAGGTTGACGAACCGCTCCAGCGCAGGCTTGCGGTAAGCATACAGGCCGAGGTGTTTGAAGTAGCGGGGCTGAGTGCGATCCCGGTCATAGGGAACCGTCGCCCGCGAAAAATAGAGCGCCCGTCCGGAAGAATCGGTTACGACTTTCACCGCGTTCGGATTATTCAGTTCGACAGACGGGCAGGGTGTCTTCAAGGTTCCGACCTGGACTTCCGCATCGCGCATGACTTCGGCCCAGGGCGGCGATATGCTCGGCGCGAACCAGGGGCTCGTCGCCCTGCACGTTGAGATAAACGTCAGCGCTGATCGACTGCGAGACCTCATGCACGCGCTCGGTCCCACTGCGATGTGACGCTGAGGTCATCTGGGCTTTCCATCCATGCTCGGCGCACACTGCTGCGATCTCCTCCGAGTCGGTGGCTACGATCACATCTTGCAAAGCGTCAGAGGCGCGGACCGCCTCGTAAACCCGCCCCACCAGCGGTTTGCCTGCCAGCTCGCGCAACATCTTGCGGGGCAGCCGGGTGGAAGCAAGCCGGGCCGGAATCACTGCAATCATCTTCATAGGTCGCGACCGCTGCTTTGACGTTCCGCTGGAAGCGGATGTGATTGTACAACCTGGCTCCCGCGCCGACCTGTGTCCGATGCCGAACCCAAGCTGGTCATTCGATCCGTTCCCAATCCCGATGGTCCCAATATGTGGTGTTACTTGAGAGGAAACCTTCCGAGTCTGCGGCAACCCCCGCCACATCCAAGGGGTATACTAAAAATTTTGGGGCGAATGTTTTGATGCTATCTGTCCGTAGATATCGTGCAATCTTCCTGTTCCTGGCGACTCTCCCGCTCACCGGGTGTCTGTTTCGCTCCCATAAAGTCGAACGCATCAGTCTGGGGCCGCTGAAGACGGCAACGCAAGCGGAACTGATCGACTACGTGAACTCCCAGGCCTCGAAAGTGAAATCCATGCAGGCCACGGTCGATATCGATACTTCGGTCGGAGGCGAGAAGAAGGGTAAGATCACCGATTATCAGCAGATTCGCGGCTACGTGCTGGCCCGCAAACCTGCGATGCTGCGCATGATCGGGCTGATGCCAGTGGTTCGCAACCGGGCGTTCGATATGGTGAGCAATGGCGAGCAATTCAAGCTCTGGATTCCGCCGAAGAATCGCTTTGTCGAGGGCCGCAACGACGTCGAGACCCCGAATGCGAAGCAGCCGCTGGAGAATATGCGGCCGCAGCAGATCTACGACGCTTTGCTGCTGCCGCAGATCGATACCAAGAACGAGATTGCCGTGATGGAGCCCGGGTTTGAACCGATCAGGGATGCAAAGGGCCACACCGTCCAGCAGCCTGACTATGAGCTTTCCATCATTCATCACGGGGAAGACGGTTGGCATCTGGCCCGCAAGATTATTTTCAGCCGTACCGACCTGCTGCCTCACAAGCAGATCATTTATGACGACAAGGGCGATATTGCCACCATCTCCACTTACGAAGGATATAAGGATTACAGCGGAGCAAATTTTCCTTCGCAGATCGAGATCAAGCGTCCGCAGGAGGAGTACGACATTACTCTCACCATCCTGAAGCTTGAAATGAACCCGCAACTGCCAGACGATAAGTTCGTTCTGGAGAAACCTCCCGGGGCACAGGTGGTGCATCTCGATCAGCCGCAAGCCCAGGTGAGGGCGAGCGACGGGCAGTCCCACTAGCGTTGGGCGCTACGAAATCTCAAAACCTGAGCGTTTTTAGACCGTAACCAACAAACCATGATGAACAAAATGATCTTCGCCAACCTGGCGCACCGGCCTTTGCGCTCGCTGATCAGCATCGTGGCCATCGCTCTCGAAGTTACCCTGATCCTGCTGATCGTGGGGTTCTCGCTGGGAATGCTGAATGACTCCCGACAGCGCCAGCAGGGCATTGGAGCCGACATCATTGTTCTGCCGCCGGGTTCTTCCAACCTGATCGGAATTACCGGCGCACCGGCCCCCATCAAAATCGCCGGCATTCTCGGCAAGCTGCCTCATGTCCATACCGTGGCGCCCGTTGTCATCCAGCTGGTGACCCAATCCGCAGGCACGCCGGAATTGATCTACGGCATCGACCTGAACACCTTTGACGCGCTCAGCGCGCCGTTCCGCTATCTCAAGGGAGGCCCTTTCAAGAGGCCCTACGACGTTCTGGTGGACGATTTCTTCGCGCAAAGCAAGAACGTGAACGTCGGGGACAAGATCGAAATCCTCAATCACCAGTTCACGATTTCCGGCATCGTCGAGCACGGCAAAGGCGCGCGCAAGTTCCTGCCGATCGCCACTTTGCAGGACTTGACCGGGGCCGAGGGCAAGGCTTCCGCGTTCTATATCAAGACCGACGATCCCGCCAATATCGAGGCGACCCTCGGCGAAATCAAGAGCGTGCCCGGCATGGAAGGCTACGTGGTGCGATCGATGCGCGAATATCTTTCCATGATGACGGCCAGCAACATTCCCGCGCTGTCGGTATTCATCAAGGTTGTGATCGGCATTTCGGTCACCATCGGGTTTATCGTGATTTTCCAGGCGATGTACACCGCGGTCATGGAGCGGACGCGGGAAATCGGCATCCTGAAATCGCTGGGCGCGTCGAAACTCTACATCGTCGGGCTGATTTTGCGGGAAACCACATTGCTGGCGATAGCCGGAATTATTCTCGGCACTGCCATCAGCCTGATAGCGGGGGTTGGGAATTCGCTACCGGGTTCCGATTTTGCCGCTCGAGGTCTTCAATCTTAGCTGGATCTTTAAGGCCACTCTGATTGCCATCGTTGGAGCACTGGCCGGGGCGGTCTATCCTGCCTTTAAGGCTGCCCGAAAGGACCCTATCGAAGCGCTGGCTTACGAGTAGCCGGGGTTTTGCGCTGGCGCTCTGCAGGTAAAATGCAAAGGGGAGCTGCGCTGCAGGCGGCTAAGTGCTGCCTGCGCATTGACATAACTTCTGGGGCTCCTGTATCTTTTAAGACTTGGAAGGTCTGCGGTTGCCCGCCTGATAGCCCTGCGCGTTCATGCGCTCGATTGAGGGAGCTCAGCGGTCTTCTTTTAGCTTTTAATTTCTGGGAGAGTTTGCATGTCAACCTATTTCCCCAAAGCGGGGGAAATTGTGCGCAAGTGGTACGTCGTCGATGCCTCCGGGCAGACGCTGGGCCGGCTTGCGTCGCAAGTTGCCCGCATTTTGATGGGCAAAGAGAGCCCGAAATATACCCCGTTTCTCGATACCGGCGACCACGTGGTGGTGATCAACGCCGAGAAGATTAAAGTCACCGGCATGAAAGCCGATGCCAAGGTTTATCACCGCTACACCGGCTATCCGGGTGGACTGCGCACCGAGGAATTCAAGAAGCGCTTTGATCGCAGGCCGGAGCGCATCATCGAAGACGCCGTGGGCCGCATGCTTCCCAAAACCAAGCTGGGCCGCCAGATGGCCACGAAGCTGAAGATCTACAAAGGCGATAAGCATCCCCACGAGGCGCAGCAACCGGAAACCCGGGCGCTGGCGTAGCCAGGGATTTGGAGTTCAGGTTTTTCGGGTTTCACGAATAGCAATTGATTTTGCGAAAGGCAAAGAGCTCGGTCTTAGCACAGCAGGCTGGAAGCTAAGAGCCAGAAGCTAGTAGCTAAAAAATGGCAGAACTAGTTCAATACTACGGAACCGGACGCCGCAAGTCGGCGGTGGCGCGGGTTTTCCTGCGTCCCGGAAGCGGTGATTTCAAGGTCAACGGGCGTCGCCTTCGAGCAGTATTTCGTGACTGAGTCGCAGCGTTCGAGCGCGCGGCAGCCGCTGATCATCAGCGAGACGCGCCGGCAGCTTCAACGTGATCGCCAATGTTTCCGGCGGCGGGGTCAACGGCCAGGCTGACGCGGTGAAGCTGGGTATCGCTCGCGCGCTGATGGAATTCAACATCGAGCTGCGCAAGCAGCTCAAGGCTGCCGGTATGGTCACGCGCGATCCGCGCGGCAAAGAACGCAAGAAGTACGGCCAGAAGGGCGCACGCAAGCGCTTCCAGTACAGCAAGCGGTAAAGCCGCCTCGGGTTTCGAGGCGAAACGGATTTCTCGCTGCGCTCGGAAATTGCAAGAGTTTCAGCTGGTTGGTGCTTTTGGCTGGAAGCTGAATGCTGATAGCTGAAAGCGGTTCAAGGTGTTCAATTCTTCCCGTGCCAAGGTACGGGGACGGGAATGGCAATCCGGAGCGGAACACTGCGAAGGATGCAGACCACATAAGGAGGTTGATTGGCTAACATCACCATGAAGGAGTTGCTCGAAGCGGGTGTTCACTTCGGGCACCAGACTAAGCGCTGGAATCCCAAGATGAAGGAATACATCTTCGGAGAGCGCAACGGCATTTACATCATCGACCTGCAGAAGACGCTCAAGATGTTCAAAGAGGCGTCGAAATTCGTGCAGGACCTGGCTACCGAAGGCAAATTGCTGCTGTTCGTGGGTACCAAGCGCCAGGCGCAGGATGCCATCGCCGAAGAGGCCGGGCGCTGCGGCATGTACTACGTGAACCAGCGCTGGCTGGGCGGACTGCTGACCAACTGGATCACGGTGCAGAAATCAGTGAAGCGGCTGAAGGAACTCGATGAAATGGCCACGGATGGCCGTTACGAGCTGCTTCCCAAGAAAGAAGTGATCAAGCTCGAACGCGAGCGCAAGCATCTCGAAGCAAACCTCGCCGGCATCAAGAACATGTCGCGTTTGCCGGATGCGGTGTTCGTGATCGACTCCAACAAGGAGCAGATTGCGGTGCGCGAGGCGCGCAAGCTGGGCATTCCGGTGGTGGCAGTGGTCGATACCAACTGCGATCCCACCGAAGTGGACTACGTGATTCCGGGCAACGACGACGCTCTGCGCGCGATTCGGCTGTTCGCCTCCAAGATCGCCGATTCCGCCGCGGAAGGCCGTCAACTGATGACCGATAAGCAGATTGAGGACATGAATGCCGCTGCCGGCGCGGCGCACGCCGCCGAAGTAGCCGCTGCGGAATCCTCGGCTGCGGCCGAAGCGGCTGCGGCAGTAGGCGAAACCGGCCCAGAAAACGGCACCGGCGAAGACATCAGCATGGAAGAAGTGCTCGGCGCCGGGGTGCGCAAGCAGCCCGCGGCCGCCCGGGAAGATGCGGATGTGCCGGAAGTCGAGACCCACGCGCACTAACCTCGTGGTTGGTCGCTAGCCAGTTCACCAACAACCAGGACGAGTAGCGGCTCGAATAAAATCTGACCCGCGCAGGTCGTCCGGCGCGGGTCAACGTTTGTAAGGCGAGTCGGAAGCTGCTGATCGGCGGCCGCCCGTTGCCAAACCAAAGATCCGGCTGCTAAGCATATCGACGAGAAGCTGAGCAACGGCTGAGTCCAAAGACGAACCTAGAAATGGAACTATGAGCACATCGACAGTGAATATTTCGGCAGCACAAGTGAAGGACCTCCGCGACAAGACCGGAGCGCCCATGATGGATTGCAAGAAGGCCCTCGCCGAAGCCAAGGGCGATGTGGAGCAGGCGGTTATCCTGCTGCGCAAGCGCGGAGCCGCGGTTGCAGAGCGCAAAGCAGGACGCGCCACCAGCGAAGGAGCCGTCGCCAGCTACATCCACGCCGGAGGCAAGATCGGGGTTCTTCTGGAAGTGAACTGCGAGAGCGATTTCGTGGCCCGCACCGACGATTTCAAGGAACTGGTGCATGACGTCGCAATGCACATCGCAGCCAGCGATCCCAAGTACGTGCGCAAGGAAGATGTGACCAAAGCTGACCTCGATCGCGAAAAGGAAATCTACCTCGACCAGGCCATCAAGAGCGGCAAGCCGCAGAACATCGCGGAGAAGATGGTTGCCGGCAAGATGGAGAAGTTCTACGAGGAGGTCTGCCTGCTGGAGCAGCCTTTTATCAAAGACCAGGCGATTTCCGTCGGGCAGCTGATCGCGACCAAGGTGGGCAAGCTGGGGGAAAACATTGCGGTGCGCCGTTTCGCGCGCTTCAAAGTGGGCGACACAGGCGAGACCGTCGCCATCACCAAACCCACAGAACCGAAATCGGAATGACCTGAGGGCCGCCACTGGCGGCCCTTTTCAGTTGGCGGCAGTTTCAGCTTACAGACGTCCACCATTTGAGTTAGGGTAGAAGCGTCAGAGTGGCAGGCGAAAGCGCGGGAGTTGCGCCACCTGCGACAGTTGCTGGAGCAGCGCATTCAGTGCAGGAGTCAAACCATCAACATGGCCACGCCGGTTTTTAAACGAGTCCTGCTGAAGCTGTCGGGGGAAGCGCTGGCTGCCGGCCAGGGTTTCGGAGTTGACCCTGAGCACATTCACTCCATCGCCGCTGAACTGGCTGACGTGCATTCACTCGACGTCCAGATTGCCATCGTAGTGGGCGGCGGCAATTTCTTCCGTGGAGTTGCCGAGCAGGCCAAAGACATGGACCGCGTCTCCGCCGATCACATGGGCATGCTGGCCACCGTCATCAATGCTCTCGCCTTGCAGGATGCGCTCGAAAAGCAAAATGTCTTCACCCGCGTGATGTCGGCCATCGAAATGAATCAGGTGGCGGAGCCGTTTATTCGCCGCCGGGCCATGCGCCACCTCGAAAAAGGGCGCATCGTGATCTTTGCCGGGGGGACCGGGAATCCCTACTTCTCGACCGACACGGCGGCTTCCTTGCGGGCCATGGAGATCAAGGCCGATGCGATTCTCAAGGCCACCAAGGTGGATGGCATCTATGACGCCGATCCCATGCTGGTGAAAGACGCCAAGAAATTCGCCGAGATCAGCTACATGGAAGTCCTGAAACAGGGTCTGAAGGTGATGGACTCCACCGCTATCTCACTTTGCAAAGACAACAACCTGCCGATTATCGTTTTCAATCTCAACCAGCGCGGAAATATTCGCCGCGTGCTGACTGGAGAAAAGATCGGTTCACTGGTCTGCGCCTGATGCGCCGGGTTCGCGCTCGGTTTTAGGAACTCCTTCCATCAACTGCTGGTGTGGGAATAGCAAACCGATGCCAGCCCGTGCAGTTTATAATGCAACGTTTTGATTTCTGCCATTCAAGGAGCTGAATAATGGCTCAAGCCACCATGGCCGCGATTCCTGGCCTGAAAGATACCTACGTTCAACTGAAAACTCGTATGGAAAAGGCGGTGGACGATTTCCGCAAGGCCATGGCCGCCACCCGCACCGGACGCGCCTCGGTGCACATGCTCGATTCGGTCAGCGTGGATTACTACGGCTCGCAGATGCCGCTCAATCAGATTGCCCAGGTACACGCGCCCGAGCCGCAGCTGATTACGGTGCAGCCCTTTGACCCTACCTCTCTGGCGGCAATCGAAAAAGGCATCCGCACTGCCGATCTTGGGCTCAACCCCATGAACGATGGCAAGATCATCCGGGTGCCAGTCCCGCCCCTCACCGAAGAGCGCCGCAAAGATATGGTCAAGCATCTGCACAGAGTGCTCGAAGAGCACCGCACCGCGGTCCGCAACATTCGCCGCGACGGCAACGATGCCATCAAGAAGGCGCTCAAGGACAAGAAGATCACCGAAGACGACGAGAAGAAATCTCTCGACGAAATCCAGAAGCTCACCGACGACGAAATCAAGAAGATGGAAGATATGAGCAAGGGGAAAGAGAAAGAAGTAATGGAAATCTGAGGGCTTTCAGCTCTCAGCTCTCAACTTTCAGCTTTCGTTTCGCGGCCGTCTCTCTGTTCTGCCAGCTGTGTTTCACAGGCTGCAGGAGCTCTCGTTTCTTCCACTCTGTGAGCCGGTGCTTGCTCCGAGCGACCGGCTCCTCTCAGGAGATCACTGATGCCCGGCAATACCTCGATCCTGATCACCGGAGCGGCAGGTTTTGTGGGGCGACGCGTGATGGCCCTCCTGGCGGGTCAGGAGAATGTGCTCGCTTCCGATTTTCTTCCGGATGAAGGCTCTCGCATTGAAGGCTGCGACATTTCGGATAACGCGGCAGTGCGGAAGCTGTTTGAGAGCTACCATCCCCAGACGGTGATCCACCTAGCAGCTTTGCTGCCCACGGCTTCTAACTTGGATCCCGAGCGCGCCACCCGTATCAATATCGGAGGCGGACTGAACCTGCTGCAAGCGGCGGTTGAGACCGGCGTCAAGCGCTTTGTCTTCTCCAGTTCCAGCAGCGTGTATGGGTATTCCCACCGCGAGCCTCCCCGGCCGAAGACGATTCACTGGCGCCGGAAGACCTCTATGGAACCGCCAAGGCCTACGTGGAGTTCGCCGGCCGCCGCATGCAGGCGCTGCACGGTCTGGAGTTCGCCGCCTTGCGGATCGCGACCGTCGTCGGGCCTGGAGTGCGCAATTCAGGTTCCCCCTGGCGCTCCGAAATTTTTGAGAAACTTGGCGCAGGAATTCCACAGGAAATCTGCATCCCTTCCGATCCAGACGATCGTGCTTCGCTGGTGCATGTCGAAGATGTGGCCAGAATGCTGGCCCTGCTGGCTACGCACGAACACATCTCCCACAGCGTCTATAACTCTCCGGTGGAAGCCCCGCGGTTTGCCGAATTAAAGATCATGGTCGAAGCGGCAGACCGCTGGTATCAAAGTTCAGTTGCGCTGCCCTGACGTGAGAAGACTGCCCCCGCCGATCGATGGAAGCCGCTTCCACGCCGATTTCGGCTTTCAGTTGGTGCCGCTGGCCGACCGGCTCAAACAGGCTGCGCAGCGTGGCAGATAAGGGCATCTTTTCCCACGCTCTTCGTGCATAATCTTCAGATATGAAGAAGGTCGTCCATGCCGCCTGCCCGCACGACTGCCCGGATGCCTGCGGAGTCCTGATCACTGTGGAGGATGGCCGCGCGACCAAGATTCAGGGCGACCCGCGCATCCGGTGACCCGCGGGTTTTTATGCGCCAAAGTAGCCAAATATCTCGATCGCGTGTATTCGCCGGATCGCGTGCTGTTTCCGATGCGGCGCGTGAAGCCCGAAGGGCACTGCAGACGGCGACCACTCGCCGCGAACGGCATGCCGCCTTCGAGCGCATCACCTGGGATGAGGCCCTGACCGAAATCGCCAGCCGCTTCCGGCAGGTCAGCGCCGAATTCGGCAGCGAAGCGATTCTCCCCTACTCCTATGGCGGTACGCTGGCCGTCTCAACGGCGCCTCCATGGACCGCCGCTTCTTCCACCGCTGGGAGCCTCGCAACTGGAGCGTACCATTTGCTCGTCGGCCGGCGAGGCGGGCCTGAAGTCGGTGCTCGGCATAAAGCTGGGGACAGAGCCGGAGCAGTTCCGCCACTCGCGTTACATCATTGCCTGGGCGTCGAATATTCACGGCAATAATGTCCACCTGTGGCCCTTTATTGAAGAAGCTCGCCGCGAAGGCGCCAGGCTGGTGGTGATCGATCCCTATCGCACACGGACCGCGGCCTGCGCCGACTGGTATCTGCCCATCAACCCGGGCACCGACGTCGCGCTGGCACTGGCGATGATGCACGTCATCATCAGCGAAAGCCTGTACGATGCCGACTATGTGGCCCGCCATACCGTCGGTTTCGACCAACTACGGGAGAAAGTTCAGGCCTATCCTCCCGAGCAGGCCGCGCGGTGGACCGGGATTGCCGCCGCCGACATCGTAAAACTCGCGCGCGAATATGCAACCGCTCGTCCGTCGGTCATTCGCCTGAACTACGGCGTGCAGCGCTCGGAGGGCGGAGGCATGGCGACTCGGGCCATCGCCATGTTGCCCTGCATTACCGGCTCCTGGAAGGAAGTTGGCGGCGGTTTACAGCTTTCGACCAGCGGGGCCTACGGCCTGAACACCGGGAAGCTCTCGAACGCCCAGACCTGATGACCAAATCTCTGGGCAGGCCCGCGCGTGTCATCAACATGGTGGAGCTGGGCAAAGCGCTCGATGCGCTCGACGATCCTCCGGTGAAGGCGCTGTTCGTCTACAACTCCAATCCGGCGGCGGTCTGCCCAAACCACAACCAGGTGATCCGCGGGCTGAAGCCGCCCCGACCTGTTCACCGTCGTGCACGAGCAGTTCCTTACTGACACCATCGACTACGCTGACATCGTCCTGCCCGGCGACCACTTTCTTCGAGCATGAAGACTTGCAGACAGCCTACGGGCATTACTATCCTGCAGATCTTCCGACGAGGCCATCGAGCCGCTTGGGTGAATGCCGGTCCAATGTCGAGATGTTCCGCGCGTTGGCGCAGCACATGGGATTCGAGGACGCATGCTTCCGCGAATCCATAGGATCCATGATGGACACCGCCCTGACGTCCAGCAATCCCCGGCTGAAAGGGATTGACCGCGAGCGCCTGGAGCGCGAAGGACAATTCGATTAAACTTCAGCTCTCCGCTTTCCAGCGACGCTCAGGCAGAAGCGAAGCGAGGCGGGCAGCCGGATCCCTCCGCCCCCTTCTTGCCCTTTGCTAATGGCAATTTCGCTACGCCCAGCGGCAAAGCCGAGCTCTACAGCGAGTCTTTGCAAGCTGAGGGCCTTGATCCTGTAGTCAGTTTCGCTCCCCCCACCGAATCGCGCCATGGCTCGGGACGCCAAGCCATTCCCGCTGGAGTTGCTGGCCCGCAAGGCCGACAACTTTCTCAACTCGACCTTCTCCAACCTGCCGGTCATTCAAAAGATGGAAGAGCCAGGACTGCTGGAGATCAGCTCAGGCCGATGCCCGTGCCCGCGGAATTGCCAGACGGCGACCGGGTGCGGGTTTTCAACAGCCGCGGGGAGATCGAATTGCTCAGGCTCGCGTGGACGGCGAAGTCCGCCCCGGCGTGGTCGCGGCCTCGCTCCACTGGGCGAAGCTTAGCCCGGCCAGCGTAATATAAACGTTCTTACTTCGGAAAAACTCACCGACCTAGGCAACTCGGCCACGTTTTATTCCGTCTTGGTTGAAGTAGAGCTTTCAAAATCAGCGCCCTGAGGGGATTGGATGGGGCTGAACTTGGACGCTTCGCGAGGCTCTACCGTATAATTGCCGTTTTGCCAAACTCCCGCAGCCCGAGGTAGTAGCAATTCTCTGCGTTCATCACGATGGCCCTAGATCATCCGAGGGGCAACTGCCGTCGAGCCGAAACTTGGCGGCTTTGTCGCCCGATCCCATCCCCTTCATTTGCATGTCGTTGGCGGGAAATGAAGCGCTCTTTCTTTGCCCTGGGGCTGGTTTGCGTCCTGCTCTCTGTCACCAGCATGGGCCAGCAGGATGTAGTCTCGGCCATAGAGATCCACGGCAATCGCCGCATTCCCTGCCGAAACCATCCGGGCGCGCATCTTACCCGCCCCGGCGATGTCTATGACGTCGGCGCTCTCGAGCGCGATTTCAATTCCCTGTGGAATACCGACTACTTCCAGGACATTCGCATTCGAGCGAGAGGCGACTCCCAAGGGATGGATCCTCCACATTTACGTGAAGGAGCGGCCGACCATCCGCGAGATTAAGTATGCCGGTCTCAACGCGGTTTCCAAGAGCGACGTGCTGGACCGTTTCAAAGAGGCGAAAGTCGGACTGTCTCCGGAGAGCCAGTACGATCCCACCAAAGTGACGCGCGCCGCGGTCGTAATCAAGCAACTGCTGGCGGAGCACGGCCGGCAATTCGCCACGGTGCAGCCCGAAATTAAGGCAAATTCCCCCCGCCGCCGTCGATCTTACCTTCGTGATCAAGGAAGGTCCCAAGGTCAAAGTGGGCAAGGTCATCTTCGAGGGCAACAAGAATGTCAAAAGCCGCATTCTGCGCAGCGCGATGAAGATTTTCGCGGCCCATCGGCATTCCCCACTCGATCTTTCTGGAAAACATTTTCTCCAAGACCTACGATGCCAGCAAACTGGAAGAAGACGTCGAACTGGTCCGCGAGGACTATCAGAATCGCGGATATTTCAAGGTTCTGGTGAACGATCCAAAGACCGAAATCCATGACACCGGGCATCGCGGATTTCACATTCCCTGTTCCAGTCGGGCCCCGGCAAGGCGGTGAATATCACCATCCCGATCGAGGAGGGCGAGCAATATCATCTTGGTGGAATTACGTTTCAAGAACAACAAGGCCATCACGAATGTGGAAGCCTTGCGCGCACATGTTTCCCATCAAGGACGGCGACGTCTTCGACCGCGACAAAATTGCCAAGGGCCTGGATAACCTGCGCAAAGCCTACGGGCAGCTCGGCTACATCAACTACACGTCGGTGCCCGAACCCACGTTCGACGAAGAGAAGAAGCTGGTCTATCCTCGACATTGACGTGGACGAAGGCAAGCAGTTCTTTGTCCGGCGCATCGAGTTCCAGGGCAATACCACGACCCGCGACAAAGTCATCCGCCGCGAAATCGTGCTGCAGGAAGGCCAGGTATACAACGAGAAGCTGTGGAAGCTGAGCATCTTCCGCCTCAATCAGCTGGGTTACTTCGAGCAGTTAAAGCCGGACGATCCGGACGTCACCGACGCGCCACCTCGACGACCAAAGACGGCACCGTCGATCTGACCTTGAAGGTGAAGGAGAAGAGGCAAGAACAGCATCGGCCTGACCGGCGGCGTCAGCGGGCTGGCGGGAACCTTCATCGGACTCAACTACAGCACCAACAATTTAATGGGCCGCGGCGAGACGCTTACCGTTCAGGCGAATATCGGCAACCTGGAGCGCAGCATCTGTCTTCGGCTTCACCGAGCCTTACCTGTTTGACCGCTCGCTGCAGGCGGGATTCACCGTTTACAGCACAAAATACAACTTCAACCAGGCTCGGCAGTATGGCGCATGCTCTCCGGAATCCAGCTCAATGTTCCCCAGCCGAGCTGCAGAACCTGCAGAACTATACGCCAGCGAGCAAGGGGTTTTCGATTTCCCTCAGCCATCCGCTGCGCCGCTGGATTCAAGCGGGTGGGAATCTCCTATCGTTTCGACGTTTCGTCGTTGGTGACGCTCAGCCAGGCATCCAAGAACCTGTTTCCAATCTGGCATTACGAGGGCATCAGCGGGCCGAACTCGCTCAACGGCATCATCACCAGCAAGATCGTTCCCAGCTTCTCTTTCAACACGGTGGATAACCCGTTCAATGCCGCAGGCACGGAGCAAGGGTGTCCCTGGCGGCGAGTTCGCCGGGCTGGGCGGAACGGTCCGCACCATCCGCCCCATCTTGCAGTACTCGCATTTCATTCCCGATGCAGAAGGGGCGCAATGCGCTCGGCTTTCAACTTTCAGAGTTCGTTCCTGACCGGCTACGGCGGGGTGGTCGCGCCTCCTTTCCAGCGCTACTACATGGGCGGAGAAAACGATATCCGCGGCTTCGATATTCGTTCCATCTCGTCCCGTGGCGTATCTGCCGAAACAACGCGGTTGTCACCCTGCGCAACCCCGACGGTCGACTGCGCCGCTTAAGATCCCGAGCAACCCGCTGCTCGGCAACTACTACGATTCCCATTCCCGTCGCGCAGATCGTATTTCCCGGTGGGGATGCCAGTCTGGTCGGGAACTTCGAATACCACATCACCATCGCGGGGCCGGTGGCTCTGGCGCCCTTCGTGGATATCGGCATTGACCCCATCATCCGCAAGTCCCAGCTTCGCATCAATCCCGGGGCGCTCAGCCTGATCAACAACGCCAAGTTCGGTTGCCCGATTCTCGACATCGCCCTGAATTGCCTGGGCACGCAGTCGCAGACATTCGGCCAGTACCTGAACACGGTGGGCTCACCAACTGGACCCCAAGAATGTCCACCGGACTGGAGCTGCAGGTCTTTCTGCCGGTGGTAAATGCGCCCTTCCGCATCTACTGGGCCTACAACCCCCTGCGCATGGACACGATTACAGGAGTTCCGGTGAAGATCACCCGCGACATGTTCCCGCTGGGAGCGGCGGGAGACTTCACCTACCAGGCCGCTATCGCCACCTACTCCCCGCAATACCAGCTGCGCGAACCGAGAAAGACATTCCGTTTCACCGTGGCGACGACGTTCTAGAGCAGCTGTCAGCTGTCAGCTTCTGGCTGCTGGCCTAATGCCCGATATGGATCCGCTGGCTTGCAGTTCAGGGTTAGTTCAGCAGAAATGCGGGGATCTCAAGCCGAGAGCTGAAGCTGAGAGCTGGCCGAAGGCTGGCGCCGAAATCTCCCAACTCAGAAGCCGGAAAGCCGTTTGACGGTGGTGCCCAGTGTTCCTATAATGTCAGGCTATCCACACCCTCAACGTAGGTTGTAGGGTGCAGCACGCTTTCAGCTCGGCGTGATGAGTTGGGGAAATCCTGCCCGCCTTCCGATAATGCCGGGCCGGCTGTCCGCGGGATGCGGCCCAGCGTTATCCGTGAGAAGAGCAAAATTTCCCGGAACATGTTCCAAGGAGTTCAAAACAAACACATGATCAGCAAGCTTTTGAGAATTGCAGCAACCAGTGTGTTCGCCTTCGCCACCGTCGCACTGGCCCAGACCACAACTCCCCAGACCACGACTCCTGCGGCTGCGCTACCCTCAGCCCCCAGTGCGGCCGATGATCCCGCCCCTACGGCCACCGGGACTCGAGTCGCCAGCATCAACATCGAACAGGCAATCTTTGCCACCAACGAAGGGCAACGTGACTTCGAGGCGCTCAGCAAAAAACTGTCGCCGAAACAGACCGAACTCAAAGGCCAGAACGACGAACTTGAAAGCCTGAAAAAGCAGCTGAATACCCAGGGCGACAAGCTCAACGAGGCCAGCCGTGGCGCTCTGGTAAAGCAGATCGAGCAGAAGCAGAAGAGCTTCGACCGCGCCGTGCAGGACGCGCGTGACGACGCGCAGAGCCAGCAGAACGAGATCGCCCAGAAGATTCTGCAGAAGCTCGCGCCGGTGATGATGAAGTATGTTCAGGGGAACGGATACGGCATGGTGGTGGATACCTCTAATCCCTGGCCGAATGGCCCGGTGATCTGGTCGGGACCCTCAATGGACATCACCAAAGCCGTGGTGGATGCCTACAACGCACAGTCGAGCGTACCGGCTCCGGCCGCGGAAAAGCCGAGCGCCAGCGCCACCAGGCCTGCGGGCGCCGCCACAAGGCCGGCCACATCGAGCGCAACCAAGCCCAAATAGACAGCGACACTGATTTCAGTAAGAAAGTTCCACAAAGGCTGCGAACCCTCGCAGCCTCTTTCTTTTGCTGAACGCCGCCATTGCAGGCAGACCCGGTGTCTGTAGGGGAAGGAGGGCACCCTATGTTTGCCGATTCCTTGCTCGATGCACACTGGGACAATCACTCGCGCCGGGGCTGGACGGCGCTGTTGTCGTTTGGCCTGCAAGCCGTGGCTCTTGGCGCACTCGTGCTGCTGCCTTTTACCTATAGCCAGGTTTTGCCGCAAGTGGAGAGGGTGGCGCGTATTGTGCTGCCGGAACCGCCGGCAGCCTTGCCGCCCAACACTGCCGCCACTCCGGTTCGAATTCAAAGCAACATGGTTGGCGACCGGTTGATGACGCCGCAGCGGATTCCTACCACCATCACAAACATAGTCGAAAGCGTGCCTCCAGCCCCCGCGCAAGAAGTGGCTGGCCTGCAAGTGATCGGGGGAATGCAGGACGGGCGGGGCACTGGGTTCCACGGAATCCTGGGAATGGCGGCCGCGCTGCCGCCGAAACCCGCGCCTCCAGCTCCGGCGCGCACCTACCGTTCTTCCAGCGTGATGGAAGGCAGCCTCATTCATCGGGTACAGCCACAGTATCCTCCGATTGCAGTGCAGACCCGCACCCAGGGCAAAGTTGTACTTCACGCCGTAATCAGCAAAGACGGCACCATCGAAAATCTGGAGGTGGTGAGTGGACATCCGCTGTTAATAAGAGCCGCAATCGATGCCGTAAGACGGTGGCGTTACCGCCCCTATTATCTGAACGGAGAGCCGGTGGAGGTGGAGACGCAGGTCACGGTGAACTTTGTTTTGTCGTGCGGATAGGCTGTAGAGGCAGAAAGGCTTTACCGCGAAGGGCGCGAAGAGAATCCGCGACGTTCGCTAAGGAAGCTGCGGGCCCCGTGCGTCTGTGCATGGCTCTTAGGGCCACCGGTACGGATTCGATTTCGGGAGTAGCCCCTGTGTAACCACGGGCGCCGCCGAGCTGCCGATATAATCGCTGAAAGTGGCCTTCATCACTGTTATCCCGAATCGCCTCGCTACCCGGCCCACCTGGGCCGAAGTGTCGCTCCCGGATCTGCGCAACAATTTCCGCCTGGTGGAGAAGCATGTCGGCCCCGGCGTCACCATATGCGCGGTGGTGAAAGCTGACGCCTATGGGCACGGCGCAGTCGAGTGCTCCACGGCCCTGGAAGAAGAAGGCGCGCGCTGGCTGGGAGTAACTTCGCTCGACGAAGCCATCCCCCTGCGGGAAGCCGGAGTGCAAGCCCGCATCCTGCTCATGACCGGCTTCTGGCACGGCGAGGAAGAAGAGATCATCCGCCTGAACCTGACTCCCACAGTATGGGAACTCTGGCAGGTTCAGGGAATGGAAAAAGCTGCTGCGGAGCTGGGCGTGAACCGTTACCCGGTTCACCTGAAAGTCGACAGCGGCATGGGAAGACTTGGGGCAGGGCTGGAGGAGCTTCCGCAGGCGTGCGCGACTCTGCGCTCGGCGCCATCATCTTTTACTCGAAGGAGTCTCCACTCACCTGGCATCGTCGGAAGTTCTCGATGCCGCCTCGTTGCCGCGGCAGCTCGAAATCTTCACCCAGGCGAGTCGAATCGTGCGCGAAGCAGGTTTTACGCCGGAGCTGGTGCACGTGGCCAATACCGGCGCAATGATTTCCCGTCCCGATAGCTGGAACAACATGGTGCGGCCGGGCATTGCTCTTTACGGCTATCACCTGCCATTCGAAGCCTCAGGGCACCGGGTCAATGACCCTGCATTGCCGGTTAAGCCGGTACTGGCGTGGAAGACGAGAGTGCTTTCCATCCGGGACGTGGCGGCCAATCGCGCATTGGGTTACGGAGGAACCTATGTCACGCAGGTCCCGTCGCGCATCGCCGTGTTGCCAGTGGGTTATGCGGATGGGCTGAATCGCAAGCTGTCGTCCCAGGGCCGAATCATCGTTCGTGGAGAATACGCCCCCATCGTCGGCCGCATCTCGATGGATCTCACCCTGGTGGATGTGACCAGAATTTCCGGAGTTTCCGTCGGCGATGAAGTGGTGCTGCTGGGTTCATCCGACGGCTTGTGCGTGGATGCGCGGGAGCACGCCGCCCTGGCCGACACCGTGGTGTACGAAATTCTTTGCGGGATTTCGAAGCGGGTGCCGCGACGGTTCAAGAGCTAGACCGCTGCGCCTGTTCAGGCCAGATACCTTGTGCGGTCAGCCGGCCCGATGTTTCTGCATCTCCACATACCGGCGCAGGACCGCGTTGATGGTGGTCTGGTACCCTTTGCCGTGCTTACGGAAGAAGGCCAGGACATCCGGATCGAGCCGTAAGGTAATCTGCCGTTTCTTTCCCGGCCAGCAAACCGCTTGCAGAAAGAAATCAGCGCCAAGCGGCGGAATTTCCGAGTAGTCAATCTCCCTGTCCTTCATCGAACTGACCTTGTTCCATCGCGTGCGCGAGCGCTTTTTCGTACTGGGTTCTTTCATATCGATTGGCCTTCCTGAGAGATATGATTCGTACATCTTCGTCCCGCTCGGCGAATGCCACGACCGCCACGGTTCCGCGGATCAGGCCAATGCCGAACCAGCGATCTTCTCCATAGTGTTCGCGCGTATCCGGCACAGCCATTAAGAAACCGGCGAACATTTCTTCGGCATCCGCGAAATCAAAGCCATGTTTGCGAATGTTGGCGCGGTTCTTGACCGGATCCCAGCGTAGCTCCAATTGTAACTCCCATTGTAACTACAGACAAATAGAGATTAATTCTTGTGCTCCCTGAGTTTTTAACCCGGCGCAGCATGTTTCGGCTGTGACGGATGAACATTGCAGATCTCAGTCCGAGTCGTTCCGTTCGGCACCCATACCGGCCATTTCAGCCGCGTTTCGCGCATGCCCGGTGGCTCGCGCCTGACCGTTGCGGCTGCAGTTGCTATATTGGTAATCAGGCATGCGCAAGCGCTACGCAGAGTGGATGTACAACTGGGAGACCCGGCTCACCTCCGTGGACAACAACCGGGTGGTGCGTCCGCTTGACTGGGGACTGGAGTGGGTGCAGCACTGGCCCTGCCGCAACGGCCATGCTCCCGGTTACGTGCCGGATGATCCCGAGCGATTCCTGCGCGAGTACAACCAGCGAATCGTAGCCTCAAGCGACGAGTTCTTCGGCTATCGCAAGCCGATTGATTTCCGCCTGGAGCGGCGGCCGGTGCAGGTGTTCAGCACGCGCGCGGTGCCTGATCCCAAGCTGGAGAAGAAAGTTGAAGGACAGTCCGCGGAGTTCCTGCGTTTTACCTCTCCAGTGCCCACGCCGTTTCCCGAGAACAATCTCGTAGATGCCCGATGGTTTCCGGCGCGCAGCCGCCGGGCGCTGGTTCTGTTGCCGCACTGGAATTCTGACGCGATCTCCTACGCCGGCCTGTGCCGGGTGCTGAATCTCATGGGAATTTCAGTGCTGCGGCTGAGCATGCCCTACCACGACATTCGCCGTCCGGCGGAGATTCAGCGTGCGGACTACGCGGTGTCTGCCAACATCGGTCGCACGCTCGACGCCACCCGCCAGGGCGTAATCGATATCCGCTGCTGTCTGGATTGGCTGGAAAGCCAGGGCTACGACCGGCTCGGCATTCTGGGCACGAGTCTGGGATCCTGCTACGCGTTTCTCGCGGCGGCGCACGATCCGCGAATTCGGGTGGCCGCGTTCAACCACGCGTCCACCTGGTTTGCCGATGTGGTCTGGCATGGACAATCTACCCGGCATATTCGGGAAGGGCTTGAGCCGCATATCGATCTGGAGCGGTTGCGGGAATTGTGGAGCGCCATCAGTCCGATGTCGTATTTCTCGCAATTCGCCCGCTGGCCGCGGAAGTCGCTGGTCATTTATGCCAAGTACGACCTCACGTTTCTGCCGGAATTCTCCCGCCAGGTGGTGGCGGAGTTTGCCAGACACCGGCTCGACTTCCGGGCGTCGGTACTGCCCTGTGGGCACTACACTACCGGCGAGACTCCTTACAAATACATCGACGGCTGGCGCATGATTTCATTCCTGCGCGGAGCTTTCGAGCAGATTTAGTCGGCAAGAGTTGTAGAGTCCTTACTTCCTGCCCGCCTCCGCGAATCTTCTGCGTCGCTTGTGGTGAAAAAAGCACATCCGTAACCGCGAAGGTCGCGAAGAAGAGCCGCGAAGTACGCAAGAAGAGAAGAGAAGTGGTTTGGCTAAAGCCAAGTCGGCCAGCAGCGCACCACGCCTGACGGTCTGCGCAGCTCTACTTCGCGCTCTCCGCGGCCGTTCTCCGCGCTCTCCGCGGTTAAAGCTTTACCCGGCGCTCGCCCATACCTGCTGCAAAGCCAGACATCCCGACAGTTGCTGAACAATAACCTGACGGCGGTTACAATAGGGCGTTGCAGGTCCGCGTACCTCCCCAAATTTGAGCCGCCAGGATGATCCGGAAAAGATGACCATGAAAAATCAAGCCATGCTCCAGCAATCGATGTCTCGTCCGTTGTTTGAGGCTGATCCCGAAGTCGCGGCGGCCATCGATAACGAAACCCGCCGCCAGCATGAAGGCCTTGAGCTGATCGCTTCCGAGAACTTCGTGAGCGAAGCGGTGCTCGAAGCAGCCGGCTCGGTCTTCACCAACAAATATGCGGAAGGCTACCCCGGCAAGCGCTACTACGGAGGCTGCGAATTTGCCGACGTGGTTGAGAACCTGGCGCGCGACCGCGCCAAGCAACTGTTCGGCGCCGAGCACGCCAATGTGCAGCCGCATGCGGGATCGCAGGCGAACATGGAGGCTTACGCAGCGGTGCTGCAGCCGGGCGACACCATTCTTGGGCTGAACCTGGCGCATGGCGGCCACTTGACGCACGGCCATCATCTGAATTTTTCCGGGAAGACTTATCGCATTGTTCCCTATGGCGTCACCAAAGACACCGAAACCATTGACTACGACGACCTGGAAAAGCTCGCCGAAAAGGAGCATCCCAAGCTCATCATCGGCGGCGGCAGCGCCTATCCCCGGATTATCGATTTCGAGCGTATGCGCAAGATTGCCGACAAGGTCGGCGCGCTCTTCCTGGTGGACATGGCTCACTTCGCCGGGTTGGTGGCTGGAGGAGCGCATCCTTCGCCGGTCCCTCATGCCCACATCGTGACCTCGACTACCCACAAGACTCTGCGCGGGCCGCGTGCTGGAATGATCTTGTGCAAGCAGGAGTATGCGGCGGCTGTGGACAAAGTAGTGTTTCCCGGGATGCAGGGAGGTCCGCTGGTACACATCATTGCGGCCAAGGCCGTCTGCTTCCTTGAAGCGATGCAGCCCAGCTTCCGCGACTACGCCAAACAAGTCGTCAGTAATGCCAAAGTTCTAGCCGAAACTTTAGCTGCCGAGGGATTTCGCATCATCTCCGGCGGCACCGATACTCACCTGATGCTGGTGGACGTGTTTTCCAAGGGCATGTTGGGCAGCGAAGCCGAAAAGGCATTGGGCGAGGCCGGTATAACGGTAAACAAGAACGCGATTCCGTTCGATACCAATCCTCCCTTGAAGCCGAGCGGAATTCGTATTGGCAGCCCGGCTCTTACTACCCGCGGCATGAAGGAAGGCGAGATGCAGCAGGTGGGGCGATGGATCTCGGAAGCTCTCCATCACCGCACCGATGCAGGCGTACTCACCAGGATTCGCAAGCAGGTGCTGGGGCTGGCCGAGGCGTTTCCGCTTTATGCTCAGCGTAGAGCGAAAGCGCAGGCGGAAGTGCGGGCGTAGATCATGTCGAACGCATTTTGCCCGTGCTCGTGTTGTTGCTCGTCGAACCACTGCCGGCATTCCAGCAAGTCCCTGTTTTCGACGGATTGTGGTGAGTAGAATTCAATCGTGAGAGTTGCCATCGACATCCGGCGCATGACTGAGTTTGGCGTGGGCACCTATACGCGAAACGTGGTGCGGGCGCTGGGACGGCTGGATCAGATGAACGATTACTTTCTGCTGGGTACGCCGCAGAAAGTTGCCGAGATCGGGCCGCTGCCGCCGAACTTTGAGAGCGTGTCGCTGCTGAACTCAGATAGCACTTTCAAGGGATATCTCGATTGCCGGGCAATTCTCAAGCGCCTGCACTGCAGCCTGGTGCACATTCCGCACATCTTCGGAGTGCCGCGAAACCTGCCATGCCCCTACGTGATTACGGTTCACGATGTGCTCGAGCACATGTACCGCGCCCATGACCGGTCCGATTTCCGCCGCTCGCTGCACTTCCATCTCACCCGCCGGGTGCTGAAGGGCGCGGCGCGGATCTTCGCCGTCTCCAAGTTCACCAAGAGCGAAATCGAGAAGCTGTTCGCTATCCGGCCGGCCAAGATCGAGGTCGTCTACAACGCGATCGACGAGCGCTTTCTGCACGGTCATGCCACGGAAGCTGACCGCCAATTATTGGCCGAGCGTTATCAGGTCACGTACCCATTTTTGCTGTATGCAGGCCGCATCAGCCCGCACAAGAATGTTGTCCGCATCATTGAAGCATTCTCTGCGCTGCGGGCTGAGCTGGAGAAAGATGGCAAATACCCCGACCTGAAACTGATCATTATCGGAGACGAGCTCTCACGCAATCCCGATCTGCGCCGTACGGTCATTCGCGGTGGAGTGCAGAACGACGTTCGCTTTCTGGGATTCATCCCCATCGAAGTTCTGCGCATTTTCTATGACGCGGCCAAAGTTTTCGTGTTCCCGTCGCTGTATGAGGGCTTCGGCCTTCCTCCCCTCGAAGCCATGGCACATGGAACTCCGGTGCTGACCTCGAACACCTCTTCGCTGCCGGAAGTGGTGGGAAACGCCGCCGTGCTGGTGAATCCTGAAAATGTCTTCGAAATCATGCGCGCCCTGCATCGCGTGCTGCTCGACGCTCCTTTGCGGGAGAAGCTCAAGCACCGGGGATACGATCAGGCGCAGAAGTTCTCCTGGGACATCGCGGCCCGTCAGATCATGAGCGCCTATCAGGAAGTTGCGCAGGGACGCAGAAGAGCGGTCGAAGTCTTGAAAACTGCTTGAAACTCCTTGCGTCGCGCTCTGGTAGAAACTGCATATGCTTGCGCAATGTGGCAGCCGGTTGCAACCATCATGTGTTATCAGCAACTTACGACAGTCAAGATACTAAGTCGCACGAAGACTTCAGGTTCGCTGCTCAAAAAAATCATCCTTCCCCCGGACCGGGCTATTGACACCGCATCTACGCACCGCTAGTATCGCGAACATGAAGTCGGCTCAAACCCAGACGATGTGCGCATGTTGTACCTGTTGTTGTATGCGTGTGTCTTCTGGCGAATTGAGGCGACTGCCCTAAGAAATCCTCTTAAAACGGCAATCATAAGCCCTCCGCCAGCAGACAAAACTGGCGGAGGGTTTTTTTGTGCCCTTTTTCGAGGAGCAGCGAGCTTATGAGTTTGTTTCCAATCTTCGTCAAGCTGGAAGGCCGGGCAACCCTGGTGGTGGGCGCGGGCAGCGTCGCCCAGGGCAAAATCGGCAGCCTGCTGGCCGCAGGAGCTGCGGTGCGGGTGATTGCGCCGCAAGCGACTTCCACTGTGATCGAGTGGGCGCAGCAGGGTGTGGTCACTTGGGAGCAGCGCACCTTCGATCCCACTGATCTTGATGACGCGTTCCTGGTTATTGCGGCGACCAACTCGAGCAGCTTGAATCACACCGTTTTCGTCGAGGCGAGGCAGCGCGGCGTTCTCTGCAACGCGGTCGACGATCCCGAAAATTGCGACTTCTATTACCCCGCGGTGGTTCGCCGGGGCGAGCTGCAGATTGCCATCTCGACCGCCGGGCACAGCCCCGCGCTGGCGCAGCGTTTGCGCCAGGAGCTGGAGGCGCAGTTCGGTCCGGAGTACGCGGGATGGCTGGAAGAGCTGGGCAAGTACCGCCAGCAGCTGATGTCGAGCAAGCTCGACCCGGAAGCGCCGCAAGCGGATGCTGCACGACATTGCCAGCCGCCAGGCTTTCGACAACATGCATTCCGAAGTGAAGCCGTCGAAGGAGACACTTTCATGAGCACCAAGCTCAGCGGCAAAGTGACTCTGGTCGGCGCCGGGCCGGGCGATCCCGAACTGCTTACACTCAAGGCGCTGCGCGCTCTGAAGAATGCCGACGTGGTTTTACATGACGAATTAATTGGCGAAGAGATTCTGGCCTTCATTCCCAAAAGCGCGAAAGTTCACAACGTCGGCAAGCGGGGCGGGCAGAAGAGCACTCCGCAGGACGAGATCAACGCGCTGCTGGTCCACTACGCCTCGTTCGGACTTCACGTGGTCCGGCTGAAGGGCGGCGATCCGCTGGTGTTCGGCCGCGGCGGCGAAGAGATTGAAGCCGTCCGCAAGGCGAAGATCGAAGTCGAAGTGGTTCCCGGCATTACCGCCGCGGTCGGCGCAGCCTCGCGAGTGCAGATTCCTTTGACTCACCGCAACGTCGCTTCCGCGCTGATGCTGCTGACCAGCCACCGTTCGAAAAAAGAAGATCAGAACGCGTGGCCGTCGCGCCTGCCCGAGAACACGACATTTGTGGTGTACATGCCGGGCTTCGAATACGAGTTCATCGCGAAAAAGCTCGTCGGCTGCGGAGTTTCGCCGGCCAGCCCGGTTGCCATCATTTCGCAGGCGACATCGAGCAACGAAAGAGTTTATTGCACCACTGTGGATGGTCTCCCCCAGGCTCCACATCTGGCAGCGCCAACGCTGCTGGTGGTTGGAGAGGTTGTCCGGTTCGCAGACCATGCGTCGCTGCAAGAAGAATACGCATGGCTCGATCCGGAGCAGAGCAGGCAGTTTGTTCCGCTATTCGACCAGGGGTTTTCTGGGGACCAGGAGTAGTCAAGTATGAGTGACCCGACCATGAAAGACAGTCTAGAAGCGCTGAGGATTCAGGCCGAGAGCTGGAAGCCCGAAGAGGTGTTGAGCTGGGCTTTCGCCACTTTCGGCGACGACGTGGCAATCGCCACCGGCCTGGGTGTGGAAGGCATGGCGCTTCTCGACATCGCAGTGAAAGTCAATCCTGACGTGAAGGTTTTCACCGGCGACACCGAATTTCTTTTTCCCGAGACTTACGACCTGGTGGACCGGGTCGAGAAGCGCTACCACATCAAGATCGAGCGCATCTTTTCGGAATTCACGCCCGAAGAGCAGGAGCGCAAATACGGCGCATCGCTGTGGACCCGCAATCCCGACCAGTGCTGCACTCTGCGCAAGGTCGAGCCGCTGCGCAAGAAGCTGGCAACGCTCGATGCCTGGGTGACGGCGATCCGCCGCGACCAGACCGCGCAGCGCGCCCAGTCGCACAAGATCGAATGGGACGACCGCTTCCAGCTGGTGAAAGTGAATCCGCTGGTGGACTGGACTTCGCAGATGGTTTGGTCTTACGTGCAGAAGCACAAAGTTCCCTACAACGAACTGCACGATCGCAGCTTTCCCAGTATCGGTTGCATGCATTGCACCCGGCCGGTGATGCCCGGAGAAGATCCGCGTGCCGGGCGCTGGGCTGGATTCCAGAAAAAAGAGTGCGGCTTGCACCTGGGCAATGCTCCCGTTCCCGCGCCTCTGGTGCAGCTGGAAGCTCCGGCGAATTACGAAGAGTAAGTTCGAGTAGGTAGGCCCTCCCCCAATTTACTTACTCGACTTCACTCGTTATTCCCCGCCCCGCCGCCGCTACTTACCAAAGTTTCTTCGCTTCTGAACGCTGCCCGAAAAATCCATCACCCTCATCGAAATTCTCAATTGTACTTTCGAGCCCCAATAACCGTTAAACCAATGAGATATGTCCCCGAGTCGGCTTCCGCCAGACCACGACGCCTGCGGAGTGGGTTTCGTCACCCAACTCGGCAGCGCCGGGTCGCATGAGATCGTCGAGCGCGCGCTCGAAGCTTTGCGCCGCCTGGCGCATCGCGGAGGTGTGGATGCCGACGGCCGCAGCGGTGACGGCGCCGGAGTGCTCACCACCATTCCCGAAAACTTTCTGCGCAAACGTGCCGCCGGCGAGGGCATCGATCTTCCTGAAGGCTTCGCCCTGGGAATGGTCTTTCTGCCACGCCGGGAAGAAGCTGCGGCACGGGCGGCGATCGAAGCAGTTGCAGCGAAGCATGGCCTGCGGTGCCTGGGATGGCGTTTGGTGCCCACCAATTCCAGCATCATCGGCCCGAAAGCCGAAGAGACCCTCCCCTTATCAAACAATGTTTCTTCGCGCCCGAGCATCCGGTAGAAGACCTGGAAGTTCTGCTGTTCCGCGCCCGCAAAGCCATTGAGGCGTCGGCTCCGCAGGGAACTTACTTTTGTTCTCTCTCCTCGCGCCGGGTGGTTTACAAGGGACTGCTGACTCCCGATCAGCTGGGGGTCTTCTATCCCGATCTGGTTGATCCGGAGTTCGAAAGCGCGTTCGCGATTTTCCATCAGCGCTACTCCACCAACACGCAGCCCAGTTGGTCGCTGGCGCAGCCCTTCCGCTTCGTGGCCCACAACGGCGAGATCAACACCATTAGCGCAAACCGCCGCTGGATGCGGGCCCGCGACTCATTCCTGCGCGACGAGATGGAACTGCCGCAAGACATTCGCCTGCTGGAAGAGCGGGTGAGCGATTCCGCCAGCTTCGACAATGCCTACGAGGTGTCGATCCGGCGCGGCTTTTCTCCCGCCGAAGCCATGATGCGCATGGTGCCGCCGGCCTGGGAGAAAACTCATAACGTCGCTCCCGAGCTGAGAAATTTCCTCGAGACCGAGGCCCGCCAGCAGGAGCCGTGGGACGGTCCCGCCGCGCTCATCTTCACCGACGGCTGGACGGTGGGCGCGAAGCTTGATCGCAATGGACTGCGGCCGATGCGTTACACCCTGACCACCGACGGATTGCTGGTGGTCGGATCCGAAGTTGGAATTGCAGACCTCCACGGAAAACAGATTGCCGAGCGGCAGCGGCTTGGCCCCGGCGAAATTCTGCTGGCCAATCCGTTTTCGGCGACGATGGCGCGTCCGTCGCATTCGCTGCAGCTTCGCGAAGGCATTCGGGCGATGGCTCCAGTGGCAGCGATTCCTATCCCTCCGACCGGGGAAGCAGTGGCTTCGCCGACTCCAGACGTAAGAAAAATCATGGCGGCGCTGGGCTGGAGCGAAGATCAATACAAGCTGCTGTTCCAGTCCCTGGTCGAGCACGGGCAGGAAGCGACCTGGAGCATGGGCGATGACACGCCCCCGGCTTCGATCTCGTCGTTGCGGCGTCCGCTGTGGGATTACTGCAAGCAGCGCTTTGCCCAGGTCACCAATCCCCCGATCGATTCGCTGCGCGAAGAGCATGTGATGTCGCTCGACGTGTATCTCGACTCGATGCATGTGTTGAGCTCGCCGCTGCTCGATGCCGGTCAACTGGCGAACCTCGAAACGAAACTCGGATGGCCTCACAAGATTGATTTCAGCTTCGCCGCCGGCGATGGCCTCGACGGTGCAAGAGCGACGCTCGAAAGAATCCAGCAGCAGGCAGCCGAAGCCGCGACCCACCAGGCGGGTTTCGTTCTACTCACCGACCGCGATGCGGGGCGCGAACGGGCCGCCCTGCCGGCCCTTCTGGCCGCTGCCGCGGTGTGGAAGGCCATGGTCAACTCCGGGGTCAGCGCTCTGCCGCTGGTGATTGAGACCGGGCAGGTGATTGACACTCACCACGTTGCGCTGTTGGTCGCGAGCGGCGCCAGTGCCGTCTATCCCTATCTCGCGCTGGAACAGGCCGCGGGTATTCGGGTTGAAGGCGTCAAGAAATACCGCTCCGCGGTTGAGAAGGGCCTGCGCAAGGTCATGGCGCGGATGGGAATTTCCACCGTGGCCAGCTACCGCAACAGCCAACTGTTCGAGACCATTGGACTCGACTCCGAACTGTGCGATGAATTTTTTGAAGATGCAAGCTGCTCCCTCGGCGGTCGCGGACTCACAGAGCTTCTGCAGGACTGCCTCGACCGTCATGCCGCCGCGTTCTCGGCGCCCAAGCTCGAACTCTACGACATGGGCCTGTATCGCTTCCGCCACAAGGGAGAGCTGCACTCCAGTTCGCCCGAACTGGTGCGGCGAATGCATCGCTATATCAAGTCGCCAACCGACGAAAATTACCGGGCGTTCAGCGAACTGTCGCTGCAGCGCGATGTGGTTGCCATCCGCGATCTGCTGGATTTCGTTCCTGCCGATGAACCGACGCCGCTGCACGATGTGGAGTCGGATGCCTCCATCCTGAGCCGCTTCAGCACGCAAGCCATGTCGCTGGGAGCAATCTCTCCCGAAACTCATCACACGCTCGCGATTGCCATGAACCGGCTGGGCGGGCGCAGCAACACCGGCGAGGGCGGAGAAGATCCGGACGTTTATGGCGAGCAATCGGAAGCCAACAACCGGGTGAAGCAGGTGGCCTCGGCGCGATTCGGGGTGACCGCGGAATATCTGGTGCACGCGGAAGAACTCGAAATCAAGATGGCGCAGGGCGCCAAACCGGGCGAAGGCGGGCAGCTGCCCGCGCAGAAAGGTTACGGAGTATATCGCGCGGATACGGCATGCCATTCCCAACATGCCGCTGATTTCGCCGCCGCCGCACCACGACATTTACAGCATCGAGGACCTGGCGCAGCTGATTTATGATCTGCGCGCGGTAAATCCGAAAGCCCGCATCGGCGTGAAACTGGTTTCTGGCGCAGGAGTGGGAATTATCGCCGCGGGCGTGGCCAAAGCCGGCGCGGACGTGATCACCATCAGCGGCACAACGGCGGCACCGGATCGTCGCCGCTGACTTCGATTAAAAATACCGGGATTGCCGTGGGAAATCGGGTTGCGCGAAGCGCACGACGCGCTGGTTCGAACGGACTGCGGGCGCCGTTCGCGTCTTCGCGTGGACGGCGGATTCAAGTTCGCGCGCGACATGATCTGGCGGAGATGCTCGGCGCGGACGAATTCGGATTTCGGCACAGCGGCGTTCCTGGCGATTGGCTGCGTGATGGCGCGGCAATGCCACTTGAATACTTGCCCGGTCGGCATTGCGACGCAGGACGAAAATTGCGCGCCCGTTTTGCGGGAAAGCCGGAAATGGTAGTGACGTACTTCCGCGGCATCTGCGCGGAAGAAGTCCGCGTAATTCGCATGGCGGAGCTGGGAGTGCGTTCGATTGACGAATCGTCGGGAGCGGTGGAGCGGCTGGTCCGCGAACGCCCGAAGGCTGCCTGCTCGGTCGAGCGATTGCTCGAACCGATGCGTGGATCCTCGGCTTACCGGCGCTCCCCGGGAAGCGCGAGAACTTCGTACTGCCAATTCAATCGCAGCGTCATGAATCGACAGTTGAGCTCCCAAGCGGCAACCGATTCAAAATTACCGCCATTGATCGCAGCCATCGGCGCTGACCTCAGCGGAGAATGGCTGCGGCGCATCGAGAACGCGCGATGCAGATGATCTCGGCAAGATAGACGAGTATCACGGGTCGGCGGGCCAGAGTTTTGGCGCGTTTCTGGCAGAGGCATGAAGTTGCGTTTGCGCGGAGAAGCCAACGATTATGTAGGCAAGGGACTCTCGGGCGGAACATTTCGATTTCGGCCGGCAGAGAGGCCTCGCTGCGCGGAGATGTGCTGGCTGGCAATACGGTTTTGTACGGCGCGACCGGGCCGAACTGTACATCGCGGGACGCGCGGGCGAACGATTTGGCGTCCGCAACAGCGGCGCGCTGGCGGTGGTCGAAGGCGTCGGGCAGCACGGCTGCGAATACATGACCGGCGGTATGGCGGTCATACTGGGGCCGTTGGGATTGAATTTGGGTCGCGGGATGACCGGCGGCCTCAGCTACATCATGCGCGACGCGGTCGGAGGCTACACCTACAATTCACAATCGGTACGGCTCTCGCCAACCGAGGTGCGGGAAGAGTTATGGCTGCGCCAGGTGCTGCGCAAGCATGTGCAGCTCACCGACAGCCCGGTGGCTGAGCGCCTGCTGAATGCCGACATGCTGCCGCTGTTGCGGGTGGAGCCGGTTCTATTGCCCTGCCCGATCGCCGAAACCTGGGCTCCCACACTGTTGCGGCTGAAGCGGCGGGAAACTCCGATAATCAGTTTTGCTCCTGCCGTTGCATCGGAAGAACCCACCATTCAGTAGATGCCAGTCAGTTTCTTCAGCAGCGGCTGCGAACGAACCTGTGACTTGGTTCCGGCTGATATGCCGGGTTTGTCGGCTATAATCACCCACTATCACTCGCCATGGACTTCGACCAGTTAGTCACATTTCTGGAAGTCGCAAAACTGGGGAGCTTCTCGCGCGCCGGGCAGAAAGTATTCCGTTCGCAGTCGGCGGTGAGCGCGCAGATCCGCCAGTTGGAGCAGGAGTACGGCGACCGCCTGCTCGACCGCTCCGGCAAAGACGTATCGCTGACTCCGGCCGGCCGGGTGCTGTTTGCCTACGCGGAACGCCTGCTGCAGATGCGCGATGAATCGCTGCTCGCGGTCGCCGACCAGGGCAGCACGCCGCGCGGCACGCTTTCGATCGGAGCCAACGAAGCGACCTGCCTGTATGTTTTGCCGGATGTGTTCGCCAAGTTCTGCAATCTCTATCCGGGAGTGCAGATCAGCATCTACCGCAACTTCAGCTACAAAATTATCGAGAAGCTGGAGAACGGCTCGCTTGATGTGGGGATCGTCACGCTTCCGGTGAAATCCAGCAGCCTGAAGACGCATGCCATCTACCGCGATCAGCTGATGTTGATGGTGAATCCGCAGAACCCGCTGGCCAAGCATGATGTGGTCCCGGTCAGCGAAATCGTCAAGCAGCCGTTACTGCTGCCTAAGACGGGCTTCAGCCGGCGCTTGATGGACAAACTCTTCCGTCCCTATGATTCGCACTTGCGCGTCAGGATGGAGCTGCCCAGCGTGGGCATGATCAAGAGCTTTGTCGCGGCTGGCCTGGGAGTATCGCTGATCAGCGCCAGCTTTGCCCGGGACCAGGTGCTGGCCGGCAGGGTGAAGCTGATTGCGTTGCAGGACAAAGAGTTGTGGCGCGAATTGGGCGTCGCCTATCGCCGCGACCGGACTTTGACACGGGCGACAAGTACTTTCATTTCAACTGTGCGGCAGTTGGCAGCGGCTTCGAAGTAAAGTCCGCGTCGGCTTGTGACGATATTTCACCCAAGCGCTGGTCAATCGAGTTTGGCGATCAGGGCTATCGGATTTTCCGATTTCCGTTCAGGCGCTTAAGTTGTTAGTTTAATTGCAGCAACCTCAGGTGGCCGTGTCTCTCGGTTACCGTAGGTACTTGAATCTCCTGAGGGGGTATGCGATGAATGAACTCGAACATAGCCTGAACCGGATATTGGAAGAACACCAGCACGAGAGCGGGCTGCACATGATTGGCGGCCAACGCCGGCTGGTGGATCGACTGGTCCACTTCTTCGAAGAAATGCGCGAGAAGGACCAGAATTTGCAGGTTCCGGCAAGAGAGAATTAAGCGAATTTATGACCACGCTAACCCAGAAGAGCATGCGAATTACATCGATGGGCACAGGCACATCGACACGAATTACGTGTCTTCTGGGGGAGGGCGCCTGGTGAACTAAGTAGAACAAGTTCCAACAGGAAACGACCCGCCGCCAGAAGCAACTGGCAGGCGGGTTTTGTGTTTTTGCACGCAATTCATCCTTTGCAACTGAACGGGGACATTATGAGCGACGTAGCGGCACAACCTGAGTGCGAAGTGAAGAAACACCTGGCCAATGACGATTCAGGCGAATCAGGGGAGGCGCACCTTAGGCCTCTGGTCATGAAATTCGGTGGCACCTCGGTAGAGGATGCTTTGGCCATCCGGCGGGTGGGGCAGCTGGTGACGGCCCGTTTGAAGCGGCATCCGGTGGTGGTGGTGAGCGCACTGGCGAAAGTGACCGATCAGCTGCTGGCTGCGGGCAAAGTGGCAGCCCAGGGAGACGGCGCCGCCGCCCACAGTGTGGTCGAAGAGTTGAAGCTCCGCCATCAGGAAGTCGCGGCCAAACTCTTGTGCGAAAAGGAATGCGAGCGGGTCCGGTTGGAACTTGAAGCGGATTTCACCGCAGCCGCTCAACTCCTGGCCAAGGCAGCGGCTCAAGGCGAGTTTACCCCGCGTATGCAGGACCACCTGCTGGGATTGGGCGAGTGCCTTTCGAGCAAGCTGGTTGCCGCTGCGTTGAGCAGGTTCGGTGTGAACGCGGTAGTGTGGATGCCCGGGAATGCGTCGTCACCGATGCCGCGCACACCCAGGCGACTCCGTTGTGGGAGGAGACCAACCAGCGCCTGCGGGCGGAGTTGCTGCCGCTGCTGGAGCGAGGACAGGTTCCGGTGCTCGGGGGATTTATCGGCGCAACTCGCGACGGAATTCCGACGACTCTCGGGCGCGGCGGTTCCGACTACAGCGCCGCCATCGTGGGCGCCGGCCTTCACGCCAGCGGAATCGAAATCTGGACCGACGTGGATGGCGTGCTCACCACCGATCCCAAGCTATGCGGAGATGCCCGGCGGGTGCCGCAGATGAGTTTCGACGAGGCGGCGGAGTTGGCATTTTTCGGGGCGAAAGTGCTGCATCCCGCTACTATCTCTCCCGCGCGGCGGCACAACATTCCAGTGTGGGTGCTGAACTCGCGCAATCCCGAATGCAAAGGGACTGAGATCGCGGCCCACACCGCGTCGGATGGCCGGGCGAAGGCCATTACCGTGAAGCGCGGCATCGCGGTGGTGGATGTTGAGCCGGTGCGCTGGCTGGCGCCGGAATTGTTGCGGGAGGTGTTCGACGTATTCGAGCGGCATCAGCACAGCCTTGATCTGCTCTCCGCCTCGCGCGGGAGCCTGGCGCTGCTGGTCAGTTCGACTACCGGGCTGCCTGCGATTGCGGAAGACCTGAAGGGCATGGCGCATGTCCGCTGGGAAAATCACAAAGCGCTGGTCTGCCTGGTGGGCGATAAGATTCGCAGCCGTCCTGAAGTGGCCGGGCTGGTGTTCTCGACCATCGCCGACATGGATGCGCGCATGATCTGCCAGGGCGCGTCGGAACGCAACATCAGCTTTCTGGTGGATGAATCGCGGGCCGAAGAAGCGGCACGCCGTTTGCACGATCTGTTCTTTTCGTCGCGAGAAGGGCCGCCAGTGGGTACCGCTGGACTGGAAGTTGCAAGGGCGGCTGAGGGCCGCAGCCGGCTCCGCCAGGGCTGATCAAAAAACGCAGGCACTCTGCCAGGCAGGTGAAGCATGGCAATAAGCACGTTTGGCCCACTCACTGACGAACCTGCCAAGCGGCCGCAGGGCCGCGTGGCCCCGGAGTTCTCCGGCGATTCGCGCAAGGTGGCCGTCGCCATCCTTGGCTTCGGCACGGTGGGTAAAGCGGTGGCGGAGATGCTGTGCCGCCAGTCCCTCCCCCAATTTCGTCTGACTCACATTTTCAATCGCAACGTGGAGCGCAAGTGGGTCTCGTGGGTGCCCGATCACGTTCGCTGGACGGAAGATATTGACGAAGTGCTGGCCAGCGATGTCGATGTGGTGGTGGAACTTGCCGGCGGCATCGAGCCGGCGATGGATTGGGTGCAGCGCGCGCTGCTGGCCGGAAAATCGGTGGTCACCGCCAACAAGCACCTGATTGCGAATCATGGCGGAGAACTTCTCGAATTGGCGCAACGAGCCGGACAGAGGCTGGAATACGGCGCATCGGTGGCGGGAGGAGTGCCCGTATTGTGCGGCCTGGAGCAGGGGCTGGCGGGGGAACGGCTGTTTCGCGTGGCGGGAGTGCTCAACGGGACCTGCAATTACATCCTCAGCAACATGGAAAGCCGCGGCTGCAGCTTTGCCGAAGCGCTGGTGAAGGCGCAGGAACTGGGATATGCCGAGGCCGATCCCTCCGACGATGTGAATGGCGTAGATGCCAGTTGCAAGTTGGCCATCGTGGCCCGGGTGGGACTCAAGGCGAAGTTGCTGCCGGGCCAGGTGCTGGCGCGGACAATTCGCGGAATTGAGAGCGAGGACTTCCAGTACGCGAAAAAGCTGGGCTGCACCATCCGGCAGGTTTCACTGGCGGAAGTGAAAGGCAAAGAACTGCTGGCCGTAGCTCAGCCTGCGCTGGTGCCGCTGAGTTCTCCGCTGGCGCAGACTCGGGACAATCAGAATGCGGTAGTCACTGCAGGGGTTTACGGGGGAGAGACGGTGTTCGCCGGGCGGGGCGCAGGCGGAGGTCCAACGTCGGTGGCGGTGGTTTCGGATCTGCTGTCGGTGGCGCAGGCGAAAGCGCCGTCCCTCGCGAGCGCCGGCGATGAGTTGAAGTCATACTTCGTGACCGGCGATATGGAATGTGCGTACTATCTGCGTCTGAACCTGCGCCGGGGAGCGACGAGCTCGGGTGCGTTCCAGAAGATTTTATCCAAGCACGGACTGGAGCCGAATTTGACGCTGCAAAAGCCACGCGGTTTCAAGGCATGCATCGCACTGACTCTCGAGCCCTGCCGCACTTCGGCGGTTGAGGCCGCGCTGCAGGAACTGGTGGATTCGCACTGTTTGAGCCATCGTCCCCTGGCGTTACCCATTCTGAGCTGAAAACTTCGCGGCAGTGGTCCAGGGAAAAATCGGCGGGCGAAAAGCCCTTTGTTTCCCGGACCTTCCAGTGCGGAATTTCTTCAGGTTGTTCTTGACACTGCCCTTCCATAAACCTCACAATAGATGAATAATTATTCACTGGGGTGAATAGGTATTCACATGCATAAGCCGTTGCGACAGAAGGCCATCCTTGCATTGCTTGAGCAAGGGCCGTTGGCCAGTCAGGAGGACCTTCAGCGTGCGCTCCACAAGCGCGGCTTCAAGGTCGGCCAGGCGACGCTGTCGCGCGACATTCATGAGCTGGGCCTGATCAAGACCATCCACGGCTACGCTGAGTCGAACGGAGACGGGCCTGCCGATCCAGCCCTGCCTTCGGTTTCGCGGCTGGTGCGCGAATTCGTGCAGGAGATCCGCCCGGCGCAGAACCTGCTGGTCATCAAGACTGCGGTGGGCAGTGCGCAGCCGGTCGCGGCGGCGCTGGACGACGAAGACTGGCCGGAGTCGATTGGAACGATCGGCGGGGATGACACCATTCTGATCGTCTGCCCCGACTAAGAAAGCCGCTAGCCGCCTGGCAGTCGCGCATCGAGGAGATGCTTGCCTGATGGCGGCCAAACTGAAAACTGCGGTCGTCGGCGTGACCGGCTATTCCGGATTTGAATTGACGCGCATCCTGCTGCGGCATCCGCTGGTGGATACTCCCGCGCTGCTGAGCCGGCAGAGCGACGGCAACGGCGCGGCAAATCTGGCGGATCTGTTTCCCGCGCTTTCCGGCAATGGCAGGTATCCGCTGAAGCCGCTTTCCTGGAGCGCGCTGAAAGAGCAGGGAGTGGAATTGTTGTTTCTGGCGACGCCGCATGAGGCCTCGCGCTCGCTGGCGCCGGAGGCGGTCGCGCACGGACTGCGGGTGATTGATCTGAGCGGCGCGTGGCGGCATGAAGCAGTCCCAGCATCGCGCGGTGTATGGCTTCAAGGACGAGGGTTCGACGACCGCGGCTGAGCTGACCGAAAAAGCGGTGTACGGCCTGCCGGAGTTGCACAGCGACAGGATTCGCAATGCCACGGTGGTGGCGAATCCGGGATGTTATGCGACGTCGGTGATTCTGGCGCTGGCTCCGCTGGTGAAGGCGGGAGTGATTGATCGGGAGAAGGGAATCATTTCGGATTCGAAATCCGGCGTTTCGGGCGCGGGCAAAGAGCCTACGTCGCGCACGCATTTTGTTTCCGTGGCGGACAACTTGTCGGCTTACGGCGTGTTTGGACATCGGCACCTGGGCGAAATTCTGGAGCAGTTGCAGTTGAGCGACGCAGAGCTCACGTTCACGCCGCATCTGCTGCCGATTCCGCGCGGGATTCTTTCCACGATTTACGTGCACTTGAATCGCGAAATGCAGCCGCAGGAAATCGAGTCGTGTTTACCGCGAGTTCTACCGGGGAAAGCGCTGGGTGCGGGTGTTCGGGACGCCGAAGTTGCCGGAGATTCAATTTTCGGTGAACACGAATTATTGCGATCTCGGCTTCTGCCTGGCGAAAGATGGACGGCGGCTGGTGGTGGTGTCGTGCGTGGACAACCTGCTGAAAGGCGCGGCCGGCCAGGCGGTGCAGAACATGAATCTGATGTACGGCTGGGACGAAGCGGAGGGGTTGCAGTGAAAATCGTCGTCAAAATCGGCGGAGCGGCGTTGGAAGACAAATCCACATTGCGGAAGTGCGCTCACGCCGTCGTCGAGTTGGCGCGCGATGGGCACAAGGTCGCTGTGGTCCATGGCGGCGGAAGCACGCTTACCCGCACTTTGAAACTGCTGGGCAAGAAAAGCGACTTTGTGGACGGGCTGCGCATTACCGATGCCGAGACGCGCGATGTCGCGCTGATGGTACTTGGCCGGCATGGTGAACAAGAGCGTGGTGGCGGCGGTGGTGGCGGCGGGAAATCCGGCGATTGGGCTTTGCGGCGGAGATGGCATGTCGTTCCGCGCGCGCAAGAAGCAGACCGAGGGCTACGACCTGGGCTTTGTCGGCGAAATCTGTTCGGTCGAACCGCGCTGGCTGCAGGCGATCTGGAACGAAGGCGGCATTCCGGTGGTTTCGTCGCTGGCGCTTGGCTCCGACGGCGAGTACTACAACGTGAATGCCGACCAGATGGCGTCGGCCTGCGCGGTGGCGTGCCATGCGGATTCGCTGATTTTTCTCACCGACGTGGCGGGGGTGAAAGGCGCCGATGGGGTGGTGATTCCGTGGCTGAACCTGAAAGAGGTTGCGGTCCTGGTGAAGGACGCAGTGATTGCGGGCGGAATGCTGCCGAAACTTGAAGCCTGTAATCAGGCTCTAAAGAAAGGCGTGGGCCGGGTGCGGATCCTTCCGGCGGCGCAGGCTGAAATTCTGCCGCAGTTTTATTTCACCAAGCTGGAGGGCGGAACCGAGGTGATGGGGGCATGAGCCTTGAAACCGTAATCCGTTCCGAAGCCGAGTTGCTGCTGCCGACCTACGACCGGCAGAAGGTGCTGTTCACGCGCGGCCGCGGCGTTTATCTCTGGGACTCGCGTGGGAAGAAGTATCTGGACTTCCTGAGCGGTCTGGGAGTGAACGCGCTGGGTCATGGGCATCCGGCGATTCAGGCGGTGTTGAAGCGGCAGGCAGGGAAGCTGATTCACGTTTCGAATCTGTTCTTCCACGAGTACCAGGCGGAACTGGCGAAGCGGCTGACGAAAATCTCCGGCCTCGACAAGGCATTCTTCTGCAACAGCGGGACGGAGGCGTGGGAAGCCGGCGCTCAAGCTGGCGCGGGCGCTGGCGCGGGAAGAGAATCCGAACGGCCATAAGGCGAAGTGGCGGATCATTGCGCTGGAGAATTCGTTTCACGGGCGCACGTTCGGTTCGCTGGCGACGACGGGACAGGCCAAGTACCGTCATCCGTTTGCTCCATTGATGCCGGGGGTGAATTTCGTCGCGTTCAACGACGTCGCCGACCTGAAGCGGCAGTTTGACGGCAGCGTGTGCGCGGTTTGCGTGGAGACGATTCAGGGTGAGGGCGGAATCAATCCGGTGAGCCAGGAATTTTTGGCCACGGCGCGGGAACTGACGGAACGCAGCGGTTCGTTGTTGATTCTGGATGAAATCCAGTGCGGGCTGGGGCGGACCGGGAAATATTTCGCCTACCAGCATTACGGCATCAAGCCAGACATGGTCACGGTGGCAAAGCCGCTGGCGGCAGGGCTGCCGCTGGGTGCGTTGCTGACGACAAACCGCGTAGCTAGCGGGATGCATCCCGGCCTGCACGGCACGACCTTCGGCGGCGGGCCGCTGGCCTGCGCCGTGGCGATCGAGTTTCTGAAGCAGGTGGATGGGTTGATGAAGCATGTGGCCGAGACCGGCCGCTACTTCCATGCGCGATTGGAGATCTCGCGGCGAAGTACCGCGGCGAATTCGCGAAGTCCGCGGGATGGGCCTGATGCTGGCATTGGACCTGCATTCCGCCGAGGTGGGCAAGGCAGTCGTGGGGCAGTTGCTTGATCGCGGCATACTCATCAACCGCACCCACGATACGGTGCTGCGCTTTTTGCCGCCGTACATCATTCAGAAAAAGCATGTCGATGAAGTGGTTCGCGCGCTCGACGCAGCGCTGGGCTCGGTGGTGGGGAGTGAAGGCAAGCGTCGTCCGGCACGAACCGGGAAACCAGCAAGGAGGAGTCAACAGTGAGCGTCCAGCCCTATAGCCGTACCCAGGTGGTGCAACCGCCGGCGCGGGAATTCTGGTGCCGTGACCTGGTGTCAAGCCGCGATCTTAGTCCGAGTGAGGTCGCAACCGTTCTGAACCTGACGTCGCTGGTGAAGGCGCGTCCGGCAGATTTCAGGCATGCCCTGGCGGGCAAGCAGATGGCAATGTTTTTTGAAAAGCCGTCGCTGCGCACGCGGCTGACGTTTGAAGCGGGAATGGCGAGCCTGGGCGGCAGCGTGTCATTTGTCGATCAGACCCATGAACGACTGGGGGCGCGCGAGACGCTGAGCGATGTCGCGCACAATGTGGAGCGCTGGTTCCAGGTGATCGTGCTGCGGACGTTCGCGCATGCGACGATTGAAGGCATGGCGGAGTATTCTTCTGTGCCGGTGATCAATGCGCTGAGCGATCTGGAGCATCCCTGCCAGGCGCTGGCGGATTACTTCACTTTGCAGGAGCGCTTCGGCAATCTGAAGAAAGTCTGCCTGGCATTCGTCGGGGACGGCAACAACGTGGCGCATTCGCTGCTGCTGACCTGCGCGACCCTGGGCAGCCAGATCCGGATTGCGACTCCCAAGGGCTACGAGCCCGAATGCGCAGATTGTGGCCGACGCGCGCGCCATTGCCAAGCAGACGGGGGCGAAGATCGAATTGATGCACGATCCCCAAGCGGCCGTGGCCGGCGCCGACGCGGTCTACACCGACGCCTGGGCCAGCATGGGGCAGGAGCACGAAGCGGAAGAGCGGGCCAAGATTTTCGCATCGTACCAGGTGAATGACGAGCTGGTGGCGGAGCCGTCGCCGCATGCTGTATTCATGCACTGCCTGCCGGCGCATCGCGGGGAGGAAGTTACCGACAGCGTGATGGACTCCGACCGTCGGTCGTCTTCGACCAGGCTGAGAACCGCATGCACGTACAGAAAGCCATCTTGCTGTTGCTGCTGGGCGGCGACATGGGCCGCATCAAGCCGAGGAGCGCCAATGCCTGAAAAAGTTGTGCTTGCCTATTCCGGGGGTCTGGATACGTCGATCATCATTCCATGGCTGAAGGAAAACTATTCCTACGACGTGATCGCCATGGTCGGCGACGTGGGCCAGGGCGACGACATCGACGCCGTCGTCGAAAAGGCCTACAAGACCGGCGCCAGCAAAGTGGTGGTGAAGGACCTGCGCGAGGAATTTCTTGCGGAATACGTGTGGCCTTCGCTGAAAGCCGGCGCGGTGTACGAGCACAAGTATCTGCTGGGGACATCGATGGCGCGGCCGGTGCTGGCGAAGCATCAGGTCGAAGTCGCGCTGCGAGGAAGGCGCGACCGCGGTGGCTCACGGATGCACCGGCAAAGGCAACGACCAGGTGAGGTTCGAACTGGCGTACCAGGCGCTGGCGCCGGAGCTGAAGGTGATCGCGCCGTGGCGCGAGTGGACGCTCAAGTCGCGCGAAGATTGCCTCGACTACGCCGAGCAGCATGGAATCGCAGTGCAGCAGAGCCGGGAGAAAATCCATAGCCGTGACCGCAACTTGTGGCACATCAGCCACGAGGGCGGCGAGCTGGAAGACGCGGCCAACGCTCCCTTCGACAGCACCTGGCAGATCACGCGTTCTCCGAAAGAGGCTCCGGACCGCGAGGAGCGGGTGGAGATCGGGTTCGAGAAGGGCATCCCCGTTTCGGTGAACGGCATGAAGCTCGATCCGGTGGGGCTGGTCGAGTTGCTCAACGAGATCGGCGGACGGAATGCGGTAGGCCGCATCGACATCGTGGAGAACCGCTTCGTGGGCATCAAGTCGCGGGGATGCTACGAAACTCCGGGCGGCACGCTGCTGGTGACGGCGCACCGCGAACTGGAATCGTTGTGCCTGGACCGCGAGACGGCGCACTTCAAACAGCATATTGGCCTGAAGTACGCGGAGATCGTGTATTTCGGGCTGTGGTTTACGCCGTTGCGCGAAGCGCTGGATGCTTTCGTGAATCAGACGCAGGAGCACATGACGGGATCCATTGCGCTTTCGCTCTACAAGGGGAACGTTTCGGTGGTGAGCCGGAAGTCGGATTATTCGCTGTACCGGACTGACCTGTCGTCGTTCACCATGGGCGAGAGTTACGACCAGAAGGACGCGGCGGGATTCATCCGCATTCTGGGGTTGCCGTCGCGGTCGCAGGCGCAGCTGCGGGCGGAGGCTCCGAAAGAGGTGGCGAAGTGAAGATGTGGTCGGGACGTTTCCGGCAGCCGCTCGATCCCGGCTTCGAGCGCTGGCAGCGCTCGTTCGATTTCGACCGCCGCCTGCTGAAATACGAGCTCGCAGCCAGCGGCGCGCATGCGCGGGCGCTGAAGAGCGCGGGCGTGCTGTCGTCCGACGAGTTGATTTCGATTCTGCAGGGGCTTGGAGCAGATTGGAGCGAAAGCGGCGGAGTCGGCTGGGTTTCTGGAGGATGCTGAAGCGGAAGACGTCCATCACTTTGTCGAGAAGCAACTGGTAGCACTGATCGGGGATGCGGGATACAAGCTGCACAGCGGGCGCAGCCGCAACGAGCAGATTGCGACTGACTTGCGGCTTTACGTCCGCGCAGCCATCGAGCAATTGCGGGCGCAGCTTGGGGATTTTCTAAGCGCGTTTGTGGAGCGGGCGCAGCAAGCGGGCGATGCGGCGATGCCTGCCTACACTCATTTGCAGCGGGCGGAGCCGGTGTTGGTTGGGCATTGGCTATTGGCTTATGTCGAAATGTTTCTGCGGGATGCGGAGCGGCTTGCAGATTGCAGGAAGCGGCTGAATGTTTGTCCGCTGGGGTCCGGAGCGGTTGCGGGATCGACGCTGCCGCTCGACCGGAGAACCATGGCGGCCGATCTCGGATTTGACGGTCCCACCGCCAACAGCATCGACGCTACCAGCGACCGCGATTTCGTAATTGAGTTCGTAAACGCGCTGTCGCTGTTGGCGATACACCTGAGCCGGTGGGCGGAGGAGATGCTGCTGTTCTCCACGCAGGAATATGGATTCATGCATCTGCCGGAAGCCTTTTCGACCGGCAGCAGCGCCATGCCGCAAAAGAAGAATGCCGACCTGCTGGAGCTAACCAGAGGCAAAGCGGGACGAGTGATTGGAAACGCGACGGCGTTGCTGGTCACCATGAAAGGCTTGCCACTTGCCTACAACAAGGACTTGCAGGAGACCCAACAACCTCTGTTCGACGCCGCTGAAACCATGATCGCGCTGCTACCGCTGGTGACAGGGTGGATGAAATCCGCGGAGTTCGACTACGGACGCATGACGCAGGCGGCTGAGAGTGGCTTCATGAATGCGTTTGCCGCCGCGACTTATCTGGTGAATCGCGGAATTCCTTTTCGCATTGCGCACGAGGAGGTGGGCAAAGCGGTGCAGTTGTGCCTGGAAAAAGGCTGCGAGTTGCAGGATCTGTCTCTCGACGAGCTGCGCACAGTGAATCCGAGGTTTGAGCAGGATGTGTACGCATGCCTGACGCTGAAATCGGTGCTCGCCATCCACGACGTGGTAGGAGGGACGGCCCCGGCACGGGTACAGCAGGCGATGGCGGAGGCCCGGAGCAAAATCAGCGCCTTGCAGGAGGAACTCCATGCGCACGCGTGACGCGGTTCTTCCGGATGCGGAGCGGATTCACCAACTGATCGGCGGCTACTCGGGCGACGGCACGCTGCTGCCGCGCAACTTCGCCGAAATCTGCGAGAACGTGCGCGACTTCGTGGTGCTCGAGCACCGCGGCGAGATTATCGGTTGCGGGGCGCTCCACTTGTACGGACAACATCTGGCGGAAATCCGCTCGATTACCGTGACTCCCGAATACCAGCGTTCCGGCGGCGGCCGCCGGCTGGTGGATACTTTGCTCAAGCAGGCGGCCAAGCATCATGTGAGCTGCATCTGCCTGTTCACCCGGAAACCTGAATTTTTTTCGCGGCTTGGTTTTATCGTCGCCAAGCGCGAAGACCTGCCCGACAAGATCCATAAAGACTGCTGCGTCTGCCCACGGCTGCATTGCTGCGATGAAGTGGCGATGGTGCGGGGAGAGTTGCCGCAGTTCGCCATCCTTCCAGAGCCCGCGAATGGCATGGCTGGTGAAGCTGCAGGTGTCCAGCTAGAGCATGGGCGCTGCCGGTTCCTCTCACACTATGCATCTTCCGAACGGATTCAGGTTCGGCGCGGTGGCGGCTGGTATTAAAGCCAGCGGGCGCCCCGATCTTGCGCTAGCGGAAGCTCCGCAGGGGGCGACGGCGGCGGCTGTTTTCACCAGGAATCGCGTTGTTGCTGCGCCGTTGGTAGTGGGCCGCGAGTCCCTGGCCGCCGCACGCGGACGGGTGCGAGCTGTAATCGTCAATGCCGGCAATGCGAATTGTGCAACGGGAAAAGCCGGGAGTTCAGGCTTGCATTCGTGTGTGCCGCGAAGTTGGACGATTGCTGCGGGTTGATTCGAACCAGGTATTTCCTTCCTCCACTGGAATCATCGGAGTGCCGCTTCCTGCCGACAAAGTCACCAGCAACTTGCCGGCGTTAATAAGCAAATTAGAGAACAGCGAGGCTGCGGTGCACCGCTTCGCGCAGGCGATCATGACGACCGACACGCGCGAGAAGCTGGCGTCGGCGACGGTGCGTATCGGCAATTCGCAGGCGTCGATTCTTGGCGTGGCCAAGGGGTCGGGCATGATTCATCCGCAGCTGGCGACCATGCTGGTTTATTTGTTTACCGACATCGCGGCGAGTCCGGCGCAACTCAAGCGGCTGCTGAGAGAAGCTGTGCGATGAAACTTTCAACTGCATCTCGGTAGATGGCGACACCTCCACCAATGACACGGTACTGCTGCTGGCCAGCGGGGCAAAGCGGCGTGCGGTTGAACGGCGCGGCAGCCACGAGAGAAATTTCGCCGAGGCCCTGCTCGCAGGTATGCCAGTCACTGGCGGAGCAGATTGTGAGCGATGGCGAAGGCGTGCAGCATGTGATCCGGCTGTCGTCGAGCAGGCGAAGAACGCGGCAGGAAGCTTTGCACATTGCGCGCACCATCGCGCATTCGCTACTGGTCAAGACTGCGTGGGCGGGGGCCGATCCAAACTGGGGCCGGATCGTCGCTGCTGTCGGGCGCTCGGGGGTTGCAGTTGATCCCGCCAGGATGGAAGTCCGCATCGGCGATCAGGTTGTGTTTCGCGCGGGAGTGGCCCGGAGCTTTAACGAGCAGAGAGCGCACCAGCAACTGGCGCAGCCGGAGTGTGAAATACGAGTGCGGCTGGGCAGAGGGAAGAGCGGAGTCAAGTTCTACACCACCGACCTGACTGCCGAATACGTGCGCATCAATGCGGATTATTCAACCTAGGCACTTTGAAGATTCGCTGGACCTATGCTTTTTTGGTCGTGGCATCTTCGATTTCCTTCGCGGCAAGGTGAAAGCCGGTATTGGCGGCGGGAACGCCAGCGTAAATGGCGGTCTGCAGCAGGACTTCTTTCAGATCGCAGGGCTCCAGTTCGTGAGCCAGGCCGGTACGCACGTGCAGGCTGAACTCCTCCCAGCGTCCGGTCGCGGCCATCATCGCGATTACCAGCAGGCGGCGGGTACGGCGATCGAGGCCGGGTCGCTGCCAGATAATTCCCCAGGCATAGCAGGTGATGAATTCCTGGAATTCGCGAGTGAAGCCGTCGGCCGCGGCCATTGCCTGATCCACATGAGCGTCGCCCAGCACTGCGCGGCGCACCGCAAGACCGGCTTGCAGCGGGTCGGCCGCGTGCTCGACGGGCGGTTGCAGGAAATCGAGCAGAGCCGCGGTGAAAGAACGTGGACGCTCCAGATTCGAGAGGTGAGCGGCAGGCAGGCGGATCGCACGGGCGCCGGAAATCTCGCGGGCCAACACTTCTCCGTGGCCATCCCAGGGCGTGGATACGTCACGGTCGCCCGTAATCACCAGGGTTGGCGCATTGATCCGGTGTAGGAGCTTATGGCCGTCGAAGTCCATGAGTGCGGCGCAGCAGCCCAGATATCCATCCGGATCAGTCCCAAGGAAAACCGCTTTGATGGACTCGACCCAGGGATCATGACGCGCCAGGGTATCGGCGGAAAAGAACCGCTGCATGGCGAGGTCGGCAACTGCCGCCATCCCGCCCTCGCGCACCTTTTGCATTCGCGTTTCCCAGTTAGACCTTGGGACAAATTGCGGCGAGGTATTCGCCAGCACCAATCCAGTCAGGCGGTCCGCCGCGTGGGCAGCGAGCCACTGGCCGATAGCGCCGCCGAGCGACAGGCCGCAAAACGCGAATTTCTCGATGCCAAGAGAATCAATTAAACCCAGCGCGTCGCGCCCCAACTGCTCAATGGAATATTCGCTCTTCGGCGCGTCGGAAGCGCCGTGTCCCCGAGTGTCATAGCGCAGCAACTGAAAGTGCGGAAGCAGGTCTGCCGCTTGCGGCGCCCACATGCCGTGATCGGTGCTGATGGAATGCGACAAGACCAGTACCGGCTTCCCGGCTTTGCCTTCAAGACGGTAGAACGAGCGCATGTTTCCGACGGTTGCGAAGGGCAAGGTCAGGACTCCTTTCGACTGCCGGGTGGTTTCCTGCGTGCAGCGGCGAGCAGCTGTTGGCGAAAAGTTTCTGCCGAGCCGAGATAGTGCGCGGGTACTTCGAGATCACGCAAAACTGAACGATCTATTTGGGAAGCAACTTCAGGCATGTCTGCCAGCACTTCGGCGAGATGTTTTCCATCCTCGACCGCCTTACGCGTTGCCTTTTCAAGAAGCTGGTGAGCCACGTCCCGGCCAAGAGTCTTGCCGAGAAGCATCATCGCGCGTTCGGCAAAAACCGTTCCGCGCGTGCTCTCCAGGTTGGATTTCATTTTCTCGGGATTCAGCGAGAGGCCTTGCGCAACTTCGGCCATCGACGAGATCGCCAGGCCAGTGGATTGAATGACGGAAGCGACGATGGGCCACTCGGCTTGCCAGCCGCCTACTCCGCGCTCGTGTTCCTGCACCATGGAAGTGAGGAATGAGGCGACCAGTCCGGGAGTGCGGTCGGAGGCGGCGAGGGTGAGGGCGCAGGCGATGGGATTACGTTTTTGCGGCATGGTGGAAGAGCCGCCGCGGCCATCTCCGCCCGGTTCGGTGGCTTCATCCACTTCGCATTGCATCAGCAACGTGATATCTCGGGCCATTTTTCCAAGCGACGCGGTCAGCACTCCGCAGGCGCATACGAGAGTTGCAAGCCGGTCACGCTGGGTGTGCCAGGGGGCGTCAGGAGACGCGAGCTTGAGTTCCGCGGCCAGTTCACGGGAAACATCGATGCCCTTGTCGCCGAGTGATGCGAGAGTTCCACTGGCACCGCCGAATTGTAAAACCAGAGCTTCTGCGAACGCGGTGTCGAGTTGCCGTACTCCTCTAGCAATGGCGGCGGCCCATCCTGCGGCTTTCAGACCAAACGTGACGGGTGGGGCAGCCTGCATCAGGGTGCGTCCCAGAAGGATGGTGTTTTTCTCCTGTTCGGAGAGATGAATGAGGACCTCGACTAAGCGGGACGAATCCTGGCGCAGAAGAGGCCGGGCACGATTCAGCAGGAGGATCAGCGCGGTATCGGCAGCATCCTGGCTGGTTGCGCCCCAATGGACGAAGTGGGCGGCCTCTGGGTCTTGATTCCGCACTTGCGCGGTCAGTTCCTTCACCAAGGGAATGCCGGGAGTTCCAGCGCGAAGAGTGGCATGCGCCAGCGCGGCAATATCAAAGCGGTCGGCTTTGGCAGCCGAGGAGATGGCGTCGGCGGCGGACTGCGGGATGATGCCGAGCCTGGCTTGGACACGCGCCAGTGCGGCTTCGAAATCCAGCATCGACTGCAGCACCGACTGGTCAGAGAACAATTCCGCGAGCGGCTCTGTGGTCGCGAGACTCTCGATCAGCCGTGGCGGCATGGGGCAGGTTCCTCGATCCAGCATTATAGACAGGTCGATTTCCGGGGCAGGGAGAAGGCGGCAATCAGACGTCGAAAAATACAGTTTCCTGTTCTCCCTGGAGCCGCACGTCGAAATGCCAGTGGTCATGACGAGCGGCATCGGGGTGGGCCATGAGGGTTTCACGGCGCTCCTCGGGAACCAACTGGAGAATGGGATCGTCGGCGTTGGCAGCATCCCCGCCAAAATAGATGCGGGTGTACAACTGCTTCAGCATTCCGCGAGCAAAGACGGCTACATTCAGGTGCGGCGCTTGCAGCATGCTGCCGGGGCCGGGTGCGCGGCCGGGCTTGACCGTCTCAAATTCGCAGGTGCCATCGTCGCAGGTGCCAAGGCGTCCGAAGCCTGAACAGGCGGGATCGGCTGGGCTCGTCTGGGAATCATCCGGGTGGTTGTACTTTCCACTGGCATCGCACTGCCAGATTTCGAGCATGGCATCGTTCAGCGCCGCGCCATCCCCGTCCAACACACGGCAACTGAGCCAGATTCGGTGTCCTCTGGCTGCGGGCCCGGCCAGACAGCGCACCGCGGTTTTCTCCGTGGTGATGCCGAAGTGAAAGAACGGACCGACAGTTTGAGAGGGGGTGGGAATATGTTCCATGTCGCTGTTATTGCGCTCAGTCATCATGCCTCGAACGGTGTCGCCTCGGGCCCGCGCAATACGATGTCGAACTTGTATCCCGTGGCCCACTGCGGCTGCGTGGTCTCCAGATCAAAGCGGGAGATGAGGCGCAGGCGCGCTCTTTCATCGGGGATCGACTGGAAAATCGGATCGTAGGCGAACAATGGATCGCCGGGGAAATACATTTGCGTGACCAGCCGCGAAATGAATGCGCGGCCGAAAATCGAGAGATGAATGTGTGCCGGACGCCAGGCGTTGTAATGATTCAGCCAGGGGTAAGGTCCGGGCTTGATGGTGACGAAGCGGTAATTACCGTGATTGTCAGTCAAGGCGCGGCCGGCTCCGGTGAAGTTAGGATCGAGCGGAGCAGGATGCTGGTCCCGCTGGTGCACATAACGGCCGGCAGAGTTGGCCTGCCAGATCTCGATCAGCGCCTGCGGCACCGGACGTCCGTTGCTGTCGAGCACTCGTCCAGTCACGATGATGCGTTCGCCAATGGGTTCGCCGGAATGCTGACGGGTGAGGTCGTTGTCGCCTTCGGCTATGGCATCGCAGCCGTAAATTGGGCCGGTAATTTCCGAAAGCGTGTGGGGAAGCATGATGAGCGGCTTCGATGGCGCCCGGCGTATGGTGGACTTATAAGGCTCGTACAACGACGGAGGCTGAGTTCCAGGCTGGTGCCGGTGGTAAGGAATAATGATGTGAGGGTGCTTCATGGCTCAGCTAGCGACTTCATTTTCCTGCGGGATCATTCTATTCAATTCCAGGGTAACCGGTTTGGATTCCCATTGCGCACCGAGCCGTGTGTGGTCCTGCGCTGCCGTTAGGCGGTTACAAGCACTCCGGCTGGCGCGTGAAATGGGGAACGATGCTCTGGAACTGTACACCGAAGTGAATGCAGTCTGCACTCATCTCCAGCCTGGGTTGTTCGGGTCGAACTCAGCGGTCGCGAAAATGATAGTGCACATCCTGCCTGGAGAGAATGGCGACTCCGTCGCGGGTGGCGGGATGAAAGTGCCAATTCTCGAGGGCGGCTACAACCTTGGCGTCAATGTCGGGCGAGAGGCTCTGCAATACCACAGTGCGGATGACGTTGCCTTTCTCGTCGATCGTAATCTCAATAACAACATCGCCTTCGTGGACGCTGGCCACTTCAGTATGGCCGATGGCCGGGTCAAACGGACGAATGGGCAGCGCGGGCCTGACCTCATCTCCCGAGAGCGAGCCATCGGAAAGAGAGCCGTAGGGCGAGCCGGCGCGAGCTGCCGGCGGCGCGCTGCTTTGCTCGGAAGCGTCGGTTTCATCTTCCCGGCCGATTTGTGAGAGCGGCTGAAGTGATTCCGGGTTCGGCTTTGCCGCCTTCGCCAAAATCAGGGCGTGCCGGCTTGCCTTGGGGTGAGTCGCAGTGGAATGCTTTGGCCGGACGAGATTTTGCTGATCGCTGGTTCCGGATCCTGGCCAGTAGAGAAGCGTAGTGGACTTGCCGTAGTCTCCAGCCATCATGGATGTGGCTGTCACGAATGACGGGCCCGGGGCATGGAGCATCCATCCCAAGAGAAGCGCATGAACAGCCAAAGAGGCGGAAAGCGCAAGTCTGCGTTGCTTCGGGGCCTGGTTGCGGGATTCAACGAACATCAGCGGCCTGCCATCCAATTACTCCAATGTTAGACGCCAGGGAGCACGGCCGGTTAACAAATATTTGTTGACCTGGGACACGTTGGGGCAGGGACTGCCGCCTGAGGACAGACAGTTATCCCGCGTGGGCATGCTCTGTGGCAAGATGAGGCGTGGCAAGAAGACGCAAGAAGAAGACGTTTCGCAAGGTGGAAGCGGTCAAGGCGCTGGCGCGCGAGCGGATCGGAAGCCCGCCTCCGGAACGGATTGTACCCGACCGCAAGAAGAAGGGCGCCAAAGTGGAGAAGCACAAGTCTACGCTGGGCACGCTGCTGGGCGATGATGCCGGCTAGCGGGCGGCGGGCCTATAATTCAGCTTGTGGCCGCGGCCGCCGGTGGCCACAGCGTGGCCGACGAATTCCGCGAATTCGGCTACATCCTGTTCTGTGGTGTCCCACGAGCACATCCAGCGAACGATGGATTCGGCCTCGTTCCACACATAGTAGAAATAACGCTGCTGGATTTTCGCGATGGCGGCGCGTGGAATTTTGGCGAAGACTCCGTTCGCCTCTACGGGATAGACGATCCTCAATTGGGGAACCTTTCGCAGTTTCTTTTCCAAGAGCCGGGCCATGCGGTTGGAGTGTTCCGCATTGCGCAGCCAGAGATCGCTTGCCAGCAACGCGTTCAGCTGGGCGGAGATGAAGCGCATCTTGGAGGCGAGTTGCATGCCCTGTTTGCGGAGATAGAGGAAATCGCGGCACAGCTCCCTGTCAAAGAAGATGACGGCTTCGGCCGCCATGGCTCCATTCTTGGTGGCTCCGAAAGAGAGTACATCGACTCCCAGGTCTCGTGTCGCCTGGCGAAGGGTGAGACCGAGGCTGGCGGCGGCGTTGGCGATGCGGGCTCCATCCATGTGCAGGACCATGTCGCGCTTATGGGCGAACCGTGCCAGCGCCTTTACTTCCTGCGGCTTGTAGATGGTGCCGGTTTCGGTGGCCTGGGTGATCGAAACCATGCGCGGCTGCACATGGTGCTGGTCTCCAACGCCGTGATAGGCGGAGTGAAGCACGGCTTCGGTGAGCTTGCCGTCAGTAGTGGGAAGCGGTACTAATTTGCAGCCGGCAAACTTTTCCGGCGCTCCACATTCGTCGACATACGCGTGTGCCGATTCGGCACAGAGTACTGCTTGAAACGAACTGGTTACCGCAGCGATGCTCAGCACATTGGCACCGGTGCCGTTGAATACGGGAAAGGCCTGCGCTCCCGCACCGAAGTGGCGTTCGATGTTCTTCTGCAGGGCGGCGGTCTCGGGATCGTCGCCGTATCCCACGGCATGGCCATGGTTGGCGCGGGCGATGGCCTGCAGAATTTCAGGGTGAACTCCTGCGTTGTTGTCGCTGGCAAAGCTGCGGACGGGTTTCATGACGCGATTAATTTAGCAGAGAGACCGTCTAAGCGATGCCTGCGGAGGGCGCTAAGGTGGGGCGCATGTGGAAAGCGCAAGAGGCGCATGTTAGGGTACTAGCGAATGAGTTTCAACATCTTGATTCGCCACAGGCTTACGTTCGGATGGTCTGGCCGCCACGCAGCCGGAATCGCCTCCGCCATGCTGGCAATGGCTGCCACTCTGGCGTGCGGCGGAGGAGATGCGAAAGCTCCGGCGCAGCAAGGTTCGGGGGCGGTTCCCGTCAAAGTGCAGGTGGCCAAGTCGGAGCCGGTGAACGACACCACGGAATATGTCGCGACGGTGAAGTCGCGGCGCTCGGCCGTGATCATGCCACAAGTAGAAGGGGTGATCACCCAAATCTATGCCCACTCCGGCGAGCGGGTTGCAGCCGGCGCCGCGCTGCTGCAGATTGACGCTTCCAAACAGGAAGCGACTGTCAACACCCAGAAGGAAACGCTGGCCTCGCAGCAGGCCAATCTGGCATACGCGAAGCAGCAGTATGAGCGTACCAGCTCTCTCTACAAAGCTGGGGTGGTAAGCAAGCAGGAGATTGACCAGGCCAAAGCCGCCCTGGACGCGGCGCAGGCACAGGTGCAGGCCTTGCAGGCCTCGGTGCAGCAGGAAATGGTACAGCTGCACTACTACAAGGTGTCAGCTCCTACCAGCGGGGTGGTGGGAGATATTCCGGTTCGAGTGGGCGATAGAGTTACCACGTCGACCGAACTCACGACCGTGGACAAGCCGGGAGACCTCGAGGCTTACATCTACGTCCCGATCGAACGTTCGTCCGATCTGAAGATGAATTTGCCGGTCGAGCTGGTGGATGCGCAGGGCAATCTGCTGGGAAAGACCCGCATCGATTTCATTTCGCCGCAGGTGGATAACAGCACCCAGACTGTGCTTGCCAAGGCCCCGGTTCCCAGTAACGACAAGTTCCGTAACTCGCAATTTATTCGGGCCCGCATCATCTGGGGAACGCAGGACCACCCGCTGGTTCCGGTGGTGGCGGTGTCGCGAATTGGCGGTCAGTTCTTCGCCTTCGTAGCCGAGAGCCAGGGTGGCAAGACTGTAGCCCATCAGAAGGCGCTCCAGGTCGGGCAAACGGTGGGGAATGACTACGAAGTGCTGAGTGGCATCAAGCCCGGCGACAAAGTGATCGTCTCGGGCACGCAGTTCCTGGTGGATGGCACTCCGGTGATTCCGCAGGGCTAGTCGCGGACTGCTCAAAATTCTGACAACAGCATTCATTCATGTTCGTTAATTTCTTCATAAGCCGTCCGATTTTCGCCACGGTCTGCGCTCTGCTGATCATCCTGGCGGGCGCGGTGGTGATTCCCACGTTGCCGATTGCGCAGTTCCCCACGCTGGCTCCGCCCCAGGTTTCGGTGGACAGCGCCTACATCGGGGCGGATGCTCAGACGGTCGAGACGGCCGTCACCATCCCTCTCGAGCAGCAGATCAACGGCGCGGAGGGAATGAAGTACATCAGTTCGAGCAGCACCAACGACGGGGTGAGCTCGATCACCGCCACGTTTGACTTGAATCGCGACCCGGATCTGGCGGCGGTGGATATCCAGAACCGGGTGAACACGGCGCAGGGACGCTTGCCGAATGCGGTCAAGGCCACCGGGGTGACGGTCACCAAAGCCGCAAATAACTTCGTATTCGGCGCGGCGGTATATTCCCCGGACGGGCGCTACAGCACGCTGTTCATGAGCAACTACCTGGACCTGTACGTCCGGGATACGCTGAAGCGGGTGCCGGGAGTGGCGGACGTGATGATCTTCGGCGAGCGCCGCTACTCCATGCGGCTGTGGCTCGACCCGGAGCGGATGGCCAGCCGCGGGCTGACCGCAACCGATGTGGTGAGCGCCCTGCAAGAGCAGAATGTGGAGGTGGCCGCGGGGCAGATCGGGCAGCCTCCGATCAAGACCGGGCAGCAGTTCCAAATCAGCGTGCGTGTAGTGGGAAGGCTGACCGAGCCTGCACAGTTCGACAACATCATCGTCAAAACCAACGCTGACGGCACCCTGGTGCACCTGAAGGATGTGGGCTACGCGCAACTGGGGGCGGAAAATTACGGCTCCGATCTGGAATATAACGGCCACGAGTCGGTCGGAATTGGAGTCACGCAGCTCTCGAATGCCAATGCCCTGGACGTACACAGCCGCGCCCTGGCCGAACTCGACCGGCTGGCATCCCATTTTCCTCCTGGAATGGTGTATGAGAACGCCTTCGACACCACCGAGGCGGTCAGCGAATCGATCAAAGACGTACTCACCACCCTGATCGAGGCCATCGTTCTGGTCATCCTGGTGATCTTTGTCTTTTTGGAAGACTGGCGCAGCACGATCATTCCATCGGTCACGATTCCAGTGTCACTGATCGGAACCTTTGCCTTCATCAAACTGCTGGGCTTTTCAATCAACACGCTGACCCTGTTCGGAATCACGCTAGCGACCGGTCTGGTGGTGGACGACGCCATCGTAGTGATCGAAAACATTGAGCGGCACATTCAGGAAGGCGAGCGCAATGCCCGGAAGGCGTCTTCGATCGCCATGGGCGAAGTAGCCGGCGCCGTGATCGCGACTTCGCTGGTGCTGGTGGCGGTGTTTGTTCCGGTCGCATTTTTCCCCGGCACCACGGGAATCCTTTTCCGCCAGTTTGCGCTGACCATCGCATTTTCGATTTCGATCTCCGCCTTCAACGCGCTGACCCTGACCCCGGCCCTGTCCGCCCTGCTTCTGGGCCGCGAGCATGGAGAGAAAAGCTGGTTTTTCCGGCAGGTAGACCGGGTGATCAGCGGCACCACCAACGGCTACCGTCATGCGCTTCGTGGCTTTTTACGCTTTCGACTGGTCGCGGTCATTCTGTTCCTGGCCGGGTTGGGACTTACGTACCTGGTGTTTGAGCAGGTTCCGACCGGTTTTGTCCCTGATGAAGATCAGGGTTACCTGATCATCTCGGTACAGTCGCCTTCCGGCGCATCGCTCGAATACACCCGCAACGTGGAAGCGCAAGCCAACGCGATCCTGACCAAGATTCCTGAGATACGCGGGGTATTTGCCATCAGCGGCTTCAGTTTCGCCGGAAACGCCTCCAACCGCGGGATCATCTTCGCGACGCTCAAGCCCTACTCCGAGCGCCAGGGAGAACAGCACTCGGCGCAAGCGGTGCTGAACCGGATTCGCGGGCCGCTATTCGGCGTGAATGGAGCCATGGTGCTGCCCTTTCTGCCTCCGGCAGTGCAGGGACTGGGGCAGTTCGGCGGCTTTCAGTACGAATTGCAGGACCAGGGGTCGCACACGCTGGAAGAACTGGCGAATGTGACCCAGAATCTGGTGCGGCAAGGGAACTCCCGCAAAGATCTGGCTGGATTGTTCAGCAGTTACACCGCGAATGATCCGCAGATTCTGGTGACCATCGATCGCGACAAGGCGAAGAGCCTGCACGTTCCACTGCAGCAAATCACCGACACTCTGGGTGTGTACCTGGGTTCGGCGTATGTGAATGACTTCAACTTTGCCAACCGTTCCTACCGGGTGTATGTACAGGCGGCATCGCAATTCCGGACGCAGGTGAAGGATATCCGCGAATACTACGTGCGCTCCGACAGCGGCGCCATGATTCCGCTCGACAACCTGGTCACCATCAAGGAGACCACTACGCCGCAGGTCATCAGCCATTACAACCTCTTCCGCTCCGCGGAAATTGACGGATCGGCGGCACCCGGTTTCAGTTCAGGGCAGGCCATCAACGCCATGAATCAACTCAGCAGCAAAGTGCTGCCCCAGGGTTTCACATATGAGTGGACGGGGCTTTCGCTGGAAGAACTGGCTTCCGGCAAGACCACCATACTGCTCTTCGGATTGGGCGTAGTGGTGGTGTATCTCACACTGTCGGCCCAGTATGAAAGCTTCGTACTGCCTTTCATCGTGCTGTTGGCGGTGCCGATGGCATTGCTTGGAGCCCTTTCGGCGCAATGGCTGCGCGGTCTGGAGAATGATGTCTACTGTCAGATCGGGCTGGTGATGCTGGTAGGCTTATCCAGCAAAAACGCCATTCTGATTGTGGAGTTTGCAGAGCAGTTGCGCGAGCGGGGCCTGCCGCTGATCGAAGCCACGATTGAAGCGGCTCGCATCCGACTGCGGCCGATCCTGATGACCTCTTTCGCCTTCATTCTCGGCGTCGTGCCGCTGATGGTCGCGAGCGGTGCCGGAGAGGGCGGCCGGCATTCCGTGGGGACCACGGTTTTCGGCGGCATGATCATGTCCACGATTCTGAACCTGTTCTTTATTCCAGTGCTGTACCTGATTATCGAGGGATGGCGGGAATCGGGGAAATCCGGCGTACACGCGCGCGGCGAAGAATAGCACGCGCCTTCCAAATCTTCCGCGAAGCCTGCAGTTTCTCATCGCGCAGTTCTTAGCGGCTACTCGAGGGCGTAGATGGCAAGCCCGCTCAATAACTTGGGATAGAAATCGGTTGATTTCTGCGGCAGAACTTCGCCGCTGAAGGCAATGTCCCGGACCTGATCCATTCGTGCCGGGTTCATCAGGAACGCGACATTGGCATTTCCGCGATGCACCATGGCCAGCGCTTCTCCGGCATCACGCAGATAGCTGAGATTCTGCTGATTGCGAATCGATTCTTCCGAGAGACCGAGCACGCCTTCAAGCAGACATCGGTGCAGTTGCACCACGTCCAGGGAACGCTGGCGGGATGAAAGCCCGGCGAACACACCGTCATCGCTGGTGTCGGGCTGATCGAGCTTCGGTTGATCCAAAATGAAAGCCCGGTTTACGGTGACAGCCAGCAGAGCGGTTCCGGTTTTTCCCGCATCGCGCAAAAGAACCGCCGCGCCGGCGGCATCAAAGCCAGGGTTCACCTCGCGCACGTTAAAGTACTTGCGCGCACCGTCCCGCAAATCCCCGCCAGAAAACGAGTGCAGGCCATGCACCACCCGGTGGGTGGGCAGGATGACGAGATCGGTATCCATGTTGACAAAGGTCATCATGGCGAACTCGTAGGGCGCGTCGGCAGGCTGCGCTCCGGATGCCGTGGCTTCCGCACGACGCTGGTTGCGGTAATTGAGGGCGGTCTCGTAGCGGTGGTGGCCGTCGGCGATGATGAGCTTCTTGTCAGCCATCCTGGCTTGCACGGCGCGGATGAGCTTTGAATCGGATACCTTCCAGACCTGGTGTGAAACGCCATATTCGTCGGTGGTTTGCATGTCAGGCGCCGCAGTCTGGGTCAGGGCGGAGTCGACCTCCCGGGCGGGATCGCTATACAACATGAAAATCTGGCCAAAATGGGCGCGGGTGGCACGCAGCAGATCGAGGCGGTCGGCTTTGGGCTTGGACAGGGTCTGCTCGTGGCGGAACACCACCTGGTCTGAATAATCATGCAATTTGCCGAGGGCGATGAAGCCGCGGCGCTCCGCCTCGGTTCTGGTGCCGGGAACAGTAAAGCGCTGAGAATAAACGTACAAGGACGGCTCTGCGTCCTGAGCGAGAATGCCTTCCCGGCGCCAATCAGTGAAAAATGTCGCTGCCCGGGTATAGGGATTGCTCGCCGCTCCGTCGCCCGGTTCCGGTTTGCCCAGGATAATTCGGACGAGATTGTAAGGGCTGGCGGCATAGTAGGCGTCCCGCATGGCGGGAGTTATTTTGTCGTAGGGCTGGGTGACAACCTGGTCGAGTTGAGCGCGGGACTGATCGTAGCGGAAGGCGCGGAACGGTGCGATCTGGGCCATAGTGGAAGTTCAGATTGTACAAGAGGGATTCTTTATCGGCCCACCGCAAGGGAAAGAAAAATGCATAGGGATGGGTGCAAAGCCTTGCCAGGAGTAAACTTTTGCCTATTCGCTGCCATCGTAAGCGCAGATCAAAAAGGCTGGAGTCAGGGCTTGTTTCCTATGTTACGATCAGCCGCAAAGAGGTAATCATGGCCCGCCTTCGTGGGCGCGGGTCACGCCGCCCAACCAGTTCCGAGGGTTATGTCGACTCGGCCCTTTCCCGGACCCTGCGAGGCTCTATGTTGTCCGAATCCAGGCACGCATCTACCCGCTTGACGTTTGCTTTGGCCGCACTCATCGCAGCGGCAATCGTACTCATGTTTGCGGGAGTTCCAGCGGCGTTAGCGCAAGCCAGCGTGCCTGAGGTACACATCAAGCCCAGGGTGGAACCGACTCCGGTGAGCGCGGACGCGGGCATCGATCCCGCCCTGAAGACTCACACCAAGCCGCTAAAAGTCGATGTGGATCTGGTTCTGGTGCCGGTAACCATCACCGACCCTATGAACCGGCTGGTGACGGGACTGGACAAGGACAACTTTTCACTCTACGAGGGGAAAGACGAGCAGGTGATTCGGCATTTTTCCAGCGAAGACGCGCCCATTTCTTTGGGGTGATTTTCGATATGAGCGGCAGCATGAGCAGCAAGATCGAGCGGGCGCGCGAAGCCGTGGGGGAGTTCATGAAGACGGCGAATCCGCAGGATGAGTTTTTCCTGATTGGTTTTTCCGACAAGCCGGAAGTGGTTTGCGATTTCACGCAACCCGATGAGGAGATCCAAAACAAGCTGATGTTCACGGTCCCCAAGGGGCGCACTTCGTTGCTGGATGCCATCTATCTGGGCGTGAACAAGATGCGTCAGGCAAAGTATCCAAAGCGGGCGCTGCTGATCATTTCGGACGGGGGCGACAACCACAGCCGCTATACCGAGGGCGAAATCAAGTCGATCGTCAAAGAAGCGGATATGTTGATTTACGCGATCGGGATTTACGACCATTACTTCCCGACCACGGAGGAACAGCTGGGCCCGTCTTTGCTGGCTGAGGTCACGGAACTTACTGGTGGGCGGGCCTTTACCATCGACAATCCCAATGATTTGGCCGACGTGGCCACAAAAATTGGTACCGAGCTACGCAACCAATATGTGATCGGGTACCGTCCAAAGGATCCGTCGCACAATGGCAAGTGGCGTAAAATTAAGGTAAAGCTAAATCCGCCCAAAGGACTTCCCCCGTTTCGTGTCTACGCCAAAACGGGATACTATGCACCTTCCGAATAGCCGCTTTCTGGGACTCTTTACCTGCTTTGTTTTCCTGCTTTTACCGCGGAATGGCCCAAGAAAGTGGGCCGCCTCGTTATACGCCGCCGCCCTCCGCTCAGCAGCCGCAAACCCAGCCTCAGGGGACACAGCCCGGCCAGCAGCCAGCAGCTCAACAGCCCGGCTCCCAACAGCCCGGAGCCCAGCAGCCTGGTTCTCAACAACCTGGCCCCAGCCGTCGCAAACCCAGGCTCCCCAAGCCCAGCCGCCTGCTGCCGACGACAGCGGCGTGTTCGTCTTCAAAAAAGAAGTGGAAGAGGTCGTGATTCATGCCACGGTGGTGGACGACAAGAAGCACCTGGTTATCAACCTTCCCCGCGACGCGTTTAAGGTTTTTGAAGACGGCAAACTGCAGCCGATCACGTCGTTCCGCCACGAAGATATTCCGGTAGCCATGGGAATCGTGATCGACAATTCAGGCTCCATGCGGGAAAAGCGCGAGAAGGTGAATAGGGCAGCGCTGAACCTGGTGCCGGCGAGCAATCCGCAGGACCAGGTCTTTGTGGTGAATTTCAGCGACGAATACTATCTCGATCAGGACTTTACCGGCGACGTCCCGAAATTGAAGAAGGCTCTGGAGAAGGTGGACTCCCGCGGCGGGACGGCGCTCTATGACGCCATGGTGGCCTCCGCCGACCAGCTCAAGAACTCCAAGCTGCAAAGGAAAGTGCTTTTTGTGGTGACGGATGGCGAAGACAACGCCAGCCAGGAGACGCTGGAAAAGGCCGTCCGCCGCCTGGAGGAGGACAACGGACCCACGATTTATGCCATCGGTTTTCTGGGGGAAGAGAAGCAACGCCGCGCACGCCGCGCGTTGGAAACTCTGGCAGAACGCACCGGCGGGATAGCCTTCCTACCCAAGAGGCTCGATGAAGTGGACGACATCAGCCGCACGGTGGCGCACGACATCCGCACCCAGTACACGATCGGCTACAAGCCCACCACGCCCAAGAGCGCGGGCGGCTACCGGACGATCAAGGTTGAAGCCCATGCCAAGGGGTATGGCAAGCTTACGGTGCGCACCCGCAGTGGCTATTACCCCGGGCAGGAGCAATCTGCCGGCGGGGCTCCTTAGCCTTTTCTGATGACGATAGAGTTACTGGCGGCATCAGAAGCTTATCTGCCGAATTGACGCGTCCGCATTGCGACCGTAACCTGTAGAGTGCCTTCCATCATTACTTCGAGCGCGAATCTGCGAGTATCCGACGAAATCACCGAGCTGGTGGGGCAGACTCCTATGCTCCGGCTGAAGAACTTGGCGCCTGAAGGGGCTGCGGCGATCTTTGCCAAGCTGGAGTATTTGAACCCGGGCGGCAGCATCAAAGATCGGGCGGCAGTGGGTATTATTCGTGATGCGGAAGATCACGGGCGTCTTAAGCCGGGCGCGACGATTGTGGAAGCAACCGCGGGCAATACCGGAATCGGTCTGGCCCTGATCGGAGTGAGCCGGGGCTACAGAGTCGCCCTGTTTGTGCCGGAGAGCTTCTCGGAAGAGAAGGTGATCATCATGCGGGCGCTGGGAGCTGAAGTGACCCGGACTCCAGAAGATGAGGGCATGCAGGGGGCTATCCGGCAGGCGCAGGAACTGGTCGCGGCGACGCCGGGCGCATTTATGGCGGGGCAGTTCGAGAACCCTGCCAATCCTGATTACCACTATGAGACCACAGCCGCCGAAATGTTCGAGCAAATGGAAGGCAAGATGGACGCGGTTGTGATTGGCGCTGGTACCGCCGGCACCTTCACCGGCGTGGCGCGCTATGTGAAGGAGCGCTTGCCGAAAGCGTTGGCGATTGCGGTCGAAACCCAAGGCTCGGTGCTCGGCGGCGGTCCGGCGGGAAAGCATAAGGTAGAAGGCATTGGGAACAGCTTTATCCCCAAGAACTTCGACAGTTCTGTGTGCGATGAAGTCATGATGGTGAACGACGAGCAGGCCTTTGGCATGGTGAGAGAGCTGGCGGCGCGGGAGGGAGTACTCTCCGGTTCAAGCGGCGGCGCCAACGTGTTCGCGGCAATTGCTATCGCAAAGCGGCTGGGAACAGGCAAGCAGGTTGTGACCATCGTCCCCGATTCGGCGGAGCGCTATCTTTCCAAGAAGATCTTCGAAGGCGGCATTTAACCGGACAACATGGCGAAAGATCATAAGGCGGGTTTTGCAACCCGTGCCATCCACGCGGGCCAGGAGGCCGACCCCGGGACGGGCGCGGTTTCGGTGCCGATCTATCCGACCTCCACCTATGTTCAGGAAGAGTTAGGCAAGCACAAGGGATACGAGTACTCCCGCGTATCAAATCCCACCCGAACCCGCCTCGAAGAAAATCTGGCGGCGCTGGAGGGCGGCATCGCCTCGCGAGTATTTGCCAGTGGGATGGCGGCGATCAATGCCATCTGCACCATGCTCAAATCCGGCGATCACGTGATCTGCGGGCATGATCTCTATGGCGGGCGTGCCGCGGCTGTTCAACCAGGTGCTGGCGGATTTTGGGCTGGAGTTCACCTATGTGAACACGTCCATTCCCGAGAATGTGGAGCGGGCGATCCGCAAGAGCACCAAGCTGGCCTACATCGAGACTCCGACCAACCCGCTGATGTCGCTGACCGACATACGGGCGGTGAGCCAGATCTGCCATCGCAGGAAAATCGAGCTGGTGGTGGACAACACCTTCATGTCGCCGTATTTTCAGCAGCCTATCGCTCTAGGGGCAGACATGGTGGTGCACTCGACCACGAAGTTCCTGAACGGCCATAGCGACGGCCTGGGGGGCGTGGTGGTGTGCACCAAGCCGGAGCAGGCCGAGAGGCTGGCGTTCGTGCAGAAGGCTGCGGGAGCGATTCTGTCTCCGTTTGAGGCGTGGCTGGTATTGCGCGGAGTCAAGACGCTTGCCGTGCGCATGAAGCAGCACGACGAGAGCGGGCGGGTTGTGGCGGAATTTCTGGCGAATCACAAGAAAGTGAAGAAAGTCTTCTACCCCGGTTTGCCGGGCCATCCGCAGCACGAGCTGGCGCGGCGGCAAATGAGCGGCTTCGGGTCCATGATTACGTTTGAAACCGGATCACTCTCCAATGCCAAGAAATTGTTGAAAAAAGTACGAATCTGCTCGCTGGCGGAATCACTCGGAGGAGTGGAGACCCTGATTTCGCATCCTGCGACCATGACTCACGCTGCCTTAGGCGAAAAAGGCCGCAAAGCCATCGGAATCACCGACGGCATGGTCAGGATTTCTGTGGGGATCGAGGATGTGCAGGATATTCTCGATGATCTGGATCAGGCGCTGGCGGCGATCTGATGGCACGCTTGCAGCTACTGGACTGATTCGCCAATCCACGCCAGATATTCGGCGCTGCCGTCTTCGATTGACAGAGAAATGCATTCCGGCAGTTCATAGGAATGGAGTTCCTGGATTGCGTTTCTCACATTCTCAAAGGCCGATTTCGTAGTCTTTATCAGCAAGAGCCACTCTTCGCCTTCTTCCACCTGGCCCTGCCAGCGATAGATCGAGTTGATTCTCAGAATGATGTTGACGCAGGCCGCGAGCTTGCGTTCCACCAGAGCACGCGCGATCCTGCGCGCTTCTTCTTCTGAACCGGCGGTGGTGAGGACGAGCCTCTTGTCGGTCATATAGAATCTGCTGTCGGCGCCGGGCTGTCTGCCGCTACAAGGCGTCTAAGTAGTCCAGATTAGCATTGCGCGGAGCATCATTATGGCGGTTCAGATCAAGTTTGGCACTTCAGGATGGCGCGCCGTCATGGCGGAGGAGTTCACCTTCGCCAATGTACGACGCGCGGTGAGCGGGATTGCACGCTACGTCGCTTCGCAGAAGCCGGAGGGTGCCCGCGTCATCGTGGGCCGCGACCCTCGGTTTCTGGGCGAGACTTTCTGCTCGATGGCGGCGGAGATTCTCTCTTCGCACGGCATCACGCCGCTGGTCATCGCGGAAGCGGCGCCTACTCCGGCGATCTCTTATGCGGTGATCCGCGAGAAGGCCGATGGAGCGATCAACTTCACCGCTTCGCACAATCCTCCGGAATATAACGGCATCAAGTTCTCAACGCCCGATGGAGCGCCCGCTCTTCCGGAGGCTACCCAGCGGATTGAAGCAGAGATTGCGGCCTTCGACTCCGGACAGCCGGAAGGCGGCGCGAAGCAGAGACCGGAGCCGCAATCTCTCGACCCGCGCGGCAGCTACCTGGAACGACTGAAAGAAATTGTCGATCTTTCTGCCATCAGGAAAGCCGGACTGCGGGTGGTTTACGACCCGCTGTGGGGAGCGGCTCGAGGCTATCCGGATTCTGTGTTGCGGGAGGCGGGAGTGGAGGTCGCAACCGTTCACGACTACCGCGATGTGCTGTTCGGCGGACATGCGCCGGAACCGGACGATCATCTGCTCGAAGAGTTGCGTGCCAAAATGCGCGAGACCCGGGCCCACATTGGTATCGCCACTGATGGCGATGCGGACCGCTTCGGCATTGTGGATCAGGATGGAACGTTTGTTCAGCCCAACTATGTGATCGCAATTCTTTTCGACTATCTGGTGGAAAGCCGGGGATGGAAGAATGGCGTGGCCAAATCGGTTGCGACAACGAACCTGATCAATGCGCTCGCCAAGCGGCTCGGGATCGAATTGCACGAAACGCCGGTCGGTTTCAAATATATCGGGGAGTTGATTAAAGCCGACAAGATCGCAATCGGCGGCGAAGAGAGCGCCGGGCTCTCCATTCGCCACCACGTTCCCGAGAAAGATGGGGTCATCGCCGGACTGCTGTGCTGCGAAGCTGTCGCATGCCGGGGAAAGTCTCTCGGCGAACAATTGAAGGAATTATTTGTCAAAGTTGGTTCCTTCTATCCCAAACGGGAGAACTTCCGCTTGACCCCGGAGGTGAAGGAGAAGTTCACTGAGAAGTTGCGTCTCGAGCCGCGGGAGTTCCTGGGCCGCAAGGTCGCGGAGGTAGTCCGCACCGATGGCCTCAAGCTGGTTCTCGATGATGGATCGTGGGTATGCTACCGGCTATCTGGCACGGAGCCGGTGGTTCGCGTCTATACCGAAGCAGGGAGTGAGCCGGGACTGGAGAAGCTGAGTACAGCCGCCAAGCAATGGATATTCGAGTAGGGAAGCGAACCAGAATCCGGATCGTGCCTCCACCGCAAGCCAGTTTCAAGGCGCTGGCTGAGCATGCCCCTGGGGCCGAGGCCATGGCGCAGCGTGCCGCGGAAAGAGTCGCGCAGCGCCTGCGCCCGCTGCTTAGTTGGTTTTTCGGGGCTCGCCGCCGGATGGCTACGATCGGTGTCGGGGTGCTTACAGTATGGTTCTTCGTCCACGTGATGTTCGGACCCAATGGCATGATCGTGTACCGCCAGAAGAAGGCGGAATACCAGACTCTGGAGAAGGACGTCGACAACCTGCAAGAGGAAAATGACCGCTACTCGGCGCAGATTAAATCTCTCAAAACCGACCCAAAGACAATCGAGCGGGAGGCGCGCGAGCAGTTGCATTATGCCCGTCCCGGAGAGGTCGTGTATGTCTCCCCCGCCCCGGTCAATCCGCAGCCGCCGGTAACCAATTCCGCCCACAAATAGACTGTTGCAATGTGATGTCAGACCGGGAAAAGCCGCCAGTGGCTCCATCTCCCCGTTAACCTTCCCGCAACCCTCTTGTGGTATATTTGGCGGAATCTCAGTTTGTGGGGCTAAGTGACACTCATTGGGAATCTCAGCGGTTCCCGCTCGCGTTTTGGCCTTGGGTGACGCGGGTTATCGGGCTTCAAAATAACCGCGGCTTCGCGCCGCAAAGTTGAGGAGTTCAGCTATGAAGAAAGTTTTAGCCGTTTTTATCGCCCTCTGCGCCCTGTCTTTTCTGCTCGCCGTCAGCGTGTTCGCTGCTGACGATATGGGCAAAGAGATGACGGTCAAAGGCTACGTCAGCGACTCAATGTGCGGAGCCAAAGGCGCCAAGGCCGGCCACGAGGAATGCGCCAAGAAATGCCTCGACAAGGGCGCAAAAATGGTGGTCGTCACCGACAAGGACCAGAAGATCCTCACGGTTGACAACCCCGAAGCGCTCAAAGGCCACGAAGGACATCACGTTGCGGTGACCGGCACGGTTTCCGGCGACTCCATCCACGTGGAAAGCGCCAAAATGATGTGAGCTGGGAACTCCCGGCGATAGCAGAGGCGGCCTGCGGGCCGCCTTTTCTCATGCCCTGCGGTTAGCGCACCACGCCTTCCAGCGGCGAACTGGCGGTGGCATAGAGTTTCTTCGGCATACGCCCGGCGAGATACGCGTCCCGGCCGGCGAGCACCGCGTGTTTCATGGCTCCAGCCATGAGGACTGGATCCTGCGCGTTGGCAATGCCGGTATTCATCAGCACGGCATCGGCCCCCAACTCCATAGCCAGCGCGGCGTCAGAAGCGGTTCCCACACCGGCATCCACGATGAGAGGCACTCCTGTAATCACTTCCCGCAGGATACGGATGTTGGCGGCGTTCTGAATACCCAGGCCGCTGCCGATGGGCGCGCCCAGCGGCATAACGGCGCTGGCTCCGGCGTCGAGTAGGCGCTTGGCATAGACCACATCATCGGAAGTATAAGGCAACACGGTGAAGCCTTCTTTCACCAGCACGCGAGTGGCCTCGAGCGTGGCTTGGACATCAGGGTAGAGCGTGGCCTGATCGCCGATCACTTCCAGCTTCACCCAGTCGGAGAGTCCCACCTCGCGCCCCAGACGAGCTGCGCGAATGGCTTCGTCAGCCGTGTAACAGCCGGCGGTGTTGGGCAGGAGAAAATACTTCTTGGGATCGAGATAGTCGAGCAGCGATTCCTTGCTGCGATCGAGATTTACCCGACGGACGGCCACCGTGACCATATCCGCCCCGCTGGCGTCGAGGGCGCGCGCAGTTTCCTGGAAGGACTTGTACTTTCCCGTGCCGACAATCAGGCGGGAACGGAACTCACGGCCGGCGATGATCAGAGAGTCAGGCATAGCTACATTGTAATGAAAATCAGGCGCAACGGAACTTGGGCGGACGCGGCAGGCGAAGACGGCCAGTGGCAGGCGCCCCGCTGCTCAGGAGACTGCCGGCAGTTCCGTCTCGCCGTAGAGTTTGTCGATTTCCGTCCGGTAACGCTCCTGCACCGCCCGGCGGCGTAGTTTCATGCTGGCGGTCAGGGTGCCGTCGTGGATGGAGAATTCGTCGGCCAGCAGCAGAAACTTCTTCAACTGCTCGAAGCGCGCCAGGCGGTGGTTCAGGTCTTGCACCATGCCGTCATACAAACTCTGCACCTGGGGATTGCGGACGAGATCCTGCCGCGAGGAGAATTCCAACCCGTTGCGGCGGGCCCAGTCTTCCAGCAGCGGGAAGTTAGGGACGATCATCACCGCCGGGAATTTGCGCTTGTCGCCCAGCACCAGCGCTTCGGCAATCAGAGGGTTGTGCTTCAGCGAGTTCTCGATGGGTTGCGGCGCGATGAATTTTCCGCCCGAGGTCTTGATCAGGTCCTTCTTGCGGTCGGTGATCGACAGGAACCCCTGGCGGTCAATGTCGCCGATGTCTCCGGTCTTGAACCAGCCATCGGCAAAAGCGTTCTGGGTCTCATCCGGACGTTTCCAATAGCCCTTGAAGACCGACGGACCCTTGACCAGAAGTTCGCCGTCCTCTGCGATGCGAGTTTCGACATTGGAGAGCGGTTTGCCTACCGTGCCCAGCTTGTGGGCTTTGGGCTTGTTCAGGGCGATCACCGGAGAAGTCTCGGTGAGTCCATAGCCTTCGTGAATCCGGATGCCTACACTGGCATACCACTCCGCCAGTTCGCGGCCGAGCGGGGCTCCTCCGGAAATGAAGATGCGAACCCGGCCGCCGAGACCGGCGCGAATCTGCGAGTACACCAGGCGGGCGGCCAGTTTCCACGGCAGAGACGAGGGCTTCTGGCCGAGGAGAATTTCACTCTGGTGGGCTTTACCTACGTTGACTGCCCAGTGATAGATCCAGCGTTTGGGAGCATCCTTGGTTTTCTGCTCAGTTTGGGAATAAATCTTTTCGTAAACCCGGGGAACACCAACGAAGACGGTGGGATGCGTCTCAAGCAGCGCCTGCGGAAGGTGCTCGAGGAACGAAACGTACGCCAGCATCGCGCCGCGATTGAGCATGGTGAAGTCGAGATGCCGGGCGGTTACGTGGGAGAGCGGCAGAAAAGAGACGCAAACGTCGTCTGGCCCGATGTCGAAGCCTTCGAGCGAGCAGTTCAGATTGGCGGCCATATTCCCGTGGGTCAGCATTGCGCCCTTGGGAACTCCGGTGGTTCCCGAGGTGTAGATAATGGTTGCCAGATCGTCAGGAGTGACCGCCCGGGCGCGGGCTTCGAGTTCAGGATCGCGCTGCCCGGGGCCGCTGCGCATGAGGTGTTCCATGTGCATGGCCTTCACGGAGCCGGAGGAGTCCATTAGGACCAGGCGCTCCAGCCGGGTCTCCGGCTGAATCGCCAGCACTTTCTGGAGCTGCACTTCGGAAGAGACGAATACGGCGCGAGCGCCGGAGTCCTGCAAAATATATGCGGTTTGCTCGGCAGTCAGGGTGGGATAGATGGGTACAACGACAGCGCCGAGCAGCAGCGCGGCGAAATCGGAGATTGTCCACTCCGGGCGGTTTTCGCTCAGGATGGCCACCCGGTCGCCTTTGGCGATGCCCCACTCGCTCAGTGCCCGGCTCACCCCTGCGACGGAGCGGTAGTATTCCTGGGATGAGATGGGAAGCCATTGTCCGCCGTGCCGGTACACGGCGACACGGGGCGAACTGCGATCTACGACCGAAAAGAATACGTCATTCAGTGTTTTCAGGCCCATGGTTCGCTCAACCCACTGTTCGCTCAACCCTGATTCGGTCAATACTGTCCGTCCGACCGGGCGCCATGGCGCAATTCTGGAAGCGGACGCCTGGTGCCGAATCCTCGTGGAAAATGTACTGGTTTCCGCCAGGTTGAGCAATGCAATCGAAGTACGTGGTTCCGCAGCAGGTTAACGGATGTGGGTCGCCCGGATTGCGCTTGGAACATTCCTCGTAATTCTGATATCTTCCGGCAACTCAAGAATGCTGCTTTGGAAAACAGATCAAAGAGCGAATGCGAGGATCTCTCATGCGAGCGTTCCCAGTTCATACCGCCGGCTTCATCATTCTGATAGTTCTCAGTGCGGCCGCCCAGGATACGGCTGCAAACCAGCCCGCACGCTATTTGGACCCGTCTCTGCCCATCAGCGTTCGGGTGGACGACCTGCTTTCACGCATGACCCTGGAAGAAAAGGCTTCACAGCTGGTCAACCAGTCGCGAGCGATACCCCGGTTGCAGGTTCCGGCGTATGACTGGTGGAGCGAGGCTTTGCACGGGGTGGCCCGCGCCGGGACTGCCACGGTTTTCCCCCAACCCGTCGGGCTGGCCGCCACCTTTGACGCTGCCGCGATTCATGACATGGCGACCGCGATTGGCATGGAGGCAAGGGCAAAACACAACCAGGCAATGCGCGCCGGACACAGCAATATCTACGAAGGCCTGGACTTCTGGTCGCCGAACATCAATATTTTTCGCGATCCCCGCTGGGGGAGAGGGCAGGAAACCTACGGCGAAGATCCGTTTCTGACGGGAGAAATGGGAGTCGCGTTTGTTACCGGGCTGCAGGGCGACGACCCTAAATACTTCCAGGTGATCTCCACCCCCAAGCATTATGCCGTGCACAGCGGTCCCGAGCTGACTCGGCATTCGGTCAACGTGGAAGCCTCGAAACACGACATGGAGGACACCTACCTGCCGGCATTCCGCGCCACCGTGGTGCAGGGCAAAGCAGAGTCGGTCATGTGCGCCTACAACCGGGTGAACGGCGAGCCGGCCTGCGCCAACAGCTTTTTGCTGGAAGACATGCTGCGCGGAGTGTGGAAGTTCAACGGTTACGTGGTGTCGGACTGCGATGCCATCGCCGACATCCAGCGCGGCCATCACTTCACCGAGACCATGGCGGAAGCCGCGGCAGTGTCACTGAAGCGCGGCGTCGATAATGAGTGCGCCGACTTCGATCAGAAGGCGGTCGACAACTCCGACTACGTGAAGTATCTCGATGCGGTCCACCAGGGGCTGCTCAGTGAGGCCGATATCGATGTCGCGGTAAAGCGCTTGTTGACGGCGCGCTTCCGGCTGGGAATGTTCGACCCGCCCAGCATGGTCAAGTACGCGCAGATTCCAGACTCGGTGATCGACAGCGATGCGCATCGTCAACTCGCGCTGAAGATCGCCCGGGAGTCCATGGTGCTGCTGAAGAATGACGGGACGCTGCCTTTGAGCCAGGCAGTTAAGAGCATTGCGGTGGTAGGGCCGCTGGCGGACTCTATCCGGGTTCTCCAGGGGAACTATCATGGAACTCCATCGCGGGCGACCAGCGCGCTGGATGGCATCCGCAAGCAGTTTGCGCAGGCGCGAGTTACCTTTTCGCCGGGCACAAACTTCTTAAGAAGAGACGTGCCGGTGCCCACCTCGGCATTGTCGACTCCCGATGGTAAGCCCGGGCTCAAGGCTGAATTCTTTTCCAACTCCAACTTCGAAGGAACGCCGGTGCGGGTCCGGGTGGATCGTGAAGTTAACTATGACTCCGCACCCGGGGACTTCGGACCAGGTACGGACAAAGACTCGGCAGTGCGCTGGACCGGCTTCCTGACCGCGCCACAGTCTGCTACCTATCGCATCGCAGTGACTGGAGGCCGTGACCGGCTGTGGGTGGACGGAAAACTGGTCGTGGATGCTTCGCGTGAGGATGGATCCGGTCCAACCCAGGCAAATATCCTGATCGAGAAGGGACGCCGCTATCCGGTCAGGCTCGAGTTCATGCCTGGCGGGGCTCATGGGGTGAAGCTGGAATGGTATGCACTCGCTGCCGATCCGGTCGCGGATGCGGTTGCTGCCGCGAAAGCAGCGGACGTGGTGGTTGCGGTGGTCGGCATCTCCTCCGACCTGGAAGGGGAGGAAATGAAGGTTGACGTCGCCGGCTTCAAAGGCGGCGATCGCACCAGTCTCGACATGCCCAAAGAGGAAGAGGACCTGATTCAGGCGCTCAAAACCACGGGCAGGCCGCTGATTGTGGTACTCATGAATGGCAGCGCACTTTCGGTGAACTGGGCGAAAGAGAATGCTAACGCCATGCTAGAGGCCTGGTATTCCGGAGAGGAAGGCGGGACCGCGATCGCGGAAACGCTGGCTGGAACTAACAATCCCGCGGGCCGTTTACCGGTGACGTTCTACACGGGTGTGGAACAGTTGCCGCCATTCGACGACTATTCGATGAAAGACCGGACTTACCGGTACTTCGGCGGGGAGCCGCTGTATCCGTTCGGCTTCGGCCTGAGCTACTCGAAATTCGAATACGGCAATCTCAAGCTCTCAAGCAGTGATCTGGCCGCGGGAGATTCGCTGCAAGCGGAAGTGACAGTGAAAAATGCCAGCCAGCGGGATGGAGATGAAGTAGTGCAACTCTACCTGCAATACCCCAAACTGCCGGGAGCCCCCGTGCGTGCGCTGCATGGGTTCAGCAGAATCCATCTGGCGGCAGGCTCCAGCCGGCAGGTTCATTTCTCTCTAGATCCTCGCGCTTTGAGCGTGGTGAACGAGTCGGGAGACCGGTTCGTTTCGCCTGGAACCTACACTGTCGTTCTGGGTGGCGGACAACCGGGAACCGGAGCGCCCAGCGCAGAAGCCTCGTTTTCGATCAAAGGGGAACAAAGATTGCCCGACTGATATCAGGGCTGGTCAATTGGCGGTTGCCTCAATGGTTCTCCCACATGCCGGAATACGGCATAATTCTTTCCATGCACTAGTGCGTAGGTACGCACGTAATATCCGCGAAACTGCGGCGCCCCAGGCTTGACCTCAAAGCCCATCCGAACAGCTTTTTCCAGCCATTCAGCAAGGTTGTCACAGTCACGACCTTGTCCCGGCCAAGCGTGTGCCTGGCTCGAAGTCCTGCGAATTGTGTGAGCCTGATCACACTCGACCGTGATGTCCTGCATACCCTCTCTTCCCGAAACGGTCTTTCATTGGATGTCAGCGTAAGACCCGCCTTACGAGGCGTTTGTGGGGTGCAGGCTGCAATCAAGAGAACAAAATCGATGGGCAGTTCCGCACTGGGAATCGGGTAGTGGATCCGGCGCGGTTCCGGCTGCCACGAGGGTTTCCCCTGGCGGGAAAGGCTGCGCAGAAGGCTGGGAAGTTTCGCTGCAGCAGAATGCAACAGATTCACCCGAAGGGCAGCTCACCACGCCGGGTTCACAACCGGGCGGCCAGAGCCTTCCTAGGCGGAACTCTCTGAGAACAGGACTACTGTGGCTGGCCGGATTGGTTGTGCTGGCCGGATCAGGACCCCTGGCGAGTGCCGCCAAACATCCGGTAGCACTCGACAAGAATGTCGACAACGCTACCTGCGTCGGCTGCCACGAGGACAAGACCAAAGGAACCTCGGTGCATTCGGCCATGGCTACAGGGTGCCTGAGCTGCCATGAGGTGCGCACCAATCGTGACGTCACCCGAATCAAGCTGATCACAACCAATGCGACAGCGCTGTGCTTCACCTGCCACGGCGACAAGAATCCCGCCGATCTCAAAGGGAAGATTCATCCTCCGGCGGTGCGGGATTGCACTACCTGCCACGATCCCCATTCCAGCGGCAACAAGTTCCAGCTGCTCAAGGCCACCTCCGGCGACAAGGACCAGAACCTCTGTCTCTCGTGCCATACGCAGGGCAGCAAGGTGCCGGAAGGCGGCAGCCGCCACGCCGCTCTCGACATGGGATGCGACACCTGCCATACCACCCACAAGACGGGCGATCCCGGCAAGCAGGAGTTTGCGGACCACCTGACCAAGGCGGTTCCGGCGCTGTGTCTCGATTGCCACGATGCGAAGGACGAAGGGCTGCAGAAAGCGCACCAGAACCAGCCTTTTGGCACGGCCGATTGCACCCAGTGCCACAACCCGCACGACTCGAAATATCCCAAGCTGATGCAGACGTTCCTGCACCAGCCGTTTGAGAGCAAGATGTGCGATACCTGCCACCAGCCGGCGAAGGACGGCAAGGTGGTGCTGACGCAATCGGATGCGAAGGCCATCTGCGTCACCTGCCACGCTGAGCAAGCAAAGCAGATCGAGAACGCTAAGGTTCCCCATCCCGGGGCGATGGGTGAGTGCACCGACTGTCACAATCCCCACGCCGGGAAGACTCCGGGATTCATTCAGCCCAATCCAGTCACCGCTTGCCTGAACTGCCATACCGAGCAGGCGGAGCAGGGACAAAAGAAATATCGCCACCAGCCCGCCTTCGATCAGGCGTGCGCCACCTGCCACGAGCCTCACGGCGGAGACAACGAACACCTGCTGCGGAAGGCAGATATGAACTCGCTCTGCCTGGAATGCCATGGACCGGATGCCAAGCCGCAGAAGGTAGACGACACGCAGATGGTCGCGATCTTCGGCGGGAAAGTGGAATTACCGGAAAACTACTTCGCCAAGGTGCCGGTACTTCCGCTGAAGTACGGCATGGGGCACCCGGTGGAGCGGCACCCGGTCGGCGACGTACGCGATCCGGGAGACCTGAGCAAAGTGAAAGTGTCACTGAACTGCCTGAGCTGTCACCAGCCGCACTCCTCGGCACAGCCTGACCTGCTGGTGAAAGACCAGGCCAACAATACCGCGTTTTGCAGCAGTTGCCATAAGGACTTGATGAAGTGAGTGGAGATTTCGCGATGCCGGAGCTTTGTCACAACACGAAGACATTGAGATCGCCGTGGCTCAAAGCAGCTGCAGTAGTTGCGATTCTCTTGGTGCTTCCCGGATTTCTATTCGGCGCCAGAAAGAAGAAAAAGGCGGAACCGACGCGTGCGGAGACTTCGATCCTGAAGCGCCTGGATTATTCCCGAATAGTCTGGCCCAACCCGCCGGAGATCACCCGGGTCAGATTCCTCGACTATTACGCGGGACAGGAGATTGACACCCAGTCCGCCAAGAAGAAGAGCTCGTGGATGGATCGCCTGGCGGGGGCGGAAGCCCAGGGACAGGCGGGATCCGGGGCCCCGCGCTACCAATTGTGGACTCCCTACGGTCTGGCGGTGGATTCGAAAGGCAAGCTTTACATCGCCGACGCGCGGGTGGGGGCAATTTTCATCGTCAATCCTGCGAATAAGAACGATCTCGAACTGATCAAGAACGGCGGCGCCGCCCACTTTGGAGCAGTCATCGGGCTGGCCATGGATGACGATGACCGGCTCTTCGCCTCCGATTCCAAGCTGCGTCACGTGCTGGTCTTCAACCCCGCCCACAAAGTGGAAGCCAGCATCAACGAGGGAATGGCCGAGCCGGGTGGCCTCGCAATCGACAGTGAAAACCGCTTCCTCTATGTGGCCGATACCGAACTTGACCAGATTCTGGTGTATGACGTGGACAGTTTCAAGCTGCTGCGCAAGATCGGCACCACCGGACATCATCACGAACTGACCACGCCGGGAGACTTCGCCAAGCCCACCAATGTTGCCGTTGACCAGGACGGCAATCTCTTTGTGACCGACACTCTCAACGACCGAGTCGAGGTCTTCGACGCCGACGGGCAGTTCATTCGGGCGTTTGGAAAAAACGGGGATGGGCCTGGATACTTTGCGCGCCCGAAGGGCATTGCGGTTGATTCCGACGGTCACGTCTGGGTGGCAGATGCGATGCAGAACCGGGTGCAGGTGTTCGACCGGGAAGGCCGTTTGCTGATCTGGATTGGCGCTCCTGGGCTGCTGCCCGGACAGTTCTCAGCCGTAGCCGGTCTTACCATCGACAAACAAAATCGGGTGTTTACCACCGAACAATATCCCGGCCGGGTGCAGATGTTTCAGTACGTCACCCAGGATGAGGCGAAGGCCGAATACGAACGGCGTCAGGCTGAAAAACAGAAGCAGAACCCGGCTGAGACAGCGAAATCGGCGGAACCAGCGAAGGTGCCGAAGGACGCGGCGGTGAAGTAGCCGAACGAGTTTGGCTGTCCGCGGGCAGCCAATGACGGAAGACGGGGCAACTCCCGGCTCCCAATGGTAAGTGGCAAGGCAGTAGGAAGTGGAAGTGAGCAGTGAACGTGCAATGCACAGAGGAGGTTTCGAAACCATGAAGAGAGTCCTAGTGGTTCTCTTTTTCCTGCTCTTCGCCGTTGCTTTTACGATGGCGCAGAGCTACGTACCTAGTACCGATGTGCTGGGTGCGCATAACAATAACGGTCGTGGCTGCGCAGGCTGCCATGCGCCGCATAGTGGTGCCTTCGGAGCCGGGGGCGGCAACGCCACCGGACAGGCCGCAGTCAGTGACATCAATACTGGTAACGATGCGCTGTTCGGCCAGGACCTGGGACCACTTTACGGCTACACCCTGAACATGGGAGATGGCGGCCAGTTTATGGAACAGCTGCCCGCCTCCGACGCTTTCGCAGTGGGAAGCGAAGAAATTCGCGGCATCATGATGTGCCTGAGCTGCCATGACGGCAACGTTGCCCGGGGCGCCATGATGAACGGCCAGTCGTACGAGCAGCGTCTGGGCTTGCTGCCTGCCGATCTCTATGGCAGCTATCCAATCCCGACCTTGTTGGGCAACGATGGTACTTCCGCAGCGAATTACAACAACGACCACCCGGTTGGAGTGAATGCCACGCTGAAAGCTGCACACTTGATCAACAGCGCGGCCGACACCTCAAGCCTGACGGTCACCTTTGGGACCGGTGGCACGATCTCAAACATTCAACCGACAACGGGTTCGAAGTATGCCAGCTTTGTGGCGGACTACGGCGCACCGGCAATCATGAAAGGTCAGTATAGTTTTCCCGTAGCCAACCCCGAAGGCAACACCGATCCCACCAAGATATTCATCACCTGCACTACCTGCCACAACCAGCACCTGATGAATGTCTACAAGAGCACCTACAACGCGACCACCAACCCCAATGGGGCGCAGATCGCGAATGACGCCGGCGGGAAGACGTACCGGACGTACTTCTTCATCAACGCTCCTTACAATCCGGGAGCGACCGCTTCACTGAGCAACAACGTGGCCACGACGACGACGCAATTCTGCCGCCAGTGCCACTTCTCGACCTCGAACGAGGCGAACGGACTGAATCTGCCGACCACATTTCAGTAGCCGGCAGGCGTGTACCTGGGGAGAGCCCCCGGCTCTCCCCACTTTTGAACGAGGCACGAACTATGAAGCACTTTTGTAAGATCGGCGCGCTGGTTCTGAGTCTCTCGGCGGCAGTTTGCGCACAAATACAAATACCCTTACCCCATACGCCCGCCAAAAATGCCAGTGTGGCAAATGTCAACCTGCGGCCGAGCGGCAAAGCGGTGGCCAAGGTCAATGGCGCCGTGCTCACCGACCGCGACTTGCTGCGCGAAATGTACGCCATCTTTCCTTATGCCCAGCAGCACGGTGGCGCATTTCCGAAATCCATGCAGGGCGATATTCGCAGGGGCGCGTTGCGGATGATCGAGTTCGAAGAGTTGGTGTACCAGGAGGCGCTTCGCCGCAAGATGAGCATTCCGCCGGCGCGCCTCAACCAGGCGGAGCGCGACTTCCACCAGCAGTTCCATAGCCCGGAGGAATACGCGGGTTTTCTGACAGCAGAGTTCAATGGCTCGCGCACCCTGCTGCGGCGGAAAATCGAGCGCTCGCTGCTGATCGATGCCTGCCTGCGCGCTGAAATCGCTGCCAAGGCGAAAGTTAGCAGCATCGAAGCCAGGCAGTATTACGAAAAGAATCCAGTGCGGTTCGAGCGGGAAGAGACTTTCGCGATTCAATCCATTTCGATTCTGCCGCCGAAGGTTGTGAACGATGAGAGTCGCAGAGAAGCCCGCAAGCGAGCCGACGAAGCGCTGCGCCAGGCCAAGGCGACCAGGAGCTACGAAGAGTTCGGCGTGCTGGCGGAGAAGATTTCAGAAGACGACTACCGGGTGATGATGGGCGACCACAAGCCCACGGGGCGTGCTGGCCTGCCTCCGGAGATCGTGCAGGCAGCCCAGGCCATGCAACCCGGCCAAGTCAGCAACCTCATCGCGATGGGCGATGCGTACACCATCTTCCGGCTGAACGCGCACACCCCGGCCGGAAAGCTCAAATATGCCGACGTGGAAAAGCAGTTAATTGTCGAACTGCAGAAGACGCGGTCCGACCAGTTGCGAGCCAACCTCGATAAGAAATTGCGGAAAGACGCAAAGGTTGAGGAGTTGTAGCGGCGGTGGACCATGAGAGGTCTCTTGCGTGAGCGGGCTTTTATTTCGGACGTGCGTCCTGGCGGCCGTTTTACTGGCGATGCCGGCTCACGCTCAAGTTCAGATGGGAGACACGGATTTCCATCTGACCGGCGACCTGGGCGCAGGTTACGGCTCGGGTTCGGGAAGCCTGGGCTCCTCCGACCACAATCTCAACATCAATGGAGACGGGATTCTCAGCGGCTCGTATTATGATCCCAATTTTCTTTCGTTCAGTGTGCAGCCGTTCTTCAATCGCTCGCAGGACAATTCAACATTTCAGTCCATCACCAGTACCAGCGGATTGACGGCTACCGCTAATATTTTCTCGGGAAGCCATTTTCCCGGTACCTTCAGCTTCAACCGCGCCTACAACAGCGGCAGCACCTATGGCATTCCGGGAGTGGCCGGGCTTGACGCCCACGGCGACAGCCAGGGATTTGCGGTTGGCTGGAGCGCCCTGCTGCCGAATCTGCCGACGCTCACGGCGAGCTACGCCGTCGGCAGCGGCACCTCGGAGGTGTATGGGACGAACACCGAAACCAGTTCTACCAATCACGTATTCAACCTGCGCTCCAATTATTCTCTCGACGGTTTCCAACTGACCGGCTTCTACACTTATCAAACCACCAATTCCGTGCTGCCCGGCTTCCTGGTAAATCAGCAGACGGAGAACACCGATACTTCCACCGATTCGTACGGGGTTAACGCAGCGCATTCGCTGCCCTGGCGCGGATATTTCTCGGCCGGCTGGAACCGCTTTACTTATGACAATAGCTTTCTGAGCCAAACCACACAGGGTACGACCGACAACGTCAACGCGCTGGTCGTGATGAACCCGACCCGCAAGCTGAACCTGTCATTCACCACAAACTACGTGGACAATCTCGCGGGAGCCATCGAACAACAACTGCTGGGCGGCGGAGCCGCGGGCCTCACCAATCTCGATACCAGTTCCCGGGCCGTGCTTCTGAACGGCAGCGCCAGCTACAGCATCCTGCACAACCTGGTGATCGTAGGAAACGTAAGCCATCAGGAGCAGTTCTTTCTGGGACAGACCCATGAGGCTACGCTGTTCAGCGGCACCGCAAACTTTAATTTCTCGAAGCCGTTGTTTGGCATGTTGAACTTCAGCCTGGGAGTGGTGGACAGCGCCACCCAGGACGGCAACGGCGGCACCGGCGTGGTGGGGAATGTGAACCTCACCCGCAGGATCCGGGGCTGGGAAGTGGGGGCGGATTTCAACTATGCCCAACAAGTGCAGACCCTGCTGACGGTTTACACCACATCCTCCTATAGCTATGGGGCCAGCCTGCGGCGCCGCATCAGTTCGCGAACGTACTGGACCAGCGCATTTCGCGGAATCCACAGCGGTTTTCAGCGGTATGACGGCTCCGACAATCAGGCCGAAAGCTTCAATATGGCGCTGGCGCATCGTGGGCTTACGCTCAGCGGAAATTACTCGCAGTCGAGCGGGGCCTCAGTGTTGACCGCCAACGGGCTGACCCCGACTCCCGTGCCGGTGGTGCCGGTTATCTCGCCCCTTGGCCTGGTTCTGTTTGATGGAAGAAGCTATGGGTTTAGCGTCGGCGCCGTACCTATTCGCAAGATGACGGTGACGGCGACGTATACTCGGGCATTCAGCGATACCACGGCTCCGGCGATCACCGCCAATAACGAGACCACCGTTTTCAACACGCTCGTCCGCTACCGCTTGAGGAAGCTGTTATTGACGGGAGGATACACAAGGTTCAATCAGAACATCAGCACCACCGGTACTCCAGTAAACAGTTCGTCGTATTATTTTGGGTTCTCACGATGGTTCGACTTCTTTTGAACTCGGTACGGAGGGGAAAGGCGATTCAATGCGCACTGGTGCTGAGTTGTATGAGTGGCATTTTCTTGCTGGCACCCGGAGCCGTCGCAGCGGCAAAGAAATCAAAGCCCTCCCCACAGCCGGTGCCGGAGCTGCTGCTGGAAGGCGGGCGCAAGCTCTCATTCGAGCGCAGCTTCACCAACGAGGCTGATGTCAGGACCAAGAAGGGCTTTTGGACCCGTGTGATTGATGTGGTGGCCGGGGAACCCGACTACCACGGACTGATCCGCCCCTACAGCGTGGTCACCGACTCGCGCAACCGAATCATCATCACGCGACCCGGGAGCATCGGGAGTCCACGTTTTCAACTTTGACGAGCACAAGTACAAGTTCCTCTCCCATTCCGGCGGCCGCGATCCTATGCGTTCCCCGCAGTGCGTCGCGGTCGATAAAGACGACAATCTTTATGTGACCGATTCAGACACCGGCAAAATCTTCGTTTTCGACGCGAACGGCAAATTCCGGCGCGTGATCGGAAGCCTGAAAGGCGGCGAAGGATATTTCAAGCGCCCGACCGGCATTGCGGTGGACGCCGCCGTCCAACGCATCTATGTCACAGACACTCTGCGCAACAAGATCTACGTCCTCGATATGCAGGGCAGCATTCTGCAGACAATTGGTAAGACAGGTGAGGCACACGGCGAGTTCAACTTTCCCACCGAGCTGCGCCTGGATGGGCCTGACCTGATCGTGGTGGACGCCATGAATTTCCGGGTGCAGGTACTGGACCGGTCCGGAACATTCAAGTTTGCGATCGGGCGAGAGGGAGATTCGCGGGGGGAATTGTTCCGTCCCAAGGGAGTTGGGGTCGATTCGGAAGGTCACATCTACGTGGTGGATGGGCTCTACTCTACCGTGCAGGTCTTCGACCGGGAACAGAACCTGCTGTACTACTTTGGACGGCGAGGCGCAAACTTCGGAGATTTTCAGCTGCCGGCGGGCCTGTTCATTGACCGCAACGACCGGGTGTTTGTCGTGGATTCTTATAACCGCCGGGTAGAAGTATTTCACTATTACGCAGTGGGCAAGCAAGCGCGGGATGGGGGAGGGGAGTGAGTATTCGACTTTTGCGCTTCGGCATGGCAGCGGTGCTGTTTGGATGTGCGGCAGTTGCGCAGAATCAGATTACCGGCGATGTGATCGGAGTACATGATCTGTCTCCAAACAGCACATCCCCGACCACGGGGCGCCTTTCGGGGTCCTGTCTGTATTGCCATGCTCCCCACTCCGGCGTGGGAGGGGCGACCCCGCTATGGAACCAGACTCTCTCCACTCAGACCTACACGCCTTACTCGAGTTCCACCTCGAAGCAAAACGGCAATACGCAGCCGCCGCCGGGCACTCCCACCAGCTTGTGCCTGAGCTGTCATGATGGAACGGTAGCTCCCGGACTAACCGCCGCTTATGGTCCACAAACCATGGCAGGGACGATGCATCCTTCGGATCAGCTGGGCACGAACCTGCAATCGTCGCATCCCTTCAGCCTGGTGCTGCCGATCAAGGATTCTCCCGATCTGGTTGCGACCCTGGCTACTCAGGGGACGACAGCAGATTCTACGGGTGCGGTAGCCCTGGTGAAGGGGAATGTCGAGTGCACGTCGTGTCACAATCCGCATGTGCAGGCGGTTGACCGCGTGTCTCAGCAATTTCTGGTGCGAGACAATGTGAATGGGCAACTCTGCCTGGCTTGCCACGACCCCAACCGCGTCACCACCGGCGAGACCAATCCGCTGGCATCGTGGCTCACCAGCATTCATGCCACGGCGGCCAACCAGGCCGCCTCCGAGCCGCCGGTGGGGCCATACGGCACCGTGGCCAAGAACGCCTGCGGGTCTTGCCACCAGTCGCACAACGCGCCCGGGGCTGCGCGTCTGCTGCGCGGGCCGGATGAACAGGCATGTATTTCCTGCCACAACGGCGGCAGCAACATCTCACCAGCAGCTCCGAATGTGTTTGCGGAGTTCGCAAAGATCGGCCATCCCTTTCCTTCCGGCAACAACACTCATGATCCCAATGAGCCTGCGGTACTGAACCAGAATCGCCACGCCACCTGTGTAGATTGCCACAGTGCCCACGCCAGCAATCAGACCACAGCCTTTACTGCCGCTCCGGCTGTGCGCCCTTCACAGAACCTGGTGACCGGAGTGAATGGCGGAGACGGAATTACCACGGTGTACCCGGCGGTGAATCAGTACGAAAACTGCCTGCGCTGCCATGGCACCAGCACGGGTAAGACTACCGACCTGAAGTACGGATACTTTCCCGCGCGTTTGGTTTCCGCCGGCGATCCGCTGAACGTGATTTCGCAGTTCAGTCTCTCTTCCATATCGAGCCATCCGATTACGCGCGATCGCTCCAGCCCGTTCGCACAGGTCAGCCTGCGCACGAACATGTTGCAGCTGGATGGTCTTACTCAGGGTCGGCTTATGGGGACGCGCATCCTGTGTACGGATTGCCATAACAGTGACGACAACCGCGAATTCGGAGGCATCGGGCCGAACGGGCCGCACGGCTCGAAGTGGACCCACATCCTGGAGCGCCGCTACGAGTCCAGCCAGGCTGCGATTCCGGGAGATGCGGTCTCAAACTTGTTTCCCAGTCCCGATCTCACGGTGAACGGGCCCTACGCGATGTGCGCGAAGTGCCACGACCTGAACCTGGTGCTCTCCCCGACTTCGTGGGCGGGCCATGCCACGCACGTGGGTGCCGACGGGCTTTCCTGCTCCACCTGCCACACCGCGCATGGAATGGGCGCTACCAGCGCAACCATGAGCGGCGAGCGGTTGATCAACTTCGACGCCAATGTTGTGGCTGCGAACGGATCCACCGCGATTACGTTCCAGCAGACGCCCCAACCCACCTGCACCCTGACTTGTCACGGGCATGCGCACAGCAGCGCGCATTACTGAGTTCTGCTAATTCCTCAGAGTCTTACCGGTTTTCAGGGTGTACCGAATCCGTTCCTGAGTCTTGCGCTCGCCACACAGGGACTTGAATGCCTCGCGTTCGAGATCAAGGATGTATTGTTCGCTGATAGGAGTTCCCGGAGTGATGTTGCCGCCGCAGAGAACTTCTGCGATTTTGTGGCCCAGCTTCACCTCGTAGTCGCTGATGTAATCTCCCTGGCGCATGAGGTGAACACCCATCTTGAGCGCTGCCAGGATGTTTTCTCCCGGAGCTGGGATTTGCGTGCGCGAGAATGGCGGCTGGTAGCCGACGCCCACCATCTCCAGCGCTCGGGCTTTGGCGTCCTCCAGCGCCCGCTCACGATTCATGGTGATGCCGTCGCGATTCGAGAAAAAGCCCAGGGTAAGCTTACCGCAACCGTCATCCGCGAATTGAAACGCCGCAAGGGACGATACGGCCTGGTCACCATGTGCGTCGGTGGAGGCATGGGAGCTGCCGGAATCTTCGAAAATCTGGATTAGCCTTCCTGCTGCAAGGCGCGTATCCGGCTGGAGAATTCGCCGCCTTCGCCCACCCGTGCAGGAATAATCGACACGATAACAATAATTTGCTTGACCATTACTGTTGATAAACGCAACACTGCACTCTTCATGTGGCGCTTGTGCGTGTGAATTGTGATTGTGGCCGTTGAATCGACCCAGGGCCCCGGGCCCGGATCTGCGAGGGATGAGATGAGGGGGATTAGATTTGCCAGTGTTGTGGTACTGGGCTTCATTCTGACGTTGTCCCAATTTTCGGTGGGGCAGGCGGTATTCGGGAACATCATTGGTACAGTAACCGATCCAAGCGGCGCGGCGGTGGCCAACGCTCCGGTGACCATTAAAGACATAGATCGTGGTACCACCTACAAGGCCACCACCAACGAAAGCGGCAACTTCGAGCAGACCCACCTTTTGGCGGGACACTACAAAGTCACCGTCAATGCCCCCGGTTTCAGTTCCTTCGAGGCGACCGCGGACGTGCAGATCGACGCTTCCACTCGTGTCGATGCTCCATTGGGACTTCAAGGCAGTTCGAGCGTCGTGAACGTCACGGAAGAGACTCCCTTGCTCAAGGTGGACCGGTCCGACGTCAGCACCACGCTCAGCACCAAGGAACTCGGCAGCCTGCCCATCATCAATCGCAATCTGACGTTCACCATGCTGATCACGCCGGGGACGCAGATCAATGACTGGCAGCATGCCTCGTCGGAAAATCCGCAGAGCGGCTATCAGATCGATGCCAACGGTCAGCAGTTCACCGCCAACGGCTTCCTGCTGGATGGAACCGAAAACAACAGCGCGATTCTCGGCATTGCCGTAATTAATCCCAACATCGATTCGCTGCAGGAGTTCAAGATCACCACCAGCGACTACGATGCGCAGTTCGGGTCGGTAGCCGGCGCCTTGATGCAGGCCACAACGAAGTCAGGGACCAACAGCCTGCACGGCTCAGCATTTGAATACCTGCGCAACGACTTGTTCGACGCGAAAGACTGGGCGTCGGGGCAGAGTCTGCCTCTGCGCTGGAACCAGTTCGGCGGTTCCATCGGCGGGCCGATTATTAAAGATAAGCTATTCTTCTTCGGTGATTATCAGGGAACTCGCCGCAGAAGGGCGGCCTCGACCATCACGACGGTACCGACCGCGGCGGAACGTTCGGGCGACCTCACGGCTTTGCTTGGCGATTTCATCTGTAACGATGGCAGCACGTCGGCCGGCGGGTGCGCCAACCCCTTGATGGTCACCACGACCGAGGGCACACAGGTTCCAGCGCAGGCGGGGATGATTTTCGATCCCACTACCGGCAGCGGCAGCGCGCGCCGCGCGATCTCGACCAGTGGGCAGGTCAACGTGCTGGCGGTTCCAGCTCCGGCCGCGAGTCTGCTGGGATTTCTTCCGATGCCCAACACCAATGGAGACTCGATTGCCAACAATTACATCGCGACCGGCAGCGAGAGCTTCAACAGCGACCAGTACGACACCCGCATCGACTACAACTTTTCAGACAAAATGCGGTTCTTCGGCCGCTATACCTTGGCTGACTTCGATAAGTTCGCTCCCGGCGCCTTCGGCACCGAAGCCGGCGGTCCGGCATTGAACGGAATCAACTTCGCGGGAAGCTCGCTGGGACGCAACCAGAGCATCGCTCTGGGTACGACCTACACTTTGACCCCCAGCGTGGTCACCGATTTGCGTTTCGGATTCTACCGCTATCGCATCCGGGTGCAGCCGAATGGTATCGGTACTACCCCGGCCACTGATGCGGGATATCCGGGCCTGAACCTCGGCACCGACGAAACCAGCGGCATGCCGGCTTTCTATGTGGGAGGAAACGGCGGATTCAATTTCGGTTATGCTCTCGGCGTCAATCAATGCAACTGTCCGTTGAAGCAGACCGAGAACCACTTCCAGTGGGTGAACAACTGGACCATGACGCGCGGCAATCACACGGTTCAGTGGGGCGCTGACATCCGGCGGGCGCAACAACAGCGGATCCCCAGCGACTCTCATCGCTCGGGCGAAATCAACTTCGCCGACAGCGTGACTGGAAGATCCGACATTGACCAGTTGACTGGCGGTTCGGTGACAACCGGCGCGGGGCTCGCTTCGTTCCTGCTCGGGTACCCTGCAAGCTTCGCTCGTTATTTCACCGGCCTGAATTATCACCCGGGCCTGCGCCAGACCCGCCTTTTCTTGTACGCCCAGGATTCGTGGCGCGTTACTCCGAAGCTGACCGTGAGCTACGGGTTGCGCTACGAAAACTATCTTCCGCAAACCGCTGCTAGCCCCGGCGGAGCCGGCAGCTTTGATCCCAATACCGGTGACGTGCTCGTAGCCGGCGTGGGATCGGTTCCGGGGAACATGGGTGTAAAGGCCTATAACTGGGGTTTTGCGCCTCGTCTCGGCCTTGCCTATCAAGTCACCGAACACACCGTCGTCCGGGCAGGTTACGGTCGCAGTTTCACTCCCGCTGGGCTAGGCGCAATCTTCGGCCAGGGACCGGACTACGATCCTCCAACTACTATTCCGCAGCAGGTCAACCAGAGCGATCCCTACGCTCCCGTATTCAATCTGGTGGATGGCCCGCCGCTTCCCCCGAACCCGCCAGTCGGAACCGACGGACGTTATCCTTTGCCGCAGGGATTGAATGTTTACTACTTCTTCAATCCCCCGAGCGCGTTCCGGGTACCGCTGGCCGATTCCTGGAATCTCACGGTACAGCATGAATTCACGCCCACACTGACGGCGGAGATCGGGTACGTTGGCAACGTGGGGCGGCATCTGTTCGTCAACCCCAACGTGAACCAGGCAGCGCCTCCCGACCCCAACAGCGATCCTGCAACCTGGGATGATTACGATTCACGCCGGCTCTATTTTCAGAGGTTCGGATTGAGCCAGGGATTGTATGAAACCTGCAACTGCGACAACTCCAGTTACCACGCCATGCAGGTCAAAGTGCAAAAACGCGCCACTCACGGTCTGGACTTCCTGGTTACTTATACCTATGGCAAGGCTATGGCCAATAGCGAAACCGGCGGAGTCTTCTCCAACAATCTGAATTGGTGGCAGGATCACGGCCCGGCGAACTATGACCGGACCCACACTCTCACCATCGCCCATACGTGGGAACTGCCGTTCGGCCGTGGCAGGCACTGGGGATCAGGCAACGGCCGGGTGGTCGAGACAATCCTGGGCGGCTGGAACTTCAGCGGCATCAGCCGTTTCGAAAGCGGCCTGCCCTTCACGCCGCAGGTTTCCTTTGGCCCGCTGTTGTTCGCGGATTTCAACAGCGTGCGTCCTGACCAGGTCGGTGATCCGCACGTTTCCAATCCGGACGCCACGTTGTGGTTCAATCCGGATGCGTACGTCGCTCCCCAGACTTTTGGGCAAAACGGCGATGTTCGCCACAATTCGTTGCGCGGTCCCGGCTTCGATCAACTCGATCTCTCCCTCGGAAAAATCTTCACGATTACCGAGGGTAAAACGGTCGAGTTCAAGTGGGAGACTTACAACGCAACCAACCACGTGAATCTTGCTAATCCGAACAATTATGTGGACCAGGAAGGCGCCGGCAGTATTACCGCCGCCGCCGACATGCGCCAGATGCAATTCGGATTGCACTTCCGCTTCTAAGTGGACAAAGGCCAGCCGTGCTTCTATAGGACGGCTGGCCTGATCTGCTTTATAGTGTCCTGTCCCGGCGAATGCAGGTTGGAAACGTGGCTCCTGTCAACCGAGCTGTCGCTAATTCCATGCGCAATATCAATCTTGCAAGCTCATCAAGGACCTCCATGAAAATGAAACTCGGCCTGCCACTTTTTCTTGCTCTCTTTCTTCTTTGCCTGTCGCTTCCAGCCGCCCAGTCGCAACAAGCCCCTCCCAATCCTGAACCCGATGCCCGTTACAAAGTGGACATCCTGATCGTAGTGGGGCATCCCGATGACGATATTGAAGTGACCTCCTACGTGGCTAAGCTGATTGAAGAACAGCACAAAAGCGTGGCGGTGGTTTATGGCACTCGCGGCAACTCCGGAGGAAACGCGGCGGGACAGGAGCAATCGAAGGCGCTGGCTGATGTGCGCGAGATGGAGGCGCGACACTCCCTGGCTTCCTACGGAATCACCAATGCCTGGTTCCTCAGCGGCCCTGACACTCCGGGGGGCGACGTTCTGCACTCGCTTGAGACCTGGGGGCACGGCAAGGCGCTCGAAGAAGTGGTACGCCTGGTGCGCATTACCCGGCCTGATGTCATTCTGACCTGGATGCCGAAGTATGTGGTCGGCGAGAATCACGACGATCACCAGGCCGCGGGAGTGCTGGCAACCGAGGCGTTCGATCTGGCAGGGAATCCGCTGGCATTTCCTGAACAGGTGGAGGCGCCACGCAACCGGCTCAGCATCAACAACTACGGCGAGGGGCTGCGTCCCTGGCAGACCAAGAAAATCTACTATTTCTCCGACACCACCCATTTCGACTTTTTCAAAGGCAATGGACCCGAGTACCCGACCAGCGACATCTCTCCATCGCGCAAGATTCCGTATTCTCGCGTGGCCGCCGAGGCCTGGGGCTACTACAAGACGCAAAATGATTTCACCGATGCCCAGCTCAAAGAATTCAGTGAAATGCCGGTGCGGCTGATTCTTGGGAAGTCGCTGGTAGGCGGCACAGTAACCGGCGACGTGTTCGAGGGGATCACTCCGGATCCTATCGCCTATGTTCGCGCGACCGGTTACGAGCCGCCACCACCGGGTGTGGCTTTGGAACTCGGCGGACCGTGGGCGTTTTACCATACCTTCTGGCCGGCCCACGGTATCGGGCAGCTAGCGAACCTGTACGCGCCGGAGGCACAGGTGACTCCGGGAGAGTCGCTGTGGGTGCCGCTCATCATCCGTAACAACACCGACTCGCCGGTGCAGGTTACAGTGAAAGCCGCTCTGCCGTCGGGATGGACCGAGAAACCGGATGCGACCGTTTACGCTGTCGCTCCCCACGATTCCTACTCGATCCAGCTGACCGTCTCGTCCACGGCGTCACAGAAGGGCACATGGCAAAACCTCGAGTGGAACGCCGAAAGTGGTGGGCAGAAGATCGGGTCGGTGACCCTGCGAGTGAAGCTCGAAAGCAACGGCTTGCCGCAATAGCCAAGTCGCTGGACACTTCAGCGTTCTCGGTGGACATTGTGCGGGCGCCCGTCCTAGCTCCGCTTGGTCGGGGCTTACCCCGAGTTCGCACCAACTCCCGCATCATTGCTTCAGCGTCTCTCGCAACCAGTCCACCAACGCCTTCTTGTACCAAAGAAATTCCGGGTGTGTTTCCCAGTGATCCATGCCATGCGGAGCCCCCTTGATCGTAATCAAGTCGCAATGCGCTCCTGCAGCTTTCATCCGGGTACACATTTCGACCGATTGCTGGTACGGCACGTCTTCATCTTTCGAGCCGTGCATCAGCAGGAACGGGGGCATGTCGCGCTTGATGTAAACCACGGGTGAAGCCTTGATCAGAACCGGCGCGGTTTCCGCATCCACCGCTGAGATGCCGAACAAATCGAGAATCTCGTGCGGGATCGGCTTCCAGGCTACCGCCGCCGAAATGAAGTCGTGAACGCCGTACATGGAGACTACTGCTGCTACTCGTGAATCAGGACGATTGCGGGCGCCGACGTAGGAAACGAGGTGTCCACCCGCGGATTCGCCGATCAGCGCGATACGCTTCGGATCCACTTTGTACTTTGCCGCGTTCGCCTTTACGAACTGAATTGCATGCTCCACGTCGTCAGCATCCGCGGGAAATTTGTATTTCGGCGCGAGGCGATAGTTGATGCTGAACCAGGCAAACCCGGCGTCGGATAACGGCTTGAAGATGGGAGTGATGTACTGCTGCTTGCCTCCTGCCACCCAGCCCCCTCCGTGAACCAGGATTGCCGCTGGAAACGGGCCGGCGCCTTCGGGCACATGCGCGTCGAGCGTGAGCTGAATGCCATCTACGTTGGAGTAAACGATGTCGTTGAAGTCAGCTGCGTGTGCAATCTGGCTCGCTACGGAGAGCGCGAGCAAGGGGATGCAGCACGTCAGAACCAGTGAGCGAAACCGCAGCGTTTCTTTCATTGCGCGCAATGTCCATTCAGCTTCTGGTTTGCCAATCGCGACATGAAAATGATGGAAGAACTTGTCTGAATTCGCTTCCAGGCAAACTTGTGCGTTGGGCGGCCCCGGCATGGCACGGGTATAGCCCTGGCTATCCACTTCAATGTGCATCGGCCGCATCGGGCACACGTCAGGAGAGATTGCATAGGCAACCGCAACCGGATCAAACAAGACCGGGGTTTGCTGTCCCCACTGGTAATAGAGAGTAGAGAGGGAGTTGGTGAGCGGTGTGTCCTGCTGAAACAGGATCTGGCGCTTGACCTCATCGAGCTTGAGCTGGGTTGAATCCAGAGGCATTACAAACAGAGACACGCCCGACGCGAACATCCGCTGTGCTGCTGGAATATCCGACTTAATGTTGTATTCCGGCTCAGGACCCCGATTCGGCGTAAATCCCAGATCACCGTATCCCTGATAAATCGAGCCGCCCATGATCACCAGCCGCTTGAGCTTCTTGAAGGTATCGGGGTCGCGCTCGATCAGGGTTCCGACATCAGTGAAGGGAGCGATCGCCAGCAGCGTGATTTGGTTCGGATACCTCTTAATCTGTTCGAGAATAAAATCAATGGCGGACGGGTAAGGCTGCGCGGGCTTGGGAAAGGCTAATCCCCAGCGCCCCTGGCTGAGGTCCGCGCCATCGCCTTCTGCGGGGAGCCCCGCCAGCACCGGAATGTCCCGGGCGCCCGCCTCGCACAGCATACGATCCGCAATCCGGGCGCGCACCTGCGTGGCTCCCCATGCCGCGGTTACTCCCAGTATGTCGACCTCAGGACTCGACAGCGCAAAGGCGAGAGCAAAGGCATCATCGATGTCGCCGCCAATGTCAGTATCGATAATCACTTTTTGCCGCGCGGCCGATGCGCCGGAGGCGGCTTGCGCGTGGGAAAGGCAACTGAGAAGAAGAACAACGGAACAGGAAAACCCAAGTATGCGTTTGATCAAGGGGCGACCTCACACTGGAATGATCTTTGATATTCGTGGTGCAGAAACAGGCGATTGAAATTGTATTCCTGCACCGAGTTGTTATCCTGTGCCATTTTCTTCGGCCGCAACCGGGCCCGCATGCGCCAATCCGCTTCGACCAATTACGAACCATGAGACGGTGCAGGCCAGAGCTACCAGAGCCCCTGACCCCAGAGCGTAGATCCAGCCCAGATGTTTGACGATCACCGGCACCAGCGAAGTCGAGACGATGCCGCCGAGAATGCCTGCGGTATTCATGATGCCCGAAGCTGCACCGGCATTCTCTCCGGCGAGATATGTGGCTGTGGCCCAGAATGCCGGTTCGGCGAAGTAGAGAAAGCCGACGCTCAAGCAGAGCGCCGCCACCGCACCGATGCGGCTTTCAGAGCGTGCCGCTACGAAGAGCAATATGCCCGAGAGTCCATAGCCGAGCATAATGACGGTTCGTGCTCCTGCCACCCGGCCTTTACGCCGCGCGATTCGGTCGCAGATGAATCCGCCGATCGGGGTACAAACCAGCGCGGTCAGCCATGGCAGGCTCGACACCAGTCCACCCTTCAGAACGCTGAAGCCGCGAACCTCAACCAAATAGATGTAAAGCCAGAACACGAAAATAAATAGCACATAACCTTCGCAGGTATAGCTGAGCGAGAGAATCAGGATTTTGCGGCTGGTAAGGATTTCCTTTAATGATCGGGGCCGATCTGGCGGCGGTGAAATGCGCCCTCGATCGTGCGCAATCAGGTCCAATTCTGCCTGGCTCACGCGCCGGTGCTGCCAGGGATAGTCGGTCACGGCGAAGTACCAGAGCAGGGCGATCCCGAACGCCACGGATGAGGTGATGTAGAACGCTTCGCGCCAGCCAACTCGAACCATCAGCCACGAAACCAGAGGAGAAACGACGGCGGCAGCGATTGAGCTCCCGGCGACCATGATGGAATTACCGAAGGCGCGCTCTGCCGGCGGAGTCCAGTTGCGAATCGCCCGTGTTCCCACTGGGAAAGTGGCCGCCTCTGCCGCTCCCAGCATGAACCGCAACACCAGCAGCAGTACAAGCACGCCGACCGCTCCATGGATCAGCGAACCCGGCAGCAATCCGGTGAGCACCGTCATTGCACCCCAGAGAAGGGCCGCCGCTGTCAGTGTGATTCGTGGTCCGGCAGTGTCCCCGATTCTGCCCGCAATTACCTGAAACAGTGCGTATCCGCATAAGAAGCTACTGAAGATCTGGCCCATCTGAATCTTGCTTAGGGAAAGATCAGGCATCATCATTTCCGCGGCCACAGAAATGTTCATCCGCTGCACGTAGCTGACGAAGGCAAACCCCGCCACCAGAGCGGCAACCAGCCAACGGACCGAGGTTTGGTCTTTGATCTTCATGGCCTGGCAGATCAGAAACGAAGATGGACTGCGGGGGTTCTCCTTGATAGCTCTACGAAGATGAATTCGCTAAGCTAACACAGGAAGCACTGATGCGCCGCGGATTCTCGGAACTCGAGTTTCCTACATGATATCGGTTGAACAAATCGAATCCCTTCGAAGTTCCAATCGTTTATCCGTTCGACGAAGAGGACAGCGGTCTGTATGAGTTAAACAGCGAACCAGGATAAGGGAGCATCTGCAGATGAACATGGCGGACGTAATCGTGGTGGGAGCCGGAGCATTCGGAGGCTGGTCTGCTCTTTCGCTCCTGCGCAAGGGAAAGCGAGTGTTGCTTCTCGACGCCTGGGGGCCGGGAAATTCCCGCGCCAGTTCGGGCGGCGAGACTCGTATTATTCGCGCCACGTACGGCCCTAAATCGATCTACACCGACATGGCGGTTCGATCGCTCCAGCTATGGCAGGAAAATGAACAGCGCTGGAAACGCACGCTGTACCACCACACAGGATTCTTGTGGATGGTCGGGACCGACGGCAGCTTCGAGCAGGCAGCGTTGCCGATACTGCGAAACTCCGGCGTGGCATTTGAAGAATTGTCACCGGCCGAACTTATCCGCCGCTTTCCGCAGATTAATCCCGATGGAGTGAAATGGGCTATCTATGAGAAGGATGGAGGGTACCTGACCGCAAGACTTGCCTGCCAGACTGTACTCGAAGAGTTTATTTCGGAGGGCGGCGAATACCAGCAGCTGGCTGTGAATACCCCCAGATCGGCAGCGCGGAGCTGAAAACCTTGACTCTCGCTGATGGCTCAGAGGTGAGCGCTGAATGCTTCGTTTTTGCCTGCGGGCCCTGGCTGGGACAGATGTTTCCCGGCTTACTCGGAAACGTGATCCGGGCCACCCGGCAGGAAGTCTTCTATTTCGGTACTCCAATAGCAGACGATCGATTCTCAGATAATCGGTTCCCCGCATGGGTGGATATGGGCGCCCAAATGTTCTATGGAATCCCCGGCAATCAGTGGCGCGGATTCAAGATCGCCGACGACACGCGAGGTCCAGATTTTGATCCAACGAGCGGTGAGCGACTTCCGACGGCGGAATCGATGAAGTCAGTACGGGAATATCTCGCATTCCGCTTCCCGGCGCTCGCCGGTGCCCCGCTGCTGGAATCGCGTGTCTGCCAGTATGAGCAGACGCCGGATGGTGATTTCGTCATCGACCGGCATCCCTCCGCTGCAAATGTGTGGATCGCAGGGGGCGGTTCGGGCCATGGTTTCAAGCACGGGCCTGCGGTGGGAGAGCTGGTCAGCCGACTGGTGCTCGGGGAAGAGTCTCGCCCGGCGCAGTTCTCTCTGGAACGGTTTACCGCGTGACTAGCTCAGATTGCCAGTTGTCTTCCATTGCGAATCTGGGCGCGCAGCACATTCCTGATCAGCTGGCAGGCGGTTTTGACTTCCGGCATTGCCAGCGAAAAATAAACCTGCTTGCCCCGTCTGTGCCGCACGATCACTCCAGCGGTCTTCAGCACGGTCACGTGTTGTGAAAGATTGGCTTTCGAGACGCCGATCTCCTGTTGCAGGTCATGCGCCGACCAGTCATGCTTGCCCAGCAATTCCAGAATGTGCAAGCGCGTGGAATTCGCAAAGGCTTTGCAGATCAAAACCTGTCTTTCCAGCACTTCTTCATCCACACTGGGACGTTGGGAATTCTTCATCGCGCCTTTTCTATGCTGCGAGTCATCTGCCACAAGTGTGATCATTGTACTCAAGAGCCCGGTTGCTCTTCTCCATTTCCGGTTTGGACCGCCAAATTCCGCAGGGCCGGCGGGCCTCCGCCCTGTTCACTCTGCGAGGCGGCTTCTGCGGCCGCCGCTTGATCCATCAGTTCCTTTCTCCAGGTTTCCTCGTTGAGCTTGACTTCGCGCCACCACTTAAAATGATGACGGTAGGCATAGAGCTCGTTCACACTACCGGTGATCATGGAGTAGAAGGCTTGCCGCTCTTCGGGGAAAACCGCGCCCATATACACGTGAATCATCAAGCCGGAAACCACCATGCCGACTGCGAAGAAGTGCGCCACCATCGACCATGCCACCAGGGCGGTACCGAGATGGAAGGTCATAATTATGCCGGTGAGCATGATGATGGGAACCAGCGAGTAGATCATGAAGGCGAACAATTTCTGGCCGGCATTATAGACGCCTTGTGGCGGCAGCGGGGCCTTGGTCTTGCCCAGCAGCTTCAGTAGCCGGATGCGCAGCCAGTCAAAATCGTCCTGATCGAGCGCAATCTCGCGGGCAAGCACTTCCTGGTGGAGATAATTCCGAAAACCAAAAATCGCATAGATCAGAAACACCGTGATCCAGGTGAGTCCGACTGCGATGTGAAATCGAAGCAGGTTGGCGCGTGTGCCGAAAATCCCCTCCATCAGGGAAAGAAACCACTGCGGCATAAAACGGTAGTTTGGCGAAACAATAAGGCCCGCCCCGGTGCTCAGTTCCAGCAACCACACCATGGCATTGAACCAGTGCAACAGGACGATGGCCACGTGGTGCTTCTTCACCTGGCGCTGGGCCATTGCCTCGGCTTCATCAGCTGAAAGAGGCAGCCGGAATTTCAGGAATGGCGTGAGCGATCATCGCGTGCTCCTTGCTTCAACCTCAGTCTTCGAACTGCTTCTCCCCGGTGCCAAGCTGCCTGAAAAATGCCACAGCCTGACCCAGGAAAGTTGCGCCGACAGCGACATAAACCAGCTTGTTCACGATGCTGGCCCAGATTTTTCCCGCAGCGATGGTCCGCGGCAATTGCGGCGGGAAGCTGGCCAGAAGCATTTCAGTGTGTTCCGGCTTGCCACGGTAGTACACGTTGGGTCCGATGGCGACGGTGTTGCTCTCCACCCGCCGAGCGCCCTCCCCGTAGACCATGCGGAATACGTCACTCGAAACATCCTCCAGGTCTCCGAAAACCTTGGCGTGGGCGGGACAGGTGGCCACGCATGCCGGCTGCAGGCCCTTATCCAAGCGGCTTGCGCAGAAATCGCACTTGTCCACTTTGCCCAGCGCCGGACTCACATAGCGGGCGCCATAGGGGCATGCAGCCACGCAGGAGCCGCAGCCGATACAGAGTTCGCGGTCCACTCGCACGACACCGTTCGCGTCCTGGTAGGTGGCGCCAGTCGGGCATGCCGGCACGCAGGTAGGATGGTCGCAGTGATTGCACTGCGAGACGTAAAAAGCGCTGACCAGTTTCGGATAAGTGCCCGAAACTCCCGCCTGGCGCACCCGGGTGCGGGCGTAACCGTTGGGGACATCCCACTCCGATTTGCAGGCCACGGTGCATGACTGGCAGCCGACGCAGCGTTCCTGGTCAATGACCATCGCATAACGTGCCATAGCTTAGCTCCTGGCCTCTTCTGAGGGCAGAATGCGGACGAAGTTCACCCGCATTCCCGTGCCGCCCATGATCGGGTCAACTGCAATTCGCGTAATCAATTGGGTGTCGGAAGCGCCTTTCCTGTAGGCCTTGGTTAGGCCTGGAGCCAGAGCGCCAAAACCGTGCACCATATAAGCGCAATCGTTGCGGATGGCTTCGGTGGCACGCACCGCGATGGGCAGGCTGCGCGCTCCGTCCTGGTTCTCCAGAATTATCTTCTCCCCATTGCGCACCCCGGACTTCGCGGCCACCCGGGTGTTGATCCACACCTGGTTCTCCGGCATCAGGTCATTCGAGCCAGGCATTGTTCTCTGATCGGGCAAACGAGTGCATCGGCGCGCGCCCATAAATCAGTCGCATGTATCCGGCAGGTGGTGCTTCGGGTGGTGTGAATCTGGGCAGCGCGTCGAAATGTAAATCGGCGAGCACGGAGGAAACCAGCTCGATTTGTCCACTCTGGGTCGGAAAAATGGGACCATCTTCTTCTTTGCGATCTTCAATATAGGGATGCCCCTCGAATGCCACCGCTCCCAGAGATTTGAGCTCGGCGACATTCAAGTTGAGCGGCTGAATGAGTCGCGAGAGATGATCCTCCGGGTCCTTCCAGGGAAAGTAGTCTTCCAGACGCAGGCGCCAGGCAAGTTGCTTGGTGATCCACCATCCCGGTTTCGATTCGTACAGAGGCTCGATTGCCGGCTGGCGGATGGCAATGAAGGGCCGCTTCGCCGTGGTTACCACCGCAGGTGGGTCGTAGCGTTCCAGATATGTCGCCTCCGGCAGCAGCAGGTCGGCGTAGCGAGTCTGCTCCACCGGCAGCACGTCCACCACTGCCATGAATTCCAGTTGCTCGATAGCTTTCAGCGTGTTTTGCCGCTGCGGAATACTTTCGAGGACATTCTGCCCGTACACTACCCATCCCTTAATCGGATACGGCGTGCCCGTGAGGGTGGCGGCGACTAAGGCCTGGGTCAGGCCCTGTGATTCCTCGGCGGCCAGCGGATACTTGGTGCCGCCGCCATCGGCGCGGCCCTTTTCCGACTCCGGAAAGGCGGGCAAGGGAATCCGCCCGGGCTTGAGCTTCGACGGAAGAAACATGCCGCCTTTGCGGCCATAGGCTCCGAGCAGCGCGGTAAGAATGGCCATGGCACGGGCCCGCTGGGTGTCGTCGCCATACCAACTGGTATGGCGGCCGGGATGAATTGCAACGGCCGGTTTGGCATCGGCCATCAGGTGAGCGGTGTCGCGGATCTGTTCGGCCGAAATCTCGGTGATGGGTGCAGCCCACTCCGGCGGGAACTGCTTTACATGCTCTTCAAGCTCTTTCATTCCCGCCGCATACTGCTTGATGTACTCGGTGTCGTACAGCTTCTCGGCAATCAAGACATTCATCCAGGCAAGCAGCAACGCAATGTCGGTGCCGGGCTTAATGGGCAACCAGAAATCCGCCTTCGAGGCAGCCGTCGAGAATCGCGGATCGACCACGATCAGCTTCGCTCCGCGTTGCAAGCCGGTTATGAAGTTCGTCACCTGTGAGGTGAAGACGTTCTCTCCGATATGGCTGCCTATGAGAACGATCGCCTTAGCCTCTTCAAGATCGACCGGCTCAGGAGAGTTCACTGCGCGTCCGAAAGTCAGCTGATAGCCAACGTCCCTCGGTCCGCGGCATTGGGCGAATGCCGGCTCGGCGGAGTTTGGGGTGCCATAGGCTTTCATCAGCGTTCCGAAAAATCCAGCTCCCACTCCGTGGGGAAAGAAGGCGACGCTTTCAGCCCCATGCTTCTGCTTCAAATCCTTCAATCGCGAGGCGAAGAAATCGAGTGCTTCGTCCCAGGACACCCGCTTGAACTTGCCTTCTCCACGCTCGCCAGTGCGTATCTGCGGATACTTCAGACGGTCCGGATCATATAGAAGCTGGGTTCCGGCGTTACCGCGGGCGCAGAGTTGTCCTTTGGTAAGAGGATGATGAGGATTGCCTTGCAGCTTAAGAACCTTGCCGTTCGCGACTTCGGCCATCACCCCGCAACGCCAGAAACACATTTCGCAGTTCGTCGCGATTTGCTCCACCCTGGTATCGCCCCGCCAGCCGGGCGGGTGCGGTTCTGCCGCGGCAACCCCGGCGGTCAATGCCGCCACAGTGGTTGAAGCCTTCAGAAAGTTGCGGCGTGAGATTTTCGTGCTCATTGTCGTCCCCGTGCACTGCCTGAGTCTGCGGCGGGGGACTGGATCCGCGGCCCGGTCCCCATGCCGCAATTGCCTAGAAGCGGGTAGTGAGCCCGAAAGTTAGCATCGACGCGTTCTTGTAAGTCGGGAAACCGAGAATCGCCAGGGTGTCGAGGTCTTTGGGAGCCCCAACATGCCAGCCCGATCCCGAGTAGTTGTAGTTGTAGCGCATGTAACCGATCTTCATGATGAAGCGCTCGTAGAAGCGGTGAGTGAGGTAGGTTTCGTAAACATCGCCGCGCGTGCTCGTCTTCGGCGCGATGATGTCATCTTCTGCCTGGGCGAAGTTGAACCAGTACTTGGTGCCGTGGTTGAACTCGAACCCGAGCTTGGTGCGGCCGTCATTCTGCGGGAAGCTGTAACGCAGGCCCGCGTAGAACATGGCGCCGTTGCGGTTTACCGGAGTTTCGAACGGATCAGACATCAGGCCACCAAACGGAGTGGTCAACCCGTTGGGCCGAGTGCCGGAGTAGTTGCCGCTGAGGTAGAGTTCCATGGGACCTACCCGCTGGTTGAGGTTCAACCCGAACAGGTCAATGGCGCCGAGGTTGGCGGAAGGGGTGTAGCGCATTACCACCGGGGCGTTCACGGGATCGCCGGTCACCGGATTCACCGGCAGAACCAGCAAGCCATTGAAGCCGTCAGTGACGTTGAATGCGTGCGCATACGTGGCCTGCACGAAGGTCTTCTCGGTGCTGTACAGATCGAGGTTAGCTCCGAGCAGGTGAGTATCTTTCAGGCGGTCGGCGGGCGACTTCAGGATGTTTGCCATTGCCGAATCCCGACTGGTATCCGACTCCGTAGCATAGCCGCCACACCATGTTGTCGTTGAAGTGGTAGCCGACGGTGATACCGTCGAACTGGAAGTCGATCAGGGCGCCCGACGGAGTTCCGCCTCGGGGTTCGTCGTTGCGGAAGTTCAGCGGCGGACCATCGGTTGAGGGCCGCCGGCCTATCGACACGTACAGATTCGAGCCGCCCACATGGTTCCAGGTGAAATAGGCGCGCTCGACCCGCAGCATGTCGGAGTTGGGAACTCCGGCAGTGGTGCCGTCGATGTTCATCGAGGATCGGCTGGCCGTTGAAAACCTGCACGCCGGTCGAATCGCCCCAGGCCTTGTACATGCTCAGGCGGGCGCTGACGGTTAAGTCGTCATTAATGCGGGAGTCGAGGTTCAGCCGCAGCCGGTTGGTATAGAGAATATTGGTGTCGTTGCTGTATGCCGGCACAAACGTGGAAGGCTGCAGCATGCCGAAGAGCTGCTGCTGCATCTCTGGCGGGAACTGCGCCATGGCCGACTTCAGTTGATTGAACGTTAGATTGTTGGTGAAGTACTGGTAGTCGGAGTAGTGCTGGGCAACATTGCTGTTGATGGCGTCCACACTGCCGGGCAGCATGCCTCCATTGGTGTTGGCGTAAAACAGCGTCTTGACTACCAGATTCTGTAGCTGCATGCCGTCATAGTGGGCCGGCACCTGACCCCAGATGGAGTGGGCTTGGAAGCGATAATCACCTGAGAAGTTAATGCGATCGAGCGATCCGCGGCGCTCGGTTTGCTGGATTCGTTGATCCAGGTCCTTGACCGTCGCTGCGAGTTCAGCCGTGCTGGGCTGATCTTTGGATTCTTGCGCTTTGGACTCTTCCGGCGCGGTGGCTTTCTTTTCCTGCGCTGCCAAGCGCTCTTCCAGATCGGCCACTGCTTTCTTCATCTGGTCCAGTTCCTGGCGGAGTTGGGCATTCTCGTCAGAAGCAGCCGGAGTGGGTAAGGGAGTGCTCGTGTCCGTGGCATTCTGGGCCCAGCCGGCGGACGTGAACAATAACAGCAGAGCGAAAAAGCTATATATGAATTTACGCATGATGATTTCGCCTCTCAGTCCTTTGGGGTGGCTCGCGCCACTCGTCTAGCCACACGTAGCGGGTTGTTCGGAATCTGCCGCGTGATCAATCACGAAACGCTGAATTGCTTTGATTTCATCGGGGGAGAGCAGCTTGAACTTGTCTCCCGTTTTGGGATTGACGGCATTTTTGTGAGCCGGCACCAGCTTGCTCTTGAAGAAGCTTCTCCATTGGTCCTGGCTCAAGGTCATGGGCGTGTATTGCCGGTAGGGTGAGCCTTTGTCATGGCAGGTCTTACAGTTGTTGCGATAAAGCTCCTTGCCATTGAGGCTTTGGGCCGATGCCGTTCCCGTCCCCGTCCCGAGCAAGAGCAGCCCCAGGATCGATGCTGTGATCAGCCATGAATAAAGACGTAACATTGTTCCGACCTCCATCGGTTAGTAGTTCCGATATTGCATAGTTGCGATCATTCGAAACTGTTGATCGTAGCTGGAATGACTCCGGCCGCAATGTGACCCAGCTCTCGCTTCAGGGTGACAACAATCACGGCCGCAACTGCTTTAGAACCACGACGTGCAGCGGTTCTTACAATCAATTCCAGATGCACCAGAGGATGCTTCTGCACTGCGTGGTATGGTTGACGGAATGAGGGAGGACGTTGAGCAAGCCATCGAACTGCTGCGGTCGGAGCAGCCCGACTCTATGGAAAAGGCTCTGGCGCTGCTGCAGCAATCAGTGTTCTCGTTCAGCATGCGCGTGTGCCAGCAGCGGGAGGACGCGGAAGACACCATGCAGGATGTGCTGGTCAAGTCTCTGCCTTATCTCAAGAAGTTCGACAGCCCCAAAGCGCTGGTGGTCTGGCTTTACAAGGTGGCGAAGAACCGTTGCCTCATGAGCCGGCGCAAGAGCAAGTTCGCTCCGGCGCAAAATCTCTCGCTCGACGAGCTGATGCCCGACAAGGGCGACTTGGAACGTTTCGCCAGTACCGGGCCCATCAATCCTGAATCGCTGGCCTTGCGCAGCGAGGAAGCGCAGCGCCTGCGTTCGGCGGTGCAGACACTGCCGCCCGATTACCGCATCATTCTGGTGCTGCGCGATATGGAGGGTCTTAGCGATGAGGAGGTCGCCGAAATCACCGGCCTGCGGCGCGGCACGGTAAGAGTGCGGTTGCATCGTGCGCGGCTGTTTGTACGAAAGAACTTCTCCGCTGGCGAACTGTCAAAGAAGCAGCGGTCCACGGCTTCGCGATCCGCCGCAATGCCCGCTCGCCCGCGCCGCTGCAAACAGATGTTTGCTGAGCTCTCGGACTATTTAGACGACCAGCTCGACGACAGTCTGTGCGATCAGCTGGAAGCCCACCTCGCAGGCTGTGACCCGTGCCAGGCGTTTCTTTCGAGTTTGGAAACAACGATCCGACAGCTCCGAACGTTGCCAAACCAAGCCCTCGACAAAAAGCAAGCCGCCGCTCTTCGAGGCCGTCTGCTGTCTCTGCAAGCCGAATTGGCAACCCGCCGGTAAGCCACGTACCTACATAGGTTTGCGGCAATCCCCGTTGGCGACTCCTCTCGCTCACTGCTTTCTCTGTAACAAATCCCGCGCGGTTGCATTTATTCCCGTGGTTCGCAGTTCGGGACAGCAGGAGGCAACATGATCAGCGCGAAGGTGAAGCTCACTCAGCCACTCGCCGCACAGCGGCAATTCGTGGCCGAAACCGGAAGCGGACACCATTTGGTGCTAGATGACACCGCCGGGGCGACTGGCCCCAAACCCATCGAACTAGTTGCCGTCGGTCTGGCCGGCTGCACGGCTTTCGATGTCATTACCGTGCTTCGACAGAAGTATCACCAGAGGATTACCGGGTACGAGGTACGGGTAGAAACCGATCAGGCGGAGCGTCCGCCGCAGGTGTTCACCGCGGTTCGGGTTCATCACGTCCTCACCGGATTTGCCATTGACCCGGCGGCGGTCGAAGAAGCTATCCGCCTTTCGGAAGAGAAGTACTGCTCGGTGGAAGCGATGGTCAAGCAGACTGCCAGCTTCAAGACCACCTACGAAATTGCCGAAGAACAGACGGAATGGATGAAGGCTCAAGTGGCGGAGCTTCGCGCGTGAATCTTCCGGCAAAATTCGCGATTGCGGCGATTGCGGCATGGTGGCTGGGTGGAACTGGGTTCGGTCAGCAATCCGCGCCACCAGCCCCTCTCACCATGCAGCAAGCAGTGAGGGTAGCGCTGGAGAAGAATCCATTGCGAAAGGCCGCCCTGGCTGAAACAAGAGCTGCGGAGGCAAGGGTACGCGAGGCTCGCGGCGGTCTGCTTCCCAATCTGATGTTTTCGGAAACCGCAACTCGGGGCAATGATCCCGTGTACGTTTTCGGCAGCAGGCTACGGCAACAGAGATTCACCAGCGCCGATTTCGCGCTCGACCAGCTCAACACCCCGGTTCCATTCGGCAATTTCAGCACCCGCATCGCGGGCACATGGAACTTGTTCGACTCGTTTGCAAGCTGGCGCCGAATCGACCAATCAAAATCTTTACTGGAGGCCGCAGGCTATCAACTCGATCGGGCCGAACAGGAGACCATATTCCGTGTAGTGGATGCCTACTACGGAGTGCTGCTGGCCAGGAAGAGGCTTGAAGTCGCGGAGCAGGCGGTGAAGACCGCGCAGTCCATTCTGGAGCGCAGCCAGGCCAGGTTTGAAAGTGGCTTGAGTGTTCAATCCGATCTGCTGAATGCGCAGGTTCGGATGTCTACGCGACAGCAGGAGCTGGTCCGGGCGCAGAACGACTCGGAATTCTCGCTGGCGCAGCTGGATGTCGCCATGGGACTGGCTCCGGAAGCTTCCCATCAACCCAGCGAAACCCTTTCGGAACATCAGTTCCCAATAGTGGCGGTTGCTGACCTCGAGAAGAAAGCGCTAGAGAACCGTCCGGACTTGAAGCGCATCCAGTCCGAAGAATCGATACAGAAACTAAGCGTCGCGATCGCCAAATCATCGTTCGGACCGCGGGTGAACGCTTTTGCCTCGTGGCAAACCGACAATCCCACGCTGCTTGCCGGAGGCGGAGGCAATAACTGGGTTGGCGGAATCGAACTGCAGTTCGACCTCTTTACCGGCGGCACCAAGCGGGCCGAACTGAGCCGGCAAACCGCATTGCAGGAGAAGGTGGCCGCTTTGAAGCAGGCTGCAGCCGATGGCGTGCGCCTGGAGGTTCGTCGCGCGTATTACGATGCCGACGCCGCGCGGCAGCAGGTTGGGATTGCCCGTTCCTCGGTAGCGCAAGCTCAGGAAAGCTTGCGCATCAGCCGGAATCGCTATGACGGCGGCCTGCTGACCATCACCGACCTGCTGAGCACAGAAGAGGCGACGCTGCGCACTCAGTTGGATTATTGGGAAGCCGTCTCCCGCTTCCAAACCAGCTACGCCAATCTGGAACTTGCCAGCGGCACGCTGAGTCCCAACTCCCCGGTGGTACAGCCATGAACCGTGTTACAGCCATGAACAAACGAAGAATCAGCACAATCTCCGTCATTCCGACCTGGTTGGTTCTCACCTTGGTCTTCACCGCTTGCTCCAGTTCGCCGAAGGAACCCCGCACTGCGCCGGAAGTGGTGCGCAACCTGAGCGTGATTTCCGCACAGCAGGCAGCGGTCCCAGACTCCCTCGAAGCCATGGGCACCGTTCGCGCCGCGCAGACCAGCCAGATCGCCAGCCAGATGATGGGCAACATCGTGGAAGTCCGCGTCCATGAGGGCGATCGGGTGAAGCGGGGGCAGATCCTGGCGGTGATTGACGACGCCCAACCCCGCGCCGGCCTGGACCGTGCCACCGCCGCACAAGGCAGCGCCCAGCAGGACGCAGCCGCCGCCGAATCGGATTTCCATCTGGCGGAAGCCACTTTCAAGCGCTACCAGGACCTCTATGAGAAGAAATCTGTCAGTCCGCAAGAATTCGACGAAGTGAAGGCTCGGTTCGAGGGCGCGCAGGCACGGCGTGACATGAGCCACGCCGGAAATGCCCAGGCCGAGGCTGCCATGATCCAAGCCCGAACCATGCTGGAGTACAGCCGGGTGCGCGCACCGTTTGACGGTGTCGTCACTGAAAAACAAGTGGATGCCGGGTCTCTCGCCAGTCCGGGAATGCCCTTGTTCACGATTGAAGATCCACGGCGCTACCGGCTGGAAGCGACAGTCGACGAGAGTCACATCGGTCTGCTACGGCGCGGACAGACGATTCCGGTTCGGATTGAGGCGCTCGACTCTGAGCTGGCCGGAAAAGTTGCACAGCTGGTTCCGAAAGCAGATTCGGCTACCCGAAGTTTCCTGGTGAAGATCGATCTGCCTCCCGATCAACGCCTGCGCTCTGGCCTATTCGGCCGGGCTCGAATTTCTCGCGGCGAAAAGACCACGGTCCTAGTCCCGCGGACGGCGGTGTTTAGCCGGGGGCAACTTGAAGCGGTGTACGTACTCGATTCCGCACGGATTGCAAATTTGCGCTACGTCACCCTCGGAGAACTTGTAGGCGAACAGGTGGAAGTGCTCTCCGGGGTTGATGGCGGCGAAAAGCTGGTAGCAGCTCCTGCAAACCAGGACCTGAGTGGCAAGAAGATCGAGGCCAGGCCGTGAACGCATCCACGCCCAGGCCGACTCACGGACTTCGCGCCGCGGGACTCATCGCGCGCAGCTTCATAGAATCCAAGCTCACCCCCCTCGTTATCGTGGGTGCGTTACTGCTCGGCGTCTTCGCCATTCTGCAGACTCCCCGGGAAGAGGAACCCCAAATCGTCGTACCCATGCTCGACGTGTTTGTGCAGATGCCCGGCGCTTCCGCGCAGGAAGTCACCGAACGGGTGACCATACCCATGGAGAACCTGCTGCGGGAAGTTCCCGGCGTGGAGTACCTCTATTCCATCAGCCATCCCGGACTGAGCATGGTAGTAGTGCGGTTTTATGTGGGGACGAAGGAAGAAGATGCCATCGTCAAGACTTACAACAAGCTGTATTCGAATTTAGACCGCGTTCCCCCGGGCATCTCGCAGCCCATCATCAAAGTGCGTTCCATCGATAACGTGCCCATCATGGCACTCACGCTGTGGGGAAAGAATTATGACGCTTACCGCCTGCGGCTGATTGCCGGGGAACTCGAGAGCTCGCTGAAGCAACTCGACGACGTCTCCGAGACCAGGATCATCGGTGGCCAGCCCCGTAAGGTGCGAGTCGTCCTCGACACTGCTCGGCTCGCTGCCTATGGACTGGGCCCTGGTGCGGTTATCGGACAGTTGCAAGCCGCAAATTCACGCGGACAGGCCGGCAGTTTTGCCCGTGATAACCGCGAGTTCCAGGTGGAGGCGGGAGCGTTCTTTACCCGGATAGAAGAGTTGCAGAAGGTAGTGGTCGGCACTCATGATGGGCGCCCCGTCTATCTTCGCGATGTAGCGGAGAAGTTGGAAGACGGACCGGCCGAGCCGGACAATTATGTCCTCTTTGCCAATGCGGATGGCAATGCCAAAGCCTCTGGCGATACGGCAAGGGCAGAACATCCAGCAGTCACGATTACCTTAGCGAAACGGAAGGGCACCAACGCAACTGTCATCGCCGAGCGTGTGTTGGAACGAATCCACGCGCTGCACGGCTACATGCTTCCATCCGACCTGAATGTCACGGTCACCCGAAACTATGGGGAGACCGCGAAAGACAAGTCTGACGAACTGCTGAAACATCTGCTGCTGGCTACTCTTTCGGTGACACTGCTGATTGGGTTGGCGCTGGGCTGGCGTGAGTCGGGCGTGGTCCTGCTGGCCATTCCAGTCACCCTGGCGCTTACCCTGGCCATCTTTTATTTTTACGGTTACACCTTGAACCGGGTGACGCTGTTCGCCTTGATCTTCTCCATCGGCATTCTGGTGGATGACGCCATCGTTGTGGTCGAAAATATCGTGCGCCATTTTCGACTCGCCGAGAATTGTGGCCGGCCGCTGGCTCAGGTTGCAGTCGAAGCTGTGGACGAAGTCGGGAACCCGACCATCCTGGCAACCTTCGCCGTGATCGCGGCAATTCTGCCAATGGCGTTCGTGCGCGGGCTCATGGGACCGTATATGCGGCCGATCCCGGTAGGAGCATCCGCGGCCATGATCTTCTCTCTGGTCGTCGCCTTCGTGGTTTCGCCCTGGGCGGCTTTGCGCCTGCTTCGCCACTACGCCGGAGGCACGGCGTCCGCTCATGAGGCCGAAGGCTGGACCACCAGGCTGTATCGCCGGGTAATGAATCCGCTAATCCAGGACGCCAAGCGAAGGTGGATGTTCCTCGGCGGAGTGGTGGTGCTGCTGCTGATCGCGGTTGCATTCGTGCCGTTGAAGTGGGTGCGGGTCAAGATGCTGCCCTTCGACAATAAGAGTGAATTTCAGGTCATCGTGGACATGCCCGACGGAACTCCTCTGGAGCAGACCACACGCGTCGCTCAGGCGCTTGGCCGCTACCTCGGCGAGCAGCCGGAAGTCACCAACTATCAGATCTACTCCGGCACTTCCGGCCCTTACAACTTCAATGGGCTGGTGCGGCATTACTTCCTGAGGAGGCAGCCTAACCAGGCGGACATCCAGGTCAACCTTCTCAATCGCCATGAGCGCAGCGCCCAAAGCCACGAGATCGCCCGCCGCCTGCGCCCCGAACTCGACAGAATTGCGGCTCCGTTTGGGGCGCGGATCAAGGTGTCCGAGGTCCCGCCCGGTCCTCCGGTACTGCAGACGCTGGTAGCGGAAGTCTACGGCCCAGACCCGGTCCGTCGCATTGAAGTCGCCGGACAGATCAAGAAAGTTTTCCAACAGACTGCCGGCGTAGTGGATGTGGACTGGTACGTCGAAGACCCGCAGACGAAATACGACCTGCAGGTTGACCTCGACAAAGCCGCGTTGAACGGCATTACTGCCAACGACGTCAACAAGACGGTACAAGCCGGCCTGGGGGGAGCCAGCGCCGGGCTTCTGCACGACCCCGAGTCGCGAGAGGACGTTCCCATCGAAGTGCGCCTCTCCCGTCCTGATCGCTCGGGGATTGAAGGATTGCGCAGCTTGAAGCTCTCTACTCCTTACGGGGCTCAGGTCTCCCTTGGAGAAGTAACCAGCCTGCGGCAGACTACGATTGACACCAGCGTTTACCGCAAGAATCTGAGGCCGGTGGTGTATGTAACCGGCGACGTAGCCGGCGAGGAAGAAAGCCCGGTTTATGCCATCTTGAAAATGAAGGCTGCGATCGAGAAGCTTCAGCTTCCCGAGGGCTACCAGATCAGGCAATACATGGGCACAGAGTTGCCTGCAAGTTCAGCGCGGCTTGCCATGAAGTGGGACGGCGAATGGCACATCACGGTGGAAGTTTTTCGCGATCTCGGCCTCGCCTTCGCTGCGGTACTGGTGCTGATCTACGTGCTGGTAGTGGGCTGGTTCAAGTCATTTAAGACTCCCCTGGTGATCATGGCGCCAATTCCGCTGACTCTGGTTGGAATCTTACCGGCGCATACCCTGATGGGTGCGTTTTTCACGGCCACTTCAATGATCGGATTCATCGCCGGTGCGGGAATTATTGTGCGGAATTCCATCATCCTTGTGGATTTCATCGAGCTTCGCCGTGACCCAGGGCATGTCGTTGGAAGATGCGGTAGTCGATGCCGGTGCGGTGCGCTTTCGTCCTATGTTGCTGACTGCAGCCGCGGTGGTGGTGGGCGCGAGTGTTATTTTGTTTGATCCCATCTTTCAGGGTCTCGCTATCTCTCTGATGGCTGGGGAAGTCGCATCCACAGTTCTTTCCCGCATGGCGGTGCCGGTGCTCTATTATCTGAGCAAGCGCGGAGAAGCGCTAAAGCAGGCGACCCTGGAGTGTCCGAGCCCGGTGGCGAATTGAATCAGGATTTACCACGGAGGATAGTCATGACTGTTGAACGTTATTTAAGAATGATCGCTGGTTTCTTTGTCCTGCTGTCCCTGGCTCTCGGCTATTGGCTTAGCCCCTACTGGTATTTGTTTACCGCATTCGTGGGCCTGAATCTGTTCCAGTCCGCTTTCACCAACTGGTGCCCGATGATGGCCTTTCTCCGCAAAGCAGGGGTAGGCCGTTCAGGGATGGGGAAGGCTCAGGGCGTATAGATACCAGGCGGCGTGAGGCAGCCATTCTTCGCTCCAGCGCCAGTCATCATCCTTGCCGGTGACCGCGAATCCCTGGCTGAAGGCAATGCCGTCCTCATTATCGAGTCGCCGCCGTAATGCCGTTGACAATGCCCCCGGGAGCGTTGGTGTATTTATAAGATTGAAAGAACATGTAGGCCGCATCGCCATGGCCGCTGCCGATCAGCAGGCTCACGTCAAAAGGATTCCGTCCCAGAATCCAGTGCAGTTGGTTATCAGCATAGTCTTCCAGTTGCGAATGAAATGCCGCGTCTGACTCGAAGAGCGGTGCAGCCATACGCGCCGCCGCAGCCAGCGAAGCCAAACGCGCATCCTCCCCTTGCCACCAGGGAGCCGCTTCGGTGTCGTGAGGAAAGAAAAAGGCAGTTCGCACGTCGCCATTTCCCATGCGAACCAGCTGCCGCGCGTATCCAAAAGGATTGTTGACCTCCGCAGTCACAGCCAGTTCAAATCGCAGCGAGCGCTCCACCACATCGCGAACGCGCTCTTGGGCCTCAGGAGTCGCGATCTGCGCATATTCGAGCAGGCTGACTACCGGCAGGCCTGCATCCGAAGGATGAAAGAAAGGCCGCGATCGGTCGTCGGCGCGCCAGTAATCGCGATGACCGTCCGCCGTAGTGAGCCGAGCCATTAAGTTGGCGGCGCGCCGGTCAGCCGCAGCCAGATAAACCTGCTGATGGCTAGCGCGATACAGTTCGGTCGCCGCCATCAGAGCGCAATAGTCGTCGAGAATGTTCTCCTTGCCATCATTCAGCAGTTCGCGGTTGTGGCTCTCCAGGAACTGAAATGCTTCTTCAGCAGTGCGCAGATAAGTGGAGCGGGGGAAGTCTCCGTCGGCTGGCATCGTGCTGGCGAGCGCAAGTGCGGCGATGGCCATGCCTCCTCCGGCGCGAAAGCCTGCCTCATAGGCGTGCGGACTCTTCGCCGCCATCAACTGCTCGGTCGAATCCGAAGCTTTGGTTTTAATCTGGGTGCGCCAGTTCGGATTGCCGATCGCCCTGTCCTCTTGCAGCTTGCCTGTACCAGGAGCCGTAATGCTCTCGAAAAATGAGCCGTGCGGTTGCTTGATTCGCACCAGAAAGTCGGCGCCGAAGAGGCCCTCGTCCAGCATCCGCCGTTCATACTCGCTGAAGTTGTCATCATGGCGCGCTTCAAGCACGCGGTAGCTCTTCAACAGCACCCATGCCACCAGCGGAACCTGCTGCGGATTGAAGTAGGAGGTCAGGTTCTGGTGCGAAAGATGAATGCCATAGTCGCCGGTCGCGTCATACCATCCCCCGTGCACGTCCACGAAGCCGGGCTTTCCGCCGGGCACAGGCAGATGCCGGTCAGCTTGATCCATCAACCCGCTGGCCCGCTGTCCCTTGAAGTAATAGAGGACATTCGAGAGCGTTCTGCGCTCCAAAATATTGCTTTCAATATCGAAGGAGCAGGAACTGGCTTCCCCAGTAGCGGTTTGTACCTTTACCGCATAGTTGCCATCGGTCTGCCACGAAGAGAAATCTGCCGTCCAGAAAATGCGCCCACCCCATGCGTGTACCCGGCCATCGGGGACAAGCTTTCCCGTCAGAATAGTCTTGCCGGTCTTAATGTCGACGAGCGAGAACTGCGAGGGGTGGTCCTGCTCGGTGCCGACCACAAGAACCTGTTTGGGAGCGTGTGTCTCATATCCAACGTGGTCGGCCAGAACACGCAGCTGCCCCGCGCACAAAGGCACAAGGCAGCCGATAGAACAGGCTGCTAAGACCCAAATACGGATACGTTGGATTTTTGTGTGCGTCAGAAAGCGATTTGCTTTCAAGATAAGGAATACACTCGAGAACATACGGTTAGCTTGGTTGCGCCGTCCATTGTACGTGAGTCTGCGATCACGAAATTCCATCCAGGGGAACCAAGTGCTGATCTCTAAACTTCGCCGCGCTCGGGTCTTGCGCGGAGTATGGCGGGGCGCACCTTGCCTCCTTCTTTTCTTAGTTATCTCTTGCAGTCCGTGTTTGCTGGCGCGTACAAGCCCTTCTCCGGCAAAGAAGGTGGTCGTCGCCTATGTATTTAAGCGCAATGACCTCATCCAGCCGGGTGACATCGCCGCAGGAAAATTGACCCGCATTAACTATGCCTTCGCCCTCATTCAAGGTGGAGAGATCGTGAATGGTTACGCCAACGATGATCAGAACCTCGCCGCCCTGGCGGCGTTGAAGCAAGACAACCCTTCCTTGACGGTGCTGATTTCAGTCGGGGGATGGCTGGGATCGGGCAATTTTTCCGACATGGCGCTCACCTCTGAGAGCCGTCACCATTTCATCGAGAGCGCGATGAAATTCATTGAGCGCCATCAGTTGGACGGAATCGATATCGACTGGGAATACCCCGGAATGGTGGGCGCCGGCAATCGATTCCGCCCTGAGGACAGCCGTAACTACACCTTACTTTTCAAAGATCTCCGCAAGCGCCTCAACAAAGAGGAAAAACAGCTCCATCGTCGGCTGTTTCTTACCACTGCGGCCGGCGCCGATTCCAGCTTTCTCGAGCACACCGAAATGGATAGGGTTCAGAAGTATGTAGATACCGTCAATCTGATGGCCTACGACTACTACGAACCAGGCAGCGAGGCGACCACCGGGCACCACGCGCCTCTCTTTAGCAATCCGGCCGATCCCAAAAGGATTTCTGCCGACAGGTCCGTTCGAGAGTTCGAGCAGGTGGGCGTTCCGGCGGAAAAGATCGTTCTCGGGGTTCCATTTTACGGGCATGTGTGGGGCGAAGTGGACGAGACCAGCCATGGTTTGTTTCAGCCCGGGAAAGCGGTTCCCAACACTTTCGCGCAATACGGCAATATCCTCACCAATATGTTAGGCAAGGGCTACACGCGCTATTGGGATCCGGTCGCGTCGGCTCCATATCTTTACAGTCCCCAGGAAAGAATTTTCGTTTCGTATGAAGACACCGAGTCGCTCGCGTTGAAATGCAAATACGTTCTCGATAACAACCTGAAAGGCATGATGTTTTGGGATTACGAGGGCGACCCTACGGGAGCGTTGCTCGACACCATCGATACCGGACTCTGGAAGAACTCTGGCGGGCCGGATCAGACGGGAGTGCGTACGCTTCGCCAGAGTAGCGACATCAACGGCGGAAATCATTCTTCCAACCCGCCGGACGCCGCTATTCAGCCCCGTAACTGAAGAGCTTTAAGCAGTCCTGCCGCAGAAATCCTCCGGTGACCGGGATGGAGTGATTTCCCTTATTGAAGACCAGCTTGCAGGGAATGAGGCATGCCCGCCACTTGTAGTCTTCGGTTCCGCGCTTGCGGCCATACGCGGCAATATCTTCCTGGGAGACGCCGTAGACCACTGCGCCGATCCTGGACCACACACAGGCGCCGGCGCACATCGCACAGGGCTCGTGGGTGGAGTAGAGGACGAAATCCGGCAAATAGCGGCCATAGCCGCTCGATACGTATTTGAGAGTCTCCAACTCGACGTGTTTAATGCTCGACCCGGAGGTCTTTACCCGGTTTCCGGCGCTGGCAATGACCACCTCGCGACCGTGCGTTACCCGGGTGATTACCGCGCCGATGGCATAATCTCCCCGGTCCCGGGCGCGCTTGGCCTCTGCTATCGCCAGTTGCATGAACTTCTTTTTCGGCTTGTACGAAGCTGAAATCATGGGTGAAACTATACGATCTGCAATTCCTGGAATCTAAACACATTCTATCCAAGAATACCAACCTGCACTCCTTGACCTTGGAATGGTCGCGGCAACTTTCCAGTTGAAATCGCCATGGGACGTTTTGAAAAAGACCCAGTGGGGTGACCCGGAAATGTCGGCCTAAAATCGCTGGAACTCACGTCTTGCATGCCAAGAGTATGATTGAGCCGCGCGGAGCAGACACCCGCTCTCGCACAATTCATCTCTCATTATTATTCCGGCGCGGAGTATCGTGCATCTTTTGCTCTCATTCGAATAGCGGCCCTGAAACAAGTCATCTTCTTAACGTGTTTGGAGGAGCAGCATGATGAGCAGAGGAATCAAAGCATGGTCCGCCTGGGCCACGCTAAGCGCTTGTGTTCTGGTACTCTCGGTTCTCTGTAACGCCCAGCAGGCGCCGGAATCGCCACCCGCGCATGCCAGTACGAAGCACGATGCCGCATATTATGCGTTCCGGAATTCAGTGGATAAGGTCAAAGACACTGATCCTTCCATTCCGCACTTTAAGTTGAGCGCGGATTATCCCAAAAAGAATCCCGGCAAATGTACGGAATGCGCTTGGCTGGGAATTGATGTGGACTTTGGAACAACTTTGCCTCCCAAGAACGACGATACTAGCGGAAAATGGCAAAAATATCATTGGGATGAATACGTAAAATCCATCCTCGATTATGTGAAACAGGGACAGGACCCTGACTTGGCTGACAAAGTGGGTTTTCGCACTACGGTGGACGGCAAGACCCGCTGGTTCAACGTTCCATGGATGGCCTACGATCCAACCATGGGCCGCGAGTTCGTCCACGGAACCACTAACGAACGTACCGTCACCACACCAGAGCTGAAGAAGCCGACGAGCTTGCGCTCCCTGCAGCCGGCGCACGGCATTGCCGCAATGGCCGTAGAGCCTACCCAGTTGCATGCAGATCCACAATTTCGCGGAGTCAGTCGCCTCAACATGGCGAATCTCAGTTGCGACAACCAGAACGGCTACGAGAGCTGGTCGGTCGGCTTTTACAACGAATGGGGAGGATATGCCGTCGGCAAAGCATTCCCCGCCACTGGCCGTCCCCACGTAGTCGATTATCTGGGCAGCCAGATGCCGGACGGGCTGCCATTTCCGGAAGGAACTGCGGTGGTGAAGGTGTTGACCACCAGCGCTCCGCCCCATTGCGTGAGCCAGCTCAAGGGAGCGCCCGAATGGCACGTGAACCGTCACAAGTTCGACCCTGAGAAAGGTTACGAATGCGAGCGAGAGGTACAGGTATCGCGGGTTGTGCAGGTGGATGCAGCCGTAGCTGACCATCGTTCGCCGACCGGTTGGGTGTACACCACTTTCGCCTATGACGGACGATCGTCCGGGGCCACGTTTTGGGACCGGCTGGTGCCGGTGGGTGTGCAGTTCGGGGCAGATCCGTGGTCGTTCCCGGCGGTCCCACGGCAAGAAAGCTTGCCGCTGCAGCAGACAGTTTTGAACCCCGGAAGCAAGAGTATTGTCGAGCACTATGGCTGCGAGGGAAGGCTGGCTGGTCCGGTGGACAATCCTCAATCGTCTTGCCTCTCCTGTCATGGCAGCGCCTACGCCGCGCCCAATGGAGCGCCGTCCGTCATGCCTGCCAATGTTCCTCCCGCGTTTGGCTTTGCCGGCATCTGCGTCGAATATTCGCTCGATAACGCGTTCTACTTTCAGAATCAGGTCCCCCCGCAGCACTTTGCCGGGGGCCGCTTTCCCGATGCGTTCTCTCTGGATACTTCGCTGCAGCTGGCAGTAGCTTTCAATCAATACGGACTTTTCCATACCGATCATCAGCCGATAGCATGCACCAACCCTAATCAGTTGGGACCCCATGCCCCACCAGGCGGAAAATGAGTTGAGGCTTAGTTTGATTTAGAAAAGACGTGGGCAGAGAGCGGGTGCACAAAGCTTGCGGCACTGACGGTCTTTCCGTTCAGTGCCGCTTGCGATTCCAGCGGAAGCCTGGGCAAGTTGCGGGTCAGCTAAGCGGCCGCAGAGGGTGCAGCTTGCTTTACCGGATGCAGGTCCTGCGGGGTTCCCCCGTTTTGCCAGTTCGAAACACCCTTGCCATCCACGAAGGTCAGGATGTTTGTTCCCGTATTCGTCATCTCCGTCTTGGTGGTCACATCCATCCCAACCAGCGTCCAGCGAACCGCGACTTTGCAGTCATCCTGCAGAAGATCGTTGATGGTGAAGTGAAGTCCCTGCAATTGCGTGCGCAGCATCGTGACCCACTGCTTCATTGAGTCTTTCGATACGGGCTCGCCATTGAATGTGTAGTTGTCAGCAATCAAAACATCGATAGGCTCGAAGTTGCCTTTGTTGAATACCTCTTCCCAAAACCAGGCAACACTTTCTTTGTAGCTGTACGACATAAAGATCCTCCGGTCCCCCGGCGCGAAAGCCTGCCGATCAGAGACGCGCACATTCTATCCTCTCCAGGCACCATTGCAACTATCATCGCCAGGCTTGTTCGGACCTCCAAACGTGTAGCTGACTGCTATACTTCGCCTGATGAAAGTTGCGGTGGGCACCAGCCTTGGTCCCTATACCATCCTGTCTCCGCTGGGCAAAGGGGGCATGGGAGAGGTATACCGCGCACAAGATACCCGCCTGCACCGAGTTGTGGCCATCAAGATTCTGAAGCCTGCCTTGTCAGACGATCGCGCGGCACGGCTGCGGCTGGAGCGCGAAGCCCGCGCACTCTCAAGCCTGTCGCACCCCAACGTCTGCTGCATCTTCGACATCGGCGATCAGGAAGGCGTCGCCTACCTGGTAATGGAGTACCTCGAAGGCATGACTCTCGCGAAACGGCTGCGTCGCGGTGCTTTGCCGTTTAGCGAGGTCGTGCAATACGGTTGTCAGATCGCGGCTGCCCTGGAGAGCGCGCATCATCACGGCATCATTCATCGCGATCTCAAGCCCGGCAACATCATCCTCACCAAGTCGGGCGTCAAGGTTCTCGATTTCGGCCTGGCGACCGACGCCACTCCGGCAAAGGTCGAGGACGGCATGGATGGACTTGCCCCGACCATTGACGAACGGCTTACCCGAGTTGGCGGCTTTATCGGCACCGTCCCCTACATGGCTCCTGAGTTGTTGAATGGGAAAGAAGCCGACGCGCGCAGCGACATTTTTGCGCTTGGCCTGGTGATTTATGAAATGGCGACGGGCCAAGTCGCCTTTCCCGGAGACAGCCAGGCGGGCGTGATCGCCAACATCCTGAAGACGGAGCCGCCCTCGCTAACCAGTTTTCAAATTCAGTCTGTAAGTGTGCTGGAACCGGTCGTTCGGGGATGCCTGGCGAAGGACCCGGAGGGGCGCTGGGATTCCGCCCATGATGTCAAGTTGCAGTTGCAGGCAATTCTGGCCGGTCCGGTAGTTACCGAAATTGCCGCTTCGCCGCGAGCGAGCCGAAAGTGGAAGACGCTGGCCGTTCTGGGTGCGGCAGCCACTCTATTGCTTGCGGCTGGCCTGGTATTCGTCACCACTCATGCGGGAGAACGCCGTGTGCTCGCGACTGCCATTCTGCAGCCTTCGGGGCATGTTTTTGTGTTCATGGGACCGTTTGGTCCGCCGGCGTTTTCGCCGGACGCGAAAACCATCGCGTTTACCGCCGCGGCCGCCGGAACTCCGCCGCAGATCTGGATCCGCCAGCTGGACTCCGAAACGGCCACCATGTTGGCGGGGACGGAAGGGGGCTACTATCCATTCTGGTCGCCTGACGGTAAATATCTTGCCTTCTTTTCAGGAACGAAGTTAATGAAGATCGCGGTCGATGGCGGTTCTCCCATCACCATCTGCGACACGAATCTTGCCCGCGGCGGCAGTTGGAACAGAGACGGAGTCATTATCTTTGGAAAATTCGCCGGCGGCATCTACCAGGTTCCCTCCTCCGGCGGCACTCCGAGCCCGGTCACGAAGCTCGACGATAGTCGCCATGACAGCACCAATCGTTGGCCGGAGTTCCTTCCTGACGGCGATCACTTCCTCTATATGGCCTCAAGCTTCGGACCCGAAAGCGATGCCAACGCTATTTTCATGGGATCGCTGAAGGGGGACAATCCGAAGTTGGTGCTGAAAGCCAGCTCGAACGCCTACTACGCGGCGGGGCAGCTCTTTTACGTGCGGGAAAGCACCATCGTGGCCCAGCCCTTCAACCCCACCACCGGCACGCTCAGCGGTGAAGCAACCTCTTTGGTGCAAAACGTAGCCTACGACGCGACGACCAGCGATGCGGCTTTCCGGATTTCTTCGGCTGGGGACCTGGCTTTTCAGCCGGGCACGAGTCAGGCGGATTTTCAACTCATGCTGGTGGATGCGAAAGGGAAGCCGGCACGGACGTTAGGAGAACCAGGGGTGACGCTGAACCCCCGCATTTCCCCGGACGGCAAACGCGTGCTGGCTAGCCTGATTGACCGCCGCTCGGGTCAATCGGACGTATGGGCGTACGACCTGGAGCGTTCCACGCGTACCCGCCTGACTTTCGGCGGGATTCGCAACAACGACCCCATCTGGTCGCCCAATGGGAATGCCATCGCCTATTCGTCATACCGCAGCGGCCATTGGAGCCTTTTCACGCGACCCGCCGACGGCGCCGGGGAAGACAAACTGGTGTACCAGGGTGCCGAGACTCCGATGAGCGTGGCGACATCATTTGAGGTCACACACTTTGTTCACAATGAACCCATCAGTCCTACCAGTTGGACCGCGGACCTGAAGCATATCCTGTTCAGTCAGCGCCTCGGGAACGGCCAGTGGATCGTCGCTTTGGCCTCGACCGACGGTCAGGGCGCAGTACAGCCGGTGTTGAAAGCAACCGGCGCCAACTTCCGGGATGGCGAACTCTCTCCTGACGGAAACTGGATTGCCTATGAGTCAGACGAATCGGGACACGACGAGATTTACATGTCGATGTTCCCCAGCCTGAAGCATCCTCAGCAGGTTTCGGTGGGCGGTGGGGTCGTCCCCCGCTGGCAGCGGAATGGCAAAGCCCTGTGTTACCTCCGCGGCGACAGGAACGTCACCTGCGCTGATCTGGAAGGCGCAGGGGCATCGTTGCACGTCACCACCACGCACCCGATGTTTCCACTTGGTCTGCCGGTGCCCTTCGATGTCTCGGGGGATGGCCGTCAATTCGTTCTCTCCACCACCATCAACATGCAAAACCCGGCTCCGCTTACTGTCATTACGAACTGGCTGTCGCGCATCAAGCGGTGAGTGAGGGTTTTCGCCTTGGCCAGCAGCTAGGACGGACCGCTGCGCGTCGCAGCGCGGTGAACCGTCGCCATCACTTCTGGGCCGACTGGGACTCGACTCCTTCAGTTTGCTCGACGAACTGGTCCACCTCTGCCAGGGTAGGCATGGAAGGTTGTGCGCCGTTGCGAGTAACCGAAATTGCCGCGACCGCACAGGCCCATGCTGCGCCGTGCAGCGGGTCGTCGCCTCGGAGCAGCGCCACCGCCATCGCGCCATTGAATGCGTCGCCCGCGGCCGTCGTGTCCACCGCCCGCACGTTATAAGCGGGAATGAGCTTTCGCGTCCCATCGGCCAGCGCCACATAGCAACCGCGCTCTCCCAGCTTCAAGACGACATTGCGGCATCCCTGGGAAAGCAGTGTGTCGGCGGTCTCTTTCAGTGTGTTCTCGAGCAATTTCCGGGGAGGGCGGCCTAGCACCGTCCACAACTCGGTTTCGTTCGGAGTCAGCCAGTCCACATTCTGCAACAGCGATTCAGGCAGCGGCCGCGCCGGAGCCGGATCGAGCATCAATGGAATTCTCTCTCTGGCTGCAATGGTGGCCAGACATTCCACCGTCTCAAAGGGGCTTTCCAGCTGAGCCAGCAATATGCCGGCGCTGCGAATCAGGTCGAGATTCGCTTCCAGATCTTGCGGGAGCAAATGGGCGTTTGCTCCCGGCACCACCGTGATGGCGTTTTCTCCCGCCGGATCGGTGGTGATCAGCGCCACGCCGGAGGGACCTGGCGCTATCCCTATTGCATCTGTATTCACGTCCGCTTCTTCCAGGCTCTCCATCAATTGCGTGGCGAAGGTGTCTGTGCCCAGCTTTCCAATCAGGCTCACCTTTGCGCCCAGCCGCGCTGCCGCCACCGCCTGGTTGGCTCCCTTTCCCCCGGGGAACGTCTGGAAACCCAATCCAGCGACCGTTTCTCCTGCCTGCGGAATATGAGGAGTAGCTGCTACCAGATCAAGATTGATGCTGCCTATCACAACTATATGCTTGGCCATAAAACAGGTCCCCTGACAAACATGCGCAAGCGACCACCAGGATCGCTTGCGCCCCCCCTCAACTCATAGCGTTTCCTAGAAAACAAATTTCAGTGCCACCTGCATGTGCCGGCCATCCCGGGCTCCGGTCACGTAGCCGAACTGGCTCTCCGAATTCACCTGGCGGTCGTCGTAATTATTAATGGTGGACCACTGGGCATGGTTGAAGACATTGAAAGCTTCAGCCCGGAACTGTAATTCCCGGCCTTCGCCGAACAATGGGAACGACTTGCTGAGCGACATATCCCAGTTGTTGATGCCGGGATTGCTGAGGTTGTTGCGGCGTTCGTTGCCGCGGTGCGTAGCGACACCGGTGACTGGATCTGGGGGAGGTTCGGTGTAACAGTCGGTGTTGAAGTAATGGGTAAAGGTCCGGTCCCCGCGTGGCAGATTGCCATTGCAGGTCTGGTCGGGCACGTCGCCCATGTAGTCAAACGAACTGGTATAGCCGTTGTAAATCGTTACCGGACTACCTGACTCAAACGTGGCGATGGTGTTGATCTGCCACCCGCCGACCGCCTCTCTCAGCAAGCGGCTGGAGAGACTCTTGCCCGGAAGTTCATAGAGAATAGCGGCCACAAACCGGTTGGTGTGGTTCGCATCCGAAGGCCCGTAGGACCACTGCGGGTGCCACTGGCCTCCGATTGGCTGCACACCAGCTTCGCCGCTTTCGCCGAAGAAGGTGTCCATCTGCTTGGACCAGGTGTAGTTGATGATGCTGGTGATGCCGTGCCAGCGCTGAGTTTTCAGCTCCGTGGTCAGAGCGTTGTAGTTATTGCTGCGGTTGTGGTGTACGGCCCAGATGGAGTCCCAGCGATCCGGCGCTACTGGGGTAAGCGGACGAGCGTTGTAGTACTCGTCGCTGTTTAGGTACACGCCTTGTGGCGGAAGATTCAGATCGTATTGTGTGGCGAGTTTGGTACCCTCAGAACCGACGTAGCCGATTGTCGCTACTACCGATTTGCCCAGTTCACGCTGGATGTCGAGACTCCAGCGCTGGATGTAGGGCGTTACTGCGCTATTGCTGTCAACGGTCTGCGGAGACTGGCGGTTAAAGAGTTCGCCACCCTGATCACCCAGCGGAATTGGCCAGGTGCCCTTGGCGATCGAGACGGGCGCAGGGAATACATCCGCCAGCGTGAAATAGGGCTGGTTCGGATCGGCAGCGTATGTGGTCGAGTCGTAGGTCACGCCTCCGTAACCGGGGGAACTCCAGAACATCTGGTCGAGGAACTTGAACCGCCCGGTTTCATAAAACATGCCGTACCCGCCGCGAATTACGGTCTTGTCAGTAAGCCGGTAGGCAAGTCCAAGGCGGGGGGCGAAATTGTTCTTGTCCGCCGGGTAGGGAGGGTTGCTGGTGCCCGGCGTCAGTCCAGGCATCGACCAGCCGGTAGCCGGGATAGGACAGATCCATGACGCCCCAGTAGTTGTCCACGCTGTAGGCGGGAACTCCCACGTCGTAGCGCAGGCCCAGATTCAGCGTCAACCGCGGAGTGACGTTCCAGGAATCATTGAAATACGCGGAATACTCCGGCATGCGGAACCACAAGCTGCCGTCCCCTCCGGTAAGGGGAGTCCGTTGATTCATGCTGCCCACAACTCCGGTTTCGAATTCAGCCAGGGTGTTCCAGCCGGAACCGTCATTGCTGAGCGGGCCGCGGCCGGTGTAGTTCAAATACTCCCCGCAGGCGGCGCAGTCGCCGCCGATGTTCATCGAACGGATCACGTCGTTGTCCCGTTCATCGCGGCGCTGCCAATAGAAGCCAAACTTCAAGGTGTGCCGGTTAATCACCTTGGAAGCGCTGTCGGACAACTGGTAGATAGGCACCGCCTGGTACCAGTATTCCGTTGGCCCCACGCTCAAAGGTCCGAACAGTTCGCCGGCAAAGTTCACTGAGAACGTGCCGTCGTTGCTGATGCCGAGCTGTTGCAAGTCGTAGGAGGTGAAACCAGCGCCACCGGTAGAAGTGTTTTGAAACAGGTCCGGCAGCCATGTGGTCTGCATGAACTGGTTGATCTGCCCGGCTTGGTTGCTGGCGTTCTGCGCGTGAGTCACGCTGAAGTTCAGCTCGTTGGTAAACGTGCTTCCGAACGAGTGCACCCAGTGCCCCTGATAGCTGTTGGTGGTGTGGACCGGGCCGTTGCCCAGGGCCAGCTCAGGGATCAATCCGCCTTCGCTCAGCAGAGTTCCGTAGTCGTGCGAGAACCTGAAATAAACGCTGTCGCGCGTCGTCAGGTTGTAATCCACGCGGGCGGAATAGTTGTTGTTATTGATCCCGGTGGTGTTTGTGCCGGCCCAGTTGTTGAAGTCGCCTGCGATCGGGGAGGTGTAGTTGGGGTCGGGAAAGTGCGAGAGATATGCCAGCGCCCTGGGATCGGGATTGGTGATGATGTTGTTGGCGAAGGGCTGCCGGGCTTGTGTCGAAGTGTTGTAGGAGTACGGGTCGTAAATTACGTAACGGCAGTTGTCGGGCGCCGTGGAACTGCCGTCGCACTGCGCCGGGTTTACCGGAAACTGCGTCAGCCATCCGCTGAAATCGCCGGTCCGCTCTGCCGCGGTCGGTACGTAGGCATGCAATGTCGACTGTCCGCGCCTGCGCAGATCTTCGAACGACGCGAAGAAGAACATCTTGTTCCTGCCGTTGAATACCTTGGGAATGTAGACGGGGCCACCGACCGTAAATCCGTATTGGTTCTGGTGGTACCCGTTGCGCGGAACCGCATACGCGATCGAATAAGGGTCGTTTGCGTTCAATCCTGAATTCTGGAAAAAGTCGTACACCGTTCCATGAAGATCATTGGTGCCGGACTTGGTGGTCAGACTGATCTGGCCCACGTCGCGGCCGTATTCCGCCGAGTAATCGACCACCTCGGCCTTCACTTCCTGCACTGCGTCCATGTTGACGTTGGTGACCGGACCCTCGACCCAGTTGTCGTTGTTGTTGAGGCCGTCGATGTAGTAGCCGACGCCATATTCCGTTCCGCCGACGTTCAACTGCTTCGCCCCTGTGCTGGTGGCCGAAGCCAGACCCCAAGCCACGCGGGAGTTATCGCCGGAGCCGCTGTTGAACATGGGAACGATCTGGGCGTAGTTGAGAAAGTTGCGGCCTTCGATAGGAAGGTCGCGGACAAATTTGTTCTGAATCACTTCCGACACGTTGGCGTCATCGGTCTTCACCAGGTCCGCAGCTCCAGTGACGGCGACCACTTCAGAAACTTTGCCCACGGTGAGAGTGATGTTCATCCGCCGCGTCGTACCGTTTTCGAGTGGGATGCTGCCGGAAACAGCCTTGGCGAAGCCCTCGGCGCTCACGCTGACCTGATAATGGCCGGCGATCAGGTTGGGGAACTGGTAGTCGCCGGAACTGTCGGTTGTCGCGTTTCGCTCGACGCCGGTGTCGGTATTACGCAAAGTCACCGTAGCGCCCGGCACCATGGCTTTCTGCGGATCGTCCACCGTGCCCACGATGCTGCTGGTAATCACAACCTGGGCAAAAAGTCCGGCCGCCAGCGATAGAAAAAGCGTCACCACGAACAGCGCACGGCTTCGCATACCAATTCCTCCGAGATCTACCCTCGCGGGTTCGAGTCGTTCGTCGCACTGGGACGAACGGACGCGGGAACGGAAACGCTCGCTATTTTGAAACGTTTCAATATGAAGACGGCGCGACTTTAACTCTCTCGCCGGAGCCTTGTCAAGCAAAAATCAGAGAGGCTTCAGGGAGCGTGCGTGATTTGAACGTGAAGATTTCTTCAGCCCGTCTCGCAGATTTTTTCGTAACTGTGACTGCCGTCACGCTTGCAGGGCAGGTGTGCCCAGGCATTTGAAAAGCCGTGCCTTACATCTCAGACAGCACAGCACCGTCACGGTGACGTTTGCGTGCTGCAGGGGTGACCGTCCGCGAAACCGAAACCACCGAATTGACGGTGCCCACCGAATTCCGGATCTTCAACTCAGTTTGCAGTACCACGCGTTTCGGGGCTTGCTTCAATCCTTCAATGCGTTTCAGCAAGAGTCGCGCGGCAGTGGTGCCCAGTTGATAGCCGGGCTGGTGTACCGAAGTCAATGCCGGAGCGGTGAACTCGCTGAAGTCCAGATTATCGAAGCCGACGATCGACAGATCCTCGGGACAGCGCAGGTTCGATTCGCGGACGGCCAGCAACACGCCCAGCGCCATCATGTCGTTGCAGGCGAAAATTGCCGTGGGCCGGGGCAGCATCCGCAGCAGCCGCATCGCCGCTTCATAGCCGCTGATGCGGTCAAATCGCGCCTCTTGAATGTATTCCAGCTCAATCGGGACTTTCGCTTCCGCCAGCGCCCGTTTGAAACCTCGCAATCGCTCGGAAGCGTTGGTCAGGTGGAGAGGGCCGGTGATCACCGCCAGCTGGCGATGCCCCATTCGCAGCAGGTGCTGGGTCGCCCGGTGCGCACCCGCTTCGTTCGCCACCGAGACTACATCGCCATTCCAGCCCGGCGGCTGGCGGTCAAGGCAAACCACCGGCGGCCCGGAAGTCACCACCAGCATTAACTCGCGGGCGATGACGCTCTCCGCTGCCGGAATGACCAGCAGCCCGGCTGGCCGGTAGGAGCGCAGCTCGTTCAGGTACGAGAGTTCCTTGCCCGGATCGTTATCGGTATTGCACAGCACGAGGCGGTAGGAATGTTTGAAGGCGACGTCTTCCACGCCACGCACCACCGCCGGAAAGAAAGGATTGGTGATGTCGGGGATGATCATCCCCAACATGCTGGTCTGGTTACGCCGAAGCCCGCGCGCCAGTTGGCTAGGGTGGTAACCGAGGCTGCGTATCGCCTCCAGTACTCGTTGCCGCAGCTTTTCCCGAACTTTGGCAGTGTCGTTAATTACGTGCGAAACCGTGCCGATGGAAACATCGGCACGCTCCGCAATCTGCCGCATTGTGACCGGGGCACTCATCACGCCCGCTTCAAGGGACTCCACAGGTTAGCAGGAATCCGCCCGGGTCGGGGGCACACATTCGAACCCGAGCGGACCACTCTTACGGCGACTTATCCGCCAACTTACTCCGGCGAGTTAGTCGCCGCCCACCCGCTCCGCCTACTCCGCGTCCTGAGCGCAGCGGAAGCCGAGGCCTCCCGAACGATCCATGCTGGGCGCCATCACAGCAACTTGCCGTGCTCGTTAAGCTTGTAAGCCTGCGGAAATACCAGATCGAGCCTTGCGGCTGGTAGTAGCTGCCGCCGCGCAGGATGCCGCCGCGAGTGTGCTCGTCAGTGAACTCGTCGGTCCACTGCCACACATTGCCGACCAGATCCATCACGCCAAACGGACTGGCGCCTTGCGGGTGAGCATCGACCGCGTCAGGTCCGCGCATCGTGTGACCGGTATCGGGCACCGGAACTGCGTCCGCATTCCAGGTGTTTCCCCAGGGATAGAGGCGGCCATCCGTGCCTTGCGCGGCGTATTGCCATTCCCACTCATGCGGCAGGCGCTTGCCTGCCCAGGCGGCATAGGCGCGCGCATCTTCGATCGACACCCAGGTCACCGGCTTGTTGTCCCAGCCGGCGGGATATGCGCCGTCTTTCCAGTCGCGCAGGAAATTGAGATCGTCCTGCGGATGATAGTGGGTCGCATCCAGGAACTTCTTGAACTCGCGCATTGGTCACCGGGATACTTGTCGATGTAGAACGACTTGCATGTGCATGGGATGTTCGTGGAAGCGCCGCGGAGTATCCTCCCAGGGATACTGCACGTCGACCCCAATGTCGTTGAAGCCTTCGATCTCGATTCCCTGCACTTGGAAGAGAAAGTCCGCCGCCGGGAATCTTCACCATGCCTGCCGGAGCGCGCGCTGTGCGCGGTTTGGTGGCTGCAATCGGCACGATTTGCTGTGGCAGCACTGTCCATTCGTGCGAGTAAGCTGGCCAAGCGGCTTGCGCCGTCAGCTGCTTTCATCTTCGCCATCAACTTCTGAATGCTGGCGATCGGAGCTCGTCCGGCTGTCGCCAGAATGGCTCCGTAGCCGTGGCTTCAAGCGCGAAGCTCAGCACCGTCTTGTCCGTTCCGGTCGTCTTCGCGGCGTGCAGTTCCACTCCGTGATAAAGGTCGAAGTAGCGCATCCCGGCCTGCGCCGGGAATTCGCATCTGCGGGCCGTCACGTCGTACTCGTTGCGGTTCACGATGGTCCACAGGGTTTGCTCGTCCGATGGCCAGCGGCTGGCGAAAACGCCCGTAGCGCAGCATTGGACGACATCGGCTCCCACTCCGCTGCTGACCAGGAATGGCGCGACCGCGCGTTCGATCGTGGCCACGCGGCGGGTGGCTTCCGCATCGCGCGGCGTGATGCCGTTCCAGATGCCCCAGATGTTCTCCCAGCTCTCCCAACCGACGCCGTTAAAGAACGCGTACTGCAGATTGTCGGTCTTGTCGCGCTTCCAGCGGTCGGAAATGTTCACCATGTGGCGCGGCTCAAGCCACTTGTACCTGTCCACCATGGGCGCGAATCGGATATTGATACTGGCCCCAGGTCATCACGTTCCAGGCCAGCGCTTCATCCGACGGTCCGCCTTCCGGCTCGAAAGCCAGCGGATGGCCGGTCTTGATCCGCAGCCAGCGAAAATGCCAGCGGCACACCGTCCTGCGTATCGCCGTTGACGCCGTCAGCGCCGACCTCCGTCATAGTTCGGCGATGGCCTGCGGCCACGGCTTGCCGGGATCGCGCGTGCCCTGGTCCCACATCATCATCGGAAACAGCACGCGCACGCCGCGCCGGTGGAAGTCGGCGACCATCTGCCGTACGCCGGCGATGCCGCCCGGCATGCAGCGGATCATGTCGTGCTGGTTGCGGTTGTCGATGCCCATGTTGGGATAAGTGGGCCAGATCAGCACCGCGTCGATTCCGCCGTAGCGTTTCTCCAGATCATCAAGGTAGCGGTCGACGGTGTAGCTGTGCCGCGACCGGATCGTAGAAATAGCGGTCTTCCACCATCATCTGCGGCTGGATGAAACTGGACTGCGTCCACTTCAGCGCCGGGAAGTCGTAACGTGAGCCGTCATAGCCGATGCGGATCCGCCGCTCGTCCCGCCAGTGGTGAATGTCGGCCAGCCAGGCTTCGTGGTCGTCTGCGGTGCAGAATCTCGATGCCGCCTTCCCACGCGCCTTTCATCAGCAGGCAACTCGGTACGGGAATCTGCTGGCGCTCCGGCCGGTAATGAGAGTCCTGGGCCAGAACCGCAGTAGCGGCGCCCAGCAAAATAATTGCGATGAGTCGAGCCGTATTTAGTTTCAAGTATGCTCCCCTTCTTGGCAGCCACACTGCGCCGCGCAGTTTCTCTCCTGCGCTGGTTCCGCGATGGCGGCCTGCTTTTGCGATGGAAGTTCGGGAATTCGGCATAAGAAGTCTCGCCGGCGATGCTGCCGCGAGAATTGAAAAAACAGCGAATGCGAGTGATCTAGTTTCGCGGCACGGAAAGTCCTGGCTAACTCACTACAAAATGCATATGGTAGGCTTTCCGGCCAGCAAATATAAAACGTTTCAAATATGATGTCCATGCTTTCTTTTCCGGTCGTCGCGACGGCAACCATCGGAACGAGTTACACGGTCCATGAAAATTCGATTACTCACAGCTCTGAACCTCGTCAGCATCCTCCCGCTTTTCCTGATTTTGGCTGGTGCGCAAACCGCGGCAGCGGCCGCCGCGAAGCATTCCACATCCAAAACGCTCGAGCTTTCTCATGCGGAGTATCTCGATCGGGTTCAGGCCATCTGGACCGCGCAAATGATCGGTCAGATGACCGGCGTGCGCTTCGAACACCGGCAGGCATCTGTGCTGCCGGTGACGCCGCTTAGCAAGCTTCCCGGTTACGCTCCCGTGGATGACGACTACTACTACGAGATGGTGGCGCTCCGGGCGTTCGAGAAATACGGGATCACCCTCACTGTGCAACAACTTGGCGAACAATGGCTCGACAACAATGCCGGCTCCTGGGGATCAAGCGAGCAGGCTCTGCTTCTGCTCAAGCGCGGAATCAAGCCTCCCGATACCGGAAGTCCCCGCTACAACAAATTATGGTGGACGATCGGGCCGCAATTCAGCAGCGACCTCTATGGCGCGCTTGCTCCTGGCATGCCTAACCTTGCCGCCGAGATGGCTCGCAAGCTGGGTCATATCAACGGCTATGCGGAAGGCACCGATGGAGCCGTATTTGTTGCCGGCATGATCAGTATCGCTTTCACTGAGAACGATACCCACAGCATCGTTCGCAAGGCTGCCGCTCTAATCCATCCCGAGTCGCCGTACCGCAAATGCTTGGATCTGATCATTGCCATGGCAGATGCCGGCAGTTCGCCGCAACAAATTTTTCGCGCCGTCGACGAGCGCTGGGGAATCGAGTATCCCGCCACCAACAATGCCGTGGTCAACGGAGGATTTGTCGCGGTCAGCGTGTGGTTCGGTGCAGGCGACTTTGAGAAGACGCTGCAGCTTGCCGTACATGCCGCAGATTTTGCCGATACCGACTGCAACACCGCCAATGCGGAATCCGTCGTAGCCGCCATGCACGGCATGAAGGCACTGCCTGCCGACCAGGTTGCGGCACTGCACGACCGGATTCTCGGCGACCATATGGGACCACTAAAACTGACGCCGGCGGTGGACGAAACCATTTCAGGCCTGGCTCAGCGCACCGCGAAAATTGGCATCGCAATCGCCGCCGCGCACGGAGCCGCCGATGATGGCGAAACCTTGCGCACACCCATTCAGCAGCCCGTGACTCAGCCCGCCGAACTCTTCAAGCTGGCTGATCTCATGCAGTACTGGAACGCGGATTGGCAACTGGAGCGCGCCGGCTTCGGCGGGGCGGGTGGCGGCATCGCAGGGATTCGCGGCATCACTTATCTCGATGGCGCCGTTCTGGCTACATATCCCCGCGACGAAGTGCGTGGAACCGTTCTCCGGCGGCAGGCGAAGCTTAGTAATAATTCAGCCCTGCAATTCGAGGCCGGGGTGGATGCTGGCCGCGCCTGGCAGTTGCAGGTCTTCGTCAATGACGACAAAGCACTCGACCAGCTGATCGAAGGCTCATCGGACACCCGCGACTGGCAGGGTATTCATCTCGATCTTTCGAAGTACGCCGGCCAGGAAGTCGTGTTGCGGCTGTACCAGCGCGTGCTGATTCCGCATCACGAGGGGGGCAATGCCTACTGGAGGAATCTGGAGCTGAAGTAGCGATCCTAACCCGCGATTATCCCGACTAAGCGGAGGGCGTAGCTACTGCCGTGGTTCTTCAATCGTCAAAATCTGGTCCATATCTGCGCCCGCAATAATCTGACGAGCTCCACTGGGCCATCGGATCTCAATTTCTTTGACGTGCTTGTTGCTCCCCAACCCGAAGTGAACCCGGCTGTCGCTCGATGACGCGAAACCGACGGCGGTCGTCAGCTCATTCCATTGCGAACGCCCGTCTTCGGTGGTGATACGTACTTGCGCGCCAATCGCCATGCGATTGCTCGTCGTTCCCACCAGGCGCAGCAGGAGCCAGTGATTGCCGCTGGCGGTGAGGTTGTGAAGCAGCTTCACCGGACCTCCCAGCACCGAAACCACCGCATCCATCTGTCCGTCGTTGTCGAGGTCTCCGAACGCCACTCCGCGATGCGGCGCCTCCTTCTGAAAATCCTCGCCGGCCGTGGAACTCACGTCTTCAAACTTGCCGTTACCGAGATTGCGGAACACCGAGTTAGGCTCGGGATATCGCCGTTCCGGTACCACCTGGCTGATGTTGTCGAGAACGTTGGAGCGCGCCACAAACAGGTCCTTCCAGCCATCGTTGTCGAAGTCGGCCATCCCGTTTCCCCAGCCGGACATCTGCGCCGTCAGCCGGGCCAAACCGCTGCTCACCGTCCGGTCGGAGAACCCGTGCTGGGCACGTCCGCCATAGAGCGGAAAGGTTTCGAACTCCACCGCAGTGTGCCAGAGGTCAGGCTGGCCGTCGTTATCCACGTCGCGAAAGTCTGATCCCATGCCGGAGAGCGCGGTGCCATTCGATCCATAGGCCACACCAGCTGCTTCCCCACTTCTTCGAAGTGCTTGCCGTCGACATTGTGGAACAGCAGATTGCGCGTGGTGTCGTTCGCGACGAACGCATCGAGAAAGCCGTCGCCATCGTAATCGGCGAACGAAACGCTCATGCCCTTACCTGGGATCTCGGAGATGCCCGTCTCCGCGGAAACATCGGTAAACGTCCCGTCGCCATTATTGCGGAAGAGCGTGTCGTGGGTGGGCTGGTAATAATTAGGATGGCAATAGCCACGCTTCCCGCTTCCAATGGTGCAGTAAGGGTCTTTGTTGACCTCCCATTTGCAGTAGTTCACTACAAACAGGTCGAGCTTTCCGTCGTTGTTGTAGTCGAACCATCCCGCGCCGGCCGACCACATTTTCTGGCCGTCAAGCCGTGCTCCGGCCAGCCCCGCCATCGCGGTGACCTCGGTGAAGGTGCCGTCACCGTTGTTGTGGAACAGCTGGTTGTCGGTAACGTTGGCCACAAACAGATCAGGACGTCCATCGTTGTCGTAATCTCCAACCGCAACGCCCATCCCATAGCCCGCTCCCGCGACGCCTGCTTTCTCAGTGACGTCGGTGAATGTCCCGTCATGATTGTTGTGGAACAGCCGGTTCCAGAACACGGGAGAGTCCTTGCGCAGCGACGGAATCGCCGCACCGTTCACCAGATAGATATCCAGATAACCATCGCCGTCATAGTCGAGAAGCCCCACTCCCGCAACCATGGTTTCAATCTGGTTCTTGTTCGCGGTCGGCGAGTTGGCGCTGGTGAATTGCAGGCCTGCCTTCCCCGCTATCTCTTCAAAGCGAATCTGCCCCCGCGCAGCCAGCGGCGCAAGCAGCACGCCCATGACCAGCAGGAACGGAAGTTCACACATCGCTTTCGAGGCTCGGCCCTGTCGGATCATTTCCGCACGGAAGCTTACCACCGGCTGCAACATCAAGTGGTACTATGCCGCACGGAATGAGGTTGACGGCGGCATTTCTGCTGATGTCGATGCTTGCAGCGGGCCAGGCGCCTCCAGGTATGGAGGAAGTACTGCGGCAAGGCTCAGTTCTGGTGGCAGCAGGCAAGCTAGGGGAAGCGCAAAGCCTATATACCGATGCACTAACTCGATTTCCCCAGAATCCCCGTCTTCACTATGAATTGGGGATGATCTACTTTCGTCTGCATGATTGGACGAAGGCGGTCGACAACTACCGAAACAGCCTGCACGGCGACTCGACGAACCTCAAGGCACTCTTCTATCTGTCAGAGTCGTACTTTGGGGAGTCCGATCTCGAACGCGCCCGCGCAACCATTGCGCAAGCCGCTCAAATGGCTCCCAATGATCCGCAGGTGTGCCAGAAATACGGCGAGTATCTGACCGCCGCGCTGCCGACCCGTAAAGAAGGGATCGAGTGGCTGGAGAAAGCGCGCCGGCTGAATCCCAGCCTCGAGCATATTGATTTCGAAATCGGCAAGGCACAGTTTGATCTGACCGATTTCTCCGGCGCCATCGACAATTTGCAAGCGGCGCTGAAAAAAGAAAGTGGCAATGGAGAAGCCGATTTCTACCTCGCCGAATGCTGGGCCCGTCTCAGTGACTGGCAAAAAGCCCGCGAGTACTACAGCAACGCGCTGGCCCGCGGCTATACCGATGCCGCCGCCTGCTATGGACTGGGCAAAAGCCAGGTGCAGTTGGGCGACTTCGCAGCCGCGCTCGACTCGTTGAAACACGCACTAGCCCTCCAGCCGTCCTTAGTGCAGGCGCACTTTCAACTGGGCAAGGCTTACCGCGAACTCGGCCGACCGGATGAATCGCAGCATGAAGACCGCCTCTTCTCCGCAATGAACGGCAGAACCGACACCTCGGTGGAACTGAAGAGCCCGGAAAACCAAAGAGCCTGGCAGCACGTGAAGCCGCTACTCGAGGCCAATCGTGAGCTGGAAGCCCGGCAATATCTGGCCGGACTGCAGTTGTCTTCACCGGAAACCGGCGACTCCGCGCTGGCAACTCCGGACTACCTCCTGGGCGCAATGTATTTCAGTATGGGGCGCAATCCAGACGCGCTGCGCGTGTTGACCCTTGCCCGGGCCCAGGCCCCCCATTCCGCCCACATCGCCGCATATCTCGCCATGGTACAACTGTCTTCCGGGCAGCCTGGCAATGCGGAGACCAACTCCCAATTAGCGCTCGAACTCGACCCTTCCGAGCCGCTAGCCCTCATCGGAACCGGCATAGTCCGCTACCAACAACAAAAATGGACCGATGCCATCGACGATTTCGAAAAGTCGCGCACGGCCGATCCCGGCGTGCTGTTCATGCTGTGCGACGCATACTTCAGAGTAGGAAGAAAGCAAGACGCCATGCTCACCGCTGAAGTAGTTCGAGCTTTCGGCTCAGATCGCCACGACCTGATGACGGCTCTCGATCAGTTATTGCAGGAGCACTCAGGCGCAGGCAAGTCCCTGGGTATCGACAAATAATCTCAGAAGAGAAGCTCTGGCCGGCTAGCTGTGGTAGATGTGAAGCCCCTGGGCAACACGGTTGATCACACCGCTTGGACTTGGGTTGTCCGGATTAAGGCCTACCCGCAAACTGAGGTGATATCCCAATAATTGGAGCCCGAGAATCTCGAAAGGGGCTCGTGTATCGTCTAGCGCGCGCGGAAGCAGAGCCGGAATGACCTCATCAAAAAGCAGTTTGATCCGATGATCTTCGTCGTTGGCTATGCCGACGAGGTGTCCAAGTTGCTTTGCGCGCAGCTCCCGTATCAGATCTTCCTCATAGGGCCGGCTTCCGGGAGCATTGGATAGCAGACAAATCACCTGGGTATTCGCTCGAAGAAAACTCATCGGGCCGTGCCTCAGCCCTAGATAGGTTTCGGCCATGACAGGGAATCGGCCAGCCGTCATCTCCAGGATCTTTAGAGCTCCTTCCTGCGCCCAGCTGGAGAGCGGCGGCGAGGCGAGTACAACAACCCTGTCTTCGGTTTTGTCGGCCAAAATCTTCATGCGTTCACTGATCAGAGCAAACTTCGCGTTCGCTGCAGCCGCGGCTTGTGCGACTACCGGCTCCATGCAGTCGCCTTTTGCCAAACATAGCCCCGCCAGCAAGAGATTGGAAAAAGAGCTTGTCATGACCAGGCTTTGGTCATTGGTGCGTGGATCCAAAACAATCGACTGAACCAGAGGCGACGTCGCCAAGCCTCCGCGAGGGTTGCACGTAACCGCTAAATGCCATATCTCGGGTCGCAGGTGATGAACGCACTCGACTACGGCCAAGCTTTCGGCACTATCGCCAGAACGTGCTATGGAGAGCAGGACAGTTGCGTCTGCAATATGTCGTTCAGGGGCAAGTAGAAGATCCGTGGAAGGGACAGCGATCGAGCGCGGCCAGGCGGCTGCAATGGCGGCAGCAACATATGCCGATGTTCCGGCCCCGGTGATGACTACCCGCGCGTTTTGCATTGCGGGCTGACCTTCCAGCCCGTTCATCCGTTCCCTTACGCGTGCCGCGGTCGTGGGCCATAATGCAGGCTGCTGCTGGATCTCACGCCAGGTATGCCCGTTGCCGTTCATATGTGTAGTTCACTTTCCATTCTCTCTCGTCCGATGGGAAAAACGCACACTTCGGCGTGATAACGCCCTGAAATGGCCCACGTGTGGTTGAGCAAACGAACCTACTCCTTGTCAGCTTCGATCAGAAGACTGCCGGTGAACTGGGTATCTAAGGAAGGGCTGGCTGCGTCGATCTCTCCCAGATCCCTGTCGTTGGCATAGTCGTGGACGCGATACTTACCAGGCGCCAGCCCTCGGAGTTCAATCTTGCCCTTCCACTCGGCATCCGCTTTCGGGGAGTAGAAGGCGTAGTACATCTTGCCGTCCTTTTCGATCGCGTAGGCCTCGGGCGAATCATAGCCATAGATGTACAGATCCTTGAACTCGCCCTTGGAAAGCATCTTGGAGTTGTAGATTGCCGTCCATTTCTTCCAGAGTTCTTCCTTGTCCGGAGTCAGAGCGACCAATTTGAATTTCGGGTTCGAATCGCCCCAGGTAAATTTTGTGCCAACAACCCCGCCGGTTCCAATGGTGGACGCGAAGTCACGACCCTGTTCGATGTACTCTCCCGGCTTCGTTTGTTTCATATCCGAGAGTTCAACGTGATCGCCATAGACCGCGGCAGTCGGCCCAAGTAGGGCTTTGTACCACTTGATGCGGCGGCGTACTTGTACCGCGCCCACGGGGTCTGCGGTGACCGCTTGGTCCATGGAACCCAGCCAGGCCAGGTTCGGCGTCGTGCCGCAGGGACAAATTTGAGTTACGCTCTCGGGCTTCAGCGCTCTGGTGGTCTGGTAGATGACCTTATACACATCGGCCATTGCGTTGGTGGATTCCTGCGGAGATTTGTGATGATGCTTCGGGTTGTAGCACGCGGGCACAGAATAAATATTGTCCAGCTTGTTGCCATCGAATCCCCACTCACCGATAAATTTCTGCGTCAGCTTCTTGTAGTACTCCTGCACTTCGGGCAATGACGGATCGAGGATGGCTAAGCCGCGGAACACGCGCGCCGGCTTGCCATCTTTCCCCAGCACCAGCCAGTCCGGATGTTCCTTCACCACCTTGGACACGATGTATTTGTGCGATTCCCACCTGCCGTGTCCATCTTCCACCACCAGGGGATACCACCAGAGCTGGGCATAGATACCCTGTTGATGGAAATCATCGACCATTTTCTTAATGGAATCGCCGGGAAAAGTTTCCGGTCGCGGATCCCAATCGCCATAGGTCGTAAACCAACGGTCGTCGAGCGTGGCCCACTTGATGCCCATTTCCTTCAACTTCGGTACCGTGCCTAGCATCTGCGCCGGAGTTACGTTGAACTCATAACCCCAGCCGCACCAGGCAATCCCATAGTCCTGGTCATTCGGCTTGGCAGGCGCCCATCCTTCTTTTTGCAATGCCAGGGAATAAGTTCGCAGAGGCTCGTAAAAATCTCCGTGATAGACCGCAACAAAAGTACGCGGAGTGGCAAAGGATTCGCCCGGCTTAAGCACTGTCTTTGGCTCTTGTACGAGGCTCGTCTCAATCCGTTTGTCCGCGCCGACGCTTACAGGCAAAGACAGAAGCAAGGGTAGAGTCTCAATGTGGCCGATGGCCTCGCCGACATTTGCCGTCCAGAAGGCGTTCACCGGAATTCCGCCGCCGGTGCCTTCCTGCGGCACGGTTCCGCCCATCAGATTTGGCCGGGAGAATTTGGCCGGAATTTGCAAGACTTCATCTTGTCCCCACGTGAAACTCGCGCCCATAAACGACCAGAGCTGATGCGGAGCCGCCTTCGCATCCGCGAGTGAGGCATTGATGCGGTGCTCTTGCGCGCTTACACGATCAAGCTTAAGGTCTTTCGTTCCCGTGTTCTTGTAGGACTCTGTGACCAATGCCATCCCCGGAAAGTCATCGTAGACCTCGAGGGAGAGCGTTTCGTCGACGCCAGAGGTTGCGCTGTGAGCTGGGATATCGACTCGCTTGCCAACATTGCCGAGCTTGCCTTCGGCGTCTGTAACGGTTGCGCGACTCAAATCAAAAACAAAGTCACGCACTGGTTTTCCATCTACCGTGACGCCGCCACCTGGCGCATCGGCTGCTGGATCGTCGAGAGTGAGGCGTTTGCCGTCGCGTAACAGAAACGCCTGCACGTAGCCGTGTGGCGTAACGTCAAACTCGGCGGCGGCGGTCTTGATCACCAGCGGGCCGGCTCCCGCCGGCTGAACTTCTACCTGCGAAACTGTCGAATGAGCTCGTCGCCGCCTGATCGGAAGTTCGGGGATGCTGTTGCCCGCATCCTTGCAGCACGGTCAAGCTGCAAATAGCCGCGAACACCAGACAAAATCCATTCGCGTTGTGCCTGAAGTTATTCATTGCTCTCTCCCGGGTTCCGAAACTTATTCTCCAAACTCACGTCCATAAATTGGCCGACCAACCGCTCCGCGTTTCCAGGCGCGCGGCTAGGAGGCACGGCGTAGTCCAGTTGCTCCACCATGAGGCGAAAGCGCTTCGAATCCAGGAGCAAGAGGATGCACCAAAGTGATACATTACGAAGTAAAAAATAGCAATTCGAAATACCGCCAGAATGCCTAAATTTGGTAGCTGGCAACTAGCCGAAGCGAAATGCGCCGATCGCGCATGGATCATCGGAAAGCGCTTTGGGTGGCCGGTTCCGGGCGGCCCATGTTCTCCGTGGGTTTTATCAGACAATTTTCGGGATCCACCACCAGCCACAAAACCGCACCGAGAGCGCATAATCCCGCCGCCACCAGAAATGATGCAGTCCATCCAAAGCGGGCCGCGATTACCGGCGTGAGCGACGCGGTAAGCATGCCTCCCAGTTGCGCGCCCATGTTCATGAAACCGGAAACGGAACCGGAGGACGAGCCTGCCAGATCTGCGGTGACCGACCAGAACGAACTTTGCGCAAGGTAGAGCGCGCCCGCGCCTCCGGCCAACACGATGCTGGCCAGTCGCGCGCCCGCGACCTGCGAACCGAGCGTGATAAAAACCGCTGCCAGAGCGATGGACGCCGCCGCTACACCGCAACGCCCAAGGCGCGCTCCGCGCCATTTGGTGAGCCGGTCACTGATGAGTCCTCCCAGGGGACACGCCACCGCCATTGCCAGGAACGGCAACATGGCATAGACGGCGCTGGCCTTCAGGTTGAGACCTCTGACTTTTGCCAGATAGATGTAAAACCAGCTGAAAAAAATCCATGCCACATAGCCGTAGCAGAAATAGCTGACGGTTACGGCCCATACATCACGGCTTCGCAACACTCGGCTCCAGGAAACCAGTGTCGCTTGCGCGGCTGAGACTGGACCGTCTCTGGTAAGCCCTGCGCGAATGTGAGCGAGTTCGGAGCCGGCCACGCCAGGGTGCTGATCCGGGGTGTCGCGAGCGGCGAGGTACCAGACCAGCCCGGCAATGATTCCGATGGCGGCACAGACCCAGAAGGACGCCCGCCAACCGTAGCGCAGCATCACGTAGGAAATCAACGGCGGCGACAGTCCGGCGCCCACGCCAACCCCTGCGAAAATAATTCCGTTTGCGACTCCGCGTTCTTGCAGCGGAATCCATTGTGCGACAAATTGATTGGAGGCAGGGTAAACCACGGCTTCGCCCGCGCCCAACAGAAAGCGAATGGATGCAAACAGAAATACCGCGTGGCCGATACCTGACGGCACTGCTGCGCTCAGTGCGGTGAAGACTCCCCACCATAGGACGCCACCTGCCAAGACCTGCCGCGACCCTAAGCGGTCCGCCAATCGTCCCCCAACGGTTTGAAATAACGCATAGCCCGCCAGGAACGCGCTGAACACATATCCAAGTTGAATGTTGCTCAAACCGTAGGCTTCGGCAATCGAGCTGCCCGCAATTGAGATGTTGACGCGATCAAGAAACGCCACTGCGCTCAATAGAAAAAGTAGAAACACCAACAGCCAGCGCACGTGACTCACTTTGTGATCAGGCATGAATTCCATCTAGAGGCGGCCAAATTGCTTTACCGCTTCTTGAATCGACTTCAGTTTCTCGATGACCGGATACATGGAATGTTCCTTGAAGTCCATCTGCTCGGCCAGAGCTAACACTTCCGCGGCGCGGGCGCGGGGCACGACCGCCACTCCATCGCTGTCCGCTACCACGATGTCCCCGGGATTTACCGTGACACCATCGCACTGAACCGGAATCTGCGCTCCCGCAAAGCGATAGTGATGAACGGACGTCGAAGGAACGATGCCAGTTGCATACACCGGGAATCCGATCTTGCGCAGGTACGCCACATCACGCACGCCGCCATCGATAACCGCGCCCGAATAGCCGCGGGCCGCCATAGCCGTTCCCATCAGTCCACCCATGCCGGCGATGTCTGCACCGTCTTCAATCGTCATCACATAGACCGAATTCGCCGTGCCTTCATCAATTGCGGCCAGCATGCCATTCAACGCGGCCGGATCGTTGTTGCCTTCGTCCTTCTTCAATTGCACGGTGCGGGCGATCCCGACAAACTTCGTGGTGAAGATGGGTGTCATACGGTGGCTCATGTACATGCGCTTGCCAGTCAGTTGCTCGAGGGCATCGGACACGGAGGCAACCTCGACTCGGCGAAAAGCGGCGATCAGCGTGCTGTCATCCGAAGCCGCCGGATATTCTGAGCCGGATTGGGCCGCCAGCACCCACACTCCAGTGCACACCACCGCCAAGACCACGACCCACTTGGCATGGTCCTTCATCGCGCCCACTTGCCGGAGACGCATCATTTCGTATACTTTCTTTTGTGATCGAAATCTTTCCGTTCGCAATTTCATCCGCGGACTGTAACATTGTTTTTGCGTGCGTGGAAAGAGCTAAATTCATCTCACCCCAAAGGACATTGAAAAATGAAAAACCTGCAACGGCTGTTCCCGGCGATCCTCGCCGTTTTCATCGTGTTCGCATGGGGATTCACCTCAACCTCGAACTGCTACGCGGAGAAGCACAAACACATTAATCTTGGCGGAAACGAGGGACTTCCTTTTAGCGACGGCGTGATTGCGGGAAATACTCTGTACGTGGCGGGGCAGGAAGGCTCGGATGAGACCGGCAAACTGGCGTCCGGTGGGGTCGCAGCGGAGACCAGGGCAGCCCTGGAAAATATCCGGAAAGTGGTCAAAAGCGCGGGCTTTGAAATGTCCGACATCGTTTCTGTGACCGTTTATCTGGCAGATATCCAAGAGTTTGGCGAGATGAACAAGGTGTACAAAGAAATCATGCCCGATCCCAAGCCGGCGCGCGCGACCATTCAGGCGGCGGGACTTGTAAACCATGCGCGGATTGAGATCTCCGTGATCGCTGTCAAACAATAACAAGCAGCGACGGGGGTTTGCGCCAGACTGATGGGTTGTAGGTTTCGATTCTTTCTTGCATTCAACCCCTACGTTTGTCAAGACATGAAAATCACGAGGGCCACCTTCCATGAAACGCAGTGTTCTAGTTGCGATATCTGTCCTGGCCTGGTTTGTGCTGTGCACTGGTGGCCTTGCGCAGGTGCCGCAGCGGACCTTTACGCTGGAAGCGCATGATCCCAGTTTCTGGAATCTGATCAGCCACGATGCTCAACTGGAAACGATCGCCAGCGGATTCAAGTTCACTGAAGGACCCATGTGGGACCCGAGCGGGTTGCTCTACTTCAGCGACGAGAAAGGAAACAAGGTCTACCGCATAAACCCGGACGGCAAGAAGGAAGAAGTGATTGCAATCGGCGACCCTGACGGCAACACCCTTGACCAGCAGCGTCGCCTGATTGATTGTTCGAGTGTGCTGCGGGCGGTGGTTGAAATCACTCCCGCCGGACAGTACAAAATTCTAGCGAATCGCTACGATGGGAAGAAATTAAATACCCCCAACGACGTCACCGTCGGGCCGGACGGCGCCCTATATTTCACAGATCCGAATATGGACCTCGTGCCCGGCGCGAAGCAGGAGTTGCCTTTTCAAGGCGTCTTCCGCCTAGACCATAAAGGGGAACTGACGCTTCTCATCAAGGACCTGAGCGAGCCAAACGGTCTGGCGTTCTCGCCCGACGGCAAACATTTTTACGTTGATGATAGCGACCAGCGAAACATCCGAATTTATGACGTTACTGCTGATGGATTACTGACGAACGGCAGGGTTTTTGCCGAGGAACCAGGGGAACGTGATGAGGGTGTGCCCGATGGTATGAAAGTCGATGTGAACGGGAACCTCTACGTTACGGGGCCAAGAGGTATCTGGCTGTGGAACGCCGTCGGCAAACATATCGGCACAATCACCCTTCCGGAACAGCCTGCGAATCTTACGTGGGGAGACCGCGACTACCGCAATCTCTATATCACGGCGACCACTTCGGTTTATCGTCTCCACACGAAAACTGAGGGATTCCTTCCCTATCTAAAAAGCAAGTGCACTCGAAAATTTGGACGATAAATCCACAGAACACCGAAATCCTTCTCCTCATTACTGGTGCCGGGTCTGGCAGGTGATCTCGGTTAGCAAAAAATTCACTACAGTTCCGAAGTATTTCGAAATATTTCGATTGACAGTGTATTGAAGTTGGGTGTATCAGAGTTGTCAAACATTGCTAATGCTTTCGCATGTTGTCGCTCGGGCTTTCTTGTGGGGTGATAATCGTCGGTAAAGTGTTCTTGAGGCAAAGCTCATTGCCGGTGCCGACACTGCTTGGTGCAGTCGCTCGCGGGCGCGGAGTAAGCCGTTTCGGTTTGCTTTAGTCAATCTAAATCGCTTTGGGGGGAGTGGGCATGCATATTCTGTTTCGAAGCATTACGAGAACGCGGGGAATGGAGTTAGCGCTCTTTCTCTTGAGCCTGTGCGTGAGCAGCCTGCTTGTAGCGCAATCCACGTATACCTCCCAACTGACCGGTGTGGTGAGCGATAGCTCAGGGGCGGTGGTCCCTGGCGCGAAGGTGACGCTGACCGATGCGGGCACCAACGTCGCGGCCACCAGCGTCACCAACGGAAGCGGCATTTATCTATTCACCGGAGTGCGGCCTGGAACGTACACGATCCTTGTCAAGTCCGCCGGCCTGGCTTCGCAGGAACGCAAAGATCTGAGTCTGGCCGTAAGCCAAAGCGCGACCCTTAATTTCACACTTAAGCCGAGCGGCGCCTCTGAGGTGGTCACTGTCACCGATCAGGCCCCGCTTCTGGACACAGGGAACGCTTCGCTGGGGACCGACGTGACCAACGAATATGTGCGCGATATTCCATTATCCAATCGCAGCATGTTTGGACTGGTCTTTCTGGCGGGCGGCGTTACCGAGACGGCGGGTCAAGGTACAAACGATTCTTACCCATCGGGCACGAACTTTGTTTCCAACGGCCAGCGCAACGCTACCGCAGAAATTCGACTGGACGGGGCTCTTACCAGCGCGCCGGAACAGGGTGAAGGTGCAACTACGAACGTTTATTACCAACCTTCCGTGGAAACCGTTCAGGAATTCAAAGTAGAGAACAATAGCTTCTCCGCCGAATATGGCAACAACGGCGGCACAGTTGTAAATATCGTAATGAAGCAGGGAACCAACAAGTTTCACGGAAGCGGCTGGTGGTTCGGGCAACGCTCGGCGCTGGATGCCAACGAATTTTTCAACAAGGCGAACGGAGGCGCAAAACCCGATCATGCACGCGATCAGTATGGGTTTGCGATCGGGGGGCCGCTCAAACCGAACAAGACATTTTTCTTCGTAGATTTCGAAGCGATCCGGCAGAATGATCCCTTCAATATCGACGCGTTCGTGCCTACGGCTGCTGAACGTACCGGCGATTTCCGCAATTCTTTACAGTCCATTTTTAATCCGTTCGATGTTACGAACGGTGTTCGCAACAACTTCACCGTTCCAAACGTGATTGATGCGGGACTGATTGACCCCATCGGACAGAAAATCATAAATCTGTATCCGCAGCCAACCGATCCCAACGCGGCCCCCGGGGATTTTAATTTTCACCAGGCGGTTCTCAATAAGACTACCGGACGGCAGTTTGACATCAAGATCGACCACAATTTCACCGATCGGAGTCACCTGTCGGGGCGCTACAGTAACCTGCATAGTGAGAACGCCATCCCGACCATCTTTGGGGATGGCGATTGGGGTTGTTGCGGCGACGGTTTTAGCAGCATTACGGATGTGCATAACGCCTCTTTGGAGCATACCTTTACCATCACGCCGACGGTGGTATGGACGAACCGATTTGCCTTAGATCGCGCGGTTGCTCCGGTGACGGAAAACTATCCCAATCTGAATACGGTGTTTGACCAGCCAGGCGATGCCATTCTTGCTCAGGCAAATCAGTTGAGCCGTTTCCCCACGATCCAGATGGATAACAACGCGACATCTTTGTTCAATCAGTGCTGCACCGATACGGGATTTGCGCACACGCTTTATTCCTATAGTTCAGCGCTGTCCTGGGCAAGGGGGAGACAAATCTGGAAATTCGGCGGGGAACAAAGACTGTTTTTCAACAACTTTTTTCAACCCGGCAACCCGACCGGTCAGTTTCACTTTACCCAAGGCGTAACCGAACAGGTCATTAACGCGGGAGACGATACGCAGGGAAACTCATTTGCGAGCCTCCTTCTGGGTTATGGCGACCCTGGGGATTCCTTCCTGGATACGAACGGATCCGTTGCCAACAAGTCGAAGGAAACCGCGTTTTATTTTCAAGACGACTGGAAAGTATCGTCGAAGTTGACGGTGAATCTGGGTTTGCGTTACGAGTGGAGTACCCCATACTCAGAGCGAACCAACCAGATTCAGTTCAGTAACTACACCGGCGATACCGGTATCGCCGTGCCGATCAACGTTACCGACCCCAACAATTCCAGCGTCACCCTGCTTAGCCATACGGGAGATCTCTAGGTACTACCGACTTCCCCACCTCCGGGCGGCGCAATGTCCCGGTTGACCGCAACAACTGGGCCCCGCGAGCAGGTTTTGCCTACTCATTAGGATCAAACACGGTGGTTCGAGGCGGCGCTGGAATCTACTATGGGTTAAACGTAGCAACCAACTATCAAAGCCCAGGCCCGGCTTTTGGCGGCTCAAACACGATTCAATTCTCGAAAGACAATTTCAACACCCGGTTTGCCACGCTCGCGGACCCGTTTCCGGGTGGATTCGCATCTCCACAAGGCGACAAGTATGGGAAGCTGGCAATGTGGGGCTATGACAACAACAACACCCTGGGTACAACTCCCGCCCGCAATGCCGAAATCTATCAGTGGAATCTGGGCGTGCAACACCTGTTCCCCGCAGGTATCACGATTGGAGCAGACTACTCGGGAAGCCAGAGCCGGCATCTGCCATTCAGTTCCGGGTCGAGGACCGGTAATAAGAATTTTCTGCCCTCTTCCATCCGCCGGCAGATCGTGACGGACTACAACGATTGCCTGGCGACGGATCCGGATCCTGCTAACGACTGCGCTTCCCCAAGCGACGCGCTCGACACGCAGGTTAGCAATCCATTCCAGCCACTTTTCCAGGGAGCAAATGCCATTTTTAACGAGCCTAGCTCTATCTATAACGACGCCACGATTCCGCTGATCAACCTGTTGCGTCCTTTCCCGCAATTCGATGGGCAGTTCTCCTCGCTTACCGCGCTGGCCGCCAGCGCTTCCTATAACTCACTTCAGATACGCTTCCAAAAACAGGCCAGTCATTACGTGAGCTTTGAAGGCAATTACACCTGGGCCAAAGCCATAGACGACTCATCGGCGGGGGCGAATTCATTCATCACCGACTCCCTGGATTCTGGCAGAAGACCGCAAGCAATTGGACAACCTGAAGGCGGAGCGTTCCATCAGCGCTAACGATGCAACACATCGCATGGTCCTGGCCACCGTCGTAAGCGTCCCCGTAGGCCGTGGCTTGTGGCTTGGCCACGACATGAATCGAGCCCTGGATACGATCATTGGCGGCTGGTCAGTTTCAACCATCCTGACCTTTCAATCAGGTACGCCCCTTCACATCGGACTAAATTCGCCACAACTCGCCGACGGGGCACAACGCCCTAACGTCGTATGCCCGCAGATTTCTTCGGGAATCAGCTACCACGATGCGGCCTTCAACGGGCTGAGTGGGGTGGGGAATGCGTCGGTTTTCAACGAGGCATGTTTCGCGGAGCCCGGAGACCAAGTAGCGGGCAATGCGCCGCGATACTTTTCCAATCTTCGGAGCGACGGCATTCATAACAGCGACCTCTCCCTAAGCAAAGAAATTTCCATACGGGAGGGCATGAAACTCCAGATTCGCGGGGAGTTCTTTAACTTTACCAACACCCCACGATTCGGTTTGCCGAACAATCTCTTGGCGACTCGCAGTTTGGATTTGTGACCAGCACATTGAACAGCCCGCGGCACATGCAGTTCGGAGCGCGGTTCCAATTCTAGAAAATGAATACGGTAGTTTCACAAGACAGGGCGGCTGGCAGGGATAGCCGCCCATCTTCTCCCGCAACTTCAAGCCAACGTTGTATCCAGATTGAAGCTGAACCTATTCAAGTGGAAACAGGAGATGTCGGGTCATGAAGCTCTCGTCGCTGTTCGGTTTACTTGCACTTGTTAGCGGCCTGTTGACCAACTCGACGGCGCAGGAGCCCCTGCAAAATTGGACCCACAAGGTCCGCATCGGTGCATACAGTTTGAACCGTAACGATGCGGATCAGATTGTCAGCAAGGCGACTGAGGACCATGTCTACGGTATTGAAGTAGATAACGACATTCCCGGGCGCTACGAAAGTTTCCTCGATCCTACAGCTAAACTCGCAGTCATTCGCAGCGTAGCCGAGCAGGCGCACAAGGCCAACAACAAGGCTTTCGTGTACATCGCCGGCACCGAGTGCATCACCGCCAACGCGGACAAATCTCCGCATACCGTGCTGAAAGATCATCCAGACTGGATCCAGCGAAAGATCACAGGCGAGCCGGCAGTGTTTACCGGCGGCGCTGCGTTTTGGATCAGGCAGGGCGACGAGGATGTGTGGATCACACCATATGCGAAAGAGTGGCGCAAGCAATACATGCAGCGGGTGCGACAGATCGCAGCCACGGGCATAGACGGAATTTATGTGGACATTCCGTACTGGATGACCCATTTCGACGGCTGGGAAGCAAGCTGGGCGAGCTTCGACGACTACACGGTTGCAGCATTTAAAGAAAAAACCGGACTGGATGCAAAGAAAGACTTGAAGCTCGGCGATTTTCAGGACCCCAACTTTCGCAAATGGATTGACTTCCGCATCGAGACGATGACCGACTTCGTGCAGGAGATTCGCGAAAATGCCCGCAAAGTAAATCCAATATCATGCTGATTCCTGAGATCTATCCGGGAATTGAAGAAGAAGCGACTCGGGTCGGGGCGGACGTTTACCAGATGTACAACGTCATCGACGTCATTGCGCATGAATATGAGTTTGGTAACGGCGAGCATATGGCCGCCATGCGTTCGCAGGTCGACTGGTTCTTGTATCAGGCAGGCATGCTGTCGTTTCGGGCTTTTGCCCAGGGCAAGGCCACTTGGATTCTGAATTACTCGTGGGATGGGCAGAAAGGTGTTACCGCGCCGGAGCCCATGAAAAATCTGGCGAATTCCATCGTGATGGCGGGGGCAAATTTCTGGGACGCGCCCGGACATTCGATGGCCGGCTCGAATGACCTTGCGACGCGGAGAGCAGATTTTTGAGTGGATCGAAAAGAACGAAAAGGCCTTATATTCGCCACGAATTCCGTTTGATTCTGTTGGTGTGTACTTTTCTCCCAAGAGCCGCGATTACACAGCGAAAGAGTTCCTCCCTTCTTACCGCGGTGCATTGGTGCTACTCATTCAGCAACACCGGCCCCTGCAGGTGGTAACGCCGAGGACCCTGGCGGAGTTTCACGGTAAGACGCTGGTGCTGCCGAGCGTCAGTGTGCTGAGTGAAACTGAACAGCAGGAGATCAAAGCCTTCGTGGACCATGGCGGGCGACTGGTCGTCTTAGGTGAAGATGTTTCCGGCATTCCAGAGTCAGCGCAAAAAATCGTGTTGCCAGCCGATCCGGCAGGCGCGTACTTCAACTCACTGGAGAGTAATTTCGCTGCTGGCTCGGCGAGACCACCCGCTGATCTTTTGAGCGCTTTGGTAAGAACGATGGCATTGAAGTTGACGCTCCACCTACAGTGGCGGCGAATTTCGCTACGGTGAACGGAGCGCCACATATCTACCTTGCCAATTTCGGCGGATTGGTTCCTGGCAAAGTTGCTGTTCCCACACCGTCAATAGCATCCATGTGAAGGTCCCATCGGCAATGGGAGACTCTCTGTCGTATCTTCCATTCCTTGGCGAGACGCAATGGTGCATGGTGTGAAAAGCGGGGAACTGATCGACTTCACGCTGCCGCCACTGGAGCGTGGTGCGATCGTGTGGATTACCGGAACAAAATGAAGACCGAGCTTTGCCATTTGCTGAAAGCGGGTGGCATCGCGCTTACTCTTTTGATGTTGTACAGCTCTGGTGTGGCGCAAACTTCGAACTTGAAAAGCCCTGCAGCCCAAGTCGCCAACAGCAAGGGCAAGGACCTCTTTGAATCTTCCTGTGCCGCGTGTCACGGACTTGACGGAGCTGGTGGTGAGCATGCGCCGAATATCGGCCGCGGATCCCGTGCCAAATCCAAGTCAGATCCACAACTTGCCCGTATTCTTCGTGATGGAATTCCCAGCAAGGGAATGCCCCCCTTCAATAGCTTAGGCGACCTCAAGCTCAGGTCCCTGTTGTCCTATTTGCGTGTTTTGCAGGCCAAAAACGAAAGTCGGGCCGACACTGGAAATCCCAGCCCAGGGCAAACAACTATTCTTTGGCAAAGGACAATGTGCCGATTGCCACGCAATGCACGGGGAAGGGCATTTTCTGTCCACAGACCTAAGCGATTTTGCCTATGATCACGATGCGAACGACATTCGTGTCGCCATCACTAAAGCCGCAAGAACAAGAATTCGTGCCCCATGTCTTGGCCCGGGTCACGACCAATTCAGGGCAACAGTGTTCCGGCGTAATTCGTAATGAAAGCAATTCTTCTCTGCAAATCCAGGACACAGATGGGCAATTTTATCTGCTCATGAAGTCCGATTTGCAGTCCATGGTACGTTCCGCGGCACCTTCCATGCCCGCCGATTATCAGACGAAGTTAAGCGCCAGCCGAGATTGAAGATCTGGTGAGTTACATCGTGCAGCAATCGCCAAGTTCGCAGGGCTGCAGGTTCACAGCACCTCAGCCATAAGAAGAAAGATCAAATGGAGTAAGGGTGGGGTGCCTCGAGAGGGTTTGATGTGGTTAGATGTTTGCACTTTCAAATGGAGGCTTCTGAATGCCAGTCATGCGTGATTCCAGCCGGCGCAACTTTCATCCGCCTGGCCGCGGCAGTGCCGTTGCTCAGCCAGATTTTCGCAAAAACGTATTCGCCAGCGCAGCCTCTACGATTGGAAATCTCGCCAAAATGTGTATTCCCGCCTGGGCGTAAAGACGGTGATCAATTGCCGGGGGACCTGGACTTACCTGAGCGGATCATTGGAATTTCCCGAAGTGCAGACTGCCCAGCGAGAAGCGGCCGAAGCATTTCGTCAATATCTTTGAGCTGCAACATGCCGCCAGCCGCCGGTTTGCGGAGTTGACCGGAGCTGAAGCCGGCATGGTGACTTCCGGCGCGGCTGGAGCTATGGCATCGGCGACTGCGGCTTGCATCGCCGGCAGTGATTCCAGAAATATTTGGCAACTTCCAGACACCACCGGCCTGAAACACGAAGTCATCATGATGGGAGGAAGAAGCGCTTTCGATAATGCCATTCGTCTGACGGGCGCGAAACTTGTCTTGGCGGAAAGCCCGGAAGAGCTGTCCGCCGCTATCAATGAGCAATACGGCGATGATTTACACCACGCATCTCGGCGATGACCTGGAGAAGGAAAATGCCATTGCCAAGAAATCCCAGGTCCCCATGCTGCTGGACGACGCCGCAGGCATTCCTCCCATCGAAAATATCAAGCTCTACGCCAAGATGGGTCTGGACATGTATACATTTTCAGGGGGAAAGGGTCTTCGCGGGCCACAGTGCACCGGCTTGCTGCTTGGCCGGAAGGACCTGATCGAGGCTGCCATGCTGAACACCAGCCCCTGGGAAGGCGCGGTGTGCCGTGCCATGAAAGTTGGGAAAGAGGAAGTCATCGGCCTACTCACCGCCGTCGAGACCTGGATGAAAACAGATCTAAACACGCTCAACCGGGAATGGAATGCGCGTGTAGAGCGCATCGCCAAACTTGTCAAGACGGTTCCGGGAGTCGAGACCGAAATTTCCATTCCAACCGATGGCAACCGCTATCCGACACTCCACGTTTCCTGGGACGAAGCAAAGTGGGGATATACCGTAAAAGATTGCGTACAGGCATTGCGTATGGGTGATCCCGTAATTGAAATCGCCGGAGCCGACAATCCCAGCATTGTTCCTGCGGTTCGCGAAGGAAATCCAAAACCCAGCAAGAAGGAACCCAAGCCAGGCAAGCTGGAATTGGTGTCCTCAACCATTCAGCCCAGCGAGGTCCTTATTGTGGGACAGCGCCTGCGCGAAGTTCTAAATGCCGCGCGGAAAGCAGCACCTGCCGCCTAGCGATTTGCACGCTCGCTCCGGGCCAAGGAGAAGGTTTCACATGCGTCAATGCCTTTTAGGAATTGTTTTGCTGATGGCGAGTACCGGCTATTGTCAGCTGAGTTCAGTCGGGAATGGCCGCGAGTCGAAGCCTGACGGTTCCAAGTGCACCTCAGCCATAGACGCGGATGGCTATCTTTATGTGGCGGGACAAAGTGGCGAGCGTCCGGATGGCACCGTAGCCGACAAATTTCCCCGAACAGGCGGCCCAGGCTCTTGAGAACATAAAAGCAATCGTCGACGCGTCGGGCCTGACCATGGAGCACGTCGTTTATGTTCAGGTTTATCTCAACAACGTAGACAACTACCCGCTATTGAATGGAGTTTTTAAGAAGTATTTCCCCGGCACCCCGCCCGCCGGCGCTGTGCTGGGCGTCGCAAAACTCCCGGTCTCCGATATCCAGATCGATGCGGTTGCGGTGCGTGATCTGAATGGACGCAAAGCAATCATTCCTTCAAATTACAAATGGGAGGAACCGTTTTCGCCGGGAATCTTAACCCATGACCGGCTGTTTGTTTCAGCCATGCAGGGAAGAGATCCTAAGAGCGGCAAGCTAGCCGACGACCCAGCCACCCAGACAGACCTCGCGTTGGATGGACTCAACGCGGTGGCTGAAGCGGCTGGATTGACGATGAAGCATTTTGTGTTTGTGAACCCATATCTCACCAACAAGATACCGTCGCAGGGTCATGAATGAACGCTATGCCCGCCGCTTTGAATTTGGCAACACGCCTGGACGAGCGACGATTTGGGTAACTGCTTTGCCGCAGCAGGCAAACATTGAATACACGGGCGTGGCGGTACGCGACCTGAGTCTTCGTCGCGCCGTTCGGCCAAAGAATATGCCACCGAGTCCTACGGCCAGTCCCTGTGTTTTTGCGGGCGACACTTTATATTGCTCCGCAAAAAGCGGATTTATCCCTGGTCCTCACGGCGGAGTGTTTGTTGGTAATACAGCGGCGCAACTCCGGCAAACCATGCGCAATCAGCTCGACAACCTGCAAGAGGCTGATATGGATTTCAACCAGGTGGTGAGCACGACCGTCTATTTGGACGACCTTGCAGACAGCGGCGCATTCAACAAAGTCTATGCAGAATATTTCCAGGGAGCTCCGCCCGCAGAAACAGTGGTCCAGCAACTTCCTCCGGCGGATCGTGCACCTGATGCGGAGGGGCACTATCCCGACTTGGAGCAGATGTCGCTGATTGCAGTAAGGACCTCGAAGACGGCCATCGATAAAGTTTGCAAATGAAGAAAAAGGCGACACGTGGGTTCCCCGGAACACTGTTAGTTATCCTTTTGTTGGGACTTCTTCAGTTTGCCCAGGCGCAGCCGACGCCTGTTCCTACTTGCAAGGTCGATGCCGTAAATTACAAAGGCTGGCAGGCGCAGCAGGTTTCCAATCCTTGGGTGAAGCTGATCTTTGTGCCGCAAAACGGCGGCCGCCTCATGCAGGTCGTTTTTGATGAGCACTCCTTCTTATTTGTAAATCCGACATATGCGGGAAAATATCTTCCTCCCTCAAGCAAGCAGTGGTTTAACTATGGGGGCGACAAGCTGTGGGTCCTTCCGGAAGGGAATGACGATGAGCAGCATTGGGTGGGGAACTCCGATGTCTTGGACGATAGTCCGTACACCTTCCGCGTACTTTCACAGGGACCGCAATGTGAAGTCTCCTTAACCGGACCCGCAGATCCACTCACCGGGCTGCAATTCACGCGCACCATCCGCCTTGATGCGGACTCCCCTCGCATCCGATTTCATGCCGTATTTGCGAACGCAAGTGGACACCCAATCGAATGGTCGGTGCAGTCGGTCACGCAGTACGACACCTCTGATGCAAGGGATCCGACGCACCACAATAAGGATATCTGGGGATTCAGCAGGGCGAATCCTGCGAGCGCCTATCTCAATCGCTACCACGTAAGATTTGGGCCAGCGGAAAACTCCGCGGCCAGGGTCAGAGAAGACGGCATCTTTTCCTTGCATTATGTGCCACTAGCCGCGGAGTTATGGCTGGATTCGACGGACGGATGGTTGGCCGTGGTGGACGGCGCCAGCCAATATGCCATGGTCGAGCGATTCCGTTACGAAGATGCAAAACCGTATCCGGGAAAGGCTTCGGTCATTTTCTGGACAAACGGGCCGCAGCTTCGTCAGGCGGCAGATGGCACCGTAAGCCTGGGGCGGCCTGACGCCGAGTCGTCTCCTCATTATATGGAGGCTGAGTTGAATTCTCCGATGGTCCGGCTCTATCCCGGCGAGTCTTACAGTTTTGATACGGAATGGTTCCCGACGCGCGGCGATAGTGGCTTTCAAGAACGTAACGGATTCAGGGCTGGTGCTTACGCCTTTGCGCGCGGTTGAAGCCGGTGATAGTGACAAGATCGAAATCACTGGGACTTTCGGTGTTTTCTTTCCCGGACAGCTGGTTGCATATTTTTACAGTTCACGAGGATCTGCGATGGGTACCCAACCCGTCATGGCAGTAGATCCACGAAATGTTGTCTCGTTGCAGAGTCCAGTCACGTTCAGCGGCCATCCCGGACGGGTTTCGCTTCATCTTGTCGATACCAATGGCTTGGACCGCGGCTCGCTCGGAGAAGTGTTAATAGAAGGCCCGGGCCGGACGCAATGAAGATGAAGTCCCGGTTGAGCACATCGGCATTCGCAGGTCTAGTTTGCTCGCTTTGCTGGACGGTCGCCCTGGCCCAAGTGCCGGAACCCTCGACGACCACAGAGGATGTGACGGCCAGTCCAAACGGAAACAACTGGGCGTCTTACAACGGAGACTACTCCGGGCAGAGATACAGCAGCCTGAGCAGCATCAACGCCAACGAACATTTCGCATCTGCGGGCAGCATGGATATTTCACGCAGACAACACCTCGAGATTGGAAGTCACGCCGGTGGTTTACAACGGTGTGATGTACGTGACCGCCGCCAACACCGTGTCCGCTTTGGACGCGCGCACCGGGCGGGAGTTGTGGAGACACGAACGCGCTGTAAGCAGCGGTCTTATCGATGACGCAGCCGCACATAAAAATCGCGGCGTAGGGCTCTGGAAAAACCGCGTCTACATGGAAACCGACAATGCGCACCTGCTTTGCCTGGACGGCCGCTCTGGCCGCGTGCTTTGGGATGTTACCTATGCGGACTCAAAAAAGGGCTATGGCGCGACCAGGCGCTCCGCTTGTGGTGAAAGATCAAGTCATTGTGGGCACTTCGGGTGGAGACAGCGGAGTGCGCGGCTTTGTTGCGGCCTTCAACGCCGAAACCGGCGAATTGCGATGGAAATTCTGGACGATCCCGGCTCCAGGCGAAGCCGGTTCCGCAAGTTGGCCGGGCGACGCCTACCTCCATGGTGGCGGCACCACGTGGATGCCCGGCACTTACGATCCTGAACTGAATCTTTTGTACTGGACAACCAGCAATCCAGCGCCTGACTTCGCAGGAGAGTCGCGCCCGGGGGATGACTTGTATACAGACTGCGTCTTGGCGTTGGACGCGGATAGAGGAACATTGAAGTGGTATTTTCAATTCACCCCACATGACTTGTACGACTACGATGCCAACGAGACACCGGTATTGATTGATGTAGATGAGCATGGCGAGCGGCGCAGATTACTTGTGCAGGCCAACCGCAACGGTTTTCTTTATATTCTAGATCGCGCCAACGGAAGGTTTTTGAAGGTAACGCGCTTTCTGGAAGAGCTGACATGGGCGAAGGGAATTGATGACGCTGGGCGGCCCCATTCTTTCCGGACTCATCCCGACTCCGGAAGGCACTCGCATTTGTCCCGGTATCGAAGGGGCTACCAATTGGTATTCGCCGTCCTACAACCCCGAGACGCGGATGTTTTATTTCCTCTCAATGGAAAGCTGCAACATGTTCTTTTCCAAACCTTCCGAGTACAAAGAAGGGGCGACGTACTATTCCACCGGCACAAAAATAATCCCAACCGAACGCCAGCAGAAAATTCTTCTGGCATACAGCATTCCTGATGGAACATTGGCGTGGCGCTACCCGCAGGTAGGGCAGGGAACTTCCTGGGGAGGGACTTTGGCTACTGCCGGCGGGCTGGTTTTTTTGGAGACGACACTGGATCGTTTGCCGCCGTTGATGCGCGCACGGGTCATCCGCTCTGGGAATTCAACACCGGCCAAAACATTCCGCGCTTCTCCCATGAGTTATGAAGTGGACGGAGTGCAATATGTTGCGATTGCCGCCGGAAGCGATGTCCTTTCGTTTTCTCTACCGCATTAAGCGATTCACCTTAGAAAGCCGCATGAAGATGTGACGATCTTCAGTTCTAAGCGGTCGTCATTTAACTTCACCGTGCAGGGAGTGGCAAATGGACAGACGCAGGTTCTTGAAGTCCGCTGCCGCCACAGGACTCGCGGTTGGGTTGTGCAAGGCTACTGCCTCCGCCTCCGTGCCTGAACACAACTGGGACAAATACGATTGGGGATCGGGGCCCGCAATTTCCGACCGGCTTTACCAGGGTCCGTTTCCACAGTATGGCCCGTGCGCTGTCGTTCCCGAGAGCGAGGTCTGGATGGTCACTTCGCCATCCAAGGACATCGTCAGCAACTACGGCATGGGCCTGGTTGTCTATGCCTCCGACGACACCGGGCCGCTCCATGTTCCCGGCCAAAGCTGGAGAAAACCCTTGAAGACCTGATCAAGCTCCCGTTCGCGCAGAAGGTCTATATCCGTCCCAACTGGCGCGATGTGCAGAAACAGCCCGGGCCGCCTTGAGTTCCCGGAGTGGTGGAAGATCACATTCGATCTGGCGCGCCGCTATGACAAGCGCATCGGTTTTCGCGTAATGCTCGAGAATCCCGACTTCCCCGATCCCGGCATGCCGGATTTTCTACTCAACAAGGTCCCGTACGTGAAGCTCAAAGGCGAGTGGAAAGGCGACACCTCGCAAATGCGCTACCGGAAAGATAACCGCGTTCCGCGCTACGATCATCCGGCATATCAGGCCGCGTTCCGCGAGTTGAATGAGTTGCTGGCTGCCGAACTCAACGGCCATCCGCAGGTCGAGTTCATGGACACCATGATGTACGGGTTTTGGGGCGAAGGGCACACTTGGCCATTCGAGGGCAATCCGTTCCCCAGCGACCTGGTTGCGGAGCAGACCTGTGCGGCGATGTTCGAGATGCAACTGGAGCAGTGGACCAAGACTCCGCTAGCCACAAACACGCAGCCGGATTTCAGTAACGTCGGCAACTCCGACCTGGTGGATCGCACCATGCGTACCGGCAACTGGCTGCGCACTGACACGATCTTCATCGAAAATACTCAGATCGAGGCGCTGAGCTATCGCCCGCCTTGGGCCGCCACGATCTGTGAGGTTGGCTTCACCACCGGCGATCCGAAAGAACTACAGATTGACGAAGACGGAATCACCTACAACGAGCAAATCATTTCTCATGCGGCCGATGTGGGGGTCAATTACTTGTCGCTTTGGAGTTGGCACAGCCAGTCCGCTGCGAACATTTTGAGCTACTACGATAAATTTCCCGGCCCAATCGACGAAATGGCGCGCCAGATCGGCTACCGCATCCGTCCGTCGTTCATCTGGACCTTTACTCGCGATGGAGTTTCTGGTCTGGTGGTTGGACTGGCAAACGATGGAATTGCGCCTGTGCCGGGAGTGCTTCGCCTAGGCGTGTTCAGCGAGGACAAGAAAGATCGATGTCTCTGGTTGCATTGAAGCCGGCTATCCCAAGCCGACGGGCGTTCATCAGGCCATGCTGATGCTGCCTGCGGGCGCGAAACCCGAGGGTCTGCGCCTGAAGGCTGAACTCGAGGTCAAGGGCGTGCGTTACCCGGTCCGTTGGGCGTGCCGCCAGAAGGTCAATTCCGATGGCTCTTTGACATTGCGCCACAATTACAACCCGGAGCAGCCGTTGGTGTAGGGCGCATCACAGCTTGCCGAACTGAAGGCAGAATCGGGTCTGTTTAACTGGATTTCAACTCGCGAATCGCATTTCCAGCGCCGCTGAGGTTGGCCAGCCGCATTTCGGAATACTTGCGAGACAAAATCACGCCAGGCGCGCCGGCGCTGAAGGCCGCTGACACCGCGTCCTTCACGCTTTGCGGCGTACGTTTGCTGTGATTGGCCTCGGTCGGGATGTCCACGTCAATACCTGGCCATATCTGAGTCTTCGTGCCGGCGACGCCCTCCAGCGCACGCTTCGTTTCGCGATAGACGTAATCGGCCGAGAGTCCGGTGTAGGGAATCTCGTCGTAACTGCGCTCTTTAAATCCCATCACTTCGTAGGTGAACTCCGTCAGTTGTTGTTTCGTGAGGTCTCCGTAGAGCGTTGAGCCGATGTTGTCCACATACAATGCCATGCGCTCACCGCCGCAGTTGTTGTACATCACCACTTTGATGAAATCGGAATACTTCGAGAGTTCCTGCCAGTCCTGCTCCGCGCGGTAGATGGGATTAAAGGAAGTGTTATGCCAGATGTGCCAGCCGACTGGAATGGTCGGCTTGGCTGTCTTCACCGTTTTGTAGAGTGCGGCGTAGGTCTCACGCAGGCTGTCCGTGAACATCATTTCCCAGGCGGCAAGCTCGGGATACCGCAACAGAATCCGCCAGAATTGAACGTAGTAGCCGTCCGACGGGCGCTTTGCCGCTGCGAGCCGAGCGAACGAACTTTTCCAGTTCCAGAAATCCTTGCCTGGCGCGATCGGAATTGATCCCGCGCTCTTTCGCCTTTTTCATGCAAAACTCGCAGAAGCAAGTCACGTTGCCCGGATCGATTGGCGGCGTGTCATGGGTGGCGCCCAGGCTATCGCAAAGCGCTCCTTGCCGCTCCGATCCCCACATGATTCCATCAACATCGTAGGAACGCGCAAAGTCTTCCACCAGGCCGGTAAAGAAATTCAGATAGTTCGGATTGTTGACGCACAGCGTCTCCATATTCCGCCCGTATAGATCCCTCTCCTGAACTTTCTCGATGTTTGGCAGGTCGGTGCGAAACACGTCTTCCATCCAGCAGATCGTTTTCAGCCCACGCTTCTTCGCTGCGGGGAGCACTTCCGCCAGGATGTCCAGGTCGCCGTGGTCGGGCGCATGGGCAGGCTGGATGACCGTGTTCTTGTAGTACTGGGGATGAGGCGTGGCGAAGTTGCCGCCGTGAAAATTGAGATCGTACTCCTGCTTGCCATGATCGGGCAGATCGTATCCCGGAATCTGCCTTCCTGCGATGCCGCGCCCATAGGTGAATACCGCCAGAAAGAGTGTGTTCACCCCGGCGCGCTCCTGAAGCACATCCAGAACTTTCTCAGTGCCTTCGTCCACAAAAGAAATTGCTCCGACCTGGATGCCGACCATTTTGGAGGAAGAGGTGTCCGCACTCTGTCCCAGAGCTGGCATAGCCAGGGCGGCGCCGGCTCCGGCGGTGATCTTCATGAAGTCGCGGCGATTCACATCCCATCCCGACATAGATTTCTCCTATTGTCTTTGATAGCAACCAAGGTCTACTTTTCCGGATTTGACTCGGGGCGAGCCGTCGAGATCCAGTTTGCCTACCGGGCAATTCCTCTATCGTGCCAGCAGCAATCGCTGGAGAATCCGATTGCAGATGAAAGTCGTGCTGCGCAGGATCAACGAAGCGCGGGTCTGAAAACTGGGAATGACGGTCGTTGCCGGTCGCTTCAACGTACTTGTCGAATCCCGTCACGGTGGCGGAAGCCCCAGCCCAGGTGCTCGCGTTCGCTCCGGAAGCGCAGTAATAAAGGTTGTGATCAACGAGAGCGGGCGGATGGTTCTTGTCGAGTTCAGATTTGTTCAGCGAGATAAGGCAGCGGGGTCCTGCATACACGATGTTGTTCTCGAAAATATTGTCCGACATATTCCACTGCATCTGGAACTCACCAGAACCGGTTGCCGACGTATCGTTTTCGTAAAGAGTGTTGTTGACCACCGTGCAGTGCTCGGTGTGTCCTCGCTGCGGGTCATAGCCTCCGATGGAAACACCCGCAGTATGGGAGTGATAGATAAGATTATTGCGTGCCGTGATGTAGCTGGTGGCGCGGTCCTTGTGCTCGCTGGCCAGTTCGATTCCGAAGTCCACATCATGCATGACGTTCTGCTCGATCAGGATCCGGGTGCCGCCGTCCACGTAAATGCCGTCGGAGTTTTCTTCATTGCGGTACGCCGGATTGCCTTTCGAAGTAATGTTGTAAACCAGATTGCCGCTCACCACTCCGTCGCGGGCCTGGTCGACCGCTGGATCGGGCGCCGTGCGCTCGAAACCGATCACGTCGATTCCAATGTTGTTGTTGTCGTGGACGACATTGTGGGTGATGCGGAAGTTCGTGACGTTCCCGTTCACTACCAGCGATTCGCTGGAACCAGTCTTGAGGTGATGCACCTCGTTGCCGTCAATGATCAGGTCCGTGATGGGAGTTTTGGCGTCGGTGCCGTACACCGCAATGCCAAATCCGTTGGCGCCATGTCCCGGACCGTCGCGGCCTTCAAAAGTCTGCTGAATGTGATGCACATTATTGTTCAGCAGTTCGATATGGGAGCCGGACCCCATAACGCTTATCCCCAACGGCGCCAGGCGATGTTCGGCGGTGTGGAAGTTGCGAATTTCAAATCCTTCGACCCTTACATAACTCTGATTGTGAATGGTCAGTACGGCCTGCCTTCCGGAGGGAGTGAAATGCGCTGCGTCGAGCACCGCCGTTTCGCCTGGGTAGCTTCGCAAAGTGATGAATCCTTCACTCGCGTTCCCGGATGCGTTGATGCTCACCAGCTCTTCGTAAATTCCCCCGCGCACGTTGACGGTACTACCTGCCCGCGCTGTATCCGCGGCATGTTGAACCGTGCGCCAGGGGGCGGTCTCGGTACCGGCATTCGAATCATTTCCCGTCATCGCCACATAATAAGAGGTGTTGACCTGCGCAAAAGCGCCGGAGACGCACACAAATAGCGTGAAGAAAAGTGAGAGTTTCAATGTCGGCCTCCTTGAAAACCAAAAGCCTGCACACAGAGGGCACAGAGTTTCACGGAGAAACGCCACTGAGGAATTCACCGGAGCTATCCTTCTGTGCTCTTCCTCTGTGGAATTCTGTGATCTCTGTGGTGCAGGCTTTCTTGCATTTATCCACATGCGCCTAGCGGTTTGTGCCGCGAGAATTCAGGATCTTCGCCGCGTTGGCTCGATACACTTTCCGCAGGACTTCGTCCGGCAGTCCGAATCCGTTCAAAGCCCAGTGGTAACTGAACATGTCGGTTTCGTAGAAGTGCTCGTCTGATGTTTCGAGAACTCTGAAAGTAATTCGATACATGGATTTATCGAATCCCATGTCAGTGCCGTAGACCAGACGGTCTGCGTACTTCGCGTAAAACTTCGCCACAAATCGGGGGATGGGCGCTGTTTCCGCGTACCGCGCGGAAATATCGGCATACAAATTGGGGTGCCTTTCGAGTACCTGCCCCAAGCGCTCCAGGTCATAAGAAAGATTGGCCAAGTGGCAGGCAACGAAAGTTGTATTGGAATGCTTCTTGACCGTGCGCTCCAGAATGTCGATCATTCCGGAATGCCCAACGATGCCCGGCTGATTGTCCAGTCGCCAGTGGAAAGCATTCATCAGACCGTCGTTCGTATTGTCCATTGCTTCGTACATCCAGATGGGATCCGCAACATGGAGACTTACCGGCATTCCTAATTGTCCGCATCGCTCAAACAAGGAATCCATGCGCGCGTCGTCCGGGTGCATGCCAAAAGCATTGGCTGTGTCTGAAACAAGCCCTTTCCCCTTATCGTGAAGTTCGCCAACCCCGCGCGCGCCTATCTGATGGCACTGCTCGAGCGCCCGTACGGCTTGAGGACCGAATCCAGGTTGGTCGTACCCCGTGCAATCAAAATCGCACCAGAGTTCGAAACGGTTGGGATAGCCAGCATACTGTCGATGTACATCGTCAAACTTGTCCCCGGTGGCGCCCGTAAGAATGACGGTTTTCTCAATTCCGACCTCGTCCATATTTCTCACCCACTCGGCAATTTCTTCCGATGTTTTGGCGTACGGGTGGGAGTGCATATCGATAATTGGAAATTTTGCCTTGGAAACTCCTGTAACAGGAATCTTGTAAATGGATTTAGGCCGGTAATCTTTCAGCAGGATCGCCTCGGGCGAAGCTTGCTCTGCTTCTTTCCTGGCGTCTGGAGAACTGGGATGTAGATCCTGTGTGGTTGCCGCAGGCAGCATACCCAATGCGGGTGCAACGCCGGCCGCCAAGCCAGCCGTGCCAACCGTCTTCAAAAACGAACGACGCTGCATACGCTCTCCTTTATTAAATCTGTTCACGTAAACTCCATCCGCTACGGTTGCGCTCCGAGATGAAGACTACGGTGCAGAGTGGACGTCCCGAGCGATAAACACTTTTTCGACATCCCAATCCCAGGGCTGATAAGTTTCCGTGCCAGTGAGGGGAGAAGGTTTGAAATTGAGTTTGCGACAAAGCAAATAGACAAGAAATAGAGATACTGTCTGGTCCACCGGGAAGAACTGCGGTGCGAGAGCCGGCTGGGATCTTGCCTCGCGGCACCTTCTCAGCATAGATAGGGTGGGCCCGCCAGTGCGGGATGGAAGGATGCGCAGATCGCGCGATATCTTTCTGAGCTTTTCTGCACAAACAGCCCAGAGAGACTCCGCCGAGACCTGTCTGTGCATGCACTGGCCTCATAGAAATTTCTTGACAGCCCAACAACTCGAAAGTAAAAGTAACACAACGGAATAATACGTTTGAGGTGCTGGGAATGCCAGTATTAATTCCTGGCCTGATTTGCCGATTGTTGGCTAGACACCTGGAAGTTTTCGGCCTTCAAGAATTTGTGGACGAGGAACGTTGAAATCTGGAGTTCCGGGCGGAATTGGAACGCAAAGAGGCTGAGTTAGCGTCGGTCCATAAAGGCGCACTCCTTCACCGAAGCAACGACTCACACCAGCGTGACTTTAATGCCCGCGTCTTTCAATGCCTGGAGGTCGGACTTGGGGATGCCTTTATCGGTGATCACGTGCTGCAACGAAGCAGTGTGCGCAATCAACGACAGACTGCGCCGGCCGAACTTGCTGGAATCGCAGACCACGACGGTTCGTTTCGCAATCTCTGTCATGATTCGATTCACCTTGGCTTCCGGAAGGTTGGGAGTGCTGAGGCCGTGGCGGACATCGAATCCATCCACTCCTAAGAACAGGATGTCTGCGCTAAGCCGGCGTAGCGTCTCCTCCGCGATCGGTCCAACCAGCGAGAAGGAGTTCTTGCGCACCGTGCCACCGGTCAGGATGACCTCAATCGAGGAACTCGCGAGTTCCGCGGCGATATTTACTCCATTCGTGATAACCGTCAGGTTCCGCAGATTGCGTAAGGCGCGCGCAATTTCCATGGTGGTCGTGCCGGAATCCAGAATCACGACCTGCCCCTCCGAAACCAACCGCGCCACCGCGGCGGCAATGCGAAGTTTTTCTTTTCTGCGCCACCGTGCCTTTTCGCGCAACGAAGGGTCTTCCAGAGCGCCATCACGCGTGGGCAAGGCGCCCCCGTGCGTGCGCTGGATCATCCCGCGAACATGTAGCGCTTCCAGGTCTTTTCGGATGGTTACTTGCGATGTATCGAATTCCTTGGCGAGCTCGGCTACCAGCACCCGCCTCTCACGTTGCAGGAGTTCAAGGATCGCCCGGCGGCGTTCCTCGTTGAGTAAGTTTGTTCTGTCGGAAGAGCGCATGTTGGCTTAGGCCCTGAACCTACTATGCACAGAGACAGTTCTTTAGATCGTAGCGGGCATCGCCGCCAGCTGATGCCGTCGAAGAGTGGCTGTTTCGTTTGCAATTTAGGATAACAGAATGAATAACCCGCCACAAACGAGTTCTCCTGCAACAACTGCTGCCGAAGCTCCGCGCCTCAAACGATCGTTGACCCTTGGGGACCTGATTCTCTACGGCATCATTGTTATTCAGCCAGTCGCCCCCATGTCGGTGTTCGGCGTGCTCAGCGATCGCGGTCACGGCCACGTAGTGACCACCATTCTGATCGCCATGGTCGCGATGCTGTTTACCGCAATCAGCTATGGCCGAATGGCGCGCGCCTATCCCAGCGCCGGTTCTGCGTTTACCTATGTTGGACAGGAGATTAATCCCGCCCTCGGCTTCATCACCGGCTGGAGCATGGTCATGGACTACATGCTCAACCCGATCATCTGCACTATCTGGTGCAGCCAGCAGGCACATGTGTTTGCCCCGGGCGTGCCCTATTGGGGCTGGGCAGTTTTCTTTGCGCTGGTTTTTACCGGACTCAACGTGCAGGGGGTCAAGACCTCCGCTCGCGTAAACTCCGCTCTGGCTGCGGGGATGGGCGTGGTCATCGCGATCTTTTTTGTCGTCGCTGCTCGCTATGTCTTTGGCCATCCTCACGACGAAGCGGGATTCTTCACGCGGCCGTTTTACGATCCGGCGCTGTGGAATACCAAGGCCGTGCTCGGCGGAACCTCGATCGCCGTGCTCACTTATATCGGCTTCGACGGCATCTCAACTCTCTCGGAAGAAGCCGAAAATCCGCGCCGCAATATTCTGCTCGCCACCGTTCTGACTTGCCTGGTGATCGGCATTCTGTCTGCCGTTGAGGTCTACGCCTTGCAGTTGATCTGGCCCGCTTCGCAACCATTTCCTGACATCGACACCGCCGCCGTACATGTCGCTGCACGCGCTTGGGGGCCGATGCTGGGCATCCTCGGGTTCACTCTACTGGTTGCTAACTTCGGCTCCGGCATGGGTGCGCAGATTGGCGCAGCGCGCCTGCTCTTTGGGATGGGGCGCAGCAACGCACTTCCAAAATCATTTTTCGGAGTGGTTGACGCCAAACACCACGTGCCGCGCAACAACGTTGTGTTTGTGGGCGCGGTCGCTCTGGTCGGCGCTTTTGTCATGAGTTACGGCCTGGGCGCGGAGATGCTCAACTTTGGTGCTCTTATCGCCTTTATGGGTGTGAACGCGGCTGCCTTCATGCGCTATTACGTGCGGCAGCAGGAGAAGAAACTCACGAACTTTCTGCCTCCCGTCCTGGGATTCGTGATTTGCTTGCTGCTCTGGTTGAGCCTGAGCACTCCTGCGAAAATTGCGGGCGGCATCTGGATGGCGGTTGGGATCGCCTTCGGCGCCTGGAAAACTCGCGGTTTCCGCAGCGACCTCGTCAACTTCGATGCGCCAGTCGCCGAAGAATTAGAAAAGTAAGGGTCGAATGTCGGGGCTGGCGGTTAAAGCACCGCTTCCGTGATTTCGCTTTTGGCCTCAGCCTCAACGTCATGCTGGCCGCGATCTAGAATGGCCGAGGCAGAATCTTGATTTTTCCAGTGCATGTACGCTGATTCTGGATTTTCAACAACTCGACATCTAGCGAGAGAAATGAGGGGCCGTATGCTCCGCTTTGAGCTTACAATTTGGCACTCCGCAACTATTCCGACGCGGACCGTGATTCTGTCCGAGTTGCGGTTATCAATCCACGTTTAGAGTGCTCGAAGAGACAAGAACCAGCGCTTCCTGATATTCCCTGCTCTGGCGGCGTATTTACGATAGCGTCCGAGTCTGGGAGAGCTTCGGGAAAAACCGTCATGGTTCCGGCTTGGTGTACGCTCGACCGATTCATGCGCTGCCTTGGCGGAATGTCACCGCTACTTAAACAAAGAGGTGGTAAGACTTGTTGCACGTCCCCGAACAAGAATTTACAGGATTTTAACCAACTTCTCCCGGCGATCTGCTACCGTTGCGGCTTGCCTTCCGTTACGCGAAAGCGAGCACGGGCCCGAACTCAGGTGAAGCCTGCACTGCGGTTCAACGACTCCCCAGCATCTCCATCCTTGCGCGATCTGGATTACACCGGCCTGGTAAAGAGGACAGTCAAGGCGTGCATGATTGCCAAGGAAGCGGCGTCCATCGCAGCCGAAGGAATTGCTACCGGCTCATCTGTCTTGCTCGAGAACCTGCGCCAGAAAGAGCAGGAGCTCGACAGGCTGGATATGGAGATTGATGTCGGAGTGACCGAAATCATTACCCGGGTCAGCGAGTCCGAAGCGCGAGAACTTCTGGCGTGCATGAAGCTGATGATCGGTTTGGAGCGTATCAGCGACCTGCTCGTCAGCCTCTCTGAAAGTGCAGCTTCCACCCTCGTCGCACTCGATCCCGAGGACAGCCGGGATCTGGTGCAGATGGCAGCTCTGCTGGAAAAGATGTTGACCGAAGTGGGTGTCGCTTTGTCCTCCCGTGCCTTAAAGAAAGCGCTCAAGGTCTTACGTGCGGATTCCGAAATTGATGCCCTTCGAGATCAGATTCTGCGGCGCCACGTCAGCAAACTGACGAAAGTAGAGCGCCAGACCAGCCTCCAGGTAGTTCTGATGACGCAATCATTGGAGCGCGCGGGAGACCATGCCAAGAACCTCGCAGAAGAGATATGCCATCTCGTCACCGGGCACACGGTGCGGCATGTGCTGAGCACCTACGATCACTCGCTGGAACGTCTTTTTCTGGAATGGCTGCGCCACAATCACAGCTGACTACAAGCAATCACCTTCAGGCGCTCTTTCCGAAACTGACCCTGTGGAGAGTCGAAGTGTAAACGCTGAAGCTGCGGACCAGGGGATCGGCGGTGAGGAAGGCGGACAGGATCTCGTTCGTGCGCGCGTAGTGGCTTTTTTCGTAGTGTTCCGCGTTTTCGCGACTCCGCCAGAAGCTGAAAGTCAGAATCGAATCCGGATCTGTCTCCGAAGTGAGGACTGTTTGGCCCAGGAAGCCCGCTTTTCTTGCCAGGGAAGGGAGAATCTTTTTCTCCAGGATGTCGGCAAGATCCGAACCTCTTCCGGACTTTGCCTTCATCTCGATCACTCGAGTAAACATCGAGAATCTCCAGTGCCGCAAAACGGTGTAATCAAACGCTACTTTGGACGCCTTCGGGCGTCAATTACCAGGCTGGTACAGCGATTAGATGCGGAGTTTGTCTCCCCTTTGATCGCAATCTGCCTTTCCGCGTAAATCCGGTGGGCGCGTAGCTCAAGGAAGTAGGTGGCCGGAATTTCGAACACCGTGCCAAGGCGGCTTCCGTTCGTCAACCTCCCAGACTCCATTGACGCGATGGGAACACCTGTACTAGCATGTCGGGGTTGAGATTGTCAGCTCTCCCCCCCAGGCTTTTGCCTTAGCAAGCCCCTCCCAGAGCGAATTCGTGCTGACGGCGGAAGTGTCTGTGATCGAGCCTGCCAGTAGCCAGAAAGTGATTTTTCTGACGGTTCACGGTCCTAAGACCTCTGATCGCACGGAATGAAGCCGTAAAGTTTGAACAGACCCTGGAACCGGCGAGGGCTACGTTGCCCATAACGCGAATGACCCCTCCTCAATCACTCGAGATGCGAACGATGCGCAGTCTCGATGAACTCGAACCGCTGCGCTCGGTTTGGGAAGCGTGGCCGGGAACCCTGGAAACGGATTTGGACCACTTCACCGCTGCCGTCAAGTCGCAGGGGGCCGCATGCCGTCCTCATGTGATGCTGGCCACGCGCAATGCAATCCCTGATGCGATTCTGGTGGGTATGCAGTACCGCACTCGTATACCTTTGAAGGTTGGTACCCGCACAATATGCCGCTGTTCGGTAGACGTAATTGAATTCGTGAGAGGCGGGTCACGCGGAAATGTCAACTCTGAGTGCTCCTTAGCATTGGTGCGAGAGTTGATGCGGCAACTGCACGACGGCGAAGCGGACCTTGTAGTGTGGGATGGACTCAGTGTGGAATCTCCACTATACGAGCCTGCAGTTCGAACTCCCCCTTTCTGCTTTGCGGACCTCTGTCATCCCCCTCGGGAACGGTGGCTGATGAATTTCCCCGGGGGGGTGGAGGGGTTCTTCGCCAGCCTCGGCCGCAGCCAGCGCTCAAGACTGCAACGCAAATACCGGAAAGTGCTGAACCACTTCTCCGCCGGGGTAAAGATCCGTGGTTTCCATGGACCCGAAACTCTTGACGAGGCGATTGCTGAAATACAGGAAGTTGCCTGCAAGACTGAAAAACGCCGGCTGGGATTTGGTTTTGTCGATAGTCGAGAGATCCGCGAGCAGATGTCGGAAGCTGCGAAAAAAAGGTGGTTGCGAACTTACATTCTCTATTTCCACGAGAGGCCGACTGCGTTCTGGGTTGGGACTTTGTACGACCGTAATTTGCAGGCGCAATTCGTGGGATACGATCCCATCTGGCGTGATTTCTCGCCTGGCATTTTTCTTTTCCTGAGCATTCTGGAGGATATGAAAGGCGAAGACATTCAGACAATCGATTTCGGTTGTGGAAATTCTCAGCTCCGGCAATGCTTTGGGGACCGGCGGCAGGTGGAGTCGGGCATCCGCATGTATGCTCCAAACTTCCGGGGCTTACGCCTGAACCTGGCATGGACGATTGCGTACTACGCGACTGTCCTGCTTCGTCGAAGCAATCCTCTTACCTGGTCTCGAACCGCCATGAGCGTTCCCAGCAGCGCAACAGAGGTGGGACTTTCTTATGACGCCTATGCGAGGGGCGTGTCTGGTGATTTGCGCGCCGAGGAGGAAATCAGTGATGTACTGTAGCGCGCGGCCAAACTTGCGGTCGTCTCCCTAGCTCGCGGTAGTTCCCGAGTCGTAGCTGCACCGGCACGGGCGTAGCTCCGCCGTACTAACACCCATTGTGATGTCGGGAGAAGGAGAAACAGTCAGTAGAGGCGGACTCGCGCGGAAATCTGTTATCCAACGACTGCAGATAACCCGCAGGTGCAGAATGGGGTGGGAGGAAGGCAGTTCGCAGGCCTGGCTGATGGTAGGCCCGGTACGGGAAGGATTTTATTCTATGGGCCGCTTGGAGCGGCTAGTGGATGGCTTCAGAAAGTGTATGTGCACGCTGGAAGTACATCACAATCAAGTCGGTGCGACGCTGCACGCCAAACTTTCCTAACAGGTTTGATACGTGGAACTTGACCGTACGCTCTGAAATATGAAACCGATTTGCGATTTCCTTGTTCGACAAGTTCTCGACAAGTGCCTTTAGGATTTCTCTTTCTCTCTTGCTCACATTGGCGGTCCCCTGAATCAGCTGCCTGGAACGTGCTGAATCAAGTATTGAGTCGACAAACCGGGAGAGCAGGGGCCGGGAAACCCAAAATCCTCCTTCCGCAACCGCGACCAGAGCGCTCAGTAATTGTCGGCGGGCATGGTTGTAGTCAAGCAGACCTTTCACTCCGAGTCGAAGCAAAGGGAAGGCATCAGCCTCGCTAAACACTTCCGAGAGTACCAGGAACCGCGCTCCCGGAAAGCGGTCTAAAACCTTGCCGATCAGAGCCTCGACCATGCGAGTACGTCCATAGGCATCAATTAGATAGACACTTGCGCGCGGGATCTGCAACGATGCGACCTGGGGCGCAAGTTCGATGTTTCTGACCTGCAGCGGGATCCGGCTGGCTGAAAGCAGTTCATGGAACTGCTTCAATAAGAAAGGGTGAGCCGAGAACACACAAACGCGAAGGTTGCGCTTTGGAGGGGAGTTGCGCACCCGAAGGATCCTTCCTTTCAGGGTTGAACGTGCGTGTTAGATTAGAGCGATTTCATGATCTAGCGCAAGAAAGTGTGCGTTTTGATGGGTTACAAAGGTGTCTAGCGCTGATTTCGTACCGCCCAGTGCGGGAAAGGCAATAAGGTAGTTCTTGGCTTGGCCCTTGGGTTTCGAGAAGGAACCCCGATGTTGCTCCGACTAGACCGGGACCCTGCCCATTTGCGCGGCATGACCCGAATGTTGGTCTCGCCGGGACTTTCTCACCGGTCTCTCAGCCGGACTTGGAGCTGAAGTTACACGTTTGGTGGCAATTTTTGCTGGGTCAATGGGCAGTTCCACCCCTCGACCACCAGCAGTCCAGCAATTACAATCAGGGCCACAAACATGACTCGCCTGCGGCAGCGCGACCGTTAGTACCACGAACGACAGGGTCGGCTCTTCGTGCTCCAGCATCGCAATGGGCTCCTCGGGCGCAAAGATGTATTTGCTTTGAAAACGATGCAAGCTCTATACCAAACTCCTTGGAGCACACCGACCAGAAGTTCATAGATCCCCTTGTTGATAGTTGATATCTGACGTATTCCTTGAACCGGCAGAACCTGCAGACGCTGGAACGCGAGTTCGGCAGTCGCAAAAATGCCCTATCAGGCCGCCTTCACAGGTCATGGGGCAGGTTGTACAATGAAACTTTTCTGGGGGCCAACGATAGCCAATGCGTGCGCTCGTGACCGGCGGTGCCGGATTCCTGGGATCTCATCTTTGCGACGCACTTCTGGCCCGCGGCGACGAAGTTCTGGTGGTGGATACTCTTCTCACCGGAAATTACGAGAATCTCCCACATGGGGACTCCCGCATCGAATTCCACGATGCAGACGTCTGTGAGCCTTTCGACTTCGGACCGGTAGACTACGTATTCCATTTCGCCCTATCGGCCGGAGCAGCGGACTACCTCAAGCATGGATTGACAATCTTACGAACCGGTTCGTTCGGTACTTTCAATGCCCTGGATCTGGCACGCAAGTACAACGCCAAATTTCTCCTACCCTCGGGCTCAGAGATCTACGGAGATGCCCAGGTAAATCCTCAACCGGAGGACTACTGGGGATACAGCAACACGATTGGTTCGCGATCTACCTATACTGAAGCCATGAGGCTTTCGGAAGTGGCCACGGTGGCCTATTGGCGTTACTACGGCCTCGACATCCGCATTGCTCGTCTGTATTGCGTGTATGGCCCGCGAATGAGGGCGGACGACGGCAGAATGATTTCTACTTTTCTGAACCAGGCCTTGCGTGACGAGGACTTGACTATAAACGGAGATGGAAATCAGACCCGAAGTCCTACCTACGTTTCAGACGCCGTCGAGGGTATTCTGCGACTGGCAGCAGTAAACGAGCACGGGCCTGTCAACATGGGTTGGCCGGGCGAAATCAGCGTGTTGCAGTGTGCCCGCGAAGTGCTGGCAGTGACCGGATCGAAAAGCAAGTTGAAGTTCTGCCAGTTGCCGGAGGATGACGCAAGACGCCGCTATCCTGATATGACAAAAGCGCGAACCTTACTGAATTGGGAACCCACGGTTGACCTGAGCGCTGGACTACGATTGTGCCTGAATAGTTCCAGGGAAGTCGGTCCCGCCAGATCATAGTCGGACCCTGTGCTGTCCGGTTATTGCTGGGAGCCTTCCTTTTTCGAACCCCCGCCCAGCTGAATGAAACTAGGAATGGCGGAAAAAACGTTTCCGCTGCGGGTGGGCACGTACCATTGCGAGCTCTTTACCCCCAGTGCCAGGATTCCATTCTGGCGATAGACTCCGACTCGCGGTACGGCGTACCGGCCCGATGCGTGCGGCTTCCGCATCATCGCGAGCGCATGAGTAAAACCTGCCCGCTCCGCAGCCCGCCTTACTTGTTCATTGTGCTTCCCGCGGGGATAGGCCAACACGGTGATTTTGGTATTCAGTAGACTCTCGAGAAGCTCGCGACTCTCACGCAAATCGAGTATGCATTCATACTCACTTAAGGTGGTCAGGTCGTGGTGTGCGTAGCTGTGTGACCCGAACTGAATCCCAGCCTCCTTCATTTCGAGAACCTGATCGAGGGACAAGAGTCGATGGGGATGTGGTTGAGGTTCGTCAATCCAGTCTGCGACCGGCTCCTGCCGGATTAAGGTTCCAGCCACCAGAAAGACCGTGCAAGGCAGCTTCTCCCGCCGAAGTATCGGGAAGGCGTGCTCGTAGAAGTCGGCGAGCCCGTCATCGAAGGTTATTGCCGTTAAATTCGAAGGTAAATCGCTGAAGGCATCCATGTGGGCAAGCGCCAATCCCAGACTGGTGGGCGCCCGATAACATTTCAGCCAGCGGCATTGCTGCTCAAACGCTTTTGGCGTGACACAGAGGTTGGAGGCCCAACTAGGATCGACAGAGTGATAGCACAGTATCGGCACGAGACACCTCTCTAGGGTTTTGGTTGAGTGCTTATTTCGTAGGCGGGGCGGTGAAGCTATGGAAATTCCGCGACTCTGGCTGTGCCGGGGGGCCAGGACTCGGCTCTTTCCACGGCCGGGACCGGGGCCGGATTCTGCATGTTACTGACCGGCGTTTTCAGCAGCGCAGAATCCTGGCGCAGGTCGTACCCTCTTTGGGTCAGGTGAGATGAAAGAACCCGCTCCAACTGCGCAATATCACGTGGATTGAGATCTTTAAGGTACCCCGCCTTGTTGCCTCCGAAAGAGTGGCGCTGGAAGTTCGATTCGAACTTGGAATTCCAGTTCAACCCCACAAACTTCAGCAGTTCCGAGAATGAGGTCCGAGGCTGGTCGACAATATCTTCGTACCGGATCTCCATCCATCGGTCTGACGGCAAGAGCTTTTTCGACGTGTCAAAGGCGTCCATCATCATCTTCCATTCCAGTCCAGCCAGGACGGCCCACGAACGTCCTGAAGCCTCCCACTCCCTCTCGTACTCTTCGGGTAGCGGTCCGAACCCCCAACTACCGGTACCGCGATAGCCATACCACCACGACATCTGCAACAGTGAATTCGCCACGGACCGGCCATCACGCACTACGTGAAGGAACTTGGCATCGGGATACACCGCATGCAAGAAGCCGAGCCGGGGCCAGCCGGTGAACTTGTGCATGAATACGCTTTTGCCCTGGGCTTCCGCCCTCACTTGGAAGAAACCGTGGCAGCGGCGGCTCATCCAAGGAGTTGCATCCTCCGCTGTAAGATCGCGATATGGCATGGAGACAGTAGGCGAGACAAACCGATTCAGCAGCGTCCATGCCTCAGAAGGGCCAAAGTGCATATGACTCTGGCGAAACCGGCTGAGCGAGCCGGCTCGGCGATCTCTTTGAGTGAGCGATCTGGGAGTGGCGCGGTAGAGCCAGTTGTTCCGTTTACCCTTCAAGTTAAGCACGTCGAGGGCAGCATCCAAGTTCGAGATAAAGCCAATGTCTGGATGCCGGGCCAACACCTCCGCTGCCAAGGTTGATCCACAACGCCCAGTGCCCACAATGAACAGCATCTGTGACGATTTGTTCTCAGTCTTGCTCATAGTTTCCCCCACTACTCGATGGCGACAGATTTAGAACAGGAAGAATGCCCGCACTTTGATCCGGTTAGACGGAGCCCTGCAATACGATATTTCCGACGGTGCCGCATGAACTTCTGAGTGATCCTAAGGACAGGATTGGGACAGGTGTGGAACCTGTCCGATTTTTGGCCAAGCGGCCAGTCGCTTTTCTTCACCATCTGCCCCAGGATGCAAGGTACATACTTGTCGACAAAGCGGGAACGGACCCTCACGGTCTCGCAACTGCCTTTGCCAACCTCGAGCTCTGCCAATAGAACCACGGCAATAGAAAAACTCTGGTTTCAGACAAGAAATGAAAGGGGTCTCTGGATACATGAAATTCCGCATGTTCTTGCTCGCACTCACCTCCACCCTTGGCATGCTGGCCGTAACCGTTCCTGCACAGGCGCAAACAGCTGTGCCAGACCCACTTGCCTGCACCGGCTACCCTCAACCCCGAATATTTCTGCAGTCAGAAGCCTGGTGGGAACAGACCTCAGGCGAATCCGGCACCGCATACGGCCATGTGGATGTAGGTACCTGCTTTCCATTGGGTCAGACTCTGACCGGCAAGGTGGATTTTGACGTTCGCGTGGTTTTATACGATGAACCAGGAGAGCTGTATACCGTGGAACTCCAGCTCTTCGGAAAGAAATCGGGGAAAGTCATCGCGAGCAAATCGAACTTGAATGTCAAATGCCCGGGTGAGGAGCCCTGTACTCTCTGGTACCACCTCACCGGCGACACTGCTCTTTATCCGCTCGATGGCCGGCAAGAATTTCGGTTCCACGCGCTGGTTAAGCAACCCGATGGCAAGAGAACTATGCCGTCAACTGGGTGGCAGGCATCTCTTAAGAACGGACATCCGAAACAGGACTATCGGAAATCCGATGACTTCACGGAGGGACGTGGCTGGTATACCGACGAGGGCTATACCATTGCCCGCCTTACCACCCCGCCACCAGCGCAGCCGGTTTCGGGCGTGTGGAATTTTGGTGTAAAGCTGGCTCCCGGTTCCGGCGGACGCCAGGTTGACGAGCACTACGTTCTCGTCGATCCCTGCTTCACGTGTGATACAGAGAGCTACGGCCATATCATTGAGGAAGGGAGCGGCTCATTTGAGGGCAAATTGAATATCGACACACGAAACCTCGCAAACGGCTATCACGTGCTGTTATTGCGGTCCGATGCTCCGTCTCCTACCGGATCGACTCTGAGTGGAGTTTTGGCAATCCCGTTCATTGTTCGCAATTGAAGACGCCACATGGAAGAAGTCTTCTCCCATAGGGGTTGACCTGGTTTTAGAGTCGCCGGTCCGGACTTGTAGCGCGGTACCAGTCTACGAACCGGGTCAACCCCTCTTTTAACGGAGTAGCAGGCTCATACCCCAGCAACCGCCTGGACTTCGAGATATCAGCCCAGGTGATCGGCACGTCGCCCGGCTGACAGGGAAGTGTCTCGCGAATCGCTCGTTGTCCTGTCGCCTGCTCAAGCAAGGCAATCAGTTCCGCCAACTTCACGGGGTGTGAATTGCCCAGATTGAAGATGTCAAACGGAACCGCATCAGGTCCGTCGGGTATTTCGTAGGCGATCGCGCGCGAAATACCGGCCACGATGTCATCCACAAAAGTAAAATCCCTCCCGGAGCCGCCGTCCCCGAATATCGGCAGTGGTTTGCCGCACTCGATCAGTGATGTGAACTTGTGGATCGCGAGATCGGGGCGCTGGCGCGGGCCGTACACGGTGAAGAAACGAAGGCAAACCACGCTGAGACGATACAAATGGGCATAGGTGTAGCAGAGCAACTCGCCCGCCAATTTCGTGGCTGCGTAAGGCGAAATTGGACGAAGTTCCTGATGCTCTTCACAAAAAGGCACTCTGCTGGTTGCTCCATATACCGAACTGGACGAGCCAAAGACGAATCGGCTGATTCGCTGCGCTCGGCACAATTCCAGCAGATTGACGGTTCCCGCAATGTTCACTCTCTCGTACAGACAGGGCTGTTCAATCGAAGGCCGCACGCCGGCCCGAGCTGCGAGGTGAATTACAACTTCCGGTTCGGCATGCTGCAGGATCTTCCGTAGTCCTTCCCGTTCGCAGATATCGGCCGCATAGAAATCATAAGAACCGCTATGCGTAATTTCGTCGAGGTTCGCCTCCTTCCAGGCAGGCGAATAGAAGCTGTCAAGGTTGTCCACAATCGTGACTTGCTTGCCTTGGCGCAGCATGGCCTCTGCTAGATGAGAGCCAATAAAACCTGCCCCGCCGGTGATGAGGATACGTTGAAAATTCAGGGGCACTACTACCTCCAGAGATTCGGTGTGATCATGCTGGTGTTGAACGATGTCGGTTTGTCGGCGCTCTTTATGTAAGGCTGCTCGAGGGCGACAGGTGGTCGCAGCAGCGCAAACTCATTTGACGATAGGAGCGGAGGTGTAAATCACCCGGAACTGGTCGGTTGGAATTTTCTCGATGGTTTCGTAGAAACCCGGAAACCGTTCCTGCCATTTGCGATAGTTTTCTTCTTCGGAGGGAGCGAGCAGCTGCACCTGCAGCTTCATGGCCCCGCCATTGTCTCCATCGAACATCCCATAGCGCTGCAGGGCGCGCGCCACGATCTTGCCCTCGCGAGTAAGCCCCCAGGCATCGAAGTTTTTTTCAGTGAGCGAAGGATTCAGCTGGAATCGCATGCCCTCGATCGGGAAGTCGGGACCAATGTGTTTCCCGTCACTGCGTGCTGCCGGTGGAATGAAGATATGGCGGTCGTCGTCCGATCGCCGGTTCTTGGAAAAAGTGAAGACCAGAGCATGATGAATCTCACCCGATTCCAGTTCTTCGGGACGCAGCAGCCCCGCAATCTCAGGAAACCCCGAGCCTCTTCCGCCTCGCGTCAACCAACGCTTGCCCTGATTGCTATCGCCGACGCCAGTGCCGCGCAGATCCCAGATGTTGAAGGTGGTGCACGATGGGGTTCCATCATCCAGAGGCTGAAATTTGGAGAACTCCCAGGCAATCATCTTGAAGGGATCAATGATTGACAGGTGGCCATCTCCCGTCGGCTCTGCCCACATCTCCTTGGTAATCGGCGCGCCCACGTCGCTCCATCCGTCGCGGTCGCGGTCCCAGGCGTCAAAAATGCGGTCGCTCCGAACCCGAACCAACGGTAGGTTCTTCGAGTCAACGACCCAAACAGGAATGTTGTAGATACGGGCAAGCCTGAGGTGGGGCGACACACTAGCCATGAAAGTCATGATCCGGTCGGAACCCGGATAGGTCTTTGCATCGGGCGAAATCGGAGTGTTCCAGGGCGAGCTGTCGTTAAACGGGCGCCAAGTCGAAGAAAGGCTCTGGCCCATGATCCCTGCGCTCTCAGGCGCAGCACCGGAGCTCAGCGACGCTCCCAGCGCGCCCACTGCGATCGCAACCAGAACTGCCATCGGAATTGACCTGCACTTCATGTCGTTCATTGCGTCCTCGACACATGCATTCGGGACGGGAAAGGTTCTGACACAGTGGTGGAGAGTCGTGTAGAAGCCAATTGCTGGTACACCGCAATTGTGTTCTTCACCATTTCTTCACAATTGAAGCGGGATTCGATCAGCTCAAAGAGAGACCTGCCCAGCTTCCGCCGGTTCTCTGGATGCCGCGTGAGCCAAATCAGTCCCTGCGAGAGCGACTGTGCGTCCCCCGGCGGCACCAGAAATGCGTTCTTCTGGTGCGTAAGCAGTGCGGCCATACCACCGACCTTGGTCGCGAGTACCGGCAGACTGCGAACTCCGGCTTCCAGCAAGGCAAAGGGCAAACCTTCCGAGAATGACGCCAGGCAGAATGCGTCGCTCGATTGAAGCAGAAGCGGGATATCATCCCGAAAACCGGTGAACTGCACGTTCTTATTTAGTCCCAACCGCTGGGTGCTTGCCTCGAGTTCCGCGCGCATGCGACCTTCGCCCACAATCATGCAGCGGAGTTCAGGCGTCTGCGCAGAGGCCAGTTGAAGCGCATTCAGCAATACTCCGTGTCCCTTAACTGCTTCCAGGCGGCCCACGCAAATCACGACGAAGGCGTCATCGGTCCAGCCCAGCGATTTCAATACTGCGCCCCGCTGTTGGCGCGAAGGTGGTTCAGGGATCGGCACGCTGTTGGGAATCAGCGAGACTCTTGCATCGCCGACGCCGAGATTCTGCAAGTACCGGCTTATCGCCTCCGAAACTGCAATGAAGTGGCCGGTACCTAAGTTGTTGAGTCGTAAGACTTGCTCGTAAAATCGCCCTTTCAAAGACCCGGCGTGTTCCAGGCGGTACGCGCTATGCACCGTCGTGGCCACCTTAGCCCCAGCGAGCATCGCGGCCAGCCTTCCCCAAAACTGTGACTGCGGATTGTGACTATCCACAATTTTGAATCCATACTGGTGAATAGCTCCCGCTAGAAACAAAGCGATTCCCGGATCTTCGCGCGAAAAAGGGACTTTCAGAACCGCCAATTTCTCTTGTGCCAGCCGCAGGTAGAGCGGCGACCCGTCGAGTGCAGCGACGGCGTAAGGATATTGGCCGCGGTGCAGCCGCCTGGCGAGTTCCAGCACGCGTACGTCAGCCCCGCCATAGTGTTTGGCAAGGTCAACAATCAGGACTTTCGGGTCGTTTTCTGCGCTCATTCTCACCGGCTAAGGAGCGGCCCCAGTTTTACAATTCCCAGGACAGGCTTGATGCGTGTTCCACACTGTGCTGCCAAAGCAGGTAGTACCGGTTCTCTCGCAACCAGGCCAACGATTCACCATCCGACAGCAGCGATTCTGGTCTTCCGCTTGTAAGACGATCCGCCAGTCTGGCCACCGAGCGCGCCCAGCAGAAAACGAACAGCGCCCGTAGTGCATCCGCAGCTACGCCCACACCGTCCACGTATCGCCGAACGTGAGGAGTGGCCCAAGAAGGGGCAAAAAACGCTTCGTGAAATGCCGCCAGATAACCACGAGGGCTTCGCGCATTCGAGCGTGCGAATGCAACATAGGTCAGAAAGAAGAACAGATCGAGCGCCGGCAGTCCGGCAGGTTGCCCCAGTTCCCAGTCCACGACGCCGACTCCCAGCTCTCCTTGCATCAGTATGTTGGGATCGCTGAGATCGCCGTGCTCGAATACCAGTGGAAACTTGCAATCGCGAAGCGAGGATGCCATCTCCTTTGTCTTTCTGAGAAGAAATTCCTCCTGCACCGAGAGCGGGAGGGCGTGCATGCGATCGAGTGGCTTTGACACCAATCGTTCGAACCACTGCCCGTCATGGGCGACAGGTTGTGAGGTCGTCGTGTTGAGATCGATCAGCCAGTCCAACACGCCGCTTATGCATTTTTGAGAGTCGTTCCGCACCTGCATGGGCCCCATTGGCGTGCCGATCAAGGATGTCTCCACCAGTAGAGGGTGGCCGTGCCATTCCTCGCATGCAATGAGTCGGGGTATGGAATTGAACCCGCCCAACTTGGCCATCTGGACCGCATGCAGGTTGTCGGCCTCGTCCCGCAGATTGGCCTGATTGTCTGGAAGACGCGGGGCCTTCACAACCACCAGCGGCTTGCCGTTCTTGCCAGCAGAAACCAGAATCACGACATTGCGAGAAGCGCGAAAGCGTGGGGTTAACATCACCCACGATAGCTCTGAGTCGGGGTCCTGGTTCTCCAGCGATAGGCGATTCCAGTTCGTTTTCAGGAAACTTATTGCCCAATTCATCGCAGCGCTGCTTTCTGCGCCGTTATGCTGAAACATGGAACAGTCAGCCCCAGCAGGCCGACTTTCAGCCCTCCGCGAACAACAGCCGCCTTCATCCGGCCCGCCAGCGAGTCACTGCGACGGGAAAAATACTGAAGTGCAGCGGCCGTGTTGTCGAGCGGAATGATCTCGCGACATAGCTCGAAGTCAGGACGGTGCCAGAAGGCGCTTATATTCAGGAATCCGATTCGCTGTAGATCTGTCCTGTCGTCGAGCATTCGCCAATGCCAGAATCGAGGATTTTTCACTTCCGCATACAACCAACCTGTGCTCCGCAGCAGGTCGTAACTCTGAACAAAAGCCGCATGGATCGGAGATGTCAGCACCGCGAGATCGAAGGATGGTTTCAGAGACGCGGCTCGTAGCGCCGGGTCAAGTACGGTCACTGATCGGCTGAATCGCCTCAATGCGGAAATTAGCGCTCCTTGTGGAGGCCCGAAGTACAAGACATCCCCAAGACAGCACTGGGGCAGGAGAAACCGCCAATCGAGCCGGCGGCACAGGTGAAGACACTCACTTGAGCCGCTGTTCGTGCCGGGCAGAAATTCCCAGACACAGTCGGGGTTAGTTTCCACTCCTCCCCTAACTGGGAGCACACTATTCATTAGCAAATCCACTACGCTTGAAGAAAAACCACCCTATGCGGGAATCTTGTTCCCTTGGGCGTCCACCAAAATGTCTTTGGATTCGAGGAACATGTGACTGGCCGCGCCGGCCAGCCCCAACATCAGCCAATAAAAGCGTTCGTAGGCCGAAGAAAGGAATACCGCGCTTGCCATGAACCCAACGATGGCGAGCACTAACCCAATAGCCAACCCGGCATACTCTGGCCGGGTCGCGGCATAGAGACTGCGAATCTGTAGCAATCGCCGTATGGAGACGATGAAGATTGAGAGAAATAAGACAAAACCCACGATCCCCAGATCTGATAGCACTCCAAGGTACATGTTGTGCGCCTGGCGGGTTCCCTGCAGCCGGGAGAGTCCTCCCTCGCTTCCGTATTTCGCGGTGTACAGGTGCGTCAATCCAGGGCCCACACCCAGCAGAGGATGATCGGCGAAGATTTTCAAAGCTGCCAGGTTCTCGGTTGCACGGCCTCTCATAGAAGCATCCAGCGTCTTTGTGTCACGGGCGTCGGTCTGCACGCCGATGGCCCTGAACAAAGTCGAAATGCGATACGCGTAGTCGGGCATGAACAGCAGCACGAGAACCACCGAGGCCATGCCGAGAAGAATAACCTGACGCAGTTTGATACAGCGGAGGTACACCATGGCTGCAACCATTCCCATCGCCGATACAAATGCACCTCTGGAGAACGTGAGCATGATGGCTGCGCCAATTGGAATGCATGCCAACGCTCCTATTTTGCGTAGTCTCGCAGAACGTTCGAACCAGAAGCGGGAGATCGCGAGCGGCAGCAGCATCAGCATGATTTGCGCGTAGTAGTTCTCTTCCCCAACTGTGCCCTCCGCGCGAGTGTCGCGCAAGACTGTCTTGCCCCCCCACCCGACTTGTCCAGTACCAATTTTTGATGCTTTCACCTGGGCAAATCCACCGAGGGATTTGTGCGACCCGCTCACGTCCTGCAATATGCTGAACGAGCCCATGGCAAACCCAGCAATGATCAGGGTCCAGATAGCCTTCCGCAGCATCGCCGGCGTGCGGACCGTATTTATGACCAGGAAATACAAAACTACGCCTTCCGTGCAATAGACCAGGACCTGGGCGCCCGATTGCCATGGGTCAGCCGAAAAAACCGCGGAAGCAACCACCGCCAACAGTTGCACCAGCATGAGACGGAAGACAGTGGTTGTGATGATGGGTTCGCGGCGAATCAACAAGTAATTGGTCAGAGGAATTCCGAGCAACAAGAACAATGACCCCGCAATAGGAGTCGGTACATTATGGTACTTCGCGAGTACCACCGCGAGATTGGTGTAGAGCACGAACAACACGACCAAGGTTGCGGTCTCAGAGTTCGCAAATACTAGGAAGAGCACGCCAAGAAGCAGCATGCACGCCAGCACAGGAATAATGTCGAACTTGTAAACCAGTGCTCCGGTGAAGACTACAAACGAGACCAACATACCAATAGTCGCCTTCGCCCGTTTTGCAGGCATCGCCAAGGCTGCCGGTAGATGGGTTTGAGTAGACATAAACGGTTCCTGGGGCCGGAGATAAAAGTTAGACGGTCTGGCCCACGAGACCGTCCATTGGAAATCTGGATCGCTGGAAATCAAGTATGTGACTTTGTACCTCGGCGCAGACTGCCTCTATAGGCTTGGTCGCATCCACTCGGAAGAAGTTGGCCGTCTTCTCGCCCTGCTTTAGCAATGCCTGTCTTCGTGACTCCAGCCATTCCACGCTGGCTTCACCCTTGCGGGCAAAAAGAACATGGCCCGGTGCGTCCAGGAAGATCACAAGTTCTGGGTTCGGATAGAACTTCGCGAGGCACCAACGGTGAATCCGTTCCGAAAGCCGCCGGTCCTCTGCGCCACGAGAAGTGACCCCATAGTCAAAGTCAAATTGAAAGTGCCGATCGCAGATCACCAGCGTGCCCTTTTGCAAACAACGCCAAATCAGCAGTTGGCGATACCACTCCTCAGCCAGCCGGTTCCCGAGCCTTAGCGCAGCGCGAATTCTCCCGGGTTTCGCAGCCGAGCGGGCCTGGCCCGTCCGCGCCGGGGCAACCGCCGATTTTTGTCGTTTCTGTCGTTTGAGGTAGCGAATCAGCCGCGATGTGGGCAAGGTCACGTTACTAGATTCCAGATTGATGCCCATGTAGAGAACTTTGACAGGAATTGGCAGAGACTGCGCGAGCATTCCCGCAATCGTGCTCTTGCCCGCTCCATCTGCCCCGATCAGGGCAACCGTGAACATTTTGTTTTACCTACCCGAAAATGAGGCGCATTCCCGGAACTCGCAAAAGCTCAGGAAAAGTCTCGACGACGCGCAACTTTTTGCGGCCGACTGCCAGTACCACAATCGAGACCAGAGCGGCAAGCGGCAGAGCTAGGTAGATACTGCTCGACGTGAACTGTTGAATCAGGAACAGGCCGAGTGAACTGCCCCCGATCAGCAGATAGAAGGAACGGTACTGTGCACTGAAAAGGCTGAGCCCCGAGGCCAGTCTCAGTCCAGCCTGCTTGAGGATGTTATGTAACAACATGGTGCCGGTTGTTCCGATCGCCGCCCCCATCGCGCCATAGCGCGGGATCAGCAGCAAGTTCAGTACTATGTTGGCGGATGCAGCCACCAGATTGATGACCACGGTGTAGCGGAATTTCCCCAACACTTTGACCGTTAGGCCATTAAAGCCAAGTGCAACGTTGAAGTAGTAGCCGAGAGACAGCAGAGCCAGAATCGGTCCGGAGCTTGCATACCGGGCGCCAAAAACCAAAACTACCAGGGGTTGGGCAATACAGAACGTTGCGGCAAAAATCGGAAATGTCAGAACAGCCATCCATACCGCCGTGCGCCAGTACAGGCTATTGATTGCCTCATAGTCGTTCTTAGCGAAAAGCCGGGCTGCAAGCGGCGTGTACAGCAGTCCGAAGGTCATGAATACAGTGTTGTTGAGTTGTGCTGCGGGTAGTACCGCCCGGAATGACGCGACCACTGCGCTCGTATGGTAGTACCCGAGCAGAAAAACCCCGACCGAGCCCACTGTCATGCTCACCAGGCTCGAAGTAAGCACGGGGAAGCTATAGCTGAAAATATCTCGGAAGGGTACAGTCAGCGTTTTCCACTGAAAGTGCTCAACCAAGCCTCGGCTTCGCATGAGTGCGGCCAACATCAGGCAATAAGCGAGCAGTCCGATTACGTTAGCGAAAAGGTACCCATACGCCAGGAAGATTACGTTGCGTCGTGCCAGGATCAACGCCAGTACCGCGGTGAACAGCAGGCCTGGCGCCAGCACGTGCCGGCGGAGAAAGATGGCGCGTGGACTGGCAAAACTTGCAAAAAGAGCCATGAAAACCGCGTCGATTGCTTGGATGGGAACCAGAAAGATCAGGATCGACAATATCTGGAGCGGGAGTTGCTCGTGGCTCATGAATCGGCGAATCAGGTCCGGATACGTGAAGAACAGGGTGATAATCGAGACTGAGGTCAAGATCACGACACTGACAGTTAGAAGCAGTGTTCCAAACAGTCGTCCATACTCTCGTTGTTCGTGGTAGATCGGAACGAACCGGACAACCACCTCCTGCAATTGGAGCATGCTGAACGTCTGAAACATGGTGACAACTGAGAGCGCGTACCCGAGCGCGCCATACGCCGATGTGCTCAAATAGCGCACCATCAGCACCTGGGCAGCGAAGTTGATTCCTACCGCAAGAACTCGGCCTCCGAGCAGAAGACTCGAACCTCGAATCTGCTTACGGATGGAATCTTTCTTTGCCACCCCTTCATTTTCCGCAAACTCTTGCACCAACGAAGGCATCAGGCTTGACCTCTGCGTCGACTCTGATAGTGGTTGAGGATTATTAGAGCTACTTGGTGGTGTACTTCTTGGGCCGGTTGCGTAGCATCAACCACGACCATTTGGGAAAGCCGATGTTGCAAAGCTAGATATGCCAATCTTTGCGCCTCGAGCCATTCGGCGGTGTGCTCGCCCTTGCGTTGAAGCAACAGTTCGCCGGGCGCATCAAGCAGAAAGACAAGGTCCGGCGCCGGAAAGCCGCTTTCGAATAGTCGTCTACGCAATCGTCTGCCTGGTGTGGGTGCCGGCTTTGCGACCCATGAGTCGAAGATGTGACGATCGAGAACCACCACCCGTCCACAGAGTGTGTGGAAGCGAGCCACCAGGCAGCGGAGGCAGTGGGTTGCGAAACGATCGGCAAAGCTCAGGATGGACAGGGTTGGCTTGAACAGGGTTCGCAGTCGGTCTGATTTTCGGATCTCATGCAACCAACGACTCGTGGGTAGGCCAATATTACCCGCATACACATTGCTTCCCATATAGATCAGGCGAGCGCGAACGTTGTCGTCGTTCACGAGTGCCTGGGCAAGCGTGCTTTTGCCGGCGCCATCCGGACCCAGAAGAACTACCAGCAGCCCACGGCCGCGCGCACTCGCGCGCACCTGCGATGAGGGGTCACTTTGCTGCTTCGTGAAAGTCTCTGCGAGTGCTGGCGACACGATGAAAGGCAGTTTTGGTCAACTGGTGGGAGCTGGATTAGAGAGCTGACGGCCCGGGCATTGAACCTGCATCAATCCGGACATCATCCACGATTACGTCACCAGGAGCAGCGGGTTGTGCTCCCAGACGGAACTGGCCGGCTTGTGCGGTCCAAGTGCCATCCGAGATAGCCGCGAAGGGCGCTGTGAATGCGGCGTCTCCCTGCGCGATGAACCCTTCAAGGACCGCATTGTTACCCGTGCCCTTTTTCTCGTGCAGTCCGATGCGATACAAGGTGCCTATTGCCAGCACGGAACTATCAGATCCCACCTGGGTACTGCCATCCCGAAGTTGTAGTGCACCCGTGTTGGTCAGGTAGAGATTACCGACGGACGGTCCTCCGGCAAAAAGCTTCGCGATGGGAACCGCTGTGCCAGAAGGGAGAGAGTCCACTTGCAGGTAGAAGGAAACGTACACGTCGTCCGACGAAGTAAAGGTCTCCTGCAGGTTGGAAGAGCTGGCATCGGCGATATGGGCAGAGTACGCTCCTTTGAGCGGCGCTCCCTGCTCAAGACTTACCGAACCGACCACTTTGTCAACTCCAGTACTCGAATCAGTGAGATTGCCCGCTTCAAAGGTAATGTTTTCAAGCGGGACAGAGGCAGTTATAGCGAAATTGCTGCCACTTACGCCCGTGCCGGCAGGAGCCGTTACAGAAATCGTTCCAGTCGTGGCGCCAGTCGGAACACTCACTGTGATGTGCGAGTCGTCACTCACTGTGAAACTGCCGGCGCTTGTTCCGTTAAACGTCACTCCGCTGGCACCAGTGAAATTGCTTCCCGTAATCACAATTGGCGTGCCCACCTGGCCGCTGCTCGGGCTGAACGACGCAATCGATGGAGGATTTGGAGGAGCTATCGTCACGGTGAAGTTCGGAGTGCCGAGAGAGCTGCTATCCCCCGTCCCTCCTGGCGTGGTCACCGCGATCACTCCAGTGGTTGCGGCCGCCGGGACAGTGACGGTGATCTGGTTTCCGCTATTGATCGAAAACACGCTTGCAGCTGTGCCGTTGAAGGTGATCAAGGAAGCCGCCGTCAGGTTCGTACCGCTGATGATTACTGATTGCCCGGCCGGACCGGTGCCAGGACTGAAGCCGGTGATGACTGGCGGGGGTGGGACTACTGTGAAGTTGGCGGTCGACATGGCCGCGCCGCCAGCAGTGGTTACCGTGATCGCGCCATCGGTTGCTCCCGTGGGTACGGGGACCGTAATGGAAGTATCAGTCCAGCTGGAGGGTATAGCAATCGTGCCATTGAAATCCACGGTGCTGGTTGCCTGAGCCGCACCAAAGTCGGTGCCGGTAATGGTCACTGCGGTCCCGGCCACGCCACTGTCAGGCGCGAATGTGGTTATCGCGGGTGTTGGTACAACAGTGAACTCGTTGGCACTGGTTGCCGTTCCGGCATCGGCGATCACAGTGATGATCCCCGAGGTTGCGCCTTCAGGAATGTTGGCGGTGATTTCGGTCCCACTATTCACCGTGTAGGTGCTGGCGGCTGTACCGTTGAAAGCCACTTCTGTGACACTGCTGAAGTTAGTGCCGGTGATAATGACCGTGGTCCCCACGCCCCCTTCTTCAGGTAGGAACGACGTCACGGTGGGGGCCGGCACCACCAGGTCAAAAGGACTGCTGCTTGTCCCGCTTCCACCAGGCGTAGTCACTGTGATCGGCCCAGTGCTGGCACCGTCCGGCACTATGGCGGTGATCTGTGTGTCAGTATCCACGGAGAAGCTGAGCGCAGCAGTGCCGTTGAAATCCACTTTCGTCGCCCCTGTGAACGCAGTTCCGCTGATAACCACGGTTTGTCCCACAGGGCCGGTGGTCGGGTTAAAACTGGTAACGCTCGGTGATGGTCCGCTGTTCACTACGAGGGAGTTGGAGCTGGCTGCGGTGCCCGCTGCAGCAACTACTGAGATGATCCCAGAAGTTGCCCCAGTGGGCACCGTGGCAGTGATTTGCTGATCCGAATCCACGGTGAAGCTACTGGCGGGAGTGCCGTTGAACTGGACCGCGGTGGCGCCGGTAAAGCCGAGCCCTGCAATCGTGACCTGAGTCCCCACTGCAGCACTGGCTGGCGCAAAAGAGTTGATCTGGACCTGCGCCGTAGGTCCAGGCAACGATGCCGAATCGAGGATGATGTTGTCCACCGTCACATCAATGGCGGTGGGCTGGGAGCCGATCCTCAGCTGGGAAGCCTGGGTAGTCCAACTGCCGTTGGACAGGGTAGCAAAAGGCGGCCCGAAAGCACTGTCACCTGGAGCCAGGAAGGCTTCCAGCACGGCATTGGAACCGGCGCCTTTCTTTTGGTGCAGTGCGACACGATAAACCTGGCCGGGAGTGAGCGGGCTGGAGGCGGACCCCACTGTGCTGCTGCCGTTCTTCAGCTGGAGCGCGCCAGTATTGGTGAGGTAGAGATTGCCGAGCGAGGAGCCGCCATTGAAGATCACCGCCAGCCGGTTGGTGCCCGAAGGCAGCGAGTTCACTCGCAGGTAGAAGGAGACGTAGAGATCGTCGGTAGCGGCGAAGTCCAGTTCCAGGTAAGAAGAACTGACGTTGGGGATGTCAGCGGAGTAGGTTCCCTTCAGAGGAGAGATGGTTTCAACAGAGGCGCTACCGCGAACCGAATCGACACCGGTGCTGGGATCGGTGAGGCTGCCATTTTCGAAGGTGACGTCTTTCAGGACAGTAACGGTGAAGTTGGAGGTGCTGGTGGTCGGACCGGCGGTGTTGGTTACCGTGATGGGGCCTGTGGAAGCGTTGCCGGGTACAGTGGCGGTGATCTGAGAATCGCTGTTGACAATGAAGCTTGCAGTCGTGCCGTTGAAGCTGACGGCAGAAGTGCCGGTGAAGTTGCTGCCGTTGATGGTGACGCTCGTCCCGAAGGAGCCGCTGCTGGGATTGAAGGAGGTAATGGTCGGCGGCACGGCCACGACGGTGGTGACGGTGAAGCTGGCGGCGCTGGTGCCGGTGCCTGCGGCGGTGGTTACCGAGACGGTTCCGGTGGTCGCACCGGCCGGGACCGGGGCGGTGATCGAGGTATCACTCCAGGCGGTGGGCGTGGCGCTCACGCCATTGAATTTGACGGTGCTGGTCTGCTGAGTGGCCCCGAAATTGGTGCCGGTGATGACCACGGAAGTCCCGACTGGGCCGCTGGTCGGATTGAAGCTGGTGACGCCAGGAGCAACCGTGACGGTGAAGCTGGCGGCGCTGGTGCCGGTGCCTGCGGCGGTGGTCACCGAGACGGTTCCGGTGGTCGCACCGGCCGGGACCGGGGCGGTGATCGAGGTGTCACTCCAGGCGGTGGGAGTGGCGGTGACCCCATTGAATTTGACGGTGCTGGTCTGCTGCGTGGCTCCGAAATTGGTGCCGGTAATGACCACCGAAGTCCCGACTGGGCCGCTGGTCGGATTAAAGCCGGTGACGGTGGGAGTGGCTGCGCTGACCGTAAAGCTGACGGCGCTGGTGCCGGTGCCTGCGGCGGTGGTCACCGAGACGGTTCCGGTGGTCGCACCGGGCGGGACCGGGGCGGTGATCGAGGTATCACTCCAGGCGGTGGGAGTGGCAGTGACGCCATTGAATTTGACGGTGCTGGTCTGCTGCGTGGCTCCGAAATTGGTGCCGGTAATGACCACCGAAGTCCCGACTGGGCCGCTGGTGGGATTGAAGCTGGTGACGCCAGGTCCAACCGTGACGGTGAAGCTGGCGGCGCTGGTGCCGGTGCCCGCGGCGGTGGTCACCGAGACGGTTCCGGTGGTCGCACCGGGCGGGACCGGGGCGGTGATCGAGGTATCGCTCCAGGCGGTGGGAGTGGCGGTGACGCCGTTGAACTTGACGGTGCTGGTCTGCTGAGTGGCTCCGAAGTTGGTGCCGGTAATGACCACGGAAGTGCCGACCGGGCCGCTGGTCGGATTGAAGCTGGTGACGCCAGGAGCAACCGTGACGGTGAAGCTGGCGGCGCTGGTGCCGGTGCCCGCGGCGGTGGTCACCGAGACGGTTCCGGTGGTCGCACCGGCCGGGACCGGGGCGGTGATCGAGGTATCGCTCCAGGCGGTAGGAGTGGCAGTGACCCCATTGAACTTGACGGTGCTGGTCTGCTGAGTGGCTCCGAAATTGGTGCCGGTGATGACCACCGAAGTCCCGACTGGGCCGCTGGTCGGATTGAAGCTGGTGACGCCAGGAGCAACCGTGACGGTGAAGCTGGCGGCGCTGGTGCCGGTGCCCGCGGCGGTGGTCACCGAGACGGTTCCGGTGGTCGCACCGGCCGGGACCGGGGCGGTGATCGAGGTATCGCTCCAGGCCGTAGGAGTGGCAGTGACCCCATTGAACTTGACGGTGCTGGTCTGCTGAGTGGCTCCGAAATTGGTGCCGGTAATGACCACCGAAGTTCCGACCGGGCCGCTGGTGGGATTGAAGCTGGTGACGCCAGGAGCAACCGTGACGGTGAAGCTGGCGGCGCTGGTGCCGGTGCCCGCGGCGGTGGTCACCGAGACGGTTCCGGTGGTCGCACCGGCCGGGACCGGGGCGGTGATCGAGGTATCACTCCAGGCGGTAGGAGTGGCAGTGACCCCATTGAATTTGACGGTGCTGGTCTGCTGAGTGGCTCCGAAATTGGTGCCGGTGATGACCACCGAAGTCCCGACCGGGCCGCTGGTGGGATTGAAGCTGGTGACGCCAGGTCCAACCGTGACGGTGAAGCTGGCGGCGCTGGTGCCGGTGCCTGCGGCGGTGGTCACCGAGACGGTTCCGGTGGTCGCACCGGCCGGGACCGGGGCGGTGATCGAGGTATCACTCCAGGCGGTGGGAGTGGCGGTCACGCCATTGAACTTGACGGTGCTGGTCTGCTGCGTGGCTCCGAAGTTGGTGCCGGTGATGACCACCGAAGTCCCGACTGGGCCGCTGGTGGGATTGAAGCTGGTGACGCCAGGAGCAACCGTGACGGTGAAGCTGGCGGCGCTGGTGCCGGTGCCTGCGGCGGTGGTCACCGAGACGGTTCCGGTGGTCGCACCGGCCGGGACCGGGGCGGTGATCGAGGTATCGCTCCAGGCGGTAGGAGTGGCAGTGACCCCATTGAATTTGACGGTGCTGGTCTGCTGAGTGGCTCCGAAATTGGTGCCGGTAATGACCACGGAAGTGCCGACTGGGCCGCTGGTGGGATTGAAGCTGGTGACGCCAGGTCCAACCGTGACGGTGAAGCTGGCGGCGCTGGTGCCGGTGCCTGCGGCGGTGGTCACCGAGACGGTTCCGGTGGTCGCACCGGCCGGGACCGGGGCGGTGATCGAGGTATCACTCCAGGCGGTAGGAGTGGCAGTGACGCCATTGAATTTGACGGTGCTGGTCTGCTGAGTGGCTCCGAAATTGGTGCCGGTAATGACCACCGAAGTCCCGACTGGGCCGCTGGTGGGATTGAAGCTGGTGACGCCAGGAGCAACCGTGACGGTGAAGCTGGCGGCGCTGGTGCCGGTGCCTGCAGCGGTGGTCACCGAGACGGTTCCGGTGGTCGCACCGGCCGGGACCGGGGCGGTGATCGAGGTATCACTCCAGGCGGTGGGAGTGGCGGTCACGCCATTGAACTTGACGGTGCTGGTCTGCTGAGTGGCTCCGAAGTTGGTGCCGGTGATGACCACGGAAGTCCCGACCGGGCCGCTGGTGGGATTGAAGCTGGTGACGATAGGGGCAACCGTGACGGTGAAGCTGGCGGCGCTGGTGCCGGTGCCAGCAGCGGTGGTCACGAGACGGTACCGGTGGTCGCACCGGCCGGGACCGGGGCGGTGATCGAGGTATCGACATCCAGGCGGTAGGTGTGGCGGTCGACGCCATTGAAGTTGACGGTGCTGGTCTGCTGCGTGGCTCCGAAGTTGGTGCCGGTAATCACCACCGAAGTGCCGACCGGGCCGCTGGTGGGATTAAAGCTGGTGACGGTCGGGTGGCAACCGTAACCGTAAAGCTGGCGGCGCTGGTGCCGGTGCCTGCGGCGGTGGTCACCGAGACGGTTCCGGTGGTGGCTCCAGCCGGGACCGGGGCGGTAATCGAGGTGTCGCTCCAGACGGTGGGAGTGGCGGGAACGCCGTTGAAATTGACGGTGCTGGTCTGCTGGGTGGCTCCGAAGTTGGTGCCGGTGATGGTGACTGCAGTTCCCACCGCTCCGCTGGTGGGATTGAAGCCGGTGACGGTGGGAGTGGGGGGAACGATCGTCACAGTGAAGTTGCCGCCACTAGTTCCGGTGCCACCCGGCGTAGTTACGGAGATTGTGCCTGTGCTGGCGCCGCTGGGCACGGTGGCGCTGATCTGCGTACTTGTATTGACGGCAAACGCAGCCGAGGCGCCGTTGAACTTAACTGCCGATGCTCCTGTGAATCCGGTTCCAGTGATCACCACGGACGCGCCTGACGCTCCGCTGGTCGGGTTGAAGCCGGTAACGGTCGGAGCTGTAGGTACAACCGGGGCGCTGGAATCAATCTCGATATTGTCGGTGGTTACATCCAGGGCATTTCCGGTTGTACTGCCCAGGCGAAGCTGAGTCGCAGCGGTCGTCCAGGCTCCATTCGAAAGTGATGCGAAAGGCGCGCCGAATGCCGCATCGCCAACCGCCAGGTAGCCTTCCAATACCGCATTCGAGCCCGTGCCCCTCTTCTGATGGAGCGCCACGTGATACAGCTGTCCGACCGTGAGCGGTGAAGTACTCGAACCTACAGTGGAGCCTCCGTTGCGCAAGCTCAGAGCGCCCGTTGTCAGCAGATAGATGTTGCCGACAGACGTGCCTCCGTCAAACAGGACAACCAGCCGTCCGTTGCTGGCGGGCTGCGTGTTGACCCGGAGGTAGAACGACACGTAGGTATCATCGGTGGCGGAAAAATCGTCTTGAACATAGGACGACCCTGCACTGGAATGGGCCGAGAAGCTGCCCTTCAGAGGCGTTCCCGTTTCCAGTTGCACGGTTCCGACGGTCGCGCTGACGCCGGTCGCCGGATCGGTCAGGCTTCCCCCTTCAAAGGTGGAAAGCTTGATCAGGCTTACGGTGAAGTTCGTCGAGCTTACGGTCGGGCCCGCTCCGTTGGTAATGGTGATGGGTCCGGTCGTGGCCCCTGCGGGAACCAGAACCGTGATTTGAGAGTCGCTGTCAACCGTGTAGCTTGATGCCGACACACCGTTGAACTTGACGTCTATTGTGCCGGTAAAGTTTGCGCCGGAAACAGTAACCGTCGTTCCGGATGCACCTGATGTTGGATTGAAGGAATTAATTGTCGGCGGAACCGTCGGGACATCGACGGTGAAGGGAACACCGTTGCTGGGCTGCGCACTGACCGTGACTACCACGTTGCCGTTGGTCGCGCCTGAGGGCACGGGAGTGGTGATGGAAGTATCGGTCCAGCTAGTCGGAGTGGCGAGAGTTCCGTTGAAACGAACCAAGCTCGTCCCTTGGGTGGTCCCGAAACTCGTACCGGTAATGGTGATCGGAGTTCCGGTCTGGGCGTGTGTCGGAGACAGGTTTGTGATGCCAGGTGGCGGAATCACCGTGAATCCGAAGCCATTGCTCGGCTGACCGCTAACCGTGACTACTACGTTGCCAGTGGTCGCTCCAATCGGAACGGCTACCACGATCGACGTGTCACTCCAGGAACTCGGTGTCGCTGAAGTGCCGTTGAACGTCACCGTACTCCCGCCTTGCGATGAGCCAAAGGTGGTGCCGTTGATCGTGACCTGAGTATTGGCAGGACCCGACGAGGGCGAGACGCCGGTGATCTTCGGAGTGACTGCGAACGGTGACCCGTTGCTGGGCGCTCCGTTCACTGTGACCACAACGTTTCCGGTGGTGGCGCCGAGAGGCACGGTGACACCGATCGAGGTATCACCCCAAGTGGTCGGAGTGGCCGTCACTCCGTTGAACTTCACCGTGCTTCCACCTTGCGTAGCACCAAAGTTGGTTCCGGTGATCGTCACCGCTGTGGTAACCGGCCCGAGTGTGGGCGACAGGTTGGTGATGCTCGGAGGCGGAATCACCGTGAAGCTGAAGCCATTGCTGGGCTGGCTGTTAACGGTGACTACCACGTTCCCGGTAGTTGCCCCGGATGGCACCACTGCGGTGATCGAAGTATCGGACCAGTTGGTAATGCTGCTGGCCGCGGTCCCATTGAAAGTGACCGTACTCGAGAGCTGAGATGCTCCGAAGCTGGTCCCGCTGATGGTCACCGACGCCCCGATGGCTCCCGAACTCGGTGATATCCCCGTGATGTTGGGCAGAACGGTGAACGGGGAGCCGTTGCTCGCGACACCGCTGGCGGAAAGCACGACATTGCCCGTGGTTGCGCCCGCCGGCACTGTCACGCCGACTGAGGTGTCGCTCCAACTGGTCACTGTGGCAGAGGTCCCGTTGAACTTGACGGTGCTGGAACCCTGAATTGACCCGAAGTTGGTGCCGCCAACGGTGACCGATGCGCCCACGGCTCCGGAGGTAGGTGTCAGCCCGGTGATGCTGGGAGCTGGAACAACCGTGAAATTCACTCCGTTGCTCGGCTGCCCGCCGACTGTGACCACCACATTGCCGGTGGTCGCGGCAGGCACTGTCGCGGTGATCGATGTGTCACTCCAGTTGACTATGTTGGCGTTGACGGTGTTGAACGTCACCGAACTTGCACCCTGGACGCCGCCAAAGCCGCTGCCGGAGATGACCACGTTGGCACCCACCGCGGCGGAGTTCGGCGCCAACCCGGTGATGTTAGCGGCGACTGTGAAGGGAACTCCGGTGCTCGGCTGACCATTAACTGTAACCACCACATTTCCGGTACTTGCACCTGCAGGAACATTGACCGTAATGGATGTGCTGCTCCAGCTTGTCGCGGTTCCGGCCGAGGTGCCGTTGAACGTCACCGTACTTGTCCCTTGTGTAGAGCCGAAGTTGGAACCGGTGATCGTGACAGGCGTACCGACGGCGCCGGAAGTGGGCGAGAGATTGCTGACGACAGGATCTAGAGTGAAGGTCACCCCGTTGCTGTTCACGCTATTTGCGGTCACGACAACCGGGCCGGTGGTTGCCCCGGCGGGTACTGGAACCTGAATCGACGTGTCGCCCCAAGTGGTGGGTGTCGCCGGAGTGGAATTAAAGGTAACTGTGCCGGTCGTCGCACCGAAATTGCTGCCTGCAATCGTGACGCTGGTGCCCACGTTTCCATGTGTCGGGGTGAGTGTGGTGATTAGCGGCGCCGGTGCTCCTTGTGCGCCGGCAGAGTCAATAGCACGTTGTCGAAGCTGATATCGGCTGTATTGGTCGTAAGACTGAGATTGCCAATTCTGAACTGACTCGCCGATGCGGTGAAGGTGCCCGTTGAGGTATTGGCAAAGGGAGCGCCGAAGGCCGTCTCCCCTTGAGCCAGATAGGCTTCCAGAACTCCGTTCGAACCTGTGCCTTTCTTCTGATGGAGCAAAATCCGGTAGGTCTGTCCCACCGTGAGGGTAGAACTGTCAGACCCAACCTGTGTTCCATTGTTGGTCAGTCGAAGCTTGCCTGTGGTGGTGGCACGGAGTTGCCCGACCACCGTGCTGCCCACCTGGGCAACGATCACGATCGTGCCGGGATTCGCGTTGAGTCGCAGATAGAACGTGACGTAGAGGTCGTCAACTGCCGGGCTGAGCGTCTTTTGCACGTAGGCATCGCTGATGCCAGGCACATGTGCCGAGTAAACGCCTTTCAGAGGGTTGACTGCGTCCGGGACCAGACTGGCCGCATTTGATCCGCCGGTCGCATCGCCACCCGTACTGGCATCAACGATGGCTCCGTTTTCAAAAGTCATGTTGCGGATCACGGTCGATACCATGAAGTTCGTCGAGGTTTGCGCGGGCCCCGCGCCGTTCGTAACGCTGATCGGTCCGTGGTTGCACCGGCAGGAACCGTTGTAGTGATCTGGGTATCGGGAGTTACCGTGAAGCTGGCAGCTGTTCCATTGAATGCCACAGCCGTGGTGCCTGTGAAATTCGAGCCGGTCAGAGTAACGGTGGTTCCCGCGGGCGCCTCAAACGGACTGAAAGAAGAGATAGTCGGGGGTACTGAGCCGTAGGGCGGCACGACCGTAAACACCAGGCCGTTGCTGCCAACTCCCCCGACAGTCACGATGACGGTGTTCGAACCCAAGGCAACTGCGGGCACGTTGATCTGAATTGAAGTTGGGCTCCAGCTGGTTGCGGCGCCGGCGGATGTTCCGTTGAACGTTACAGTACTGCCGCCCTGGCTCGGGCCAAAGCCGCTGCCATTGATGGTGATTGATGTTCCGACCGGACCAGCGTTCGGGACCATGCCGCTGAACAGCGGAGAGATGGTGAAATTGCCGGTGCTCGATCCGGTGCCGCCCGCGGGAGTGCTCACGCTGATGGGACCGGTGGATCCCGCCGCCGGCACCGTCGCCGTGATGCTGGTATCGGAGTTGACGGTGAAGGTTGTGGCCGCGCCGGTGTTGAAGGCAACCGCGTTCGCGCCGGTGAAATTTGTACCGGTAATCGTTACCGACGTGCCCGAAGTTCCGCTCGTTGGATTGAACGAGCTAATTGTGGGCGCGGGCGTGAAGTTCGTCGCGCTGGTCCCTACTCCTGTCGAGGTGGTGACGGAGATGGGTCCGATGGTTGCGCCTGCCGGGACCGGTGCAACGATGGAAGTATCGCTCCAGCTGGTCACCGAGGCCGTGGTCCCGTTGAACTTCACCGTGCTGCCGCCCTGGCTTGCCCCGAAGTTGGTTCCGGTGATGGTGACTGCGGTTCCCACCGCGCCGCCAGCCGGATTGAAGTTGGTGATGGTGGGTGGCGGCAGAACCGTGAATGAACTGGCACTTGTCGCCGTTCCGCCCGGAGTAGTTACGGTGATTGTTCCGTTCGTGGCTCCCGAAGGAACGGTGCCGCTGATGTGGCTGTCATCGGTCACGCCAAAAGTGGCCGAGGTGCCGTTGAACTTCACGGCTGTGGCGCCAGTGAAGCTGGTTCCGGTAATGGTCACCACAGTGCCTGCTCCGCCTGTGGTGGGATTAAAGCTGCTGATCACCGGCGTGACCAGGAACGATGTCGCGGTTGAAACCGGGCCGCCTGGCGCCGTCACGGTGATTAGGCCGGTCGTCGCTCCTGATGGAACCGTGGCCGTGATCTTCGTCGAGGAGTTGACGGTAAAGGTTGTGGCCGCAGTGCCGTTGAAGCTGACCGCGGTCGAACCAGTGAGGTTGGTTCCATTAATAGTTACTGATGTAGCGACTGGTCCGCTAGCGGGGGTGAAGGACGTGATGGTAGCTGGCGGGGCCACCGTGAATGGACTGGTCGCCGTCCCGCCCGGGGCTGTAACGGTAACGTTGCCGGTAGTGGCGCCTGTCGGAACCGTAGTGTTGATCTGGATATCCGAAACTACGGTAAATGCTGCGGTTTTGTTGCTGTTGAACTTGACTGAAGTCGCGCCGGTCAAACTGGTTCCATTAATAGTCACGGGGAGCCCAATCGCGCCGCTGCTTGGGCTCAAAGACGTGATGGCGGGCTTCACCGTGAACGTGCTGGAACTGGTGGCGGTGCCACCGGGGTTGGTAACGCTGATTTTGCCCGTGGTTGCTGCAGGCGGAACCGTGGCCGTGATCTTGGTGTTGGAGTTGATGCTGAAAGCCGAGGAGGTGCCATTAAAAGCAGTCGTAGTGGCGGTATTGAAATTGTTGCCGTTTACCGTGACCGATGCCCCTACAACTCCGCTGGTGGGTGAGATGGAGCTAATGGTCGGGTTCGGCGGCACTACGGTAAATGAGGAGCCACTGGTGCCGGTGCCATTCGATGTGGTGACAGAAATGGGACCTGTGGTGCCCGCCGATGGAACCGTCGCAGTGATCTGTGTGCTCGAGTTCACAGCGAAGCTGGAACTCGTACCGTTGAACTTCACTGAGCTTGCGCCGTTCAGGTTGGTGCCGGTTATGACAACCGAGGAGCCAGTGGTGCCGCTGGTGGGCGAAAAGGAAATGATCGTTGGGGCGTTTGCGGCGCCGATATTGATGAAATTGTGAACATAAAATGTGGTTGTGTCGTCAGAACCGAGCACCAATAATCCGCTGGCGCTGGTGACGTTCTGCTTGGTGCTAGTGGCGTTATTGATGTGTACGTCGGTGGGATTGTCGATAAAGAGATCGCCATTTCCATCCACGAATGACGGACTGCTCATGCTGGTGACTTTGTAGTCGATATTTCCGCCCGATTCGTTGGATGAAACAAAGAAATACAGCCGGTTGTGCGACTCATCCAAAACGAGGATGCCGCGTGTATTGGTGTACTTGTGTGTCGAGTAAGTGGTTCGCGACCATGTGCCGCTGGTACTACGCACCAGAAGGTTGATCAGAGGCTGGGTATCTACGGTAAACGAGGTTTTCGTGGCCACATAGATCTTGCCAGTGCTATCCGCCTTGATATTGAGATGATCGTCCGCGCAGGCACCGGTGCAGTTGACGCCCCCGCCAATGGCAGTTTCTTCAGACAACCAATTGGTGTCGGAGGCGCCGTCCTGGTGGATGACGAAGTAGTCTCTGTCTGTGCTTTGATTGCTCCAAAACACCCCAATCTTGTCTCCACCGAAAGCGATAATGGTGGAAATATCATCGCTGGTGACTGACACTGCCGTCGTACTCGCCGGCAGTACGAACGGTGTGCCCCAATTGTTATCGCTGCCGTTGCTGTGGTTAATCATCACCTTGCTGGCTTCAACGTAGGTGACCCACAAGGTCCCGGTTGAATCTTTCGCCAGAGTGAGCGTTTCCTCTTTTCCTGTGGTTACAGTGACGGGATAGCCGGAATCGAGCGAGTACACCTTCGAGCCGGAGTTATAGGTGTAACGATACAACCGCCCCCAGTTCGCCGAGCTGTTGTTGTGCGAACCGTTGTTCACGTGAATGTTCGAGACGATGTAGAGCTTGCCGGAAGACTGGTCCCACAACGTATCGGCCGTGGTTGAGGGGCGATCATCGATCGGCGTTCCCGTGTCGGTCCAGGTCTGCGTAGCGGTGTCCAGGCGATAGATGTCATACCCCTGGAGGCTGGTGTTGAGCATCGAGGCCCACCAGATACCGTCGTTAAACCAGGCTTTGCTTTCTGGCTTTGATTCGGTAGGCGCACTTGTTGCAGTCCCGTACGTGAAGTCCCGGTACCCTACGGTCTGTGCGGCGGCAGATAGCGACGCGAGCGCAACCACCAGGATCGCGGCAAATTTCAAATGCAATCCAGCCAAGAGGCGATGTGTAGCAGTGTTCATGGAATATTCCGCGATAACGCCGGGACGGATACGCTCGGCGCACTTTCAAATGATTGAATTTGGGGTTTAGGGCGAGGGTCTGAGAGAGTCCAGCCGGGGCTAGTTGGCGGGTAGAGACACCAGGTTATGTAGGTAATAGTGGGTTGTCTCGTCATCGCTGGCCAGAACCAGCATGCCCGTCTGGGTGGTCAAATTCTGTTTGGTTGAAGTGGCATCGTTAATCTTCGTGTCCTGAGGGGTGTCGATAAATGTTCGGCCCAGGCCATCGCTGAACTCAATATCATCCAGCGCTGTGGTCTTGTAGTAGATGTTGCCGGCAGCTTCAGGCGCGGTGGCGAACATATAAAGGCGATTGTGTTGCTCGTCTAAAAGGACGATGGGGCGAGTGTGTCCATATTTTTTCGTGGCGAAGGTGTAGCTGGCCCAACTTCCAGCCGTACTTCGCACAAGAAGCCTTATGCGCGGACTGGCCGACGATTCCTCAGAGGTTTTGACGGCCGCATAGACCCGGCCTGCACTGTCCGCCTTCAGATTGATGTGATCGTCGGAACAGTCAACCGAGCAATGGACCCCTCCACCCAATGCTTTTTCTTCAGTCTGCCAGGTCCTGTCTCCCGCGGTATCCGAGTGGACCGCGAAGTAGGTGATTTGCTTGGATTGGTTGCTCCACATGATCCCGATCTTGCTGCCACCGAAGCTGATCACCGACGAAATATCATCGCTCTTGACGCTGGCGGCGGAAGAACTCACCGGCAGTACAAAGGGAGTGCCCCAAGTGTCGTCGCTGGAGGTGCTGTGATTCACCATCACCTTGCTGCTCTGGACGTATGTAACCCATAAGCGCCCAGTTGAATCTTTGGCGAGCACCAGGGTTTCGGACTTGCCTTTGGTGATGTCCACAGGGAAGCCTGAGTCCTGGCTATAAACCTTCGAGGATGCGTGGTAGGTGAAGCGATAGAGCCGAGCCCAGTTCGAAGAAGAGGAACTGGACGACCCGGTGTTGGAAAAGAGATGAGACGCCACGTAAAGCTTGTTGGAAGATGAGTCCCACAGGACGTCTGCCGAACTGTTCGGCCGGTCATCAATGGGCGTTCCCGTGTCAACCCACTCTTGGTCACCGAGGCGGTAGATGTCGTAATTCTTCAATTTGCTGTTGTACAGGCAAGCCCACCAGGTGCCATCGTTCCACCAGGTCTTACTTTCCGGCTTGGCGGTAGTGGGGGGATGATTGAGACCGCTGCCATATGGAAAATCGCGAAATCCGACTTGCGAAGCGGCCCAGGCGCCGGGGGCGGCACCCGTGATCAGGATAAAGACGGCGGCGAAAGTGATCCCCAGCCGCGCCAGTGCAGTTTTGAAACGAAGTGGCCCCATGGAACCCACCCCCGGGCCTGTTACAGAAGGCAGATCGCTTGGTTGGCATCAGCTTCGCCCGCGCGGCCAGCGCGACTGCCTTCAGACAGTAGCCAGAACGATCATAGCGAAAGTGAGAAGGCAATCCTGCCCTTACGAGTTGCTGCTTTAGGTACATGTACTCACACGCGGCACATCAAGTGGAGGGATAGCAGATGGGGGTTTCGGCGCGCCCTTTCACTGTCTTGGTCCTGGCCTCCGAAATCGCCTGGATGCACAGCTGCTCCAACTGCGCCCCACTGCGAGACCAATCGAAATTCCGTTCAACATACCGTCTGCCCTCGCAGGCTAGGCGCATCCGTTCTTCAGGGTTATGGAGAAGGGCGGCAACGGCGGCGGCAATCTGTTGAGGGCTCTCGGCAACGTAAACCGGGGGATGTTGGGTGCCTTCGACTTGAATCCCCAGCGCTCCCACGGACGTGGTTACAACTGGAACCTCCATCGCCAAGGCCTCCAGCAATTTGTTCTGCATGCCCGAGCCGAAGCGAAGAGGTGCCACGTAGACTGTCGCGCGCTCAAGATATGGACGGATATCGTCCACGTAACCAGTGATGCTGACGCCCGAATGCCGGCGAGCCGCTTCGACCAGTGCCGCAGTAGGGTTTCGTCCCACAATTTGAAGTTCCAGGTTTGGTATTGAATGACGCAGGAGGGGCAGAATCTTCGTGATTAGAAAACATGCCGCGTCGGAATTGGGCGGGTATTCCATCACCCCTGTGAACGCTACGGTGGGGCCGTCAGGCCGTTCCGATTTTCGGGTCCAATATCCGAGGTCCACGCCATTGGGGATGAGGGTGGAACGGTCCTCGCAGCCCGTAATAGCATCCCGGTCACGGGCAGAAATGAAGGCTCGGTGATGTGTTTTACTGAGCAACTTACTTTCGAACCGCTTTACTTCAAGGTACCGAAGGGACCGCCAGGGTAGCTCGCGCATCGGAGAAAATCTCAGACTCTGGCGCATTCGCAGCGAGGTCGCATCGCAGAAATCAATCACCAGTGGCAACTGGCAGTCCTCGATTACCGGAAACGTGTGTTTCCCCTGAAACACAACAACGTCAAAGCTTTGGTCTCTAGTGCATTCCGCGAAAAAGCGCTTCATCTCCCATATCGCCTGCCGGGCACGTAGGGCCCGCCGGGTTCTGGCCGTCAGTGAGGACGACTGAGACGCTGCTTTCTCAGGCATGTCAAAGGTGAACATCCGCTTTGTCCGGCAGGCCATTTCGTCACGCGATTGCGTGGAAACTTTCCGTCCCGCCAGTGCGAAGAGTGTTATCTCATGACGCCGCGACAACTCCCGAATGAACTGATAGGGACGCAAGTGGCCACTGGGAAATGTGTACGGGTCGGGGAAGGTGGGCAGCAGATAGGCGATTTTCACAAAGGCAATCGGAAAAATTTATTGGTTTGACTCTAAGCCACAGGCAGCTGGACGCGCTGCATCCGGTCGGTTTGCGCCATCTGGTTTCGAGCTTGTTGTTGAGGATCGCAGAGGGGGCGCATGCTATCGAACAATGCCGGTATCGAAACGGGGTAAGGGTGAGAAACGAAGAATGCTTGCTTCCCCAGCAGCGCGCGGCGCAACATATCACGCTGAAGCTCGAGCGCGCCATCGAGAAAATGGTTCTTCCGGTCCGGAAAAGCGAACTTGAAAGCCAGGAAATCCTTGAAGAACGACGATTGCTCGTACCGTACGGATGCCAGCATGCGACCAGCAACATCCATCGGATCAGCGGGCGCGACGTCAATCTGCGGCGATTGCTGGCTTATAGCCAGGAAAATCTTGTCTGGTCGAGCTCGGAATAAATCGCGATGATCCGTGAAGATGTTTCCCGGTTCAATTGGTACGCTCAAATGCCTCTTTAAAGGCGGCATCGCGTCACGCAGGAACCTCACTGGCGCAACGTGATCGAGCTTGCCTTGCGGTATTTTCTTCTGTAGCGCATCCAACAGGCGCACGGTCCTGAAGAAGAGACGGTCGCCCAGATTCACGTGCTGGCGCAGCTGTGGGAAGTAGCTCAAGTGCCAATCCCAGAGCGGAACTACTCCTGGCAAGCCGTACATGAGGCGGCCGTCGCCTCGCAGCAGAATCCACTCGTCTCCGATATACCGCGCTCCTTGCGCGGCAAATGCGAGCAGGCATTCGGTCTTGCCCCCCTTTTTCCACCCGGAAACGACAATTGCAGTATTGCGATAGAGAAAGGCAGAAGCATGTACCGCGACGTACTCCTTTTTTAAGGCGGTCAAGTTAACCAAATGGACGAGGAAGGGCAACAGCGGCATGCCGTGTTCGACCAAGATCTCGCATCGCCCTCCCACTTGTTCAAAGGGTATTTTTGCCCGGGCGCAGGTTTTTTTGTCGATGAGGAAAAAATCACGTTCCGTGAAGCCGTATTGATTCAGCCCCATGTACTGCATCCCGGGCTCGTCCATCCGGGGGACGAACTTCACCACAATATCCGGATTACGGGACAACCGCCGCTGCAAGCGACCGAACCGGCGAGCTGCTGCAGTTAGGGTTGCAGCAGGACAATCAATCAGCCGGAGACCCACAATGCCGTGAATGTCAAAGTCAACGATGTTAGGCATACTCAAAACTGAATTGCGGCGGAGGACCAACGCCTGACTTCACTCGCTACCTGCGCCGGGCTAAAAGTTCGGGTGGTTTGTTCCACAAGAGGCCGCATTGCTTCATATAGTTGCTCAAAAGATACCGGGTACGGATGGCGAACGGTGTAAGCCTCCTTGCCTGCCAAGGCCTGACGGAGGATGAGTCGCTGCAACAGGGCGGAACGGTCCACCAGGTTGCTGGTGAGTGCGGGAAACGCGAATTTGAACGACTGGTAGTCCTCCATGAAGGATGCCTGTTCGTATTGCACCGAATAGCTCATCCTGTCGGCAATGGCCATTGCATCGGCCGATTCCGTGCGAACTGTCGTTCCACTGTCGCTGAGCAGGAAGAATAGCTTTTCGGGCTTGGCTTCAAATGGGCCCATTTTTTCGCCGAAGATCGCTTCGGGCTGGAGGCAAACGTTGAGCTGCCGCTTCAACCCTGGAATCGCCCGCGTCAAGAGGCGCAGAACCGGGAGCTTCTTAAGCAAACTCGGGATTCTTTTTTGAGTGCCATCAAGAATGTGGATCAGGCGGAACAGAAGTCTGTCTTGCCACCGAACCTGCCTCGGCAGACCTGGCATGTTGTCCAGATGCCATTCCCAAAGCCGAATATTCTCGGGAAGTCCATACATCCTCTGCCCATCGCTTGTCAGGATGATCCACTCGTCTCCAACGTATCGAGCCCCGTGCTTCGCGAAGGCAAGCAAGGCTTCAGTCTTGCCGCCCTTGGACCAGCCGGTTACCAAAACACCCTTGCCTTCATGAACAAACGCGGAAGCGTGCAATGAAACGCAGCCCTTAGCCAGCAGCGTCAGATTCACAATTGCCATGAGTAAGGGCACGGCGCGAAGACCAGTTTGACAGACAATTTCGCACCTCTTGCCGATCTGTTGGAATCCGATTTTCACCTTGGTTGGACGCTTGGAGTTCCGAAGAATGAAAAATCCATCATTCGTGAAACCGCTCGCATCCACTTCCACATAACGAAGTCCGTCGGTGGGCAGAGACTTGACGAAGCGCACCAGGATGTCCGGTGGCCGTGAAAGTCTCAGCTGCAGCGGTCCGAGCTGGCGGCGCACTGCTTGCGCATCGTCGGGAGAGGCATCCACCAGCCTGATACCGACGAATCCATGAATGTCGTAGTCAATCTCTCGAGACGCGGTTTTCTGCGCAGTTGCTGCTGCTTGCACATGCTTGGGTTTGGCTCCAGAAACGAATTCGCTGGCTGCATGCCGCAGATCCAGCATGAAAGGGATGGGATCGCTCCAGGAAAAGAGCGCATCCACCTTTTTTCCGCGAACAGAACGCCACCATTCCAGAGCGGTCAACTCTCCCCGTCGCCAATAATGGAATGCCGACTGCAGATCGCGACGGAAGTAAATCCACTTTGCCCCCTGATAGGTCTGCTCCAGGTTCGGCAGGAAGCGGAAGACCGGTCACATCGCAATACTTGGCCCACAGCAGATCAACGCCGCCAGCTTCCGCAATGGCTGACCTGCCGGTCGGTCGGCCAATATTCGGCTCAATAATCAGATGCTCCCCGGTACGCTCGTCACGTTTCATCTCGAGATAGCCGAGACCGCGGAATCTCACTCGGGTAAACAAATCCACGGTTTGCTGAAGAACCACGTCATTCCGGCACTCCTCTCCCAGACAGCTGGTGCCGGTCTCGGGCGGCCACTGGCGCAATTTCCGTGCTACAAACGTGACAAGTGGCCGTGAGTTGCGGTCGAAATAACAGTTGCAGGAATAGAGGGTTGAGTCATTCCCCGAAATCCACTCCTGCGCCATCAGCACTTCAGCCCAATCCTTGACCCGGTCGTAGCAGGAGAGCAAGTCCTCTGGCGCTTGCGAGCTTATAGACCTTGACGCCCGCGTTCTTCTGCCAGTCAGGAGTCTTGACCGGAGGTTTCAAGATGCAAGGGAATCTCAGAGCCTGAGCAGCCCCTTCCGCGTCGGCTCTACTCGCGCAACAGGAACGTGCCTGGAATCGGGAGCTTTTCTTCTTTGGCGTAGGCAAGGAAGCGGGCCTTGTCAATCAGCAACTCGACCACATCTGGAGCGGGCAGCACAACGTGGTACCAGTTCTCCAGCTCTCGTCTTGCCCGCGAAATCAGCAATACGCTCAAATCTGTGCAGGGGTACAGTACCGCTCTCTCGCCAAGCGCCGGCCCCAGATTCCTGAGAACCTGCACGAGCTCGCCATGCGCGATATCAGCTCGCACAATCTTGCTGCACGTGTTAGTGCGGCAGCAGGGATGGCTCGTATCCTCGGCGATGCCGACTATGGGTATGCCATGCCGCGATAGGATCCTCGCGGTTTGCAGCCCTGTCATGCAATCGAGCCCGATGACGACGGCGGTGGGCATCGAACGGGATGTAGGAAGTTTCTGCAAGGAGATCAAAAACGAGCAGACAAATCGTTAGGCAGCCACGATTGCTTTTACACGCTCCGGAGGCGACGAAGGAAGATAACGGGACTCTGCTTCTTCCAATTCGGCCGCACCCTGTAAGCGGAAAATTTCTTTTACCGGGACGATGTCCTGGTCAATGACGAGAAGAGATTGGGTTTCATGAATACGCGTCACTGCGCGCTGCATAGCTGCCACGCTGGCGCGCAACGCGTGGTTAGCCCAAATCGCCATGCTGACGCCAGCCTCCCGAAAGACTTCAACCGGAGTTTTGTAGTATGTCGTGGGAACAACAACGACAGGGCTCGTGTTGTCCCACGCGCGCGTGAATTCAAGCACCTGATCGGCAACCGGCAACTTGCTATGAATGAGTATCGCATCGGCACCCGCTCTGAAGTATGCATCGGCCCGCGTGAGAGCCTCGTCGAGTCCATACCCGGAAATGAAGGATTCGATTCTGGCCACTACGCAAAAGTCGGGATCCGCCTGAGTGTCTTTGGCAGCTTTGATCTTGCCGGAAAACTCTTCCACATCGGCCAGGGGCTGTGGTTCACCATCGAGAAGTGAATTGGTCTTGGGGAAGAGTTTGTCCTCAATGCACATGGCAGCGACGCCGCGCTGTTCGAGTTTGCGCACGAGACGGCGAACGTTATTGAAGTTTCCGTAACCGGTGTCGGCATCCAGCAGGATTGGGATGGAGGTGGCGTCGCTCATGAACTCCATGACGTCGAGCACTTGCGTCCAACTGGCCTCGTTGTTGTCGCGCACACCGAGCGAGGCCGAGATGGAGAGGCCGCTGCCCCAGATACCCTTGAAGCCCGCTTCTTGCACAATCTTTGCGCTCAGGCCGCTGTGTGCTTCCATGAGAAACTCGAGTTGGTTCGAAAGCAAAAGAGACTTGAACTGCGTGGTTTTCTTTACTGGCATTATCATTGAGCTTCCTTATTTGTGGGGTTAGTCGGTCATCGCGGGAGTTCCAGCATCGGCAGCTAGCTCGCCTAAGGGCACGGCCCGTTTGCGGCCACGCTGACTGGCCGCGAACTCTTCAATACTGTCAATCACTCGGCGCCCAATGTCCTGTTGGGTCTCAACCGTCATCGCGCCGATGTGTGGGGTCAGAATCACATTCTGCAGTTCAGCCAAAGGAGAGATTTTTCCCTCGCCTTCACGCTGGTGAACGTCCAGAGCCGCTCCACCCAGCCGCCCCTTTTTCAACTCATGAAGCAGTGCGGCTTCATCAACCACACCACCGCGAGCCAGATTAATCAGGTAGGCTCCGGTTTTCATGCGAGACAGCACGCCGGCATCGATCAAGTTGCTGGTGGAATTGCTCAAGGGGACGTGAACGCTGAGATAGTCCGCGTTCCGCACGACTTCATCAAAGGTCGCGTTACGAATGCCCTTGGAACGCAGCTCTGCGATGACCGCTGTTGTAGGCTTTTCAACACAACCAAGCGGTTTCATTCCCAGCGCCGCGCCGAGCTGGCCGACGTGGCTGCCAATATTGCCGGCGCCAACAATTCCCAATACCTTGCCATGCAACAAGTGGCTCTCAAGTTGGTGTTTGGCCCAGTGACCCTGGCGCAACAAGCCATCTGCAATTCGAATATTCCGGCATAAGGCCAGCATCAGGGCGATTGCCATTTCGGCTACGGCCTTGGCCGACGGCTGCGGAATTCGGACCAGCTTGATGCCGTGTTGGGTGACGTAATCGAGATCCAGATTGTCGAGTCCGCAGCCCGCGCGCACCAGCAGTTTCAACCGGGGTGAGCAGGCCAGGAGATCCGCCGTGATGCTCACGCCACTTCGAAACACCAGTGCGTCACAGCCCTGGATGAGTCGGCACATTACCTCTGGTCTGTTATCCAGTTCGTAGATAACTTCATGATCCTGCTTGAGTTGCTCAATTGCGTTACGGTCAATCGCACTGGCAATAAGAATTCGCATGTGGCTCCGGTGTTTGTGTTGTTCGTTGGGTTTACGACCCGACAGGTGTACTGCCGAAGTGGTTTAGTACGGGGGAGGGCCGCTTGCTGATTTGCCGGCGGGAGCCGCGCAAATCGTCCTTCATACTTGGTTTCTCTGGGGCTGCCACAACTCGATCTTCTGACCGCGCACCAGCTGGCACACCGCCGTGAGGGCAGCGCCGTTCGCCATGCAATAGAAGAACGGCAAGTAGAAGAAGCGCGAACGGCCCCAACGAGCATTGCGCAACAGATATCCCGAGACAGCCAGACAATAAAAGCCGATCTGGGTTGCTGCCAGCCCGAGATATAAAGGTTTACTTGCAGCCAGAGCAAAACTCGACAACAGGAGCAGGATCAGTACAAAGGGAACAAGCCGTCGCAGGATCTTGTGGCTAAACAGCACGAATGAGTAAGAACCGAAACGCCAGGGGTTTAACAGGCGCTTTCGGAGGACAACAGCACGCATTCCCTGCGTCATGATTCGAACTTTGCGCGAGAATTCAAGACTGGCAGTGGTTACGGCGTTTTCAAATGCCACCGCACCTTTGTCAAAGACCAAACGATATCCTTGTTCGATCACCGCGGTAGAGATCGCGAAGTCATCCGTAACGGCTGAATCTGAGAGTTGAGGATAGAGTCCCTTGCGGAGCGCGTAGATGCCGCCGTGAGCAGAGACTACACTGCCCAACAGGCTTTCCCGCTCTTTCATCCAGTTGTCGTAATTCCAGTAATCATCTTCTCCGTGGCTGCTTGACTCGCTGTCGGCTTGTAGCGAGTATCGGGTCCGGCCGGCTACGCCCCCAACTTCAGGATCTGCGAACGATTGAACCAGGCGGCATAGAGCCATCTTTTCATACATAGAATTTGCGTCAGAGAAAACCAGGATCTCTCCGCTCGCCTGCTCTACCGCAGAATTCAGGGCGTGCACCTTGCCGCGCCGGGGCAGCCGAAGCAAGCGAACTCCGCTCTTTGCATAGGCATCAACAATTGCTTCGGTTGAATCATCAGATCCATCTGAGGCGACGATGATCTCTAGTTTTGCGGGCGGATAGTCCAGCTGAAGGGCATTGTCCAGGCGTGCCGCGATATGTCCTTCTTCGTTGTACGCTGCGATGATTAGGCTGACGAAAGGGGTAATGGATTGCTTCTTGACCGGCCGCGGCCGCAGAAGCGCCAAAAGTACAACGCAGAGCGGGAAGCCTGCATAGGTAAAGACCACAATCCCGACTGCACTCCAAAACAGATATTCGAGCATGATTAAGCCGCGCCCCGCCCGCTTATAACGGACCCGAATGTGTGGGCCAAGATTCGCAGATCCAGGGCGAAAGATCGTTTGCGAATGTAGGCCAGATCTAGCCGCAGGCGATCGTCAAATTCCAGCTCGCTGCGTCCCGAGACTTGCCACAACCCGCTCAAGCCCGGCTTCACTGAAAGCCGGGCAGTGTGCCAAAGACTGTATCTCTCGACGCTAAAAGAAGTGGGGCGAGGGCCCACCAGACTCATATCTCCAGCCAGCACATTCAAGATCTGGGGGAGTTCGTCGATGCTGGTCTTGCGGAGAATCTTTCCAAACCGGGTGATGCGAGGATCGTCTGTAATCTTGAAATCCGGATAGTTCAATTCGTTCAGGTGAGCATACGTAGCTTTCAATTCCTCTGCGTTGGTCACCATCGTGCGGAGCTTCAGCATCTTGAATCTGCGGCCGCCTTTGCCAGTCCGCAATTGGCAGAAAAACGCCGGGCCCGGAGAATCCAGATGAATGGCAAGCCAGCAGATAGCGAGTACAAACAAAACGGCGGGGAGGGCCGCGAGACTAACAGAAATGTCGAGGGTACGTTTTAGCCGTTCATACCCTGCCTGACTCAGGAGCGGAGCACCGGCTCGTTCGTACCATGGCTGCGGAAGCTCGGCGTGCAACAGGTAGTCATCGAGGCTGAGGTGCTCCAGAACCGGATCGGCTGTACTCACATGGCCTCCCTTCTGATCGGCAAGCTACCATCCTGCAGGCTGGCGGCGGATATGGCGGGCGAATCAAAGGTGAGGGAGAACTCGGCGGAAGAGCGTGCACTAATAACCAAGTCTTCAATGGTAAGACCATCGCCGGGAAACTCGGCGATGCCGGCTTTCAACGGCGTGAGTGCCCCGGTTGTGACCAGCTTTTGCAGTCGCTGTACAAAGCGCAACGCCTGATCTCTGTTGGTTTCTGCCAACGCGAGGATGAACTCCCCGGGAGCAGGTCCACAAGCGAGAATGTCACTTTCACGAATCGTGTTCCGCAACACGTAACTTGCCTGAGGAATCACCAGGGCGATTGTGGGCATATGGTCTATGCGGAATTTTCCGTTGCCATTCCGATTTGCGGCTCTTCCGATGACCGTACGCCGGTTCGTCAGGAGGTGTGCAGTCTCCAGGCTCAGGAGCAGAATGCTCAGCGTTCGTTGAGTGCGGCGCGCGCGCGTCAGTTCATTCGAAATTTGGGGGAGCGTGCTGCGGAAAGTTGGAATTGCTGAGTGCGAAGAGAGAGAGACGAGACGCTCAAAAACCCTTCTCGTCTTTCTCCGGTCCCACAGAATTATGAGCCCTAGTACCCATAGCGAGAGTATTGCGATCACCACCGCGGGTGACACTTTCAAATGGATACTCAAGGGAGAAAACACTGCAGCAAGTTGTTCCATTGGGGGAGTGTTCACTAACTCCTTTCCACATGAATGATGAGCGAACCGAACTGTGTCACACCGCCTGCATTTTCGCGCCAGCAGCCAGCAATACGGCGTAAATTCCTCGCCGTAGCCAGTGACCTGGCACATATTGGTTCAGTCCTAAAGCTTGCTGTAGATCCGCGGCGGGATTGGAAACGTCCGCTGGTTCAACACGGCTCCCAGCAGCTGAACGTTCGCGGCTTTGAGATCTTCTGTGGCTTTGCGCGCAACTTCGCGGCGGGAAGAGTTAGCTTTCAGGACCAACACTACCCCATCGGCAGCAGTCGCGAGCATGGTGGAACTCGATTGATTCATCGGCGGGGCATCGATTAGAACGTGGTCGAATTCGGCACGCAACTCGTTCATGCGTTGCGAACCTCGCTCTGAGGCGAGCAGGCTTTGCCAGTTGGCTACTGTCCCCCCACCGCTCAAAAGCCAAAGATTTGTGTCGGAGATTGACGTGGCGAATTTGCGTACCGGCCCCGGCTGCATCAGCGCATCCGTCAGGCCGTAGTGATTCTTAACTCCGAAGCTGTTGTGCAGCGTGGGCGAGCTGAGGTTAGCGTCCACCACACAAACCGATCCTGCAGTCTTGGAAGCGAGAATCTCGCTGGCATGAAAGCAGACCCAGCTGCAACCGCTGCCTGGCTCAGGACTGGTGAAGACCACGATCCGGCGCGATTTCGCGCTTGGGAGCAAAAAGACGCGTTCAACCAGTCGCTCCAGTTCCCCTGCCTGGTCACCAGGAAGGTGGGGCGTAGGCCGTTTCACCGATGGCGTTGCGACCTGGGTCACGGGGTCGGGCTGAAAGACTTCCTGCTCTCTGCCCACTTGTTGCAGTAGTTCGAAGTTTCTACTCATTAGTGTTTCCTTCAGTTGAGTTTTTTTGATTGTTGGGCGAACCAGTTTTCGGCGCAGCCCCGACTGCTTTGGCGTCCCTGCTAGACGGCGACGCCGCCGCGGCCGGGATATGCTGCGGGCGAGATGCTTTCCCGTCCTCAGCCTGTGGCCCGGGTTCCGCTTCGGGCAAAGAACGCCTGCCTGCATTCGGTGGGTTAGACACGTCGTCTGCGGCAACTATCCGGGGAAGGGAGCTTGCCTGGTTGGAGTGGATCTTGATTGGCTGATAGAGCGAGGCGATGCACAAGGCTCCAGCTCCCAACAAAAGATAGAGGTTGGGTACGCTGAACCAGTGACGTGTCGACAGATGTCGCACGACTTCGCCCTGGATCTCAGGACGATTGGATTCCTCCCGAACCTCTCCATGGGCGTCATGTTCCAGGCAGTCCAGAATGGCTCCGGCGACGCTTCGGTGCTCCTCCTCTACAGCGTCGCCGGGCTGTAATACCTCCGCCTTAGCGTTCTCTTCTGCAGAGATCACTTCCTCGGCTGGAGAGACAAGGGCGGTTTCCACTTCGTTGGCGGACGTGGCTCCATTGGAGACCGGTTCGACGTTAAGCACCGGTTTTGCTCCACGCAGAAGGTCCGAAAATGTCATTGGCACCGGGTGAGATGTGCGTGTTACATCCTGAACGTGAGAACCAAGCTGGCCAACGTCCAAGTCTGCGCTCGCTTCCTGAACGAGGGATAGATCAATGATCTTGGCTCTTGCCGCGCAACCAAGCGAGAGCGAGGCAAAGCAGAGAATGTTGATGTTGCGGGGAATGCCCTCTGCTTTGGCAGCGATAAACTCCAGCGCAGCCTCTGTGAAAAGCGAAGGCCCGCTGTACCCGGCTGTCTGAAGGCAATGCCGAATGTACGCCAGAGTGTCCTCGTCGGTGAAAGGATTCAACCGGGAGAACATCGAGATGCGTTGTCGCAGCTGGGTTTGGCATGGCGAGGCCAGCTTATCTGCCAACTCCGGTTGGCCGGCGAGAATGATCTGGACAAGCTTCGCCCGGGAGGTCTCGAAATTTGAGAGAAGCCGTGCTGTCTCCAATACTGAATGGTCAAAATTCTGGGCTTCGTCGATCACTACGATACATCGCTTGCCCAGTCTTGCATCCCTAATGAGGTTCTGGTTGAACTCATCGAGCATGGTCACGAAATTCCTCGATGGACACTCGTACCCCAGCTCGGTAATGAGATAGTGCAGAAACTCGCGTGAGTTGCACTGAGTGTTGAACAAGAAAGCCGTACGTGCGGTGAGACGAAACTTCTCAAGCACATGAAACAGAAGCGTGGTTTTGCCCATGCCGGGTTTGGCAATAAGTGCCATAAAACCCCGGCCGCTCTCGATTCCGCAAAACAAAGAGGCCAGAGCCTCCCGATGTGTGCCGCTCAGGAATAGATTGCGGGGATCTGGCGTGACGCCAAAAGGCTGATCCCTCATTCCGTAATATTTGTGAAACATAGTTTTACTCTGCGGGTATCACGTGTAGCGGAGTTCCCTCAGAATTGCCTTCCCCGAAGCTGGAATTTCCGTTTCCGAGACCATTGCCATTGTGAGTGTTGCCGTCGAGCAAGTAGGGCACCGATGCCAATACCGGAATCCGGAGTTCGGTCTCGACTTCGGCGGGAGTCCGGAATGACGGATCAAGGTAATCGGATCCAAAGGCAATACCCACAGTCACCATGCCGGCGAGCACCACGCCAAGCAGCAATTTCAGGGGGAGTCCGGGGCCAGACGGCTGCAACGGAGTCATAGCCGGTTCGGCTACCATGACATTGAGGATTCGTTTTTGGTCGAGAGCTTCCGATACAGCGGCTTCCTCTTCTTTCTGATGAAAAAGCGAGTAGTTGTCCTGGGCAGATTTGACTGCTTGCATGAGCCTCTGCTGAGTCGTACCCTCTTGATCCAATTCGAGAGCACGATGTTTATACTTATTTATGGTTTCTTCGGTGACGGAGGCTCGGGCCTGCAGTCCGAGAACCTCCGCGTCGGCCTTTGCCAGCTCCGTTCGCGCCCAGTCATAGGTGGGATCCCGATCGGTGGTCTCTTCCTTGATGGAGGCCTTTTCGGCATCCGCGATTGCCGATTTGGCCTGTGCAATCTGAGCGTCAATGTCCTTTACCAGCCGGTATCCAGGCTTGAACTTTTGCAGCAGTTGGCTTCGTTGTAGCTCAAGGTTCACCAATGTCGTGTTGAGGTTACTCAGCAACTGCGAGTCTGCCGAGGTTCGTACCTGAGTGGTAACGCGACTGGCAGTGGAACCTGCGACCGTGGCCAATGAGCCCACGCGTTTTTGAGTTTCAGCCAGCAGTGCACGCGTTTGCCGCAGAGAGGTATCGAAATCGCTCATTTTCTGCATGATCATCTGCTTCTCGGCGTCAGCAGAAACAATCCCCTTCTTGCGGTTGAACTGCACCAGCTGTACCTGAGCGTCCGCCAGCGCCTTTTCGTAGGCCTTGGTCTGTTGCTTGAAGAAATCGTATGTCCCCGAGGGGCGGTGAACATCAGCGTGCTTTTCAATGTAAAAAGTCGATAGCTTCTGCAGCACGTTAGCCGCTGTGCTCGGACTGCTGGAATCATAGAGAACCTTGATCATGTCCGAGTTGGGCAGAACCGTAACCTGCAACTGCTGTTCCAGGTTGAGGACGGAGTTGTAAATCCTGGTTTTTTCATCAGGGGCCAGGTGGATCAGAGAAAGTGTGCGCAGTTTTATCCCGGCGAGGGACCAGGGATTTTTGGGCTGGTAGAGCTGACAGGCAATCACAACCTTCTCCAGCAAATCGCGGCTGCTTAGCAACTCTACTTCTGAATTCAGTTCGTCTTCTGTGACCTTGCGGGCAGAGCCACCGCTGGCGTTTTGCTGCTCTGCGGTGACCAGTGGATCCACCCTTTGCCGCTCCACCAGGAATTTGACTTCCGCTTCGTAGGAAGAGGACATCAAGAGCAAGGCAAGGACAATAGCGGCGAGGGTACCAATAAACGAAAGCGTAAGCAGTCGCCTTCTGCGAAACAGGACCAGGAGCACTCCGCGTGGCGTGAGTGTCATCGATCGGTCTCGCTTGTTGCTGATTGCCAGCTGATTCGATTGCAACTTCATAGCGAAGTCCCTTTCATGATTACGGTTTCGGGCGGATGGTTGGACCGACAGTCGCTCTCGGAATGACGAAGCCTTTCACTTTAGAAAGAAAATTCTGCGGCACATAGACCATGTCGCCGGGATGAAGATCGATATCTTCCGCCAGGTCAGCGTCGTTGATCATCCGCTTAACGTTAAGAGTCTTTACCCCCAGCCCTGCGTCTGTTTGCCGATGGAAGACCAGCACGTGAGAATGCTTGGCGGCATCGGTAAAACCGCCTGCCAGAGCGATCGCTTGGGCCACGGTGATGGTGCCGCGCAACTCGAACTTGCCCGGACTTTTCACCTCTCCCCCCACCACAAAATAGGGCTTGTCGAAATCTCGAAGCACGATTGAGATCGAAGGATCCTGCAGGATGGTCGAGTATTTGGCCCGGATGGCTTCCGTTACCTCGCCGATCGTCTTGCCTTCAACGTAGACTTCCCCTACTTCTCGCAGAGTCACAAAACCGTCTGGCTGCACCGCGATCGTCTGGTTTAACTCGGGGCTAAACTCGAAGTTGACGTCAAAAATATCGCCGGCGGTTATCGCGTAACGGGGCTGCCTTTCGTCGAATCCTGTTGTGGCGGTCGAACTTGGGGATGTGCCGGCCGTCGTGCTGCTGCCGGCGATTTCCAATATCTGCTGACCAAAGCCACTCAAAGTAAAACATGCAACAACGGTACCTACCAGCAACAAACGTTGTGTTTGAGTCATGTAAACTATCCAACCTTTCAGACGCATGCTCAGGGCTCCGCCCTCTGAGTCACATCCCTGTTGTGCCCCACAATTAAGAAAGTAATGTCGCGTTGCCAGGAGCGGCCGAGCCCCGCTGGACACACGACCCGATAGTTTTTTAGTGAGCTGCCCGACAAAGCTGGAAGCCTCAAAGCATTCTGTCCGGGCTTCGTATCCCCACTTTTGTCGGTTCAGCTTGGCCGATTGAGCTTGTTCGCCGATGTCTTGGTCCTTGGCTCTAAGCAGGCGGCGAGTCGACTCCGAAGGTCATGCTTGCTAGCACGACTTGACCGGAGCTTCTGGAACAACAGCTCTCACCCGCATACCTGTACGGCTAGACCTGTGAAACGTCGGCTTAGCTCCTCTGGGGGAGGAAATGCGCTACAGCAAGTGGCCAATCTTTCACTGGATCAATCGGAAGCTCTAACCCGGAAGGTGCACCACATCCCGAACACTGCTGGTTTCAATTCGGCGTGTCGCACATCGCACGGGCTGGCCTCTCTGATGGGGGCTGACTTTACGAGGTTCTTGCTTTGTCAACAAGAGGCTGAAAGCGCCTAGCAGCGCTAGTAACTTTATCGCGGGGCCAGATCGGCTGGATAATTGCCCCTATGGAGGGGGGGACAGGGAAGTTAAGGAAGGATTCAATATAGCTTGGTAGGCAATCTTTTTTCCTCAATTTATCAATGTCTTTGTTACCAGTACTTTAGGTTATATACGTCATATTATTAACTAAAATGATACTTGACAGTTTTTGCCACTCTGTCAAAGTGCCTCAAACGCCTTGAGCAGCACGGGTTTCGCTCAGGCTCTCTTCCCCCGGTTCAAGCAGAAAACTCTCGGTTAAAGGTAGGCGTGTGGGTCGAATCATCTTAGCGGTGTTCGCCGTGCTGGCTATTATTGCCGTCGCGGTCGTCCTGATTACCCCTTGGGACGATGGAGTAGACTCGCTCGCCGGTGCGCAATATCCCGTCGACTTGCTGCTGGTTCCCTACCTCTTTCTGACGTTTCTCTTATGCCATGAGACCGCTCTCCGGACGCAGAATGCCACCGGCTTTGGTCGCCCGGTTTTCGAGCTCACCTGTGTCCTCCTCTGTTAATGTCGCTGGCCGAGCTTCTCTGCTCCTGGCAGTGCTCCGTTCAGGCAGCTTGTAGTATGCACCATCCATTACCTGCGGGAGCTCGACTACTGGCGCCACTCCACATAAACAAAGTGCTTCTGCGAACCTCTGGCCGAGGGTCTTTACGAAGGACTAACCATGTCTGCTGCCGCTGTTCCAAATCGCAAGAACTTGTTAGCCATTCCTGAGGGAGCGAAGGCGAAGTCTCGTCCATTCGGCCTGCCGATTCGGGTTCTGATTGCTGACAACAACCAGATGAATAGTGAGTTGCTGGCCGTCGCGCTTCGGCGGTGCCGGCCGATCCAGTTGGCTGGTTGTGCCACTGACTACGCGAGCCTCCGCGACGCGGTTGCGAGCGCCAAGCCCCATGTTCTGCTGATCAGTCCCGATCTTGAGGACGGAGCCGGAACCGGATTTAAGATTCTCCGAGAATTTCGAATGGCACAAGTGCCCACAAAAGTCGTGGTGTTACTAGACTCGGCCCGTAAGGAGCGGGTCTTGGAAGCGTTCTGGTGCGGCGCGCAGGGGGTGTTTAGCAAGAGTGGCTCGATAAAGACGTTATGCAAGTGCATAATCAGCGTCCATTCGGGTCAGGTATGGGCCAACAGCGAGCAAATGAAGCACGTGCTGGAAGCCCTTACCTATTCCGTCCCCCCGCGGCTCGTGGACGCGAAAGGTGTCGATCTGCTTACCCAGCGTGAACAGGAAGTCGTACGTTGTCTCGCGGAGGGACTCAGTAACCGGGAGGTCGCCCAGAGGCTCCATCTGAGCGAGCATACGGTCAAGAACTACTTACTTCATATTTTCGACAAATTGGGTGTCTCCAGCCGTGTGGAGGTGGTGCTTTATGCATCCGGCCAGAGCGTGCCCGAGAGGAATATCCAGAACCCCGAAGCCATCGATGACATTCCAGCTGAGGAATCTGAACTACTCACCTCGTATCGGCAGGCTGCACGGCAAGGGTATCCTGTTTCGCAGTTCCGGCTGGCAACCATCTTGCGCGACGGACGTGGATGTCCACCCGACCCAGTCTCTGCTTATGTCTGGTACGAATTGGCGAGAAGTACCAGCGACAAGCTTTCCGAAAAGAGCCGGGAGGCCAGAGACCAGTTGGCTGCTGAGAAAATGACGCCGAAGCAGTTGGAGGAAGCGCACGGTCGCATTTCAGGTTGGCTGCGCCTGTTCGATTGAGCCATCGCGTTGTGACCCTACCCCCGTGCCTGACCGCCGCTCCACGCACCACCACAGAAGACCTGCTGGTCAGTTCCGGCCCATCGCAACAATCGCCAAAGGCTGTCCGAGGTCGGCAATAGTCGCGTCTGGCACTTGTGTCACTCTCCGGCTCGCGAAACTTGTGCCGACTTCCAACGCGAAACAACTCGCGTGTATAGGCGCCCACACTCCGCACCCGGATCGTCGCTCGCACTCCACCGCATCGTTCGCAAAATCCGGCGCTCCCTCCTTGTGGGCCGAAGTCCCCACCAGCTGCACAGTGAGGGTCATGCGACTGTAGCTCGGCTCACAACTTTAAGATCCGGGAGACTTGCAGAAAGGAACTGGCGGAGGGTGCGGAGCTTGTAATTGGTTGCGGGGGGTGGATTTGAACCACCGACCTTTGGGTTATGAGCCCACAGGGAGCTGGAATTACAACAACTTACAAGACGCGGGTGGCCACCTAAAAGGCTTGTAAGGAACGCGTGGGAATCGTTATTGGACAGTTAAAGGACAGTTGACTTATCGAAGTATTTTAAGTTCACCAAAGCGGAAACGACTCAGTTGCTCCCGTATGCCAAGAGTCTCCTGTCGCCGGATTCGCGCAAAGGCGCCAAACACTCCTCTATACATGGTTCAACTGCCCGATTTGAAATCGTCATCTCATCCTCTTATCAAAACTCTTGTGCGGCTCCGCAACACTACCGGTAAATCTGTTCCGCTACAGACTGCGGCGTATTCGGAGAGGGAGTAATCAAACCCGAAGCCAGTAACGATGAGTACATGGCCCGTTCGGCTGCGAACCAGTCAACCTCAGGCGAACCCAAAGGGCGCCCCCTCTCTTCCCAAAACTTGTATGCCAGTTTTGCCACGAATTCGTGCCGATCCTCTCCTAGAAAATCGGTAGTTAACTCCATCGGTTGTTCCTTATCCGCCGATTTATGTTTACGGGGCATATGGATTGTTTCCTCCAATTCTGATTGAGCCGCCCTCGCTGTGAGAGCAGCGTATGCAGCGATCGGTATCCCGTTGTCCATTTACGATATTTATTCTCCACAATCTTTCCCCCGCACCTTGAATTCATCGCCAAGACGGTGCTTCGTGCCACAGAATGAAAGGAGCCTCAAGCGGCACGGATGCTTCTACGTGCTGTGGAACGAGGCGCGGCGTGTAGTCTGCGATCGGGCGACTCGTCGGAACTGAAGCACTGTAGGTGAAGGCACTTATCGCTCCAACAAGGAGTTCGCCACGATTCATAGCATGCGTGATTGCATGCTCGTCTTTCTTTGCCTCTGCGTACAGTTCGACCCTCACAGCATCGGGATCGATACCGTCAAGAAAAACCTGAACATGGAATATGTATTGATCGCCCTGTTGCTCGACAGTGGTGGGGCCGAACCGCAGCGCCGACCAATGCTTGTCCAGTTCGGCATGCCAGCCGACGAGATCGGCTCCCATTGAACCTCGATTCTCGGCGCGGCGACGAAAAGCCGCTGCCGCCGAGAGATAGTGTTCTTCGGTATATTGGCGAACCACGCGATTAGTTGAAAATGTTGGAGTTAGGCGGGCCATACTTTCGCGCATGCGGGCAACCCAACGACGCGGAATTCCACGCTCGTCGCGGGCATAGAACTCTGGAATAACCTCTCTCTCAAGCAGTGCATAAAGGGTGTCGGCTTCGGTTGCGTCCCAGGCCGGGTCATCCCCATGTTCGCGTCCATCGCCGATGGCCCAGCCCACTTCTGGGGAATACGCCTCCGCCCACCAGCCATCGAGTTCCGAAAGATTCAACCCGCCGTTTACTAACACCTTCATCCCACTCGTGCCGCTGGCTTCCCAAGGCCGTCGCGGGGTGTTCACCCAAACGTCCACGCCTTGAACCAGATGTTCTGCCATCAGCAAGTCGTAGTCGGAGAGAAAAACAACCCGGGATCGAGCTTCGGGGCGGCGGGAAAACTCAACCCACTGGTGGATCATCTCCTGTCCCTCTGTGTCTTGGGGGTGTGCCTTACCGGCAAGCACGAGTTGTACCGGACGCTCTCGATTTGTGAGGAGGTTAAGGAGGCGAGCCGGATCATGCAGGAGAAGGTTCGGGCGTTTGTACGGCGCGAATCGACGAGCAAATCCCAGAGTCAAAACATCGTTATCGAGTGTTAGTTCTGCCTGCGCCAGATCGTCCCGCGATGCGCCTCGAGTTGCTAGTTGCCGCACATAAAGTTTGCGCACGTAGTCAACCAGAGTCTTGCGGCTAACACCGCGGCATTGCCATATATCGGAGTCGCTCACTGCGGCAACATTTTCCTCCATGTTTGCCAAGGTCCCGTGCCACCGGTTTTTGCCGCACGCGAGTTCCCACATGCGGTCTGCTTCGGCAGAGTCCCACGTCGGCGTGTGTACTCCATTCGTCACATGTGTCACAGGCACTTCTGTTTCCGGCCACCTCGGGAACAAGGTCTGGAAGAGTCGTCGACTGACTTGACCGTGCAATTTACTGACGCCATTGACAGCGCCACTGCCCCGGATCGCCAGATAGGCCATATTGAAAGGTTCGGACGAATCTTGGCGATCTCGTCGCCCAAGCGCGAGAAGGTCCTCGAACGAAATCGACAGGTGTTCCTCAGCGTACTTCTTCAAGTAACGCTCGATCAGGCTGGGCATGAAGCGGTCGAAGCCCGCTTCTACGGGAGTGTGGGTCGTGAAAAGGTTGCCGGCACGAGTAATGGCGAGCGCGACTTCAAATGGCCGATGGTTATCTTCCATGTAGGACCGGGCTCGTTCCAGCACCGCGAACGCGGCGTGACCTTCATTGAGATGGCAAACTTCGGGGTGGATTCCGAGGGCCCGCAGAAGCCGCCAGCCTCCAATACCAAGGACCAACTCCTGCTTTACACGCAACTCCGGTCCACCACCGTAAAGTTCAGTCGCAATGCCGCGGTAGGCCGGAGGGTTCGCGGGGTCGTTGGTGTCGAGCAAGTACAATTTCGCTCTGCCGACTTGTACCTGCCAAGCCCGAATCCACAATTTAAAGCCAGGCAAAGGGAGCACCAGGCGGAGCCATTCACCGTTCGGTTCCCGCACCGGTCGGATCGGCAACTGGCCGGGATCATTGAATGGATACAACGCCTGCTGGTGGCCCTGGGCATCAATTTCTTGCCGGAAATACCCTTGTTGGTAAAGCAGACCAATTCCAATCACGGGGACGCCCAGATTACTTGCAGCTTTGAGCTGATCGCCGGCGACGTTCCCGAGCCCACCGGAGTAAATGGGCAGCGCCTCGCTCAACATGAATTCCATCGAGAAATACGCAATCGTCGACACGCCCGAACGCGGATGCGCCTCTTGAAACCATGCGTCCGACACCTCTGCAAGCGTCTTTTCGCGGTGGAGATCAACCAGGAGCTTTTGAAATCTGGGCTCGGAGGTAACAGTCTGCAATTTTTCACGTGAGACAGTTTGCAGCAGAACCCAAGGATTGTGGGTCAATTCCCAGAGTTCTGGATCGAGTTGCTCCCAAAGCTGGTCCGCGGAGTGATTGAAGGACCATCGAAGGTCCAAGGCCAAGTCGGTAAGAGTATCTGAAATGGACGTGTCGGGACGATCAACGATTGTCGAGCTACTCATAAACGAACTCCTCTTATGCTCATCAGCTCGTGCTTATTGGCTCAGGCCGCCTGGGCGCTGCGAGCCAGCGTATCCGCAACAATGGTCTGGGCTTCTGCCTGGATATCTCTTAGATGTTTCTGACCGAGGAAACTCTCGGCGTAGATCTTGTAGATTTCCTCCGTACCCGAAGGACGTGCGGCAAACCAGCCATCCTTGGCAATCACTTTGATTCCTCCAATCGAATTGCCGTCTCCCGGAGCAGCGGTCAGAATCTTCTGGATCGGCTGACCAGCAACTTCAGTAGCGTGAATGTCGGACGGGGACAATCGTGCGAGAGCGGCTTTTTGTTCGGGAGTAGCGGGAGCATCGATGCGTTCGTACACGGGATCTCCCAAGTCGCGAGTGAGCTCACGATAAATCTCACCCGGATCTTTGCCCGCACGCGCCGTAATTTCAGCCGACAGTAAACACGGAACGATTCCGTCTTTATCGGTGGTCCATACGCTGCCGTCGCGCCGGAGAAAGGACGAACCGGCGCTCTCCTCGCCGCTAAAACCCAAGCGGCCGGCGAGCAATCCTTCGACAAACCACTTAAAGCCCACCGGAACTTCATAAAGCCGTCGCCCCAGGCCAGCGCTGACACGATCGATCATGCTGCTGCTCACCACGGTCTTGCCGACGGCGACGTCCTCATTCCAGTTGGGCCGGTTCGCGAACAAATAGCTGACGCACGCTGAAAGGTAGTGATTCGGAGGCAGCAATCCGCTTCCTTTGGTCACGATGCCATGGCGGTCGTGATCGGTATCGCTGGCAAACGCAATATCGAACTTGTCCTTCAATGCGATGAGTCTCTGCATCGCATAGGGCGAGGAAGGATCCATGCGAATCTTTCCATCCCAATCCACGGTCATGAAGCGAAACGTCGGATCAACGGATCGTGTTGACAATCGTCAGGTCGAGACCATACTGCTCGGCAATCCGCGGCCAATAGTCGATGCCCGCACCGCCGAGAGGGTCCACGCCAAGCTTAATCTTGGCGTCGCGCACCGCATTCATGTCGACAACGCTATTGAGGTCGCTGACATAGGCGCTCAAAAAGTCGTGCTTGTGCGTTGTGGGTGCACGCAGCGCTTTGCTAAACAGCATGCGCTTAACATCATCGAGGCCGCGCTCGAGAAAATCATTGGCCCTCGATTCAATCCACGAAGTCACGCTCGAATCGGCCGGTCCCCCATGCGGAGGGTCGTATTTAAAGCCCCCGTCATCGGGAGGATTGTGAGACGGCGTGATTACGATACCGTCGGCAAGTCCTGACTTTTGTCTGCGGTTGTAAAGCAGAATCGCGTGGGAGATGGCTGGCGTCGGGGTGTAAGGCGTGCCCTCGGAGAGCATTACTTCGACGTTGTTTGCCGCAAGCACCTCCAGCGCGCTTGCAAACGCCGGCTCGGACAGAGCATGAGTGTCCATCCCCAGGAACAGCGGCCCGTCAATGTTCTGCAGTTTGCGGTAATCACAAATCGCCTGAGTGATGGCCAGGATGTGCCACTCGTTGAACGCCACGTCGAAAGCAGATCCGCGATGGCCGGACGTACCGAAGACAACCCGTTGTGTGGGATCGCTCGGATCGGGACGCAACTCGTAATAGGCTGTGACGAGCTTCGAGACGTTGACAAGAATGGATGGGTCAGCCGGCTTCCCGGCGGCAGGATTAATCGCCACGGAGCACCTCGCCATCTGTCAAAAGAATTGCGCATGATCGAGGTTCGAGCCTCAGACCGATCTGGCCCTGCAAGGAAGGTTCTTTTCCAGCGTCGAAGAGATCGTCAGGCGCGGTTCGAGAAGTATCGACCGCCAAACGCCAGATCTTCCCGGCTGGCAAAGCAGGAATGGGAAAATCAACTGATCGGGTGTCGGCATTAAATAGCAGGCATAAGTCGGATTCTGTCTTCCCCAGAATCAGACACGCAAGCGATTTCTGCCGCTGGTCTGCCCAGTCAGGAGTGGCGCCGTTTGGCGCGAACCACTTTATGTCTGCATCAGTGTAAAAGGATTCTCTTCGTAAAACAGGATGGGCTCGGCGAAAGGCGATCATTCCCCGAGTGAAGCGCTGGATCTCTTTGTGCTTTTCGAGCAGGCTCCAGTCAAACCAGCTCACTTCGTTATCCTGGCAATAGGCATTGTTATTGCCACGCTGGGTCCGGCGAAACTCATCCCCGCCCAGCAACATGGGAACGCCTCGAGAGATAAACAGGGTTAACAGCAAATTCTTGATCAAGCGGTTGCGCATGCTCGCGACATCGGGATCATGGCTCAGCCCTTCCACACCGCAATTGTCGCTGTAGTTGGCATCGGTTCCATCGCGACTGAACTCGCCATTTTCGTCATTGTGTTTCTGCTTGTAGCTGACCAAATCGTTCAGCGTGAAGCCGTCATGACAAGTAACGAAGTTGAGGCTGCTTGCGGGTCCTTTGCCCGAGCCCTGGTACAAATCTGAGCTTCCACAGATTCGGTTTGCGAACGATCCGATCATGCCCGCGTCACCAACCCAGAAGCGGCGCACATCGTCACGGAAACGGCCATTCCATTCCGTCCAACGGTTGGTGGAGAAGCTCCCCACCTGATAGGCACCGCCCGCGTCCCAAGCCTCCGCAATAATCTTCACGTCGCGCAGGATGGGATCCTCCGCAATGTCTTCCAGAAGCGGAGCGTTGCGGAGAATGTTCCCATGCTCATCTCGGCCCAGGACCGACGCAAGGTCGAAGCGAAAACCATCCACATGCATGTGCATGACCCAGTAACGAAGCACGTTCCTGACGAACTCCCGCACGACGGGATGATTTGCGTTAAGCGTATTGCCGACACCAGTGAAGTCCTTGTAGTATCGGCAGCCGTTTTCCTGCAACATGTAGAAGATCGAATTCTCAATACCGCGCAGAGAAATTGTGGGTCCCAGTTCATCCCCCTCGGCCGTGTGGTTCAACACGATATCCAGGATCACTTCGATGCCTGCGCGATGAAACACCTTGACCATCTCCCGGAACTCCTGAACCTGCTGGCCGTGCGGTCCTCCAATGCAGTAGGACTGCTTGGGAGCGAAAAAGGCGACGTGATTGTAGCCCCAGTAGTTCTTGAGTCGTTCTCCTGTGATTGGATTCAGCCGGTCGGATTCGTTTTCGTTGAATTCAAGAACGGGCATCAACTCAATGGCGGTGACTCCGAGGTCCTGGAGATAGGGGATCTTTTCGGTGAGGCCAGCGAAAGTTCCGGGATGCGCCACTTCAGAACTCGGATGGATTGTGAAACCGCGAACGTGTGTCTCGTAGATGACTGTTTCGGAAGCGGAATGCTTTGGAGGCGAGTCCATCTCCCAGTCGAAATGGTCACTGGTGAAAATGCATTTCGGCGTGGTGCCAGCATTATCGACCGTCGACACACTCAGGTCGGTCAGAGTGCTGGATGAATCGTAGCCGCGGGCAGCTAGAAAATCCCAATTCTCGACTTTGGCAATTGCTCTTGCATAAGGATCCAGGAGGAGCTTATGTGGGTTGAAGCGATGGCCTTCTTCGGGTAGATACGGCCCCTCGACGCGATAGCCGTAGAGTTGACCTGCGGGAATGCCGCGCACCCACACATGCCATACGTCGCCGGTCCGATGACGCACCGGATCGAAGTGAATGATCCTGCTTGGAGAAGAGTCGTCAGGATTCTGATAAAACTCCAGACGAACCCCGGTTGCGCGACGGCTGAACAAAACAAAATTGACTCCCTCTCCTTGTTGATGGGCTCCTCCAATCGGGAGAGGATTCCCGGCCTGAACGTCGCCCACTTCAGACGGTGCGGCGAAATCGTCCGCCAGATTGTGCTTTGTCGCTGATTCAGTCATTGACATAGTTCCCATCTCACCTCTCTCCGGCAGCTATGTGATCTAGTTTCTATAGAGGTGTGGGGGACAGTTCCGATTAAGCCAGAAGGGTGAAGTTGAGTCTATTAGACGATGGTATTGGCTAATGCCCTTACCTCACCAGCACATACTGCCGCCGTCCGTGAAGACGATCAGCAGATTCATCAGGATGAACATCAGGTCGTAGTGCCAGCCGTAAGTTTTCTCTCCCCAGAATCCGGTGTGCCAGGAGAAGACTTTCTTCTGGATCGCTCCCAGAGAAGGATCAATCCGAAAGCGGCGAGTTGTGTGAGTACGCCAATGGCGACTCCCAGAGCGCCAGCGACCTCGGCAATCCCGAGAACAATCGTGAAGCCCTTCGACATCCCGACGCTCTTTGAGCGCGTCTCCGGGTCCTTCGGATGGGTGTAGCCGCTGTGATGAAAACAAGGCCCACCATAAGTCAAAGCAGGAGCAGGCCGAGGTCGGTGAAGCGGGCGAGTTGCGGGAACATTGCGAAAACCCCCTGAGACGCTGTGCTATTTATTCCTTGCAATCGGGGTCGTCTCCACACTAGCCCGCTTATTCCACCCATGGAAACGCGCGAGGTCCCCCGCATTCCATGCCTCGCGAAGTCCAGGTTTGCTCAGATCCCAGTCTGGACGAATCTCACTCGTCACGACGCGCAGGTCGTGCCATAGATCGACGACCGACGGACGGCCCCAGAACCAGTAGCCGTTATAGATGTTGTGGATCACGAGGCCCGGCTTAAGCACGAGCGTATGCGGGATCATCGGATTGTGCTCGGGGTCTGTGTACTCTTGAATGTCGAGGTCCTTTTGCACCGTTCGGTCAGGGTCCGAAAGAAACGGCCACTGGGCCCCGACTGATGCACGGAATTCCTGCAGCGTATGGTGATCGTCGGTGGCAATCGTGGCTATCTGGGTATAGGCCACCGCGATCTTCGGATAGAAAGCTGCAAGTTCCAAATGCTGCTGGTGTTCCTTTGGGCAGTAGTGACCGCGCGCAAGCGTAAGGATCAGCGGGTCCTCGCCTTGCAGGTCGCTGAGCTTGCGCAGCGTGCCCGTGTGATCGGGCAGTTCGTAGTCGGGGAAAACGCCTCCGGGCACAATCTCAGAACGCATGATTCGACTCCTCCTGTTTCTTTCCAAGATCTTCTCTTGAAGATTGTTTCTCTTAAAGATCCAGAGTGACACCGGCGTTTGGCTGGGAACAGCACACGAGCACATTGCCGGGAGCGGGCGGCTCCAGCGGTTCAGGGTTATAAGTAACCGATCCCCCAATCAGACCCGTTATGCAGGTGTGACAGACTCCAGTCCGGCACGACCATCGCACCGGAACGTCGCAGGCTTCCGCCAGTTCGAGCAAGCTCGCAAATTTCGGATCCCACGCGACGGTAATCCCACTGCGCGAGAATGAGACTGGAGGGCCAGATCCGGGCGGCCCTTGTGGCAGGTGAGGAGTGTGAACAACCTGCGCCATGCCCGGGGTGATAGCCTCGAGAGCACCGAAGATTTCCGTGTGCACATTTTCGGCGAGCACACCCCAGTTTCGCAGCCCATCGCGCATGTCCTGCAAGAATGAAGAAGGGCCACACAAATAGAAGTCGCTATCCTGTGCGATGCCAAGTCTCTGTAGCAAAGCTATGTCGATGTGCCCGGGAGCATCAAAGTCTGCCCCGACTTGGTCGGTGGCAGCGGGCCTGCTGTACACGACGTATCTTCGTCCGCGGGAGAGCTGTTTCAGCAATGAACGCGATTCTTCTGCAAATGGATGTTCGGCGCGATTGCGCGCTCCGTAGATCCACCAGATCTCTCGTTGCGATCTTTCGGCGGCGAGTGAGTGCAGCATCGACATCACCGGCGTTGCGCCCACCCCGGCGCTCAGCAGAACCACAGGATTCTGGCTGGGACGCAGAGTAAAGCTTCCGCGGGGCGCACTAACTTCCAATACATCGCCTTCTCGGGCACGGTCGCACAGAAATGAACTTCCAATCCCGTTCAATTCGCTCTTGACGCTGATGCGGAAATGGTCGGCTGCCGGCAGATCGGACAGCGAATAGCTGCGAAGAACCGGCGGTTTGCCCGGATCGACGAGCAACCGCAAAACGACAAATTGACCCGCCTGGTAGAGAGGGAATGGTCGTCCATCGATGGGCGTCAGAATGAAGGAAGTTACGCTATCGCTTTCCTTATTAATACTCGCGACCCGCATCTGTCGAAACCGGGCCATGCTGGCGCTTGTTCCTCATTGGCGAGTCCCGGATTCCCCGCCGTAGTTTTGGAGCTCAAGTCTTGTTGGAGCATTGCCTGGAACGAACTCTGCCAACCCTTGCTCAGTGCCGGAATCCGCAGCGCGCGTTGCAGTTGCTCGCTGGAATGTCCTGGCAAATACAGGAGGGCGTCAACGTCGGCAACACTCATCTTGTTCTGGACCATCGGCGATCTTTAAGATGTCATCGCCCGCACCCACTTCTCCCTCCTTTAACACGCGAAAGTAGAATCCTGGTCTGTGATGTTCCACGAGTAGGGATGGCATGCGAGGTTCGTTAAGACGAATGCCGACGCGGTAACAAGTCACGCGTGGCTGCGTTACTTCAAATTCAGCGCTACCGATGCGGTAGCGATCGCCGATGCACACTTCGTTATCAGGAAGTCCCTCGACGGTGAAGTTTTCCCCGAACTGGCCGAAAGTAAAATCGTTGCGCCCCAGAAAGCGCTCCCAGTAGTGGTAAGAATCCATCTGGTAGACGAATACTGCGCGGTGCTCCCCACCGTGACCGGCGAGATCGGCTTGCGCATCACCATCGATATCGAGCTTGCGCACTATTCGCCGTCCCGTAACCGGAGATTTCCAGACGGAGGTTCGGACAGTTTTGCCGTTCCAGATCACGTCGCGTGGAAGACCGACATTTACTGAAAGCAATCGGGGCATGCGTACCTCGTCGAAGTCCAGTGTCTGGCTCGACCGCCTAGTTTTTACCAACGACGAGCCGGAGCGGCACCATCCACGTGGAGAATCTCTCCGCTCACGTGACTTGCCTGTACCAAGTAAAGCACCGCATCGACAACATCCTTTACCGTCGCCTTTTTCGAGTCGTTGGAGTCGTTGACATCGTGCATTGGTGTGTCCACTTCGCCAGGGGCTACGGCGTTAAAGCGAATGCCGTCTTTTGCATACTCGATTGCGAGATTCTGGGTTGCGGAATTCAAGCCACCCTTCGTAATCATCGAAACAGAACCGTTTACGCCGGCGATTGGCCGATCGGCAAGCGCCGCAGTGATGGTCACAACGCATCCCGATTTTTGTTTCAACATCTCTTTCACGGTACGCTGAGTGATGTAGAAGAATCCAAGCAGATTGGTGGATACAAGGGCATCGAAGTCCTCGATCGTAAATTCGAGGAAAGGCTTGTTTAAGAAGATGCCGGCGGTATTTACCAAAACATCAATGGTTCCGAAGTTTTTGACGGCGGCGTCGACGGCATCGTCCGCTGTTTGTTGCTTGCCTATATCGCCATCGACGAGAACGAGGCTGCTGGAAGTGGTCAACGTTCGATGGGCGTTACGAGAGGTTGCGACGACGTTATAACCTTCTCCCAGAAACCCTTCGACCAACCCACCGCCAATACCCCCCGATGCCCCGGTTATGATTGCTGTTTTCTTGCCCGACATAAGCGACCTCCCGGTTTAAAGGCTCCAATCCAACACTCCTGGGCATCTTTCTCAAATGCGGCTTCACCCTGCTCGCCGTACCGCAGAGCCCTGGCGTGAAGAACCGACGAATCCTTGGACGAGTGCGGCGATTTCGTCTGCGGCCGTGTCCAAGGCGAAATGGCCGCCATCGACGATGTGGACTTCGGCTTTGGGGACATCGCGGCGATAGGACTCTGGCTCTGAGGGGTCGAACGAAGACTCATATTTACCCCAGATCACCAGCAGGCGCGGCTGCTTCTCGCGCATCCATGCTTGCCATTTCGGGTAGGAATCGACGTTGGTGCGGTAGTCGTAGAAGAGGTCGCTTTGAATGTCAGCCTGGCCGGGTTGATTTAAAAAATAGAATTCGTCAATCCAGAGGTCGGGGTTATGGCGTTCACCGTTGGGATCGTTCCCCGCATGGCGGGACTTCGTCGTCGCAAGCGACAGGAGATTTGTGCGCAGTGCGCTTTCGTTGGCAGTGCGATCGGCCCAAAAGGCGCGCCGCGTTTTCCAGTTCTCGCCGAGACCAGTATTGTGAGCTACCGCATCCTGGACGATGAGAGCTTCGACTCGGTCCGGGTGGGCCAAGATCATGCGAAAGCCGACGGGGCCACCGTAATCCTGCATGTAGAGGGTGAAGTGGGAGAGACCGAGCGCTTCGGTGAAGCGATTCATGATTTCCGCGATGTGATCGAAGGTGTACGCGAATTTTTTCGGGTCCGGCCAGTCGCTGTGACCGAAGCCTGGGTAATCGGGCGCGACAAGGTGATAGCGATCGGAAAGACGGGTGAAGAGAGGCTCGAACATTCGCGAAGAAGAGGGCAGACCGTGCAGCAGGAGGAGTGTCGGGGCATCTTTCGGACCTGCCTCGCGATAGAAAATAGAGAGCCTATCGATCTGTGCGGTGCGATAGAGAGTCGGATACTTCATGGAAGTTCCTTTCTGCCCACCTTACGCGGCCACCCGTTCCGCGGATCGAATCTTATGCGGCGAGCCGACGTACGGAAATGAGGTGAGCAGGTCTGCGTGCGACCCTACGGTATCTCGCATCACCTTCCCATTGGTGAGGAGAGGAAGGAAGAAATCTACGACGTCATCGGTGAGTGCCCGGCCATTGTCCGGGTAGGACGCCGGGCGCGTGGGATCATAGTGGAGCACGTCCGGCAGCAGGATCCCGGCGACCCGCGTTGCTTCCGCCTGCGTGTAACCACCGGTGTGCTCGAGCGCGTGCGCGAATACCGGGACGAAACGGGCATCGTCCGCTGGCTCCGCAGCGAGATAGGCGGAGTTCTGCTCGCCAGCAAGGAAGGGAGTTTGATTTGGCCGCGCGCCGCGGTCCGCCTGGACCCATTTCCCGCTCGCGCCGTCCAGCGTGCGCGCCCACAGGCTCACCGTTCCAGAGCCTAAGGCAGAGTTGGGTACTTCCAGCACTATGCTGCACACGTCCTTGTCGGCGAAGTAATCGTCGCCGGTGAACTGCAGATTGTTTAGCGCGCCCAGCGTATCGAAGAAAAACGGATCGCTGCGCCAGCCAGCGAAGAACCGGTAGTCCCCGCCCTCCGTCACGTGTGCCTCGCGTGCGGTCGAGACCGGCGCGCCTTCGATAATCGTCTGCCCGTCGTCACCAGTGCTGGCGGCCTCCGCGCCCTCAACACGTCGTACAGTTGCGGTCTGCGCTCCGGCCTTGTCTGAGGCGAATCGCACTCGGTACGCGATATCGGCAATGACATCACCGTCGGTGTCAATCTTGAGCTCATACAGCGCTTCCGTCGCGAAGGGCTCGTCCGTCGTGGGGCCGCCTGGGTTTACACCAACGGATGGGTGCGCGTTAATGATAAGGATGGACTTGCTTGAATCCCCAGGCTTGGGGAAGGCATACAGGTCAGTAAGATCGAGGCGCGCGTCCCCGTGGGGAAAACCAAAGTTTGGACCGGAGTAATGGTGCGACATATCATCTTCTCCCTTGTTCTAAATTTTCTTGTGCTGCCTTTGTTTCTCGATCACCCCTCACATCATTAGCACTAAGCGAAACTGTGCCTCTCCGCTCATCAAGGTGCATACCGAGTAAAGACAAGGTCGCTTCCTTTAGCCTTCTCATGGCAGGGGAAGCAGCTTTTCATAAACGCCGCGTCGCCAGGTTTGCGGTCGATTGCGCGAAGTGACCGAATCCCCAGCCGCCCGTTGCGGCGTACTTTGCTGAGTCCTTGACCATGAACTGAACGTTCGTGGGGGCGCCGGGAACAAAAGATTGAGCCTGGCCAAACACTTTGTTGTTTTCGTCCGACGGGACGTAACGGTAATGCAAAGCAGCAATGATCGTGCCGTCCGGGAACGGAAGCGTCCCTGCCCGGAAGGCCTTGATCGCTACATCGTTGCCCAGGACGCCCCCTAAACTGTTCAGGTTGCCTGCTTCATGGGCCGAGGAGACCCACTGCCAGTCGCGATACCCCTGCGGGATGTCGGTAACGTAGGGGGCGGATTGCTCGTCCGCGTGACCGGGGGCAGGGCCAATGAGCGCGACAAGGCCGGCCGTTGTTGCAACTGCAATCGACAAGAATATGATGCGTCTCACAAGGGTTCCTCCATTCAATATGCGTTGGTGAGCGAAATCGGCTGCGATGACGCGATCACACCAGAAGCGCGGATGCGAAGCAATTAGACGATAGTATTGGCGAAACCTTCTGATCAGTCGATGACGCGGGCGTTCGACGTTCTCGTGCTCCAGTCACACGATTTGCCAGTCGAGCCGAGGCCGCGACTGTGACGGCCCGCCAATCTCGACTGGTGGATCGAGGCGCGCAATCCATCAACTCAGACTCGTCAAGCCAGTCATCCGCGGAGAGCAGAGCCTGTTCCGGACCGAATAACTCCTTCACAGCGCCGATGAATGATGCCAACTCACGCTCCGCCAAATGTACTTGGTCTGCATAAGTCAAATTGTCAAACGATTCTTCATTGTTCATGGGATCTCCGCGAACTCACGGTGCATAAAGAGTGAAGACAAAGTCACGAGCTTTGACAGGCTCGTGGCAGGGAAAGCAGGTTTTGAGCAGCGCCGCAGCCGCAGGCTTGCCGTCTTTGAATTGAGCAAACCCCCAACCACCCGTCGCGGCGTATTTCTTGGAGTTCTTGACCATAAACTGAACGTTCGTGGCGGGTCCGGCCACGAAAGATTGGGAGCGGCCAAAGACTTTGTTGTTTTCCTCGGATGAGACATAATTCCAGGCTAGGCGTGCAATGATTGTGCCGTCCGGGAACGGCAGACTCCCCACACGGTATGCCTTGATCGCTACATCGTTGCCGAGGAGGGCGCGGAGATCGTTGAGGTTGCCTTCTTCGTGGGCCACAGAGATCAGCTTCCAGTCGCGGTATCCGGGAGGAATATGTGATTCCGAAAACCGGATCAGCCTGCTCCATCGGAGCGTCCAGAGGCGTGAGCTATGTAGACGATCACGCCAGCCAGCGCTACAACTGCAGCCAACAGGTAAGCAAGCCTTTTCATCCGATGTGCTCTTTTCCAAAATGCTTATTTACCGATGCTTTCTCTGAGAGGACCATTGATATCTCCATCTTTCATTCTCCTTGTGCGTTTGGTCCTGCGCATCCGGATTGAATCGGTCCACGCAAGCGATCAGAACAGAAGCTTAGGAGATGAACAATCGGACGATGGTATCGCCGATACTTTGGTATGAGAGGCAGAGTTCGCACAGACTTACATAGGCTGAGACGTCGAGAGCAGAACCCGCGCAGCAAGTGCTGTGAAACGCAACATGATCCTCATCTCGTTGATTTCCATTGGGTTGTCGTTATAAAATTCCTCCAACAGTGGGGCGTCATCAGTCAATTGTGCACAGTGAAGCACGCGTTTAGGTGCACACACTTGGCCATGAAGTGGGGGATCGCCCATGTTGCAAGGCGCACCAACCGTCTTGGTTGCCGACGATGATTTATGCGTATGCGAGTCGCTGGAATTGCTGAACCGTTGTGAAGGATGGCAGCCGGAGACTTTCGCTTCTGCGCAAGAGTTCCTTGATCATCCACGAGTCCCCGTTTTGAGCTGTCTCATTCTCGATATTTTGTTTCCGGGAATCATTGGTTTGCTCCGAGACCGTTATGCCACTCTTTCCCAGTGATATTCCCGACAGTAAGCGCGAGGAATCCGCCCTCCGCTATAGCGAAGAGAACTATCGCCTCGTGGTCGAAACGGCGCCTGATGCCGTGATCAGCATTGACGAGCGCGGTGCGATTCTGTTTGCCAATCCCGCCACTGTGAGAATCTTTGGTTATGATCCGACGGAGTTGATCGGGAAGCCGTTGACCGTATTAATGCCGGAATTCCTGCGGAAATTGCACGAGAAAGGGTTCAGCCGCTATTTGGCTACCGGCCAGCGGCACATCAACTGGCAAGGCACTGAACTGACCGCGCTGCGCAAGAATGGCCAAGAATTCCCTGTGGAAATCTCGTTTGGAGAACTATCTAGAGATGGGCATAAGGTATTTACCGGCTTCATCCGCGATATCAGCGAAAGAAAGCAGGCAGAGGAGTTGCGAGCAGCGCACGCGCGCCAGATCGCTGTCCGCGCTGATGTGAGCATGGCTTTCGGTAAGAAAGGAAGTTTGAAGACGATCTTGGGTGAGTGCAGCGAAGCCATCGTGCGCCATCTTGATGCAGCATTTGCGAGGATTTGGACTCTGAGTGGCGATGGGAAGATGTTGGAGCTGCAGGCCAGCGCGGGCATGTACACACATCTCGACGGACCTCACAGCCGCATTCCGATGGGACAATTCAAGATTGGGATGATTGCGCAGGAACGAAAAGCGCACCTGACCAATGATGTTCTGAATGATCCTCGAATCAGTAACAGAGCATGGGCAGAGAAAGAAGGGATGGCTAGCTTCGCCGGCTACCCATTGAGCGTCGGAGATCGCACCGTGGGCGTGCTGGCCATGTTCTCTCGGAAACCGGTCACCCCAGAAACAACCGAGACACTGGCGTCTGGTGCGGACTTGATCGCTCAGGGAATTGAAAGAAAGCGTGCACAAGAAGCGTTGCAGATGACCCAAGCGGAGCTCGCGCGGGTTTCCAGGCTGACCACCATGGGCGAACTGGCAGCATCCATCGCCCACGAAGTCAATCAGCCGCTTACAGCTGTCACCAATAACAGCAATGCCTGCCTGAGACTGCTCGCTGCTGACAAGCTGACACCTGAAATTCTAGGCCGGGCTCTTGAGGAAATCGTGGCCGATGGCACTCGAGCGAGCGCCGTCGTTGCTCGAATTCGCGGATTCATAAAGAAGGAACCTGTCGAAAAGAACAGGCTGGACATAAACGACGTGATTCAAGAGGTGTTGGCTCTAGCTGACCGTGAGCTTTATGAAAATCGAGTTCGGCTCGAACGCCAACTGACGAAGGCCCTCCCGTTAGTGTTGGCGGATCGGGTTCAGATGCAACAGGTTCTACTGAACTTGATCATGAATGGCATTGAGGCCATGATCCCAGTTACAGATCAACCTCGCGCACTTTGGGTGGAGTCCCGGGTTGACGAATCTGGAGACATACTGGTTGCGGTACGCGACTCAGGCCCTGGCCTTGGATCAGCAGCAGATCGTGTCTTCACGCCCTTCTTCACAACCAAAGCGAACGGCATGGGCATGGGTTTGTCGATCAGCCGTTCACTCATTGAAAACCATGGAGGACGGCTCTGGGCCATGCCGAATTCTCCCATTGGTGCTGTGTTTTCCTTTACGCTGCCAGTCAGTCCCGGGAGTGCAGCGTGACTGCTGCTTCCATCGTCTTTGTGGTCGATGACGACGCATCCGTCCGTTCTTCGCTCAAGTTCCTCTTGAGCACCGTGGGGCTGCAGGTTGAGAGCTTTGGCTCAGCGGACGCCTTCTTGCATAGAAAGCCATCAGATGCGCCTAGTTGCCTCGTGCTGGACGTCAGATTACCCGGGCTGAGTGGGCTCGACTTTCAGCGCGAGCTTGCAACGAGAAAGATTCATATTCCGATCGTTTTTCTCACTGGCCATGGCGACATTCCAATGAGTGTTCGCGCTATCAAAGCTGGGGCGGTCGAATTTCTCACCAAGCCATTCCGCGATCAGGATCTGCTGGATGCTGTTCGCATCGCACTGGAGCGGGATCGTGCCAGACGTGAACAGGAGAAAGAAATAACGGAACTCCAACAGCGCTTCGACTCGTTGACTTCTCGCGAGCAGCAGGTGATCTCCATGCTTGCGTCGGGCATGCTCAATAAACAAATTGCGGGCGAGCTCGGCACTGCGGAAAGTACTGTGAAGGTCCAGCGTAGCCGGGCCATGGAGAAGATGCACGCAGAGTCCCTTGTCGACCTGGTCAGAATGATCGAAAAGCTCAAAGAACCCTCGGAAAAGGCCTCGTAAGCGAAAGCTTACCCGCATCGTCCTTTTTAGGATCTAAATCCACCAACACCCAATAGATTCTTTCTCCCTCTGCGAATAACTTGAGATCGGTGAGGGATTCTGAGTGACAGAGAATCTGATCTCGATAGTTGACGACGATGAGTCAGTTCGCAGGACAACCACCCTACTCATCGAGTCCTTCGGCTTTCGGGCGGCAGCTTTTGAATCTGCCGAGACTTTCCTGAGGTCCGGCCATTTGCACGATACCTCGTGTCTCATCGTTGACGTGCAGATGCCGGGCATGAATGGTCTGCAGCTTCAAAGTCACCTCGCTGCCTCGGGCCGCGGCATTCCCATCATCTTCATTACCGCTTACGAGAGCCAAGATTCCCGTCAACGAGCGATGCAAGCGGGCGCTGCCGCTTTCCTGGGCAAGCCTTTTAGCGACGAGCAACTTCTCCAACTCATTCGTTCAGCCTTACGGTTCTTCGGGACGAATGTTGAGGGCCAATTGAGGAGTGGAATATGAGTTTAACGCACGCACTTTGCCACGAATTGAAGGGACGACCTATGTTGGACGAGGGACCAATCGTCTTCGTGGTCGACGATGACATCTCCGTGCGCGAATCGCTGGAATTGTTGATACGCTGCGAAGGCTGGCGGCCGGAGACTTTCTCTTCTGCGCAAGAATTCCTTGCCCGTCCACGACCTCTCGTTCCGAGCTGCCTGGTGCTGGATTGTTCTCTTCCAGGCCTCACTGGTCTCGAACTCCAGAAGCGCATCGCTGTCGAACGAACTGAAATGCCCATCATCTTCATCACGGGCCACGGCGATGTGCCCATGACTGTCCAGGCCATGAAGGCGGGGGCTGTCGAGTTCTTGACGAAGCCGTTCAAGGACGACGTGCTGTTGACCGCCATCTGGGCAGCCCTTGAACGCAGCCGAGTTGCTCTCGGCCTGAAGGCGGAGATGCGGGTCCTCCGGGACCGTTACGCCTCGCTTTCCCAGCGTGAGCGACAGGTAATGGCGTTAGTGGTTTCAGGCCTGCTCAATAAACAGGTCGGTGGGGAGCTCGGTATCAGCGAAATCACGGTGAAGGCGCACCGGGGCAAGGTGATGCAAAAGATGATGGCCGGCTCTCTTGCCGACCTCGTGAAAATGGCGACGAGGCTCGACCTCGCACCCGGAACCGCGGCGGCGTAACCGCATGTTCGCGGTCGGAATTACTTGTCCGCTATGCGACGGGCAAGCCCTGTGGGAGGAGACAGCATGAAGAAGACAACTGCGCCGCTTTCCCTTGCCGGTTCTCAGCTCGGCGAAGTGCGTCATGTCTGCGCGTTTTTCAATGACGCCGATGAGGAATATCGCGTGTTGCTGCCGTTCATTAAGGATGGCTTCGAGTGTGGCGACAAGGCGGTCCACGTCGTGAATCCGGATCAACGTCATGACCATCTGCGACGACTGGCCGCAGTCGGAATCGACCCAGCCGCAGCCGAGCAGAGTGGACAACTCGAGGTTCGCATCAACACCGAAGCCTATCTTCGGGAAGGCCGTTTCGATAAGGATCAGATGCTGGCAGCATTCGAGCAAATGGCGAGCGGTAACGCTAAGGGTAGCTTCCCGCTCAGTCGTATTTGCTGCCGCATGGACTGGGCGATTGAAGATCGATCGTACATTGACGATCTCGTTGAGTTCGAATCACGGGTGAATGACGTCTGGCGTCGGCACGACGACGCCGTCATCTGCACCTACCATCTAGGTAAATTCGGCGGCGACACGGTGGTTGACATTATGCGGACGCATCCGATGGTCATCATCGGCGGCATTCTGCGACGAAATCCGTTCTTTGTGCCTCCAGAGGAGTTTCTGCCCGAGCTTCGTGAACGTCGGGCTATGCGGACTTCCCCATCCTCCACGGCTGCCTAATATGGACGACCGATACGAACAAGCCGCCGGAGAGATCAAGCGCCTTCAACGCTGCATCAACGATCTTGTCAGCCTGCTTGCTCTCCCTGCCATCTGGAGTATCAGCAATCCATCTCGAATTCTTCATACCTTGCTCGATGCGCTGATGCGCATGCTCAGCCTGGACCTCATCTCGGTACGGCTGAACAATCCAGTCGGCGAGGCGCCTGTGGAGATCGTCCGGCTAGCCGAACCGCGATTACCGATGCCCTCGCCGCACGAGATCTGCGAGGCACTCAGCCACTCGTTCGCAGACAACTCACGAAAATGGCCCCCATTGCTTCGGAACGTTATGGGAGAGGGAGACGTCTCGATCGTGCCTCTGCCGCTGGGGTTACAAGGCGAACTCGGCATCATCGTAGCAGCAGCTCAGCGAACGGATTTTCCGCGGCAGACGGAGGCACTTCTTTTGAGCGTAGCGGCGAGTCAGGCTTCCATCGGGCTGCAGGAGGCTCAGCTCCGGACTCAGCAGAAGCATATCGCCGACGAACTCGATCAACAGGTCGCACGGCGAACGGCCGAACTTGCCGCAGCGAATGCAGAGCTGCAACTCCAAGTTGGACTGCTGCAGCATATTCCGGTGGCGGCCTGGACGCTCAAGCCTGATGGCACGCCGGATTTCGTGAATCAAATTTGGCTTGAATACGCCGGGCAGACCCTCGAGTTCGTCCGGTCGCATCCCGGGGCATGGATGACCTCTGTTCACCCCGAGGATCGAGCAATAGCAGAGAGGAGCTTCTGGGAGGGAGTACGCTCGGGACAGGGTTTTGCAATGGAAACCAGGTTCTTCCGCGCTCGGGACGGGACCTATCGCTGGCATCTCAATCGAGCCGTAGTCTTGCGCGATGAAGAAGGAAAAGTCATCAAATTTGTCGGTACCTCGACCGATATCGACGACCGGAAACGCGCTGAGGAGAAGTTGCGGCGCAGCGAGGCATTCCTCGCGGAGGGTCAACGTCTCGGTCAAGTAGGCAGCTATTCCTGGCGTCCAGCGACAGACGAAATCACGTGGTCAGCGGAACTTTATCGCATCTACGACCTTGAGATCGGCATGCCCGTTACGCTTGAACTAATCCGTAGCCGAGTCCATCCGGAAGACGTCACTTTGATCGAGAAAATGAAGATGGTGGACCAGAGACGAGAGGGGGACCGCGACTTTGAATGGTGGTACCGCTTGCTAATGCCAGACCACTCGATCAAGTACATGCATGCTGTCGCTCACGCGACCCGGAACCAGGATGGTCAGTCGGAGTACATGGCCTCGGTTCAGGATGTCACGGCGCGCAGGCTCGCGGAAGAGGCACGCGATAAGGCTCAATCGGAACTCGCAGATGTGGCCAGGGCGATGACCCTCGGAGCGCTGACAGCGTCTATCGCCCACGAAGTCAACCAGCCGCTATCCGGCATCATCACGAACGCCAGCGCCTGTTTGCGGATGCTAGCGACTGATCCTCCCCAAGTCGAGGGTGCTCGCGAAACCGCCCGGCGTACGATTCGCGATGGCAACCGTATGTCCGACGTGATCACCCGGTTGCGCGCGCTCTTTGGTAAGAAAGAACCCACGATCGAATCCGTGATTCC
>CAWCSH010000004.1:0-127566 GCA_963798155.1 Terriglobia bacterium
TCAGAGTAGGCTGCAGTTGCTGTGAGCAACAGTAACTACGCCGAACGAAAGGAACACCCATGGAGAGTGTGAAGTACGTTGGCTTAGATGTCCACCAGAGCACGATCAGCGTGGCCGTGCTCAATGGCGAAGGCAAACTGCTGATGCAGTCGGTGATCGCGACCAAAGCGACAGCGGTGCGAGATCTGCTGAAGGGATTGCGGGGAGTGCTGCAGGTCACCTTCGAAGAAGGAACCTACTCGGCCTGGCTCTATGACGTGGTGGTGCGGCAGGTGGCGCGGGTGGTGGTATGTAATCCGCGCAAGAATGCGTGGCTGAAGTCGGGCAACAAGAGCGATCAGATCGATGCCCGCAAGCTGGCGGAACTGCTGCGGGCGGGCATGCTGTCGCCGGTCTATCACGGGGAGCAGAGCACGCGCACGCTACAGCAACTGGTAGCCAGCTACACCGCGCTGACCGAGGATACGGGGCGCGCGATGCGGCGGATCAAAGCCCTGTACCGCAGCCAGGCGATCGGGTGCGCGGGCAAGAAGCCGTTAGGCAAGCGGCAACGCGGAGAATGGCTGGCGCGACTGAGCGACAGCGGGCAGCGGCGGCGGGCGGAGTGGCTGTACCAGGAGTTGGACGCGATACAGGGGTTGCGGCGCGAAGCCCGACAGGCGGTGATGGCGGAGTGCCAGAAACATCCGGCCGCGAAGTTACTGCGCTCCATGCCGTTCTTTGGTCCGCTGCGAGCGGCGGTGCTGATCGCGCGAGTGCAGACGCCGCACCGTTTTCGGACCAAGCGCCAGTTCTGGACCTACTGCGGCCTGGGGCTGGAGACCCGCAGCAGCGCCGACTATGTGGAGAAAGATGGCCACATCATGCGGCGGCGAAAGCCGGTCTACATCCGCGGGTTGAACTGGAACTACAGCCACGAGTTGAAAAATGTGTTCAAGAGCGCGGCCACGACGGCGAGCGCGATGGACGGTCCGTTTCGCGCGTTCTACGAAATCAGAATCACCAACGGCATGCTGCCGGCCATGGCGCGGCTGACCCTGGCCCGCAAGATGGCGGCGATTGCCCTGATTCTGTGGAAGAAAGGAGAGACCTTCGCAGCCGAACATCTGATGGTACAAGCAGCTTAAGCGCGCACCCCACGCAGTCCGGAAGCGGTAACCCGGACGTTCGCAAGGTTGGAGAGCTGCGCGCACGGGTTCGAGGGTAAGTATCCTGGGCGGGATAGGCGACGAAGTCTCACGGGCCACCCTATGCTCCCTCGGACAACCCAACAAAGCCATTAGTGCCGCGCACGACGCGAGCCTCAGATAGAACCATGGTTGGCCATGCTGCCACCGATCTGCTTGTCGGCGCCAGAGCTCGACCTAGCGAACCCAGGGTGACCCGGAAATGCGTGGCGATTCCAACAATGCGATACCAGCTGCGTCGAGTTGCCAGCAGGGGCTGGATGCCAAGAAAAACCACACCTCCCCGCGAGGGGTGAAGTGTTTTTACTTGACATCCCCTTTTATAGAACCCGTCCTGCACTGCTGAGGGAACGTCTAGGTGTGCCAGCCCCGTCGGGCTGGCCGTTTTCTCACGGTAGTGCTTCGACTCCTGCTATCGGCTTTCCGTCGCTTCTCCACTTTCCCGAAGAACTGGTGCCAGTGACATCAATTGCTGTGACTGTGATCAGTGCTCGTCCGCTCATGATCTCATCGGTTCGGTTTCCCGGCACGGTCACAACTAGGCGACCAGTCACCACGCCGTTATGCGGAATGCCTTTTGCGGCTTTCGTGATGATCGAATCTTCAGGATTGTAGGTAAAGCGTAAACCTTCGGGTGAGGTGAATTGCTGCTCATTCACCAGCTTTCCATACGGCAGGGAGGATGAGTGTTGCCGACTTGTATTGGACCTTCCAATCGGCAATTGAAGTTTCGGCTCCGGTGTTCTGTAGTGACACATTCACAATGAATCGGGTTGCACTGTTGTCACCGGCGATAAAGCCTTGCCTGAGCGACAGCTTCAAGGCCGGCTTGGAGGATGATACTTCCGATGTCCGATTCTGACGTGGAGATTCATTGACCCGCCGTAGGAATTTGTTCTCGTCTTCCAGGGCCAGCATTGCTTCACGGTTGGGGAAACGCAATTCGACTTTCGGAGGATCAGGTTGCTCTGGAACTTCTTTCTCGCCAATTTCGAAAGACAGCATGATCTGTCCACACAGGCACATCAAGAGCAGGAAACCAAAAGCACTCCTTTTCGCCAGAAGTCGTTCGACCCAAGGTGCTTTCTCTTTTAGTGCTCGCGCCTTGTCGGCCATATCGAGCAGGAAAAATCCCACGGCAACAAGAGTGACGACCGCATCCGCTGCCCAAAGCGCTATTTCGAACGCAACGGACATCTGGGGAAGGGTGAACTCCTTTCACTTCTTGTGCTTCGCCTTCGATTTAGCCCAATGCGCACGCAATGCGGCTGGGTTTCTACCACCCTCGTGTCTGCAGCATGCTGGCTTCATCCAGCGCGGCGACCGCCAGCCCCTTCATCGCTCCCGTCAGGTCTTCGGAGACTTCGAGCAGCACCTTCGGGTCCTGATAGTGGGTGGCGGCTTTCACGATGGCGCGGGCGCGCTTCTCGGCTTCCTCGGGTGGAGCGAAGCAGCAGGTCTCGTCGAACAAGTGCTTGTCTTCTTCGCAGTGCACGCAGGTGCTGCGCTTGGCCATGAAGATGCCGCTGCCGACAAACACCGCTTCGGCGCCGAGCTGCATCACCAGCGAGGCGTCGGCGGGGGTGGCGATGCCTCCGGCGGAGAAGTTTGGCACCGGCAGCTTGCCGGCTTTGGCGACCATCTTCACCAGCTCGTAGGGCGCCTGGTGCTCTTTGGCTTTGGCGTAGAGTTCTTCTTCGCCGAGCACGGTGAGGATGCGCATCTCCTGCACGATCTGGCGCATGTGCTTGACCGCGTGGACCACGTCTCCGGTGCCGGCTTCGCCCTTGGTGCGGATCATGGCCGCGCCTTCGGCAATGCGGCGGAGAGCTTCTCCGAGATTGCGCGCGCCGCAGACGAATGGAGTCTTGAAGGCGTGCTTATCCACGTGGTGGGCCTCGTCGGCGGGGGTGAGCACTTCGGATTCGTCGATGTAATCGACGCCGAGCTCTTGCAGTATTTGCGCTTCGGCAAAATGCCCGATGCGGCACTTGGCCATGACTGGGATGGAAACCGACGCCATGATCTCGCGAATTTTCTTGGGCGAGGCCATGCGGGCCACGCCGCCTTCGGCGCGGATTTGCGCGGGCACGCGCTCCAGCGCCATGACGGAGACGGCTCCGGCTTTTTCGGCGATCACGGCCTGCTCGGCGTTAGTGACGTCCATAATGACGCCGCCTTTGAGCATTTCGGCGAGGCCGGTCTTGAGGCGAAGGCTGGTGGAGCTTCCGTTGTTCTGCGACATGGTCGGGCTCTTTTCCGGTGACCCGCTTCTGGCTGGCTGCTGTCAGCTATCGGCTCTCAGCTTTCGGCGGCGAATACCTTTTCGGATCGTGAAGGATGGGCGCGCGCAGGCGCCGGATACTCTTATTTTACATGGTTTAGCGCGGGGGAAATCTTCAACCGCCGAGCGCCGAGAGCGCCGAGAAAACGACCGCCTCCACCACAGAGAGCACAAGAGGAAACAGAGGAACCGCAAGGGAGGAGCTTGTGGCAACACGGCCAGCAGAGCGTCCCAGATGAAAGAAAAGTGTTCTCTGCGATCTCCGCGATCTCCGCGGTTAAGGCTTTTACTAGCGGATAAAGCTTTTACCAGCCGTCCTGATGAAAGCTGTGCCCTCTGTGGTGAGAGATATTAGTGTTTTCACGGCGTTCTCAGCGAGCTCGGCGGTTAGAGCATTACTCTGTGTTCCGGCGCAAGCGATTCATCGAGAATGGCTTGCGTCTGCACCAAGCTGAAGTAAAAGGGGTGCGATGCGGAAAGGGCGACTTAGTGCGGGAGTCAGAAGCAGCGGTGCGATCGTCGTGCAATCTATTGCGCAACCTGTCGGCGTTTGGTCTCCTGCTCGGGCTGGCGCTAGTCGTCGGCATGCGGCGGCGGGAGTTCTACGCCTCCGCCGACGCCGCCTCCCGGGCCGCCGGGACCAAGCGCCGGTCCCGATGCTCGGGCCGACTACCTCGTCGGTCAGATGACGCTCGACGAGAAAATCCAGCTGGTGCACGGCGGCGCGGCTCTCGACTGGTACAACCACACGCTGCCCCGGGGCGCGGCAGGATGGATCCCCGGCATCACGCGGCTGGGCATCCCCGATCTGTATTTTGCCGACGGCAGCCTGGGCGTGGGCAACAGCGCCGGGCAGGCCACCGCGCTTCCCTCTTCGGTCGCCAGCGCCGCCACCTGGGATCTCGACAGGCCTACAAGTACGGCCAGGTAATCGGCAAAGAGATGAGCGCCTTCGGCCTCAACGTGAATCTCGGCGGCAACGTCAACCTGTCGGCCGCGAGCCGCGCAACGGCCGCACCTTCGAAGGCAAAGGCGAAGATCCGCTGCTCGCCGGCATGATCACGGCGTCGCACCTGAAGGCGATCCAGGACCAGTACGTGATTGCGCGGCATCAAGCACTTCTCCTTCAACGATCAGGAGACGGGACGCACGACCGCGAACGTGCTCATCGATGACCGCGCGGCACGGGAGAGCGATTTGCTGGCCTATGAGATAGCGAATGAAAGAGTCGGACGTGCAGTCGGTGATGTGCTCCTACAACCTGGTCAATGGCGTCTATGCCTGCGAGAACCGCAACTCTGCTGAACGGAGTTTTCAAGGGAGACTGGGCGTTTCCCGGATTCGTGATGTCCGACTGGGACGCCACCCACAGCACCGTCAACTCGGCGCAGAACGCCGGCTCGACCAGGAGCAGCCGGAGAACATTTATTTCGGCGCGAACCTGAAGGCGGCGGTGCAGGCCGGACAGGTGCCCCAGTCGCGGCTCGACAACATGGTGCATCGCATTCTGCGGGCAATGTTTGCCGCGGGAATTTTTGATCACCCGGCCAGCGTGCACGCGATTGATGCCGCCGCCGATGCCGATGTCGCCGCAGGAAGCTGAAGAGCAGGGCGCAGTCCTTCTGAAGAATACCGGCGTGCTTGCCGCTGAATGGCGGCGCACTGACCTCGATTGCGGTGATCGGCTCGCATGCCGATATCGGCGTGCTTTCGGGCGGCGGATCGGCGCAGGTGAATCCGGTCGGCGGGCGGCGCTCGACGAAGGCACACCCTGCCCGCCCTGCTGGTCGCACGTAATCTGGGATCCGTCGTCGCCGCTGCAAGCGATTCGCGCCAAGGCTCCGGGAGCGAGCGTGCAGTATAACGACGGCACCAACTCCGCCTCGGCGGCGCCGCTCTGGCCGCGAGTTCAGTGTGGCCATCGTCTTCGTCAGCCAGTGGGAAAGCGAAGGCATGGACGTCCGCAGCCTCAACTTCACCGACGTGATCCACGCCACGCCCAATCAATCAGGACGCGCTGGTGAGCGCGGTGGCGGCGGCCAATCCCAACACGATTGTGGTGATCGAAAATGGCGGTCCGCAAATAATGCCTTGGCTGGCAAGCGTGAAGGCGGTGCTCGAGGCGTGGTATCCGGGCCAGCGCGGCGGCGAGGCCATCGCCAACATTCTGTTCGGCGAGGTAAATCCGTCGGGAAAGTTGCCGATGACATTCCCGGCAAGCGTGAGCGAACTGCCGCGTCCGGTGATCGCGAGGTCCGCCGGACTCGACCACTCCGTTTCCCGTGGACTACACCATTGAACGGCTTCAATGTGGGCTACAAATGGTTTGACTCCCGCAGGTCTAACGCCCCTGTTCCCGTTTGGATATCGGCTTGTCGTACACAACATTTTCGATTACCAACCCGATACTTACGGCCGACACCTCAAGCAGCACTCCAAGCCTTCAGGTGACGTTTGATGTGCGGAACACCGGAACTCGCACCGGGGCGGAGGTGGCGCAGGTGTATCTGAAGCTTCCCGCCGCGACCGGCGAATCGAAGCGGCTGGTGGGATGGAAGAAGGTGAGCCTGAGCGCCGGTGAGCAGCAGAACATTACGATTCAGGTAAGCGCCGGCGATTCCTCGCATCCGCTTTCCTACTGGGATGCGACAGCGCAGGGTTGGGCGAATGCATCCGGAACATACACCGTCTATCTGGGGAACTCTTCAGGAAATCTGACGAGCATAGGGACATTTCAGATGCCGTGAGCTTTCACAGCGAGGACACAGAGAACACAGAGAAATTTTCTGCCGGCTCTGTTAGGGAACAGCGGATCCCTCAGCCCTGAAGCGCTTCGAATGACGAGTTAAATGACTAGTCGTTGATACCGCGTCGCCTAGTCCCGCTTCCACTTATTCAGGAATGCAATGAGGTCGTCAGGATCCATCGACCTCGCCTTTTCGAACTCGCCGTTCGCGCTGTACAGCAGTTTGCCGTCGCTGTCGAGTACGGCCAGCGCGGGCACTCCGCGTTTTATCGGAATCTTGTACTGCTCCACCAGGTCGGGATTCAGCTTCCCTTCCCCGATATCCACGTGCACAAGGATGAAGCCGCGATCCATCAGCTTCGCCAACTCCGCCTGATGATGCAAAACAAAATCCAGCACATGACAGTCGTAGCACCAGTTGGCGCCGAACATTAGAATGATGCGTTTGTGTTGGGCCGTGGCCTGGGCTACGGCTTCTTTGATTTCGGCTTTGGCATTGACTCCCGGCTTGTAGAGATGCGGGTCCATGTGGGTGGGCTGGGGCATCTTGAGGAAGTCGGTATGGCGGGCGAGCACGATGCGCCAGCCCTCCGACTGCTGCTGCCAAGCCTGGTCTTCGAGCACATAGCGGGTGCGGGGGCCGGCCGGGGTGTTCATGCGCAAACTGACCTGACATGTCACTAACTTCATGCCCTGCTGTTCGCCGCTATCCACGATGGTGGCCTCGAGATCGCGCCCGCCGCCGGCTTTGGCCTGCTGCCAGAACATGAGTTCTTCCGAAATGTCGTGGTACTGCTTGTCCTGAGTCACGAACTGGGCCGGCGGAGTGCGGGAATAGAGGTTGCGAAACGGCAACTGGTCAAAGGCGTTGAAGGCATTCACCCATTGCTGCACCGGGGGGAAACTGGTGCCAATGAAATCCTTGTGGGGAGATTGCGCCGCCGCGACGACCGTGCCGGCGAGCATGAATACGCAGCCATAAACCAGCGCCTGCCAGAGCGCGAGAATTTTCGGAAGTGAATTAGCGCGGAGATTGTCCCGCGGCACGAGTGAACTCATGATGGGAATCTAGTGTAATGAAGATGCCTTGTCCACGGGCCAATACTTCTCCGCGATCATTGCGTATCTCGGCCGTACGAAAACGCTGGCGGCCTTGCACCTGAACTTCCTGCGACTCCACCCGCAGCGGCTTACCCAGGGGAACGGGCCTGAGATAATCCACCGTCATCTGCGCCGTGGGCGCGCTGATCTGGCGCGGCTTGTTCATCTTCGCCATGGCTTCGTCGAGGATGAGCGCGATGATGCCTCCGTGACAGTAACCGGGAGGGCCGGTGTAGCGCTTGCCGAGACGGAAATTGCAGACGCAACGGTCATTGGCCTCATCGTAGGTAAACTTCAGGCGCATGCTGCCGGGATTGTCGCGGCCGCAGCCGAAGCAGTGGTTCTTCGGCTTGCAAACTTCGCGGGAGCCGCTGTCCTGCCCATAAGCTTTTTTCGCCATAGAAAAGAGGATTGTACCTCGCGAAGCGTCACCAGAGCACCGACCAGGGCGGGCGGAAGAACAGTCACAGAGGCATCGAGAGACAGCCCGCTTCGGTGGAAGTTTCAGTGCTCCCTCATTAGTTGCTTCGGCCCTTAACAGTTGAACCCCGACCAGCCCCGTCAGTATTGCCAAGAGACGTGTGATCTGGATCACAGACATCAATCTCAAATTACGATGAAGTTAGCCGCGCAAATTTTGCCTCTAAGCGGGTAAACAGCTAGCGTGTACACAGCTAAACGAAAGAAGGTCGAAGATGAAAGCGATGATTCGTAACCTGATGGGATGGGTGGGGCTGTTGGTGTTCGTAAGCGCGTTTTCGGCATTGGCCTCGGCCCAAGGCATGGCATCATCCCCGGGGGCGACGCTTTTCAAGTCAAAATGCGCCATGTGCCACGGTCCGGACGGAGCTGGCAAGACCATGATGGGTGAAAGGCTAAAGGTTCCCGATCTCCGCTCCGAAGAAGTGCAGAAGCAGACCGACGCGCAACTGACCGAAGCCATCGATGCGGGCAAGGGCAAAATGCCGGCGTACAAAGGCAAGCTCACGCCGGAGCAAGTCGGCCAACTGGTGGCCGAGATTCGCGACATGGGCAAGACGAAGTAGCCGGCGCCAGCGATCGAGGAAGACATGGATAATACGGCGGTCTCCAGTGCCGGCACTACGCGCCGCCGCCTGGTGGAACTGTTCCTGGGCGGCGGGCTTGCTGGCTTCTCTAGTCTCCTTCGCATATCCCTTGCTGCGGTATCTGGTGCCACCACCGGTGGCTGACCTGGGAGGCGATGAAGTCATCGCCGCGAAAGTAGGCGAGTTGAAACCCAACAGCGGGATGATCTTCCGCTTTGGCAACCGTCCCGGCCTGCTGGTGCTTGGCAGCGACGGCCAATACCGCGCGCTTTCGGCCACCTGCACCCACCTGGGATGCACGGTGCAATATCGCGGGGATCTGCATGAGATCTGGTGTGCCTGCCACAACGGAATCTATGACCTGAATGGCCGCAACGTCTCGGGTCCGCCACCGCGCCCGCTGCAGGTCTATGCAGGTCCACGTACGCGGCGACCAGATTGTGGTCAGCCGGAGCCGGGAGGGTTGAACTTGCTGGCCAAAATTCGCAGGCTGGCTGGATGAACGACTCGACTGGACCGACCTGACGGAACCGCTGCGGGAAAAGACAGTCCCCATCCACAGGCGCTCCTACTGGTATTTCCTGGGCGGCATCACGCTGTTCCTCTTCGGAATCCAGGTCTGCACCGGAATTCTGTTGCTGCTCTACTACCGTCCCAGCGCGAACGAAGCCTTCGAGAGCGTGCAGTACATCATGACCCGGGTGCAGTTCGGATGGCTGATCCGCTCCATCCATTCCTGGGCGGCCAACCTGATGATCTTCACCGCTCTGTGCCACATGTTCAGCGTGTTCTTCCTGCGGGCCTACCGCAAACCGCGTGAGCTGACCTGGGTGAGCGGGATGCTGCTGCTGTTTCTGGCCATGGGGTTTGGATTCAGCGGCTACCTGCTGCCCTGGAACACGCTGGCATTTTTCGCCACCAAGGTGGGCACCGACATTCCGGCGCAGATTCCAGTAATCGGCCGGCCGATCATGATTTTCCTGCGCGGCGGGGAGGACGTGACCGGCGCCACCCTGACCCGGTTCTTCGGGTTTCACGTGGCCGTGCTGCCCGGCATCACTACGCTGCTGATTCTGGCGCACCTGCTGCTGGTACAGAGGCAGGGCATCAGCGTTCCGCCCAGCGTGGAGCAGCAGTGGAAAGACCATCCCGAGCAGGCGCGGGAGATGCACTTTTTCCCCAACTTCATGCTGCGGGAGTTGATGGCCTGGTACATCGCGCTGGGCGTGCTGGGCGCCCTGGCGGCGCTTTCGCCCTGGGGATTGGGAACCAAGGCCGATGCTTTCGCCCCCGCGCCAGCCGGAATCAAGCCGGAGTGGTACTTCCTCTTCATGTTCCAGACCCTGAAATTGATTCCGGCAAAGCTTGGGCGTCTGGATGGAGAAACCGTGGGCATCCCGGCGTTCGGGGTTGCGGGATTGATCTGGTTGCTGCTGCCCTTCTGGGCGACTAGCGGCAAGGGCCGGACGCAGCGCTGGATTCTCGGCGCGGGAATTTTTGCGGTCGCTTATATGGCTGTCGATGACAGTCTATGGATATCTGGCGAAATAAGCTCGCTTCGATTTATGGGGGCCCTACTGGCGATGCTGGTGGGCGCAGGCGTCGCGGGCGCGCAGACGGAGAATACCTGTCTGGACTGCCACTCTTCCCTGGATCCACCCCTCCAGGTGACGGCTGACCAGTTCGCGCAGGATATCCATTCCCAGAAAGGCCTGAGTTGCGCCAGTTGCCATGGGGGCGATCCGACCAAGCTCGACGAGAGCGCCATGAGCAAAGCTGCCGGCTTCCGCGGCAAAATCGAGCGCAAGGACGTGCCCGCGCTGTGCGGCCATTGCCATTCCGATACCGCCTACATGCGGCAGTACAATCCGTCGCTGCGCACCGATCAGTTCAGCCAGTATTTGACCAGCATGCACGGCAAGCTGCGGGCCAAGGGCGACAACAAAGTGGCGGTCTGCACCGATTGCCACAGCGTGCACGACATCCGGCCGCCCAACGATCCTCGTTCGACGGTTTATGCGCTCAACATTGCCCAAACCTGCGCCCACTGCCACGCCGACGCGGCTTACATGAAGGGATATTCGATTCCTACCGACCAGTTCGCCTCCTATAACGCCAGCGTTCACCACGAGGCGCTGGCAGTACAGGGGGACCTGAGCGCGCCCACCTGCACCACCTGCCACGGCAATCACGGCGCGGCGCCACCGGGAGTGAGCACGGTGCAAAATGTGTGCTCCACCTGCCACGTTTTCCAGGCGCAATTGTTCGAAGCCAGCCCGCACAAGGCGGCCTTTGAAGCAGCTTCCCTTCCCGGCTGCGTCACCTGCCACAGCAACCACCGCATCGCGCATCCCACCGATGCCATGCTGGGGACGGGCCCGCAATCAGTGTGCACCAGTTGCCACACGCAGGGAGATGACGGCTACAAGGCTGCTGGACAGATGCATGCGGAATTGCAGAAGCTCGAGGTCGCGATTGGCAGTTCAGACCAGATTCTGGAAAAGGCCCGGGATGCCGGAATGGAAGTGAGCCAGGCACTGAGCGAAGAGGATCAGGCACGCGATTCGCTCACCAAGGCCCGGGTCACCATCCACAGCCTGAACCCGGCCCAGGTAAACCAGAACATTTCAGCCGGGCTGAAAGTGGCGGAGAAGACCCATGCCGCGGGCGCGGGCGCGCTGGCCGAGCGCGACTATCGCCGCAAGGGATTGGGGCTGTCGTTGATTGCCATTTTCGCCGTGGTGATCGGCCTGCGGCTTTACCTGCGGCAGATCGAACCACGCCAGAATTCATAGCCAGGGAATGCGCTGAAGCCGTCACTGATTAACCGGAGCGCCGGAATCATTGCCTCCTGAATATTCGCTTTTCTCCTGATTATCCTCATCAGCACTCCTCTCCAACCATTTTCCCGGCGGCAGAGCACGCTGCGGACGTTTATTATTGCCGGACGGAGGAATGAATGGGACCGATTCGCAAGTTCTGCAGGAAGAGCGTTCGACATTGCATGATATGGGGTTTTGTGGCCATGACAGCCAGCCTGGGCTGGGCGCAGGCGAATGCCAAAACCTCGCCCGGAGAAACACGCTTCAAGTCCACCTGCATTCTATGCCATGGCGAGGATGGCTCGGGGAACACGACGCTGGGCAAGCAGCTGCAGGCGCCGGACCTGCGCTCGGCGGCGGTGCAGAAGCTGAGCGATTCCGAACTGCTGCACATCATCAGCAACGGCAAGGGCAATATGCCCGCTTTCCAGAATCAGTTCTCGGAGAAGGAAATACAGGAACTGGTGGCGCACATCCGCGAATTGGGCAAGGCAAAGAAGTAAAGAAGTAAGGCCCGATTGGCAGTTGCCGGTGGCGGGGAGTTGGGTGCACCGGCGGCAGGCGGGCCCGCCACGAGCTATGTGGTGACGGCATATCCGTTGCGACGCGGTTTGCCGGGCTGGTTTGCTGGGCTGGTTTGCCAAACGATAGTTCCGACCCGGCACGGGATATTGAGATGGGTTACGGACAGCTCAATCGAAAACTCCCTGAGGCGCGGCCCCGCCGTTGTCATGCTGAGCGAAGCGGAGTAAGCGAAGCGCGCTCCGCGCAGCGAAGCATCCCTACCCGGTAAACGGCCAGCCAGAATACATTGTGCAACGGTTAAGGGATTCTTCGCTCCGCCAGCGAAGTTGAGGCGATTGCGGCGTCTGAGTCTCGCGCCGAGCGAAGGACCTGGGGTCGGCAAAAAAACCCATGACCGACGCAGTGTGCAGCGGGTAGGGATGCTTCGCTTCGCTCAGCATGACAAAAGGGTTGGGGCAGTCGGGATGGATTATTGCGCCGCCATGCGCGTCCGGAGCGAGGGCAATCGATTCCAGCGTCAATCTCGATCGGCAATCGGAAATGTACCCACAAAGTCGCTTGCCAATTGCCGCAAGACCTGTGGTAGACTTCCGGCCCAGCCGCACTCCAGCGCTTTCCAAATTGCGATGGGGTGTGCCTCCGAATCCACGACCTTGGGGAGGTCTGGTAGATGGGCCTCGCACTTCTCGCGATTATCTGGCTGATCACGTTTGTCAGCACCTACTTTTTCGTAGCTAAAACCTGGTGGTTACCGCATGGCGCATCGGCAGCCGCGCCCTGGATTGACCATCAGTTTGCCATCACCTACATCCTGATGGGCATCGTCTTTGTGACGGCGCAGGTGTCGCTCGGCTACCTGGTATGGAAATACCGGGACCGCGCAGGCGCGGCTCCGGTGAGCTACTCCCATGGAAACAATAAGTTGGAAGCGCTCTGGACAGTGCTGACGGCAATCCTGTTCATCGGCTTGAACCTGATGGGAAGCCACGTATGGGCGGCCGAACGCTTCGCTCCGGCCCCGGTGGGATCGGTGCCGGTGGAGGTCACGGGCATGCAGTTCGCCTGGTACTTCCGCTATCCGGGACCGGATGGCAAGTACGGCGCGACCGATCTGCGGCAGATTGACGCTTCGCTCGGGAGGCGCAGGCGCAGTCGGGCTGGACGCATCCGATCCTGCGTCCAAAGACGACTTCGTCACCGGAACCATGTACCTGCCGGTGAACCGCGAAGTGGACCTCACGCTGCACGCGGTGGACGTGATCCACAGCTTCTTCGTTCCATCCATGCGCTTCAAGCAGGATGCAGTGCCCGGGCTCGCCATTCGCATGCACTTCACTCCGACTGAAATCGGAGAGTACGAGATTGCCTGCGCCGAGTTATGCGGCCTCGGACACTACAAGATGCACGGGATGCTGCACGTGGTCAGCCAGGCGGATTTCGACAAGTGGCAGGCGGCACAGGAGGCGAACAAGTAATGGCAACGACGGCCCCGGTTCATGCTCATGCGGCCCCGCAGGGATTCATCCGGCGATACGTTTTCAGCCTCGATCACAAGGTGATCGGCATTCAGTACTACTTCCTGGCCCTGGTGGCGGTATTTGTCGGCATGTTTCTGTCGCTGCTGATGCGCATCCACCTGATCTGGCCGGCCGTCAGCCTGCCGCTGTTCGGTGTAATCAAGCCGGAAACCTACCTGACCCTGCTCACCATGCACGGCACCATCATGGTGTTCTTCGTGCTGACTACGGCGCCGCAGAGCGGGTTCGGCAACTACTTCCTGCCGATCCAGATCGGCGCGCCTGATATGGCATTTCCCGTCCTGAACATGCTGTCGTTCTGGACGACGTTTGTGGCCTTCGTGGTGATGCTATCGGCCTTCTTCGTGACCGGCGGCGCGCCGTTGCACGGCTGGACCGGATACGCTCCGCTGAGCGCGGTGCCATCGGCAGGGCCAGGCGAAGGCCTTGGCGCGGACCTCTGGATTATCAGCATCGCCATCTTCTGTATCGCCTCGCTCATGGGCGCGCTGAACTTCATCACCACCATCCTGGACCTGCGGGCCAAGGGCATGACCCTGATGCGTATGCCGCTGACCTGCTGGGCATGGTTCATCACGGCGATTCTTGGACTGCTGGCCTTCGGCGTGTTGCTTTCCGCGGGCATTCTGCTGCTGCTGGATCGCAATCTCGGCACCAGCTTCTACGTTCCGCTGATTAACGTGAACGGCCAGGTGATGGGGCACAAGGGCGGCTCTCCCCTGCTGTGGCAGCACCTGTTCTGGTTCTTCGGGCACCCTGAGGTTTACATCGCCATCCTGCCGGGCATGGGCGTGGCTTCGCAGCTGCTCTCCACGTTTTCACGCAAGCCCATCTTCGGCTACCGCGCCATGGTGTGGGCCATCATGGCGATCGGCATTTTGGGTTTCATGGTCTGGGGACATCACATGTTCATGAGCGGCATGAGCCCGTATTCGGCTTTTGCCTTCTCGATTATGACCATGGCGATCGGAGTGCCTTCTGCGATCAAGACGTTTAACTGGCTGGGCACCATCTACAAGGGGCGGGTACGCTTCCATACCCCGATGCTGTTTGCCATCGGCTTCGTTTCCCTTTTCGTCTCCGGCGGGCTGAGCGGACCATTCCTGGCGCAGCCGGTGCTGGATATCCCGCTGCACGATACCTACTTTGTCGTGGGACATTTCCATCTGATCATGGGCGTGGCGGCGATCTTTGGAATTTTTGCCGCCACCTACTACTGGTTCCCCAAGATGTTCGGCCGAATGATGAACGAGGGTTGGGGCAAAGTCCACTTCGTGATTACGCTGGTGGGCACCTATTCCATCTTCATGCCTATGCACTGGCTGGGAATGGCGGGACAGACGCGGCGCTATTCGCAGTTCACCGAAGTCGCGTACCAGACCAAGCTGATCCCGCTGCAAACCTTCATGACCTATGCGGCCTTCGTGACCATTGCGGCGCAGCTGATTTTTTTGTTTAACTTATTCTGGAGTATGAAGAAGGGCAAGAAGGCGGTGGACAATCCCTGGGAGGCGACCACCCTGGAGTGGAGCACCGCGACCCCGCCGCCGCATGACAATTTTGGAGGCCACACCCCGGTAGTGAACCATGGTCCGTACGAGTACAGTGTGCCGGGAGCCCCGCGTGATTTCGTAATGCAAACCGATCCGGCGACTGTGCCTGCACATTAGTTCTTAATCTTTACCGACCAGGAACCCGAGGAATATGGCGACTTTCAGTTCGACAATTACGATCAAAGAACCACGTACCGGCCAGGGGGCCGGAGGAACCCATCCACCCATCACCGGCGGAGGCGGTGGAGATGGACGGGGCGGAAGCGGCTATCCCAATTACGGGCAGCGCCTGCGGCGGGCGCGACTTGGGCTGCTGGTCGGCGTTGGCTCCCATCGTCATGCTGTTCGTGGCGTTCACCAGCGCCTATGTGGTCCGGCAGGGGCTGCCGACGCTCGATGAGCGGACCGGCCAGTATGTCCGCGACTGGCTTTCGGTCAACCTTCCGGTACAGCTTCTGCTGGTAAACACCGCTCTGATTCTGCTGAGCAGCATCACGGTCGAGTTTGCCCGGCGGCAGATCACGCGCAAGGCGGCTTTGGCTCCGGTGGCATCGATTCCCGGCGTCAGTGTGGGTAGCGGGCGCAGTTTTCCCTGGCTGAGTGTCACCGTGGTGCTCGGGTTCGGCTTCTTGATCGGCCAGTGGATGGCCTGGCAGGAATTGGAGAACCGCGGCTTCTATCTGGCGACCTCGCCCAGCAGCTCGTTCGTTTACCTGTTGACGGCAACTCACGCCATCCACCTGATGGGAGGGCTGCTGGTGCTGCTTTATGCCCAGATGGTCTCGCTGTTGAACCGGCCCGTCGAGGGGCGCAGGATCGTGGTGGATGTCACCGCCTGGTACTGGCACTTCATGGCGGGACTGTGGGTGTATATCTTTGCCCTGTTGTGGTTCATGCGGTAGCGGAAGACCTGCACAAGGACTGACCCAAAGAGGGAGACCGGACCATGGCTGATGCGGCGGTGCAACACGGGGGAGTGGACGCGTTTGAGCCCTCGTTGTTCGGCACCTATTCCAAAAAAATTGGGATGTGGCTGTTCCTGCTCTCCGATTCGCTGACCTTCGGGGCGCTGCTCTGGGCTTACACCTACGGACGCATCTCCACCCCGAACTGGCCGACGCCGTTCCACTCGGAAAGCATCATGAACGCCACGCTGATGACGGCGTTCCTGCTGACCAGTTCCCTCACCATGGTATGGGCGGTGCGCGCTTCGGTGAACAAGGATCGCAAAGCGCAGCTGTGGTGGCTGCTGGCGACGATGGCTTGCGGGATCGGATTCATCATCCTGCACGGGCGGGAGTGGAGCAACCTGATCGCCGAAGGGCTTACCCTACCATTGTTTCCGACGGCGCCGGGACATACCAGCGCAGAGTTCGTCAACGTGGCGAAAGAGGTACCGCAATTCCCTGCCACCTTCTTCGGCCTGACCGGCATGCACATGCTGCATGTCACCATCGGCGTGATCTATCTGGGGATCGTGGCCCTGCGGAAATGGTTCATTCCCATTCTGCTCGGTTTCTGGCTGCTGGCCTGGCTGGGAACGCCCGCCTACAGTCCGTTCCACTACGGAGCGCACGTTTTGCTGCTGGGCGCAATCGTGGCCGGCGTCATTCTCTGGCTGAAGCCGAAAGTCTATGACTCGGGTGATGTGGAAGTGGCCGGGCTGTACTGGCACTTCGTGGATCTGGTCTGGATGTTCATCTTCCCGCTGGTGTACTTGATGTCCACCAAAATTGTTTAGGAGCTGGCGACCAACATGGATGCAGTCCAGGTAGCACTTGTCGAGCAGGTGGCGGCGCAGCACCGGCACCATCCCAAGGCGCAGTTTCTCTGGGTGTGGGGAGCCCTGCTGGTGATGACCGGCATCGAAGTGTTTCTTGCCTACCAGAACATGGAGCCGGTCCGGATGCTGAGCATGCTGATGGGGCTTTCCATTCTGAAAGCAGGGCTGATCATTGCCTATTTCATGCACATGAAATTCGAGCTCTCGCGCATGCGCTGGATCACCATGAGCTCTCTGGTATTCTGCCTGGCGATGATGATGGTATTTCTGCCCGGATGCTTATCGGCTGCTGCATCTGGGAGCGATGGTGCGATGAAAATGCGCCTCGCATCTTTGTCGCTGCTTCTGCTGCTGTGGGCGGGACCGGCTTTCGCGCAGGGCTGCGCCATGTGCTACAGCTCGGCGGCGGGGACTCCGAAAGAGGGGCAGCTGGCTATCAGCAAAGGCGTGCTGGTGCTGCTCGTTCCCCCGGTCGGCTTCATGACCGTCGGTATCGGCATGGCATTTCGCTATGGAAAGAAGCGGGATGAAGCCCACGAAGGCCCCGATTTCGAAGATTAGCGGCGAACCAGCCCTGTCTTTGCCTGAGTAACCAACCTTTTTCCTTCCAAGAGCCTCCTGTAAGAAGTCTTTTGCGGAGGTTCCCATGTTCCGATTTCGCCAATCCTTGCCCGCTGTCCTCCTGGCCAGTTGCCTGCTTCCGGTTGGACTCGTAGCCCAGAATTCTCCTCCCAGCCAAGCCAGCACGGTCCAGGCGCCGAAGTCGTCGTCCAACTACAACAAGCCCATGCAGCGGTTTGATCTGGCCGTCTATGAAGGCAAGATCGCGAAGATCGGTGGGCAGTATGTGCTTAAAGAATCCGATCACAACATGATCTACAAGCTGGACAAGCAGGCACTTGCGGGCAAGTACTCGGGCAAGCAAGTCAGCATCCAGGGCAAACTCGACCCGAAGACCAGTGTGATCCACGTCACGAAAATCGGTGGGAGATCGTAATTTCGGAGCCGCGAGAGACGCAAAGCGGTGGAGATATGTCTGTGTCACCGGTGCCCACTCCGCGCCCGCCGGCTGCTTTATAATAGAAAGATTCGGTAGCCCTCTTGAAGCCGCCAGATGAGCGGCGGCTGAAATAGGCTTCCAGGCCGGGCTGCCGACGGGTCTCCTTTGCCGATGTCTTCACATAGCACTGTGGATAGCATTGTTGTTCGCGGGGCGCGGGTCCACAACCTCAAGAACATCGATTTCGAAATCCCACACAACAGCCTGACGGTGGTGACCGGGGTCTCCGGGTCGGGCAAGTCGTCGCTTGCCTTCGACACCATGTACGCCGAGGGGCAGCGGCGCTACGTGGAGTCGCTCTCCGCCTATGCGCGGCAGTTTCTGGAGCGGATCGAGAAGCCGGACGTCGATGTGATTGACGGCATCGCTCCGGCAGTGGCCATCCGGCAGAAGAACAGCACCCGCAATCCGCGCTCGACAGTGGCTACCGCCACCGAAATCTACGATTACCTGCGGCTGCTGTTTGCGCGCATCGGCACGAACTTATTGCCTGCAATGCGGCCGCGAGGTGAAGAAGGATACGGTTGATGAGGTGGCGCAGGCGGTGCTGGCGCTGGGCGAGGGCACGCGGCTGAACGTGTTGTTTCCGCTGCACCAGCGCGCCGCCGTGCCGAGCGCAAGAGGCCGAGTTCCGGCCGCAAACCTGCCAGGGAAGAAGAAGATCTGAGCCGAAGGCGGCAGACAGAACTCGACGATCTGCTCAAGGCCCGGCTGTTTGATCTGCGCAAGCGAGGCTTCAACCGGCTGTACCAGAACGGACAGATTTTCGAGTTTTCCACCCCGGAGTCAGTTGCTGGACGTGAACTTCGCCGAGCCGGTGTTTCTGCTGGTGGACCGGCTGGCGGTCTCGCCGGATGGGCGGGCGCGCATTGTGGATGCGGTGGAGAGCGGCTATCGCGAAGCGGGCGAGGTGATATTTGAGACGGCTCCGCGGGAGGGCGAGCGCCGCAGCGGCTGCGCTTCTCGCAGCGGTTTGAGTGCAAGCACTGCAATCTGCGTTACGAGGAGCCGGAACCGCGGCTGTTTTCGTTCAACAACCCCTATGGCGCGTGTCCGCGCTGCCAGGGATTCGGCAACACCATCGATTTCGACCTCGACCTGGTCATTCCGGACAAGATCGAAGACGCTGAATGAAGGCGCGATCGAACCGTGGACCAAACCCAAGTACCGGTCCCTGTTGACGGAACTGAAGCGGTTTGCACGGCAGGCCGGCATTCCGCATGGACGTGCCCTGGGCCGAACTTGAGGCGGAGCAACAGGCGCTGGTTCTCGAGGGCGAAGGCCGATTCATGGGGGTGCGCGGATTCTTCGCGCACCTGGAGCGAAAGAAATACAAGCTGCACGTCCGGGTGTTCCTCAGCCGCTATCGCGGATATTCCACCTGCTCGGAGTGCGGAGGCGCCCGGCTGCGGGCCGGAGGCGCGGCAGGTGAAGATCAGCGGCAAGAACATCTGCGAAGTCTGCAGCATGACGGTGGAAGAGGCGGCCAGACTTCTTCGCCGAAGTGCAGCTGACGCGAGCGAGGAAGCGGCGATTGCCGAGCAAACTGCTGCAGGAGATTCAGGAGCGGCTGCGCTTTTTGAACGAGGTGGGGCTGGAGTATCTGACGCTGGACCGGCTGTCTTCGACTTTGTCCGGAGGGGAGGCGCAGCGGATTCAGCTGGCGACTTCGCTGGGCTCGCGGCTGGTGGGGACGCTGTATGTGCTGGATGAGCCTTCCATTGGGCTGCACAGCCGCGATACCCACCGGCTGATCAAGATCCTGCATGATCTGCGCGACCTGGGAAATACGATTCTGGTGGTCGAACACGATCCGGAGATCATGCGGGCGGCCGACGGAATTCTCGATCTGGGCCCGGGAGCCGGCGAACACGGCGGCAAGGTCATTGCCGAGCGGAACGTACGAGCGAGATCACGCAAGATCCGCGCTTCGCTCACCGGGCGATATCTGTGCGGGAGATCTGCGATTCAGGTGCCGCACGGCGCGACGCCACCGGGGCGCGAGCAAACTCAAGATCTTCGGGGCGCGCGGCTGCACAACCTGAAGAATATCGACCTGAGCATCCCGCTGGGAATGCTGGTGGCCATCACGGGGGTTTCGGGTTCGGGCAAGTCCACGCTGCTGCACGATGTGCTCTATCCTGCGGTTGCGCGCGGCAAGGCGCAAAGCAGCGGCACCGGCTCGGCCGGCAGGAGCGCGGCCTGGGACAGGACTGCGAAGGCGCTGGAATATCTCGACGAAGTGGTGCTGGTGGATCAGTCGCCGATCGGGCGAACGCCGCGGTCCAATCCGGTTACCTATATCAAGGCCTTCGACGCCATTCGCGAGTTGTTCGCTTCCCTTCCCGAGGCGCAAAGCGCGGCCTGACGCGCAGGACACTTCTCTTTCAATGTTCCCGGCGGGCGCTGCGAAACCTGCCAGGGCGACGGCACGGTCACGGTGGAAATGCAGTTCCTGGCGGACGTGGAGTTGATCTGCGAGGAATGCAAAGGCACGCGTTACAAGCCGCAGGTGCTGGAGGTCCGCTACCGCGGCAAGAATATTCACGAGGTGCTGAATCTGACGGTGAAAGAGGCGCTGCATTTCTTCGCCAGCGCTCCGAAAATTGCGGACAAGCTGCGCGTGCCTGGACGAGGTGGGACTGGGATATCTGCGCCTGGGGCAGTCGGCCACCACGCTTTCCGGCGGCGAGGCCCAACGCATGAAACTGGCGGCTCATCTGCAACCGCGGCGCGCGCGGCAGGCGCGGCCGGGGAATCCCGCAGGCCAGGCGCCGGCGCACGCTGTACATTTTCGACGAGCCGACCACCGGACTGCACTTCGACGATGTGAGCAAATTGCTGGCGGCTTTCCGGCGTCTGATCGATGCGGGCGGATCGATTCTGGTCATCGAGCACAATCTGGAAGTAATCAAGACTGCGGATTGGGTGATTGACCTGGGCCCGGAAGGCGGCGAACGAGGCGGCTACGTGGTGGGCGCGGGAACGCCGGAAACGCATTGCCGAACTTGCCGAACTCCTATACCGGAAAATTTCTGGCGCGCGTGTTGAATGGGAATGGAGCGGTCACGCCTCCAGATGGGCAGCATAATAGAAGGCGACAGATGTTTCGCTAGTTCGGAAGCTATCGCTCTGCCTGGCATCCGCACGGCGGCAGCCCAGAGCAGTGGCAAGCACGGTGCGCCATCATCCAAAGTGGGCGGGACGATCCCATCGTTTCCTCCTGAACTGACCCAGGCGGAAGCGCGCATTGAAAAGAACGACTACTCAACCGCAGAGCCGCTGCTGCAGAAAGTGGTTGCGGCAGAACCGCCAAAACTATCGGGCGTGGTTCGACCTGGGATTTGTGTCGAACGCGATGGGCAAAACCGACGAATCGATTGCCGCCTACCGCAAGTCAGTGGCAGCGAAGCCCGATGTCTTCGAATCCAACTTAAATCTTGGCCTCATGCTGGCCAAAAGCGGGCTAGCCGGATGCGGAGCAATTTCTGCGCACCGCTACCAAGCTGAAACCAACAGCCAAGGTGGACGAAGGCCAAGCGCGCGCCTGGCTGGGGCTGGCGCAGGTGCTGGAAAGCCAGCAAGCCGGAAGAGGCTATCGCCGCATACCGCCGGGCAGCGACACTGCGGCCAAACGATCCGGAACCGCATCTTTCCGCCGGCCTGCTTCTGGAAAAGGAAAATCATTTTGCCGACGCCGCCGCAGGAATACAAGCAGGCGCTGGCTCTGGATGCCAATTCAGCCGACGCTCTCACCGGCCTGGCTAACATCTACATGCGCGGCCACCTGTTTACCCAGGCGGAAGAGGTATTGAAGAAATTGCTCGCATTGCGTCCCGATGACCCGGCGGTGCACATGCAACTGGGACGTATGTTTGCGGCGGCGGGACAAAACGAGGACGCCATCCTGAATTGCAGGCCGCCGCGAAGCTAGCCCCTCAAGACACCGGCGTGCAGCGTGATCTTGCCGACCTGTACAGCACCACTGGGAAGTATGACCTGGCCGAAGCCCAGTATCGCACCCTGTTGGCCGCGGCTCCGAACGATGCCGAGTCGCATCACGGACTGGGAAAAGTTCTTCTGCAGCAGCACAAATTTCCGGAAGCACAGCAGGAATTTCTGACAGCGGTGAAACTGAAGCCCGATTTCGGTTCGGCGTATGGCGATCTGGCAGCGGCCGCCAACGAAAACAAGAATTACGAATTGGCCATCAGAGCTCTCGATGCCCGTGCGAAGTTCTTGCCGGAGATGCCCGATTGGCTTCTTTCTGCGGGCAACGGCTTACGACCATCTGCGGGACTACAAGCAGGCGTCGGCATATTATCACCGGTTCCTCGATGGAGCCGGCGGCAAGTATCCTGACCAGGAGTGGCAGGCACGCCACCGCCTGGTCGCGATCGAGCCCAAGAAATAATTATGCGCAACTGGCTTATCTTCGCCTTGCTGGTGCTGGTGGCCATACCGGCGGTTGCGAGGGACGAGGAAACCGTCGAGCAAATGGTGGCCCGGGCGGACGCCGCCCCGGCGGACAAACAGGCGGACCTCTACATCAAGATTGCCGAGCGGCAACTCAAGGCCTCGGACCATGCCTTCGACGCCAATGACGTCGGCACCGGCAAGACTTGCGCAACCGATGCCGCGTTGTACACGGAAAAAGCCACCGACGCCGCGGTCGCAACCCATAAGAAGCTGAAGCACATTGAAATCTCCGCCCGGAAGATGGCCGACAAGCTGCGTGATCTGAAGCGTGCCCTGAATTTCGAAGACCAGGGTCCAGTGCAAGCCGCCATCGACAAACTGGAGGCTCAGCGGACCCGCTTGCTCTCCGCTATGTTCGGAGCCGGCAAGACCGGAAAGAGCAAGGATTGAGAGCTCCGCATCCAGTTTCGCTCTGCATTGCGGCGGTTCTGCTGCTGGCTACCTGGGCAGCAGCCCAGAGGCACCACGATCCGCTGACGCAGGCGGAAATCGATCAACTGCGGGACACTGCTCTCGAGCCCGACAAACGCATCAAGTTATACATTGAGTTTACCCGGCAACGTCTTGCCGCAGTGGAGAATGTTCGAGCCGGTACGAAGGTTGCCGACAAGGGTCAGGAGACTCACGACCGGCTGCAGGACTTCCTGGATGTCTATGATGAACTCGATGACAACGTGGACACCTATGCCGACCGCAAAGAGGACCTCCGCAAGCCTCTCCACACGCTGATCGAAGCCGAAACCGAGTTTCAGGCAAAACTACGGGCCATCAGCGAGTAGCGCAAGCCACCCCGGCGGAGAAGCAGCAGTATCAGTTCCTGCTGGCGAATGCGGTGGATGCCGTGGACAGCAGCGTGAAAGACCATCGCGACCTGCTGGCGGAGCAGGAAGAGGCGGCGAAACACAAGAAGAAGAGATAGAGCGAGATGAAAGACAAAGCTTGTCGATTAGTGGTTCCCAGTTGACGATTGAGACAGAGCCAATCGTCGTCGATCAGAAATTCACAATCGGCATTCCGGCGCCCCTGCCGTGCTACTCTACGAAAAAGTGACAGAGCGCCTCCTCCAAATCTTCCAGGATAGCTATCGAGAGTTGCGGCCCCGGGCGCCCATCCCCGAGTTGCAGGTGGAATTCTTTGCCTTCGCCAATATCAATAACACCATCCGCCTGCGGGAGGGCAAGCTGCTGGTGCGCATCTCCGACCTGCTGGAAGGGTCGCCAGACACCGTGCTGCGAGCGATCGCGCACATTCTGTTGGCCAAAATGTACCGCAAGCCCATTGAGCGGGAGCAGGCCACACGTTACCGCCGCTACATCTCCAGCCAGATTTAACCCAGAAGGCGCACCTGGTACGGCAGATGCGTGGCCGCAAGCGGATCGCGTCCCCTCAGGGGCATGTCTACGACCTGGAGGCAATTTTCGAAGAACTGAACCAGCGATTCTTCTACGGCCTGATGGCGCGTCCGCAAATGACATGGAGCCGCGACCACGCCCGCAACAGCCTGGGGCATTACGATCCGGCGCACAACGCGATCGTGGTTAGCCGGGTGTTCGATCATCCCCGAGTGCCGCGGTGTGCTGTGGAATACATCGTGTATCACGAGATGCTGCATCTCAAACATCCGGTGAGGTTACGCGGGAGCCGGCGCTGCGTGCATTCCGCCGAGTTTCAGGCAGAGGAGAAGATGTTCCCCGCCCTGAAAGAGGCGCAGATGTTCTTGAAACGGCTCTAGCGCAGCGGGTTGGGGCACGAAACAATGCGGCGGGCACTTAGCGCTTAGCATTTAGCATTCGGCCCCGCGGGGCCTTTGCTAGGGGCGGTGCCGGGATCCCTTCCCGCGCGCATCCCAGAGACACGGTTAAGTGCTCAGTTCCAAATGGGTTTCGGATGTGATCCCAGTCACTATTTCTCGTGATTTCCTGCGTTGACGCTGCCGAGGCGGAAGGCATATTCTATTGTCTTGAAATTGAAATTCATTTTCAACATCCAAGGCGGGTGAGGGTTGTTCCATGATTGAGGCATTTATCGTCACATTGCGAGAGGGTGTGGAGGCCGCGTTAATCGTCGGCATCACCCTGGCGTATCTAGCCAAGATCGGGCGCAACGATCTGCGGCGGATCGTCTATCCGCCTTGGGGTCGGCCTTTGCCGGCAGTATTGCGACGGCGGTGCTGATCTCCCGCACCCAATTCAATCAGGACATTTTCGAAGGCTGGATCATGCTGGTGGCGGCCGTTCTTTGTGGTCACCATGATCGTCTTCATGATGCGGACCGGGCGCAAGCTGAAGGGCGAAATTGAAGGCAAGTTGGCGATCGCTGGTCGCGCAGGGCTCGCGTTTCGGCTTTTTGCTTTTCGTGTTTCTCATGGTGCTGCGCGAAGGGGCGGAGACCGTCCTGATTCTGTCCGCGGTGATCGCTGGACTCGACCGAGCTCTGTTGAGTTTTCTCGGCACGCTGGCGGGCGTAGGCGTGGCGGTGCTGTTTGGAGTGACGTTCGTAAAGGGCAGCGTGCGCATCAACCTGCAGAAGTTCTTCCGGGTCACTACCGTGATCCTGTTCTTTGTCGCCTTCCAGCTGGTGGTTTCGGGACTGCACGAGCTGTCAGAGAACGGAGTGCTTCCCTCCTCCGCGAAGAGATGGCCATCGTTGGGCCCGATCGTGCGCAATGACCTGTTCTTTTTCATCACCATTCGTGGCGCTGGCGGCATTGATGGTGTTGTTCGAGATACAAGCGCCGGCAGCCGGCTGCCCTGCCCGATTCACCGGCGGCGCGGCGCAAGGCGGTGTGGAGCGCGCGCCGGGAGCGGCTGTGGATGATGTCGGTCTATGCCAGTTCCTTCCTGTTCATCATGATGGTGACGGCGGAGTTCATTTATGCCAAGAGCGTGAGCGCGCTCTCGCCCGCCACCCAGGTGACGTTCGTCAATGGTCGAGGTGACGATTCCGCTGAAGCAGGTGTATGACGGCGACCTGCACCGTTATGAGGCTACGGAAAACGGCGTGGATATCCGGTTCTGGCTGTACCAAAAGCCGGACGGCAAAGTTGCAACGGTCTTCGATGCCTGCGAAATTTGCGGCCCGGCGGGCTTTTACAAGAGCGCCCAGGGCGTGATCTGCAAGAATTGCGCGGCTCCGATCAATGCGCAATCGATCGGCATGCCGGGCGGCTGCAATCCGGTGCCGCTGAAGTCGGAGACCACGGCGGATTCGATTATCATCACTAAAGCGGACCTGGCGGCGGGAAGCCATCTCGTCCAACACTGACGTTCCGTAGTGAAACGGTCCAGCACTGACCAGCCGAGCACCGAACGCTTGCAACTCTGACCTATGTTTTTGCGCCTCGTATACGAATCGTTTCGACGGCAAAAGCGGCGCAAGCTGCTGGCCGGGGTGGCGATTGCCCTGGGCGTGGGTGTGGCCACCGCGATGATCGCGGTGGCGACCGATATCGGCGATAAGATCAGCCGCGAATTGCGCAGCTACGGCGCAAATCTGGTAGTTACTCCCGCAGGAAGACTCCCTGGATGTGCAGATTGGCGGAGTGGACCTGAAGCCGCCCAGCGACGGGGCTTACCTGAACGAGGCCGACCTGCCCAAGATCAAAGGCACGTTCTGGCGGCACAACATCCTGGGATTCGCTCCCATGCTTCCGGTTCCGGTGAAAGTGGCCGGGGACGCTGCACGAATCACCCTGCTCGGAACTTACTTCTCGAAGCCGCTCAAGTTCGGAGATTACGATTTCCGGACCGGGGTTCGTACTACCAATCCCTGGTGGAAGGTGAACGGCGCCTGGCCGGAGGATGGCTCTTCTGACGTGCTGCTGGGGGAGACACTCGCGCGCAAGCTGAGCCTCGAAGCTGGAGGGCAGATTGAGATTTCAGGAGTGGCGCACCGGGTGGTGGGAGTGCTCTCGACCGGAGGGCTGGAGGACAACCAGATCGTGGCTCCACTGGCAGTGGCGCAGCAGATTCTCGGGAAGCCCGGTGCAGTGCGGCGGATTTACGTGAGCGCGCTGACCAAGCCCGAGGATGCGCTGGCATTGCGCGATCCCAAGTCGATGGGGCCGGAGTTGTTTGACCGCTGGTATTGCTCTCCTTACGTGCAGTCCATCGCCTACCAGCTGCAGGAAGTAATTCCGCATTCGCATGCCGAGCAGATTCGGCAAGTGGCGCAGACGGAGGGCACGGTGCTGTCGCGCATCAATGGACTAATGCTGCTGGTCACGATTGCGGCGCTGCTGGCGTCCGCCCTGGCGGTCTCGGCGGCCATGGCCACGGCGATTTTTGAGCGGCGTACAGAAGTGGGGCTGATGAAGGCCCTGGGAGCCGGTAAGGCGGTAGTGGCGGCGCTGTTTTTCGCCGAGGCTGCGCTGCTGGGAGTGAGCGGCGGCCTGGTAGGGTTTGCCGGAGGCGCGCTGCTGGCGCGGCAAGTGGGCCGCACGATTTTCAATTCTCAGATCACCATCCAGCCGGTGCTGTTGCCGATCATCCTGGCCATCGCCGTAATCGTCACCTTTGCGGGGAGTGCGGCGGCGATTCGGCGGGCAGTGAAATTCGATCCGGTCTATGCCCTGCGAGGTGAAGCGTGAGTGGGCAGCACTCCAGCACCGGGCAAGAGGTGGCGCGGCGGCGCGGCAAGTCGTCGCACAGCTCGATGTTTCTGAGAATGCTGCTACGGGCAGCGGTATTACGCCGGGGGCGGGCGGCCTCGGCCCTGTTGGCCATGGTGGTGGCGGCTGCCGTGACCACGGCCATGCTCAACCTGTATGTGGATGTGCAGGCCAAGCTGCGCAAGGAATTCCGCAACTACGGCGCGAATGTCGTGGTCGTGGGCAAGGATGGCCAGGCGCTTCCCGCAGACGCTTTGAAGACAGCGCAAAGCGCGTTGGGCAGTCAGGGACTGGCTGTTCCATTCGGTTATCTGGTGGCGCGTACCGCGCAGGGGCAGTCGGTGGTGGTCGCGGGCACCGACCTGGCGCTGGTACGGAAGCTCGACAGCTGGTGGTCGGTTACGAACTGGCCGGCCGGGCCGGGCGAGGCTCTCGCGGGAGTGAGAGCAATGCCAGTGGTAAGCCCCGATGGCAAACCATTTCAGCTCAGTTTTCAGGGCCGGACGATTGACCTCAAAGCTGCCGGAACGGTGCAGACGGGTGCGGCGGAAGACAGCCGGGTTTATATGTCCCTGCCGGAGTTTGAGGCCTGGAGCGGAGTGCAGCCTTCGACGATTGAAATCGCAGCTTCCGGTTCGCCCGATGAAGTCAGCGCAGCGATCACCAAGCTGACAGAGGCGTTGCCGGGAGCTGAGGTCCGTCCGGTGCGGCAGATTATGGAAGGCGAGGCGCGGGTGCTGGGCAAGACGCGCGCCACATTGCTGGCCTCGGCCATCCTGATCGTGCTGACGGCCTCGCTGTGCGTGCTGGCAACATTGATTGGCTGGGTGTACGACCGGCGGCGGGATTTTGCCATTATGAAGGCGTTGGGAGCCTCGGAACGCCTGGTCAGCGGATTCTTTGCGGCGGAGGCGGCGGCATTGGGAAGCGTGGGGGCGGTGCTGGGATTTGGGATTGGCATTGCGGCGGCGGCGTGGATTGGGCGCGCCAACTTCCATGCTCCGGTTGCGCCGCGTTTCGAGGTGTTTCCGCTGGTGCTGGCCGGGAGTATTTTGGTGGCGCTGCTGTCGGCGGTGGTCCCGATTTCCCTGCTGCGGCGGGTGCAACCTGCTACGATCTTGAGAGGGGAATAGCGTGATCGAGCTGAAAAATGTGAGCCGGCTGTACCCCGCGCGGGCTGAGGCAAATGGCGGGGTCATTCGCGCGCTGGATGATTTTTGCCTGCACGTGGAGCCGGGCGAGTGGGTGGCGATCATGGGCCCCTCCGGCTCGGGGAAATCGACGCTAGTGAATCTGATTGGCTGCCTGGATCGTCCGAATGCGGGGGAAATCTGGCTGGACCGCGAGAACGTCGCCAACCTTCGAAGCCGGCGAATTAAACCGTGTGAGGGCGGAGAAAATCGGCTTCGTCTTCCAGCAGTTTCATCTGATTCCCTACCTCACTGCGCTCGAGAACGTGATGCTGGCGCAGTACTTCCACAGCATGACCGACCAGCAGGAGGCGCTCGATGCGCTGGCCCGGGTCGGGCTGAAAGAGCGGGCGCACCAGCATTCCGTCACAACTTTCGGGCGGCGAGCAGCAGCGGGTGTGCATTGCGCGAGCTCTGATCAACGATCCCAAAATTGTTCTGGCCGACGAGCCTACCGGCAATCTGGACGCGGTCAACGAAGAGATCGTGCTGCGGCTGTTGCGCGAACTGCACCAGCAGGGGCGAACGATTGTGATGGTCACGCATGATCCCGGTGGTGGCCCGCCTGGCCGACCGCCGCATCGAACTGCATCACGGCAAGATCGCGGCGCAGGAAGTGTTTGCCATGGCCGACGAAGAGCAGTTCGATGAGGTGCTCGAAGAACTTTGGGCCCTGGACGAGCATGGGGAAGTCGCCGAGTTGGAGCACATGGAAGTGCACGGAGCACTCCCGGTTAGCATTGCGGTAGAAAAGATGACCGCACTGGGGCTGGTCGAAACCAAGCCGCATCCTGCCGAGCCTCATCAGCACCGGCCCTTCAGCAATCCCTGCCATGATGCGCTCAAGCCCAACGGAATCTCCATCGGCGACGGCAGCCTGATCGTGGAACTGACCGACCGCGGGACGCCAGCGCGCCGCGGATATCATTCGCCGTCACCGCCTCGCCGAACGCTTGTTTACCGATAGCCTGGCCATGGACAGCGAGACGGAAATCGAGCAGCAGGCCTGCAAGTTCGAGCACATCCTCTCGCCCGGAGGCGACCGACAAGATCTGCGCGTTCTCTGGGGCATCCCGAAACCTGCCCGCATGGCGCGCCGATTCCGCCGGGAGCGTGCTGCGGGGCGGCAGGACGTAGCGCCACGCTAGCACGGGAGACCGTCAGGCAACCGATTTAGGTCTAACGATTAGGCCGCCAAATAGGTGTTCGGGAACGGCGGATCTGCGTCTATAAGGAACTTTAGCTTCTCCGAGTATCTCTCCATCTGCATCACAACCTCTAGGAACTGACCGTAGGCTATTGAAGCGATGCCAGCCATAATCAACCCAACAATCACGACGACTCCGTAACTGCTTGTGGCTATGCCTATAGTTCGGTCGTCAAGGCTGCCGATGATTTTCGCCATAGCGAGCAGCACCACCACGGCAAACAGCAGCAAAAACACCCCAACCATAACTTGGAGAACTGCAAATAAGCGCAGAACTTTGAAGCGTGTTTCCATATTCCGCACCCCTTGTAAGTCATTAGTGAATCCAAGTCTGTGTCAAAAGCTAATGAGTGGCTAATACTTCAACCCCATCTCCTCCGCCAGCGCCTTCCACTTCCTGTCCACCAGCTCCTTCGTTTTCGCATCCATCAGAATCTCATCCGGCCAGGGACGGGTGAAGCCTTCGCTCGGCCACTTGCGGGTGGCGTCGATGCCCATCTTCGATCCGAAATTTGGCAGGCGGGAGGCATGATCGAGCGAATCCACCGGGCCCAGCGTGAACTGAATGTCGCGCTCGGGATCAATGTGGTTCAGCGCCTTTAGCGTGACTTCGCCGATGTCCTGCACGTTCACGTCTTCATCGACCACGATGACGCACTTGGTGAACATCGCCTGCCCCAGCGACCAGATGGCGTTCATGACTTTCCGCGCCTGCCCGGGATACGACTTGCGGATGGAGACGATCATCAGGTTGTGAAACACGCCTTCGACCGGCAGGTTGACATCGACCAGCTCGGGTATCGTGAGCTTCATCAGCGGCAGGAAGATGCGTTCGACGGCTTTGCCCATCCAGCCATCCTCCATCGGTGGCTTGCCGACGATAGTCGTCGCGTAGATCGGGTCTTTGCGATGGGTGATGCAACTCAAGTGGAAGACGGGGTAGAGGTCTTCGAGCGAGTAGAAGCCGGTGTGGTCGCCGAACGGCCCCTCGGTACGGAGCTCATCGAGATGCACATGGCCTTCGAGCACAATTTCTGAATTGGCTGGCACTTCGAGGTCCACCGTTTCACACTTCACCAGCTCGACTGGCTTCTGGCGGAGAAATCCGGCGATCAGGTATTCCTCGACGTCTGGCGGCGCGGGAACGATGGCGGAGAAGGTGAGCGCTGGATCGGTGCCGATGGCGACGGCGACTTCCATTTTTCCCGCGGGTTGATTGCCTTCCGCAAGCACGGAGCCGCCGGAAGTACGGGCCATGATATCGACGAGGCGGAGCTCCCACGTCTCGCAACTTCGGCGAGACGTGGGGCACCCGGAACTTCGGGATTTCGGGGAGTTCCGAGTTCGCTGCGGCGGCGCGCAGTTGCTCCCGGTAATGTTCTGCACCGATCTTCTGGCGCTGCCAGTGCATGCCGGTGGTGCGGCCGTCGAAAGACCTGCATGCGGTACATGCCGACGTTGCGCTTGCCGGTTCGCGGGTCGCGGGTGATCACACAGGGCATGGTGATGAAACGTCCGGCGTCTTTGGGCCAGCACTTGAGAATGGGAAACCAGTCGAGCGAGAACTTGGCGTCATTCTTGCGGATCACTTCCTTGCAGGGCCCGGTCGAGACCGTCTTAGGGAAGAACTTGCCCATCTCGGCCAGCATGGGAAGCATTTTGACTTTGTCCAGAAATCCCTGGGGGGACTTGACGTCCATAAATTGGCGAATGCGCCCGGCGATTTCGTCGAGCGAGTCCACTTCGAGCGCCAGCTTCATGCGGCGCGCAGAGCCGAACTGGTTGATCAGGACCTGCTGCCCGGGGTGTCCTTTGACGTTCTCGAAATAGGAGCGCCGGGCCGCCGACGTTCCCTTGCGGGTCGCGGCTCTTGCTGACCCGGTCGGTGATTTCGGTGATTTCCAGCTCGGGATCGACTTCGGTGCGAATCTTTTTCAGCTCGCCGGCGCGTTCAAGAGCGGAAATCCAGCTCCGCAGATCTTCGTAGGCCAAGAATGTACCTGCTTCCCTTTTCCTCTCACCACGTGGAATGGCGATTATAATTCCATCCCGCGTGTAATGGGCTGCGACTGTGGTTGTATCGCTGGGCTCTGCGGATGTGCAAAGGCTTCACCACAGATGGCACAGAGGAACACAGAGGAACTGGTGGATGGAGTCGGGAGTGGAACAGGTGAATGCTCAAGACCTACCTTGCTTCGATCTGACCGGTCAGGCCGCACTGGTCACAGGCGCCGCACGAGGCCTGGGACGCGCCATCGCGCTGGCTCTGGCCCAGGCCGGGGCTGATGTGGCGCTGGGTCTGCGTGACGCAAATAGCGGCGCCGAGCTTGCCGCACAGATCGAGGCCATGGGAAGAAAGGCGCTGCGGCTGCAGATGGACGTCAGCAGTCTGCGACAGATTTTTGCCGCGGTGGATGATACGGTCGCGAGCTTTGGTCGCCTCGACATCCTGGTGAATAATGCGGGCATCGCTCCCGAGAGTCCAGCCGAGGCTTATCGCGAAGAGGACTACGACGCCACGGTTACGGTCAATCTCAAAGGGACTTTCTTTGCCAGCCAGGCGGCGGGACGGGTGATGATCCGGCAGAAGCGCGGTTGCATCATCAACATGAGTTCGCAGGCGGGGTTTGCTGCGCTTCCGACCGAATCCGTCTATTGCATGACCAAGGCCGGCATCGTTCATCTCACTAAATGCCTGGCGGTGGAGTGGGGCAAACACAACATTCGGGTCAATGCCGTCGCACCGACGTTCATTCATACGCCGGGAACGGAAGAATATCTGGCTGATCCTGAACATCGCGCCGATGTGGTCGAGCGGATCGCCGCACTTCATCGCATCGGCGAACCTGTCGAAGTATCGGGCGCGGTCGTCTTTCTCGCGTCCCCGGCGGCATCGTTAATCACAGGACACACACTCCTGATCGATGGCGGATGGACGGCGCGCTAATCAGGCTGCTCGATCTTTCCTGCACGGCTTGATTTTGGTGCGGATGTTTTGCGTACGAACGTTCGGCCGCAATCCTCTCCATCGCGCCGGCACTTTGTAATCTTTTTGTAATTGTCGCTGCAATTGTGCTCCCCATCACTTGCAAACACTGCTGCTCCCCATAGCGTCGATGTGGGAGATTTTGCAGAAAATGGAAACTCATTCGAAGGGGATTCACGCCCGCGTGTTGTTGACCTCAGTATTCGGCCCGTATGCGCAAGATGATGAATTCGGCAGCCGCGCCATCAACCCGATGGAGCTTTACCACAACCAGGTGACCCGCGCGCAGGGGGCTTTTTCGCTGCGGATGTTCCACCGGTCCTGGGGCATCATGCTGATTCAGGCTAATATCTCCGCGCCATGTACGGTACTCGACTTTCCAAAGCAGGAAGATTTCGTACGCGAACTCACCGAGAACCACTACGACATCGTGGGGATTTCCTCGATCATTGTGAATGTGGGAAAGGTGCGGGAGATGTGCCGGCTGGTGCGCCAGATCTCTCCCCAATCGGTGATCGTGGTGGGCGGACACGTGGCCGCGGTGCCCGGCCTGGAACGCATGATTGACGCCGACCATATCGTGCGCGGCGAGGGCATCGCCTGGATGCGCCGCTTTCTAGGGGAAGACGAGCACGCTCCAATTCGCCATCCGGCGATTGTCTCCGCCTTGCATTCGCGCATCATGGGCGTGCGCCTGCCCGATGGACCAGGAACCACCGCGGCGACCATCATTCCTTCGGTGGGCTGCCCTATGGGGTGCAACTTCTGCACCACCTCGGCCTTCTTCGGAGGCAAAGGCAAGTTCATCAATTTCTTCGAGACCGGCGACGAGCTCTTTGAAGTCATGCAGCAGGCGGAAACAGAGCTGCACGCGAATGCGTTCTTCATGATGGACGAAAATTTTCTGCTGTATCGTCCCCGAGCCATGCAGCTGTTGGAACGGATGAAGGCCGCGGGCAAGAGCTGGGCGCTCTCGGTGTTCGCCTCAGCCAACGCGATCCGCAAATACACCATGCAGGAACTGGTGGAGCTGGGGGTCTCATGGTTGTGGATGGGACTGGAATCTCCCCGGGCCGGCTATGCCAAGCTGCAAGGGTCCGACACGCGCGACCTGACCGCCGAACTGCGACGCCACGGGATTCGGGTGCTGGGTTCCAGCATCGTCGGGCTGGAACACCACACACCGGAAAACATTGCGAGCGAAATTGAACATGCGGTGTCGCACAACACCGACTTCCATCAGTTCATGCTCTACACGCCGGTTCCGGGCACGCCGCTGTACCAGGAGATTTCCGCGCAGAACCGGTTGCTTCCGGGAATCGACCCGGCCGACATTCACGGACAGTACAAGTTCAATTTCCGCCATGCGGCCATCTCCCGCGATGACTCCAAGAAATTTCTAGACCTGGCGTTCCAGCGCGACTTCGAGCGCAACGGGCCCAGCCTCTACCGCATCTGCCAGACCATGCTGCAGGGGTGGCGGCGCTACAAAGACGCGTCGGATGTCCGGGTGCGCGAACGCATGCGGCGCGAGATGACCAAGCTTGGCACCGCCTACAATGCCGCCCTGTGGGCGATGGAGCGGGAGTTCCGCAAGGTGAACCGCGAGGTGAGCGAACAGATTCACGCTCTTCGCCAGGAGGTGGAATCGGAATTTGGCCTGGCGTCGCGCGTCACGGCCAGGACCCTCGGCCCGGTCTTGCTATGGACCACGCGCCGGGAACAGAGGCGCCTCGCGCGCGGAAAGACCTACGAACCGCCCACTATCATTGACCGGCGAAACTGGGACCAGGCCCGGCTTTCACCGTCGGCAAACTTTTAAGCGGTTGGCAGCGGCATGGTGCGCTTACCTGCATCCAACTTGCATAGTATTCAGATATAGTTTTGGGATGCGGGGTGGGGCGTGAAGCGAAGAGTTGTAATTACCGGTATGGGCTGCGTCAGTCCCAACGGCGTGGGAAATGCCGCCTTTAGCGATTCCATTCTGGCTGGACGCAGCGGCGTGAAGCGAATTTCGCGGTTCGATCCTTCCGAGATCCCGGTGCAGATCGCCGGAGAGGTACGGGATTTTGACGAGCTGAACTGGATTGAGAAGCGCGAGCGAAAGCATGTCTCGCGGGTGCTGCCGCTAGCGCTTGCCGCCGCCACGGAGGCCCTGCGGAGCGCCGGGCTTGAGAGCTCTTCTCTCCCCTTGCCGGAGAAACAACGCTTTGGAGTGATTCTCGGCTCCGGCGGCGGGTCACAGGAGTTCACCGAAGAGCAATACCGCCTGTTCTTTCACCAGCAGTACAAATCCATGAGCCTGTTCTGCGTGCCCACGGGAGTGGCGGGCACGCTGTCGAGCGAACTCAGCGTCCGCTTCGGGCTTCGTGGTCCCAGCCACGTGATCACCACCGGCTGCACCTCTTCCACGGATGCGATGGGCTACTCGATGCGGCAGATCCAGTCAGGAAGGCTCGACATGGTGCTGAGCGGGGGCGCTGATGCCCCGATCGCCCTTGGAATTGTGAAAGGCTTCATCCTGATGAAGATCATGACCGATTCCTGGAATGCTTCCCCAGAGCGGGCTTCGCGACCGTTCTCGGTTGACCGCGATGGCTTTGTAGTGGCGGAAGGTTCCTGGATGCTGGTGCTCGAGGAGTATGAACATGCCCGCGCCCGCGGGGCAACTATGCTGGCGGAAGTATGCGGTTACGGTTCGACCTGCGAGGCGTTTCACCGGGTGCGTCTGCAGGAATGCGGCGAAGAGCCGGCGCGCGCCATCGGCCTGGCAATGCAGCAGGCAGGAATCGCCGATTCCGATGTGGATTATGTCAACCTGCACGGAACCTCGACCCAACTCAACGATCGCATTGAGACCACCGCGTTGAAGTTGGTGCTCGGCCAGCGGGCGCGGGAAATCCCCATGTCGGCGTTGAAGTCACAGATCGGGCATCCGCAAGGGGCTTGCGGCGCCGCAGGCGTGGCGGCAACGATTATTGCCATGCAGCATGGGAAAATTGCGCCGACCATCAATCTGGAGAAGCCCGATCCGGCCTGCGATCTGGACTACGTGCCCCAGCCCGGGCGTACCGCGACGATCGAGCATGCAGTTTGCAACTGTATTGCGTTTGGATCCAAGAACTCGGCGCTGGTGTTGCGGAATTGCGCCTGAGCGGCTGCCAAGCAGGACTGACTAACTTAGCAGATGCACTACCGTGCTCTCGACTTTCGGCCAGGCGGTTGAGCGGGGATCGATCAAGGCGAAGTGATCGGCGGTGGAGATTTCCAGGTAGTGAACCTTTTCTCCCTGGCTTTGCTGTTGCTGGGCGTAGGTGCGGCTGAGGATCGAGGGAACTATGGTGTCCGACGCGCCATGGATCAGCCACTGGGTTGCGGAGACTCTAAGCTTCATGGGATCGGCCTCGCGATAGTGGTCGGCCACCTGACTGGGCGTGCCTCCCAGAAATTCGACGACGGCATCATTGCTCAGGTGTAGTTCGTAGGCCTGTTGCAGGTCCACTACACCGGCCAGAGAAACAACGCTCTTGAGCGTGGACTCGTGGGCTGCGAGGCAGAGTGCAAGCTGGCCTCCGGCGGAGTGGCCCATCACCAGCACCTTGCCGGCATTCAGCTTGTAGCGGCTCGCGATCTGAGGGATGAAGCGGTAGGCACGGATGATGTCTTCAAAAGTTCCGGGCCAGCCTCCGCCGGCATTTCCCACACGGCGATATTCGACATTCCAGCTGGCCAATCCCTGGGCTGTGAGCGCAGCGCACATCATTCCGGCATGATGCAGGTCGTACTTCGCGCGCCAGAAACCTCCGTGAATGTTCATCACCACCGGAAAGGGACCGCCGCTTTTCGGCAGCCGGAGTTCTCCGAACTGATTAGGATCGCTGCCGTACGCCAGGCGCGCGTCGGCAGGAGGCGGGGCAAGAGTGAGAATGTCGTCAGATGACATGAGTCAGCACTTCTTCGATCCTAGTTTAATCGACACTTAACAGCTGGAATCGGAGAGAGTGCAACGGCGCGTGCACAAGAAGCAGACCCAAATCAAAATGCTTAAACTAAAACAAGGCCCGGCTTTTGGCCGGACCTTGCAAGGCGGGGCACTTCAGTGAGTGAGACTGCTAGCTGGCTTTTTTCCGCGGTTCCCGCTCCCGTTCCGAAGCCGTCTTTGCCGGCTCAGAACCGCAAGTCACGCAGGCTGATGTGACCTCATGCCGGCGCTGGCGAAGCCGTTCTTCAAAGTTGGACCAGCGCGGACTGATGCCCATGCCGTTACTGTTAATGTCCACTTCATTCCCGGTCGGGGGAATCATGCGGCTATCCAGCTCCGCATAGTTCACCGGCCGGCTGAGCGGCCGTTCTGAACCGCCTTCGGGTGCGCCGGTCGCTCCCGTGCCCTTGGTCATCTGGGAAGTAGTTGGGGTGATGTTCCGGTCGGTGGCCTCGCGGTGCATGATGGTATCGCCCGACCACTTGGAGCGATAACTGGTCTCATACTTCTTCCAGTTCTCGGCATTTTCCACGTCGGCTTCGTTGTATGGAGGAAAGCTTTCGACGCGTTTCTTGTCCAGGTCTGTCTGGTAGTCATCCTCGTGCTTCCCGGACGGGCGCAGCCTTTCCGCGGGCACGAGGAATTTCTTCGTACTCAGCCATCCGCCGGTATCGACCACCACGTAACGAATGTCGCCACTCGAGTGATCGAAGACCACGTCGTCGATTTTCCCCAGCTTGTCGTCATTCAGCCCGTACACCTCTGAACCGCGAATGTCATCCGCAACCTCGTCCGCTTCAGAAAAACGAAATCCGCGTAACGTCCCGTAATGCGCCATGATTGCCTCCTCTCAAGTTGGTACTTCGGCCACAACTTTTGCGCTGGCACTTGGATGCGGGTTCGCCCAATGGGGTATGAATACGGTAAAAACCCCATTGACAGAAGGGATTCACAAGCCGAGTACCCGGGGAGCTTGGTCTATAATTCAGAAAAGGCTTCCTTCAACAAATATGCATGGTTTCTTACTACCGGCAGCAGTGGTCGGCGGCGAGATTGTCGATCTTGTGGGTCAAACCGGACCAGTGGCAAAGATCGTCCTGTTGATCCTGCTCATCTTCAGCTTGATTTCGTGGGCCATTATTCTGGCGAAATGGGGCACGTTGCGGCGCGCCAAAGTGCAGAGCGGCCGATTCGTGCGCGCTTTCCGCAAGGCGCAGCGGCTGCAGGACGTGGCCGCGGTCGCGGAGCAGTTCCGTCCCAGCCCGCTGGTCGGGGTGTTCGAGGGCGGATATGAAGAATTCCGCCGCCAGCTGGGTGGTCCAGCGGGAACGATCAAGAACCCGGTCGCCATTCAGCGCGCCATGCAGATTGCGGCGTCGGAAGAACTCACGCGCTTCGAGCGCAACATGCCGTGGCTGGCGATTACCGGCGCGGTGACTCCATTCATCGGATTGTTCGGCACGGTGTGGGGCATCATCGATGCCTTTCACGGGCTGGGCACCGCCGGGGCAGCCACGTTGCGGGCGGTCGCGCCCGGTATTTCTGAGGCACTGATTACTACGGCTGCCGGACTGGCGGCCGCGATTCCGGCGGTCATCGCCTACAACCTGATCGGCGGATCGGTGCGCGAGTTTGCCGCGCGCAGCGACGACTTCTCCCTCGAAATGCTCAACGCCGTGGAACGCGCCCAGCCGCAGCCTCCCCCGGTGTACCGCCAGCAACCCGAAATGCCGGAGGTACGGCGGTAATGGCATTCACCGCCCCCAACGGGCGCACCCAGTCCTCTCTCGCCGACATCAACATCACGCCGCTGGTGGACGTGGTGCTGGTACTGCTGATCATCTTCATGGTGACGGCTCCGGTGCTGCAGTCGGGGATCGAAGTCGAATGTTCCCAAGACGCGCACGGTGAAAGAGATTACCGAAGAGCGCCTGGTGATCAGCATCGACAAGCAGCAGCGGGTGTTTCTGGGCAACCAGCCGATCAACATCAATCGAGATCGGGGACGCGTTGCAGCAGAAGATCCGCGACCCGCAACACCAGTCCATTTTTGTGCGAGCCGATGAAGACGTTCCCTTCGGCGCGTTCGCCACGGTGATGGACGCGGTGAAGCAGTCGGGCATCACCAACGTCAGCATCGTGACCCAGCCGCTCGACAGCCATGGCAGCCAGCGCTGAAATCTTTTTCGAGCACGACCGGTGGGGCCGAAACCTGGCTTGGTCGGCGGTCTGCATGCGGCCATCACTGGAGCCATCCTGCTCTACGCAGTGATCGCTCCCGCCGGAAACGGCGGCAACTGGGGCGCCGGAGGCGGAGGCGACGCCATGGGAGTCACGCTGTCGTCAGCACCATTCCGTTGCCGGCCAAGCCGACCCAAACCGAGAACGTGCTGGCGAATGAATCCAAGGGGCTGACGCAATCGGTACCCAAGCCGGAAGTAAAGGAACCGGACGCAATCCCCATTCCGGACAAGGAGACGAAGAAGAAGCCGAAGCCGGATATCAGCGCCACCAAGCGCAAGCCGCAACCGCAACCAGCCGAAGAGGCAAACAACGTGGTTCCCTTCGGCCAGGGCGGCCCGGTTAGCGGCCCGTACGGAATTTCAGCGCCGGGGGCGCCAAGGGAGGCTTTGGTTTTACCGGAGGCGGCGGAGATTTCGGCAACCGCTTTGCCTGGTACGTGCGCGTGGTGCAGCAGAAAGTGTCCGAGAACTGGCTGAAGTACGAAGTGGACCCCAGCATCACACCAGGCACAGCGCGTCTATCATCACGTTCGACATTACCCGGAACGGGCAGCCGACAAACGTGCAAGTGGAGCAGTCGAGCGGGGTCCCCTCGCTGGATCAGTCGGCGGTACGGGCCATGCAGCGCATTGACACTTTTGGTCCCCTGCCTCCGATTATGCGGGAAATAAGGTATCAGTTGAGTTCTGGTTCGATTACAAAAGATAGACAGCCGAATGATCTTAAGAACCGATCGGCCTTAATAACCATCGCTCTTTCTAGGGGTTCCACAGGAATGTATGTCTTAAAACTTGATATCACGTACCTGCTCTCACCATTCGAATCGACTACATTTCCCGGCTGTTGGCTGCGCTGTGCCTGGTGCTGTTATTCGCTCTTCCCTCTTTGGCGCAGGACTGGATCCGCACCGGTACCGGTCTGGGCGTTGAAAAAGTGCGGCTTGCGGTTCCGGACTTCAAAGCTTCGACTTCGGACCCGAAGAATGCCGACCTGCTCAAGACGTTCAACGACACACTGTGGAACGACCTCGACAACGCCGGAATCTTCGACATGGTTTCGAAGAGCTTCTATCCCCTGGGGTTCGGCGCCCCGCAGAGTGAAGTTCGAGGCCTGGAGCGCCGCCCCCCAATGCCGCCATGCTGGCCTTCGGCAACTTGGGGGTGAGCGGCGACACCATGACGGTGCAAGGCTGGCTCTATGACGTGAAGAACACGGCCTCGCCGCAGGTGCTGGGCAAGCAGTACACGGATGCCGCGACCAGCGATGCCGCCCGCACCATCGCCCACAAGTTCGCCGACGAAATCATCTTCCGCCTGGGTGGCGGCATTCAGGGCATCGCCGAAACCAAGATCTACTTCGTCAGCAGCCGCAGCGGCCACAAGGAAATCTGGGCGATGGACTACGACGGCGCCAATCAGCACCAGGTGACGCACCTGGGCTCCATCTGCGCTGTCTCCCCGGGTTTCGCCCGACGGATCGCGAATGGCCTTCAGTCGCTAATGAAGAACGGCTGGGGAATCCGCATGTATTCCGCTGGACCTGGGCCGCATGGTCTCGTTCCCCGATTTCGGCGGCACCAATCTCTCGCCGGCGTGGTCGCCTGACGGGACCAAGCTGGCTTTCTCCTCTTCCCGCACCGGCGACCCGGAAATTTACATAGTGGACAACTCGGAGCCGGACCTGAAGCGGATCACGTCCTTCACCGGGCCCGACGTTTCGCCGGTCTGGAACCGAAGACCGGCGCGCAGATCGCCTGGGTGAGCGGACGCACCGGGTTGCCGCAGATCTACACCATGGAAGCCGACGGCACCAACGTGCAGCGCTGACGGATCAGGGGTATGCGGTGTCCCCGGCCTGGTCCCCGAATGGGCAGTTTCTGGCGTTTTCCTGGATTCGCCACTATGGTCCGGGCGCTCCGGGGGTCAAGGATATTTATATGATGGATATTGCCAGCAGACAATGGGTGCAGTTGACCCATGACGCCGGCCGCAACGATTCCCGTCCTGGTCGCCGGACGGCAGGCACATTGTCTTCCAGTCCAAGCCGCGCCGGCAGCGACCAAATCTGGACCATGCTGGCCGATGGGACAGATCAGAAGCAGCTAACTCCAGCGGGGCAATACCCAGCCCAATTGGAGTTGGAAGTAAGGCAGTTCTCATGGTTCGGTCGTTCATATCTGTTCATAGTGGTGCCGGCGGATCGGTATGGCTTCCGCCGGCACCCCACTTGAGTGCGTCGATTTCAATTGCGTGCAATCGATAGCAGGGAGGAGAAGGTGAAGCAGCAAAGATTGAAGTGGATCACGTCGTATTCATGTTGGGGGCCGTGCTGGTCTTGGGCGCCTGCCAAAAACAAGGTGGCCCCGCCGCCACCACCACCCCCGCCGCCGCCGGCCGCTCCGACGGCATCATTCACCGCCAGTCCGGAATCGATTCAGAAAGGGCAGTCCACCACCCTGACCTGGCAGACCTCGAATGCCACCGATGTCAGCATTGACAATGGTGTTGGCACCGTGCAAGCCAGTGGATCCCAGCAGGTTACGCCGTCGGAGTCCACCACCTACCGGCTGACGGCCAAGGGCGCCGGCGGCACGCAGGAAGCCACCGCGCGGGTTACGGTCACTCCCAGCTCCGCCTCCGCCGCCGCCCCGCGCGACCGAGGAAGAGATGTTCTCCCAGAACATCAAGGACATCTACTTCGACTACGACAAGTACGATGTCCGTCGGGATCAGCAGGCCGCGTTGCAGGCGGACGCCGCGTTGCTGAAGGAACATCCGAATGTCGGCTTCACCATCGAAGGACACTGCGACGAACGCGGTTCCACCGAGTACAACCTGGCTTTGGGCGACAACCGCGCCAACTCGGTAAAGAATGCTCTGGTGCAGGCCGGCATCGCTGCCAACCGGATCCGGACCATCAGCTATGGCAAGGAAAAGCCGTTCTGCACCGAATCGAACGAAGAGTGCTGGCAGCAGAACCGCCGTGGGCACTTCGTGTTCGGACAATAGCCACTGAAGGGGCGGAATCAGCGTCGATTCCGCTCCTTCCCTTTCACCCGTGCGCCGACGCACTTGTGTCTCCTGTGTACTTCCGATTGGGCGGAACCTGCAAGACAACTGCCGCAGTGGCGCGCTATCCTTCAAAATAGGATTCAGGGGTTGACCGGGGCGGCATGCCGGGCAAACCTATCGCATCTTAGGAAACTGCTATGAAATTTACCAAGGTCGTAAGCACCGTCGCACTCGCTGTTTTTATGGTATGGGGTGGCCTTCCTGCCTGGGGCGTAAGCAAAGAGATCGTCCAACTGCAAACCCAGGTTCAGGGGTTGCAGGACCAGATGGCGCAGATGAAACAGTCGTTCGACGAACGCATGGGCGTCATGCGCAACCTGATCGAGCAGAACACTGACGCGGTGAACAAGGCGACCGGGGCCATGACTGAACTGCAGAACTCGCTGCAGAAGCAGCAGGCGGACAGCGGCAGCCATGTGGACCAGATCTCCGGCCAGATTCAGGCGCTCAACGATACGCTGGACGAACTCAAGGCGAGGCTGACGCAGGTCAGCAAACAATTGCAGGATATGGAGTCTGCACAACAGAATCTTGCCACGCAGCAGACCCAGGCACAGCAGCAGCAGGCGGCTGCGCCTCCCCCGGACGTGCTCTACAACAATGCGCTGCGGGATTACACTTCAGGCAAAAACGATCTCGCGCTCCAGGAATTTCAGGATTACATCAAGTACTATCCCAACACCGATCTGGCGGGAAACTCCTACTTCTATCTCGCGGACATGGAGTACAAGCAGGGCAATTACCAGCAGGCGGCCAAAGACTACGACCAGGTGTTGCAGAACTTCCCCACCGGCAACAAGGCACCGGCGGCACAGTTGAAGAAGGGCTTTGCCCTGTTGGAGCTTGGGCAAAAAGATGAAGGCGTCGCGGAATTGCGCCACCTGATCCAGCGCTATCCGCGATCCAACGAGGCCCTGCAGGCCAAGGAACGGCTGCGCAAGCTGGGGGTCTCGACCAGCGCCGGAACCCGCAGCAAACAGCCGGGAGACTAGTTCCTGAGATCTTGCAGACGGCTTGACCAGCCGCCGGTTCGGGTGTAAAAAGCTGCGGCTATGAGACGCACGTTTGCCGGCCTGCTGCTGACTATTTTCGGGGCCACCCTGCTGCCCGGTCTCGCCATACCTTGCCCAGCGCAGCAACTGGACCAGTGGCCGAAATTCATCGACATCGTGGGGCACTTCGAGATTCTGCTGCCTCACCTTCCTTCGAGGCCGAGCATCGAACTGCACAATCCCGCACCACGGGAATATTCTGTGAGGCTCTACACCATGCGGTCGTCAGGCCGGCCGGTGATGTGGGTTGCCGGGTACATCGACTACCAGAGCCTGCCCAGCCTGACTCCGCAACAGTTTGTGCAGGATGTCTTCATGCTGTCGATGAGCAAGTCAGGAAGCAAGTCTTCGGACTTCACGCCCATTCACGTCGAAACTGATTTCGGTAACTATCCCGGAGTGCGCTTCCGCTTCAACGGGAAGAAGTTTCACATCGAGGACATCAACATCGTCAATGCCTCGGCGGCGGATGAAATGATGCCGAATCCGCCTCCACCCGCCGACAACGTGATTTCAGGGGAAATGTTTCTGGTGCGGCACCGGCTGTTTGTGATTCTGTCCATGGCAGCTCCGGCAAACCTGGATGAAAGGCAAACCAAGACCTTCTTCGACTCATTCCGGATCGTCAACGCTATGTTGGTCCCCTAGAGGCTCCACGGCTACGCTGCCCGGCGATACTCCGAGGGTACGCAGGCAGTAGCGGATTTCGTTGCTGATCTCTTTAATCCGCATTCCGTCTTCCACCATGAGCTTGCACGCCAGGGCGGCTCGCGTGGGCCGGCCAGCCACCTCAAACGACACCCGGCAATACTGGCAATCTTCGTTCCAGCAAAAGCGCCCGTAGGAGACAGGCTCGGGCGCCAGATATTGCAGGCAACGCAGCAAGGGATTGTTTTCCGGCACTTCGAATTCCTTGCTGAGGATGGTGATTTTCACCAGCCGGGTGAAGGGCCGAAAAAGCGTGCCGGGAGCGGTCATGAAGGTAAGAGTACTGAAGAGATTCTAGGCGAAGATTCTGAAGCCGGAAAAAACCAAGGTGACTGTTCGGCAGAATCTTAAGTGCCGAAAGTCACCTTCTCAGAAGCTTTGTCGATCACCGCTTCCTCGGACAACGTCATCGGCTATGCGCGCCCGCGTTGGCGGTAGTGGCTGTAAGGATGGTGTCTGTTGGAATGGCGGTGCTTGCGCTGCTTGTGGCGCTTGTGCCGGGGTGGACGGTGCGAACGGGCGCGCACCTGCACCAGTTGTCCCGATATACCCGGTTGTAATGGCAGCGAATTGCTGCGTTGCGGCTGCCCCCAGCCGGGCAGCATGAACACAAAAATCGCCAGAAGCACAAGAATCGAGCGTTTCATATCGCCTCCTGCCCACCGTCGCTTTGACTGCTGGATAAGCAAACCCCGGCGCTATGCTAAAGTTGCAGAGTGGTTGCGGCCTCAGGGTTCGCGCAAAATCAGGCTTGCTGAAGGGCAGGATTATGTCAGGAACAAAAGATCAGGATTGCGGTAAAGGTGCTGTGGAGCAGGACGGGCCCGGCCAACCCACCAACACTTCCATTGCCGGACAGCTCGGACATCGCACCAAGAATCCGCTGGTGAAGTCCAGCGATAGCGACTTCCCTGAGCCCGGCGGAAATCCCGAACATAGCGGCGAGCCGGAGGAGAAGCCCTAGGCCCTGGCCTAAGCCAGAGCAGCGGATTAGTCGCTCCGCTCGGAATGACAAGCTGAAGTGCGCTGCTGTTTACCGCAGCTCTTCCATTACCTGCTCGAGCACTTCTTTCCCTGGGCGTACCACCGATTCGGGTAGGGTTGCCAGCGGCTCATCTGCCAGGTTCAGCATCTGGATGAAGTTTGGGGCCTGAGTGTTGATGTAGAAAACTCCAGTTAGAATTTCCCCTTTGTCGTGGGCCTGGTTCAGGCGGTAGATGGCTTCCAGCTTGCTGGTTGGGTCGTAGTCTTCTTCCAGCTTGCGCAGGCGAAGATGCGATCCGTCGTGCATAGTGACATCCACGGTGGTTCCGGCGTCATACTCCACGTCGATCTCTTCGAAGCTGGGCACGAAGCTGATTTCCTGCAAGGGCTCGTCGTGGTCCTTCATGAACTTGTAGGACTTGGTGGAGCCCTCATGATCGTTGAAGGTCACGCAGGGTGAGACCACGTCAAGCATGACCGTTCCGTTATGCGAGATGGCGGCTTTCAACATGCTGTGCAGCTGGCGTTTGTCACCGGAGAACGAACGGCCGACAAACGTCGCGCCCAGGGAGATTGCCAGCGCGCAGGTATCGATGGGCGGCAGATCGTTGATCACTCCGGTCTTGAGCTTCGATCCGAGATCGGCAGTGGCGGAGAATTGTCCCTTGGTGAGGCCGTACACGCCGTTGTCTTCGATGATGTAGATCATCGGCAGATTGCGCCGCATCAGGTGGACAAACTGCCCGATGCCGATCGAGGCGGTGTCGCCGTCGCCGCTCACTCCCAGCGCCATCAGGTTGCGGTTCGCCAGCATGGCGCCGGTGGCGACCGAAGGCATGCGGCCGTGCACGGAATTGAAGCTGTGCGACCGGCTCATGAAGTATGCCGGACTCTTCGATGAGCAGCCGATGCCGCTCAGCTTGGCGACGCGCTCAGGCTTGACGCCCATCTCATACATGGCATCGATGATGCGCTCGGAGATGGCGTTGTGGCCGCAGCCGGCGCAGAGCGTGGTCTTGCCTCCGCGGTAGTCGAGAACGCTGAGGCCGAGGCGGTTGGTTTTGGGCGTGGGCGTGCTGGTTGGCGTCGTAGCCATTACTTGCCCTCCATGGTCATTAATTCGTCGGTTACCGAACGGGCGTCGAGCGGCAGCCCGTGAATGTGGGCCATGCTGCGCAGTCGAGTCACCAGTGAGGGCTCGAGATCGAGCTTCAGCAGGCTGAGCATCTGCGCGTCGCGGTTCTGTTCCACCACGTAGACGCGGTCGTGCTGCTTTACGAAGTCGTGCACCTCGCGGGTGAAGGGATACGCCTTCAACCGCAGGTAGTCGGTCTCGACGTTGTATTCATTGCGCAACTGGTCGCGGCTCTCGACCATCGCCCAGTGGGAGGTGCCGTAGGCGATGAAGCCGATCTTCGACTTCCCGGTCGAGACGATTTCGGGACGCGGCACGAAGGAGCGCGCGGTCTCGAACTTGCGGTTCAGCCGCTCCATGTTGTGCTCGTAATCGTCGGGACGCTCGCTGTACTGCGCGTGCTCGTTGTGGCCGCTGCCGCGCACGAAATACGCCGCCGCAGGATGGTCGGTGCCGGGCAGCGTGCGGTAGCCGATGCCGTCGCCATCCACGTCTTTGTAGCGGGAGAAGCTGCCGAGACGGTCGAGGTCTTCTTTCGTGAGCACCTTGCCGCGATTGATCGGCTTGTCGGGATAGCTGAACGGATCAGCCATCCAGTTGTTCATGCCGAGATCGAGGTCGGACATTACGAACACCAGCGTCTGGAAATGTTCGGCCAGGTCGAAGGCGTCCTGCGCCATGCTGAAGCACTCTTCCGCTGATCCGGGAAACAGCATGATGTTCTTGGTGTCGCCGTGGGAAAGAAATGCGGTCGAGAGGATGTCGCCCTGGGAGGTGCGCGTGGGCAGGCCAGTAGAGGGGCCGACCCGCTGAATGTCCCAGATTACGCCGGGAATTTCGGCGTAGTAGGCCAGCCCGGCGAATTCCGACATCAGCGAAATTCCCGGTCCGGCGGTGGCCGTCATGGCCCGGGCTCCGGCCCAGCCGGCACCGATCACCATGCCGATGGCCGCCAGCTCGTCCTCGGCCTGCACGATGGCAAATGTCGCTTTGCCGTCTTTGCCGATGCGGAAGCGCTTCATGTATTCGATGACCGCTTCCGGCAGTGACGACGACGGCGTAATCGGATACCAGCTCAACATGGTCACTCCGGCAAACATGCACCCCAACGCCGCCGCGGAGTTGCCGTCGATGATGATCTTGCCGGCGGTCTTATCCATACGCTGAATGTAGAACGGGTCCTTCTTCGTCAAGCTCGCCGCCGCGTAGTCGTAGCCAGCCTGAACTGCCGCCAGGTTCAGGTTCGCAGCTTTCACTTTTTTGGAGAATTGCTTGCGGATCGCCTTTTCCACCTCGGCCATTTCGATGTCGAGCAGCTTGGCCACCACGCCTACGTAAATCATGTTCTTGACCAGCTTGCGCAGCTTGGCCTCGGGGCACACCGGCGCAACCAGCTTGTCGTAGGGCACGGAGTAGAAGACCAGGTCAGAACGGATGGCGCTCAGGTTCAGCGGCTCGTCGTAAAGCACAGATGCTCCCGCAGCCAGCGATTTAACGTCTTCCTGAGCGGTCTCAGGATTCATCGCCACCAGGAAATCGATTTCTTTCTTGCGGGCGATGTAGCCGTCTTTATTGGCGCGGATGGTGTACCAGGTGGGCAGACCGGCAATGTTGGAGGGGAAAAGATTCTTGCCGGAGACTGGAACCCCCATCTGGAAGATGCTGCGAAGAAGTACGGTATTAGAGCTTTGAGAACCGGAGCCGTTCACAGTCGCAACCTGAATGCTCATGTTGTTGACGACTTGTTTCGGCTCCACGTCTCCACGAGCGTGGTGGAGCGCTACATCCGTGGTGGCCATCCCTAGGTCCTTCCTTTGGAGCGGGTGTTCCCGTCCGTCGTGCAGTGGAATGTCGCGTGGAACTAACTATTATACGGCAGGCAAAGCCCTCAGCACAGGCAGGATTGGCGGCTTTGATGACTACCGTACCTGGTTTGGAAACCAGCTCGGGAACCGGCTTAGGACCATGCAGGATTACCCTTCAACCCGAAAGAACTGCGCAATGTTGCGGAATTTCTTGTAACGGGAGGCGAGCAGATCGGGAATGGAGAAAGTCTTCAGCTCGGAAAGATTCTGCTGCAACGCGGTGTCGAGCAGCGCGGCCGCCGCTTCGTGATCTTTGTGCGCGCCGCCCTCGGGCTCGGGCACTACTCCGTCGATGCAGCCCAGGTGGCTTAGATCGCCGGCAGTGATGCGCAGCGCGTCGGCGGCCAATTCTTTTTTCGTGGCATCGCGCCACATGATCGAGGCGCAGCCCTCGGGGGAGATCACCGAATAAACCGCATTCTCCATCATCAGCACGCGGTCGGCGACGGCCAGCGCAAGTGCGCCGCCGCTGCCTCCTTCCCCGGTGATTACGGTCAGAATCGGCACCCGCAGCCGCGCCATCTCCCGCAGGTTGCGGGCAATGGCTTCGGCCTGCCCGCGCTCCTCCGCGCCCAGCCCGGGATTTGCTCCGGTTACATCGATCAGGGTAAAAATCGGTCGGGAAAATTTTTCCGCAAGTTTCATGATCCGCAGCGCCTTGCGGTAGCCTTCGGGATTGGGCAATCCGAAATTGCGATAAACCTTTTGTTTGGTGTCGCGGCCCTTCTCCGTGCCCAGCACCATCACATCTTCGCCGTGGAAGCGCGCCATGCCGGCCACAATCGCGGGATCATCTCCGTAGGAGCGGTCACCATGAATCTCGCTCCAGTCGGTGAAGATACGCTCAATGTAGTCAAGGCAATGCGGACGCTGGGGATGACGTGCCAATTCGGTTTTCTCCCAAGCCGTAGGGCGGCCTGCCACCTGGGTGCGCAGCGCATCGATGCGCTGGTTCAACAACTGGATCTGACGATTGGTGTCTTCGTCTTCTGCCGCTACGGTCTGTAGCCTGGAGATTTGCTGCTCGATCCGGCCCAACTCCTGTTCCACTTGCGAATCCATGTTGTGTCCGTTATTGCCCCGTGATGCCCAGCGCGACTCCACCATGGAAAGCAGAAACTCGATGCCCGTGGTTGCCGGCCGGGGGCTCTGCGCTTCGGGTTCCGGTCCGTGCCTATGCCTGCGAATGGAAGCCTCGATTGCCGCGGGTTCTCAGTTGATCACCCGCACCGCGCCGCGGCCGCACAATTCCTCTACGCGCGCGATAAAATTGCGGTCCGGTTGCACATTATAGCCTTCTGCTTCCATCACCACCATGAAATCTCCGCGGCGTTCCACGTCAAACAACACCTTGGCTTCCCCTTTTCGCTCGCGGAACAGGGTGTGCAAGGCGTCCACCGTCTGCTCGCTCGCGGCCTCACTCTGAATGCGAATGCGTAGCGCCCGCGGCAGCGGAACCCTGGCTTCCTCAAGCGGAGTGATGTCGTTGACCGTAAGCTTGGGATTGGCGCCCTCTTCGATGCGCACTCCACCCCTGACCAGAACCGGCACTTCGAGCTTCACCTTTTCACCCAGCTTGCGAAAGGCCTCGGGAAACACGAGCATTTCTATGGAGCCTTCCATGTCTTCGAGATTTCCCTGGGCATAGAAGTCGCCGCGTTTGGACTTAAGCGCGCGCAGGTTGGCGATGATTCCGGCGGTGGTGATGTTCTCGTCTTTGCCGGTGGAAGCTTTCATGGCGCACAGCTCTGAGGTAGAGAGCGCCCCCAGATCCTGCAGCTTGTCGCGATATCTATCGAGCGGATGCCCACTGATGAAGAAACCGAGAATCTCCTTCTCAGCGCCGAGCCGGGTATGCTCATCCCAGTCCGGAATCGCCGGTAGCGCGTCGTTAGCGGCCGGCATATCCTGCTGCTCAAAAACTCCGAATAAGCCGTGCTGTCCGGATTCCGCATCGCGCTGGGCTTTCTGCGCACGCTCCATGGCCTTGTCGAGCACGGCCATGAGCTGGGCGCGCCGGCCGAGAGCATCCATGGCGCCGCTCTTAACCAGCGACTCGAGCACGCGCTTGTTGAGCAGGCGCAGATCCACGTTCTCGCAGAACTCGTAGATCGAGCCATAGCGCCCTAGTTTTTTCCGGCCAGCGACAATCGATTCGATGGCGTTGTGTCCCACGTTCTTCACCGCCGCCAGTCCAAAGCGAATGGCTTGCCCGTGGGGGGTGAAGTTGGCGTCGGAAACATTGATATCCGGCGCCTCCACCGCAATTCCCATCTCGCGGCACTCGTTGATGTACTTCACCACATCGTCGGTGCTGCCGGTGACCGAGGTGAGCAGGGCCGCCATGAACTCCACGGGATGGTGGGTTTTCAGGTAGGCAGTGTGATAGGCAAGCAGCGCATAGGCCGCCGAGTGCGACTTATTGAAGCCGTAGCCGGCGAACTGGGCCATCAGATCGAAGATCTTTTCGATCTTCTTCGGGGGGAAGTTTCGCTGGGCGGATCCTTCGACAAAGCGCTCGCGCTGCTGGGCCATCTCCTCGGCCTTCTTCTTGCCCATCGCGCGGCGCAGCAGGTCCGCCTCTCCCAGGGAATATCCCGCCAGGCGGTTGGCGATCTGCATCACCTGCTCCTGGTACACGATCACGCCCAGGGTTTCTTCCAGAATCTCTTTCAGCTCCGGCAGTTCGTATTCGATCTTCTTGCGCCCGTGCTTGCGGTCGATGAAGTCGTCAATCATGCCGCCCTGAATGGGGCCGGGACGGTATAGCGCATTCAGAGCGGTCAAATCTTCAATCGAGTTGGGACGGTAACGCCGCAACACGTCGCGCATGCCGTGCGATTCAAACTGGAACACCCCGGAGGTCAGCCCGCTGTGAAATACCTTCTCGTAGGTAGTCGGGTCGGAGAGGGGAATCTCATCCAGGCGGACGGCTTCCGAAGCGGCACCCGGCTCTTTGCTTCCAGTCTGCGCAATCAGCTTCACCGCATCATCGAGAATGGTCAGCGTGGTGAGGCCGAGGAAATCCATCTTCAGCAGGCCCATCTTCTCGATCGCGACCATGTCGAAGGCGGTGACGATTTCCTCGTTCTTGGTGCGATGCAGCGGCACCAGCTCGGTCAGCGGACGCGGTGCAATCACGACTCCCGCGGCGTGCACCCCGGCGTTACGCACTAACCCTTCCAGCTTCTTGGCGGTGTCGAGCAGTTCCCGGATCTGGGAGTCGCTCTCGTAGGCCTGCTGCAATGCGGGAGAATCTTTCAACGACTGCTCCAGCGTGATGTTGAGCTGGGTGGGAATCATCTTGGCGATGCGGTCCACATCGCTGTAGGGCATATCCATCGCCCGGCCCACGTCTTTGATCGCCGCCTTGGCCTGCATGGTGCCGAAGGTGATGATCTGGGCGACATTCTCGCGCCCGTATTTCTGGGTGACGTAGTTGATCACTTCTCCGCGCCGGTTCATGCAGAAATCGATATCGATATCCGGCATCGACACCCGCTCCGGATTCAAGAAGCGCTCGAACAGCAGCTCGTGCTGCAAGGGATCAATATCGGTGATCGCCATGGAGTAGGAAACCAGCGAGCCCGCAGCCGATCCGCGACCCGGGCCCACGGGGATGTCATGCTCCCTGGCGTAGCGGATAAAATCCCAGACAATTAGGAAATAGCCGGAGAACTTCATCTGCTGGATGATGGCCAGCTCGCGCGTCAGCCGCTGTTCGTATTCGGTCAGGCTGTGCTTCAGGCGGCCCTGCGCCTCCAGCGGGCGTAAAGCCTCCAGACGGCGAGCAAATCCCTGCCGGGTAATGTGCTCGAAATAGCTGTCGAGGGTGTAGCCCTCGGGCACATCGAACTGGGGAAACGGCGTGCTGACCTTTTCGAGACGCACATTGCAGCGCTCGGCAATTCCCAGAGTCCGCGTGAGCACGTCGGGCGCGTCTTTGAACACGCGGTACATTTCGTCGTGACTCTTGACAAAAAAGCCGGTGCCCTGGAACTTCATCCGATTGGTGTCCTGGATGGACTTCCCGGTCTGAATACAGACCATCACGTCCTGCGCGTGAGCGTCGTCCTCGCAGAGATAGTGGCTGTCGTTGGTGGCGACCAGCGGCAGTCCCAGATCTTTCTCCAGTTGGAACAGCCCGGGGTGGATGCGGTGCTCCATCTCCAGTCCCTGGTCCTGAATTTCGAGGAAGAAATTTCCCTTGCCGAAGATGTCGGTGTAGGTTGCCGCCGCGCTCCGGGCGGCGTCGTACTTGTCTTCCATCAGGAACTCGGCGACTTCGCCTTTCAGGCAGCCGGAGAGGGCGATCAGCCCCTTAGAATGCTCGGCGAGAAACTTCTTGCTGATCCTGGGCTTGTAATAGAAACCGTGAAGTGATGCTTCGGAGGTGATCTTGGTCAGATTGCGGTAGCCTTCGTCGTTCTCCGCCAGCACCAGCAGGTGGTTGTAAGTGTCACCCTCGGGCGGAGTGCGCCCGGTGTGGTGGTCGTCTTTCTTGCACACGTAGAGTTCGCAGCCGATGATGGGCTTCACGTCGGCATGCTTGGCGGCATTCACGAAGTGCACTGCGCCGAAAATGTTGCCGTGGTCGGTCATGGCGACCGCCGGCATGCCGAGCTCTTTGACGCGGTGGACAAGCTTCTCCACGTCGCAAGCGCCGTCGAGCATCGAATAATCCGTGTGCAGGTGGAGGTGAACGAATTGATCCATGGCCTGAGTTGATTCTAAGGATATGCGGCTGGAATTAGAAGGGCGGGTTCTGTTGATCGCCTGCGGCCTTGTGGAAATTCGGGCCTACGGCTTGGGCTCAGGTGTGCTCGGCGCTGCTTCCTGATCGCCGTAGGTTGATTGCGAGGACTTCCCGGTTAGAACATCCACGTCATTCGCCAGCTTGCCCTTGACGCGATACTCCTCCGGATAAGGATTGGAGGGCGGCGTACTCTGCGGGTTAACCGAGTACAGGTATCCGTATCCGCTGCCGAAATAGTCTGTCCACATGGAGGAGTCACCGAAGTTGACGTTGCGGCCATAGCCGGCGCGAGTGTAGGCGAAGCGGCCGCGACCGAAGTGATTGCGGCCGAACCGACCTCGTCCATAGCCGAACGGGTTCAGAAAGGGAGTGCGATCGAACAGACTGAGCCTGCGGTTCCCGCTGAAGATTGGATTGCCGCTGAAGAAGACGGCGCCCGGAGTTGCAGAACTTCGTTGCCCCGCGAAGAAAGGGGAAACGCTCACGGTTCCTGTCTGTGCAAACAGTTGTCCGCACGCCATCACGGATGCTAGTACCGCGAATGCAAACTGCTGCCGCACAGGCGAATTATAGTCCCGCGCCGGGAAGCAAAATCAACCGGAATTTCCGCCATTGTCAGGCTTCGGAGCGAACGCTGCCGTGGCCGCAACCAGCCTTAATTCTGGTCCCCTCCTCCGTGCCACTGCTTGCAGATCTTGCAGTAGGTGGGAGGCAGCGTATTGTCTACCCGATGCTTTGCGGGCGGGACGCTGCGGAGGTAGGCGAAGATCGCCTTCAGATCATCATCGTTCAGGTTTTTAAACGATCCAAAGGGCATGATCGAATTGAGTTTCCTCGCGCCCACATATCCGGTGCGCAGGGTGTGGATGAACATGGCCTCATCGTAGTATCCGATGCCGGACGCATCGCGCGTGATGTTGGCGCTGGTCACGTCTCCCCAGGGCCCTTTGAGGTGCTCTCCACCGCCGTATTGCAGTCCCGGCAGCACTTTGCCCCGATCCGTCGGGGTGTGGCAACCGCAGCCCAGGGTTGCCAGGTATTTCCCGCGCTGGATCTGATCGGAGGGATCGGGTCCGCTGACCGGATGAGTCAATGGCTGCGGAGCGCCGTTGATCAGATATTTCACCGGAAAAATCAGTTTTGTCGGGGGCAAGGCACTATGTACCGGAGGAATGCTGCGGAGATACACCACCACCGATTTCACGTCCTCGTCGGAGAGGTGGCTGTACTCGTTGTACGGCATCATGGGGAAAATGGCATGGCCGTCGTGAGCTATACCTTCGCGAATTGAGCGCGCTATCTGGTCATCGGTCCACTTACCCGCGCCGGTCTCGGGATCAGGGGAAATATTGGGCGCCACCACCTGGCCGGGAAGATCGGGGATGGGGAATATCTGGCCTCCAAGCATTTTGCCGGGCAGGTTGGGGGCGCCGTGGGTGTTCCAGTCCTTGGGAGAATGGCATACGTTGCAATCGAGAATGCTGGTCACGAGGTACTCGCCCCGGGCCAGGCGCTGCGGAGTCCGTTCAAAGGGCTGCGAACTGGTGGCCCGCGCGCTGGGTCCGATGAATGGCCGCCACCCAATGGTAAAGGTGATCGCAATCGCCAGCAGGACTACCAGACTGCCCAGCACAATAAGCAGGATTTTCCCGAGCTTTTTCATTGCGTGCTCCGTCTGATTTTGGAAGTGTCACAGGGCTTGCTATCGGTTCGCGCCTGCGAACCCGGTTCTGACGAACTAGTGCTTCTTACTTTTGCCGGTCTTATTCTTGCTCTTGCTCTCGGCGTTCTTCTTATTATTTTTACTTGCCGACTTGGCTGGCTTTGCGGGCGCCTTGCCGGCCGATTTCGCCGCCTTGGGCTTTGTTACTTTCTCTGCGGCGGACTTTGCCGGTGCGCTCTTGCCTGCCGCGGCTTTCCCGCTCCCCGAAGTAGCTGCGGCCGCTGCCATGACCTTGCCGGCAGTCTTCGCGGCTGCGGGTGGGGACGTGGGAGCCGCCGACGTCACTGCCGCGGCGTCCGCTTTCCCTTTCTTCTTCTTACCGCCCACTGCCGCAGCAGGTGCAGCGGCAGCCGCCTGTTGGGCTTGCGCCGCAGCCAGAGCAGCCTTGGCTCCGCGTCCCCGTTTTGGAGGAGGCGGCGGTGGAGGCGGGGGCGGCGGCGCCAGCGGCTTGAGGAATTTCAGGATTTCAGTCCGCGACCGCATCCTGCCATCGAGCAGCAGCAGGAACACATCATTCGCAATCTTGGGATACTCCGGCAGCTGCGGCGTGATGTGCAGCTCGGTCATCTCCGGGAGCGGCAGCTTCTGCTGCACCTGTCTCCACTTGGTGAAGAAGTTCTTCAGCTTTTGCACCACTGCCTGCTGCCGCGCGGTCACGCTGAGGAACAAAATCATCTCCGGACGCGCTTCCGACAACAGCTTCCATGTCCGCGAAGGAGTAGCAGCTTCCTTGCCGGTGAGGCGCTTGGCCAGTTCCTTGGCATGGTCTTCGAGATCACGCCACGCCTCCACCAGGTGCTTGCGCGGAATCAGCTTGCGCATGTCGCTGATTTCCTTGTCGCTGAGCCGCGACGTCAGGAAATACAGCACCGCCGGCGCCGGATCGGGCCAGTAGCCGAGATCATTCATCTGCTGACGGGTCTTCATCAGTTGGCCCAGTCCAGCGGTATCCACTTTGGCGCTGGTCCAGTGGGCGCTCAATATTTTCAGCCAGCCCTCTTTTTCCAGGGTCTTGAGGATATGCAGCGGATCATCCTCATACGCCAGTTGCTGGATCTCGTATCCGATGGCGCTGTTGCTGATGTACTCGATGTAGTTGTTCTCTTTCGCTGAGTCGTAGCGCTGCTGAGTACGCTCCTCGAGCGGCCAGTGGAAGCGCGCCGCGAAGCGCGTGGCCCGAATCAGGCGCGAGGGATCCTCCACGAAAGCGTAGTTGTGCAGCACCCGCAGAACTTTCGCTTCGATGTCGGCAGCGCCGTTGAAGGGATCCATCAGCAGCCCGCGCGAGCCCGGGTTGAGGGACAGCGCCATGGCGTTGACGGTGAAATCACGCCGCCGCAAGTCTTCGATAATCGTGGCCGGAGCAATTATCGGAGGCTTTCCGGTTTTCTCGTAGCGCTCGGTGCGGGCCATGCTGATTTCCGCGCGCACATTTCCTGGCAGCACCAGCTGCAGGCCCTTGATATCGTCGTCGATGGCGGCGATCAGCACTCCAGCGCGTTCAAGGTCTTTCTGGAGCTTGAGGGCATTTCCCTGGACGGTGAAATCCAGATCGCGGATCGGCAGGCCGCTGATAATGTCGCGAACTGCGCCCCCGGTGAGATAGACGTTCAGTCCCGCATTGCGGGCGACGTCCTGCACCAGGGTCACTCCCCGCTGCTGGTCCGGCGTCAGCCGGATTTCCATGGTGTAGATGTAATCAGCCATTCCGTTCGACGATCAAAACATCCCGGGCTGCCGCGCTAACCGCTGCTGAGCGCGGTTTTCCACAGTCCTGCATGAGGAAACAGGCCTCCCCGCCCACTCTGATGTAAGTGGTTCTATCCAATAGGCTTACACTTGCAATGATGGGACGCGGCAAGCTACAGAAAATATCACAACGTTAACCGTTTGGCTACAACAACCTAGAAGAGCCGCCGTTTTAGACCGGAAAGGTGCGAGAATTGGTTGAAAGAATAAGGGGTTAAGCCAGTTTACCAGCTGACTACGCAGCCCTTGAAAGCCGCCCCAGTAACAGCAGCTTTCCACGCGCGGTAGCTGTAACATATAGAAATCACATGCCTTCGACACACAAAAAAGTCGTAGTTCGCAAGATGGACCGCGATTCCATCCATGGCTACGTGTCGCCTGCCAATTTTGTGAACGAAGGCAAGCTGGAACTGCTTAACACATCGGGCAATGTTGTAGCCATCGATCTCAAGGACATCAAGGGCGTGTACTTCGTCCGCGAATTCGGCGACTCAGACACCTTCAGCCGCAAGACTTTCACCAGCCGTCCCCGCACCGAAGGGCTGTGGGTCCGCCTGAAATTCAAAGACAACGAAGTGCTCGAAGGCATGATGCCTAACGACCTAAGTCTCACCACTGCAGAGGGATTTCTGGTCAATCCTCCCGATCTCCGCTCTAATACCCAGCGGATTTTCGTTCCCCGCACTGCCCTCGAATCCCTCACCGTGCTGGCCGTAATCGGAGCGGCTCGCCGGCGTCGCCGTGGTGTGGCCCTCGATACCCGGCAGGTCCGCATGTTCGGGGAATGAGGCGGTCCCCATTCCTATCTCCGATATCGATACTTACTATCAATTTCAATGGCTTGCATTCCCGCCTGCCATCGGATAGGGTGTCACCCCCGTGCGCCAACCCACCACGGCTGGCCAGGTTAGAGGTCATTCGCACACAGTAACCAGCCAGACCAGGTTCGACTCGAATGCTCCGTGCCACTTTACTGCTGTTGCGCCGGCTGTTCACGCCACTGTTGCTGTTTGTCGCCTTCGTTGCGGTGTGCGTAGTCACCTACATGCGGCTGGAGAGGTTGCGCTGGGTGGATGCCCTGTTCTGGACCATTTTCCCTCATGCCATCGAATACCAGAGCGTCCACACCGGCACCAAACTGTTTGCGCTGGTCGTGTTCGTGGGAGTGTTTGCCTTTCAGATCTGGTTTGCCGAAAGAATTTTGCTGGCGTTTTTTGGACATCAGGGTGCGGAGGTTTGGAAAAGCATGCTCAACGAATTCAATCTCGAGAGAGTCCACGACCACTTCATCATCTGCGGATATGGACAGGTCGGACGTACCGTGGCGGAGCAACTCACCCGGGCCAAGATTCCTTTTGTGCTGATCGAAACCGAAGAGAGCCTCTATCGCCAGCTCTTGCAGGAAGGCAAAGTCGTGCTGCAAGGGGATGCCAAGCGCCACAGCGTTCTGCAAATGGCTGGCATTGAGCGGGCGCGCGGGATCTGTATTGTCATCGATAACGACGCCGACAATCTCTACATCACGATCACGGCCAAGGCGCTTCGACCGGATATTCGTATCATCACCCGCGCCGGGCAGGAGCGCTACGCTGAGGCCATGCGAACATCGGGAGCAACGGAGGTCATTATTCCCGAATATGAAGGGGGGAAGATGGCGGCGCAGATGATTCAGAAATATGCAGTCGCGCCTGAGCCGAAGTTAAAGATGTAACGAGATTCGATGAGCCGTGGCAGGAGCGAGGCAGGAATCATCCGAACCATTCGGTTTCATACATCAGGCGAAGCCACTCGCGGTGTTCACTCTCCAGGATGTGCTCACACCACCAGAGATCGGAAACGACAGCGTAGGCGTCCACGTCTGAGTTCGTCTCGCGCTGCAGTCCACCCCCACTGAGGGCCTCCAGACTATCTCGCACCGTGCATTCTTCGAGTCCTGAGAGGGCGTCGTGCGCCGCTTGAAACCGGCTCTGGTTGCGGGAAAACTCAAAGGCTGCCCGAAAGGTGCGCACTCCCGCCGCCAGCACCGGCAATGAAGCCGCTCCTACCGCAGCCAGCAGGATGGTGAGCGAGTGCAATGGGGTCAGCTTCCCTGCGGGAAGAAGATCCTCGCCGCGCGAATGCCGGAGCAGCTCCACAAAGTACTTCACAAACACCGCGCCCACGCTGAGAAAGAAGAGCCACGACGGAAGCACGTTGAGCACTCCGTGTTCATTGCGCTGCGCGCGGTTTGCCAGGTACTCCTTTTGCGGATTCAGCCGTTTGCCCAGGTAATATTCCACCAGTTCCTTCAGAGTCTGGCGCGGCAAAACCTGCGGTTGAACCGGAAAGCGCCCATGCCGTGTCGGCTCGTTTGCCGCCCTATCGAGCGATTCCCTGCCCTGGAGTTTCTGGATCTCCTCGAGTTCAGCGGCGATCCAGTGCTCAGCTCGCGCACCGGAACCGGCCCAAAGATCAGGCCGCACCAGCAAGCGGAACTTCAACAGCCGGCAAGACTCAGCCTGGTGCCGCTGCAGCAGCCACTTTTCCTTGAACGCGGCCTTATTTCCGATCAGCGCGATAGCGCCCGCCGACAAAGCGAGCAGGAATTCGATATGCAGCGTCCACGGCCCCAGAATTTCTCCATAAGCCAGTTCCAGGATGGCGAGCACTACTGCCGCCGTGCCCAAGGTGGCCGCCCCGCGGGTCATCCCATGATGCCAGCGCTGGTAGCTGAGCGCCGCAAGATCGGCTGCATCGAACTGGTTTGCCACCGCTCCGAAAAGATGCAGCGGAAGCGACGAGTAAGATGCCAGTTCGGCCTCGCTATCGCGCATATCCGCAAATTCAGCGGCTGGCTGTGATCCTGGAGGATCGGTGACAGCCGGCGTGGTTGCGGCCGCTGGGGCCGGAAGCGGATTTTGGCGTCGGGCCATGTCGTTAACTTTTCACGATACGGTATCCCATCGCTGAGATTGCCTTCAATGTCTCCATCGCCGTATTACGGTCGAATTCTTTTTCCGACCCTGGCAAGTCTTCGTAAGGCACCAGGCAGGGATGCTCCTTCTTCGCGTCACTACGAGCGGGGCCATACTTCCACCCCTGCGCCATCCGTTCCTGTGCCCAAACCTCATGCGCATTTTTCGCCAGGAGCTCGGTCAGCTTCAGCACATCGTCACTGAGCGTCACCGAAGACGTATCCACCGGATGCGGCATGTAATTCATGCCCGGCATTGTACCCCCGGCGCGCCTTGACTCGGCGCATGGGGAATCGACGGTATGGCCGAAATTCGTGCGGCCACCGATAATCCACAAGCCGGAGAGTAGTGTCTGTTCCACCCGGCAGGAGCCGGACATGCCCTCCGCAAAAACGTCTGCCAATCGCAAGAAGCGCAAATCCGGTTTCCTTCGCCACCATTCACTGAGCCTTGCCGCTTTTTCCGTGCTCTTGCTGTGGATCGTCCTCTACTCTATTTCCGACCCACAGAAACATTGGGGATCGTTCTTCGGCAATGCCATCGCGGACTGGACCGGAGTCGTAGTCACCGTTATTGCAACCAAGTATCTGTACGAAAAAGGGTCGTCTGAGAGCCGTAAGCCGCCCCGCGAACCCAAAAACCGGGTTCACCGCTTCCTGCGAGACCATTCCCTGGCGGTGTTCCTGCTGATTTCCGGGACTGGCTGGGTGCTGCTGTATCTTCGGCTCGCTCCCGAGGCAAAATGGGGGCAGGTTGCCGGGAACATTGTGTCGGAATGGACTCAGCTGCTTGGCCTGGTACTACTGACCCAACGGCTGGTGGAGCAGCACTCGAAAGAAGGCGCGAGGAAATAGCCCGGCGCGGCCCTCGACAAGGATCGAGAGCGGCATAAGATTTACGACGCCATCAAAGGCGGGTTTCCGGCACTAAAACTTCCGGATTCTCATGCCGCAGAATGAGGCGGCGAATCGGTTCCCCTATCGCCGCCAGCAGTAGAACAGCGATCACGATGGCGAGGGCATCATGCGCGGTCTGCATGGCTCCCAGCGAAACCAGGAGAGTGGTGGAGAGCGACGCGGGTTGGCTTGCATCCAGGACCAGGGTTGTCGCAGTCGTGATGACCACGGCCATCACGGCGGCCCACAGGCGGGGTGACGACACAAAGCCTGCGGCGGCGACCTTGGGAGCGCTCCAGGCCCCAAGCAGCCACAGCGAGAGAAAGCCGGCGGCCAGCGCAGCGAAATGCCCGACAATGATGTTGTAGAACCTGGCACTGGGTGCCTTGGGCTTTTCCACCAGTTCATACGCTGTGGGACCAAGGCTGGTAAAGATCAGGGGCATGTGGGCAGCCCAGCCGATGGCAGCGACGGTCAGTATCAGAGCGCCTTCTCCAGTTGACGTGATCAGAATATGTTTTGGCTTGGTCATTTCTTTCCTCGTTGCTCACCAGTCAGCTCTGATATCTCCGTTTTCTGTTAACGATTGCGCACATTACCGCTCGGCACTCTCGGTCATCGCGAGAATACAAGCGGTAATTCTTGGATGCTGGGGGACGACCTTAACTCAGCCTGTCACGCCCGCGAGCACTCCCGTGCATGTTGGCTACCCGCCTGCCAGCATTCGTTGCTGTGTATCCAAACAACAAAGCAGCGGGGCATTGCTGGCTGGTCATTGTAAGACGGTGCTGCTGCGAGACCCTTTCCCCTGCAATTGGATGGCAACGTAAGTTCCCTCCCCCGCGTCCAACGCACGGAACTCTGGATTCATTCCTTTGTCACATCTCCCAGGAGGTCTGACTAAAACGAAAGAGCTACGCTTTTTCGGCGTGACGGTGTTGCTGCTCTGCGCGGCCGGGTGCGGCAGCGGTGCCGGACCAGTTGTTGCGACAACCAATCCGCTGGTTGCGGCGTACTCGGTGAGGCTGCCTCGCGATGCAACTGTCGTCATTCAGTTTGGTCTCGATACCAAGTACGATTTCTCCACCTCGCCGGTAGCAGTTCCCGCGCATACCCACGCAACCCTCCTGGTTGCCGGGATGAAGCAAGACACGACTTACCACATGAGATCGGTAGCCACCTTTGCCGATGGCACGCAACTGGTGAGCGACGACCATACGTTTACCACCGGGTCCGCTCCTTCCGGGCGCATTCCAGACACAAAGGTGACCTTACCTGGAGCGGCGGCTCCTGCGTCTGGAGTTGAGTTGCTCAGCCTCAATCCAGGGGGCGTAAACACTGCAAACCTGCGACTGGTCGCGCTTGACCCTTCGGGAAATCTGATCTGGTATTACGACTTCGATGCGGCACTCGGGATTGCGCAGCCCATCAAGCTCCTGCCCAACGGAGACTTTCTGGCAGTTTTCTATGCTGGGACAACCGGAGCCGGCGGCACCGTCCGCGAATTCAATCTAGCAGGAAAAACCATTCATGAGTTCACCGTCGATCAGCTCAATACCTATCTGAGCGCAGCCGGGTACACGTGGACGGCAAATGCGATTCATCACGATGTGGTGCACCTGCCGAATGGGCATCTTCTTCTGCTGGTGAATTCCAACAAGGACTACACCGATCTTCCGGGATATTCCGGGACAACCACGGTCTTGGGAGATTCGATTGTGGATCTTGATCCGGACTTAAAGCCGGTGTGGGTCTGGTCCACTTTCGATCATCTCGATATCAACCGGCACCCAATGCTTTTTCCGGACTGGACGCACAGCAATGCGCTGGTTTACTCGCCCGACGACGGCAGCATACTGCTGTCGATGCGGCATCAGTACTGGATCATCAAGATTGACTATGCCAACGGAAACGGTACCGGCAACATCCTGTGGAGGCTGGGCTATCAGGGCGATTTCACGCTGCAGAACTCCAGCTCGCCATCAGACTGGTTCTTCGCGCAGCACTACGCCAACATAATCAGCCCGAACACTACCGGGGACATCGAGATGGCGATGTTCGATAACGGCAATAACCGCGTGCTCAACAGTTCAGGCACCATCTGCGGACCGCCCGATGTGCCGCCGTGTTACAGCCGAGGGCTCTATCTCGATGTGAATGAAGAGACCATGACGGCGAAGATTCTGTGGGCCTACCCGACCGTGTACTCCCCCTGGGGCGGGGTGAGCGAGCGACTGCCGAACACCGACATGTATCTCGACCTCTCGGCGCCAAGTGACAATCCTACCGGCGCGCGAGTTCTGGAACTCACCAACACACAACCGCCGCAGGTGGTGTGGCAACTCGACGTCAACGGCCAGAACTCATACCGCACTATCCATCTGCCGAGCCTGTACCCGGGGGTGGAGTGGTGAGCAGGTTTACTGCTCGCTGATTTCGCGCGACTCCAGCACAAAATCCACGTGTCGCTCGCGATTGACCTCGGCGGTGCGATAGAGATCGACGTCGGCAAGGTTGAACGTGCTCTCCTGTCCGTTTTCGGAGATGTAGTGCACCTCGCCGTGCTGGACCCAGTAATCGCGGGCCAGGGCGGCGGTGCCGTTCCGCAGAGCGAGCACGGTGATGCGTGGCTCGCCAGAGGTCGGCTGAATAGCGGACGGCTGCTCTCCAGCGGCGGCCTGTACAGGGGCAGTTGGCGCAGGACTGAACTCCTCGGCTGGACCCTGGGCCATCGAATCAAGCTGCGCAGTCACAACCCGCACCCGCGGCATTTCCCGCTGTACGGGAGAATACGAAGACGGGCGATAGCTCTGCGACCAAGGTGGCATGGGGATATCGCGGGTTGCGACCGGATACGAAACTTCCAGATCGTCCATGAGGCGCAGCGAGATACGGGTCTCGCCCTTCAGTACGGGATACTGCCCGCCATGGATTTCTCCCTGCGCATTGACCTTCAGCTTCTTCGGTACGGAAATCACCTTAGACGACATGGGCAAAATATCGGCATTGGGCAGCACCAGACGATCGAATTCGAAGGACATCCAACCCTTCCCGCCCCAGTAGCCGGGCTTCTTCATATCGCGCAGATACCCGCTCAGTTCCGCCCCGCGGGGAAACACCTGCCTACCGAACGAACGCAGGGGCCCGAGATGGCACAGAACCGGGTCGTTCACCATTGCAGTCTTGTAAGAGAAGTTTGGCTCATCCAGCGTGCAATCGAGAATGGTTCCAGCCGGCACTACGGTGCGCGTAACCGCAACCGCCGGAAGAGTGAGAAGTACAGCAAGAGAGGACAAAACGAGGGTTCGCAGCAGGCACTTCGGAAACATATTTACCTCCGGACGAACATCGAGGAGCACACCCCTGAAGCAAGAAAACGCGGCGAGATGAGCGGAATTATAGCACGGGTTCAGAGCCAAGCAGACAAGAGTCCGCCGCGGCCAACACCGCCCGAGCCGCCCCTCGCGGGCTAGGGGGTTGCTGTCGCGTGGGGCAGGATGATTTTCTCCAAATACTCGATGGGGAGTGGTCCCTTGTCGAGAGCGCGGTTGTGAAACTCATCGAGAGTGAAGCTGCTGCCCTTCGCCGCCTGATATTTCTTGCGCAATTCCCACCACTGGCGCGTACCCACGAAGTAGGTGGGCAACTGGGTTGAACTCAGCTTGGCGCGGAGGAGTTTGCCGTCGGCTTCCGCCTGGGTCTGGAACGTGTCTTTGATCATCAGGTCGAGCGCCTGCTGGTCAGTCATGTTCATGGTCTGCATGCGGATGTCGAGAATGGTGTTGGCCACCGCACGCAGCCAGACCTTCAACCGCATCAGGCGGAACTTCGGATTGAAACCCAGATAGCCTTCCTGGGTCATCACGTCGGCCCCGTACTCCGCCCATCCTTCCACGTAGGGACCGTTGCCGAAGAGATTTCGCAGGACGCGGCGGGTCGGCGGCTGCACGTCGTCGGCATGCTCGGCCTGCACATAGTGCCCGGGAAGCGCTTCGTGAATCGTGAGCCACTTCAGGGTGTAATTGTTATATTCGCGCAGCTTGCTCTCGGCCTTCGCATCCGGCGTTTTGGGATCGATCGGCGTCACCCAATATTGCGCTTCGGCGTTGGGTTCGAGCGGAGGCGCAGGATGAAATCCGGCGACAGAATAGATGCCGCGCTCGAACTCCGGCGTGGGAATCACTTTCAGGTTGTCGCGGCTGCTGAGCGCGACGATCTTCTTTTCGCGGATGAACTGCTTGATCCCATCAAGATCGCCCTTCACGGTATCAATCAGCTCGCCTGCGCTTGGCGTGCTCGTCGCTGATCTTGTCGAGCACCGCGCCGATGATCTTGTTCTCGCGCTCATGAGCGGGAAGGTCTTTATAGTCGGACTGGCCGGGGTACATCTCCTTGTACAGCGGCAGCGCCAGTTGCAGCATTTCGCCGCGGACTTTTTTCAGTTCCGCTTCGGCTTCGTTGAGCAGCTGGTCGGGCTTGATGGAAGTTTCCATCACGTAGTGGAACTTGGGTGCATACCACTCCGCGCCCAAACGCCAGGTCCGGCCGCTCGTCGGGCGTTTGGAGAGATCGTCCTTCATCCAAGTGTTGAAGTCATCCAGCGCCTTCTTTGCCGCAGGCGCAACCTTGTCGTACTGCGCCTTGAGTGGGGACCCTTCGGGAATATCGGCGGCAACGCTGTCCACCAGGTTCAGATTCCCCTGGTTTTCATCCATCGCGGTCGAGATGAAGATGGGGTCGGCATCGGTGAGTTCCGACTTGGCCTGATCGAGGAACCGGGGAATCTGGCTGATGCGCGAGATCACATCGCCTACACGTACCTCCTTGCGCGCGTACTCCTGAGTGAGCGGAAGGAAGAGCCCGCTGCCGAGCAGTTCTACGTACACCGTCGGGTTGTGCTTGTAGTTCTGGATGTGCTCGAACTCGAGCAGGTTGAGCGCGATCTGATCGTCGATCAGCCGGAAGTCCGCCGCATCTTCCGGATTCAACGAGGCGATCGGAGTTTCTTTCTGGAAGCGCTGGCGCCACTCGCGATAAAACTTCTCCTGCGCCGCAATAGACTGCGGGCTGACGTCGTCAAGTTGCGCATCCAGCTCAATTACTTTGCCGGTCTTCGGATCGGTGTGCTTGTGATAGCCGGCTTGCGAGGCATTTACCGGCGACAGCGCCAGCGAGTCCTTCACAAACTGCTCGGTCATTTGGGCGAACTTGGCGTTCGACGCGGCGTTTTCAGAATTGGCGGCTTTCATAGTCTGGGTTGCACAGAAAAGAGATGCGAAGGAAAGAAAGAGGACCCGTCGCGACAAGGATTTCATAACACCTCAAGGCAGCGAATTGCGGGACGGCCAAGTATAAACGTCCAGGCGCACCAGCGGCGTAGGGTGTCTAGCTGGACAGCAAAGAGAGGCGCCCGGTGGGCGCCTCTGCTGTTGGATTCGTAGCGTTATTGCATCCGCAGGACAGACCGTCTAGCGGTCGGCTGTCTTGGGTTCGTCTGCCGATGGCTCAGCAGATTCATCCAGACCTACGCGGAAGAGCGCCGCCTGGGCTTCGGCGTGCTCGCGCAGTTCGCGCATTTCATCCGCAGTGTCTTCGGGACCTTCAGGTTTCTCTTGCTTGCGCTGGCTCTTGCGCTCGGCTTTATCGCGCTGTTTCTGCTGCCGCGCTTGTTCCTTCTGGCGTTTGGTAAATGTGGACCGGCCTCTTGGCATTCACAATCCCTCCTGTCGTTGAGGTCTCTCCTAGTATAACTGCATTGTTCCGGGAAGACATTGCCCACTCGGGCACGAAATGCCTACCAGCGGGGCTCGCGCGGCTGGCGTGCCTGCCCGCGATGGTCGTCCCGTCCGCGGCCTTTCCCTCCCCCGCCTCCGCCACCGAAGCGCTGTCCGCCACCACCGCCTCCGCCGCGTGGACGATCGGTCTTCGGTTTGGCTTCATTGATGGTGAGAGTGCGGCCGCCGAGCTCGGTGCCGTTGAGAGCGGCAATGGCTTTTTCCGCTTCGTCGGCATTGGTCATTTCGACGAAGGCAAATCCCCTGGCGCGGCCGGTGTCGCGGTCGGTGACAACGCTTACTTTCTCAACTTCTCCATGGGCCTGGAACACATCGCGCAACTCGGCTTCGGTGGTGCTGTGGGGAAGGTTGCCAACATAAAGGTTCTTCATTGCGTTTCCTCTTTCTGAAATTCTGAAATGGCGTTGGACCAGGTGGTATTGCGCCGCGAATACCGGGTTTCGGGATCGCGCGCCGGCGTCGGCCGGTTGCGGATCGCCATGCTGCGAGCGGCGGAGACCGAACGCACCGCGGAAATTCGCCGTGAGGCTTCCATGATTCCCCAGCGCTGTTGAGGATTGCCGGGCAAATCATCCGCCAGCGACACGGGGCCTGCCTCCGGAAGCAGGGGTTCGGCGCCGAGCAGGCCGGAATTCAGTTCCTCAGCATTGGGCACATCCGCGAGGTATTCGGGCTTCCCCACCAGGAACGCCAGCTGCTGCGGCGGCGTGGCCTTGCGCACGTCATCACAAAACTGGTCGCGTTCGCCCAGTTGGTCTTCCAGGTTGATCAGCACCAGATTGTAGAGGTCGGCACGCCACCAGATTCTGGCTTCGCTGATGTCGGTGGCACAGTCCACTTCGACACCCAGCCTTCGCATGGCTTCGGCGCGCAGGTCGCGCTTGGCAGAAGATGCGTCTACCAGAAGGACCCGCCGTTTCTTGATCGAATCGGGAAGAAGGTTAGCAACCGGCAACGTGACTTCAGGTGTGCTCATGCCGACCTCTCTTTGCCGGCCGGCTTAGCCGCCGGGGGTGTGGGCGGGGCGGTTGAAGGGGCTGGATTCTTAAACAGTTCCCGGTATCGCAGGCGGCGGGCAATCCGCTGCTTGCGCTCGCGATGAAATCTGGCTTTGTCGCCATTGATTGATGACATGAAGCTCCTTAAAATGGAATCGCGCGCGCGCAAATCCCTGGACGCATCTGCACCCGAACGTGTACGGCAGCGCAGCAAAAGCTCCGGCAGGCACACACCACGCCAACACGCCTTCCGGACGGTTGTCTCAAACGCGAAGGCGCAATCAAACTGTAGTGTCTTCGGGGTTAAGAGTTTAGGCCAGGCTGCCAGGCAGACGGATAGGAATATCACCGCCTCTTGGGAGCGTTCTTCGATGCTTCTGCTAGGTCGTGATCGAGCTGCTCGATGAGATCGCGGATCGGCTTGGGATCGCGCTCCTCGACGAGGGCTGTGGCGAGGTCCTTCCAGGGTTCGGCGGATTTCCGGCGCATCACAGCTCCATTCTGAGGGTAGCATTCATAGTACTCCGGTTGCGCACGAATTCCCTAATTGAGGTTCATGACACCGAAAGGATGCACGCGACCGGAGTGCAAATTCCCGAGCTTCCCATACGACCGAGCGCCAGCAGGCGTGCTCCGGTTCCTGGCCGACCTCAAGGTCAAATCTCAAGCCCATATCCGGTCGCCTCCCCGCCTGACGGGTTATACTTGGCGGCCAAAGTGGAGACCGCAAGGGACCGCTGACGATGCAGAGCCTGAGCAGCTTCGGGAAACTGGCCTTCGCTGGCCGCAATTGCCGCATTTGGCGTGGAACACCTGGTCTATGCCGCAGCGGGAACCGGAGTGGGGCCGCCGTGGATTCACAGGGCCTTCGATCTGGATGGCCGCGATGGGCATTTCACTTCTTGCGGGAAGCCTGTGCATTGTCATCCCCTGGCATGGTCGTGCTGCGGCGATCTTGATGGGCGCTTTGATCTTCTGCTATGCGCTGGTGATCTATGTTCCCCGCCTGGCAGCGCAGCTGCACAATCCTGGCCCTTGGACCAGCGCAGGCGAACTTCTCGCCCTGTGCGGAGCCATGTGGGTGCTGGCGGGAACGCTTCCCGCGACGCGTCCGGATTGGGGAAGCCCTGGCAGCGGTGTGGTCATGCTCGGAGTGTTGGGACGCTTCTTATTTGCCGCGCTGCTGGTCATCGTTGGCATTCAGCATTTTCTTTACGCCCGCTTTATAGCCACGCTGGTGCCAGCCTGGATTCCAGCCCGGCTGTTCTGGGCATATTTTGTTGGAGTGGCATTTTTTGCCGCAGCAGTGAGCCTCGCCAGCCGAAAATACTTGCGTCGCGCAGCTACACTGCTGGGCATTATGTTTCTGCTCTGGGTTGTCATTGTGCACGCACCCAGAGTTGTTGCGTCTCCTCGTAACGCCAACGAGTGGACCAGCATGTTCGTGGCGCTGGCCATGGGCGGCGGTGCCTGGATCCTCGCCGCAAGTGTTTCGGAAGGCGCAGACCGAAATAGAGCGGCGGGTTTCGGTCGCTAATCTCGAGACAGCTCCACTAATCCTTTTCGGGAGGCAATGTTGAATATCATCCGCTTCGCAACCATGGTGCTGACCGGGTTTGGGCTGGTGGCAGGAGTGAGCGCGCAGACCACCGCCGCTCCCGCGGAAGATTCAGCCACTTTCGACGCTGATGGAACGGCCCACATCACCAGAGTCGTCCCCATGCCTACGACCCTCAGTCCTGAGGCACAAAAGTGGCTGGCATCGCTCGAGACCCAGAAGCACGCTCCGCAGACGCTGCAGCAACGGCGCACCTCCACCGATCAGTGGCGCAAGTTCGGCTCGGGCGAGGCCATGAAGCACTTCCCCGTCAAGATTCAGGAGACGACTATGGCCGGGGTGCGCACCGACATCATTACTCCTCTAGTCATGCCCAGGAAGAACGAGCACCGCGTCTTCATAAATCTGCATGGCGGTGGCTTCAACTCCGATTCAGGCTCGCTGATTGAAGGAGACCCGATCGCGAACCTCACGCAGACCAAAGTTGTGTCCGTCTACTACCGGCTGGCTCCAGAGTATCCCTTTCCGGCCGCTGTTGATGATGTGGTCGCGGTTTACAAGGAGCTGTTGAAGACCTACAAGCCGAAGAACATTGGCATCTTCGGCACTTCGGCGGGAGGAATCCTGACGGCTGAGATGGCGGTCAAGCTCAAACAATCCGGCCTTCCTCTGCCCGGGGCACTGGGTTTGTTTTCCATGCTGGCAGATTTCAGCCGGACGGGGGACTCGCGACAGTTGTTTACTCTGGATGGCTTCCCCGGCCGGCTGAGCCCGAGTGATCCGAACGCCGGACATGACAACGAATATGTGGGGAAAACCGACCCGCGCGATCCCGTGTTGTCGCCTCTGTTTGCCGATCTGAAGGGAATGCCGCCCAGTCTGCTGGTGACCAGCACGCGCGACATCCTGCTTAGCGATACTTCACTTTTTCACCGCGCCCTTCTGCGCTCCGGCGTGGACGCGCGGCTAGTGGTATTCGAAGCTCTGCCCCACGCCTTCTGGTACCACTTCCAAATGCCTGAAACGCAAGAAGCTTTGCAGTTGATGGCGACTTTCCTGAATGATCACGTGGGCCATTGAGGCCCCCCTGCGTTGAAAGTTTGCCCAATGCGGTTGTCTGCTGCCGCCATTCATTAGTGCAGTGAACCCATGGACTCTTGTGACACTCCGCAGAAGCAATAACAATTGTCATAACTGGGGGTTTCCGACAACCAACTCTGAGCAAACCTCACCTATAGCTCCAAGCAGTGGATCGCTTGCCTCAGAGGGTCGTCGCGTTCACGAAACCGTTCAGCCAAGGGGGAATTTTGGCAGGACTCAAGCTGCTGGTGGTGGAAGATGATTTACCCAGCCTGGAATTGATGACGGAAGTATTCCAAAGCATGAACGCTGAGGTCTGCCCCATCAACGACAGCCGCAAGGCCGCGTTCCTGGTGAACCAGCAGAAGTTTGATGGAATCTTTCTGGATCTTGAGATGCCCAGCCTGCACGGTCTGGAGTTGGCTCAGACGGTGCGCGACTCTTCCTGGAACAAGTTGACTCCCATTGTGATTGTCACCGGCCACGACGAGCGCAACACCATGCAGAAGTCCTTTGCCAGCGGCGCGCAATTCTTCCTGCAGAAACCCGTAGATCGCCAGAAACTGGGGCGCTTGTTTCGCACCGTGCGCGGCACCATGATTGAGAATCGTAGACGGGCGACGCGGGTCCCTCTTCAGACGAACGTGACCTGCACCACAACATCCCGCAGCCTCCGCGGGAGAACCTGGAATCTTAGTGAAGGCGGATTACAGGTTGAAGTGGCCGGGTTACGAACGGGAGAAGCCGTTGAATTGCACTTAGGGCTGCCGGGATCACCAGTTGTGATCGACGCTTCGGGAACCGTGGTATGGGTGAAGGAAAATCGTGAAGGTATCCAGTTCACCAAGATCAACTCGCTCTGTCAGGAACAGATTCGCGACTTCATCGCACAGGTCGAGAAGCACTAACCACGGTTCGAAGCCAAATCGACATTCCCCGCTCACAATCTCTAACAACTCCAGTACTGCGCCACTCGATAACTTCAGTAACCTACCCCGGGTCACTTTGATTGTGACACTCTAAGATTGTTTTAATTCTGCTCTAGATGTGGGGGATTCGCAGAGTGCAGTCCAACTATGCACTTACAGGGACCATTCTCATTGCCGACGATCAGGCGGCAAACCGGGAACTCCTGACCGAGATGCTCAAAGCACCGGGGCTGAACGTAATTACCGTGGAGGACGGCGCCCAGGCGCTGGATGAGATTTCCAGAACCACGGTGGATCTGGTCATTTCGGACGTCATGATGCCCCACCTCAACGGTTTCGAGGTGTGCGCCAAAATCAAAGGCAGTCCTGAAACGTATCTGGTCCCAGTCATCCTGGTCACCGCGCTTTCCGATAAGCAGGACCGCATTGAAGGCATTCAAGTCGGAGCTGATGACTTCCTGACCCGTCCCGTGGACCGCACGGAATTACTGGCCCGAGTGCGGTCACTGTTGAAGCTCAAGCAACGCACCGACGAATTGGAGCGGGCTGAAGCGGTGCTGTTCAGTCTGGCTCGCAGCATCGAAGGTAAGGATCCCTACACCCACGGACACTGCGAACGCCTGGCAGAGTATTCGTCCACTTTGGGCGGCCACTTAGGGCTTTCCGAGGAACAGATCACGGCACTTCGACGGGCGGGAGTAGTACACGACATCGGCAAGATTGCGGTGCCCGACGCAATCATTCTTAAGCCTACCGCGCTCACTCGAGGAAGAGTGGAAATTGATGCGCGAGCACCCCGTGGTCGGGGAGCGCATTTGCGCGCCCTTGAAGTCATTTCGTACCGTGCTGCCCATCATCCGCCAGCATCACGAGCGATTCGACGGCTCCGGGTATCCCGACGGAGTAGAAGGCGGCTGCATCGAAGTCACGGCCAGAGTACTTCAAATCGTGGATGTGTTTGATGCTCTTACCACCGTCAGGCCCTACAAGCCTGCCTTCACCGCCGCTCAAGCCCTCGACATCATGAGAACCGAAGTCAGCAAGGGGTGGTGGGACCCCTCGATCTTCTCTCAGTTCGAGCAGTTGGTGCGGAAGGATATGGACGGCTTCTTATCCCGCGGCGCTGCGGCTGGGACATAGCGCCCGCAGCCAGCAAACATCACGCCGAGCGGCAGTAACCAACCGGAGGAGTCATTGAAACTGGAAGACGAGAACCGCGGATTGAAGAGTGTCCCCGGAAAGGGAGGCATCTGGATCTCGAACCGGCGCTGGCGGCTCCTGCTGGTGTTCCTGGTGCTGATCGCCGTGCCAATGGCGCTGTTTGCATACTCCATCAGCAAACTATTGCGCCATCAGACCGAAAGTCACGCGGTCACTGAAAGCACGCAGATTGCGCGGATCTCGGCGACTCTGGTCGAGGAACACCTGCGTCAGAGCAGCGCCTTTCTGGAGTCGATTGCAGCAAGACGCAGCCTGCGGCAGGCATGGACGCGGCGCGATATGGGCGCAGTCAACTGGCAGATGGCGGATGCCCGTTCGGAACGTCCCGACTTCATGTTTGTGAGCGTGTACGACCTGGATGGCACGATGCGCGCCATCAGTCCTCCGCAAGGCGATCTCATCGGCCGCAATTTTGCTTATCGCGATTGGTACGAGGGCGTAACCCGCCAGTGGAAGCCTTATGTTTCGGAGGTTTACCAGACGGCGGTCGGAAAGAAAGACCTCGTTATTGCGATTGTGGTGCCGCTGTTCGATCAACACGGTAAACCGGCCGGCATCGTCATGGGCGCCGACACTCTCGACACCGTAAGCCGGCGCATGGTTGAAACCAAGCTGGAGGGCGAGTGGACGATCCTGCTGGTGGATCAACATGGCCAGCTGGCCGCCAGCCGTAATATGCCTCCGCATGCCGCCATAATGGATTTATCGAGATATGAACCCGTTCAACGCCTGCAAGGCCAGAGCGCCGGGACGGGGACATTTATGCGGGATGGGACCGCGCAATTTACCCGTTACGAGCCCGTCCCTGACTACGGATGGGGAGTGATTGTCGAACAACCAGCCTCATTCCTGCGACAAAGCATTTTGAGCGTGGAATACAGAGTGTGGTTGCTGGCCCTCGCCTTCCTGGCGGTCGGGATGGGCCTGAGTCTGTTGATCGGGCCGCTCTACTCGCGGCTGGAAACCGGCAACCGCTTTATGCAGCTCTCGATTGATATGTTTTGCACGGCCGGCCTGGACGGCTACTTCAAGTACGTGAATCCAAGCTGGCAGAAAGCGCTTGGCTTCACCACGGAAGAGCTCACCTCCAGGCCCTATCTGGAGTTTGTACATCCGGAAGACCGGCAGAAAACCGGTACGGAGGGCGAGCGCCTGGCGCACGGAGAAGTGTCGCTGGCCTTTGAAAACCGTTATCGGTGCAAGGACGGTTCCTACAAGTGGCTGCTATGGAACGCTATTTGTGTGCCGGAACAGAGCATGATCTACGCCGTGGCCCGGGATATTACCGACCACAAGCGCGCCGAAGAAGAGCGCCTCCTCTTCATCGCCAGTTTGGAGAGCGCCAACCACGAACTGGAGCTGCGCAATCGGGAAGTGGAGCGCGCCACCAATATGAAGAGCAAGTTCCTGGCCAGCATGAGCCACGAACTCAGGACTCCACTCAATGCCATCGTCGGCTTTTCGGAGTTGCTGGCAGACCAGACCGGCGGGGCGCTCAATGAAAAGCAGAAGCGCTTCGTCAACCATATCCAGCAGGGTTCCTCACATCTATTGCAATTGATTAACGACATTCTCGACCTTTCGAAGATCGAGGCCGGGCAACTCGAGCTGCGCTGCGAAGATTTCGAAATCCAGGACGCATTGCCAGAAGTGCTTTCCACCATCAAGCCTCTGGCTATGGCGAAAACCATTCGCGTGGAGCAAAGCCTGGAAACCGATCGCCTCGTCCATGCCGACCGGGTGCGCTTCAAGCAGATTCTATATAACCTGCTCAGCAATGCCGTGAAGTTCACTCCCAAAGACGGGCGAATCGATATCGATTGCCACGACAACGGCAGCCAGATCTTTATTTCCGTTACCGACACAGGAATCGGCATCCGCGCGGAAGACCAAGCCGTCGTGTTCGAGGAATTCCGGCAGGTCGAGGGAAATTCCGGCAAACCGCACGAGGGCACCGGCCTCGGTCTGGCCATCACGAAACGCCTGGTGGAGCAGCAGGGGGGACAAATTTGGCTGGAGAGTGAGCCCGGCAAAGGCAGCCAGTTTACTTTTACGCTGCCGCTCGCGGCCAAAGACGAACCAGAGTTGGCGATATCGCCGACGAGCCTGCCCGCTCTTCTGCCAGCGGGAAACCGCAAGCCGCTGGTCCTCGTGGTGGATGATGAAGCCGCTGCGCGCGAACTTCTGGTGAGCTATCTGGAACCCGATTATCAGGTGGTAATGGCGGAATCCGGTCCTGAAGCGCTAGAGAAGGCGAAGGAGTTGCATCCCGATGCCATTACGCTTGACGTGTTGATGGCAAAAAGCAGCGGCTTCGAGACTCTGGTGGCTCTGCGGAAGGATGCGACTACCTCCGGTATTCCCATCATCATTCTCTCGATCATTGACCAGAAGCAGGTCGGATTCGCATTGGGAGCGACCGACTATCTGGTGAAACCCATCCGCAGGCCGGAGCTGCTCGAGAGCATGCGCAAACATGTCCCCCTGCCCACGGAGGACGATTCTGCGATCCTGCTGGTAGATGACGACCATAAGACTTTGGAACTTCTGGAGGAGACGTTGCGCTCCGCAGGCTACGAGGCACAAAGCGTGGGCAGCGGAGCCAGGGCGCTGCAAGTGCTCTCCTCCAAGCTGGTGGGAGCAGTGCTGCTGGACTTGCTGATGCCGGGGATGGACGGCTTTCAAGTGATCCAGCACATTCGGAGCCAGAGCAACCTGCAGGAGTTGCCTATTTTCGTGATGACGGCCAAGACCCTCACCGCGGAAGAATCCGAGCTGTTGGGCCGCGAGACCCAGGCATTCTTTCAGAAAGACGGGACCTGGCAACAGCAGCTGGTGGCAGAAATTGGAAGGGTGGTGGGCGGGCGCAAACGTGCGCGAGGAGCGGGACAACCATGAAGGCCTTGATCGCCGAGGATAACGAGGTAAACCGCGAACTGCTGCGGGAACTCCTGGAATCGCGCGGCTACACGGTGGAGGAAGCTTGTAACGGAGCGGAAGCGCTTCGCAGTCTTGAGCAGAACTGTCCCGACATTCTTCTGCTCGACCTGAACATGCCGGTGCTGGACGGCTTCGGCACCCTTCGCAGGATCCGCGAGACTCCGCGCCTGGCAGCGCTGCCGGTTCTGGCGGTTACCGCTTACGCGATGCAAGGGGATAAGGAGAATATTTTGAAATCCGGATTCGACGGATACCTGTCAAAGCCGATCAGCTCGGCCGGATTAGGCAAGGAACTCGAAAAACTTCTGGGCAACAAGACCAAAACTGGAACCGCATCTGCAAAATCACGAGCGGCCGGGGCAGGGTCGTAGCCGGACTCGTTCTTGATTCCGCATAGGCCGTCTGCAGCGAAGGACTTGCGGCAGGCCGCAGGCGGCAGGCTCCCAATATCCTGCTGCTGGCGAACCAGGCGAATGTCATCACACTCTGCGATATAGAACTTGAGAGCTAATTCCCCGCTGCGCTGCTTCCGCCGTGCTGTTGCAGCCACGACGCCAGTGGAGCCGACTGCCGCGATTTGAGATCGATGCAATACTGCATGCGCTCCATCGATTGCTTGAGGGTGCGCTCCGCGCTGGGCACTTTGTGGTCTTCAAAAAATGTCTTCACATCGTCGCGCAGGCTGGCCTCGCATAGGTTTCCGGTAGCCTCTACCACTTCCCCGCTGGTGTAGCCGCCGCCCACCGCCTCGATTTCTTTCCAGTGCGCCTTGGAGAATTCCCAGGCTTCCGCTCCGCCTTCTGGGTTCTCCATCACCTGAGCGATCAGGCCTAGCTTGTCCTGGGTGCGTATCTCCGGAGTGACCGACAGATCAAGCGTGCGTTGCAGCAGCTTGGGATCGGTAAAATCCGACAAGGTTCCAAAGTAGGTGTAGTACTGCTCCGGAGTCTTCGCGGCCTTCATGTGCTCGACAATCTTGTCGTAGAAAGCGGAATCGTTGTTGATGGCGGCCAGATGAAATACCGTGCCCATCATGGTAGCGTCAACGGCTTCTGGATTATCGAGCGCCTGCTCGGCCAGCTTGCGCGCCTCGGCCAGCGTATCGGGATCACGTCCGGTATATCCCAGGGCAAAAAGAACTCGTGCCCGCAGCGTGCGCTGGTCGGGAGTATCGCTGGGCTTGGGCGTCCAGCCCAGTTCCTTGGCGGTGGGAGCGAGCAGGTTCCGCACCCAGTGCTGGAATGCGTCGCGGTCGTTGTCGGTAACGACGTAGTCGCTGATGTCCTGAAGCTCGCCGAGCAGCTCCCGCATCACCGCGACGTTCTGGTCATGCTGTAAACCATCGCCGAGGGTGAGATAGCCTCCGATCGGCTCGCGGCCAACCCGGACCGAAGACCAGGTATCGGCCAGCAGCATGATGCGTTCTGCCGGAGTGAGGTCTTTTTCGACCACGTTGGACATGGCAGCCAGAGCATCAGGCGCGTAACCGGATCGGTAATACCCGGTGGCACCGGCATTGGCAAGTACCCACGAGGAACAGGAGGACAGGGTAAATTGCTCCTGGCGCTTGGTCAGGAGTTCGCACTTTTCATTCCCTTTGGCGCCGTTGCTGCCGGGCTGCTTCATGCAGACCGGAACCATCCACAACTCGTCGCTTCCCTTATCGAACCGGTCGCGGTCGAAGAAATAGCGCTGCTGGCTGAGGGTTACGGCTGCTTTGCCATCGGCGCACTTGCTGGAGACGCTCACCATCGGCGCTCCCGGTTGCTCAACGAAGGTCGGCATCACTTTGTCGACCGGCTTTTTCGAGACTTTGGCGAGAGCGCCCCAGAAATCAGTGGCAGTGGCGTTGGCGTATTCGTGCTGCTTGATGTAGGCATTCACGCCGGCGCGGAAATCCTCCGGCCCAAGATAAGCCTCGACCATGCGCAACACTGCGGCGGCTTTGCCGTAGGCGATGCCATCAAACAGTTCAAGAATCTGCGCCGGAGTTTCAGCCGGCTGGTGAATGGGGCGGGTGTTCTCGAGCGAATCTAGGTAGAGCGAGTGCGCGGCGTCGCGAACATTGTCCAGTTCAGGATGCCACTCCGGCTTCCAGGCCTGCACCGGCTTGCTTGACATCCAGGTGGCGAAGCCTTCGTTCAGCCAGATGTCGTCCCACCATTGCATGGTGACCAGATCGCCGAACCACATGTGGGCCATCTCGTGAGCGATCACATCCGCAACTTCCTTGCGCAGCGGAATAGAAGAGTGGTTTTCATCCACCAGCAGAATCACGTCGCGGAAAGTGATACAGCCGGTGTTCTCCATGGCTCCCGCGGCGAAGTCGGGCAGGCCGACCAGGTCGAGTTTGCCGTAGGGATATTTGATGGAGAAGTACTTGTTGTAGTACTTCATAATGTGCTCGGCGGCGTCGAGAGCGAACGAGCTCAGATTCTTCTTGCCCGGCGTGCTCCACACTCGAATAGGAATGCCGTCGGCGGAACCCTCCACGTAGTCGAAATGGCCGACCACGATGGCGGCCAGATAAGAGGACATCTTCGGCGAAGTCTCGAAACGAACGGTGTGTTTGTCGTCGCCCGGCCCCGGCTTGTCTGAGGCGATCTTGGCATTAGAGATCGCTGCCATGCCTTTGTCGGCAACCACGGTAATGTCGAAGGTCGCTTTGTAAGCCGGCTCGTCGAATGAGGGGAAGGCGCGCCGCGCGTCCGTAGATTCAAACTGAGTCACCGCGTACTTGCGCCCCTGCTCGTCTTTGCCGAGATAGAATCCGCGCAGTTCGTTGTTCAGAATGCCGGTGTAGGTGACATGAATGCTAGCCTGGCCGGGCTGGATCGCCTGATCGAACGCCAGCGTCACCATTTCCTTTTCTTTGTCCGGCTTCACCGTCGCTTTCTGGGTGTTGCCCGCCGCAGTGACCGTGACATCATGAAAATCGATATCCACCGCGTTCAGCACGATTTCGGACGTGGGCTTGAGCACATTGATGCTGATGGTCTCGTCGCCGGCAAAATTGTCTTTGGTGAAGTCGGGCGTAAACGACAACTTGTAGTTGGTGGGCACTGCAATCTCAGGCAGCCGCTGGGCCGACAGCAGGCAAGAAGCTTCTAAGACGCACACAAGCACAAGCACGAATCGTTTCATATTTTCCTCAAGATGCTATTTTGGGTCCCAGCGCGGAAACACATGCAAGAAAATCTTTGTCGTCAGGCGTTTAGACGTATTAGACAGAACAAAGGATAGCAGCTTTGTTCACGTCTCCAGTCTGGATACGTGCCGATCCTCGCCCCGGTTCAACTTCTATTCTGTTGGATGCAGAACAGTGCCGTTCAGTATAGTCAGCGAACACCGGTCACTTCCAAACCAGTAGGGGATCTCCCGGTAGTCGGGCACGTCGAAGATGGCCAGATCAGCGTCTTTGCCAGGCTCGATGGAGCCTTTGCGGTCCTGAAGGCGCAGCGCCCATGCCCCATTGATAGTGGCTGCCGCAATGGCTTCTGCCGGAGACATCTTCATATGGGTGCAGGCCAAAGACAGCACGAATGGCATGCTGACCGTCGGGGACGAGCCGGGGTTGTAGTCAGTAGCCAGCGCGACCGGGACGCCGGCGTCAATCAGCTTACGCGCTGGTGGGAAATCCTTCAGTCCGAGGAAGTAATTCGCGCCCGGAACCAGCGTGGCCACCGTGTCGTGTTTCGACAGGTGCAGAATGTCATTCTCGTGGACCTTGTCGAGATGATCGAACGAAGCGGGATTGAATTGCAGGAAGGGAGCCAGCCGCGTCTCCGTCAACTGGCAGACATGAGCGCGGGTGCCGAGCTGATGTTTCGCCGCCGCCGCCAGAATCTGCTCGGCTTCTTTGGCGGTGAAAGCGCCGCGGTCGCAGAAAACATCCACAAATTGAGCCAGCTTGCCGCGAGCCACCTCTGGGATCATGTGTTCGCAGAGCAGGAAAACGTAATCATCGCGGCGGTCGCGGAATTCCGGCGGAACCACGTGCGCCCCCAGGAAGGTCGAAACGACGGTCCCCGGCCAGCGCCTGGCGGCGGCCTGGATGGCTTCGAGAGATTTCAATTCCGCATCAGGAGTAAGGCCATAGCCGGACTTGGCTTCAACGGTCGTGCTGCCGTGAGCGGCCATCCGGTTTAGAGCACCGATGATTTTGCTTTGCAGTTCGTCCTTCCCCGCCAAGCGGACAGCTTCCAGGCTCGACCGGATGCCTCCCCCGGCTGCAGCAATCTCCTCGTAACTCGCGCCGGAGATGCGCTTCTCGAAATCCACCAGGCGGGGCTCCATGAAGGCGGGGTGAGTATGGGAATCCACAAAGCCCGGCAGAACGACCTTGCCCGAGCAGTCAATTTCGCGTGACCTTCTTGCGGCTGTTCTTGAGCCAGGGGTCGTCGAGGGCGCCGTCCGTTGTGCCGACCGAGACGATTTTGCCACCAACGCAGAGGACAGCCGCGCTCTTCAAGGATGCCAAGTTCCCTGAGGGCAGCCCCACGCCGCGGCCCCGGCGTCTCAGATTCAGAGCGCAGGGTGAGGAGTTGGGAGATGTGAGTGAGGAGGAATGCCTTTGCGAGCGGAGTGGCGGCTACAGTTTCTGGCCTTTGGCGGCCTGACCGGGGTTGAGAAATGTTTTTGGATAGCTGCCTTCGCCGCATAGCTTGAAGGACCCGAAGTCTTTATACCAGAGTCCTTCGGGAACATCGGGCCGGGATTCTATCCACAGGCTTAGCCGGTTCAGATTATCGAGACTGATTGCCCGATCGCGCATGCGCTCGATCAGGTCCCGCAATCTTGGCGTGGCCACCCGCCTCCTGACTGTCACTACGATAGAATTCCTTCAAGAGTGTCAATGAAGCCCAAGATCGAGAGGTATAGCCCTGAGCGCAAAGCGGAGTTCCTGCTCTCGAACTCCGTTGACACAGCGGATTACCGCAGGGCCAGGAATGCAGCTCGCAGGCTCGGGCTGGACCCTGACAGAATCCTGCATATACGCCCGCCGGCAAGTCGCCCCCGGGCTACCCACCGGCACAGCCTTGACACTTGATTTCTTGCATCCTACCCTTGCCCCATGGAAGTTCATCTGACTCCCGACCAGGAAGCGTTTGTTCGCCATGCGATCGAGACCGGTCGCTTCCAGCGCCCCGAAGAAGCAGTCGCAGAAGCGCTGTCGCTGTGGGAAGAGCGGGAACGAACCCGCGCTGAGGTTCTTGCTGCTGTGGACACGGCCGAAGCTTCGCTGGCACGGGGAAAAGGCCGAACCATCACGCCGGATTCCATGCGACAGTTAGCCGAGGAAGTCAAGCAACGTGGCCGTGATCGTATTGCTGCTGACAGATCATCCGGCCGCTAGTGGCGCACCGTATTTCCCTGCAAGCTGAAGCCGACCTCGACGGCATTTGGCTTTACATTGCCACAGAGACTGGCAGCGTCGAGACTGCAGATCGCCTGATTGATTCCGTTACCGAACGCTTTTCGCTGCTGTCGCGTTACCCCCGACTCGGACGCCTCGTGACGAGGGGTGCGTCCGGGGCTGCGTAGTTTTCCCGCGGGTGAGAACATCACCCTTTACCGGATTGAGGGCGAAGACGTGCTGATTCTTCGCGTGGTTCGCGGCAGCCGGAACCTGGAATCGCTGCTGGGTTAGGAACGCGAACTGGGCGTCGGGCGGGAACACAACGCCCCGGACGATAGCGCCCGGGGCATAACCTGTCCAGCTACGAGAGCAATTATCGGCAGCCGGGCACTGGAAGTCAACGTTACTTGGGTAGGCTCCCTGTCCTGAGCCTACCCGCAGCTCCCTACCAAGATAGAGAGCTGTGGACCCGACGGGACTCGAACCCGCACCTTGTAGCTGGACAGGCTGATGTGCTCCCATTACACCACGGGCCCCGAAGGCAAACTATCGGGCCAGCTTGAACTGAGCAAGGTTGTTCGTCACATCAAATCGGTCGGCGAGTTCCGATTTTGAACGGAAGACTCGCGTCCAATCGGGGTTTAATGAACTATTCTGCTAGGCCATCGGCACCTTCACCCCCGCCCTCCCCGCAAACTCCTTCGCCTCCTCATACCCAGCATCCACATGCCGGATAATCCCCATCCCTGGGTCAGTCGTCAGCACGCGCTCGATGCGCTTGGCCATAGCTTCGGTGCCATCGGCGACAGTGACTTGCCCCGCGTGCAGCGAGTAGCCGATGCCGACGCCGCCTCCGTTGTGGATCGAGACCCACGACGCGCCGGCCGCGGTGTTCAGCAGGGCATTGAGCAGCGGCCAGTCGGCGACCGCGTCGGAGCCGTCTTTCATCGACTTCGGTTTCGCGGTAGGGAGAGGCGACCGAGCCGCAGTCGAGGTGATCGCGTCCGATGACGATGGGAGCTTTGAGCTTCCCTTTCTTCACCAGTTCGTTCATCGCGAGGCCGAACTGGGCGCGCTCGCCGTAGCCGAGCCAGCAGATGCGCGCGGGCAGTCCCTGAAACTTGATGCGCTTGCGGGCCAGGTCAATCCAGCGGCGCAGGATCCGATTCTCCGGAAACAACTCTAGAACCAGATCGTCGGTAATGTGAATGTCCGACGGCTCGCCCGACAGCGCCACCCAGCGGAACGGCCCCCGGCCTTCGCAGAACAGCGGACGAATATAGGCCGGCACGAATCCCGGAAAGTCGTAGGCGTTCTTCACCCCGCGCTGGAAGGCGAAGGTGCGGATGTTGTTGCCGTAGTCGAAGGTGACCGATCCCATCTTCTGCAGAGCCAGCATGCCTTCCACGTGGCGGGCGATGGAGTCGAGCGAGCGCTCCTGATACGCCTGCGGGTCGCGCTTCCGGAGCTCAAGCGCTTCCGCTAGCGACATGCCGTTGGGCACGTATCCGTTCAGCGGATCGTGCGCGGAAGTCTGGTCGGTCAGAATGTCAGGCACAACGCCGCGTTCGGCCAGCTCGGGAATGATGTCGGCGCAATTCCCCACCAGCCCGACCGACACGTTCTCTTTCTTGCGGACTGCATTTTTCAGGATGCGCAGCGCTTCATCGAGCGTGTTGACCATGAAGTCGCAGTAGCCGGTCTTCAGGCGCTTCTTGATGCGCTCGGGATCAACGTCAATGCCGAGGAAGGCCGCGCCCGTCATGGTGGCGGCCAGAGGCTGGGCTCCGCCCATTCCGCCCATGCCGCCGCTGACGATCAGCTTGCCGGCGAGATCGCCGTCGAAGTGCTTTTCTCCGGCGGCCGAAAAGGTTTCGAACGTTCCCTGCACAATGCCCTGCGAGCCGATGTAGATCCACGACCCGGCGGTCATCTGCCCGTACATCATCAGTCCGGCGCGTTCGAGCTCGTTGAACTTCTCCCAGTTCGACCAGTGGCCGACAAGATTGGAATTCGCGATCAGCACGCGCGGCGAATATTCATGCGTCTTGAAAATCCCGACCGGCTTGCCGGATTGCACCAGCAGCGTTTCGTCGTTCTCGAGATTTTTCAGCGAGTGGACGATCGCGTGGTAGGCCTCCCAGCTGCGGGCGGCGCGGCCGGTGCCGCCGTAGACCACCAGATCGCGCGGACGCTCGCCGACTTCTTCGTCAAGGTTGTTCATCAGCATGCGCATCGCGGCTTCCTGCTGCCAGCCTTTGCAGGAAAGCGTGGTGCCGCGCGGGGCGCGAATGGGAGTGTAGGTGGAGGAGCTGATTTCGGTTTCAACCGGCATGGGTCAATGGTACGGCTTTGGCGGGGAGGGTTCAAACATCCACCGCGGCTGAAGCCGCTTTATCTTTAGCATTCTGGGATGCTGGGCTCACCGAAAGACCGTCTGCAATTGCGAACGGGGGTCACCAGGTGTTGTAGGCCGTGCCGTCGCTGGAGCTCTCGCTGGAGGAACTATGCACGTCGGTGATGCCCGGCTCCTGCTGGTCGACCGATTCGAGCACGTCTTCCTGATCGACTGTCCAATCGGGCTTGGTGGTAATGGGGTCGTTGGGGATGCGCTTCAGGTAGCCGGCAGACACCAGGTCATCCAGCGACTGCGGAGCTTTCTGCTTGTCGAGGGTGTACTGCGAGATCACCGAACGCAGGGTAAACAGGTTCTGGCGCAACACGGCCTCGCGGGCGTGCATGATGGATTGCTTGTAAGCCGGCACCGCGATCGAGACCAGGATCAGAATGATGCTGATCACAATCATTAGCTCGATCAGGGTGAAGCCACGGCTTTTTTTGAGGGGGAGGGTTGCCATCACCAATCCTTGTACTGCGTGCCGTCGAGCGCCGTGCCCTGCGACTTGGTGTACACGTCGAATACGTTGTCGCCGTTCCAGGAGTCGGAATCTGGGTCGTCCTGCATGGAGCGCAATCCCCACTCGGTGGTGCCGGTCATGGGATCGACGGGAATCTTGCGCAGAAAACGAACTTTCTTGCCGCCGACATCCACGCCGTTCACCAGGGTCTCAAGGTCGGGCGGGTAGCCTTCGGTTCCAGCTTTGATCTGGAAAGCGCCGCGATCGGCGGCGTCTTTGTAGCGGTCGATGGCGTCGCGCATTTCCCACAGGTCGTAACGGAGTTCGTGCTCTTTCTCCCGCTTGATCGTGACCCGCGCCAAAGGGATCGCGAGGCTGGTGAGAATCACCAGGATCGCAGTAGCTACGATCAGTTCGATCAAGGTGAACCCGGCGATGCAAGAGGCCGTTTTCGAACCCGTCTTGTTTGGCACTACACACTGCATAGAAATATTATCGCCGGAAAACAATCCGGATTGAGCTCTCTGGCGGTCCGAAGCCCGAAAACAATTCAGCGCCGAGGCGGCGAGAGCACCGGCCCCAATCGCCGCTGGACCGCTGCATTACTGAATGTTTACCGATGCTACGGCCCCGGCGACAGGAATTGACTGCATGCCGGGATCGCGCGCTCCGCCCTTCGAGATGGTCAACGTAGACTGGCCGGGCGCTTTCGCCATAAATGTCAGCGTCACCACGGCTCCCTGGCCGGAGACACCTCCGGCACCGGGCGGGCGCGTGGCGGTGATCTGCAGCACGCCGCTCTGCTCGTCGTCGCGATGGACGAGCGCGACAGCCTGTCCGTCCTGGGAAAGCATGCCGCCGTTCGAGATGTTCACCATCTGCAATGCCTGCGGATCGTAGCTGACTTGCAGAGGCACCGAGTACACGTTCTGCGCCCCGTTCAGCAGGATATTGACAGTGAATGTGGAACCCGCCTTCGCACTGACCGTTGCCGGGTCGAACATGAAGCTGGCATTACCGGGCTGCGCCATCGCTCCCGCTGGTGATTGCGCTTCCGGAGTGACAGCTTGCGGCGCTGCAGCGCTATTTGCCGGGGCTTGTTGCACTGGCTGGCCGGGGATCATGGTCGGCGCGCTGGCGACTGGAGTTTGCGCCGCTGGCTGGACAGCCTGGGGGGCCGGAGCTGCATTCGACGGCACTCCCGCTGCCATGGCAGCCTGCGACGACCCAGCCGGGCGGCTCACATGACTGAGTTCGATGGTATTGGCGGTACCAATCATGAGCGCGCGCTCGTTCAGATCGCTGACTTCGTGTTCACGCACGATGTGCGGAATGAGGGCAAAGACGATTTCGTTTTCCCTGTGTTCGACGTTGGTCTGCGAGAACAGGTACTTCAAGATCGGAATCTGCGACAGGCCGGGAATGCCGCTGATGGCTTTGGTGTCCTGGTCTTCCAGCATCCCGCCGAGAAGGTTCACTTCGCCTTCCCTCAGACGGATGGTGTGCTCCACCAGCTTGCTGTCCGATAACCGGCTGATCGATACCGCCGATGTTGGTGTGCGAAGTCACCGACGAGATGTCCATCGCGACCTTGAGGGTGATCTTCGTGGTCGGCATGAACCTGGGGCGTGATGTCGATGTTGACGCCGACGTCCAGATACTGGAATTGGGTATTGACCAGCGGGTTAATACCGACGCCGCCAATGCCGGGCTGGAACGAGCCGGTGGCTACAGGGACGCGGTCGCCGATCTTCAGCGAAGCCTTCTGGCCATCCAGGGCGCGGATCTGCGGGTTCTGGATGAGCTTCACATCGCTGTCACTGAATAGCGCCGTCACCGAAGCCGCGGAATGTTCACCGTGAAGTCGGTGGCGTTCAGGTTGCCCAGGCGGTTGAGATTGATCCCATTGGTGCCGGTGGTACTGGTGGTAGAACTACTCACCGGGTTGCCGTTGGCGTCGGTGGTAGGTGTCGTGGTGGTCACGTTGCTCTGCAGAGCCACGCGTGGCGCTGGTGGGCGGACTGATTCCCAGGTTGCGAATCTTGTCGCGGCTGATCTGCATGATCGCCACTTCGACGACGACCTCCGGCCGGGCCTTGTCGAGATCGTTGACCAGCTTCTCAGCCAGGGCGATCTGGTCGGGAGTGCCGCGCACCACGATCGCTCCCTGCGACGGCAGGGGCTGGATGCGGGAGATTTCAAGAATCTGGCGCAATGCGTTGACTACGTCCTGCAACTCGGTCGTGCTGCGAAAGATTAGCCAAGTAAAAAGTCTTGATGACGTTTTGCTCGAATTTCTTTGCGCTTGCTGGGATTATCTGCGGCGACAAAAATCGTATTGGGGGTAACCGGACGCCAGAAAGTTTTGGATTCCAGCGCAATGATCTGCAGCGCGTCTTCCAGCGAAACTCCATTTAATTCGATCTTGATGCGGCGCGAGGTGTAATCGGGATCGAACAGCACGTTGATGCCGGCCAGCTTTCCGACCGTCTCGTAAATCACCTTGGTGTCTTCCGTCATCTTGATGGTGATGGGGACATTGGGAAGGTTGGCCAGTTCGACCGGCCCTCGCGCCTCCTGCAAGCGCCTCTGCAACAGGTCGGGTGGTGACTTGCTTTGCGGCGCCGGGAGAGTTGGCCTGATCGATCATTTCCTGGGTGTGTTTGATTTCCTGCCGCGCAATCGGACTGGAGGGATCGATTTCCGGCGCCTTCTGGAACTCGGCGAGAGCTTCCTGCAGCTTTCCCTGATCTCGCAGCAGTTGGCCGCGATGCACGTGCGAAGCCCCGCCAGGAAACTTAAGCGCTCGAAGGCAGCGCGGTAGCTGCAGGTCTTTGGGCTTCAGGTCGTAGGCCTGCTTGTAGAAGTCGTAGGCCTGCTCGTAATTCTGCCGAGCTTCGGCGTCTTTCGCCCTTCTTGTAGAGGGATGTTGGCCTTGTCGGCAAGCGGCAGGGAGGGCGATCATCAACAGTCAACAGCAGCAGGGACGCCGGGCGAATCAGGCGCGTCATTAATAGTCCTCGCAGGCGATCTTCCAGAGGCCGGCCGACAGCCCCGCGTTCCAGACATTTAGCATTGAGCGGACGCAGATGACGAAACTGCGGCGATTATAGCATCGCTCCCTACCCCTCGAACTCACTGGGTTAACTGGACTTATACTCATTGGTTCTAGTCCCAGCAGGGCCAGAATAAGCGGTCTTGTAATGGTCCACTGGTACAGTCTTGCTTCCGCTATGAGATAACTGAGCCAAGCCCATGCCGCGCCAAGCCACCCACCAGACCAAGCCAACCGCCGAAAAGAACCCCGCCGCGATCCCACCGCCGCTGGCCAGCGCGATGCTGCTGTGAATAGGATCGCTGCGCACAACTATTTCTTGCTGGAAAAATTTGAGGCTGGTGTGGCTTTGACCGGCACCGAAGTGAAGTCCGTACGAAGCGGCCTGGCCAACCTGAAGGACGCCTACGGCCTGGTGAAAGACGGCGAGCTCTGGCTGCTGAACTGCCCACATCGGCCCCTATGAGCACGGCAACATCTTCAACCATGACGCCCGCTGCGCACCCGTAAGTTGCTGGTGCACATGCCGAGGAGATCCGCAAGCTGATCGGCAAGACCCAGCAGACGGGGCCTGACCCTGATTCCCACCCGCATGTATTTCAAAAATGGTCGAGTGAAAGTTGAACTTGCACTGGCTAAAGGAAAACAGCTGTGGGACAAGCGCGAAACCGAACGCCGCCGCACCGCCGACAAAGAGGCCCGAGAGGCGATGCCGCGAGGCCGGAAGGTGCGGTATGGCCTTCGGAAGCTATCCTTGACCGGAATTCTCGCCCGCCCGCAAGTAACCTGCAGACGCTTGCGTGCTTGAGGCTCGAACCACGAGACTGATTGCACAAGCCATGAAAACCAATCTTTCTCTTTCTGCCCCCGCTGAAGTCGAAACCGAGTGTCTGGTCGTGGTCGTGCTCGACCAGGCCGAGAACAAGGCAAGAACGGCAGTCGGCCAGCCGAAGCTGGCACTGATAGGCCAGCTCCGTGAAAGAAGCGGCTGCGGAGGTCATAGCCAGCGGCGAAGTTAGCGGCAAAGCTCTCGAAACCACCATGCTGCACCGTCCTGCCAAGCTGAAGGCCAAGCGGCTGCTTCTGTTGGGCGGGGGCAAAGCGAAAAGCTTTTCCGCTTTCGATCTCCGCAAGCTGGCGGGACAGCGGTGCGCATCCTCAAGTCGCGAAGGGCTTAAGAATTTTGCTTTTGTAGCGCCGCAGATCCGGACTGAAGCCCGAAGAAGCGGTGAAGGCGATTGTGGAAGGGGCATTCGTCGGCAGCTTCGACTCCGACACCTACAAGAGTGACCGGAAAGAGCAGAAGATTGAGGGCTTGACGGTGGTCTCCCAAGGCGACAAGGCCCAGTTGCAGCGGGCGGTCGAAGAAGCCCGCGTGGTCGGCGAGTCGCAGAACTTTACCCGGGAGCTGGTCAACGAGCCTTCGAACCGCATGACGCCCGACCATCATGGCCGATCATGCCAGGAAAATGGCGCAGGAAGTGGGCTCTGAAATGTGAAATCTATGGCGCGGACAAGATCAAAGAACTGAAGATGGGCGCGTTCTGGGGCGTAGCCCAGGGGTCGGATGAGCCTCCGGCATTGATCGTGCTGCGCTATGAGCCGGCAGGGGCTCCGGAGAAGCCGGTGCTGGGGCTGGTGGGCAAAGGGGTTACGTTTGATACCGGCGGAATTTCCATCAAGCCAGCCGACGGCATGGAAAAGATGAAGTACGACATGGCCGGCGGCGCCGCCATGCTGGGCGTCATGCGCGCGATTGCGCTGCTTAAGCCGAAGGTGAACGTGATCGGCATCGTGTGCGCCACGGAAAATATGCCTTCGGGCAAGGCGCAAAAGCCGGGTGACATTCAGACCGCCATGTCAGGCAAGACCATCGAGATCATCAACACCGACGCCGAGGGACGCCTGGTGCTTGCCGACGGCCTCTGCTACGCCCGCCAGCTCGGGTGCACCCATCTAGTGGACGCCGCAACCCTGACCGGCGCAGTCGTGGTCGCCCTGGGCTACGCCAATGCCGGAGTCTTCTCCAATGATGATGCCTTGTACGAGCGTTTCGCCAAGGCGCTGGCACAATCCGGGGAAAAGATGTGGCGGCTGCCGATTGGCGAGGAGTATCTCGACCAGATGCGCTCCAGCATCGCCGACATGCAAAACACCGGCGGACGCTGGGGCGGCGCCAGCACCGCGGCCGCTGTTCCTGAAGGAGTTCGCGGAAGATACTCCCTGGATGCACCTCGACATCGCAGGCACGGCCTGGATGGATGACCAGAAGCCGTGGATCGCCAAGGGGCCGTCAGGGATTGGGGTGCGGTCGCTGGTGGAGTTAGTGCGGGAGTTTGGTAGTAAGAATTGATTTTCAGCGATCGTTGCGCACCCTGGTGAGTCTCGTTAAGATTTCCGCACTCGACGTCTTGTGAGGTTGCAGGATGCGCAGGCGGAATGCTCAGGCGATTCCAATACGGGCATAATTGAGCCGCCTTTGTGAGCTGTTTTGTGACAACGTCACATATTCACAGCTGCCTTACATTCTAAAAACAGCGGATGGAATACCGTGGAAGCCCCCGGCTTTCAGCCGGGGGAGCACCGAATCGCCTCTCGAGCGGCTTTAGCCGCTGTGACGCGAAAATTCCAGAACGCACATTTTTCGCCACGACCGTGACGTGGCAGCGATGCGCTCTTTTTCGGTCTGACCGCGCATCACGATTGTTCCTCGAGGTCCTCTTCGGCTATCGCGACCGCGACATCTTTCAGCTTTATGAGTACGTGATCATGCCCGATCACGTTCATCTCCTTCTTACGCCCAATGCCAATGTCTCTTTGGAACGAGCAATGCAATTTATCAAGGGTGGATATTCTCATCGTCATCGTAAGGAAACGGGATCAAATAGCGAAATATGGGAGCGCAGCTTTACAAACCATCGCATTCGCGATTGGAACGATTACGAAAGACACCAGCGTTATATTCATCTGAATCCAGTGCGAGCGCGGCTGTGTGAGCTGCCCGAGGAGTACCCTTATTCCTCCATTAAGGCAGAATTTCGGCGCGATGCCCGGCCCAGCGGCTAAAGCCGCATTCCTAGGTTCCGTCGTATCGCCCGGCTGGAAGCCGGGCGCTTCCACGGCGCCGCATGCAGCTTGCAAGTCGCTCAATTCAAGAGTAGTGCTGTCTGCTCGGACTAGTGACGCTATAGTCGCGAGTGGCGCTGCAGTCGGCGAGTGGTACCTTTTCCCGCTTCCCAGACTCACTCCTTCAGCAGCTGCCGGGCAATCACCAGCCGCTGCACTTCGCTGGTCCCTTCCCCGATCGTGCATAACTTCACGTCGCGGTAAAACTTCTCTGCGGGATAGTCTTTGATAAACCCGTAGCCGCCGTGAATCTGCACACCTTCGTTGGCGCAGCGGACCGCCACTTCGCTGGCGTAGAGCTTGGCCATCGAAGATTCGAGCGTCGTCTTCAGGCCCGCGTCCTTCATGGCGGCGGAACGCATGGTGAGCAGGCGGGCGGCTTCGATTTCGGTCGCCATGTCAGCCAGCTTCCACTGGATGGCTTGGAACTCGCTGATGGCTTTGCCGAACTGCTTGCGCTGCTTGGAATATTTGAGCGCGGCTTCATAAGCTCCCTGCGCCATGCCCAGCGATAGAGAGGCGATCGAGATGCGGCCTCCGTCGAGCACGCGCATTGCGTCCACGAATCCCTGGCCTTCGGTTGCCGAGCAGGTTTTCGGCGGGAAGAAGGCAGTCTTCGAAGATCAGCTCTGCGGTATCGCTGGCGCGAAGACCCAGCTTGTTCTCCTTCTTCCCCGGACGGAAGCCCTTCGTTCCCTTTTCCACTACGAATGCCGAGAGACCGTGGGTGTGGGCGGCGCGGTCGGTTACGGCGATCACCACCAGAACATCAGCATAGTGTCCATTGGTGCAGAAGGTCTTGGTGCCGTTCAGCACCCAGTTATTCCCTGTTCGGACGGCGCTCATGCGCGCGCTTCCGGCGTCCGAGCCGGACGAGGGCTCAGTGAGGCCCCAGGCTCCAATATGTTCGCCGGTTGCAAGTCGGGGCAGGTATTTCTTCTTCTGCTCTTCGTTGCCGGCCAGAAAGATATGGTTCGAGCATAGCGAAGTGTGCGCGGCCACAATGATGCCGACCGACCCGTCCACGCGCGAAAGCTCTTCCACGGCGATCACATATTCTACGTAGCCCATGCCGGCGCCGCCGTACTCTACGGGAAACACGGTTCCCATAAGACCGAGCTTGCCCAGTTCCTTGATCGTGGCCAGGGGGAATTCGCAGGCTTCGTCCCACTCCATTACATGGGGCGCGATCTCCCGCTCGGCAAACTCGCGCACGCTCTTTTTCAGTTGAAGTTGTTCATCATTAAGCTGGAAATCCACACATCCTCCGTATACGATCCGGCCGCTTTCGGACGCCCAAAGCACCGGCAACACTCTGATTTTGATTAGATCATAGGCGGGAATTGCGGGGAAATCGGGCGTGGCCGTTGCTACAGTACGGAGGTCACGAGCTGACCTCGCAACACTACACGCGAGCGTCGACGGAGATAAATCTCTCGAAAACTTCGTTCGAGAGCAGACGCCCGCGGCCACTCAGGCGGATCACCGGCCCGTGCTGCTCCAGCAACTCTGCCGCTTTCAGATGCTCAATCGTCTCGGAGAAATGGAGCACCGGTTCGCGGCCAAATTCTGCTTCCATTCCACGCAAATCGACACCGCGGTTAAGCCGCAGGCCAAGGAAGAATGCTTCTTCTAAGGCGGCCGCTGCGGGAACTTCTGTGCGCGGAGAGTGGCTCGCCTGCCGTGTAACGCTCCAGCGCATCGGGAGTGGCAAAGCGGACGGCTTCAGCCCTCTGCAACCGCAGCATGGAGTGGGCATCCACGCCGAAGCCCAGGTAGGGCTGGCGCGTCCAATATTTCAGGTTATGGCGCGACTCGTACCCTTCGCGGGCGAAGTTCGAGATCTCGTACTGCCCGATGCCGGCGGCTTCGAGCTTTTCGCAGGCAGTGAGATAGAGGTCGGCAGTCAAGTCTTCGTCTGGAACCGAGTGCGCGTGGTAGCGAGTACCCCCCGCGATCAACTCGCTGCCCAGGCGGGAGTCTTCATCCACTTCCAGCATGTACACGCTGACGTGGGGAACGCCTGTGGCGATGGTCTGCATGAGAGAAATATTCCAGCTGTCGGCGGTCTGATGGGGCAGTCCCGCGATGAGATCGATGTTGATATTTGCCATTCCCGCGGAGTGCAGCAGTGCGATGTCTTCGAGGACCTTCGCTCGGGTGTGCAGGCGTCCCACAGCGCGGGCTTCTTCATCAACGAAGGATTGCACGCCGAGGCTGACGCGGTTGACTCCGCACTCCCGCATTGTGTCGATGATTTCCGGTTTCAGCGTGCCGGGTGCGCACTCGACCGTGATCTCAGCCTCGGGTAGAAGTTCGAAGTTCTGCCGGATTGCGACAAATAGCCGCTCTAATTGGGCGACTTCGAGTATGGTAGGGGTGCCGCCGCCGAGATAAACCGAGTCAAGCAGACGCTCGAAGCGGCCGCCCATGTGCTTGGCGGTTTGTTCGGCACAGGCGATGTCGGCGCATACGCGGTCCACATAGCGCGCGAACACGGCTTTTGAGAAGACATCGGATGCGAAGTTGCAATAGCTGCACTTGGTGCGGCAGAAGGGCACCGAGAGATAGAGACCCAGCGGCATGTGTAATGATTATCCCATTTTGCGGTAACTCGGGAATCGGGCCCGGCATCTCATTGCATTCAGCTTACGAATGATTCCTCGCGTGGTCATCACCGGAATGGGCGCAGTCAGCCCCAATGGCATCGGCAAAGAGGCCTTCTGCCGCGCCATTCTCGCGGGAAAATCCGGGGTCAAGCGCATTGCGCGGTTTGATCCATCCTGCCTGCCGGTACACATTGCCGGCGAAATTCCTGAATTCGACGAGTTCGCCTGGGTCGATCCGCGCGAGCGTAAGCATGTTTCTCGAGTAGTGCCGCTGTCGATCGCCGCATCAGCCGAAGCCCTGCAGGATGCCGGCATTGACTACTCCTCCATGTCGATGGAGGAAAAGCGCGAAATCGGCGTGATCCTCGGCACTGGCGGTGGCGCCCAGGAATTTTCCGAGGAGCAGTATCGCCTCTGGCATACCGGTCACGTGAAGCAGGTGAGCCTGTTCTGCATTCCCAGCGGAACCATGGGAACGATCTCCAGCGAAATCAGTATGCGCTTCGGCTTTCGCGGATACAGCCACGTGGTGACCGCCGGCTGCACCTCTTCCACGGATGCGCTCGGTTACGCCTATCAACACATTCAGGCCGGCATGCAACCGATGTTTCTGGTGGGCGGCGTGGATTCCGACATCACCCCGGGAATTATCAAGGGCTATTCCCTCTTACGCGCGCTCACCCAGTCCTGGAACCATGCCCCGGAGCGCGCCTCGCGCCCATTTTCCGCCGACCGCGATGGCTTTGTGATTGCCGAAGGCTCATGGATGTTCATCCTGGAAGATTACGACCACGCCCGGGCACGCGGCGCGCGAATCTATGCCGAAATCGCGGGGTATGGCGCGACATGCGAGGCTTTCCATCGGGTGCGCATGAGCGACTCCCCCGAGGAACCGGCGCGAGCCATCACCTTGGCGCTGGAGGAAGCCGAAGTTGCGCCTGGTGACATTCAGTACGTGAACCTGCACGGCACCTCCACGGAAATGAACGATCGCGTCGAAACGCGGGCGCTCAAATTGGCCCTGGGGGAGGAACGTGCCTGCAAGATTCCAATGTCGGGGTTGAAATCGCAGATCGGCCATGCCCAGGGAGCCTGCGGCGCGGCCAGTGTGGCGGCTACGCTGATCGCCATGGAGCACGGCAAAATCCCGCCCACCATCAATCTGGATGTCCGGGACCCGGAATGCGATCTGGACTACGTTCCCGACCTTGGCCGGACGGTCCAGATCGAGCACGCCATCTGCAACTGTGTCGGGTTCGGATCGAAGAACTCGGCCCTGCTGCTGAGAAAGACCGCCTGAACCCGCAGTAAACGCCCGCAGCGGCAAACCTTTTCAATCCTCCCCGCTATCTGACTCATCTATTTGAGGTACTCTTGACCTAACTGATGGCCTCCATCCACGACGAAGAAGTATTAGGAAAAGCTTATGACAGCCGCCTGATGAAGCGGTTGCTGGGATACCTGCGTCCGTATTCGTGGCAGGTGGCGGTGGCGCTGGTTTCGATCGTGCTCAAAGCCGGGGCGGACGTGCTCGGGCCATACCTCACCAAGGTGGCGATTGACCGCTATCTGGCGCGGGTCCCGGGGCAACATGCCTGGTTTGACAGGTTTCTCAGCCATCAGCCGCTAGTGGGCATCGCCCAGATTGCAGGGATCTACGTGGGATTGCTGGTGGTCAGCTTTCTGCTCGATTTCCTGCAGACCTACTACATGCAATGGACCGGGCAAATGGCGATGTACGACATGCGCAGCCAGATCTTCCGCCATTTGCAGCGGATGCACATCGGCTTCTACGACAGGAATCCCGTGGGGCGTCTGGTCACGCGGGTCACCACCGACGTGGATGCGCTGAACGAAATGTTCACCGCCGGGGTGGTCTCGATCTTCGAAGATATCTTCGTGTTGGCGGGAATCATCGCCATCATGCTCAACATGAACTGGAAGCTGGCGCTGATTACCTTCGCGGTGCTTCCCTTCATTGCCATCGCCACTAAAATTTTTCGCGACAAAGTACGGGAATCGTACCGCCGCATTCGCGTGGCCATCGCCCGCATAAATTCCTATCTGCAGGAGCACGTCAGCGGCATGGTGGTGCTGCAGCTCTTCAATCGCGAAAAGCGGGCGTTTCAGAAATTTTCTGACGTGAACGAGCAGCACATGGAAGCGTTCAAAGACGCCATCATGGCCCACGCGGTGTACTACCCGGTGGTCGAAATTCTCTCATCGATTGCGATTGCCTGTGTCATCTGGTTTGGCGGCAACGACGTGGTGCGGGGAGTGGCGACGCTCGGCGTGCTGGTGGCGTTCATGCAGTACGCCCAGCGCTTCTTCCGTCCCATTCAGGACTTGAGCGAAAAGTACAACATTTTGCAGGGAGCCATGGCTTCCTGTGAGCGGATTTTCAAACTGATTGATACTCCGGCGGAGATTGCGTCTCCGGCGGTCACCCGGGAGCCGCAGGGGCCTGGACGCATCGAGTTCGATCATGTCTGGTTCGCTTACCGCGAGGTACCCGATGCGCCGGCAGATGAAAAAATGCCTACGAGCGACGGAAACGGCAGCGCGCCGGCTGCTCAGCCCGATTGGGTGCTACGCGATGTCAGTTTCGCAATTGAGCCCGGCGAAACCGTGGCCATCGTGGGCCATACGGGAGCGGGTAAGACCACCATCATCTCCCTGCTGATGCGGTTTTATGACGTGCAGAAAGGCGCGATCCGCATTGATGGCGTGGACATCCGCGAGATGGATCTCGATGCTTTGCGCCGACGTTACGGGGTGGTGCTGCAGGACCCGTTTCTCTTTACTGGCACCGTCGAAGGCAACATTCGGCTCGGCACCAAATCCATCGCCGACGAAGACGTGGAAAAAGCCGCGGAAGACGTCAATGTGGCCGACTTCATCCGGTCCCTGCCCCAGGGATTCAAGGAGTCCGTGCACGAACGCGGTACTACTCTTTCAACCGGGCAGAAGCAGCTGATCTCCTTCGCCCGCGCGCTGGCGCATGATCCCAAAACCCTGATTCTCGATGAGGCCACGTCGAGCGTGGATACCGAGACTGAATTTCGCGTTCGCGAGGCGCTCAGCCGCATGGTCGAGGGACGGACTTCGGTGATCATCGCTCACCGCCTCTCTACCATTCAGCGGGCCGACAAGATTATTGTCATGCACAAGGGCCAGGTCCGCGAGATCGGAACTCACCAACAGCTCCTGGCGGAGCACGGAATTTACTACAAGCTATATCAACTGCAATACAAAGATCAGGAAGTTTCACCCGCCGGACGTCCCCAGGTTACAGCCGGGGCTGACGACTGATTCCCCGAGATCCTCTACAGCATTAGGTGTTCGGACAAATAGGGAGTAGAATAGACCCAGCAGCGGCTCTGGTTTCATACAGGGAACGCTTATCTTGACCCACGCCGGGTCGCAGGGTCGGCACCGTCAGCTTCCAGTAAGCTCCAGGAAAACAGGGTTCATCACGAGCCCGGGAGAGAGCCCAAAAATGACAAATATCAAGTTTGTGGTAAAAGTGAACCGCAGCGGCAACCGCGGGCCGGAATACGTGCTCCGCATGGACCGCGAACCCATCCAGATGACCTCCAACCGCAAGCTGGCGCTCGTCATGGGACGATTCACCGCCGAAGACGCCATGAAATCCATCCAGAACTCCCGCTGCACTCCCGAGCTGGTGATGGTCACGGTGCACGCCTAGCTATCCGGCATTCGAATCAGCCCGAGTCAGCCGCGTAACCACAATCCATTTCCGCAGGCACTCCATCCCTTGGCGTGCCTCAGTTTTTTGCCCGTCAATCTCAAATGACTTTAGCCCCGAACCGACGGGGAATCTCTCCAGCACAGTGAGACCGGGAAGCCGCTAGCGCGTGTACACCCGGACATAGTCAACCAGCATGGTTTGCGGAAAAGTGGTGGTAGCATCCGGGCTGCCAGGCCAATCGCCGCCGACCGCGAGGTTTAGAATGATAAAAAACGGGTGATCGTACACCCACTTGGTTCCCGCAGGCAGTTCGGTGGGCGTGCGGGTTGCGTACAGCACGCTGTCCACGTAGAAGCGAATTTCTTTCGGCTCCCATTCCACCGCGAAAATGTGGAAGTCGTCAGCAAAGCGGCCACTGGTAATCGAATACGGGGCGCTCAAGCCACCACTGCCGGAGTATCCCGGACCGTGAATTGTGCCATGCACGATTCCGGGCTCCTTGCCGATGTTCTCCATGATGTCGATTTCGCCGCACGTAGGCCAGCCGGCGGTGTCGATATCGTTGCCCAGCATCCAGAACGCCGGCCACATGCCTTGGCCGTAAGGAATCTTGATGCGCGCTTCGAAGCGCCCATAAGCCTGATCGAATTTGCCCTGAGTCTTGAGCCGCGCCGAAGTGTAGTCGCGCTGAATGCCATCGGTGCCCGTGTAATTCTCTTTCAGAGCAGTGATCACCAGATTGCCGCTCTGGATCTGCACATTCTGCGGCCGGCTGGTGTAGCTCTCCAGCTCATGATTGCCAAAGCCGCCGCCACCGAGGTCAAAGCCCCAGTTGCCGGCGTCGGGACCCGAACCATCGGGTGAATTGAACTCGTCACTCCAGGCCAGCTTCCATGGGCCCGGCACCGGAGTAGGCGCCGGGCCTGCCACCTGCGCGGCCGAACATCCGCACAGCAACAGCCAGGGAAGTAGTACCCAAAAAACCGTTAGTGGCGTGCGAATTTTTCTTCTCGCAGTCGTGCGAAGGAGACAAGCCGTGATCGATTTACGCATGTCCGCACCTCAGAACTTCAACCTGGACTTCCGGGCTCAACCGCACCAACGACTATGAGGCTATCGTATTCCTCTTCTCGCCTCGGCACGGAATCGATCACTCACTGCTGCGGAGGCCGCAGCGTCTCCATGGCCCAAATGGCCGCGGGGCGCATGTACATCGAAGGCCGGTAGCGGCCGCGCATATCCCATGCTTCCGGCGTCCGGAACCAGTAGCCTTCCTTCTCGTACACCTCGTGGTAGACGCCCCATGCCGTCTTGTAACCCTCGTCCTTCATGCCATCGCTTAGCATAAGGGCGGCAAGCCCGAAGGTGGTGCCGGTCCAGACTTCCTGCACCTGCTCGTTGGTCTTGATGATAGAGCCGTCGGCGGCCATGCCGTTCACCGCTCCCATTTCGCCATTCTCGAATTTCATCACATTGTTGTCGAAAATCTTCTTCAACGATTTCAGCTGCATGTCGCGGGGCACCAGATCACCCAGGCCGGTCATGTTCGCATACCACTGCCCGGCCAGCATGTCGGCCTGAATATTGTCTTTGTACTCGCTGGAAGTGTCGTAGTGGAAGTACTGGCCATTCCACAATTTTTTGATGTAGTTCTCCTGGCTTTTAGCAAACAGGTCGTGGTAGGCGTTGGCCGCTTTGGTGTCGCCGAGCAGCCTCGCCGATCTCTTCCGCCGCTCGCAGCGCGGCCAGCCACAGGCCGCCGCAGTATGCGCTCTCCCCGTGGACCACCCATACGTCGTAGGTCTGGTCGGGATAGGCGTCGTTCTCCGGGATGCCATCGCCGTCGCGATCGTACTTGCGCAGATGTTCCAGCGCCTCCTGCACCGCGGGCCAGGTATAGCGCAGGAATTCTTGGTCTTTCTTGCCGGTGAAGACGTAGTCGCGATAAATCATCAGCACGAATTTGCTGTTCAGGTCTTTCCAGTCATTGGTGTCCTGCCAGCTGAACTGGTTGGGCTGGAAGAATGGGTCTTCCTGCGGCACTCCCAGATCGTGCGGCACCGCGCCCTTGGACTTGCGCTCACGGAACTGCATGGTCTTGGTCTCTTGCGACTTCCACACCCATAAGAGTTTTTGAGTCAGGTCCATCGGCACCGTATCGGCAAACTGCCGCATCACCTGTTTGTCGATATCGGGCCAGAAAATCGCCAGCGGCATCGAGCCGTAGAAGCGAACGTCAAGCGTTGCGTAATAGGGGTAGTCGTAGCACTCCATGAAGGAAAAGGTCGGCGGCGTCTTCGGGCTCGAATCCACCGGACGTCCCCAGAACGAACCACCGTCGGCCACGATATACATTTCGTTGAACAGCATGCCGCGGTACCACAGCGGCTTGCTTTCGTCGTTGATGTATTTGGCCTGCCAGGCGTCGATCTCGTCGCTCCACTTAGCGGCATTGGTCAGGCCGTCGTGGGCAATCTTCCAGGCGTTATCGCCACTGGTCCCGTAGAAATCGGTGTAGTGGCGATACCACTTGCGTCCTGAGCCGAATTGCACCACCGGCATATCCCACGAAATGACCATGGGAACAACCCGCTTTTCGCCAGGCTTCAAGGTAAAGCGCACCGCAATGGCGGCGCCCAGCGGTTCACCGCTGCTGACCCAATTGGTGTTGTCATTCGAAAGGCGTCCGTCGGCGGAAAACGGCTTCCACACTTCGCTGCCGTCGCTCTGGCTGAGATCCGTGCTGGTGTGATAAGTGATTTCCACGCCGGGAGACTCAAGCCCCGCAATCACCATCTGGCCATCCCACTCCTCCGGAACGCCTTCGGGGCGGTTGCGCTCAAGAATAATGCCCTTCATGGCACCGCCGGACGCATCGTTCTCACTGAAGAAGCGGTTGTGATCTCCGGCATACTGGGCATCGGCGAAGTCGCGCGAAAAGGTACGGAAAGCGCCCATCATGTTGGCCCAGGAAAGCATCACCGACACCGTGACCGGCTTGTCGGTCGGATTCTCAGCATGCCAGCGATAGACCGCGACCGGATAGCTGCTTTCGCGATAATTGTCGGGGAGAATGGGAGAGAACTGCTCGAGCGTGACGTGGGCTGGAAACTTGTCCCACTTGTAGTCGTACCAGGACTTCGGATAAAGCGCGGAGTAATCCCCGGCGCCCACCGGGTAATCCCACTTCCATGCGCTGAGTTCATGATTGTCAGGATGGCCGGCGGTTAGTACCTGGGCGACACCTTCCGCGGCTCCCTCGGATTTCTGGTACATGGCAAACTGGTCCGCCCATATGGTCTGATATTTGTGCACGCCGGCCTTGATGTGCCAGCGCGCAAAGTCTCCGCGATAAGTGCGCGAGAACGTGCCCGCGCCGAAGCCGCCGACCGGGGCACCCTGCCAGTAGCCATCGTCAATCAGCGTGGGGAGTTCAGGCTTGCGTCCGCCGGGATTGGCGAGCGGTTCGCCAATCGGCCGCTTCCAAGCCGCTTTGGGGATTGCATCTCCCGCCCATGCCCACGAGGCGCACGCCAGCAAAAGCAGAACTGCACACTTGCGGAGTTGATATTTCACGATTCCTCCAGGGAATAGACTTCCGGCGCGTTTTTCGGCTGGGCCCAGCGTTAAGTGGTCAGGAAAATCGTTATTCTACAGGGGAATCTTAACAATGCAAGCAGGATTATTGATCCGTCCGGCCGAGGTCCCTGGTTTATAATCTCGCCAGTTTCCTATCATGCGGATTTCTCTCCTCCTGCTTCTCCTTTGGCCCTTATCAGCAGGTACTGCGGCAACCGCACAGACGGCTGCTGCAGCCAAGGCTGGAAAGCCGGCACCGGAGCATACGCGAACCACTGTGCCTGAGTTCCACGATGTTGCCAGGCAGGCAGGTCTCACGGTGTCTCACATCTCTTCCCCAGACAAGCGCTACATCGTGGAATCCATGAGCGGCGGAGTCGGATTAATTGACTGCGACAATGATGGAAAACTCGACATCCTGACGGTTAACGGATCGACCATCGACCGTTTTCGCCAGGGTGGCGATCCTCTGGTTACGCTCTACCATCAGGATGCTGGCTTCAAATTCTCCGACATCACCAGTTCCGCCGGACTCACCCGCAAAGGCTGGGGCATGGGAGTCGCTGTAGCGGATTACGACAACGATGGCCTGCCCGATATCTATGTCACCGGATACGGGGGAAACGCTCTCTATCACAATCTGGGGAACTGCAAGTTCGAAGATGTGACCGACAAAACCGGGCTCTCAGTCGGCGGCTTCAGCACCGGCGCGGCCTGGGGAGACTTCGACCGGGACGGGCACGTGGATCTGTTCGTCTCCCGTTACGTGCACTTCGACATCGACAAACTGCCGGTCTTCGGCAGCGACGAAAAGAACTGTCGCTTCAAGGGAATTCTGGTGCAGTGCGGGCCCTGGGGCATGCAGGGTGAATCAGACTTCCTCTTCCGCAACAAAGGCGACGGCACATTCGAAGACGTTTCGGCCAAGGCCGGAGTGGACGATCCCAAGCACTACTACGGACTGGGCGCCACCTGGGGCGACTACGATAACGACGGCTGGCCCGATCTCTACGTCGCCAATGATGCCGGTCCCAATTATCTCTACCACAATAAGCGCGACGGTACGTTCGAAGAAGAAGGCATGCTCTCCGGGGTAGCCATGAGCGGTGACGGCCTGGAGCAAGGTTCCATGGGTGTGGATTGGGGAGACTATCTGCACGATGGCAGGCTTTCAATTCTGGTCAGCAACTTCACCGAACAACCCGACACGCTGTACCACAACCTGGGCGCAGAGGGCTTCGCCGATGTGAGCTGGCCGGCCAAGCTGGCGCAGCCAACCTATCTTCCAGTGGGATGGGGCACCGCGTTCTTCGACATGGACAACGATGGCTGGGACGACATTCTGGTGGTGAACGGGCATGTGTATCCGCAAGTGGATTCCATCCCCGGCGGGGCGCGCTATGCCGAACCCATGCTGCTCTTCCGCAATCAGCATGACGGGACATTTGAGAATGTATCGAGCGCTCTGGCGGGCTTTCCGCTCTGGTCGCAGCGCGGCGCAGCTTTCGGCGACATCAACAATGACGGCAATGTGGATGTATTGATTCTGAACATTGGCGAGCCGCCCACCCTGCTGCTGAATCAGGGAACGCCCGGCAATCACCGCGTCCTGTTCAAGCTCACCGGAACCAAGAGCAACAAAATGGCGATCGGCGCCCGCGTAACCATCAAAGCCGGAGGGATGACGCAATTCCGCGAAGTTCGCGCCGGCGGCAGCTACATCTCCCAGAACGATCCCCGTCCGCATTTCGGTTTGGGAATGGCTGCAAAATTAGATGAAGTCGATATTCTCTGGCCGAGCGGCGAAACAGAAACTCTGCACGACCTACCTGCGGACTTCATCTACAGCCTGGTTGAGGGCCAAGGGGTGAAAGAAAAAACCGAATTGCCGCCGCCCGGAGCTCAAGCGAAATAGAGCGATGGCATGTCCGCATACCGTGCGGCTATTGCCTGTGTGCTTCTACTACACCGCGAGAGCAAACTCTAGCTGGTGAGCACCTGGTCGAGCAGCTGCCCGACCGCGCGTTGCGCCTCCAGAATCGAGCAGCGGTGATCCATGATGCCGGCGAGATCCGTGTTGGCGAAGGCGATTCTGCCAAACGGGGCGGCCCGCAAGATATCTGGAGGAGCGGGCTTGCCGTCTTTTCCAAAAAAGAATCCGGGCTGCGGGTTCAGATATGCATGGCCCCAGCGGTTCAGGATGATGCCGGCGATATCGCGCCGGGCATCGAAGCCGTAGCGCCCGAACATGTCGCTGAACTGCTGCCGCACCTGCCGCTCGTATTGCTGGAATGATGTGGAAATCATCTCGGCGCGGCCGGTGTTGCCCTGCGTCTCTATCGGAAGTCCGGGATACGAATAGATGTGCTTCAACGTCAACACCACGGGAGAATCAGGACTGATGGTCGGGGATTCTGCGCCGACTGTCGCCACTCGCCGCACCTCGGTGTAGCTTCCGATGCCTTCGAACCAGCGGAACCCGCCCATTCCCATGTTGTAAAGAAAGCGCCAGTTGCGCAGCGCCACATTCACCATCATGCAGGGGGAGCGGTAAAACTGGCTGTAGGCCTCGTGGTGGGTTTGCGGAAGGTCGCGAACGATGTGCTTGGTAGTCCATCCGCCACCGGCCATCACCACGGTTTTCGCTCTTACCGAATAGGGCTTCCCTTCCCGGGTATAGACAATCGACACTGACGGAGACTTCTCGGGGTCGCCATCATGCTTGACCCACACGGCGGTCGAATTCAGGCGAATGCGTGCCGCTGACGAGGACTGGTCCAGCGCATCGAAATTCACTGCGTTGCGGCAGATATCCTGCAGCGATTGGCCTCCGGCGATCGAAGCGGGAACCAGGGTCTTCACCATCAGCCGGGCTATTCCGGTGTTGCCTCCGGGGAACATCTGGTCGGTCTGATCCGAAGGCAGAGGATGCAGCAGGTCGGCAGCATAGTCGGCATAAGCCGAAAGCACGTCCGCGCCGAGTCCCGAGCCTCCGCCTTCCACCGGAGAAAGAAATGTACGCACCGTCTCTCGGCTGATGCCGAATCGCCGCATGATGTTCTCTTCCAGAGTGATGGAATCGAGATAGCGGGACGCCTCATCGCCATGGTACTGAGGCCTTGGCTGGTGCTGCACTGGCCCGCTTCTCCACTTCAGTAATTCGGCGCGCGCCGCATCGGAGATCGGCGCACCGGCCAGCTTCTTTCCCCAGGGATCGACTACCCACATGCCGGGCTTCTGCCCGAACTTGCTGCCAAAGAAGAAGCCATACGTTGAAGGCTCGCTGCCGACCAGTTCGTAAGGCGAATGGCCGAGCGGGATTTCAGGCGAACCGCTTTTCCACTGCTGGTACTCCAAAGTGGGAGTCTTGAGACCGATCGATTCATAAAACCGCGCCAGAAAGCTCTGCGGATATTGCACAAAGAACATGGCCGATCCCTGATGCGCAATCAGGCGCTGACCATCCACCATGAATTCATTGCGCTTGGCTTCCCCACCAAAAATCGCATGATTGTCGAGCACCAGGCACTTGCGTCCGGAGCCCGCCTGCCGCAAAAAGAAAAGCGCCGCAGCCAGGCCGCTAATGCCTCCACCGATGACTACGCAATCGTAAGTCTCACCCGTATCGGCAATCGTCGCTGGGAGTTGCTCATATTGATGATCGCGAATGGTGTGTCCCGCGGTGAGAACTTCGAGTGTATTTCCATTCGACTTGCTATAGTCCCCGACCCCGCCGAAGCCGTTCCAGTCGGAATCCGCAGCCAGAAGCTCCAGCGGAGCCATTCCGCTCATCAGCAGCCCGCCCGAGGCCAGCAGGGTGGAATTCAGGAAGTCGCGCCGCGAGATGGGGCAGGTCATTCCCAGCGATTCGTCTTCCGCATTTCTGCGGTTTTTCCGGCCAGATTCTGCCAATCAATTCCTCCAAATATGCTGCAAAGAAATGGCTTATCTTTCAGCAAGAGTAGCATGGCTTACGACCTTCAGCGCCAGCGTCCATTTGGACGCGATACAGTAATTACTGTATTTACTCGCTTCCTTTCCGGAGACTGAAATAGGTAGATAGTTGTATTTTTCTGGGTCGCTGTAACCCAGCAGCCCAGGTCTGTTCCGAGGTGTGTGATCGGCCTTGTCGCGGGTTCCGCGCCAGAGGCTAGCTTGGCTCATTGCTCCGGCTGCACCGGTCCCGAGTGCAAGTGTTTGCTGTTTCAGGTTGCCCCTAAGTTGCTTCGGGAGTTGAGTTTCAAGGAGAGCCTTTGTCCGACGGAATCAGCAATCAATCCACGTGGCCCCAGGTTCTGCAGCGATTCGCGCTGACGTTCGCCCTGTATTTCGCCGCTGGAAGGCTGGGGCTGGCGGTGCCGTTCACCAGTACCAACGTGTCTCCGGTTTGGCCGGCATCCGGCATTGCGCTGGCCGCCGTTCTGCTGTGGAGACTGCCCGCCGCGCTTGCTGTCGCCGCCGCCGCTTTCCTGGTCAACTACAGCACGCGAATTCCTCTTGCTCCCGCCATCTTCATTGCGCTGGGGAATGGTGGCAGCGCGGCGCTGGGGGGCTATCTGCTGCGGCGCGTGATCCGAGTTCAGATCCCTCTGATCGAACTGAAAGATGTAATCGGACTGATTGCGCTCGGCGCGCTGGTCAGTCCAATCCTCGCCGCCACGGTTGGCACTACCACTCTTCTGGTTGCGCATCTCCACCCCTGGAACGGCTTTGGCTCTGCATGGAGAGTGTGGTGGAGCGGCGACGCCATGGGCGTGTTCATCATTGCGCCCTTGATTTTGGGGCTGTGGCCGCCGCAGTCGCAAGTTGTCCCGAAAAGACGGTTCGAACTCGGCCTCCTGTTGGGAGGAGTGGTCCTGCTCTGCTTTGCTATCTTTGCCGGACGTGGAGAGTTGTCGGTTCACGACGATGTGCTGGTTTTCCTGTTGTTTCCTTTCGTGATCTGGGCAGCCATTCGCTTCCGCATCGCCGGAGCATCGGCCGTGACCCTGCTCATCGCAGTCATCTCCGTCTGGGGCACGGCGGTCGATCACGGTCCTTTCGTGGGGCACACGCCCTTGCACAATGCCGTGCTGCTGGAGCTGTTTCTGGGTGTAACCGCCGTGACCGGCCTGATTCTTGCCGCGGTCATGAGCGAACGGGAACACATTGGTGAAGCCCTGGCGATTAACCAGCGGCTGCTGCAGGAATTACGCGAGACCGAACGTTCCCTCAAGGAAAATCAGACCCGTCTGGAACTCGCACAACGTGCCGCGCGCATGGGAGTGTGGGAGTGGGACCTTCACGCCAACCGCGTCACCTGGTCGATGGGCGCGCCCGCTCTTTACGGGGTCTCAAACAGCACATTTCAGATCAGTTATGACGAGTGGCTCCAGTTCGTGCATCCCGACGATCGCGCCGCCGTTCGCAATTCCGTCGATGAAGCAGTGGCGGGACGCCGAGAGCACGATCTGGAATTCCGCACCGTCGCCGAGAATGGCGTTGTACGCTGGCTGACTGGACGCGGCAGAGTGTTTCGCGATGAGCACGGCGCCGCCGTGCGGATGACCGGAATCTGCATCGATGTTACCGATCTCAAAGATGTGCAGGATGCGCTGCGGGAAGCCCATGACAGCCTGGAAATCCGCGTCAAGGAGCGGACCGTCGAACTCGACGACTCGAACCGCGCTCTCCGCGCCGAAATAAGGGAACGAGTGCAGGCGCAGGAGGCAATTGAATTCCAGACCCGCCGGCTGCGGGAACAATCAAATTTGCTGAATCTGGCCAACGACGCCATCATCATCGGAACTTTCGATGGTTCCATCACCTACTGGAATGACGGCGCCGAGCGGCTCTATGGCTGGAGCAAAAGCGAAGCTGTGGGCCAGCCGATGCAGGAATTGTTTTCTCCGAATTTTGCCGAGTCCATGGAAGATATAAAGCAGAGATTGCTGCAAGCCGGCAGGTGGGAGGGCGAATTGGCGCAGGTAATGCGCGACGGCTCGCGCGTGACCGTAGCCAGCCGCTGGACCTTGTGGCGCGACCAGGACGGAGCTGCCCGGGGCTGGCTGCAGATTAACAGCGATATCTCGCAACGCATTGGGGCTGAACTGGCCCTGCGGGAACTCTCGGGAAGGCTGCTTCGCCTGCAGGACGAAGAACGCCGTCGGCTGGCTCGTGAACTGCACGACAGCACTGGCCAGAGCCTGGCTGCCTTGCAGATGAATCTGGAAGCGCTTCGCCAGCGCTGCCCGCCTGACGATGCCAAAGTACAGCAGGCCCTGGCAGAAACCCGTGAGCTCGCCACTCACGTAATCGCCGAGATCCGCACCATGTCTTACCTGTTGCATCCTCCGTTGCTCGACGAGGCCGGGCTTGCCTCCGCCCTGCAATGGTATGTCAGTGGATTAATGGAGCGCAGCCAGCTCGACATTGAACTCGAAATCCCTGACGATCTGGGGCGGCTTTCCCAGGAGCTCGAAACCGCAACATTTCGCATCGTGCAGGAGTGCCTCACTAACATTCACCGTCATTCCGGCAGCCCGGTCGCTCGCATTTCGATTTCCAATCAGGACGGGCAGTTGCAGCTGGTAGTCGCTGACGAAGGTTCAGGTATCCCGTTCGACGTTTCCGGATCGTCCGATGGAATTCCAGCCGGGGTGGGAGTGGGAATCCGCGGCATGCGCGAACGGGTGCGGGAACTCAATGGAACACTTTTCATTCACCGCGGCGACCCCGGCACCATCGTGGAAATTAGACTGCCTCTGGTCCCAGTGATCAAGAAGGACGCCGCCCCAGCCGATGAAGTCCATGAACGGGCGCAACAAACCAGCGCCTGATCGCGCAACCTCACGTAAACGAGTAGGCAATGGCCAGCGCGATGGCTGCCCGCACGAAGTGGCTATGAGTAGGTTCAGCGTGCTTGAAACGGTTCCAACCCCAGCCCAGCAGCACCATCGAAATTAAGAGCAGTGCAATCCATTCAAACGTGAGCAGGGGAGATAGCGTCGCCCCCATGCGTTGCCGCAGGCCTGCATTCCATAACGAACCGTAGAGAATGCAGATGTGGACGAAATAGATGGTGAGCGATTCTTCCGCCAGCGAACGGACCTCGCGCCGCGGCAGCCATATCTTTCGAGTAAGAGCTGAAACCCCCGCCAGAATCAGGCAGACTAGGCCCACCCGCGTCAGGAACAGGTTCGGACTGGTGCGCCAATAATCGAGGTTCTGGTAGATCGTGACCGGCAGGTTCTGCAATGTATAGCCGGTAAGGACCAGCAGGCTGCCCCAGGCCAGAAGCGGACACGAAGGCAGCGCCACCAGAGTCTCTCTGCCACGAACCTGGATGAAACCGAGCACAATGCCGAAAAGGACATATCCCGACCAGGGCATTAGGGGAAACAGCGAACCGGTGCTTCCAGTGAAGTACGACGTGACAACCAGCGGCAAATGAGTAGCCGGAGCCACTTTCCACAAAACCGGAGTGAGCAGAATCAGGCCAGCACCGAGCCCCGCCGCCACTTTCGCCAGACGCGCCGGAGTCTTCACCAGCAAAATCAGCAACTGCAGGCAGATCAGGGTTACCCCAATGCACTGCAGAACGTCCACCTGCAGCCAGCTCTGCCAACCCTCCGCACCCAGCCCGGGAATGCTCTGCAACGATTTCACCGGGAGGTGCATGAGATACCCGAGGAAAATAAAAGAGCCGAACCGCGCCAGCCGTTTGAACAATGGGCGAGACGGGCGCAGATAGGAATCCCAGCGGCGTGAGCTGGCGATCATGAACGACATTCCGGAAAGCACAAAGAATGTCGGCGCGGTCAGCCCGCGCAGGAATAGCCATCCGTTGTAGAGAAAGCCTCCCCGATAGGCGGGCGCCAGCAGCACGTCAATGGCGTGCCCCTGGATCATGAACAGGATCGCCAGGACGCGCGCGAAATCGATATACACCAGGCGGGAGCTGGATTGGGAGGTCTGGATCGCCAAGTAGTCTCTGTTCCTCTACGAAAAAAGCGGCTTCCCGCCGCTTGGTGATTCAATTTGCTTCAGTTTCGCTACGGCAGAGCGCGATTCCCTGCTCATCATACCCGGCGAATCCGCAGCGTGCACGCATCACCTGCCCAGGTGGACACCTACATCTACTTAGATGTTCAGATCGGGAGGTGAGTCATAGAAAGTTTCCCACTTCGGACACGCGTCGAAGCTAGGTTGGTGGTCCCGCAGGCGCCCCCGACGGGTTGGCTTTCGGCGTGTTCTGGCTCGGATTCTGCAGGAACAGCGCAATTTCCCGCTCAAGCCGCTGCAGCGCCGCATCAGCCGCTTTATCCTTGGTCGCTCTCGCTGCGGCCTGTACCTGGCGAACCCCTGCCAGCGCAGCCGCCTGCACCTCTGGCGTCGCTTTTGCATCGGCGGCTAGCAGCATCAGGCGTTCTCCGATTTCAGTCTGCACTGCGTCCGCAAGATCGCGACGCGTCGAACGGTTCGCCGCCCCGCCGAATCCGGCATCCACCAGCGATGAAATGACAAAAGCGGGGGAGGGCTGGCCGGCGTCCTCGCGCGAAAGCACGGCCATGCGTTCCATCCGGCGGGACTCAAGCAATCCGCCGACCACGATCTCCGCTACCGCACGCGCTCCATCCTGTGGACTGAACAGATATCCCGCGGAAGAAGCAAACCGCTCCGGGTCAGGATCGCGGTTCTCGACAGGAGCAAGCGCCTTCCATAGCGGTTCGGGGATTTCGAGCCTGTCAGGCGCGAGCGACTGCAACGCCAGATGGAGTGCCTCTTTCTGGCTGGCGGCGGGCCATGGGCTCACTGGAGTCTGTCCGTCTCCGGCCAGAGACAGCGGAATTTCGGCGCTGCCGATCACATTGATCGCGGCCGCCAGCGCATACCGATGAAACAGATAAACCAGGGGAAAGCGCGAAGCCAGCATGGAACTCGGCTCTCCCGCCCGCAGCATCTGCGGGCCGTAACGAGCCAGCAGTGCGTCGCGGACCGGAAGCACTTGCTTCAGCCAGGTCACCGGGTCTGGACCATCATCGTAAGAATTCCAGCGCGGGTCCCGGTAATTTCCCCAGATCACGCCTTTGGCAATCGAGGCCTTCACGATTGCATCCAGGCGGGCGCGTTCCTCAGTGGGCGAGGCACCCGGCGCACTCTGGCTATAGCCCCACTCGATGGCGAAGCGGTCATAGCTGCCCACTCCCTGCATGTATGCATCGGACAGGTCGGGCGTGCCGTCGCTGCGAATCGAGACCTTGGGAGCGAAATAATCCATCACGGAGCCGCGCCCGTAGGTGCTGGCCAGGAAGTTGTGCTCGAGTCCCAGGGTGTGCCCAACCTCGTGACAGGTGAGCAGCGCCAGGCGGTTCAGCATCACTTGCTGGTCGCTGGTTTTAGGATCCAGATTATCCAGTGCGCCGAAGCTGTCGAGAGCGGGTTCCTCGGCGGTCCGGCCCGACGGAATGGCGGACTCCCAGTAATTGTTCATCGTCCGCATGCGGTGCGAATCGAGTTGCACCACGGCGTGCAGAATTTCTCCCGTCCGCGGATCGACGTGCGACTGTCCTACCGACCAGCCGCGGCCTGAGCGGTTCGTCCACTGAATTGTCGGATAACGCACATCGAGCGGGTTGGCGCCCTCGGGCAAGTCCTCGATTCGCAGGGCGTTCTTGAATCCAGCCTGCTCAAACGCATCGTTCCACCACAGAGCGCCGCGCTTGACTGCCGAGCGCACGGGTTCAGGGATCGCGCGATCGAGATAGAGAGTGATCGGTTTCACGGGCTCGCTTAGCGCCGCATTCGGATCTTTCTTCTGCAAACGCCAGCGGCTGATGAAGTGCCGGGTCAGTGGCTGATCATAGGGCTGAGAAAAATCCTGAAAGGTCTCGCCGAAAAATCCCACGCGCGGGTCCTGCTCCCGCGCTTCGTACCCAGGCTCAGGCAATGGCAGAAACGAATGGTGCTCGCGAACGCTCAGAGCGTGAGTATCAGGCTGGTTAAAGTCAGTTTCCGCGTCGGTGGTAAAGGTCAGCAGCGCTTCGATTTCGGTATTGAGTGGGAAAGCCCCGCTGTGGTCGAGGTCGATCACGCTACGGGCTTCATCCAGCCGCCAGGCGACGCCCGCGCCTTCCGAACGCACCATCTCCCCACCCACCACCTGGGTGGGATGCCGCAATTGCGAGAGCAAATCCACGGCATCGCGGATAAACAATGGCTCGGCATTCACCAGCAGCGTGCCATCCTGCTCGGCCTCTATGGGCAATGCAGCCAGCACCGATGTGGGGAAGCTCGCCTCGACCGACCGTTTAAGGTCCGCGCTGCCGTTTTCCGCGCGAAAGCCAGTATTCTGCCGCACCACCAGCACGCGCGGCCCGGTGCGGCGGAAACGGCAGACCGCGTTGTCGCTGAACGAGCTTCGATCCGCGAAAACCTCAATCGATCCAATGCCGCTGCCCAAGGCGGTGAAATACAGGAACTCATGATTGAGAGCACCCGGCGACAGCTCGAGAAGAAGTTCGCCCTTTTTCTCGTCCCAGTAATAGGGGAGAAAGCCTTCGTGCTTCTGCAGTCCTGTAACCCGCGAGGCCAGTGTGGCGGGTTCTTTGGCTGCCTGTGATGATTCAGCCGCTCTCGCGAGACTTACTTCGACCATCCCACCAAAAATCAAAAGCACGACAAACTCGGCAATGAGCCGAACGCCCAGACTTTGACGAGAGAAGCGCACACAATTCATAAGCTTGTCTTTATACATGAGGCGGCAACCCGGCTCAAATTCGATATCGGGACGCGAGGTCGTGGGTTACTGCACGTGGACTCGAATGAACACGGATCGAATGAAGAACCTGGCGGCAATGAGGGCGTGGCTTCAGCGAGGGTTGATCTGAAGGAGACTGGCCACACTTAGGCGGCCGGAATGCAAAAAGCTGGGAGGAATCTCCTCCCAGCTCGACTTAGACATACCTAAGCTGATTTCTTCACTTTGCTTCCCGCACCAGCTTCAGTCTTCTGCTGCGCCTTGCCGGAAGCTCTGGCGTTTCCGTTCCCATGGCTCTCGACGCCTTCTTTCAGATCGGGGAAATCGACGAACTTCCAGTCGCCGCCTTCGTTCCAGGGGCCCCGCGCATCGCTCTCGCCCTGATCGCCGGTGCCGGTGGAATCGTTGAAATACTCATTCACCAGGCCTTCAGTCGGCGGAATTTTTCCAATTGAGAAAGGATTCTTGCCGATGCTCTCGAGGGCCAGGGTGAACGCCTTCATATGGGTGATTTCACGAGTCATCAGAAACTGCAGCGCATCGATCGATCCCCGATCATCGCAGAAATCAATCAAGCGTTCGTACACGATCTTGGCTCGGGCTTCGGCGGCGATGTTGCTACGCAGGTCCACGTCCAGTTCGCCGGTGATCTTCAGATAATCTGCGGTCCATGCGTCGCCCATGGAGTTGAACAGGCTGACTCCGCCTCCGCCGGCAATCGAAATCAGCGGATCCACTTCCGCGGCTTCGCGCTGTTTCTTCATGGGCTTAAGGTGCATGCGCGCCAGCGTGCCGACAATCTCCAGATGGCTCAACTCTTCGGTGCCGATATCCATAAGCAGGTCTTTGCGATCGGGGTCGTCGCAGTTCAGGCCCTGCACCGAGTACTGCATGGCCGCGGCCAGCTCGCCATTGGCGCCGCCGAATTGTTCGAGCAGCATATTCCCGAAACGCGGATCGGGGTTGTCCACATTGACCGTGTACATAAGCTTTTTGATGTGATGGTACATAGAATTCCTCTCCTGGGTGTATTCGCTGAGTGATGGTCTACAAGCGGTCAAACTACGCAAGCGGCCTAACCCAGAATAGAGAGGAGCCGTTATCGAGTCTGTACCCCTAAGCCTGTAAATTGTGAGCTGGTTAACAACCTCAGGCTAAGGCGGGTGTGCGAAACTCTCCGGAGACGCACCACCACTACCGTCAGGTACGTCACACGGAGGACATCTACGGAAGAATGAGAAAGCTGGCGAAACGAAAAAAGAAAAAATGAAGAGAGGCCGACGTATCGCGGACGCAGGTGTGGGACCGCAGCCGGACGGTTCACGGTACCATGAGAAAGCACGGAAGCGCATGCGGTCCGGTGATCGTCCCGGTCTTCAAAACCGGCGGGCGGCATCCCTGATGTCGCCGGTGGGTTCGACTCCCACTCGCTTCCGCCAACGCTTGGATCTTCTTTTCTGTCGTCCCAAAGTCTTCTGAGCGTTGCGCAGCGTCGTGATTGTAGTCTTGCAGCAGCAGCAAGCTTGAAGATTGTTAGTAGCTCCCTCTTTAACCGCCCGTACTTCAGGTCGCGGAGCACGGCCTGTTCATCGGCATCGACCGTTACGCGTCGCCGGGACTTGACGGTGGAGCTGCGACCGCCGGGACGCTGCGGCGCGGGCCGCATACACCAAGAATTCCGGAGCACTATACGGACACCTTTCGTTATAAATATCGAGTAGTGCCCGCGAAATGATAATATTCTTAACACTTGAAACCATCCGCCAGATCGGCCAGCTGGAAAATATGGCTGAGCGTCGTCTGCACTATCTTTCTGCTGGTTGGGGGAACCGCCCACGCCGCTCACTTCTGTGAGCGGGCACCCATCAACCCCCAGGGTATGGCAGAGTTACGTCTGAGCTCGTCCAACACTAGCCCCTGCCTGGTGTGCCTGATGGCGCAGTCGGCCACTCCTACTCCGATCTTTCTGGCGCTGTCGCCCGTCCTGCTGGACAGTTCGTTCCTGCTGGTTGCCCGAGTACAGTCTTGCTCTTTCCTCGATTCCCTTCGGCTTTACGTTCGCCCCCCTCCTGCTCGCTAGTTTTCCGGTTCTCGGTTCGCAGTGCCTTGGAGGCTTGGCCGGGCACAGCGTCTTGAGGCCGGTAGTCTCCTTCCCCTAAGTTCATAGTTGGCCGTTGATTGGCTATGCGTATTAGTCGTTTCCAAATCGTCGAGTTGGTGATGGCGATGGTTCTGTTGGCCGTCCAATCAGCCACTGCCCAAAGCACCACATTGATCAGTCTGGATCAGGCGACCGATTTGGCGTTGACGCACAACCACGCTCTCAAGGCGGCACGCACCCAAATTGCACAAGGCCAGGCGGAGGAAATTACCGCGAATCTGCGCCCGAACCCCACACTGGGTGCGGATGCGCAGTTCATTCCCATATTTGAGCCGAACCAGTTCAGCCTGGACACTCTGGACCAGGAGCAGCAATTCGATATCGGCCTAGGCTACCTGTTCGAGCGCGGCCACAAGCGTCAACGGCGCCTGCAGGCGGCTCGGGATGCGACCGCTGTGACGCGGGCGCAGGTCACCGAAGCGGAACGCGCAGTTATTTTCGATGTGGGACAGCAATTCGTGAGTGTTCTGTTGGCGGAATCCACCTTAAGGTTCGCCCAGCAGGACTTGAAAGGCTTTCAGCAGACCTTGGATATCGGGAAGGCGCAGTACAAGGCGGGGGCGATCAGTGAGGGCGATTTCCTGAAGCTCCAGCTGCAGCTTCTGCAGTTTCAGACGGATGTGTCTGCCGCCCGTCTGGCCCGTGTGCAGGCTCTGGCGGGCTTGCGCCAGCAGCTGGGTTATGACGCGGTGCCCGAAAACTATGACGTGATCGGCGACCTGGCCTACCAGCCTCTCAACCTGCGCGTGGACGACCTGCAGGCCAAGGCGCTGCAGTTGCGCCCCGATCTGCGGGCGGCGCAGCTGGGAATCACCGCGGCGGAGAGCCAGCTTCGGCTTGCCCATGCCAACGGCAAGCAGGACATCACCGGCACCGCCGACTACACTCATACGGGCGGGTTGAGCACAGCCTCGTTGTTCTTCAGCATGCCGCTCCCCGTCTTTGACCGCAACCAGGGGGAAATCGCCCGCAGCCGCTACGCTCTGACTCAGGCTCAGGAACTGAAGATTTCGGCCAGTGAAGGAGTAATGACCGACGTGGCCGATGCCTACGAGGCTGTGAAGAGCAACCAGGAGGTGGTTGAGTTGTACACCTCGGGTTATCTGAAACAGGCGCAAGACTCGCGCGACATCAACGAATACGCCTACCACCGTGGGGCGGCCAGTCTGCTCGATTTTCTCGATGCGGAGCGCAGCTACCGGGCGACACAACTGGCTTACCGCCAGGCGCTGGCCTCCTATATGACCGCGCTGGAGCAGTTGAAGCAGGCGGTAGGAACGAGGAACCTGCCATGAGGACCCTTTGCTCATCCACGCGCCAGCGAGTGGCTGGAATGCTTCTCGTGACGGCAGGACTTATGCTAGCCGGCTGCCAGGGGCCGGCTTCCACGAGCCCAGCGCAGAACCCCAATGGCCCTGAACTTTTCGGCATTCCGCAGAATCAGGCTTCGCATGTGCAGGTGCTGACGGTTCAAATGACCGCCATCACGCGTCTGCTTCGGCTCACCGGCACCGTGGCCTACAACAGCTTCCGGACCGCACCCGTGATCTCGCAGATCAGCGGGCCAGTAAGCCGGGTGGTGGCTTTCGCCGGGCAGCACGTGCACAAAGGTCAGCCCATGCTTTACGTGTCCAGCCCCGACTATTCGCAACTCCGTAGCAGTTACCTGAAAGCCCGCGATGCCGCAGCCCTGGCCCACCAAGAGAGCTTGCGGGCAAAGGACTTGTATGCTCATCACGCGGCGGCGGAACGTGATCTGCTTGCCGCCGAGTCCGCCGAGGTGCAGGCGCAGGCCGACCTGACCAGCGCGGAAGCAGCGCTGAAGGTCCTGGGAATTACCGATCTGGATTCTCTGGTCAAGGCTCCTTCTTCGTTCGAGATTCCTGTGCTGGCGCCGATTGAAGGCGAAGTGGTGGAGCAGTCGGTCTCGGGCGGGCAACTCCTTCAGGCGGGTTCAACCCAGTGCTTTACTATTTCCGACATCGGCAATGTGTGGGTGCTGGTCAACGTTTATCAGAAGGATTTGCCCTACGTGCACGTGGGCGATGCGGTGACGATCCAGACCGACACATATCCCAATGCATTCCACGGTCGGATTTCCTACCTGGCGGCCTCGCTCGATCCCAGCAGCCGTACTCTGCAGGCCCGCATTGACACGCGCAATCCACGTGGAGAGCTGAAAAAAGACATGTACGTGGTGGCCACGCTTGAGGCTGGCAAAATCAAGAACGCCCTTACCGTCCCCGATGCCGCAATCCTGCGCGACAGCGAGAATCAGCCCTTTGTGTATGCCGAGCTTTCCCCAAACCAGTTCGGACGCAGGGGAGTGACTCTGGGCGAGAACGCGAACGGACAGACGGAAATCACGGCTGGGCTGAAGCCCGGCGACCGGGTGATCGGTGACGGCAGCCTGTTCTTGCAGTTTGCGAATTCCTTGCAGCGGTAAGAGCTGAGCTCTTCGGTCGACAACCGCCGATTGGCGACCGCAGAACACAATCAAGCACCACCAAGGCACAGAGCAACACAGAGGATTTCACCAGCGGTTGAACATCGGCGATTGGCAAGTCAATGATTCATCGTGTCGTACAAGCCGCGTTGCGCCAGCGTTTCCTGGTGTTAGTACTGACGGTATTCATTACGGTCGCAGGCGTGGTCTCCTTCCAGCGCATGCCCGTGGACGCCTACCCGGATCTCTCTCCTCCGATGGTTGAAATCATTACCCAGTGGCCTGGCCACGCCGCCGAAGAGGTAGAGCGCCTGGTCACTCTGCCGCTCGAGATCGAGATGAATGGCGTGCCTCACATGACGGTGATGCGCTCCATTTCTCTTTACGGTCTTTCCGATCTGCGCATGACCTTCGCGGAAGGCACCGACGACTACTTCGCCCGGCAGGTGGTGTTCGAGCGGCTGCCAGGGGCGGAGCTGCCCTCCGGGGTTGCTCCGTCCATAGCGCCGCTATTCAGCCCTAGCGGCCTGGTGTACCGCTATGTGCTTGAGAGTCCGGATCGAACACCGCAGCAGCTGAAGACGATTGAAGATTGGGTGGTGGAACGCGCCTATCGTTCGGTGCCGGGGGTGGCGGACGATTCAGGTTTCGGCGGCACCACCATGCAATACCAGGTGCTGCTCGACCCGGCGCGTATTTACGGCTACCACCTGACGGTTCCGCAGGTGGTGGCGGCACTGTCCGCCAATAATTCCAACGCCGGCGGCGGATTTTATTCCCAGGGCGGCCAGTTCTACTATGTGCGGGGCATCGGCCTGGTAACGAACACCGACGATATCTGCTAATGTCGTCGTCGGCTCCAATAAGGGCGTACCCATCCGCGTGCGTGACGTTGGCGAAGTGACCATCGGGCACGCTCCCCGCCTGGGCGAGTTCGGATTCCGGGACAACGACGACGCCGTGGAAGGCGTCATCCTCATGCTGCGCGGGGAGCAGACGCAGAACGTCCTCAAGGGGGTTGAGGCGAAAACGGAGGAGCTCAACCAGCACGTTCTTCCCAAGGATGTAAAGATTCACCCGTTTTACGACCGCAGCGAACTGGTGCGTCTGACGACCGACACGGTTGAGAGCAACCTGCTGCGCGGCATGCTGCTGGTGCTGATCGTTTTGATCTTTTTTCTGGTCAGCCTGCGTGCAGCCGTCATCGTGGCGCTCACCATTCCTCTCTCGCTGCTCTTTGCCTTCATCGTCCTGCACGCCCACGACGTGGCGGCCAACCTGCTTTCCATCGGCGCCATAGACTTCGGCATCGTCATTGACGGCACCGTGGTGATGATGGAGAACATCTACCGCGAACTCGCCTTGCGTGAAGGCCAGAGCTATTCTCTGAATGAAGTGATTCTGGCGGCAGCGAAAGATGTGGACCGGCCCATTTTCTACTCCGTCGCTGTCATCATCGCGGGGTATCTGCCCATCTACGCGCTGACCGGCCCTTCGGGCAAGCTGTTCCACCCGATGGCAGAAACCATGTCATTCGCGCTGGTGGGAGCGCTCCTTCTTACCCTCACCCTGGTTCCCGTGTTGGCCTGGTACTGGTTCAAGCGGGGAGTCCACGAAAGACCCAACCGGCGTTACGAGTGGATGAAGGCGAAGTATGCCAGGCAACTGGATTGGGCCCTCGACCGGCCGAAAACCACTATGGTGATCGCGACCGTGATTTTTGCAGCGACTCTGGCCCTGGTGCCTTTCATCGGTGGAGAATTCATGCCGCACCTGGATGAGGGTGCGCTCTGGGTGCGGGCCACCATGCCCTACACCATTTCCTTTGAGGAAGCCAGCAAGATCGCACCACAGATTCGCAAGATTTTGATGTCTTATCCGCAGATCACAGTAGTGGGCTCCGAGTTGGGCCGCCCCGACGACGGTACCGATCCGACCGGCTTTTTCAACTGCGAGTTCTATGTCGGACTGAAGCCTTACAAGGACAAGGCCTGGAGCGGCAGCATCCGCACCAAGCCCGAGCTCATTGAGGCGATCAACAAGCAACTCGAAGCTTTTCCGGGAATTATTTTTAACTACACCCAGCCTGCCGAAGATGCTGTGGACGAGGCACTGACCGGACTGAAAAGCGCGCTGGCTGTGAAAATGTATGGCGAAGACCTGAACGTTCTGCAGGCAAAGGCAATCCAGATCAAGAATGTCCTGTCTCACGTGCCCGGCTTTACCGAGCTGACGGTAGTGCGGGAGCTGGGGCAGCCCAGCCTTCTCATTGACGTGGACCGCTACAAAATCGCCCGCTATGGCATCAACGTGGCGGATGTTGAAGCTGTCATCCAGGCGGCGGTCGGTGGACAAGCAGCTACGCAGGTTATCCAGGGAGAGAAGTTATTTGATCTGGTGGTCCGTATGCAGCCCCAGTTTCGCAGCAGTGCGCGGGAGATCAGCAGCCTCCTGGTGAGTACTCCGGACGGCCAGCAGATTCCCCTCAGCCAGCTTGCCGATATCAGGCAGGGCAACGGCGCTTCGTTCATCTACCGGGAGAACAATTCGCGCTACATCGGCGTGCAGTATTCCATCCAGGGGCGTGACCTGGAGCGCGCCGTGCACGATGCGCAGCAGGCGGTAGCGCAGAAAGTCTCTCTTCCGCAAGGCTACCGGCTGGAGTGGGGTGGAGAATACAGCTTGTTTCTGGCAGCCAAGGCGCAGCTGAATATCATTGGTCCGCTGGCGCTGGTATTGATTTTCCTGATCCTGTTTGCCCTCTACGGCAACATCAAGTTTCCGGTCAGTATCGCCCTAGGCGTCGTCATGACGGAACCCGTCGGCGCGTTGGTGGCCCTGAAGCTTACGGGGACTCCGTTCAGCGTGTCTTCGGTTTTGGGCCTGCTGGCTCTGCTTGGAGTTTCGGTAGAGACCGCCGTGATTCTGGTCTCCTACATCAACAAGCTGCGCCTGGAGGGGATGGACATACGCAGCGCCACTCACGAGGCCTCGCTGCTGCGGTTGCGTCCCATCATGATGACGGCGCTGGTTGCCTGCCTCGGCCTGCTGCCGGCTGCGCTTTCGACCGGCATCGGCTCCGATACACAGCGGCCGTTTGCCATCGTGATTGTGGCCGGACTGGTCTCGCGGCTGTTTATCGGATTTTTCGTGAATCCTGTGCTTTATGAGATGGTAGCGCGAGACGGTGACGTGTTGCAGGTGTAGGACCTCTCCTCCGTGCTCCCCGCCCGGTCCTATTGCCCCAGCCTGATCCATCATTTACGGCGTATGGGCTGTTACAGACTCCGGCGCCCACCTGAAAGCCCTACTCTGTTCGTGGTCGAGAACCAATCCGGCCACGTAGTACCGTCATGGATGCTGCCGGCAAGACATAGTGGCCCGCACCGGCTGGAAGGATAGAACGCAGGGGAGGGCCGTCCGGGTCTGCGTAACCATTCCTCATGGCAGGATGCCAGCGATACTGTTCCTTGCCAAACGTGATCCGATCTACAGATCCAACGAACACGCTATCGACATTGGTGTCTTCGTCGTGAAACCTGATAGCCACTTCATGAGAATTATCGTAGTCCTTGTTAATCAACATTAAAGACCACTGCCCGTCCGGCCGAAGCACGGCATAGGCTGTAACCAGAGTGTGGCCCTCGGCATCTTTGATATCGCTCGCGGCACGAAATAGACGGTGCTCCGCATCCTTCGGTTCTGCCCACTCCTGGGTTAGCATCTGCGCCGCAAAGAATTGCGAGGTTTTCTGCTTGATGAGGTAATGACTGTCGATCGTGAACATGTGATAGGTTCCCCAGCTGTTCCAACATGCTGGGTGGGGAGTGGAATACGGTAAGGCATGGTGGTAATAAGACGCTTTCCCGCCTGCGGTCAGAAAAGCGGGAAACGTTTCGCCCAGCCAAAGGGCTCCGAAAACGTCCATTGCAGCATCGCCCCCCGGGGCGTTCGTTTCCGTATTGAACATCGGGACGTCAGCAGGCAGTCCGTCATCCCGCCAGACCTGAACGATGTGCGTCAGCAGCTCCGGTTCCTTAAACAGGTTGCTCCACGGGCCCTGGCACGTCCCGTCATAGTAAGGATAATGTTCATAAGACATGAACGACAGATCCGAAAGGCGTTTGTGTTCCTTGAGATAGCTGAGAAAGCGCTTGAACCAGGAAGTATTGCCCTGTGAGTTAGGCCAGAACTTGATATCCTCCGTCACGCCTTCGAACACCGGCCCTCCCAGCTCCAGGGCAGGATCGACCTTGTGCAGCGCTTTGGCCCACTGCAGGTATAAGCTGGCGTAATCCTCCGGCGCCATGTACTGGCCATCCGGTTCTTCCCCCATTTCGATATACGAAACGGGATAGCCGCGTTTTTCCAGGTATGCAACCTGTGCCGCGGCATCTTGGGGATTTCCATAGAGCATCGCCACCGGAATCATGGCCGGCCGTCCGCCTGTGATTCCGCCAGTGAAGAACAGGTCAAGGCCAACCTGGTCGCCTGACTCCATACGATCAGGACTCAGGTACAAGTCAGAGGGTTGATGCCACGGGTCTATCGAGGAACAAAACGTAAAGGTCTGGTCCTGCCCCGGAGTGTGCTGCAGAACGTCGTGAAACAGCCCCTTCTCCTGCGTTCCCAGATAAACTTCCTTGATCGCATATCCAACACAGTTCCTGCGGTCCGCCGTTCCATGAGTGTCGCAAGTGTTGGATGATTCTGTCATCAGCACGCGCACGAACCTGGCGGCAATCGGCCTGTCAGAAAGTTGTAGTGTTGTGGTTCCACCCTTTCCGTCGGCGACCACTCCTGATGGAAAGTCTTTCCACTCGCCGCCTTCCGGCTCATCCATCGCGTCGCCGGTACCCAGCCAGTACTGCACTCTGTAGCTGCGCGCATACGGCTCGGCCCAGGCGATGCGGATGGCAGTGACTATTTCTTTGTCTTGCAAGCGAACCACGATCCACTGCGGGTGAAGGCTGTCCGGGTCGCCGGAAAATACCTCGGTCAGATAGGGATTACTCTTCCAGTAGGTATGGAGGTCGCCATCATCCAGCCGCGAATATCCATCGAACTCTGATCCGTTGTTGCGCGTCACCCCGCGATGAGGCAACGAATAGCCATAAGAATGGCGGATCACTTCCCTGCCGGGGTTCGCGTCTCCGACAAAGTAGCCCTTCCCCGATGGATCGCTCCAGGTTCCCTTGGGGTTCCAATGCCACGCCTGAACAAAAAGCTCGGTATTTTGTCGATACGAAACCGGCCCCCAGCCTGCTTCCAGGATCTGCTTGATCTGGTCGGGCCTGAAGAAAGGATCGGTCATATTGCGCGGGATGCGATCCACGGTCATTCCCATAGCGCGAATAGGACTGAATGTGTTTGCCACGTCCCCGGGAGTCGCATCGACGCGAACGGTCTGTGCGACGGCGCAGCTCTCTGCAAGACCACACGTCAACGCTCCCAGCAAAACCACCGTGCAAACAACTTGCCTGCTGTTCTCGAACACATCAACTCCTTATGTTACTGGGGCGAACGCATCTCGCCTCAGAGTACATGCTATCCAACAACACTATAACGACCCAGTCTTTGAAAACTGGCCTCACCGAAACGGCAGGGCGTCGTGTGCCAAGTCGGTGCTGCCCAGGTGGTCCGACTGGGCATCGCGCACTACGATGCGGACATAGGTGGTTTTCGGCGGCATGTCTGTGACCAGGTTGAAAGTAACCGGCTTGTTTCGTTCCCGCTCGAAATGCTTAGCGTCGATCGTTGACTCCAGTTCAGTCACTTTGTGGCTGAAGACTCGTTCGCTCGCGCCCACGCTGGCGACCACCACTGTCACCTCGCAGCGGTGCTTGCCGTCGGGTAACGTCTCCCATTGAAGGCCGGTCGGATCCACCTTGATGATGAAGCGCCCCCTGCCTGCGCCTGCTGATTTCGCTTTGGCCTCGACTTCGAGCGCGTGGTAAGGCAAGGGACTCATGACGGCGCGCGACAGCTCGGTGTCGATCTGATGATCGCTAAGCGGCGCATTACCGATCCCGTAGTAGCCTCTACGGGCACGCGCTTGCAAGCCCTGGCCTTTCACCATCACCCGCACGCGCCGGTATTTGCCGTTCCAATCGTGGTTCTTGGGGTAGTAAGCCAGGGAATAATAAGCGGAGCCGTCGTCCACGCTTTGCGCGATAGCGGCATCCACGTCATTTCTGAGACGTAAGATCGTACCGCCGGTCTCGGGCGCGATGGCTTCGAACAGGAGTTCTCCGGTGGCCTGGTCCTGGGTTCCGGTCATAAAGGTATCTTCGCCGGATGCGCTATACATGGTGGGAGAGACCTCCAACCCGCGCGGGTTGATGGTGTAGACCGATACCCGCGCTTTCAGCAGGAGGTTGGCGTCTTCGCTGATCGCCGAAATGAAGCGCGGCCGGTCGGCAGCGTCGAGTGCCAGCGCGGTATTGATTGCAGGAAAGCCGGGGCCGATCCAGATCACGTTCTTGCGGCCGGCATAGTGACTGTTGGCGGAAGCAATCTGTTGCAGCGCCCAGAGCGTCTTGGAAAGGCGCTCTCCGGCGCCGCTGAATTCCGCGGTCATCACCCCAAAGGGCAGTTCGGCATGCCGGCGGCGCAGCGCATCCTTGAGGGCGTTTCCGTCTTGCGTGTAATCGTGCAGCAGTTCCAGGCGCTTTTGGCCCAGCAGCATGAGAGATGTGGGCTGCTGCAGGTGCGGCCCACGCTTGTCGAGGAATTTGTCGATCGAACCCCGCGCGTATGCCTGGTCGAGGACTTCGCTGTTCAACTCGTCCAGTACGAGAATGTCGAGTGCCTGGGGGGAAGGCGGGGCGTTCTGCTCGCCGCTCTTCTCGGCGTCCACAGCAGGCTCAGAACGGTCGCGATGCCGGCCGGGTTCGCTGCGGCCAGCCTCCGGCGCTTCGAACGAAGTAACCGTCTGAGCGACACCGTCTTCGAGCACGGTGAAATCGTTCTGCGAGAGGTTTTTTACCGAGCGGCCGCTGCGGTCGGTGACCACGACGTCCAGCACAACCAGATTGCTGGAGGAGTGGAAAGTGGTGCTGGGTGGAGGCGAGGCTTCCTGGGACTTGGACGGCAGGGCGAAAAGAAACAACAGCAGTGCGACGGTGACATGTCTCACCGGACTAGCACCAGACAGGCTGGAGTGTGAGGATGACATGGCCGTTCTCCCAAAGAGTCCGCAACATCGCTGGCTGCGGCAACCCGGCCATCTCTAAGCCCCCTGGAGTTCTTTCCAACCAGCCTTAAAGATGTTCCGCTACTTACAAAATGTCTGTTACTTAAGCATGTAGTCAGTCGCGATCCTGAGGGAGTGGGTACCACCTCCACTCACGCTTAGGGCTGTGGGCTCGTTGTCGCGTCCCGGCTGATCTTCTTACGGGAGGCCTTTTTCACCGCAGCCTTTGCCCCACCGGTCTGCTCCAGACCAGTCATAGAACTTTTTCGGTTGCTTTGGCCCGTCTTTTTAGCCGCCTTCTGCTTAGCCCAACGCGCCCGCTGTGCGGCGGCAATCCTGGCGCGGCCGGCGGCTGAAATCTTCCGCTTCTTCGCCGGAGCTGGTTTGGTTCTGTCCAGGTAGGTGCGTCCGAAAGCCGACAGGGCGCTGGTGATGGCCCGAAGTTCGCTCTCCAGGCGGGCGCGCTCGTGTTTGAGCTGCTTGACGACGTTGCCGAGCAGATTCTTGGCCATGCCGGATTGTAGCAGGCCAGGCCCGCAATCAAGCCTCGGCAGTATCTTGCCTGGACCGCTTGCGCGAAGAGAACTCCTTGCGGATGACTTCATACTTCTTGCTGAGAGCTTCGAGTTCCTTGTCAGACAGGTTCTCGATATCGATCATGTCATTGTGCGCCAGCTTGATGGAATGAATGATCTCGTCCAGCTTCAGATGGATGGCTCGAGCATCGCGGTTCTGCGTGTTCTGGATGAGAAACACCATCAGGAAAGTCACGATGGTGGTGCCGGTGTTGATCACCAGCTGCCAGGTATCGGAATAGTGAAAGCGCGGCCCGCTCACGATCCAGACGAGAATCGCCATGATGGCGGCAAGAAACGCCCACTTGGTGCCGACAACGGCGGAGGCTTTGGTGGCAAACAGGTGAAAGTTGTCTCCGACGGTCCCTGAGGATCTCTTCTTCGTTGCCATGGAACACACTCCAGTGTCGTTGCTTGGATGCGAGTAGATTTGGATGCGGGTAGAGGAAGAGATGGACACTCGAGGTGGTGCACACCGCCGCCACTTATTCCCCTGCCAGGGCCGTCCATCGTGCCGTCCGCTTGCGCCCGCCGGAGTTTCCTATTATTGTGCCCGCACGGCACCAGCGAAGCCGCGCCGTGACAGGCGCATCCTGACATGGGCATCCTGACATGAGCAATCCATTTCCCTTACCCCCGAATCTTCCCCCGCCGGTTGACGACGGAGCATGCCGCCATTTGCCAGGAATGCGGCTCCCCTCGGTGGCTCTGGTCGCAACTTCCGGGCGGACAGTCAACCTCGCGGCGCTCTCGGCCAGACGAACGGTGATCTATTGCTATCCCATGACCGGCGTGCCAGGAAGGCCGCTGCCAGACGGCTGGGACCTGATACCCGGCGCCCGCGGCTGCACCCCGCAGACTTGCGGGTTTCGCGACTTACATGAGACGTTTGCGCGACTGAAGACCGAGGTCTTCGGGCTCAGCACTCAGAACACGCAGTACCAGCGAGAAATGGTGGAGCGTCTGCATGTGCCCTTTGAGGTGCTGAGCGATCAGGAGTTCAAGTTCTGCGATGCGCTGCATCTGCCAACCTTCGAGGTCGAAGGGACGCGCCTGGTCAAGCGGCTGACGCTGGTGATCCGGCAAGGCCTGATTGAAACGGTTTTCTACCCGGTGTTTCCGCCCAACCAGAGTGCCGAACAAGTGATCCAGTGGCTCGAGCAAAACCCGCTTCAATCCTGATCTGCACCTATTCCCTGACCCGTCTATGTGCACGCCTCAACTAGTACGTATTGCTGAACATTATTTCCAAGCATGTTTAGGCGAATGCAAAGCGCAAGCCGAGATTTGTTCAACGCCATCTTCAATTGATGTCGCTTTTGCTTCGGGTTAGGGTTCAAATATTTCCACGGGTTATCGATAGACCTCAGAACTTCAACTTCCGGTCTCAATTTCCACCTGTCGCAGACTTCACAGACTCCGGCGCCCCTCATTAAAATTCGCGTTTGAATTCATTCTCACGTCTCCTGATGAGAAGATTGCTCACTCTTAGTATGGGTGACGGTGCCAGCGGTGCGAAGAAGAGGCGTGCCGATGGGCGTCTCGCGGTGATGCCTCTCACCAAAAGCGGAACAAGATCAACTCAGCCCGGGCAATTCCCACTCAAACCGCGCAAGTAGCCCTCAAAGATGGCGGAGCTCGATCTCCAGGCCTTTGTGGCCGCTCATGAGTTCGAGATTCGCTCCCTCGAGCAGAGCATGGCCACATCCAAGGCCGTCAGCTGCCACCCGCGCCTTTCAACAGGTTCCTCGTAGCTTGAGGCGGCGCACCGCAAGCCACAATCCGAAGCGCGTGCCTTCCAGATTAAGAGCGCGGGCCCAAAAGGAGATGAAGGAGGACGACGCCTCTGGTGGAGTCGCGCCGGCGAAGGCCAAGGACGACGAGGGCGAGGATCAGGGTGGAGACGGCGAAGAGTCTTGGGATCCTGGCCAAACGCAAGGAGAGGAGGAGATGCGTTGGAGAAACGGACGAAGACGGCTGAAACGGACTCAACGGACGTGTGCTATGACGGATGTAGCCGACAAGCCGATCACTGCTGGCGTTGTTGGTCGCAAACCGCGGTCAAAGATAGAAGAGAGATACCCCTAACGACCCACCCAAGCCAGCCGATAATATCAGAGACGACGACAGATCAACAAAACCTGGTTGCCCACTCACACATGGCATGCGAAGCGTGCTCGTATGACCGACCCAAGGTCTCCTCTCTGGGGCTTCGCCATTCCCCTTACGCCCAACGAGAAGATTTACCGACCAACTCATGGTGCTCAAGGCAATCGAGGCGCTATCGCATGGGACACGAGCTATTTCAGTACCTAAGAATATTTGGAAAGCGCTGACTTAGAGCAAGTGCTGAGGAACATCGGGGTCACCAAGGAAGCGTGCTGGAACGAGAAGGGCAGAAATGGCGAAGCTGGTACTACGGTCATGGACGGGTCTGCTGAGAAGGGAACTCAAAAGTGGCAGCAGGGATGTGGCGCCGGCTGACAATCCTGTGGAATCCTTCGCGTTCTAATTCAGGGTGGTGACTGAAACTCAGAGTGCGGGACAAGCGTGAGCGTCGAGGTCTTCCTGCAGAGTTCATCCGTCTGCGTTGGCTGGAAGTTTTCACGGAAGTGGTGCGACTCACCAAGATGGAGACACCAAGGTTACACGTCGAAGACCTCCGGTACGAGGTCGGAAGCATCGAGCTACTGGACCTGCCTCGACTGAAGTACTCCATGCTGTGTTGACTCCGTGATACATGCTCTCTGTTGAGGGGACGGATCTTAATCACATCCGGCTCTTTCGAGCCCTCCGCGGCCTCACGAACGCTGCATCACTTCCAGCGAACGCGGTCCTGGGCTTCCACGTTAGGACCCAAGATTACGCCATCCGCCGGCGAAGGCCGACACGGTCGAGGCTGAGGAACCATCTCAAGAAGCACTGCTTCAAGCTTTATCAGAGTGGCCAGCGGACAAGGGTCTCGGCCCATATACAATGTTTTCGACCGCAAAGCCCGTCACGCAGCGTCCGGCTTGCCCTCTCAGAAACACATCAACCGGAGACAAGGCTCAGCAGCTCCTGGGTCGCAATTGAAGGCCACAAAGAGACTGATCCCAAGATTCCCATTCTCTTGCTCGCGACCTGATCAAACGGCGAAACTCAGACTCAAGGAAATTGGACCTTGATAGCGCCATAATGGCCGTGCCGACTCCAACATTTCTGGCACAGCATTGTTCGATGTCCTCTGACGAGCGGCGGTAACCCAAGATTTGGCGAGTCAACGAACTCAGACAGGTGGCTTTCGAGCGCGGCCAGCCATGGTTTCCTGCTGACTTCATTGCCACAAACGCTGGCGCTGCATGGGAGCTTTCTGAAAGAGAGAAGCGGAAGCGTGACTGGGAGAGGAGGCCAAAGAACAAAAGGACTGCATGGGACTCACTAGAACTGGGGGGCGGGAGGAAGGGGGAACTTGGAGATGGGCTTGCCTGTCCGGACTTCGATACTCTCTTCGGCATCCGGCAGCCAACGGCGCAGAAATCGACTCCGGAGGCTGCGAACGAGAACGAAGACTCATGGACATTGAAGGAGAGGCCGGTAAGCAGACCAAGGAGCAAGAGTCTCGTCCAGATCCCCTGGAGATATCAAAGCTGTGTCCAAGGCAGACTTCATACGACTATCTGCCCAAACAGCAACAACTGCGGCCCCTGCCAAAAACATCATCACGACTCGTGTTACTTTATGCGGCAGCGGCGTTGCAAAGTCACGAGCAAGAGTCCCTCGCCTCCCGTCAGCGCCAACTCCCACACCCATCTCCTCCAACGCTGAAGTGCCATCCACGATGCCTCCAGCAATAGCGGCCTCAATTCCCTCATGTCTCCGTCAGAGGTGGCTGGCGCTGGCCTCGAAATCGACACTGCTTCAAAACAAAGTAAGAAAATCCCTACAAAAGGCATGGACCTGGAAACACGAAAACGGCTGCTCGCCCAGGAATTAGTGGCACCACCGGAAGAAAACAATGGAAAAGCAGCAGGAACTCTCACGCAGAGGGCCATCACTTATTGGTCCCGAACAGTGACGAATTGATGGCTTCGTCACCTCAGCTCGTCTCTCTCAGCGAGGGTCACGGCATGGCGATTGCCAGCCTTGCCGTTGACAAGGTCTTGCCGGGTGTGAGGCAAAATAGTAAAGAGGGCCATTAATTGTATTGTAAGAAATGCAGGCGAGAGTGTAGGCTGGCTCGCGAGGTGGGAGCTTGTATGATAGACACCAATACCACAATGAATTCACGAACAGGTCTTCAAACGATTGGTAATTGATGTTCCAGCGGATGACGCAAAGTATCACAATAGGAAAACAGAGGTTTTGACAAGAATGAGGAGCTGGCGAACCCCCGCAAACGCCACGACGTGAAGGGCGCCGATGACACCGATCGACAAGGCTTGAATATTTAAGACGTGTTCCTGAAACACACAAGTTCTCCTCTTCTGATTTTCGAGTTCCGTGTCATTCAAGGAGCGTCAGTAAGCGAACAAAGCTATTGATCCTGTTGTAGATTCGACTATCACGTTGCGAAAGTTCACCACGATGTCAGCCAAACCCGACGTCATCCACGGCGGTTGCCTCTGCGAGGCGATTCGCTACGAAGTCAAGTTCCCATCAGACTTCGACTTTAAGAAATCCGTACGTACCCAACTCCTGCAAATTGAAATCTGCCCAAAAATATCAGTACTAAGTCCTAGTCAAGTGCTCAACCTGCCAATGCACCCAATGCCGCAAAAACACAGGCTCCCTCATCTTCCGCATCCAACTAGTCTCCCTCTCAGCCGTAACATTCACACCACCGCTCTCTTCTAAGACCGCATCTCCAATGAAGAGGTACTACGCTTCACCAGGTGTAGCGCGCGGGTTCTGCGGTGACTGTGGAAGTTTCCTCTGGCACAAGGAGGGCAGTGAGAACATCCATCTGCTCGTTGGAGGAGGGTTCGATGAGGAATATCTGGTGAAGTACGGCGAAGTGTTGACAACGGCAGAGGAGCATTTGTATTGTGAGAGAGAGAGATCAAGGGCGTGACGGATCATTTGAAGGGTATCAAGTATAGGCTTGGCTGGGGGAAGGGGGCGGAGGTTGTTGTGCGGACAGCACCAAGACGGCTTGAATGAGACGAATGAGAACATTATTCATGATATCGAAAAGCGGAAAACTATATGCTATATCTGATCTTGCAGAGAGCTGTTTTCGCTTGTTGTCAAAGAGCCGCTGTCCAACGCCCAGAAACCGTCTGCAAACGACGAGGTATCCTGCCAAAAGTTCATATAGAAAGAAACACCGCAAACGCCTTTATAACTTCCATCTCAGTTGTTGGAAAGAGCCCTTCGAACCGTTCAACATTCAGTCTTCCTCACTGATCTCGCTCTCGTCTCCCGCATCAGGAGCTCCATTCTGGCTGTTCTCCAAATCTTCGAAGGCATTCTCCAGCTCTTTCTCGAGGTCGTCCTCCAGGCTGGCTGCCATGTCGTCGTCATCCTGTACTCTGTCGTCGACGTCCATCGCATCGCCCTGATAAGTTGACTGTGACTGAGCCGTCCGGCTCTTGACCGGAGCTAAGGAAGCTGGGCGTCCCTATCCACGGTCCCGTCTTCACTGTCTTCATCTGCCTCATCGGCCTCGGAGTCGCGTCCCATTCATGTAGTCATCAAACCTCCGTGGTGCGACGACCTCCTTGAAAGCCGGAGAGAAGTCAGCCTTAGCGCCCTTCGGCGAGCCCCACCATCCATATTCTAGGGGGTCCTCGCCCCTACTTCCTCCTCTTCATCATCGTCATCGACTTCCTTCTTCAGGCTTTCTCTTCTTCAGTTCGGACGGCGGAGGAGTTGTTCAGCCTTCAGGGAAGGAGAGCGGTATGTCCTTTGTCTGTTTCTTCTCTTGTTTGCGTGGTGCGGGCTTTGGTATGTTGAACACATTGCTGGCTGCCTTGGCCTTGGCTTTGCTTGTCTTCGCTTTCGGTGCTGCGGCAGGTTTCGGCTTTGGCTTCGCTTTTGTCTCTTCTTCGATATGTGGGTGCTTATTGCCGCAGGCTCTCGGGGTCGCTGGTGGCTCGCGCTGCACGTGAGGTTCATGTTGAACGTGGAATCTATCCGATCAAGGATGAAGGCCTTGCGCTTCGGTCGAATGAAGTACATATTGATTACTGTCGATATTCCGTGTGCCAGCGTAAGCATATGTGCCGTTGTCGTTGTACGAGAGGTCGTAGGAGGTGGCGATTGCCCGCGACGGCTGGCTTGAGGCGTGCTTGTTGGGTGGGCCTTGCTTGAGGAGTGCTCGGGTTTGTGGTTGTCTATTGAAATTGGGTGTCAGCTGTGCGCCAGGACAGGTCCTGCGGGATTGACCTACACTT
>CAWCSH010000005.1:0-534294 GCA_963798155.1 Terriglobia bacterium
TCGGGGAGTCGATCGTGCCGCTTCCGCCGCATCGCCAAAATGACGATTTGTTTGTATTGCACACACTCCGGTTCGGTGAGGCGGAAGATTCGAACATCGGTGAACTGTGCTGCCAGCAACCGCGCACACTTCGCCAGCCGCAACTGCGGAATGACGAAGACCAGCACGCCGCCCGGTTTGAGCCAACGATAAGTGTGTTCCAGGAACACATATTCCAGACGTTGATTGTTGCTCTCTCCGCTCTCCCAGTCATAAGGAGGGTTCAGATAGAGCAACGACACACTTTCGTCCTGACAACGCACATCCATTGCATTGGCGTGTAAGGTCTCGATTCCCAGCGTTCGTGCTTGTTCCGAGCGGGTTGAGTCAATCTCAACCCCGTAACAATGGCTCCGAACATCGCCGAGCAGGATCCTGAACGCGACACCGTCCCCAACACATGGATCGACAGCCGAGAGTCGGTCTGGAAAGATCAAACAGTTCCGGAGTCTCTTGGCTTCCATGACGGGAAGTGGGAAGAATCCCAGCTTGGTTTGTCCGTGAGGGCGCATATTGCTTCCTCCTCATTGGGTGAGTGCGTGGCCTTCGAGGATGGGAATTCCCGGACAATGGGTGACATCCCGCCAGTTGGGGAAGGGCTTCCGGGCGCTTTCCCGAAATATGCTGATCAGCCGTCGAATGGTCTGGCGGCAATGAAAAGTGTCTCCACCAACTGCCCACATCTTCGCGATCTCCGTCATACCATTCCTCGGGAATGTCCACGGCGCACCGCCAAATGGCATCGCAACTCATCTCTTCAGCCCTGGTCAGAGCAGGCTCGAACGACTCCCAGCCTGTCACTCCTTCGTACACGCAGTTGTTTGCGAACACACCCCGGAGCGGGAAGTCTGGAAACGTCCATTCGCCGGCATTGATGCAGTATCCTTGGTCAACAAAGGTTGCTGTGTACCTCGAACTGCGTGGCTTTTTCCGGTAGAACACCGCTTGCCGTCCATCCGCGTTGCAGGTCCACTTGTCTAGAACGAGAATCCGGGCAAACTCCGCAACATTGCTGACTTTCGAAAGCAGCTCCGGCGGCAGGTAGTCCAACGTATCCCAGGACAACCGCAATACAAGGACCCCAGCTGTTTTCCCCTTCGGCACGGAATCTGTGTACCGGCCAGTTGAATTCGCAATTCCGGCGTGTGCTCAATCAGCCATTCGGACACTTCAATGACAACAACCTGAGGAATCGGAAGGCCAAGTGCCAGACCCAATTTGCCGGCCAGCATTTCGTTGGCAAGCACTTTGATGTGTTGTGGATTGTTCTGGAATTTGGTGACGTAGCAGTCCCTGTCGGAGGCTCGTAGCAAATGCGCTGGGCTCCGCCACGAAGCGGACGCAGATGTTGGATCGCGGAGATGCGAGTAGGCACAGGCACCTCCGGAGTGTGGTTTTAGGGTTTGCTATGGATGACGATTGGGGAAAGGTCAAAGGCGGCGATGGGTTCTTTGGCGGATCAAAGGGGTTCTGTATTCCCGCTTACCATGCTCACATACCGTGAATATGCAAAGAGACGGTCCCTTTGCTTCCCCGAGACTTCCTTCACGATACCGAGTTTGATCAGATTGTTTAGGGCATTCGTGACAGTCGGCACAGTGAGTTTCAGGGCCTTAGTCGCGGTGCGAATTCGCATGAAGGGATTTGTCTGCATGAATTCGTGAACCCGCAACGCCGACGCTGATCCTCGTCCGAGCGTCTGAATTTTCCCCCGATCCTTGGCAAACAGTTTCAATGTCTTCTCCGCCGTGTCCGCCGCTTCCTGGGCCGTCGAGGCCACTCCTTCGAGAAAGAATGCCAGCCAATCCTCCCACGCACCCTCGGTGCGAACTCGCTGCAACAATTCGTAGTATCGGCTTCGATGGGTTTTGAAAACAGACTGGGATAGAGCAGAGGCTCGTTTAAGGCCCCCTTCGCGCACAATAGAAGGGTGATGAGCAATCTCCCCACCCTCCCATTGCCATCCAGGAACGGATGGATGGACTCGAACTGAACGTGCACGAGCCCCGCTTCTACGAGGACTGGGAGTTTGTGCTGGTCATCATGCAGGAAGTTTTCAAACTCATTGAGACACTCCATCAATCGCTCAGGCGGGGGTGGCACAAACGAAGCGTTGCCCGGGCGAGTTCCGCCTATCCAGTTCTGCGAACGTCGGAATTCGCCAGGCATCTTGCTCGCTCCCCGGCCGCCCCTGAGCAGAATGGCATGGATTTCGCGGATCAGGCGGAGCGACAGGGGGAATCCGCCTTTCAGGCGCTTCAATCCGTGCTGCATGGCCGCGACATAGTTGGACACCTCTTCCACATCCTCGACGGGCACGTGTGGCTTCGCTTCGTTCTCGTATAGAAGCAGATCAGCGAAAGATGACTGAGTACCTTCGATTTGGGACGACACGAGCGCTTCTTTCCGCACGTATAGGTAAAGGAGGAATCGGATATCCGGAAGGAGCTTTGTCATTCCGTTAAGACGGCCCAGACCTTGATTGGCGCGATCCAGGTATTGCAGCAGCCCGCTCAGCTGCAATTCGGGAACTGGAGGCAGCGGCGGCGGAATGAAAGCACGAACGGTCTCCTCTGTCACGGTACTGGTGACATACGTTCCCAGCCGGTTTTGCGGTGTTGGGGCTGACATATTGAAAGCTCATCCTTTAATAAGGACTCTTGTTATTAAAGGATAATGCCTTATCCTTTAATAAGCAAACTTGCTATTAAACGAGGGATTGGCAGCGGGGACGTCCGTGCTAAACATCCAATGCGATTGCATATTTTGCATGCCAAGGATAAAACGCGTGGATTCAATGGATTGCAGTACTACCTTGCTGTCACGACCCGCCATTTTGTGCCGCCCGATCAACTTCAACCAAGACTCTCTGAAGGATCTCAAGGCCATCCAGTTGGTCAAGCGACCGCAGCCCAAGCGATCGAAGAATTGCGGTCACGGTACCCGGCTCAACTTGGTTCAGAACCTCGTCGAGTCGGCGCAGTTCCGCATCTACGGCACGCATCTCGTTCAAGACACTCTGGAGGATTGCAGGTTCGCGAATCTCACTGGGATTCCAGACCCTGGCGATCCGCTTCAGCACACCCCGATAGAAGCGTTTGCCGACAGCGTCGGCCATTCCCTCGATCTCGAGAATTAGTGCGTCTGATCCCGCACTATCTGAACTGTCCGCCGCAGTGCTAGGCCGCGATGGATCTCCAGCATTTGGCCGTTTCGCTTTGCGCCAGCCTAAGGGAGTGGCCCAGTCGAACAACTGTGGAGTGCTGACCGAAGCGCATTCTTCAACCAGAATGACGCCGCAGGGTCAACCAGAACTTCGGCGATCTCGAGTCGCGAGTTCGAGGGAGTTGCGCTCAAGGCAGGACCTCTCTGGCCTCAGATGGAGTCGCCACATTCCCAGTTGTCGTCCCTGGGCTGAAGCAAGTGCGAATGGCGGCATCCAATGCAGCTGACAGCGGCCGTGACCCCAATACCGATTCCTCAAACGCGGCTGGAATCGCCGCCGACTCACCGCTGCGACTGAAGAACAGGGGACGAACCATACCGATGTAACTGGGAGTCCTTGCCGCCGAGGTCCATCTCCAGGGTCCCGCGCCTGCCGTAAAACAAAATCGAATTCTGCAATGCGGGTCGTCTCGTCCCTTCCACCGCCGCCAACTGATGCTTCGTAATCGCAGGTCGTAGGTGTGCCAGACTCGCACCATTTGCAGCCGCACTAACCCCGGTGCCACAACGACCGCGTGAACGCCGTTGACCGCGATACTATCGACGCGTTGCAGCCAGGAAATCGGTTGTCCCTTTTCGTCCACAAAGCTGCAATAAGCCCCAGATCAGCGACCGCGCCGCCTGACTCCACGCCGCGCAGCACGTGCCTTCCTGCCAAATGCTGGTTGTGGTTCATGACTTTCGTTTGGAGTTGTTGGTTGCAGCAAGGAGATGATCCGGGTGGCCGTAGGCTGCCCCATACGAACCAGGATTGCGAGCTGAGTATGAGCAACGAAGTGATGCTCAATGGAGACCGTGGGCTGGCAATAGATTCCCGCAGCCTTCAGGCTCATGTTTAGCCCTTCTGCCCAGTTACGACTCACGTTCGAGGCGGAGAAATCGAGATACCGTTCGATTGCAGCCGCTCACGGTAGTTCGCGTCGATCCCAACGGGGACGCGACAGTTGTGGGAAGAGTCAGGCCGGAGATCACAGTAGTGCGCGGTCAGGACTCGGAGCCCAGCGAGTTTGAGAAGCGCGCCTTTGTGCGCCGTTTCCTCGAAAGTGACCACCTTCGCCGTGACATCTGCGAGTTCACTCCTCTGCCAAGCCTCCACCTGCTTGCGCATGGGTTCGAAGTTGCGCTGCATCCGATCAACGCCACCGCGATGCAATCGATGAGTGAGAGTGACTTGGAGTGTTTCGCCAGAGCTGGCGTAAACACACCTGTGACAATGTTTCCAGATTTGGCTCCCATGAGTATTAGATTTCCGAGAAACCGAGCGCCGGCGAGCCTGGCTCCTCCGTGCTTCAACTTCTGGATTGCCCGTCAACCGGGGAGTGGCTGCCAATCGATCTTTGCCAGTCGACTTCGTATTAGCGCAACCACGGAATTTGCTCGTCCACAGGCTGGCCGGATAAGGGTTGCGAGGTTCCTCGGCAACTTTGCCCCAGTACGGCGTGATCGCAATTCTGTGTGAGGCCGAGAAATGTGCGCGCGGGATTCTTGATCGAAGCACGCTGGGCGGGCGCAATGTGCTCTGGCGCATGGCAGCGATTGCAGGCCAGGCCGGAATGTTTTCCTTCGAGGTCGTAGCCGGTCTGTTGGTGGTCAAAGGTACGCGTGTCCAACTTGATGAGCGGAAAGTCTTCGCCATTGTGTTCAGCATGGCAGCGCACGCACTCCTGGCTGGAACCGACTTTGAGGTTGTAAGTGGCGTGTAACCCTTTTCCCGCGGCGATGCGGCCTGCGATCTCAGTGTGGCATTCCAGGCATTTGAATTCCGGCTGGCCGGCGGAAATTCGGTGACAGGTGGTGCAGTTCGTGGGGACGTTTAGCGACTGGTGCGCCCGCGCCAGCGGACCTGGCGAGATCTGCGCGGCTAGCGGCAATCCGGCCAGCAGCAGCAGAAGCAGCAACATCGCCGCTGTCCACTGTCGCGCCAACGCTCTCCGACATGGGAACCTGCAGTTCTCATCGCCGGAGTCGCTCTCGGAGCTTCGTTCACAGCGGTTCACTATTGAGTTTGCAACAGGTTGAGCCCTCAACGCGATAGAGCTTCAATCTACTCAATAAAACGAAGGGAGTGGATGGAGTCTAGCATGCGAAGTCAGATGCAAATTGTCTCGAAAGTGCAACCTGGAATGTGGCGGAGGCTGGCGGCTTTTTGAAACGATCGGAGACATGGACAGTCCGTCCCTCTGTCCTTACTGTGCCACCTCGTGGAATTTTTGGGAGTCCTATTTCCGGCTGAGAAAGGATGGGTGCGGAACCGGCGAGCGAGGTTTGCTCTCCGCCGAAAGGCGTGCCGATTGCGGCCGGTATCCGTCGCGCGTGCGAATGTGATACTTCTTCAGGTGGTTGCCCACGAGTTTCACCGTGATGGTGCGCCAGCCCCGGTTGGGATTGGCCTTGGGATAGTAGCTCAGGGAATACAGGTGGGTGAGGTCGTCGCGGATGGAAGCGAATGCCTTCTTCTCATCTCTCCAATTCTTGGAGAAATACGCTTTGCCCCCGGTCGCGGCAGTCATGCGTTCGAACACGGCGGTGGAAACCGGTTCCAGCCGCGCTTCCCTGGTGCTGATCATGTAGATGGGAATACCCGCCGACTGCGCCAGTTCGGCGACATCCTCAGGTGGCACCATGCTGGCGTTGTCGGGACCATTGGAGAAGACCACCACGACTTTCCTGCCGGCATACTTGGTGGCATCCTTCACCGTTAGCAGCAGTGAGTTGTAGAGTGCAGCGTCATCGCCAGCCACTGTTGAACGGACACCCCGCACCACTTCCGCCCGGTCGGCGGTCAACATAGCGGCCCGAGACAGATTGCGGCTATAGGAGTAAAACGCGATCTTGTCGGGATTCTGCAGCGAGCGCACGAAATCGGCGATCGCATCCTGGGCAAAAACGAAGCCGCGGTACATGTAGTTGCTGGTATCGAACAGGATGAAGACGTTGGCGCCGGCAATGACGGCGCTAAAATCGTCCTGCTGGCCGACCGGGGCGGAACCGGCGGCGGCCTGCGGCCGCGGCCCGGTTCCCGCTACCTGCACATCGACTGTTTGCAGATCGACCAGCCGTTGGGTTGGATTGTTGCCCTCTGCGAAAGTAGCGATTTTTTCCGGGATGCCATCTTCGGTGATGCTGAAGTCCGACGGGTGCAGCCCAGTGACGTAATTGCCCTTCTTGTCGGTCACAGCCACATTGAGCTGCACCGTTCAACTTAGCGGCTGACCTTCATGCTTCCCACTGCAACACCGTATAAGACCGCGCGGGCACTTCAAATTTCGTCTTTCCACCACTGGTCGCGGGCTTTTCAAATGGCTGCGGCGCTACGCGGTTGGGAGCTTCAAAGCTGTTTACCGCTTTCAAGTCATCTCCGGTGAGCAGGTTTGCGATTACGAGGCGGCTGGGAGCTTTGGCTTCCCAGTTCACCTCAACGGTGTGCGGCTTCGACAAGTCACGGTTGAGAACAAACATGGCAACTTTGCCGCTGGCGGCATCCTGGGTGGCAGCGACGTCGAGATAGCTGACTTGTCCCATCTCCGCTACTTCGTAGGTTGGCGCCTCTACCTCCAAGTCGAGAACGGTGCCCTTGGCCAGTTCGAGCGCCCAGGCGTAAGGGTAGTATATGGTTTGCTTGAACAGGCCGGTGACATTGGTCATAACCGGCGCAATCACGTTGATGAGTTGAGCGAGGCAGGCGATCTTGATGCGGTCGGCGTGGCGCATCAGGGTATTGAGAATTCCGCCTACCAGCAGCGCGTCTTCCAGATTGTAGATTTCTTCGAGCAGGTGAGGAGCTTCCTTTCCGTGCCCGTTCATCGCGTCGCCGTGGCGGGCGCGATACCAGACGTTCCACTCGTCGAATGAGAGCCACAACTGTTTGGGTGAACGGTGATGTCCCTGCACCAGATCGCAAACCGCCAGCGTCTCGAGAATCTGCTTCTCCATGCTCAGGTTCATGGCCACAAACTTCGAGCTGTCTTCACCAGTTTCTTCCTTGGTGTTGCCGATGTAACGATGCAGCGATAGCGCGTCGACATATTCGTAGCATTGCTCCAACACTTCGCGATCCCATTCCAGGTAGGTGGGCATGGCCGGGCCGCTTGATCCGCAAGCGATGAGCTTCAGCGACGGATCAACCGCGTGCATCTGCCGGGCGGCATCCTGGGCTTTCATTCCATATTCGGTGGCGGTCATGTGACCGATCTGCCACGGACCATCCATCTCATTCCCCAGGCACCAGTGCTTCACGTTGTAAGGCTCGGCGTGGCCGTGTTTGCGCCGCAGGTCGCTCCATTTTGTGCCTCCGTCGAGGTTGCAGTATTCGACCAGGGCGGCGGCTTCTTCGGCGGTTCCGGTGCCGAGGTTCAATCCCATGATGGGCAAGGTGCCGACCGCTTTGGCCCACTCCATAAATTCGTCGGTGCCGAACTGGTTGGTCTCGAGAGAGTTCCAGGCCTTGTCGAGCACCTTGGGACGATCCTGTTTGGGGCCGACACCATCCAGCCAGTTGTAACCGGAAACAAAGTTTCCCCCGGGATAACGGATGATGGGAACGCCGAGCTGGCGCACCAGGTCCATAACATCTTTGCGGAATCCGTTGGCGTCGGAGAGCTTTGATCCCGGATCGTAAATGCCTTCATAGATCGCGCGCCCCAGGTGTTCCAGGAACGAGCCGAACAAGTTGCGATCGAGCGGGCCGATGGTGCGGCGAGAATCCACGTACACCCGGGCGACGTCGCTGGATTTCATGGGCGAGGGGGTTTGGGCGAACAGATTGCCGCATACCGACGATGCACCCCATGCCATTCCAGCCTGAGCGGCTTGCCGCAAAAAGCGGCGGCGATTCTCTGAGAACATGATTCCGTCTCCTGAGTGTGGTTTTGTTCGCGAAGGCTTACGGTGCACGATGGTAAACGTTTACCGTAAGGAAATTCAACGATAGATTTCGCAATTTAGATCCAGCTGAACCAGAATGGCACGTCCGCTGATATCGGAATACTCTGTCGCTCACTGCTTCGACAGGCGGTAGAGCACAGAAGCGTGGGAATGCAGGCTGAGCGTCAGCGACCGGGCGGGTGGGAGATCCGAATTTTCCCAGAGATCATGGATGCGGTACTCTCCATCCTCAAGCTCCAGCTGCTTCCAGTCGTAGTGCAGCGTCTGATCCTGGGGAGAGATGTTGAACACGGCGAGATAGTACTGCTGGTCCTCAGGCGCTTTCGCCAGCCAGACAATCGCGTTCTCGGTGGCACTTACCTGATGTCCGCCGGAAGAGTGCTGATCGACGGCGAGGACTTCGGGATTGGTAAGCAGCGAAATCGTCCACGGGTCTGCCACGGTGAGATCGCCGCCGACCATCAGGGGAGACCGCATGATCGACCATAAGGTCACCATGGTGCGCTGCTCGTCGTGAGTCAAATTCGTATCACGCGGCTTGCCCCAGCCGGGCGCGGGACCGAGGCGGCCCAGGGGCAACATGTCCGCATCCGGCCAGTGTCCGATTTCGGCGACGTTTTCCCACTTGGCGGCATTGGCGAACTGATCGCCGACACCCTGGGGATAGGCCGCGTCGTTGTGCCACAGGTCCCAAATATCATCCGACATGCGCCACATCTGGGCGTACTGCTTCAGTTCGTTGGCCTTGTCTAACGGCGCCGGTCCGGGGGAGAGACTGAGAACCATGGCGCGGCCGGTTTTCCTGATCGCATCGCTCAGCATGCGAATCTCGCCTCCTTTGTAAGGATGGCTGCTGATGCAATCCGCTTTAACCAGATCAACGCCCCACTCGGCATAAAGCATCGCGATCGAATCGTAGTAGGCTTGCGCGCCGGGCTTGGCGGAATCCAGGCCGTAGTTATCGTAGTTCCAGGGACAGGTGTCGCTGACGTCCGCAGCTTCGGCCGCGTGATAGCCGGAGCCGGCAACTGGCAGGTTCTGTTCGACCGCCTGTTTAGGAATTCCCCGCAGAATGTGAATTCCGAATTTCAATCCTAGACTGTGGACGTAATCCGCCAGCGGCTTGAACCCGGCGTCGCCCGCAGCCGACGGAAACCGGTTTACCGCGGGCAGGTAGCGTCCGAATTTATCCATCCGGTAATGAAAAGTTTTGGAGTTCCCTTCGGGAACCGGGTCGGTGACATACCACTCGGCATCAATGACCAGGTACTGCCAGCCCAGCGGCTTCAGGTGGGTCGCGAACCATTCGACATTATTTTTGAACTGGGCTTCATTGATGGTAATGCCGTAACCGTCGTAGCTGTTCCAGCCCAGCGGCGGTGTGGCTGCGATCTCGGGCGTGTAGTCGTTCCCGGAGTTCTTCATCTGAGCGACTGCAGCAGTGGCGGTCAGGAGCGTGCCCACCGCGATGAAAAGAACAAGCAACCATCGGCGGGAAGAACCGGCGAGGCTGTCGCAATCTGGCTGCGCAATCATTCGTGGTTGCTCAGGCGATAGTACAGCTCATTCCATTTCAACTGGTCGGCAAAATTGGCGACGTTGGTCTCGTGACCAATGACCAGGCACTCGATATCCGCGATCTCTGCAAAATTCCGCAGATGCTCCGAAGTCAGGGCGCGAGTCAGGGCGGTGTGATGGGCGCCTCCGGCATAGATCCACGCCGTCGCTGCGGTCTTGAGATTGGGTTCCGGGTCCCACAGAGCACGCGCCACCGGCAGCTTCGGCAGACGATGCTCCGGGCGCACGATGTTCACCTGATTCACGATCAGGCGAAAGCGGTTGCCCATATCGACCAGGGAAGCGTTCACCGCCTTCCCGGCCGCGGCGGTAAATACCAGGCGGACAGGATCTGCTTTGCCGCCGATTGAGAGCGGATGAATCTCGGCGGAGGGCTTTTCATCCGTGATCGAGGGACACACCTCCAACATATGTGCGCCTAACACCTGGCCACCATTTTTGAGATGGTAGGTATAGTCCTCCATAAAGGAGGCTCCGCCTTTGAGACCGTGGCTCATCACTTTCACCGCCCGGACGAGCGCAGCCGTCTTCCAGTCTCCCTCAGCGCCGAAGCCGTAGCCATCCGCCATCAGACGTTGAGCCGCAATTCCCGGGAGCTGGCTCAGACCGTGTAAATCTTCAAAAGTGTCGGTGAAGGCGTGGGAGCCGGTTTCGGCGAGAAACTGCCGCAGACCGAGCTCGATTCTGGCGGCTTCGTAGAGAGACTGGCGCTGGCCTCCGCCTTCGCGCAACGGCTCGGCAACGGCGTAGCTGTCTTCGTACTCCCGCATCAGCTTTTTGATCTCAGCATCTGAAACCTGCTGATTGCGCTGAACCAGGTCGCCGACGCCGTAGCCGTTCACCGCGAAACCGAGTTTGATTTCGGCGCTGACCTTGTTGCCCTCGGTGACGGCCACATTTCGCATGTTGTCGCCGAAACGGGCGACTTTCAGGTGCTGCGCGTCGTCCCTGGCGCAAGCCGCCCGCACCCATGCTCCGATTTCTGCCTGAGCATCGGCATCCTGCCAGAATCCGACGACAACTTTTCGTTTGAGCTGCATCCGGGCAGTGATGAATCCGAATTCGCGGTCTCCATGGGCCGACTGGTTCAGATTCATGAAATCCATATCAATGGTGGACCAGGGCAGCTCCTGATTGAATTGGGTGTGCAGATGCAGCAGCGGCTTGCGAAGAGAACGAAGGCCGGCAATCCACATTCGGGCGGGCGAGAACGTGTGCATCCAGGTGACGAGCCCGATACAGTTTCGCGAGCTGTTGGCGTCGAGGCAGAGCTGGTGAATTGCGTCGCTGCCGGTCATCACCGGTTTGGCCACAATGCTGACGGGGATGTCGGCCGAGCGGCCTAACGCGGCGGCTATGGTGGTGGCGTGCTCTCCGACTTTTTTTAAGGTTTCCGGCCCGTAGAGATGCTGGCTTCCGGTGACAAACCAGACTTCCAGTTTGGAGAAATCGATCATCCGTCCTCGTTGGTAAAACCCGATGGTTGAGACTCGGCGAAATTAAAGATCCGAAGAAATTAAAGACCCCGCGCGTGTATTGCAGGAGAGCTGCGTGAGGAAACGTTTACCCTTCCGGCATTGTAAGACCAACCAATGCTGGTTTGGCAACAGTATTCTTGTTTACTGAGGACCAATTCTGGTTTGACCCGGCGGCTCCGGAGGTATAGAAACGGTTTTAGCAAACGCTTGCCCGATTTGGGCCGCGACGCAACCAGCATGAAGTTCCTGAATGCGTGGTTCGGGGCTCGCGTCACCTGGGTGAGGCCGGAGGTAGCCCGTGCAAAGCATTTCCCGACGGCGATTTCTGACAACAGCGGCAATGGGCGCGGGCGCGGTCATGGCGTCCAGTTCGCGCCGAGGGTGGGCGCTTCCTGGCCTGCAGATTGCTGTCAATCCTCCGCTCTCGCGGTTCGAGTACTCGCAAGTGGAGTTACTCGATGGATTGCTGCGCCAGCAGTTTGACCGCAACCATGAATTCTTTCTAAACCTCGATGAAGATTCGCTGCTGAAGCCGTTCCGTCAGCGCGAAGGAATGCCCGCCCCCGGTCCCGACATGGGCGGCTGGTACGATAACAGCGATGATTTCAATCCCGCCAATAACTTTCACGGTTTTATTCCCGGGCACAGCTTCGGGCAATACCTTTCGGGATTAGCCCGCGCCTATGCGGTTACCGGATCGAAAGCCACGCAGGCTAAAGTGCATCGCCTGGTTCGCGGCTTCGGAGAGACTGTCGAACCGAAGGGAAAATTCTATGTCGACTATCACCTTCCGGGTTACACCTTCGACAAAACCTGTTGCGGATTGATTGATGCTCACGAATTCGCCGCGGATCCGAGTGCTCTGGAAGTATTGAAACGGGCCACCGATGCCGTTTTGCCGTATCTTCCGGAAAAGGCGCTCAGCCGCGCCGAGCAGGAGGCGCGGCCCCACAAAGACATCGCCTTCGCCTGGGATGAAACCTATACGCTTCCGGAAAATTTCTTTCTGGCATACCGGCGGAGCGGCGACCCGCGTTATCGCGAGCTCGGTGAGCGCTTCATCTACCACGAGTACTACAATTCCTTGGCGGAAAACCAGAACGCTCTGCCGGGAAAACACGCCTACAGTCACGTCAATACTCTGAGTTCAGCGATGCAGGCGTATCTGGTTCTGGGAGACGAGAAATATCTGCGCGCCGCAAGCAACGGGTTACGAATGGTGCAGGAGCAGAGTTACGCGACTGGGGGATGGGGTCCGAACGAAGCCTTCGTGGAACCGGGGAAAGGACTGCTCGCCGCCAGCCTCGATAAGACCCATGCCAGCTTCGAGACTCCCTGCGGCGCGTATGGTCAGTTCAAGATCACGCGCTACCTGCTGCGGTTGACCCGCGATTCGCGGTATGGCGACAGCATGGAGCGGGTGCTGTATAACACCGTCGCCGGTGCTAGGCCCATCCTTCGCGACGGCAGCAGCTTCTATTATTCCGACTACAACAACCAAAATGCCGAGAAGGTTTACCACCGCGATAAATGGCCCTGCTGCTCCGGCACTTTTCCGCAATTGACCGCCGACTACGGCATCAGCGCGTATTACCCGAGCGCCGACGGAGTTTACGTCAATCTATTTATTCCGTCGCGGCTCGTCTGGTCACAGAACAAGACCCGCTGCACCATCACCCAGCAAACCAGCTATCCCACGGGGAACACGACCGAGCTGCGGTTTGAGCTGGACCGTCCTGAAAGTTTTGCGGTGTACCTGCGGATTCCGGCCTGGGCCGATGCGAAGAGCAGAGTGGCTGTGAATGGAAAGCGGGTTGAGGATGACGTTGTTCCCGGAAAATTCCTGGCGCTGCGGCGAAGCTGGAAAAAGGGCGACCGGATCGAGTTTGAAATCGGCATGCCGCTGCGGCTTGAAGCCGTGGACACACAGAATCCCAACATCGTGGCTCTAGTGCGCGGGCCAGTTGCGCTGTTTGCGATTGGACAGACGGCGGCGAAGTTCTCGCGATCGCAACTGCTTGCCGCAAAGCAAACTTCGGCGACTTCCAGCAGCTGGCAGGTGGATACGGATTCTGCGAGCTGTCCGTTCCAGCCCTTCGCGGAGATCGCCGACGAGAAATACCGTCTCTATCACGATGTGACGGGATAAGTCGAAGCCAAGGAGCCTGATCATGCTGCGAATCTCAAATGCTGCCGTAGTTCGCCTATCGCTTTCAGCATGTTTAATCGCAGGTCTCGCAATTGTTCCTTGCGCCGCGCAATCCGGACCTCCGCATGTACAGGCCGAGCTGGTAAGCACGATCAAATCAAAGAAAGCGAAGGTCGGGGACGAGGTCAGCGCCCGCACCGTGAGCGCCTTGAGCTTGCCCGATGGGACCACTGCGCCGGCGGGCTCGATGCTGATCGGCAAAGTGAACACGGTGGAGGCGGATGACAGTTCTCACCATTCTGCGATCGGCTTGAGCTTCGATCAGGTAAAGCTGCCGGACGGGAAGAGCATCTCGGTTCCGCTCTCGATTCGTGCCGCCATGATGCCCGGCGCTACGGCAACGCAACCGAAGGCGCCACAGAAGAAGGATGAGAAGGGCGATGCCCTCTCCTCGGTGCCCGGCGGTCCGTTTCAAACCAGCATCCGGCTGGGGGATGCCAGCAGCTCAATCGGAAGTTCGGTGCAAGAAGTCACTGTGAATCCGGACAAACGCGATGGTGCTAGTGCCCAGACCGCAGGTAAAACCCCGGGGCAAAGCGCCGGCCAGCCGGTGCAGGCGCTGGCCGGAACCGTGATCGGCATGGATGGGGTCAAGCTCGCGATCGGCAGCGGCGGCGATCACGTTTCAACCTTTGAATCGGAGCACAAGAACCTCGAACTGGCAAAAGGCCTGCAAATCATACTGACTCCGGCGCAGTGAGGCGGTGTCCATAAGCTTCACGCCGATCAGTTGCGGGAAATTGCGCTGCTGATCTATAGTGCGGTCGCGAGTACGGTCGCAACTCAGGCCGTAAAGTAACAGCCTGTATCTCGCCCACGAAGACAAATTCGTGGTGACTCCGGTTGGCCATGTTTTCGAAATGTACAAGGGACATCAGGGTGGGCAGGGATTGCGGACGATGTTCTCCGCTCCCACCGTCGAATACGATCGAGACGGTAAGCCGACGTCGTTCTGGGGACTGAAAGGCGCAGCCTCGCTCAACAACAAGAGTCTGTTCCTGACCGTAGTGAACCCGAGTGTGAAGGATGCTCGCGAAACCGAGATTGTTTTCCGCGGGGCTACTGCGAAGTCGGGAACAGCGACCGTGTTAACCAATCCCGATATTCACGCTCACAATACATTTGAACAGCGCGACGTGGTTACGCCACGCCGCGCAAGCCTGAAGGTCGGCAATCCGCTGGTGTTCACTTTTCCGCCAGCATCCGTCACCGCATTGCAGATTGATCTGAGCTGAACGAGAGATTCGGTCAGGGCTGCATTTCTCCGGAGGGGCGCTGAATCGGAGTTCCGGGCGCGACCGGCGTGCCAAAGTCGGGAGTCCCGTCGGCATTCCAGGTGAAGGGCTGGGCTCGAGGCGAGCGATGTTTTCCGCATCCCTGGCCCGGCTTGGAATTGGCGTGATACAGAATCCAGTCTTGTGTGCCATCTGGAGACTTGAAAAAAGAATTATGCCCCGGCGCATACACGCCATCCTTAGGCGACTGCTGGAACACCGGCTCGGGAGATTTCTTCCAGGATGCAGCATCCAGCAGATCGCTGCCCGAGGTCGCGGACAGCATTCCCAAGGAGTAGTAGTCGGTCCAGCAGGCGCTCGCCGAATAGATCAAAAAAATCTTGTCGTCATGTTGTAACGCCTCCGGCCCTTCGTTTACGTCGATGTGCGGAGGATCGCCGGGCTGGATTTTCTGATCCACGTCGCCTACCTTCTCCCACGGATATTCTGGAGTCGAAAGCCGGGTGCGTTTGCCCTCGACGGTCCAGGGATTTTCCATGCGCGCGATGTAGATGCTCTGGGTGCCGTTCACATCGCCTTCCCACCCCGACCAGATCAGGTAGAGCTTGCCCTGATCTTCAAACACCGACGCATCGATGGCCCATTTGTCGGAAGGTGCGGCGACCTTGCCCTTGAGCGTCCACTCGCCCTGCATAGGATCGGGTGAAGAGTTCTCGACCACCCAGACGCGATGCGTCCGGTTATTCTGCGCGTCGGCAGCGAAGTAGATGTACCACTTGCCCTCCAGAAAATGGATCTCCGGGGCCCAGATCTCATGTGAATAGGGCTCGCCTTCGGACGGGGTCCAGACCACTTTTTTCTCAGCCGAGTTCAGGTCGGCAATGCTGCGGGTCTTCCATAGCGTGAGATTCGTGCCGGTGGTGTTCATGTAGAAATAGAAGCCGTCTTTGTAGATCGCCCACGGGTCGGGACCCGTCGAAAGCAGAGGATTGGTGAACGTCTCGTGCCCGGTGTTCTTTTGCGCCTTCTGCTTTGCTTGAGCTTGCGTGAACTGAGCCGACAGGCACAGGGCAATCAGGAGAAACGTGGCACTGTATTTAGCGGTCATTTTAGTTCCAGAGATTCTGCTCGAAGGCATTCTTCTCCAAGGCATGGGTCGGATGAATGGCTTCTCGTCTTCTGTGGCAGAATCGGAAAATGTTTTCCGGGCAGTATAGTACTCTCTCTAGCGTGGTCTTCCACGATGGCTCAAGACTTCTCCGTCTGCTGAAAGTTTTGCTTCTCGCGGGTGTGGCCTCCGCCTCGGTCAGTGCAGCGAAATCGCAAACGACTCAGAATCAGGGAACTCGTCCCGAAAGCGGGATGTCCACGTCCGGCCCTCATGCCGCCGTGCTCGATGAGGAGAAGCGCCCGATTACCGCAGGCGGTTTCGTGGATTCCGGACCGGTGGTCTTTCAGAATGTTTCCGACAAGGCGGGGTTAGGCGGCTGGCGGCACGTGATGGGACCGGCCGAGAAGAAATTCATCCTGGAAACCGTGGGTTCCGGCGTCGCACTGCTGGACTACGACAACGACGGCTGGCTCGACATCTACCTGGTGAACGGCTCGACCTACGAGGCTCTCAGTGGGAAGGCTCCGTCTCCGCACGCCGCGCTGTTTCACAACAATCATGACGGGACATTTACCGACGTGGCATCGAAAGCGGGCGTCACCAACGATCGCTGGGGATTCGGTGTCGCGGTTGCCGACTATGACAATGACGGCTGGCCCGACCTCTATGTAACCAACTTCGGCAAGAACCGCCTCTATCACAACAATCACGACGGGACATTTAGCGATGTTGCGGAGAAAGCTGGAGTCGCCCTGGGAAACTGGTCCACCGGACCCACTTTCGGTGATTACGACGGCGACGGGCGACTCGACCTGTTTGTGCCCGGATACGTGCACTACGACCTCGACCACCCGCCGGCTCCCGGGTCGGAGCAGGTGGGTTTCAGCACCTGCCAATTTCGAGGAATCAGCGTGATGTGCGGTCCGCGCGGGCTCAAAGGCGAGCCTGACCATCTGTTTCACAACAACGGGGACGGAACGTTTTCCGACGTAAGCCGACAGATGGGAGTGAGCGACGAGGGCGCCTACTACGGCCTGACTGCATTGTTCGCCGACGTGAACAACGACGGCAAGCCCGACCTGTTGGTGGCCAATGATTCCACGCCAAACTATCTCTATCTCAACAAGGGCAAGGGCGCTTTCGAAGATGCGAGCTACGCATCCGGGTATGCGCTGAATGAAAGCGGACGGGAGACAGCGTCCATGGGAATCGCGATCGGCGACTATCGGAATAACGGCGCGTTGGATGTGTACGAAACCACTTTCTCGGATGATTACAATCCGCTGTTCCGGAACGAGGGCGGCGGCAATTTCGATGATGTCAGCTACCAGATGGGAATTGCGGAAGCAACCATCCCTTTTCTCGGATGGGGAACGGGATTTCTCGATTACGACAACGATGGCTGGCTGGATCTGCTGGCGGCAAACGGTCACGTCTATCCCGAAGTGGATAAGGCGGGCTGGGGCACCAGCTTTGCTCAAAGAGCCTTGCTGTTTCATAACCTGCAAGGGAAGAAGTTCGAAATCGTTCCAGCGGTAAAGGGTACCGGATTGGCTCTGCCCATTACCGCTCGAGGGGCGGCATTCGGCGACCTCTTCAACGATGGCAAGACTGACGTCATCATCAATCAACTGGATGGGCCTCCGGTTCTCCTGCGTAATGTAACTTCGGGGACAAATCACTGGGTCGGATTCAAGCTTGTCGGGGGCAACAAGAGTCCGCGTGACGCCGTTGGGGCCACGGTTTACCTGGCGGCAGGAGGAATCCGCCATCGGGCCGACGTGTTAAGCGGAGGCAGCTTTGCTTCGTCGAACGACCTCCGGGTCCACTTTGGCCTGGGCGGCGCCATTAAGGTCGACTCATTGGAAGTGCACTGGCCCAGCGGCCAGATTGAGCAGATCAAAATAGACGGAGTGGACCGCTACTACGCCCTGCAAGAGGGCAAGGGAATCGTCACCGGACCCTAGTCGGAGGTCCGAAGGGTTATCGGCCAGCTTAACGATTTTCTTCGGCACTATGCCTCCTCCGGCAAAGAAATTCGAGCGAAGAGGTCTCGTTTTAAGGGCGTGGGACGTATTGGTAATCGTTTACTGAGTCGCTTTTTTCTTGACAAGTTTTTGCGGGTAGAAGTAAAGTCCGGAGCACGATGTGAGGGTAATTCCCGCACGTGGGCGAAATGGTTCGGCAGCATAGGTTTCCCAGCATTCTCGCGCTCGCAACGTGGGCAGCTGTCTCTGCTCTGGGTTGCATTTCAGTTCAGGCCCAAAGTACGGCGGTAGAGAAAACGTTTTATGCAGGCACCGAAGCGCTGCGTCGCGGCGATTTGACGGAAGCCGCAGCCCGCTTTTCGCAGGTGACCGCGATGTCGCCAGGGTTTGCGGAGGCATACTTGAATCTCGGCTTGGTCAGAATCCAGCAGGGCGAGATCACGCAGGCAATTCCAGCTCTGGAGAAGTCCGTAAAACTGAAGCCGAAACTTCGCGGGGCTAACCTGTTCCTGGGGGTGGCCCGTTACCGTAATGACGATTTTGCCGAGGCGGAAACTGCGTTGAAAAGGGCGGTGCAGTCTGACCCCCAGAATCCCGACGCTCTGATGTGGCTGGGCATTGTCGAACTGGCAGAAGGTAAAGCCGATCCTGCAGCCGAGGTCCTCGACCAGGCCGCTAAACTCAGTCCCGGCAACGTCGATATTCTCTATCACCGCGGCAGGGCTCATATGCTGGTCTCCAAGGAGAGCTATGAGCAGATGTATAAGGCGGACCCAAAATCCTGGCGGGTACACCAGGTGCTGGCGCAATCGTTCACTGAATCTGACCGGCTGGACGAAGCCATCACGGAATGCCAGGAAGCCATCAAGCTAAAGCCCGATGAGCCCGGCCTGCATGAACAGCTGGCGGACATCTACTGGAAACAGAACCAGTTGGAAAAGGCCGAGACCGAGTTTCAGAACGAACTCAAGATCGACGCACTGAATATTGGCGTGATGTACAAGCTGGCGGTGGTCAGCCTGGAACGGTCGAAGCCGGCGGTTGCCGCGGGACTGCTGAAGCAGGTAATCGGGAAGGCTCCACATTCCGCCGAGGCGTTCTACCAGTTGGGAAGGGCGCAGGCGCAGCTGGGCGAGAATGAAGCCGCGGTAAACAGTTTTCAGTCAGTGGTGAAGGAATCCGGGCAGTCGGATACGGAGACCTTGCGCCAATCTTATTACCAGCTGGCGCAGTTGCTGCGCCGGTTGCAGCGGCCGGACGAGTCCCGTCAGGCGCTGGATTCTTTTTTGCGGTTGAAACAAGAGGCGGATGCTCGGGAGCAGCACAAGCTGGAAGACAAGCTGAAGCGGCATACCCAGGATACAGCGCAATAGTATCCGCTTTCTTTGGGGCGCAGTCTTCGTCCAACGGAAAGTTGTGCTTTTGCAGTACGGGGTGGAACGGGGTGAGTTCCAGCTTTCAGTAAACGTTTGCCGTACTTGGTATTCCCGAGTACGAAGCGGCTGCTTTACTCGGATTGCGGTCTCCAAACACTTGGAAGGAGAATCACCGATGCAAGCTATAAGAGGGCGAGTCGTAGATGCGGGTTTGCGGTTGAATCGGTTGGTGTTTCTCGCGGCGGCGATGGTTTTGCTGGTGGGCGCCGCCCTGGCACAGGCGAACCAGGGTTCCATTGCCGGCAATGTGTTGGATCCTAGCGGCGCCTTGGTGTCGGATGCCAAAATTACCGCCAAGGACGTGAGCGCGGGCACCACCTATGAGACCGTTTCCAGCAGCGCTGGGTCGTATCGCTTCGCCAACATCCGAGTCGGCACCTACGACATCACGGTCAGCGCACAAGGATTCAAGAGTGCCAGCTTGACTGGCCTGGTGGTTCAGGTAGGTACGACCAGCTCGCTCGACATTCACCTGCAGACCGGCACGGTGACGGAAAGCGTAGTAGTGACTGCCAATACGCCAACCGTGCAGACCGAAACCTCCGACGTCGGCACCGTGGTGACCACCAAGCAGGTGCTGGACCTGCCTCTGGCCCTGGGCAGCGTGGTGCAGGCCATGCGCTCTCCGGAAGCCTTTGTCTTCCTAACTCCGGGGACCACGGGTCCCGGCACTGCCAGCGGCAATGGCGGTACTTTCGAATCGAAGATCAGCGGCGGCCAGAACTACGCGACTGAGGTTCTGCTGGATGGCATCAGCACCTCGCGTTCTGAAAACGGCTCGTCGTTCGATGAAACCGCGCCTTCAGTCGATGCGCTGGGAGAATTCAAAGTTTTCAGATCCACTCTGCCCGCGGAAATGGGCCGTACCACCGGTGGAATTGAAAGCTTCAACACCAAGTCGGGGAGCAACGCGTATCACGGCGTGGCCTACGACATTTTCCGCAACGAAGATCTGGACGCCAACACGTGGTTCAACGACAACAACAACATTCCCCGTCCATTGGATCGGCAGAATGACTACGGGCTGACCATGGGCGGCCCGGTCTGGATTCCCAAGCTCTACAACGGCAAAGATAAAACATTCTTCTTCTTTTCCTGGGAGCAGTACCGGCAGAACCAGGGCGGCGTCAGCAACGAAACCCTCCCCACCACCGCTGAGTTGAACGGCGATTTCAGCGCAATTCTGGGAGCGCCCCTGCTCGATACTGGAGGGAATCAGATCATCAATCCCTGCGACGGCACTCCCATCCGGCAGAATCAGATTTTTGATCCAACTACCACGCAGACCGTGGGCAGCACGGTATGCCGCACCGCCTTCCCGGGGAACATCATTACCCCGGGCAGTTTCTCCACCGTAGGACAGAACATCCTGTCCTACTATCCAACACCGCAAAACGGGAACCTGATTCAGAATTACGCGTTTCCGTGGAGTTACCCGATCCTCGACACCACCACCACGGTGCGAATTGACCAGAACGTGGGCAGCAGCAGCAAACTGTTCTTCAGTTACTCCTCCCGCGACAATCAGCGGACTTCAACCACGCCGGTGTTTGACAACGTGGCCGGCGCCGGCCGCTTCCAGGACTTCTTTACCCACTACATTCGTGTTGGTTACGATTACGCGATTACGCCGACCGTGCTGAACCATCTGGTTCTCGGTTACAACCGCACCAGCAGTCAGAATACCGGCGCCGGAGTGAGATTCGGCGGGAACTGGGCGGAGACCCTGGGCATCAGCGGCACCGCCGCGGTGGGCGATAGCAATATTACCTTCCCCAGAATGAACGTTGACGATTACCAGGCGCTCGGTGACGAAGTCAACGGGCTCACCATCGACAACGGGTACCGCCTGATCGAGAACCTGGAGTGGATCAAGGGTAAGCACGACTTCAAAGTCGGCATCGACTACCGCCACCAGCAGTATTCGCCCTTGAACTTCGGGAACACCGCCGGCGTGTACCACTTTGCCCGCGCCCAAACCGCGGCCACCAACGGGACCAACGGACTTACCGGAAACAGCATTGCCAGCATGCTGTTGGGATTGCCGAATGATGCCAGCCTGATCGACTATGCCAGCCAGGCCCGGTGGCTGCAGACCTACTACGGCATCTATTTCCAGGACAGCTACAAGATCACTCCCACGTTTACCCTGAACTACGGTCTGCGCTGGTCGGTGGATAAGCCACGCCGGGAGTCTGACAACCAGACTTCCAACATCGATCCCACCGCGCCGAATCCGGGCGCGGACGGATTTCCGGGAGCGCTGGTCTTTGCCCAGGGCGATCAAACCTGGGCGAAACCCTGGTACAAGGGATTTGCTCCGCGCATCGGATTTGCATGGTCCCCGGAAGCTCTGCACCAGAAGACTGTGGTCCGCGGCGGGTTCGGCATCCTGTATGGATTCCTGCTGTACGCCGATTTCGGCGCCTACAACCGCACCGGCTTCCAGTCGAATCCGGGATTTGCTTCCCCCAACGGCCTGTCTCCGGCGTTCAGTCTGGATTCAGGCTTCCCCGCCTACGCGCCGCCTCCGAATCTTGATCCCGCGCAGCTGAATTATCAGGGCGGCATCCAGTACATTGATCCATCTTTCGGGCGTCCTCCCATGATCAACAACTGGAGTCTGGAAGTTCAACATGAGCTGATGCCTGATCTCATTCTGGACGTTGCGTATGTGGGACAGCACTCCACCCACCTTCGCACCAACTTCGATTCCTTCAACTCTCTCCAACCGAGATTCCTGACTCTGGGCTCTCTGTTGAATGCGCCGATCAGCAGTCCGGCTGCTCAGGCGGCCGGCATTACGCCGCCGTATCCAAGCTTCCCCTCGGATTTCACGGTGGGCCAGTCGCTGGTACCGATGCCCCAGTATTTCGGTTTCAACACCGACGGCACCCTCGAGAACTGGGGACAGTCCAGCTATAACGCGTTGGAGGTTTCGCTGCAGCGGCGCTTCCACAATGGACTGAACCTGCTGGCGTCGTATACATGGTCGAAGACGCTGACCGACGCGGATGCGGCGCTGCCTTTCTTTGCCACACTCCACGGCGGCGGCAGCGCGCAAAATCCGTTCAACAAGGATGGAGAGAAGGCGATCAGCAACCAGGACATTCCCCACACCTTTGTCCTCAGTTACATCTATGAACTTCCGTTTGGCCACGGGAAGAAATTCGTCTCGAACAGCGGATGGGCAGACAAGATTGTCGGTGGCTGGTCGGTGAGCGGCATTCAACGCTACCAGAGCGGACAGCCGCTTTCCTTCTGCTGCGCCACCGGAATTCCGGCATTTGCCGGTGCCGTCCGCTACGACCGGGTTCCGGACCAGTCGCTGTGGAGCTCGCAGTGGCAGAGCGGCAGCTTCAACCCGCTTACCGATCCCATGTTCAACGCCGCAGCCTTCAGCGATCCGAACGCAGACTGTGCAACCTCCGCGGGATGCGCAGCCTACACCTTCGGCAACATGCCGCGAACCACCGGGGAAGTGCGCATGTTCAAATACCTGAGTGAAGATTTCAACTTGCTGAAGCGGGTGCATTTCACCGAAAGCAAAGACCTGCTGTTACAGGTCAGCTTTCTGGATGCATTCAACCGGCACATCTTCAACCGTCCACCTGTGCTCGATCCCCGCGTGGCAGGTTTCGGGGTAATCGATACCAACAACCTGATCATGGGGCCACGAAGAATCCAGCTTCAGCTCAAATTTGAATATTAGGGATCACTAGTCAAAAGTGTTTACTCCACGGCCTGGGCCGCTGCCCCCAATCAGCGGCCCGTTTTTCTGGGCGCACTTCAGAGGCAAAGTGGACTCGCACGGGCGAACATTGCCCGGCGTGTAGCCGTGCAAAACACGGTAAATTGGTAGTTATGGTTTGGTTGCGAACCTCTCCCGTGGCGGTGCTGGCGCTGGTGCTGATGCTTTCACCCGCGGTCTTCGGAGAGGGACCCGGTGATCCGGGTAATCCGGCGCCGGCTGCGATTCCCGGAAAGTTTGTGGATGTCACCGAACAGCTCGGCATTCACTTTCAGCACCAGGCGTCGCCCACTTCAAAGAAGTATCTGCCGGAAACTATGGGATCGGGCGTTGCCCTATTTGACTACGACAACGATGGGCGTCTCGATATTTTCTTTAGCAATGGAGCTCCCATCCACGACCCAACTCCGAAGGGAACCATTCCGCAGAAAGACGGCCCCAAATATTGGAACCGCCTCTACCATCAGAAGCCGGATGGAACCTTCGAAGACGTCACTGAGAAAGCCGGAGTGGCGGGAACCGTTTACTCCACCGGAATTGCCGTAGGCGATTACGACAACGACGGCTACGAAGATCTGTTCGTCGCCGGCTACGGGCACAACACGCTCTACCACAACAATGGCGACGGAACTTTCACTGACGTGACGAACGCGGCGGGAGTCGCGGGTTCCGGCTGGTCAACCAGCGCCGCCTGGGTGGACTACGACAACGACGGCCGCCTGGACCTGGTGGTTGTCCGCTACATGCAATGGACTTTCGACGACATCTACTGCGGCGAACGGCGCGAGGGCTATCGCTCCTACTGCCATCCCGACATTTTCAAGCCGATTGCTCCGCTGCTTTACCACAATGACGGCGGCGGCAAATTCAGCGAGGTGTCCGCCAAAGCTGGAATGAACGTCCCCTGCAAGGGGCTGGGGGTCGCCATCGCCGACTATGACCACGACGGGTGGATGGATATTCTGATTGCCAACGATGCCATCCCGGAATCGCTGTTCCACAACAAGGGAAATGGAACCTTCGAAGAAGTCGGCATGGTTTCCGGCCTGGCAGTGGATGGCAGCGGCACCACCTACTCGGGCATGGGCGTCGATTTTGCCGACTACAATAATGACGGGTGGCCGGACGTTGTGATCACCGATCTCGCCAATCAGCGGTATGCGCTTTATTCCAACGGCGGCGACGGAACTTTCAATTACGCGACCGACATCGCGGGGATCGGAGGAATGACACTGTTGCATTCCGGATGGGGAGTCCGTTTCCTGGATTACGACAACGACGGCTGGAAAGATCTCTTCTTTGCGCAGTCCCACGTGCTGGATACGATTCAGGTGGAATTTCCTCACCTGCGATACCGGGAATCGCCAATTCTTGCGCACAATGAAAGAGGGAAGCGGTTCGTGGATGTCTCCGCCAGTTCAGGAGGCGCGTTCCAGGAGAAGTGGGCTGCCCGCGGTCTGGCCACCGGCGATTTGAATAACGACGGCAAAGTTGATGTGGTGGTGAGTTCCACCAATGGACCGGCCTGGGTGCTGATGAACCAGACTCCCAGCACAAATCACTGGATTACTCTGAAGCTCGTCGGAGTCAAGAGCAATCGCGACGCGATCGGCGCGCGAGTGAAGATCACCACCAGTGCAGGCGATCAGTATGCGACCGTCACCACTGCCAGCAGTTATCAGTCATCCAGCGATTCGAGGTTGCATTTTGGAATCGGCCCGGCGTCTGTGGTCAGTTCGGCCGAGATCCACTGGCCCAGCGGCATAGTCCAAACCGTGAAAGACCTCAAGCCTGACCGAATCCACGTCATTCAGGAGGCCGGGAGCTCGCCGCAGCCCTGACGCCAAATGTTGGTCCGCATCATCCATCTCGCTACCTTGATCATCCTGCTGGCGGCCGCCGCTTTCGCGCAGAGCCCCCCGGCAACCGGCATGGACCGCGCCATGGAACTCTTCGGCCAGCGCGACTGGGAGAAGGCTGCCGCAGCATTTCGGGAGATCGAAGCCCAGTCGCCGGGCAGCACTGAGGCGGGATTGTTCCTGGGGAAGTCTCTGGTCAACCTGAATCGCTTCAGCGAAGCGGGCATGGCACTGCAAGCCTACATCGCGCGGCATCCCAAGTCAGATGAAGCTTTGTACCTGCTGGCATTCGTGCGTTTCCGCGAAAACCAACCTGCCGACTCGCTCAGGTTGTCGACCGCGGCCGCCAGCGTCAGGCCTCCCAATGCTGACGATCTGAAGATCGTGGCGCTCGACTACGTGTTGTTGAGCGACCTGATCAGCGCCCAGCGTTATCTGGAGCAGGCTCTGGCCATGCAACCCGGCAATACTGAGGCGCGCTATGCTCTGGGCCGGGTGCTCTACCAGCAGAATCAGTTTGACCGTGCCATCGCGGCGTTTCAGCAGGTGCTCAAAACTGATCCTGAGAATGTAAGAGCAGCGGACAATCTGGGGCTCGCCTTCGAAGGGAAGAACGCAACCGACGCAGCCATTGCCGCCTATCGCAACGCGATCGAGATTGACGGACACGCTCTGCAACATGACGAGCAGCCTTATCTCAATCTCGGCATGCTGCTGGCGCGCCTCAACCGTAGCCAGGATGCTATGCCGCTGCTGCTGCGAGCGGTCGAACTCCGGCCTCAATCTGCCAAAGCCCACACCGAGCTGGGACGCAACTACCTGGCAATGAATCGCCTCGAGGATGCGGAGCGGGAACTGCAGTTATCGGTCAAGCTGGATCCGCAGGAAGGTACTTCGCATTACCTGCTCGGACGTGTTTACCATCGCATGGGAAAGAAGGAACTGGCCACTCGAGAGTTTGATGCGACCGCGGAACTCAACCGCGCCAAGCGCTCGAATACCAGCGGGATGGGGCAGCCGGAGAAAGTCCCCAGCCCGGAATAGACTGCATGATGTCCCTTCCGCGAGTGAGCCAGTCCGGGTTGCAGAAAGCGAGAGCGTGCGCGAGTGCATTGCTGGTCTCACTGGTATGCCTTCCCTGGTGCCGGTCGCAACTGCCGCTTGCATCGAGCAATCTGAATCACATCCGAAATGCCGGCCAATTCATCGTGCAAGGCGATCTGGCCCGTGCCGAAGCTGAGCTCAATTTTGTCCTTACTACCGATCCAAACGATTACCGGGCATTGAATCTGCTGGGAGTGATTCGCGCGCAGCAGGGGCGAAATCCAGAGGCCGAACAACTTTTCAAGCGCGTGATCGAGCAGAAGCCCGACTATGCCAGTGCCCACGTGGATCTTGGGCTGTTATACCGGCAGATGGGAGATGGCGATCGGGCCATTACTGAACTGGAGCGCGCTCTGCAACTCGACCCGGCGCGTCAAGATGCGCGCTCCGCCCTGGTGCAAACCCTGCAGTCTGAGGCGCGGGAAGCCCTGCAGCGCCAGCAATACGAGAAATCTCTCTCCTTATTGATCAAGGCGCGGAAGCTGCTGCCCCTTGATCCCGACGTGAATTATGAATTCGGATTGGTCGCGCTGCGAATGTCACTCTATCTGGATGCGGCGCAAGCCTTCCAGCAGGTGCTGACCGCGCGCCAGGATGATGCTTCAGCGCTGTATGCACTGGGGCGGGCGCAGATGGGACTGACAAAGTTTCAAGATGCCCGGGCGGCATTCGAGAAATACGTAGAGCTTCGTCCGCAGGACGCCGGCGGCCACTATGGCCTCGGTCTGGTGCTGACCGCACTGGAGCATCCCGACGAAGCCCGGCGCGAGTTTGAGCTTTCAGCCAGGTTGCAGCCGGTGCAGACCGAGGCCTACTTCGAGTTGGGAAAGCTGGATCTCAGCCAAAGCAACCTCGATCTCGCCGCTGAACAGTTCAAACGCGTGCTGGAGCGCGACCCAAAACATGCGGGTGCATTGCTGGGCATGGGGCAGGTCGATTTTCAACGCAAAGATTATGCGGACGCCTCAGCTCTGCTGGAACAGGCGATTGCGGCCGAGCCTTCGCTCCGCCAGGCCCACTACTATCTTGGATTGACCTATGCCAGACTGGGCCGTACCGATGATTCCAAACGGGAACTGGCACTTGCCAGCAAGCTGGAGCATGAAGAACTGGAGAAGCAGCGGGCCTTTCCGCGGCTGGTGGATCCGGAAGAACTGAATTCCACTCCGCCGAAGTGACGCTCGGCGGCGATGACTGGGAGCTAATGACCCGCTTCCCCTTCGCTCTGGAGCGCAGCATGGGGCCAGCCGTCGCTCCAGGCAATCCGCGAGATCTGTAGATAGGGAACTCCGGTCTTGCCGTCGTAGGCGTGAAAAACAATAATGTCGCCGTCTTTCTGCTGCAGCACCGATTCGCCGCCAGGGCCGATCCAGCGCGGGTTTCCGGTCAAGAGCGGAGTGCCGCCGCCATCCATCATCGCCTTGCCATCCGCATCGGCGTAGGGACCGGTGATCTCGCGAGAGCGGCCAACCATGGTCTTGTACGTGCTTTTGGTTCCGCGGCAGCACATGTCAAACGAAACAAACAGGTAGTAGTAGCCGTCATGGTGCACGATGAATGGAGCTTCGATGGCCTGCCAATCCGGCGGAAGATTGGGGCGCGCCGCAGCCGCATCTTCGGGGCGGTGACGGCTGGCTAGCGAGTAGAGCTTGGTGTCCTTTGTCGAAGTCTTTTCGCCTTTGTCATCGAGCCGGCGCATCTTGATCCCGCTCCAAAAACTTCCAAAGGCAAGCCAGGGATGCCCGTGATCGTCGAGGATGAGATTGGGATCGATCGCGTTGAAGTCATCCGACGCCCCGGAACTCAGGATCAGCCCGCGATCCTCCCAATGAAACTTTGGACTGGATGCATTCAGAGTCTTATTCGTGGCTAAGGCAATGCCGGAGGTGTTCTTGCCGAAAAGCGAGAATGCGTAATAGAGGTGGTACTCGCCCTTGAAGTAGGAAATATCGGGGGCCCAGAGGTCCTTGGTCTCGGGGCTTGCCTTCTTAATCCATTCCGGAACCTGCTCAAAAACCGTACCGCAGAACTTCCAATGGTGCAGGTCGTCGGAGCAGCGTACCGGAAGCTGGCCCTTGTGTTCAGGTCCGCTGCCCGTGCTGAAAACGTACCAGGTGCCGCCCTCTTTGATAATGGAGGGATCGTGGGTGAACTTAACATCCCCTTGCGCCTCGATCACCTGGGGTGCGCTGCCGGATTGCGCTTGCAGCAGCATAAACCCGGCACACACACATCCGAGAGCGAGAAGCCGCAGAGCCATGTGACGAAGACGCATGAACACTCCTGCAGTGATTGTATAGCGCACGAAATGGAGACACGGGCCGGCGGCTTGATCGGATGGTGATCAAGTACATTCTCATTCGCCAGAGAGAAGCACGGTTCGGGCTGCGATGTCCTGTGCGAATGCGAGAAGTTGACTGTCGGAAGCCACGCGATAGAGAGTCCAAATGGAAACCTGCTTAATCTTCGCGTTTCAAACACCCGGTACCTGCAGTAGACTCCGGTTCACTTGTCATGCTGAGCGAAGCGGAAAGCATCCCTACACCCAGAACGCGGTGTTGGGAGTAGGGATTCTTGGCTGCACTCAGAATGACATGCGTCATCGGTGGTTATCGGCCTTTAAATATGGGATTGCGTAGGACACGTTCGTTCGAGCTGAAGGGCGATGTGAGTGCACCCGACGAGGTTGTGCTCACGACGGCCGCTGCCACTCTGTGCTACGGGGCGAATGGGAAGTGCTACGGGTAGACATCGGCGGCCATACCCTGGAGAATGTGGTGGCTCTGTGCAGGCCTTGCTACCGCTATTCGCAAGGCTCGCCTGTTGGACCGGAGGAGGAGAGCGAGGCGGCGTCCCCCTGTGATGTGCGTTCGATCAATCTGCGCCTTGAAGCCCTGCAGCAGCAAGTGGAACTTGCCCCTGCAGCGGGCTTGCAACAAGGCTTTACTGAAGACATCGAGGCAGAAGCAAAACGACTTTCTCCGCATAAGACAGGACATAACGCGCACCATCGATTCTGACGTGAACTCACGCCTGACGCACCCGAAGGCGGCGACTTTCCTCTAGTTGGGCATGTGCCGCGCGAAACAGAGCTACGTCGATCAGCGGTGGAACGGGCACATAGACTCAGTCCTTTGCGTCAGTTGTGGTTGGCGCATTACTTCGCCGCGGCTCAGATGGGCACCCACGGGCCGACCGTAGCCGGGATTTCTTTCCTCGCGGCATCATGAGGGTCTTTCCATATTCAGACTCTACATCGTACTATTCGCGGAGGCGCGGTTTACGCTTAGGTTCTTGGTGCATACGGCTTCTGGGGAGCAGGATTTCGGCATCATCATTAATTGCGATAAGCCACAGTATGCCCATAACTCCGAGAAGTATGAGCGTGTGCTGACCAAAGCTAACATGCCTGACTAGCGAAAAGTTGTGGTACGAGAAATTACTGTAGAACAGTTCCTCAAAGGTGGCCCTGTCCCCTCTCCAAAACCAACTGGTCTCCGCCGTAAAGTCCTCGTTCAAGCGCACTCGCTGACCGGGGAAGGGCAATCAGCCCTGTCACTCTGTCACCACAAGTACATGGCGCCAATAGCAATTTGCGGCATTCGAGCTGGGGGATAAACCGAAATGGTTTCCTGAAGCCGTAACGAACGGTGAGATATTCTTGTGACACGGCAAGGTGCGAGCTACTCTCCGTATGTGCTTGGGACGGACGAAGGGCAGAAAGGGGCGTTCGCTGCCGGAGGTGGTTCTCCTTATCAACAGTGCCTGATCATATGCTCTGGCAAGCTGTTCCCCCGGGAATAAGGCTCGACTCTCACCAAGCTTCGACGAGGCGTAGCGCGGCCGTCAAAACTGTCGAATTCCGCCTTGCTCTGTGTGATGGGTGAGAGGCAGATGAATCGTCTGGGCGCCCTCGTGCAACCTGGATACTTCGCCTCTCCAATTCAACTCACCGGAGACCCCGAGCGGCAAAACGATTGTTGCCGTTACTCCGGAACTTCCGGCGGAATATTCCGCCTTAATCTCACCTCTCGGATGAGGCACAATCGCCAACACATGCTTGAGGTTTCCCAGGTGTGGCTCAATCGAAACGGTGGCGAATCCCGGATTGTTGGGTCGGATGCCGGCGACGACGGTCAGGAAATCGTAGTTAGGATGCGCGCTCCAGGCATGAGAGTCCGAGCGGGTCGGTTCCGGAGATTCGGCCCAGGTAGTCAGACCGTTGGCCACCATTGTCTTCCAGGGAGCGAGCAAGTGCAGGTATTCCTCACCCATACCGGCATGGTCAACAGCGCGGGCGAGGTAAAAGCGGAAATAGTAAGTGGCGTTCGTCATTGGCGGTAATGGGCGGCAACTTTCACATGCGATGTCGCCACTCGCAAACAAGAGCTTCTGGATCAGACCGGCCTGCTGTCCGCGGGGAATGGCGTCGAGCCAGACACCAAGAATGTTAGCGTGCTGGCTGAAGTGTTTTTGTGCAGGGGTATCCGCGAGTAATCCATACTCTGAATTCCAGCACATCTTGTAAACCGCTTGCGTGGCCAGAACCGCCGCTTTGCGATAGACCTCGGCCCGATGCGCCTCACCGAGCGCCGCTTCCATGTCCGCCGCATACCGTAGCGCTTCCACAAACTGCAAAGTGATGATGGAAGAGCCTCCATCTTCCTCCTGCGGCGGCATGCCGAAAGCAAAGTCAGACCCCCAATCTACGAACGGCCACCAGTCAATTCTCCCCAGTAATCCATCTCGGTGCTGCCTGGCCAGGAACCAATCGAGCACCGTCCGCGTGCCGGCCAGTTGAGCCCGCACAAACTCTGGATCATCCCGGTACATCCAGAAGTCATGTACCATGCCCACCCACAACAGCGAAAACGTAGGAATGATTTGCCGCACCGACGATGGATATCTGCTGCGGGTGAGCCCCTCAGGGATGCGCGAATCGTTAAAGGCCTGAATTGCCTGCCTGGCTAGCAGGTCGTCGCCGGCGATGGTGTAAGAAATGAGCGCCTGAATGCGGGTATCGCCGACGTACTGCATACGCTCGTAGTACGGCGTATCCATGTAGGTGTCATGCGCGTCCAACTGGGCGGTGCGCCATCCAATCTCCCAGATCGGCTGGAGAGACTGGTCATTCGACTCAAAGCGCCCACGCTGCTTAAACGGGTACGCCGTAAACCACGTACGGAGTTTCTCGACCTCCAGCGGCTCGTCTGATGTTTCAATATTCAGCTGCAAATATCGCCATGTCTTCCAACCCAGCGGCATGAAGACGCGATGGCTGCCGCCGTCGGAAATAAATTCGTCAAAAATTCCCTCGATATGTTTCCCGGCAATCTCATTGCGGTTGCCTTTCTCTCGTTTGTTATCAAACAAGGCCTCAGCGTAGGTAAGGCGGATCTTTGCGCCGCGTCCGCCGCTCACGATCAACTCAGGATAAGCCGTGGTGAGATAGGAATTGTCAATCAGAACTTCGACTGAGGAATGTGCGGGTGTACCAAACGCACCATCTGGAAATCCACTCGACAGATGGATGCCTGCAATACGGACCACATGCCCGGGGGGATGCAACTCCATTTGCATGGCGGGCAACGGATCAGGAACCAATTGCCAGTTGTCGTTTTGCAGCGGTCCCCCGCGAATGGCGGCCTCGCCCAGGGATTCGGCTTTCGTCCAATGCCCACCTGCGCCGGTCTTCCAATCCCAATCGAACTGCGTTCCGTCGATTTGCTCCGCGGGTTCAGAAACGTAGTATTTTTCCCGAAGTTCGGCAGGTGTGGGCAGCACTGCAATGGCTTTTTCCTCCTCGACCTCCCAGCTGTCGTTGGTGTCGGCCACCTGTTCGGCTGCACTCGCGCCGTGCAGTAGAAATCCAGTTCGATCGCTGATCTGTGCCAGCGGGGTAAGAACGCCAAAATTCCAAACCACCGCCGTCATGATGTTGTTCCCCGGTCGCAACAATGGAGCGATGTCATACGTCTCGTATCGCCAATGCCCCAGATCACTCTTTGAGGGACCGGTGCCGGTCCGCTCTCCGTTCACATACAAAATAAACTGGTTGTCAGCGCTAACCTGCACCACAAAGTGCTCAGGTTTTTGCGGCAGTTCGATGAACTTGCGAAAGCGCAATACGGCCTGGTCCCGTTGTGGAGAATGTGCCGAGGTGATCCACTGAGCGTGCCAGAGCTGGCGCGAAATTTCCGGCGCTGTTTGCGCATCCGGAGACAACCAAGGCATTAAGAGAAAAAGGACGAATGCAAGATATCGGCTTCTCATCGCGCCGAGTATAACTCTCGCCGGAAATGGAACTGAGCCCCGATCACTGCACGACAGGCAGGATCAATGCCGACGGGTGCTCCGCGTCGTGCAAAACCACATTGCTTGCGGACACAAAGTGCCGCCCCACCGCCGCCGGTTCACCCGTGTTCAGGTTGCGGTCGAAGCGCGGAAAGTTGCTGCTGGAGACCTCCAGGCGTAAGACGTGTCCCCTGCGAAAGACATTGCTGGTAGACCAAAGATCGAGATTGAACTTGTAAACCTGACCTGGATTTAAGAGAACGGGTGTTGCCGTGGACTCGCGGTATCGCGCGCGAATGATTCCCTCCGTCAGGTTTTGAGCGAATCCGTTCGGCCACACATCCACCAACTTGGCGGTGAAGTCCGTGTCCACGGCCGAGGACTTGGCGTACAACTCCAGAGAAACCGGGCCGGTCACTTCCACGTCCTTTGTAAATGGAGCAGCGGAGTAAATCAGAACATCATCACGGGCTTCGACCGGACGTTGGTCGACGCGACCAGGTTTTTCGTGGTGTTCGTCGCAGCACAACGGCCCCCCTGTGGTGGGAACTGGATTGGCGGGATCGTATAGGTATCGATCGGGAGTTTCAGCCTGCGGCGTGGAGCTGGACAGCGTGCCGTCTCCTTGCAAGGAGTTTGCTTTTCCGGCCGAGTGCAGAAAGTATTTTGTGCTGTGCGCCCGCGCGAGTGGCCAGTCGTCTTCCTCCCGCCATTGGTTCGTCCCCATCACAAAAAGTTTGACTGGCTTGCCCGAAAATTCGTTTTGAATGCCCTTGAAAAGATAGTCGTACCAGAGCAGCGTCGTCCCGCCCTCACTGAAGGGGGCGGTTGGGCCGAAGTCGACATCTCCGACCTTCTGCCCGTCACCGGAATGACCACCGATCGTAATCAGCAAATGTTGTGTCTTGCGGGCCGCCTCGCCGCCACTCGCCTTGATTCCCATATAGTTGCGGAGTGTGCCGTCCTGAAAAATGTCGTACCACGCAGCCACATGCAAAGCCGGAACATTGATGTCCGCATAGTGCTCGTCAATGGCCCAGCGCTTCCAATACTCGTCGAAGCCAGGGTGCGCAAGCCAATCCAGGAAGTAAGGGGCTATCTTCGCCGTGGAAGTGGGTACACCGGTAGCGACCGGAAAGTTGAATAACGGATAAGTAGTGAGTGGAAGTTGCCAGATTCCCTCGCCAGCGTTGGCGTGGTTGCTAACCACGTGACTGAGCGTGTCCTGAGCCAGGCCTGATGTCCAGGACTGGTTGAACCACTGTTCAAACGCTCCGCCTTGGTAGGTCCAGTTTTCGTGGTAGTTGCTGGCCGTCACAATCGGGCAGATTCCTGCTAAATGAGGCGGATGGGTGATGGCCGCCAGCATTTGCGTTGCGCCAACGTAAGAACTGCCGAACATACCGACTCTTCCGTCGGAATAGGGCAGGGTTGCGGCCCACTCCACGCTATCGTAGCCATCGTCAGATTCGTATTTGAAGGGATACCACTCCCCCTCCGACGCGTGGCGGCCCCGGACATCCTGAATGATGACAATGTAACCGCGAGACGCGCCTTGAACGCCGATCTCAACGTCGCCGTTCTTGTCGTAAGGAGTGCGCTCCAACAGGACGGGGAACCTTGCGTTGACCTGGGGGCGGTAAATGTCAGCACGGAGAGTTATGCCATCTCGCATTTTGACGGCAACGTCGCGTTCGACTGTGATGGGAAATGGATCACTTGCCGATGAGAGGCAAGGAATAAGAACAACAATCAACAAATAGAATGTGCTCGATTTCATAGGCGCAGTACTTGTCACGCGTGAAGTCTAAATGATCTTCTCACCCCGTCTCGGGAGTGCTCGTGTCGCCCCGGTGGAGATACCACCATCCACCAGCAAAGTTTGCCCGGTCACGTAGCGGCTCGACTCCGAAGCCAGAAACACCACGGCACCGTCAAGGTCACGCATCTCGCCCGGCCGCTTCACGGGGATGCGATCGGAAAGATACTCGACCCACTCCTTGTCCTCAAACATCACCTTGTTCTGCTCGGTGCAGAACCACCCTGGGGCGAGACAGTTTACCGTCACCCCGTATTTGCCCCAATCATCTGCCAGGCTCATGGTCAACTGCCGGATACCTCCGCGGCTGGCTCCGTAAGGTCCCAGTCCAGCGAATCCCGAGACGCTGGTGACAGAGCCGATGTTGATGATCCGCCCATAGCCTCTGGGAATCATGCGGCGGGCGACTTCCTGGGCGACAAAGAAGCTGCCGCGCAGATTGGTATCGAGGACCAGGTTCCAGTCCTCCCAGGTAACATCCATCGCAAGTTTTCGCACATTGCAGCCGGCATTGTTCAGAAGGATGTCCACTCGTCCGTAGGCTGCCTCTGCCGCCGTCACCATACTCCTGATGCTTTCCAGGTTTCGAACATCGAGTGCGAGCGAGAGGACTTTCCGGCCGGTGGCCTTGATCTCGGACTCAAGCTCGGAGAGATGATCGGTCTGGCGACTGGTGATTACCAGGTCCGCGCCTGCCTTTGCCAAAACGCTAGCCATATGGCGGCCCAGGCCACGGCTGGCTCCGGTAATCAGGGCGACTTGCCCTCTGAGATCGAATAGGTCGCTAGTCATGCTTGCTTTCACCTCGATGCCGGACTCAGGCTTCGGCAGCAGAGTATATCTTCAGCCCGGGATACGAAAATGAATCCCAGATGCGTGGTATGTTTCCAGATCAAAGCTGGAGCCATCAACGGGGTCACGTATGAGCGAAAGACTGGCCGGGAAAAATACCTTGCTTACCGCCGCAGCACAGGGTATCGGAAGAGCGACGGCTCTTGCCTTTGCTGAGGAAGGGGCAAAGGTCTGGGCCACCGATGTGAATCAGGCACGACTACAAGAACTGTCGGTTGAGCGTCCAGACCTTCACACCAGGCTTCTGGATGTGCGCGATGAAGCCGCAATCCGGAACCTGATGGGGGAAATCGGTCCGGTAGACGTTTTGTTTAACTGTGCCGGGTATGTCCATCACGGCAGCATCCTCGAATGCACTGACCAGGACTGGGACTTTTCCTTCGACCTCAACGTGAAATCTATGTACCGGACTTGCCGAGCTGTTTTGCCCGACATGATTAATGCCGGCAAGGGCAACATCATCAACGTCGCGTCCGTTGCTTCCAGCATCAAGGCCGCACCGTCTCGGTTCGCGTACATGAGCACGAAAGCGGCGGTCATCGGACTCACGAAATCAATCGCGATGGACTTCATCAAACACGGCATTCGCTGCAATGCAATCTGTCCCGGGACGGTGCAATCACCTTCCCTCGAGGAACGCATGTCAGCCCAGGGTGATTTTGAAAAAGCGCGATCCGAATTCGTCGCTCGCCAGCCAATGGGGCGGTTGGGAAGTCCCGCCGAGATTGCCGCACTGGCGGTGTATCTGGCGTCAGACGAATCGAGTTTCACAACTGGCCAAATGCACATCATCGACGGCGGTTGGGCTCTCTGATCCCCTGATGAACTTCTAACCCCATGCTCACGAGCTAGCCTTGCGGTGTTTTGCGGGTGAGATAGAATGTCTCAAAGAGCATACCTTTTGCCGGAGCAATGGTTCCGCCGTATAGCGGCTCGCTTGGCTGGCTGAGGCTATGATCCACTCCCATGCAGAAGCGTAGTTTTCGAAATGGACGATTGAGCGAGTTTGTCCTCCGTGAAATCCAGCGCATGATCGCTGAGGATTACCCGGAACCCGGCTCACGACTGCCCAAAGAGGCAGAGCTGGCAGACCGCTTTCAGGTCAGCCGCATCGTCGTCCGCGAAGCCATGAAGATACTGGAAGACCGGGGCCTGGTTGAGGTGCGGGCGGGGCGCGGCACGCTTACGCTTGCGCCGTCCTCTAATCGGGTCAAGGAGTCATTGCTGAGACTGTTCGGCGATCAACCGGTACCGACCGTCCAGGACATGGAACATCTGCTGGAACTCCGCCAGGTGCTGGAGGAGACCACTGCCAGCCTGGCGGCGGTGCGCGCCACCCAGGATGATCTCGACCGTATCAAGGCAGCACTGGATGAAATGAAGGACGAGAGCGCAGATTTCGAGCATACCGTAGCCGCGGACATGCAGTTTCATCGCAGCGTCATGGCCGCGGCCCACAACCCGTATATCGAGATGGTGCTCGATCCGCTGACTGAGGTTTACCTGCTGCAGATCAAGCTGACCGACAGCTCGCGGACAGGCTGGGACCTGCATCATGATATCTTTCTGCAAATCCAGGACCATAACGCGGTGGGTGCCCGCCAAGCCACCCGGCGGCTTATGAAAGCTACCCTGGAAGACTCCCGTAAAGCTCTGAAATAATTGCGTATTGTCCGGATTCCCGCCTTCGCACTAGACACTACCTAGCACAGCTCAATGGAGAATTTCCTTGACACCAAGAACCTCGAAACATATGTTGTTTCGAACTTCTTGGTTTCCTGGAGGGGGCTCATGCGACGTCGGCGCTTCATACCATGGCGGCCGTTTCTGGCGGGCTTGCTGCTGCTTCTGCCCTGTAGCCTGAACGCCCAGTCCACCACTTCGCTGCGTGGTCACATCACCGACCAGAGCGGGGCGGTAATCGCGCAAGCGGCGGTGAAGGTGACGCAAACATCGACTGGAATGGTACGAGAAGGCACCTCCAATGCCGAAGGCGCCTACGAGTTCCCCCTGCTGCAACCTGGCACCTACTCCCTGAACATCTCCGCCCCGGGTTTCAAGCCGGCGGAGCGCACGCGGCTCGAGCTGCTGGTCAGCGTGTCCTGCTACCGTGGACGTTCAGCTGGTGGTTGCCGGCAGCGAGCAGAGGGTGGAGGTCAGCGCGGGAGCTCCCCTGGTGAACACTTCAGACGCCAGCCTGGGCGCAGCCTTCAATCAGAATCAGGTGTCCCAGTTGCCCATCGAGGCGCGAAATGTGGTGGAGTTATTGAGCCTGCAACCTGGCGTGACCTTTCTCGGAGACCGCGTCAACTCATTCACCGACTCGCGCAGTGGATCGGTAAACGGCGCCCGCAGCGATCAATCCAACGTGACCCTGGACGGGGTGGATGTAAACGACCAAAAAGATGGCTATGCATTTACCAGCGTTTTGCGCGTCACGCAGGACTCCGTTCAGGAGTTTCGCGTCACCACCAGCAATGCCAATGCTGATTCCGGGCGGTCGTCAGGGGCGCAGGTCGCGCTGGTGACCAAGAGCGGTACGAACGAATTTCACGGTTCGGTGTACGAATTCCATCGCAATACAATCTTCAGCGCCAACGACCCTCTTCTCAAAGCATCGCAGCTTGCTTCCGGTCAACCCAATGAACGATCACCCCTGCTGCGGAATGTCTTTGGGGCCTCACTGGGGGGGCCGCTCAGGAAAAACCGGCTGTTCTTTTTCGTCAACTATGAGGGGCGGCGCGATCGCGAATCTTCCAGTGAAATTCGCAACGTACCGTCGGCCGACTTGCGGCAGGGATTCGTCAACTACATCGCTAATGATGACTCAGTGGTTCGCCTGACGCCGGATGACTTGCTCGCCATGGATCCGCAAAACATCGGGGTGAGTGACGCCATGCTGAGCCTTATGCAAAGCTACCCCCTGCCCAATGAGTCTCTGGGAGATGGCCTGAATTTTGCCGGGTACCGCTTCGCCGCCAGCGAAGCCCGCAAGTTCGACACTTACATCGCCAAGATCGACTGGACCATCACGCCCGACGGCCATCACACCATGTACTGGCGCGGGAACCTCCAAAATGATAATTCGGGCAGCGCTCCCCAGTTCCCCGGCCAACCGCCGTCTTCCAGTCTGGTTGATAACAGCAAGGGTTTCGCCCTGGGTTATACGGCACTGCTGAGCCCGAATGTAGTGAACAGTTTCCGCTGGGGCTTTACCCGGCAGGGGATCGGAATCGCCGGATCGTCCGCCGCTCCCATCGTTTATATGTCCGGTATCCTGGATAACCCTGAATCCGACACTCGTTCTTCCTTTGGCATCCGCCCGGTACACAACCTGGTTGACGATCTCTCCTGGGTCAAAGGGAACCATACCCTGCAATTTGGCGCCAACATCCGTCTTATCGGTTACGACAGCACCAGTCTGGATAATTCATTCTCCTCGGCCAGCATGAACCCGGGATGGCTGGGACCGGGTTCGGGCGTCGCCAACACCGGATCGGCTTTTGATCCGGCTGCGTATGGTTTCCCGGCGGTGAGTGACGGCTACTCGCAGACCTACGACAATTCTCTGCTGGCCGCAGTCGGCATCGTGACCGAAGGCGATGCTATCTACAACTACGATCGAACCGGAACTCCAATCGCCCTGGGCACACCCAATCAGCGGGACTACAAGATTCGTGAGTACGAAGTGTATGGACAAGACTCCTGGAAGATCACACCCAGCCTTACCGTGAACTACGGTTTGCGCTGGACCTTGTTGGCGCCGCCTTACGAGACCCATGGCACACAAGTCGGTCCCTGCACGCTTTCGGGTTCAGAATGCACTCCGCTGGATTTATCGGACTGGTTCAATCGCAGTGCGCACGAGGGCGCCACCGGAGGCGCGGCCATCAATGCCGGCGAGGTTTCCTTCGCTCCCTCGGGACCGATCAACGGACGTCCCAGCTACTGGAATTGGGACCACAAGGATTTGGGCCCGCGCGTGTCAATTGCCTGGGCACCAGACCCCGGAGGAGGTTGGCTTAGCAAATTGTTCGGTCACAAAGGAGATATGTCCGTCCGCGGTGGCTATGCGCTGGTTTACGATCACTTCGGTGTCGGGGTAGTAAATACCTTCGATCAGGCCGGATCGTTTGGACTAACCAGCCAGGTGAGCAATCCCGCAGGCACCGTCAACGTGGGGACTGCGCCCCGGTTTGTCGGTTTCCATGACATCCCTGACGGCTTGCTGCCTCCTCCCCCAGCCGGGGGCTTCCCGGCTACTCCAGATCCCGAAGCCTTCGCGATTACCTGGGGACTGGACAGCAACATGAAGACTCCGTACTCGCACGTGATCGATTTCTCGGTTTCGCGCCAGTTGAGCAAAGATACGCTCCTCGAAGTCTCCTACGTCGGCCGCCTGGCGCGGCGCCTGCTGGTGCAGGAAGACCTCGCCATGCCCCTCAACCTCGTCGACCCGGCCAGCAAAATGGATTACTTCACAGCGGCCACGACGCTCTCGAAGATGGGTTATGCAGGCGTCGATCCGCAAGACGTGGCTCCCATTCCCTATTGGGAGAACACTTTCCCGGCCCTGGCCGGCACCGATATCGGCTTTGGTACGAATACGACGGCAACGCAAGTCGTGTACAACGTGTTTGCCAATAACCTGGCCAATGAAACCTACGCATTGCTCGAACTCGATCTTCCCGACGATATTTCCGGCGCGGGACTCAACGTTCCCGGCCATAGCTATCCGACGTACCGCTACTATCACGACCAGTATTCCTCGCTGTACGCCTGGCGAACGATTGGTAAATCGAACTACAACGCTCTGCAGGTGTCGTTGCGCAAGCGCCTCAGTCACGGCCTGCAGGGAGACTTCAACTACACGTTCTCAAAATCACTGGACTGGACGTCGGCGGCGGAACGCCGGGGTGTTGGTGGGTTTGTGAACGGCGCGCAGATTATTAACACCTGGAAACCTGACCAGTTGTATGGAATATCCGATTTCGATACTACCCATCAGATCAATGCCAACTGGGTTTGGGAGCTGCCCATCGGCAGGGGACAAAGGTTCGGCTCGAACGCCGGCGGCGTGCTTAACGCCTTGATTGGGGGCTGGCAATTTTCAGGCCTCTTCCGCTGGACCAGCGGGTTCCCGTTTGCCGTGGACGAAGGTGGACAATGGCCTACTAATTGGGACATTGAAGGTTGGGCTGTTCAACAGGGCGCTATCCCGAGCGCAGCCGCAGCCCGCGGCAAGGGACCAAACCGCTTCAAAGATCCTGCTGCAGTTCTGGCTGCTTTCCGTAGCGCATACCCCGGGGAATCCGGCACCCGGAATCCCCTGCGGGGTGACGGCTATTTCGGGATTGATACCGGGTTGAGCAAGTACTTTCCCCATCACCGAAAAGCTAAGGGCCCAATTCCGCTGGGAAACCTTCAATATCACCAATAGCGTCCGCTATGATGCACAGTCGATCAGGAATCTTCTGGATGAGCCCGATTCGTTCGGGACCTATCGGGCCACGCTAACCAATCCGCGCGTGATGCAGTTTGCTCTGCGTTTCGAATTCTAGGGGACGCGGCCGGGTTGTCTCGCAACTGATGGAGCGCCGAAGAACATGAAGTGTAGATCCGAGCTGGTCAAGAACTCTGCCCATAGCCTGGCCGTGCCAGTTGCAGTCTTGCTGCTGGCGTTCGCCGTTCATGCCCAGTCCCGCAGTTCGTCTCCTGACGCCGTATTCGAGGTCTCTTTTGGGAGGGCGCTGCACTCCGAACCCGTGACCGGGCGTGCCTTCATCGCGATCACCCGCGACGAAAAGCCCGAACCGAGGTTGCAGGTGGGTTTCCTTCCCGGCTCGCCGTTCTTTGGAGTTGATGTCTCGGCCCTCCGGCCCGGCGAACCTGCTCAAATTACCCGCAACGCTGCCGGGTTTCCCTTCCGTACCCTGGATTCCTTGCCTTCCGGCGACTATTGGATCCAGGCCTTCCTTACGGTGTACACCGAATTCAAGCGATCTGACGGTCACACCGTCTGGCTGCACAACGACCAATGGGAAGGGCAGCTATTCAACGATGCGCCGGGAACCCTGGTGAGCGAACCGCAGAAAGTGCACCTGGACGTGCATAAGGGATTCCGCATCCGGCTCGAACTCAGCCGCGCATTGCCGCCGGTCGAGGTTCCGCCCGACGACCAATATGTAAAGTTCGAGAAGATCCAGAGCAAGCTGCTCACCGCGTTCTGGGGACGGCCGATGTACCTGGGGGCGGTCGTGCTGTTGCCCAAAGGCTATGACGAGCATCCCAATGTGCGGTACCCGGGCATCTGGTGGCAGGACCACTTCAAGCTTAAGCCGGCATTCGATTTCAACCGAAACCCAAAACCCGAAACCGAGGAAGAGCGCCGGCGACGGGTGGCGATCACTGATAAAAAAGGGACCGGCGGGGAGTTTGCTCAGGCATGGCTCGGCGATTCATTTCCCCGCATGATCGCGGTGAACATCCTGCATCCAACCCCCTACTATGACGACTCATATGCGGTAAACTCGGCCAACAACGGGCCGTACTGGGATGCAATTCACACGGAATTGATGCCCTACATCGAATCCAAATATCGGTTGATTCCACGTGCCTATGCGCGAGTGACGACCGGCGGCTCAACCGGTGGGTGGGAAGCGCTTGCTCTCCAGATTTACCATCCCGACGTTTTCGGCGGAACCTGGTCCTTCTGTCCAGACCCTGTCGATTTTCACCGCTATGAAATTATCAATCTTTACGAAGACAGCAACGCCTACATAATTGCGCGTTCGAAATGGATTAATCAGGAACGACCCTCGGAGCGCATGCCCGACGGACAAGCCAACTACACTGTGCGGCAGGAAACCCAACTCAATACTGCCCAGGGAAGCCGGCTTCGCGGAGGTGGAGATTATGCAAACTGGCAAGCGGTGTGGGGACCAATCGCCGCCGACGGCTATCCTGTCCCGGTGTGGGACGGGGAGACGGGCGAGATTGACCCTAAGGTCGCCGAATATTGGCGCGCTCAGGATTTCGATCTCACCGACTACCTCAAGCGAAACTGGAAGAGCGTCGGCCCCTCGCTAGACGGGCAGATCCATATCTACAACCCTGACATGGACCAGTTCTTCTTGAACCTGGCCGTTTATCATCTGGAGGATTTCTTCCGCGCTACCACGGATCCAGTCTCAGATGCGCTGGTGGTCAACGGACGTCCGTTGAAGACACACGATTGGCACCCGATGTCCGATGCTGATCTGGTGCGGCAGATGGCTGCCCACATCGCTGCCCATGCGCCGGCTGACGAACCGCCATCCGCGTGGAATTACTGAGGAGAAGCCAGCGGGCACGGCGCTAATCCGTGCCCTACGCAATGACACTCGAGAGACGACCTTCAGCGACCGATCACTTTCGGACGCTATTCAGTTTTCAACCGCAGCATCAAAACGCCGTGCGGCTTGATCTCCGCCTCGAGACTCTTTCCGACTGAGATATCTCGCTGCTCCCACAGATTCCTGGCCCCGGCAGGCTTAGAGATACCCGCATCGGACCACGGTGCGCTGAACTCTGCGACCTGACTACCGCGATTGATCAGTGCGAGCGCAGTTTCACCGTCCTTCAAAGATCTTTTCCATACTTCGACATCGCCTATCTGTTTGATTCTGCGGGCCTGTTGGCCGCCGGTGTCCTGGTCGATTGCGATCACTTCCGGATTCGCCAAGATGGAAGCGGTCTCTTTGGACATCGAGCGCAGGTCATTACCGGCCATGAGCGGTGCCGCCAGCATTGCCCATAGACTCATATGGGTGCGGTATTCGTCATCGGTCATGCCGCCATTGCCAATTTCCAGCATGTCCGGATCATTCCAATGTCCCGGCCCGGCATAGTCGGCAAGTGGGTCCTGGGAAAACCCGTTCGCTGACATCGCCTTCCAGTTGTCGGCGATGTCGTCGGTGGTCCGCCACAAGTTTCCTCCCGCCAGCGCTCCCCAAGTCCACACGTTGTCTTTGCCGGATTGGCATATGGCATAGACGATGGGACGGCCCGTGGCCTGCAACGCATCGCCCATTTTTTGATAGACAGCGCGCATCTCCGAGTCCTTGTAAATGCGAAAAGCGCTGCACCAATCGTACTTCAGGTAGTCCACGCCCCATTGGGCGAATGTCTTCGCATCCTGTTCCTCGTGTCCGTAGCTTCCTTCGTAGTCCGCACAGGTCTTCGGTCCAGGCGCAGAGTACATTCCAAATTTCAGCCCTTTCGAATGAACATAGTCTGCCAAGGCCTTCATGTCGGGGAACTTCTTGTTGGGATGGATGACACCCTGTGCGTCGCGCTGCCCTTCCCAGGTATCGTCAATGACGATGTAGGTGTAGCCAACCTCACGCATACCGCTGCTCACCATGGCGTCGGCTGTGCCCCGTACAATCGCATCATCCACATCGCCGTGAAAATGGTTCCAGCTGTTCCATCCCATCGGCGGAGTCGCAGCGAGCCCGTTGTACGGGACTGCGTGCAGGGTGGGAGGCTCGATTCGGGCGGGCACCTGAAAACCGCCTTGGGCACGCTCGGCGACCAGGGTCGTTTCCCGCCCGTCATGGTAGCGCAGGCTCAGATGGAGCATGCCATTCACCACTTCGCCATCGTAGGTGAACCTGGCGTTATCAATAGCGGCAGCGAAGTGAACATGGCTACCTTGGATCTTGCATTCGATCAGCGGCAGATCGCCCCAGGGAAATAGCACCGTGCCGGAGAGTTGGTCTCCCTTCTGAACCAGTTCGAAATAGGTATAGGATTTGTTGCCGTCCGCGGCGACGTGGGCTGATCTCCACGTTCCCGTCAGGCTCTCCGCCGCAAGAACAGAACTGCAGCAGCAAAGCATCAGAATGCACCAAAGCAAGTTTTTCATCGTATTTCACCTGGAAAAAATGAATGGAACACCATGCTGCAATTCCTGGTACGCCGTGTCGGGGCTGAGTTGTTTCAGCGCGACGCGGAACTGGTGGGGATCGACTGAGTTGTCGCGAAACATGTCGTAGTGGCATGGAATCGCCATCTTGGGTTTGATCTTGGCGGCCACATCCGCAGCTTCCCAATGCGACAGGTTGTTGAAGCCGCCATTAATACAGGTAATGAGCAGGTCGGGCTGGTGTTCGGCCGCGGAATAGAGCAAGGGGTGGTGGTCCGTGTCTCCCGTGATGTAGATCTTGGGGCCGTTGCCGAATTGCAATACAAATCCGACATGATTCAGGTCGGTCTCATCCGTAGGCAACGCAAAGGTTGCGCTAAGGCGAAGGTCCTTGGTCTCAAACACGGCTCGCGGCCAGACAGTGTGAATCCGTCCACTCTCAATTTTTGCTCCGCGATACAGCGCCTCGCACTCGCCTGACCCAACGAAGGCAATTGCATCTTTGTTGCGCAGGCCCTCGATGGTTTCAGGATCACAGTGATCCGAGTGGCTATGGGTACAGGTGTAGACATCCACATTCACTTCGGAAGGTGGAATGAGGACCGGAATCTGGCGCCGAAGGTCGAGGCCCGGATACTTCTTCTCGCAGCAGTCGGTAAGGTAGAGGTCCACCGAGACCAGCGTGCCTTCCGGACTCTTGAAGATGTAGCCGTTCTGTCCCAGCCACCACAGGGCGACCGAGTTCCTCGGAACCGCGAACGTCCGGATTGCGGACATCAATGTCCCGCTCATTGCTTCAGCTACTCTCCTGGGCAGCCGCGGATTGCGCTGGCTGGCGGTCAAAGAGCGTAATCAGCAGCGTGCTTCCCAGCGCGAGCGCGCCTCCCACCATCATGAACGGGGTAAGCCGCTCATGCAGCACAATCGCGGCGATCACAAGCCCAAAAAACGGGATCAAGTAGTTCGACAATGCCGCCTGGGTCGCATCAAGCCGCGTCAACACATGCAGGAAGATCACCATCGAGAGGAAGTATTGAAACAGAGCAAGAATCCCGAGACCAATCCAGACGGTGCTCGAGTACTGCGGCAGGTTCCGAAAACCCGATGGCTCCAGCACCAGAGTTAACGGAAGCAATACGCAGAGAGCCGTGTAGTAGCTGTAAAGCAAGACTTCCAGCGGAGTGTGGTGCCTGAGTAGTTTCTTGCTGTAGGCATTGTAGAATGCACTTCCGTTTACACTGGCAAAGATCAGCAGGTTGCCCAGCAGATATTCGCTGCTGCCGAGATTCAGACCTTTCCAATCGATGCCGGAACATGCCAGGACCGCGGCAATCGCAACTGCAAAGCTGGCCCATCGAATGGCGTTCATCCGTTCTCCGAGAAAGAAGTGCGCCATTACCGCTGTTGAGACGGGCAGCACCAGTGCCAGCAGCGCCGCATTGGATGCCAGCGAGAGACGAACACCCCAGGTGATGAAGAGCTGCGCTACCACTTGGCCACCAACTCCCAGCAGCATAAAGCCGAACAAGTGTTTCTTCGGAAGGGCGGCAGCCGAACCGCGGGCTTTCACCACCACGGTCAGCAGAATCGTTGCCAGCAAAATGGGAAAGGCCGCGGCAAAGAGGGGACCCATTTGCTCTTGGACCAGCTTCACCATTACGAATTGGCTGGCCCAAATGAGATTGCAGAGGAGTAGGAGTGCCCAATCCCCGAACTTCGCCACGCCACCGCTCACGCCTGGACCTCGGTCAGGGCGTCTTGCAAGCTCTTTTCGATCAGGCAGCACATTTCATCCAGGTCGCTTTCTTCAGCCACCAATGGGGGCGCCACCGCAAACCAGGTTGGATCAATCCGCAGGATCAGACCATTGCGCAGGGCAGTCTTCTTCAGCGCCTGACCTAACTCGGGGAAAGGTTCCATGGTCTGGGTATTGCGAACCAGTTCCACTCCGAGCAAGATTCCCTTGCCCCGAACTTCACGCACCACCCCGGTCTTCTTCAAACACTCCAATCGTGCGGCGAGGTATCGACCCAATCGATCTGCCTTCGCGCAAAGATTGTTCTCTAGAATCTCTCCAATCACGGCAATTCCCACTGCGGCACGCGAGCGGATTGCCGGCGAATGTATGCCCGTGCGCGAAAAACTTGTCACTGGCCGGGCCGCCGCGGAATGCCGAGGCGAAGTCCTCACGCGCGATCATTGCCCCAAGAGGAATGACGCCGTTCGAGACGCCTTTGCCAACACACAGAATGTCCGGCGTCACCCCGTAGGTTTCCGCGGCGAACATGTTGCCGGTCTTGGCGAAACCGGTTATCACTTCGTCGAAGATGAGCATCACGTTGTGACGGGTGCAGGCCGCCCGCAAAATTTCGAAATATTCCGCTGTAGGGGTGATGATTCCACCGGTGTTTCCGATGGGCTCGACGATCACACCTGCCACCGTTTCCGGATCTTCGGCAACGATTACATCTGCTACGGCCCGGGCCGCAAACCTGTTTGCGTCCTCCCATGAACTGAAATCATCTCGGTAGAACGAGGGAGGGAACACCTTCAGAAAACCGGCCATCTGCGGTTCAAAGCTCGATTTGCGGGGCCCGGTTCCGCTGGCCGACATGCCGCCGAAAGTACCGCCGTGATACGAAGAATAGCGGCTGATGAATTTGTATTTTCCCGGATGGCCGGTCTGCTTGAAGTATTGGCGGGTGAACTTGAGGGCGGATTCGACGGCTTCCGACCCTCCGCTGAATGGCTTCACATAGCGAAGGTTCCCTGGACAGACTGCGCCGAGCTTTTCCACGAAGTCGAGTGTCACATCGGCGATACCGTGGAGAGGAGGGGCAAAGGTCATGCGCTCCATCTGGCGCCGCATGGCGTCCAGCACCCGGGGGTGGCCGTGCCCCAGGGTTGCCACAAAAACTCCGCCGATCGCATCGAAATACCGCTTGCCAGTGGTGTCCCAATAGTAGAGACCTTGCGCGCGCTCGAGGACGAGCGGATTCTGAAGAAAGTCTTCGGTCGGCCGGTAGTCCAGAAAGGTGTGCTGGAGGATCTGCAGCTCGCGCGATGTGAGTTGCACCGGCTATTCTCCCTTCGGCGGCAGGCCCGCACTGAATCCGCCGTCAACAATGATCGCTGATCCCGTGAGAAAGGATGCGTCTTCACTGGCAAGAAATACGGCCACACGCGCAACCTCTTCCGGGCGACCGATTCTCCCTAGCGCGTGCAGGCTACCTGCTTCCTGCCGGGCTCGCACCGGATCAGCCTGGGACTGGAAATAACTTTCCGCCAGGCCGGCGTCGATATAGCCGGGGCAAATTGCGTGTACCCGTACGCCTTCGCGTCCGTGATCAATGGCCATCGCCTTGGTCAGAGCCAGGATCGCACCTTTTGTGGCGCAGTAGCCGGCGCAGGCCGGTTCAGCGAAAAAGCCGTTCACGGAAGACAAGTTGATGATGACGCCGCGAGTTTGGCGCAAGAGAGGAAGGAATCTGCGCGAACAAAGAAATACTCCGCCGACATTGACCGCCATCTGCCGGTTCCACTCCTCCGGGGTGGTGTCTTCCACTGTCTTGCTGATCTGAATGCCGGCGTTGTTCACCAGGATATGGACTTCGCCGAAAGCCTCGACCACTCGGCCTGCCAGTTTTTCCACGGAACGGGGATCGGCTACATCGGCCGAAATGGCCATTGCCTTGCCACCCTGGCTACGGATTTCATTGGCAGTCCGTTCTCCGGCGGTCTCCTGGACGTCGGCGACGACAAGGGTTGCTCCGGAGGCGGCAAGAGCTATAGCGATAGCTCTTCCGATGCCATTTCCGGCTCCGGTCACCACTGCGACTTTCTGCTGTAGTTTCATCTTCCCTTGTATTTACCACTTGCGACAAAAGATCATATCTTTCATACTAGGGCTGGTCAAGCGTTGACTTCAGGTCGTGCAGTAACGCGTGCTGTTTGGCGAAGGGAGAAGGCAGCAATTGCGATTTCTCCCTTTAGATAGTGATCCTTTGCGTTCCAGCCGGCCTATCGGCGCTAGCGGGATCCCTGAGAAAGGTGAAACACTTCTACCTCGGATGAAATCGCTTAAGGTCATAACCTTCCTGCTGTTTCTTTCGGCCTTCCTGCCGCTGCCCTCGATGTCTCAGGACACGCTGAATGGTCACCCGGTCCGTCTTGATGCACAGGGCAAACTGGTTTCGTGGGTCCAGCCCCAGAACCACGCTTATGACCAGATCGTGCATCTGGCATGGGACTTCCTGATCAGCCGAACCCCGATAGAAGGCAATGGTCTGCCCGCGTATTACACATATTGTTGCCTTGAGCAGGGAAGCGGCAAGACCATCGAATGGCCGCACAATCCGGCCGGACTTGCCGCCATGCTGGTGGACTCAGCCACCGCATACTACGCCTATTCCGGGGATCATCAGCCGGTAAACCTGGTCCAATCTTTGCTGGATTACCAACTGGCGCACGGTACGACCCCAGCCGGGTGGATGTGGGGACGGGTGCCATACGCGAGCTCCAATGCCGGCGCGCTGGACTACCGCGGTTCGGATGGATTTCTCTATTCCCAAAAACCAAACGTCGGGGATGGCTACGGATACGTGGAACCGGACAAGGTGGGGGAGCTGGGATACGGTTATCTCAGATTCCATGAGCTGACCGGCAACCCGGTGTACCTCGAGAATGCCCTGGCTTGTGCTGATGCCCTGGCTAAGAACATCCGCGCCGGTGACGCCGAGCACTCTCCCTGGCCTTATCGGGTAAATGCCGAGACCGGAGTTATCGGGGAAGAATATTCGGCAAACGTGATCGGGCCCATCAAGCTCTTCGCGGAACTGATACGGCTGAATATGGGAAACATCGCAGCCTACCGGCGCGCTCGTGACATGGCATGGAACTGGATGATGAAATACCCAATGCAGAACCACGCCTGGTCGGGTTACTTCGAGGACGTCTTCCGATTCGACAAACCGGTGAATGACAACCAGTACAGTGCATTGGAAACTGCCCGCTACCTCATGCAGCATCCCGACGAAGATCCCGATTGGAAGAAGCACGTCCCCGAGCTGATAACTTGGGTGGAAAAGACCTTCATATTCGTGGATGTAAAGAACGAGCCCGGTGTGCAATGGGGAGCAAACACCGTTTCCGAGCAGATTGCCGACATGAACAAGATGGGCAGCCATACGTCGCGTTACGCATCTGTGAATGCCCTTTGGTACGAACTCACCGGGGACAGCGAAGCCAAAGAGAAAGCTTACCGTTCATTCAACTGGGCGAGCTACATGTGCCGGGAAAATGGGTGGGTCAATGTCGGTCCGGTAGATCAGTCGCTGTGGTTCAGCGACGGTTATGGGGACTATATCCGGCACTTCCTGGCGGGTATGGGTTCGGTGCCTGAATGGGCACCGGCAGGAGAAAACCACCTGCTGCGATCCAGTTCCGTCATCCGGATGGCGAAGTATGGAGCGAAAGAGGTCAGCTACACGGCATTTGACGCTGACGGCACAGAGATACTGAAGCTGAACTTCGTTCCCAAGTCTGTCTTCACCGACGATAAGCCATTGACAGCCCGCTCAACGCTGAACGCACCGGGATGGAACTATGAGGCCGCCACCGGGGTAATGCGAATTAAGAGAGATAGCGCGAAGCAAGTTCGCATCGCGGGCTCGAACCCTTAATGGCCCAGGACTCCGAAGATGGACCGCAGTAGGTCCACAGTAGAAATTTGCTTTTTCTGAAATGACTCTGAAACCTGACCAAAGCGGGCTTTTCATTCCTCAAAGCCGCCTCTCCTCATTGCACTTTGCCTCTGTCGCCCTTTGCTGTCTTTTGCTATCGTTTAGCTGCTTTTCTTTCTAAATCCAGAACAGTCGAGGACCCTCTTGAAGCGAAATCTCTGGCTCTTGCTGCTGATGCTAATTACCTCAGTTATCTGCTATGGGCAGCGCGACACGGTGGTTATCCGCCCGCAGCCGATTGACGATGTCCTGCAGAACCCGAACATGGGGATCACCACCTTTAACCGCTTCAACGGGCAAGCCCTCAATCCGGCGCTGAAATGGTCGGAAGTCGGGCCGGTCGAAAAGGTCCCGCAGGCAGCAAGCAAGCCCGATTTCCCTGACACAACGATCGCCTACCTTCGCTGGTATTGGAATGCGTTGGAGCCGGAGCGCGGCAAGTATCGCTGGGACATCATTGACCTCGCGCTGGAAGAGGCACGGGCACACGGTCAGACGCTGGCCATCCGCCTCATGCCATACTCCAATAAGGATCCGCTTCCGACGTGGTATGCGTCCACCGGTGCGCGTCGCGCGAACAAACCAACCGACAAAGATGGCGACATCTGGCAGCCGGATTTTTCCGATCCTCTTTATCTGAAGCTGTGGGGAGAACTGGTGGCCGAAGCCGGACGCCGCTACGACGGCAATCCGTTCCTCGACAGCGTGGACATTTCCTCGGTGGGGTATTGGGGCGAGGGCTGGAGTCCGTACATGCCCGCCTTCGAGTATCAAAAGGCATTGATCGACATCTGGTTCGACGCGTTTCCCAACACAACCTTGCTCATGAACTTCGACGAGCCGCAGGCGCTGGCCTACGGAACCAGCCGGGGCGCGGGCTGGAGGCTGGATTGTCTCGGCGACCTGCGGGTGAAATCCGACAACCCGAATTTTCAACCTGAAATGCTGGATGTTTATCCGCAGCAGGTGGTCCGCGCCGGAATTCAGGAAGTCTGGCGCAGGCGGCCGGTGTCACTGGAGGTGTGCGGAACAGTGTCAGAGTGGAAGCGCGATCATTTCGACGTCAATTACATTCTCGAGCAAGCGTTGCGCTGGCATGTGACATCAGTCAATCTGAAATCGTCGCCCATCCCAGATGAGTGGAAACCTCAGTTCGACGCCTTCCAGAACAAAATGGGATACCGCTTCCTGCTGCGCAGGCTGGAGTATCCCAAAAGCGTCGCAGCCGGCTCAATGATGCCCATTCACATGTGGTGGTTGAACGCCGGGGTGGCACCGCCGTATGTGAATTACCCGCTGGTCGTGCAATTGCGTTCGGCCAAAAATGACGCTGTGATTCGATGTTCCCGTGGATGTGCGACAGTGGCTTCCGGGCGATGCCGTCTTTGACGGAAGCCTCTACGTGCCGGAGACGTTGCCGGAGGGCAGCTATGATTTTCGGGTCGCGATGCTCGACCCCCGGAGTGGACAGCCGGCAGTACGCTTCGGAATCGCCGGCCGCGATGCGGATGGCTGGTACAGCGAGGGAAAGATTCAGGTAAGCCGAACTCCCTGAGCGCAAGTCGTTATTCGGGCCGAGACAAGAAGGGGCGCATTCACGTCACAATATTTGTGTCGTTTGTGCGCCCCCAGCGACAGTGGGTCCAGACTAAAAGTTGTATTTCAATCCAAACTGGATCTGCCGCATCGGGATTGCGAGCGATGTGATGACGCCGGCACTTCCCGGCCCATCGTCGATAAAGTTGTCCGGTTGTGCAAAGTTCGGGTGATTGAAGGCATTGAAGAATTCCGTGCGGAATTCGATGTACTGCGATTCTGTCACCTTGAACTGCTTGCGAAGCTCCCAATCGAAAGTATTCTGCCCCGGGCCGATGAGGCTGTTACGGGGGGCGTTGCCGAACCGGAAAGCATCTTCTGGTAACACGCTGAAAGCATCAATATCAAACCAGTGATCGGGAGTGCGCTGGCCGGAAGGCAGGTTGCCGTCACGGATCTGGTCGGGACGCGGTATGCCTTGCGTGCCGGTGTTGGAGGGATCACTGCCCTGGTAGGCAGAGAATGGAAAACCACTGGCCAGTGTGTAGATGCCGCCAATTCTCCATCCTCCGAGCAGCGCATCCACGACGCGGTTGTCCACATGAGAATGGCTGCCGCCAAACGGTATTTGATAATCAAAGCTTAAGACCCACCGCAGCTTCTGATTGAAGTCGGCGAGTCCGCGCTCAGCCGCGAGGTCATAGCTGTTTTGGGCAAACGGCGCTGCACAGCAGATCTCGGGCAGATCATTGATGGCTTTGCTGTAGGTGAACGAGCTCAGTAAATAGAGCCCTTGGCCGGCATGCTTCTCGGCCTTGACCTGAAGGGCGTGATAGTTGGAGTTTGCGATGTTTCGAATGGCGGTGAACCCGCCGAACTGAGGATAAGGCCGGCGAGGCTGAACATCCCCATCTCCCGGAGTAGGGACTTGGTTGGGATCGGTGACGCCTTGCAGATGAGTACCCTTGGAACCGGCGTAGGCGACTTCCAGGCTGATGGATGCGGGCAACGAGCGTTGCACGGCAAGATTCCAGCTCTGATAGTAAGGAGTATGCAGATGCGCATCCGCGCTGGTCACGCCAGGATTTACGGCCTGACTTGGGTCAAGAGTCGGAAATCCCTCCGAAACCGTGAAAGCCGGGGTATCTCCGTTGATGAACAGCGGCTCATAGAAGAACGGCAGGTTGTAGGCCAGCTGGAGTGGAGCCGCAGTGCGGATTTCCTGGCCGCTGTAGAAAATGCCATAAGCGCCGCGGACTACTGTGTTGGCACTTGCGGTTGGAGTCCAGGCAAATCCGATGCGGGGCGCAAAATTGGCTTTGTCGGCCGTGACCAGCGCATCGGAAGCTCCGTTTGAGCCTGCTGTGATCAGAGTTCCAGTGGCGTAGTCGAAATTGCTTTGCCGGTTGTTAGCCTCGACCGCCGGAGCGAAATAGTCGTAGCGCAGACCGAGGTTGAGAGTGAGGCGCGGGGTGACCTTCCAGTCGTCCTGAACGAACAAGGACGGAACGTGTTGCCGGTTGTACATCCCGATGACGGTTGAGATGTTGGCCCGGTTCGGCAAGCCCAGCAACATATCAGCGAGCGGACTGCCGCTGTATTGACCATTGAACTGGAATTGGCCGCGGGGAGCAGCTTCCTGCGAGATGTTGAACTGGCTCCAGCGGATCTCCCCTCCGACCTTGATGGTATGGCGGTTGCGCACCAGTGTGAGCACGTCGGTAATCTGCCGCTCCTGGCTGGAGAGAATGGTGGGTGCGTACCGAGGGTCGCCTACGCGGCGGTATCCGCCCGTGGGGACGAATAAGGTCAGCCCGTTAACCCGAGCATCGTCAGGCACACCGGGTACCCGCAACTCTGCAGGCGGAAGAACGGCTCCGTCCAGCGGCACACCGCGACCGATGTGCACGTGGTTGAAGCCAAGGCGCGCCTCATTCACGGTAGTTGGGCCAAACACGTGGGTGAGTCCCAGCGATGCGCCGTAGGTGTCCTCGTGGCCGTCTCCGGTGCTGGAGTCACCGCCGTTGGCGAGTCCCGGAAGCGGAGCTGGACGAATATCCCTCCTTCGGCTCATGGAATAACGCAGAAAGAACTGATCGTGCTGCGAGTGGTTGTAATCCACGCGGCCATCGCCCTGGTTGATACTGTCCTGTTCGATCGGGAAAATAATAAAGCGGTCGCCGTTATTGGCGTCCGGGTAGAGATTCATATAGGCCTGGCTGATCTGGTCGATGCGGTCCGACGGAATGACGTTTCCGGAGAACGGCAGGCCGGTTTCAGGATCGTTGATGACCGGTTCCCCGGGCGCAGAAAAGTCTCCCCCGCGTTCCGCCGCGGTGGGAACTAATGAGTTCCAGTTGAGCGGGTTCCGGATCCGTGTACCCTGATAATCACCAAACCAGAAAAGCTTGCCCTTAAGAATCGGACCGCCCAGCGTCCCGCCAAATTGGTTTTGCTTGTAAGAGGCTTTTGGATCGCTCGAAGGCTCAAAATAGTCCCTGGCATCGAGGGCCGAATTCCGGAAGAACTCAAACAGATTTCCGTGATAAGTATCGCTTCCCGACTTGATGATGGCGTTTACCACTGCGCCGCCGCTGCGTCCAAATTCCGCGGAGTAGCTGTTGGTTTGCAGCTTGAATTCCTGAATCGCATCCACGTTGGTGCGAAGCACGACTCCGCCGTTATCGTTGGAGTTGTTGTCGATGCCATCGAGCAGGAAATTGTTCAGGGTCCCGCGCGTGCCATTCGCCACAAAGCTGTTCTGGCCGCCGGTGCTGCTGCCGCCGCTGTTGCCGTTGGTGCCCGAACTGGTGCGCACAACGCCCGTGCTTAACGTCGCGAGCTGAATATAGTCGCGGCCGTTGAGCGGAAGCTCAGTGATCTGGTTGGAGGTGATTACCTGTCCCAAAGACGAGGTTTCCGTTTGCACGATCGGAATGTCACCTGTGACCATGACATTCTCGGCGACCGATCCAACCGCCATAACGAAGTCAATTCTCAGGCGATCCTGGATCTTCAGACTGATGGTGTTGCGGGTTTGGGTCTTGAAGCCTTGGGCTCCCACCACAGTGTTGTAGCTGCCGGGATGCAGGGGAGGCGAAACGTACTCTCCGGATCCATCCGTCTGGGTGGTGAACTTCACATTGGTGGTGACCTCGACAAATGTCACCGTAGCAGCAGGGATGCCTGCACCCTGGCTGTCACGAACGCTGCCCGTAATGGTTCCGGTATCAACCTGTGCAAGAAGAGTTGTGCACATCACTGACAACGTTAAACAGAACAGCCACAATGCTCGCTTCATCTTTTCCCCCTTAAGCTGCGCACTTGGCCCTGGCAGAATAGGAAAGCATTAGAGCATTAAAGGAAAGTAAAGTAAAGTCAGGCTTGGCTCGTTTCGCAAGCAATAAAAGGTAATAGCAACCATTAATCGTTTTTATGGGTGGTGTGAGACGAGCTTCGAGTGGGCTTGGAAAGCCCGGTCCGTGTCACGGGCGCTCATCTGGTTAGCGGATTACAGCACGTGCTCATGAAGAGCGGGCGAGGAGACAGGCGAGGGGCCGGTGGCAGTCTGCTTCACGCTTTCCCGGCGAATGAGCTCGGTGGGCATGACGAGCTGCTGCGGAGGCAAGTCCGGCTGGTTGATTCTGCGAATCGTGAACTCGGCCAAGTGCGCGCCCAGTTCCTTGGGGAACTCGCGCACGGTGGTGAGTCCGGGATGCAGGACCTCCCCAATGGTATCGTTAAACCCGGCAACGCTGATGTCATCGGGGATGCGAATCCCTAATTCCTGCAAGGCCTGATACACGCCGGAAGCGGCCTGGTCGGTGCCGACAAACAGGGCGGAAGGCCGCTCGCCGTTGGCGAGCAGGGCCTTCACTGCCAGATAGCCCAGTTCGCGGTCCTCCGAGCCGATCTCGCTGAAGCGGGGTTCGAGAGCGGCTTCCTCCATTGCCTGAAAGTAGCCGCGGCCACACCGCGCAAACCACGGCAATCGCTGATTCCCGATATACCAGATGTTGCGGTGGCCCTGAGAAATCAGGTAACGGGTAATTTCGGCCGATCCGCGCACATCATCGGTGAAAACGCAATCGTACCGTTCGGGCTGCCAGTCCCCGACGATATTATTGCCCACCAGCGAAAAGGGAATATTCCCGTCCTTCAGCGCCGCCAGCGTGCTGGCAGAGTGAATGCCGCTCAAAATGACGCCGGCGGTTCGGCTGGCCTGGGTGAGCACATCGGGAAGAATCACGCTGCTGGAAGGAGCGCTGAGATCGGAACGAAGCGAGACAAACTGGAGGGCCCAGTCATGGCCAGTGCAGAATCCTTCTGCCCCCAGAAGCACTTTGGATTGGAATTCGTTTACGGTGTCGCGATTACCGAGAACGAACGTGATGGTGCGGCCTCCGGCTGTCAGATTGATGCCAAGATCACTTGCCGCCGCGCGAATCGAGCCCTGGGAGGAAGAGACTCTCGGGCTTCTCTGGGCAACGGGAGCCACAGTACCCAAATTCACTTTTGCGCGCCGGGCGATGTCGTTATATCGCTTGGGGTCGCCGGCAATGGCCGCGTCGTGGCTTCCTTCCAGCTTGCGAACCGCGCCGCCATGCGATCGGAGCGCGAGCCCTTCCGAACACAATGCATCCAGGTCGGCGCGAGCGGTGACCGCTGAGACCGCGAAGCGGGAGGTCAACTCCCGGACCGTGATCTGACCCTTCTGTTCGATCAGGTCCAGAACTTTGCGCCTGCGTTGCTCCGCCAGAAGACGCGAATCCTTGAATGCCATGGGTTCTTCCTCGCTTTGCTGTCGCGGGGGAACAGCGATTTTATACGTCTCATTAAGAGAAAACAAACGAAAGCAACGAATCTTCGAAGGCCGCCGAACCTGCTGATTCTGCACGGCCTACGGGATGTAGAAATCACCGCAGCGTACCCTTCCTTGCCAAGCACCACTCCCGCATTTTTCCTGCTTTTTCTCGGGTTGCGGTTTTGATTGTCGGATCGCGCTCCTACTGAATTCCCACTCCGCCCGGCAGAAGGTACTGAATGGGCCAAATCTCCCTTTTTTCTTTCACAATCTGTGACCAGGGGAGCTTTGAAGGCCCCAAACCTGGAAAAACCGTCAGTCCGGGAATAGTCTGCGCTGCCGTGGCCGCTAAAGGCGCAGCATCGCCTGTGCCCACCAAAGCAATCTTCGTTGCTTTCAAATGAAACTGGGCGAAGCGGGAAGCGATTTCAATGTCTTCGATCATTTGCAGGAAATAGGGACGCCCGATCAGCAGCGAGTTGTAAACATAGTCGGCCAGTACGCTGGAAAGAGGGTTTACGTAAGCGGCATCGTAATCGAGCTTGCTGAGCAGCGGGTCGTCCGGTGAAATCGCTTTATAGGGCATGCGGGTTTCGCCAAGTCCACGGAAATCAAAGGAGACGATTTCGTAACCCGCATCAAGATACCGGGTGATGTCCGGCCAATTCTCAAGATCTGTTTTCCCCTGGTTGGAAAACCAAAAAAGCAGGTTGCCGTTTCTGGAGTCAGAGCGATAAATATGCAGCAGAGGCATCGCCAAGCCGCCGCTGTGATGCAGCAGAAATTTGTCGATGGTGACTCTTCCGACTTTTGTGCTTTCAGCCGCCTCCCACTCGATGGCGTGATTCACGGAAATGTCGTTCTTGTATTCGCTTACCTTCCAGTTGCGAATCTCGGGATAGCCTCTTCCGTAATACAGTTGCTTGAGCGAATGGGAATGATCGGTTTTGTGTGCGGCGGCGTAATCACGGATCTCATCCATCAATGACCGGGCATCGTCAAAGTCGGTCATCACCTGGCCGGTTCGCGTGCACTGCAGGGCAGAAACATCGAGGTCTTTGACTGCAGGGGACTCTTTGGCCGGCGTCAGGCCATTGAAGTGGTCGAGGAAGCTGATGGCTGCACGCTGGTTCTCTGCCGAGTATTGATGTTCATGGTAGCCCTCAGCAAGCGCAATGCGGTCCGCATGACCGAAGCGGCGATAAAGGCTGGAGACTTCCCGAAAAGTCTTGTGGGTTCCCTCGATAGGAAAGAAATCGAGCACCGCGGCAGCGACCATCACCGGGCGCGGATACATTAATAAGAGCAATCCGGGATGACCGAGCCCTTCGGAGATCATGCCGTAGAGGTCCTGCTCTGGATCGCTATCAGGATCTTTAAAGATGCGGTTGTACATTCGCATCGGCATGGCCGTGATGTAGCAGGACGGCACGGCTACCTTTATGCGCGGGTCGAGCGCGGCGATCAGGGCGGTCTGGGTTCCGCCTCCGCTGGTCCCGGTAATGTTGATTCGCTCGGGATCAACTTCCGGCCGAGTCAAGAGATAATCGACGGCGCGAATGCCGTCCCAGACTTCCCAGCGCGAGAGATTGGTGCCGGCAAGATAGGCCAGGTTTCCCATCACCGCGTGCTCGGCGCAGATCAGGTTGTAGCGGCTCTTCTTCTGCTTCGCATCCCAGAACTGGCTGCGCTCGCCCTGGCCGACGGGGTCCCACGAGATTACGACATAGCCGGCGTTCACCAGGCGCTGCGCGAGGGCTTGGTAGTAATCTTTGCCCACCGTCGAGTGGCCACAGGGAACCAGAATTCCGGGATGTTTCTTGCCATCGTCGGGCACGTACACCAGGGCCGTCACATAAATGCCGGGCAAGCTTTGGAAAATCAGCTTCTCGATGTGAAATCCGTTCATCTGAATGCGTCCGGTGATCTGCGGATGCAAAGGAGTTTTCACCGCCGGCAAGCCGCCGAGCATGGCCAGCAGCTTCTGCCGCAATTCCTGTTGCAGACGAACGAGTTCGGCCTCAGTCCGGATCTGCTCAAAGCGCCTTCTGCGGATTTCGTCCTGCTGCCAGGCGATGTTCACTTCGTACTTCAGATACGGAGTGATGGTTGGGGCCAAGGTTGAAACGGGCGGCAACACCAGAAAATCTTCAGGACGAGGCGTAGTATCGGCTGCTGCTGCCCAGGCAGCCGCACTAGATACGAACAAGATAAACAGGACCACGGTCCCCTTCATATTTTTCCCCAAAGCTAAGTTCTGTATTCCAGATGCCCGATCAAAACCTCTAACCACCGAGGGCACGGAGCTGCACAGAGGTTCACACTCGCGCGACGCGAAGGCGGAGATTCTCAAGATCCCGCTTCTCGATTTGCATGACTCCCTTTGAATTAGCGCGAGCATGGAGAATGCCTTTCAGCACGCCGGGGAGCGTCACGTCCGGCGCATCGGAGACGTTCAAGCCGCTAAAGCTGAGTTCGTAGAGCGACTCCGGTTGCAGGCCGGTGAGCAGGAGCGAATCACAGGCCACACCCGGCAATGACACCTCGGCTTGATCGACGACTTGTCCCGCGGAGCCAAACAGTACCGCCGGACCACCCTCAAACGCCGCGCCCAACATGCCGGTACCATCCACAAGCTTTACTTGCTTCTTACCGAGCGCACGTGTATTCCCAATTTCCAGGACGTTCAGAAAGAAATCTTCTTCGGCAGCTCTTGTCGGAGAGACTTCAATACGCCAGCTTCCCGGTACGACATTCTTGTGGTTCGAGCTTTCCATCCGGGTAAGGTCTTGTCCCCAGAATGCCTTCCACATGTGCAGCAGTCGGGGATCGGCTGGCAGGGGACCGCCCTCGGCGGGTTCCATTGGCCAATTTTCTCCGCTGCCCCAATCGCCGCCGTTCTCATTGCCCGGATCGTAAAACTCGTAGCCGGACCCGCCGCGACGAGTGACAATCCGCTCCCGGGGCAGAAGCGAATGCACCAGTAACTCACCGGTGCCGTCACTAAATGAAAAGGTGCTGGCGTTCGGAAAATCCATTGCGCCGGGCCGGGTCTGCCGATCCTGGTCGACGGAGGGCGGGTTAACCCCGTGAAGCAGCCATGCTTTCTTGAATTGCGGCTTCGTGCTGACTACGCGATCAAACACAAACAGCAGGTTCGCGACGGGGATGTAAACCAGCTCGCGAGTGAAGCACCGCAGCTTGCTTCGGGAGTAGGCGTTGCTGGCGTCGCCGAGCGCATACTGATAATGGCCGGGAACGTAGTCGATCAGGCGCATCGTCCCCAAGTCCCAGAGATCGCGTGTGCGCTCCCAGTCTGCCGGATTGCGAATGGTGTTCCAGTAACGCGAGGAATCCATGCGCTGGCCGCCATCGTTGGCTGCCGGCACCACATTGTCAGACCAGAAGAATTTCTCCTCTGGGTCAAACACCAGCATGGAATTGTGCGCCACCGTGCGGCGGTAATAATTCAGATAGTGGGGGCTCTCGGTTTCGGTATAGTCGGCGCCGCTGTCGATCGCCAAGTATCCGTTGTGATAGATGGTGAACTGGTTCTGGTCCAGATGTTGATGTTTGGCGAGATAAGGGCCACAGTCGAACTCGATCCAGGTCGAATCCGGCTTCCACCCGGTGCGCATGACCAGGTGTCCCACGCCCGGGAAGTAGCGCTGATGCGGCAGTTCGCTCTCACTGGCAAGCGCGGGATCATGAGGCGTGACGTCTCGATCGTCCCAGAGGAACTCAAGCGCCGGAATTACCCACTTCTTCGGAAAGAACCCGCTCTTCCGCAGAAGCCATGCGCTATAGGGATCTTTGAAGCGATTAACGGCGTACCCGATCACGGCGGTGTCTTGCAGGTCGAGGATGGGGTATTCATTGTCTCCCTCGCGCGAAGGCGTGCCGTCGGGCAGTAACTTATAGAGATAGGTGTTCCCGATGTTACGGAACACGGAAAAGGTCCGCGCTGGATCGACTCCGGTCATCGTCCGCTGCAATTCGGCAAGCAGCGTCAACGCCGCCCAGGTGATGCGCATGTAGTCCAGCGATTCGTGGTAGCTGCCTTGTGGATCCACGAAATTTGTGGTTTCAAGGATGTTTTCCAGTCCCTCGGAAACCTGTTTGCGCCAGAGGCCGCAGCGGGCGCCGCATTCGGGAAGGCCATCGACCGCCGCGGAGGTGAACGCAGCCAAAGCCAGATAACGGGTTGAATAGTTTTGATAAGAAAGCTGGCTGGGGTCGGCGAAGTCGGGGGTAGCCAGCATGGTTGCCGCACCCTCCATCAACTCATTCGCGATGCGAAGCTTATGCGCCTGCTCGAATCCTGGATACTCCAGCAGCCAGTCGAATGCCAGCGCCCACTTGGTGTAATCGATCCACGCGCGTGAGGGCTTGCCGGTCGCGGTGATGTGCCTGGCTTTCATTTCGGCCAGGGCACGCTCGGCAAAATCCTTTTGTCCTGTGACTTGCCAGGACAATGCCCATCCGGTGAAGTCGTCCGAAGGCCGGCGTCCTGCCGCATAACGCAATTTCAGGAGATTGAGCCCGGTGAATGGGTCGGATTCTGCGATGAGCAATCGAGGCCGCCGGGAGGTGTTCTGAGCGGAGACCCATGACCGGGCAAAGACCGTGGATGCCGCTAAAGCTGCGATGAAGTCGCGTCTCTTCATGAGTAGGTCACTACAAACCGCTGTTGATGTTGCCGCTATTTACCAGAATCCGCTTGCGCCAGGCGCGTGAGGTGATAAGCCAGCATCCGATCCGGAAGTAGGAGCGCTCTTCTGGAATGTCGCTGTCGCTTCCTCATCCTTCCCCAACTTTTTTTCCAGCAACCCCGCCGAGTACATCCACCAACTGGGATAACCGCTGGTTGCGGTGCGGCTGACAGCATCAGCCAGAGCCGTCTGCAACCGGCTTTGCCACTTTTGCTGGTCGAAGCCAGGCAAGTTTCTGTGCTGCCAGCCACGCCCAGAGAACCTGGTCCGTGCTTGATGCTGTTCACCGCCTGCTCGAAATGTTCCTTCGCGTCATTGGCTTTGCCGCAGGTTGCGTAGACGGTGCCCAGCAAATAATTGGTGCGTGCGGAGTTGAGGATCGGTTCCAGACCGTCCTTGGTAAACGCAAGCCCGGGCACTTCGGAACCCAGGTGCTGCGCGGCGTCCAGCGCCTCTGTGCAATTGCCCTGGCGGGCAAGGGCGAGCACTCGCTGCAACTGCACTTCCACCCAAACCTGTCGGACGTTGGTTCCTCCCTCTTCGCGTGGGAAAAAGTGGTTCTGGAAAAGATCGATGGCCCGCTTGAAGTCACCCGACTCCGCCAGATTCAGGATCAACTCAAACATCAGTGGATTCGGCGCATCGGCAAGCTGGGGAAATTTCTCCAATGCTTCTACACGCTCGCGGGCTGGACGTCCAAGCAGACTGAGCGATTGATCGATACCAAGATAGACCTCGACATTGGTCGGATCGGTGGCCAGGCCATCCCGAAAAGCTTCGAGTGCTTTTTCAGGATCATGCTTGATGTGGAGAAGCGCCAGACCAATATTTGCGTCGAGCACCGGAATATTGCTTCCGGTCTTTCGTGCCTGCGCCCATTCATCGAGAGCGGAGTCGGTCTGAGCATGCGAAAAGTAGAGATCGCCTAGCAGAAAATGAGCAGTCGCGTCGGCGGGATTGCTCCGTACCGCCGCCCTTAAGACGGTCAGTTCCTCTGCTGTGCTGGGAAAGATGTATTCGGTCGAGAGCTTCGAAGCGGTGGCATAATCCTCCGCTCCTGATTTCCCCAGCTTCTCGCGGCAATACCCTCGAAAATACGCAACCAGTGGATTCTCCTGCGGACCCACCGACCCCGGCTCACTTTCATCGGCAACCACTGAAGGATATTTCCTGGAAAGCACCTCCAGCGCCCGCTGATACATTCCCAGTTGCATGTATTCGGAGGCCACATGGATCACGCGGTAAGCGTCGTTCGCTAAGTGCTGCAGATCGGGGGTGCCTTCCTCTTCTTTCAGGAAGTTACTGAGAGGGAAACGGGCAACACTCTTTTTGGTGAGTTCCTGCGCTTCCGAACCCTTTCCCGCAGCGCGCTTTACCGCCGCCAATTCTTCGCGGACGCGTAGATCGTTGGGAGTGAGGGCCAATGCTTCACCGAGATATTTCTCAGCTGCATTCAGGTCACCCGCTTGTGCGCGCAGTTCGGCCAATCTCACTGCAGCGGCAGAATGAAAAGCCGGCAGGCGTAATGCTTGTTCATAGGCAGTCTGCGCATGCTCAGTCTCGCCAAGGCCATCATCGGCAATTCCCAGGTAGTAGGAAACCTCGGTGTCGGATGTGTCGCGAAGGTGGCAGGCTTCCAGATAAGCTTTCGCCTCTTCAAAGCGCAGCAGCGCAGCAGCCAGCCGTCCGGCCGATTTTTGCGCCAGAAAGCTGTCGGGAAACCGGCGCAGCGCCTCCTTATATACATCGAGCGCCTGCAGGGTCCTGCCGTTTAGTTCATCGTCTTTGCCGGCCTGCATCCAGTCGTCGAAACTGCGCTTGTCCGGCTCCGGAATGTGGTACGCGGGTTGTGGCCCGACCTTGATCTCCGATTCCGGAGTCCAGTCGTAAACGCCTTCGGTCTGGCGCAACAGGGGTTTGCCCTGGGCATTTTTAATTTCAATGGTGTATTTGGCCTGCGTATCCGCATTAGGGATTTCGTGGGTCCAGGTGTGCTCCGGCGTCAGATCGGTTTTTTCCTGGAACAATTGCTGCCTGCCGTTGGAGATGAAAATTGTGCGCTTGAGGGATCTGCTGATTCGCATTGAATCCCGCGACCAGACTGCCATGGCGACGGATCAGGCTAGCCACTCCTGACAGATTCGCGCGTGAGATTCCGCCAATTTGCCCGCACCGGCATCCAGTATTCGCTGAATTGAAGAGTTTGCCGCGGCTGAAGAAATGCATACGTTTCCTGATTGCGAAACAGGCCGGCCTGCACCTCAACATAGGCGCTGTTGTCATCGGAGAGAGCTTTGCGCCAATCGAGGCCATCGGCATCAACACCCCAGGACCAGATTTTCTTGGCGGGAAGCGAAGCATAATCGGCAAAGTGAACCGTTCCCGCATGCGTCTTCGGGTTCCATATTCCCATGAAGCCTTCGCGGCTGCCGTGAACGAATTCGGAAACCGGCCCGCGGGTGTGATTGCGAATAATGCTCAGATCCAGGCCATCATCCACCGGCCAGGGACGAATCTCGGTGAAACCGTGCGAGGCGGCAAAGCGCATGGGGTAGACGATCTGTGAGTCGTCCCACACCCGAATGCCGGCATTGTTCCACCAGTAGAAGCGATGTCGCGCGTCGCTGCGATTGTTCAGCGTGACCCGCTCCTCAAGCACCGTGGATTTAGGTCGCAGAACCAACTCGACCGACCACTCCATGCCATAGACGCGGTCGATATTGCCGACGGTCACGGAAGCGCTGCCGTCCGGATGCTTGGCAAACGAGTAATTCACCGGCGACATGCTCACCCAGTTGTGGGAAACCGGAAAATTGAATTCGATTCCAAATGCCGCCCACGCTCCCCGGTAGGAGATTGCAGCCTTCTTGATGGAAGGGTTTGCGTAAAACATCGACTGGCCAGAAAGCTTGTCGGTACAGGTGTACAGGTGGCCGCCAATGTCGGGCAATACCGAGCACTTCAGATATTCGTTCTCGAGGTACACCGCGCGCCAAGCGTGATTCACTCTGCGGCTGGTGAGGTTGTCGCGCAGCGTATAGGGATAATTGAAGCGGTTGCCGGCGAATTGATCGAAAGGAGGATTGGGATCGGGCGGCCCTTCCTCATAAGTGGGAAGGGTGAGTGTCCCTTCCCACACCCGCACTTCCGCATGCGCCGGCAAAACCGCAAAGGCCAGGGCAAGAATAATGACTCGCCAATTGATTCTCATCTAAACCGTGACATGCAGTAGTCGTGCCGCGTTCTCGTTGTAGACCTTGCGTAAAATCTGCTCTGGCATGTCGATGCCGTAAATGCGCCAGCGCCCCTGCGGTGGAATTTTCGCGGGAGCATAGTCGAAGTACTCGTCGTCGGTCTCGAGGAAGCGATAGTAAATCTCATACAGCTTGTTGTTGAAGACCTGTTGCGGGAATGCGTCGCCGTGCAGTGTCGCATCGGTCCCGAACAGGATGCGGTCCTGATACTTGTCGAAGAACTTCATCGAGGTGCGGGGCTGGCGGCCCAGTTCTCCGATGCGCGCGGCAGTATCGACGAACATGTTGGGGAAGCGGTCCAGGTTTTCGCTCACGTTCTGCAAGTTTTCCGCAAAGTTGCCCACGTGCAGCGCGACGAATTGCGTCTTCGGATGCCGCGCCAACACGCGATTCCGCGCTTCGATCAGCTCGGCATTGGAAGGGAAATCTCCGCCGTAAAACGACCAGTCGGGATGGTTGTTCAGCTCCTCAAACCGTTCGTTGAAGCGGTCGATCGGAGTGAAGAAGGCGACTGGATCGGAAATGTGAATGGCTACCGGAATATTCGAAGCGCCGCAAGCTTCCCACATGGGGTCGAAGCGTGGATCGTCGATTTTCACCAGCTTGCCCGACGTGATGTTTTCCCGCAGATAAAGTCCCAGGGTCTTGAGAATCTTCAAGCCACGCGCGCCGTCCTTGTGCGCCTGCTCAATGGCATCCGCCTGAATCTTCGGATAATTGGGGTCCTTGAAGAATTCATAGCAGGGTTCGGTGAGAGTGTAAAAGCGTCCGGGATAGGCGCGATCATATTTCGTAACCGCATCGGCCAGTCCTTTGCCGTAACCGCCGGTGAGGTTCACCATGGCGCGGATGTTCTTAGCATCCATCACACTGAGGCATTCCTGCGGGGTGCCCAGGTAGTGGCGCTCCGCGGCCAGTTCCACTCCTTTCGATGACTTTACCGATCCGGAAATGTGCGTATGAAAGTCAATGACCGGGTACTTCGCCCGCTCCACATACGATTCGTGTACTTGCAGCATGCTCTTGGGTTCGTACTGCGAAATATCAAGCGGCTTGGCCTTAGGCGCGCTCTTCGCTTCTGCTGCGGCCGGGGTTGGTGCCGCGTGCGCCGCTATTCCTGTAGCTGCTGCCAGCTCCAACTCCGAACAACCATTCCCTGCGATTCATGAAGACGTCCTCCTTTTATTAATTCTTTTAATTCTTGCCCTGCGCCAGTTCGGGGGTTGCGATGTCGAGCGGTTGGTCTTGCCCATTCACCGAACCGTGCCATACGCTTCCACCGAAGGTGGTGACGTATATCTTATTGTGATCTTCGGGGTCGGGAATTACACGCTGACCCCACTTGAAATTGAAACCCGGGATGCGCGCCCACGTGACTCCGCGATCGGCAGAACGCCACGCCGAAGACTCAAATCCCGCAGCGTAGAGAACGTTCGGATTCGAGGGATCGATGGTGATGTCATAAATGTGGCGGTCTTTGTCGAGCACCTGCTTCCAGCTCTTGCCCGCATCTTCGGAGAGAAAGATTCCTCCGCCATCGCCGTGCTGTCCGGCTGCGCGCGCCCAGGTAGTGAGATAGAGGCGATTCGAATCGTTGGGATCGATCGCCAAACCATTCGGCGCGTTGGTGCCGGCGGGAAGAGTGACCGGGCGCCAGTGCTCCGCTCCATCGCTTGAACTATACATCGCGCCATCCCCGGAGTTACCGATGCTGCCGTCCTCCGACCGCCGCGCAATCAGAACGTAGAGTGTTCCATTCGTCGCGCGGGCCAGCCGCCAGGCAAACGGCTCCGTCTGGGTGATGCCATTGTTCTTGAGGCTCCAGGTTTTGCCGCCGTTCACGCTCTTGTAGACTCCGTCGCCGAATCCGGTGACGTAAAGCACGCGCGCGGCCACCGGACTGGTTGGATCGAGCAGGATGTGGGTAGCGCCGGTCTCATCCATTCCGGTGTTCGACTTGCTCCAGGTCTTGCCGCCATCGAGACTCACGCAGACGCCGCCTTTGTACCGTGAAACCGGAGTGTGTCGCCACATCTTGGGACGCGGCAGATCATGCGTCCCGCTATTCACGCTCCACATTTTGCCGCGCACTTTAGGATCGAACACGACCCAGTAGGTGGTATTGCGCCATTCACGTGGCACGCCTTCGGTTGAGCTTACCCACGACGCGCCGCCGTCTTCACTTCGGAATAGGCCGATGTCGGTGTAGGTGATGAACTCGCGCTTCACGTCGAATGGATCGAAATGGATGCCGTAGCTGGTGGTGACATTGAGGCCGGTCGTAGTCCAACCCGCGTCGTCGACTTTGCGTGAATATTGTCCCGCCCAGGTCTGGCCGCCATCCCGGCTGACCATGGTGCGGCCGAGGTCGGTTCCATACACGAGGTTGGGGTCCTGGTCTGCCACTGTCAGAACCAGCGGATTTTCTCCCCACGATGAGCCAAAGGTTTCGGTGATCCAGTCGTCATGAATATTCTTGGGTGCAACGCCGGCATTTCCTCCAATTCCTGAACCTTCTTCTTCGTCGGCCCATTGTTCTTTCCATGGAATGGTCCAGGTCTTAGCGGAGTCGGTGGTCTTGGCAACTCCCATCCACGTCTTCCCGTCGAGAAGCAGGCGGTTGTAAGACACATACGCCACCTCGGGATGATCGAGGCTGGTGGCCACGGCGCGAACATGGCTGCCCTCACCTGGCAAAGCCGATTCACGCCATGCGGTCCCACCATCGGTGGAAACGAAAACGCCATGCTTGGAGGTCACATAAACTGTAGGCTCCGCCTCGGAGCCGAAGCCCAACGAGATGTCATTGGCTTCTTCAGGGATAGAGAGTTTGCGCACGCTGGCACCGGTTACGACCGCGAGCGCACGCACGCTTCCCACAAATATTCTCCGCGCATCGGCTGGTGACTTCGGATCGATCCACACACGGCGAGGCGCATCCGGCAAATCGGCTTGCTTGCTCCAACTCGCTCCGGCATCTTTTGAAATAAAGAGGGCTGGACTATCCTTCGATCCCGCTGCCGCATACAACACTTTGGAATTGTCGGGATCAATGGCAAACGCCGAGATGGTCCCCAGAGGATCGGGATCAGCCAGGATGTCCTCATCCGAATGGTCAGAAGCCATCTTCACGCCCTTGACCGCCGAGGGACTCGGATACACAAGCTTCCACAATTTTCCGCCGTCGGTGCTCCGCCACAGACCGGTGGCGTGCGCGTACATGGTGTTGGGATCCTTCGGATCGAAGGCAAAAAAATTCACCACCCCGCGCAGATTGAACATGCGCCAGCTCTTCCCGCCATCATGAGTGATGTAGGAACCGGTCATGTCGCAGGAAACGAGCACGGTATTCGTATCGTGCGGGCTGACCGTGGGATTGAACATGGCCCCGCCGCCGCCGGGCCCGACAACACGGAAATCCCCCGGCCGCTCCGCCCAGGCCGTGGCCAAAAAGATAGCGAAGGCGATGCCGACGGCGATCTTGAATTTCATGGATGCTCCGAACGAAAGCGACCGCCCGTGCGTTTCGCGCTCGCCTCGGGCAGTCGCTTGTTAACTAGCTGTTCCCAGGCTAGAAAGTGATTCGAAGCCGCAACCGGACGGTTCGGCGGCTGTCGACACCTTCTTGGGGAAATGTTGAATACGCGCGAGCAAAGTCCGAATTGGGATTTACGTCCTGAACCATTGGCATCAATGTCGCGGGATCGATTGCGACATCAAATCCGCCAAGGTAGGAGAAACTGCCATCCCCGAAATCCTGGTTCGGCATCCGTATGGGGTGATTGAAGATGTTGTTGAAGTCGGCTCCCAACGAAGCGGTAACTCGCTCTGTGAATTTGAAGTCTTTGTGGACGCCCAAATTAACTCCCCAGCCACCTGGTCCCCACAATAGATTCTTGCGCGCAACCGCAGGGTTTGTGAAAACATCGGCACCCATTGGCGGCGGCGCGAAAGCGTCAGGGTTGAAGAGCTGGTCGCCAACCTGCGTTTTGTAATTCCCGACAACCAGTGGCCGGTAGCCAATGAAATCGTTGAAATCGCCAAGTGCGTCAATCGATTCAGAGGCGATATTGCCCGGCCCCACCATACGGTCACCATTGCCGCAATTATCACAGGTCCAGTATGGGGTAAATGCCGTGCCACTCTTGGCAAACATCTGGAAAGTCGTCTGCCATCCACCGAGTATGGCGTCTGCCCACTTCGACAATCCATCGCCGAACTTCATGCCTCGGCCAAGCGGCAAATCATATACCCCGTATAAAACGAAGCGATGATGGGAGACCCATGCATCCTCGGTGTAATCGAGACTCGGCTGGAATGGATTGTACGGAACACCGCCGAGGCTGGAATTTCCCTGGTCGATACCGGTCGATTTCTGATCGGTATAGGTATAAGAAGCGTTAAACATCAAGCCCTTGTCGAACCGGCGTTCAAACTGTGTCTGAAACGTATTTGCCTGGCTGTGACCATAGTTGCCATAAGTCAGCAGATAATCACCCAGCGTTGGGTAAGGTAGACGCGCAAAATCTGCGTTGGTTGGAAGGCAATCCCCGTCGTCCGGAGTGCAAGGCGTCACACCGTCGCCAGTTGTGGTACCCCAGGGATTATCGCTGGGGGCGATTTCATTGAGGTCGATGCCGCCTATGAGGCCGCTGGAGTGAGTGCCGAGGTAAGAAAATCGCACTGCACTCTTCAAACCAACCTGGCGTTCAAAGGTTGCATTGTATTGCTGCACGGTGGGCTCGCGTAGCCCCACGGGAACAGCATTGACCGAAATCAGACTGGAATTTTCCACGACATCGCCGCCGGTCAGTGGAGTGGGCCATGGTTGCAATGGCGGATTCACGGTCCCGGTCTGTTTGGTCAAGGCCTGATTGAATCCATTGGTCGAAATTGGATCGCGAATCCCCTGGGCAGCCGACGTTGGGAAGTACAGCCCGTAACCACCACGGATGACAGTTTTGTCGTTAAGGCCCCACGCAATTCCGAGGCGTGGAGCGAAGTTGTTCTTATCTGTCTGAACCAGACCCCGGCCAATCCCAAGTCCTGACTGTGCCGCAGTAGCAACCGGAAGAGTCGTGGAAATCCTTGGGTCCAGGTACGCAAGAGTTTTGTCGGAGGGGACGAGGAAGCGTCCAGTATTGTTGTCAAATGTGGGATCAAAGTTCAACAGGATGTCGTGCTTGTCAACCCAAGGCGAAACCATCTCGTATCGAATTCCAAGATTCACCGTCAGGTTGGACCTGACTTTCCAATCGTCCTGGAAGAAATACCCTTGCTCCCAGTTGGTTACATCCATATTCGGACGGGTTTGGTCGATGAATGTGACTCGATTGGCGGGTTGGCCGAGCAGAAAATTTGCGAATGCGCTCGTGCTGCTTCCGGTGTAAGTCATGGTCCCGCGCGGATTTCCACGAGCGGTGGAGAAGCCGTCCAAGCCTTCGTTGTGCACGAAGTCAGCGCCCATCTTGAGATTGTGGTTTTTCACTACCCAGGTGAGCGTGTCGCCGAAGGTTGCCAGATACTGGCTCTCCTGGCGGTCCGTGTTGCGGTTTCCGCTGCGATCGAAAGAGGTGAATGAGGAACCGTAGGAGATCACGGTGTGCCCGTAAGTTTGGAGTTGATCTGCCCCTACGACTGCGCCGTACGCGTCAATAGCATTCTGGTCGAAGCCGATGCTCGACAAGAAGCCCCCTAGTGTCGTGTTGCTGTGGCGGAAAACGAATTCGCGATTGAAGCCACCGCGCGCTTCATTGATGATGTTATTGCGAATCGTCCGCAAATAAGAAACTGAAACGGTGTGAGTGCGCTGGTCCTGCTGGGTCAGCCCAAGTCCCGTAAACGGTGTTCTCACGGCCGATCTACCGCCGCTCAGTGCCTGCGTGTTGTACACGCCATATACGTGGTCCCTGTCGGAAAAGTCATGGTCGATGCGCACCGTTCCCAGATCACGCGTCGTCTGAGTGGGCATCAGTGTCTGAAATAGCTGTCCGATCCGTCCGTTGTTAACATTTACTGCAATCGACGGATCAATTTTCGGAAAGTACGTGCCAATAAGCTGCTGCACATTGGAATTCAGAAGCCGCGACGGAATAATCACGAATTGGGCGCCGTCTCCCGTGCAATTCGGCCAGCCAACACAGTACGTGTCAGCAGCGATCTCGGCCGGAGTCAAAGTCACGCCCGACGGGACAGCAGGAAGAATGTCCGGATTCATGTTGTCGGGATCGGAGATTAAGGGTGAGAAATCTCCAGTCCAGAACGATGGATGCGGCAGTTTGTTATCTGTGACCTGGATCGAATCCCTCGAATAGTTGCGCTCGTACGATGTGAAAAACCAGGTCTTCTTCAATCCTGGTATCGGACCTCCAAGCGAACCTGCAATGTCATTGAAGTTGAAGTAAGGAGAAGGATACGGATACAAGGAGCCTTCCGAGTCCCGTATGCCCTGCTGGTCTTGAATCGTGAGACCCGCAAGAGCGGAGTTCTTGTTGTCATAGTAAGCCGAGCCATGAAATTGGTTCGTGCCGCGCTTGGTAGTAACTCGAATGCTGGAAATGCCGGCATACTCAGCGCTGAAATCGTTGGAAAGAACGTTCAGTTCCCCGACCGCTTCAAGGGAGGGCTCACTCGCGGAGGCGCTGCCGTCGAGCGTGCTGGTAGAGCGCTGCCCATCGATGGTGAAGTTCGCGCCGTAGCTCTGAAATCCCAGAAACTTAAATGATCCATCACCGGTGCTCTGCGTAATATTCGGGTTCAGATAGAGGAAGGAAAAAACATCGCGGCTGTCGCGGGGCAGGTTTAGCACTTCGCGACTGGTGATCGTGTCGGAGATTGTTTGGTCGGCGGTGTTGATCGTCGGAGCTTCGGTAGTGACCTCAACTCTTTCTGACGCAGATGCGACTTTCATAACCGCGTTAGCAATAGCCACGGCGCTTCCGTTGACAACAATTCCATTCACTTGAACCGTTCTCATTCCAGTATTCGCAATTGAGACTTGGTAAGTGCCGGAGCTCAGACCGAAGAGCTGATAGCCGCCTTCCGTGTTAGTTGCAGTTTCGCGCATGGAACCAGTTGCGAGATCGGTTATGGTCACCTTGGCGCCCGACACGACCGCGCCGCTCGAGTCGGTGACGGTGCCGCGAATGGTGCCGAGATCAGTGCCTTGGGCAAAGACAAACTGACAGCTGACGCTCAGAAGCACCATCATGAAGAGGGTGCGCGTTGTAGACCACATAAGTTCCCCCCAAAATTACAACGAAATTGATGCGCAGACTTTTAGCATGATTAGAAATCAAAGGCAAGCAAAGAATCTAAAATATGCAACTATGAGAAATCAAACGAAAGCATATGGTTTTTGGAAAATGCCGCTTCAGTTCCAAATACTTGTGCTAAGTAGTGGCGATAATTGGACTTCGCCGTCACTCAGGCGGTGGGTGAAGAGCAAAGCTTTCCACCACTCGGCTGATGATTCCATTTTCGGAAGGTGAGTCCGGGCGTAGTCCTTCTTCCAGGCAGCGGAAGAAGGCCAGCACTTGTCCGACCAGGACGTCAATCACCGGAGAGTTGTCATCCCCCAGTGCTTTCATTCCCGAACACTCGATTCCAATATCGTCTTTTCGAAGGAGATCGGGCGGGATGTCTTCTCCCACGATCACTTTCAGAAGGCCCAGCTGCTTGCGATCCAGCTCTCGCAACACATCCGATTCGTAAGCGCGCAGTGTAGGGTCCGACGAAAGGAACGCTGCAATCAGGCAGTCCTCATGCACGTAGCTCATTGGTCCATGGCGAAGCCCAAGGAAACTCTCGCAGAGAGTGGCCACCCGGCCGGCGGTCATCTCCAGCATCTTCAATGCGGCTTCGCGGGCAGCCGCGAAACGGACTCCACTGCCGAGAAACACAGCGCGCCTGAACGGCGCTTTCGCCGCCCGAGCCAGAGTATCAAAATCTTGAGTAAGAATATGGCTGGCGATGGCGCTGGATTTTTCGCAAATCGCCTGATGTCGAGAGGGCTCTCCCCACAGTCCAAGGCAGCGCGCGGCGAGCACAAGATTGGTGAAGCTGCTGGTCATGACCAGGCTTTGATCGTTCGTAATATCGTCCAGCGTGATTACCGTCACGCGCGGATCGGCCAGAAACTTCGTGGCCAAACTGCCCGCAGAGTTGCAGGTCAACACCAGGTGGCGAATCTGTGGATCGCCATTCAGAACAGAGGAGAGCGCGCCCACGCTCTCAGGGCTATCGCCGGAACGCGCGAGTGAAACCATCAGGGCGGGCCTCGCGCGAGGAAGTACTTTGCTCCCCTGGGCCAGTATCGCGCCGCCACCGATTGCCTCTACCGTCACCCCCAGCTCAAGATTGCAACGGCAAACGCACGCAGTCCCCCGCGTACTCCGAACTGCCGGAGCCGGTCAGGATCAGGGACCGAATTCCGTCGGTACAGGCGCGGAGCGCGCTAGTCTTTCGCCGCATCAACTCAGCGGTTTGCAGCCATGCAGAAGGCTGCTGGCAAATCTCGCGCAGAGTATGGAAGTAGCCCAGCCGGCGTTGTTCCTCCGGACTCTCCGCCAGTAACTCCGCTAAACTTGCCTGATGCTCTGCCAAGGCTCGCAGCCATTCCGATTCGGAGAACGACACTGTTGACATCTTTGTATAGTTTCCTTTTTCGCCAGTGGAAATGCGGGTGCTGCATCGGAACTACATTCACATGATCAAGCCTTACCATCGCCTGATGGCAAAGCAGTGGAATCATCAGCCTCCTCGCGAACCAGCCGCTCACCGCGGCTAGACCGTAGTCAGTGTTGCCTCACTCAACAATGAGGAAGAATATTGATCGAGATACAGAGTCGTATTGGGGTGGGTCCGCAAGATGGATGCGGGCGCCATCGGGCTGATCTCGCCTTCCAGGCATGCCTTGACAGCATTGGCCTTGCGAGCGTCGGGAACAATGCTGATGATCTCGCCTGCTTTCAAAACCTGGCGCACGCTCATGGAGATGGCGCGTTCGGGCACTTCCTTCAGCGAGCCGAACCATCCTTCTCCCATCTGCTGCCTGCGGCAGACTTCATCGAGCTTAACCAGCAGATACGGCTCTTCGGTGTCGAAATCAGCCGGGGGATCGTTGAAAGCGAGGTGTCCATTTTCCCCGATGCCGACAAAGGCAATGTCAATGGGAGCGGCTTGCAGGGCCTGGCCCACAACGCGAATGACTTCTGCAGGATCGTCCTCACCCTTGAGCAGGTGGAACTGGGTGATGCCGGTCTTTTGAATCAGCCGCTCGCGCAGGAAACGGCAGAAGCTGGCGGGGTGAGATTCCGGGAGCCCGACATATTCGTCGAGATGAAACATCTCCACCTTTGACCAGTCGATGTCCGGCAATCCAGTGAGTACTTCCAGAAATTCGAATTGGGCGACTCCGGTGGCGGCAATGATGCGGGCCTTACCGCGCCGCTGGATTGCCCGGCGCATCGAGCCAGCCGCGTGCTCCGCCGCGCTCGCGCCCAGGGTCTGTTTGTCATGGAACGTTTTAATTTGCATGGATGATTACTCGGTCCCTTCCGTATTTTTCGCCAGCATCAAACACAACGTCACTGACGGGGCGACATCCTCGATTGACGGAGCCGGGGCGTTCTCCTCGCGGAGCGCCCGGATGAACTCTTCCCCTTCCGCATAGCAGCCGTTCAGCACATCTTCCGGCATGTCGTCGACCGCCACTTCCTCGAGTACGAGTTCCTTGCCGCGAAAGCAGCGCACTGACTTCTGCCTGCCGAAGGGGCTGGTGACCGACGCCTGAAAGTCCTCGCCGAATAAGTCATAGGTTTCTTCTGCGAGTCCAGTCGTGGGAAGGACGTCGATCCTGCCAGAACACCCACCCTGAAATTGGAGATCGATCGCATACCAGGAAGCTAGCTGCGCGCTTCGCATCGGGCGCACACTGGATTCCAGACTTCGCCTGCAATGTAGCGCAGAGCATCGACGGCGTGGATCGCAGTTGCCCACAGGAACTCTGGTTCGCTCCGCGCCTGACGAGTCATAGTGCACCGCACGTAGCGCAGCTGCCCGGCGGTCCGCGTCCATTCCAGTGCGCGGTTGAGATAGGGCATGAAACGCCGGTTGACGGAAACCATGTTTCGAGTGCCGGTGGCTTTGGCCGTGTCCAGCAAAAGCGCCAGTTCGTCCAACGAAGTGCCCAGCGGCTTTTCCACCACGCATGGCATGCCGAATCGCAAAAGACTCGCTGCCAACCTCAGCGATGTGTTCGGGCGGGACCACTGCGATGCAGCCATCGAGCTTCACCTGGTCCAGCATTTCCTTGTCAGACTGATAAGCGCCCTTGAAGCCGTAGTTGCGGCAGAAATATTCGGCGCGCGGCAATCGCACGTCGCACGCTGCCGTCAGTTCAATCTGGCCGGGATAAGCCGCCAGATAACGCGCCAGCGGGATGGCGTGTCCCGCCTCCGCGTGCTCGCCGCAACCGATGAGATCCCAGTCGAATCATGATGGCCTTTGATCTGCGGCGATCGCCAGATTGCCGTCTGCGATTTCCTTGTCCTCCGCGCACAAATCCCAGGGAGAAGCCGACCCCCATCGTCAGCAGGGCAAAACACAAAACTGTCAGCTTCTTGTCCGGTGGAGCGGTAAACAGCATGGTCAGGCTCAGAATTCCAATACCGAGGATGGTCCGGCTCAGGAATCGGAATACCGGCACCGTAAAGTCCGGGGAATCCTTGAGTTCGCGCTTTACGTCCACCGGCGTATTCAGGTCCTTGAACAATTTTGCCCGCGCCAGGAGTGTCACCCCGGTCAAAAATAGCGCTGAAAAAGAAGACTCCAAATGAGGCGGGAATAATGATCGCGACTTGCTGAATCAGCGACCAGTGGTAGACAAACGACCCAAGCATGCCAAGAACCAGTCCGGTAGTGAATGAGGCCAGGCCCGACCACGGTGGCGTCCGGCGCACGACCAGCCCGAGCAGAGCGGGCGGCCCATAAGCAAGCGAAATGAGCGTGTTGAATTCCAACATGACGCCGAAGACGCTTTGTCCGCTCATGGCCATCACTACGGCGAAAACGTGGTCAGCCGCCCAGCAAGAAAGTCGTGATCCAGCCCACCCGCAACAGCTCGCGTTCGCCGGCATTCTTGCGAAACAGCTGCTTGATAGATGTCTTTGGAGAGAATGGCCGATTTCAGGTTGAACATGCCGGAAAGCGACGCCATGGTGGCGCTGAACATCGCAGCCAGCATGACCCCAATCAACCCGTGGGGCAGAAGCGTGAGGCTGGCCACCGCGTAGGAAGCTTCGCTCGGGATTCGCCAGCGACGGCCAGATGGCATGCAGGTCGGGATAGAGAATGCGCATGACCATCGGGGGAATAAACCACAGAAAGGCGCCCAGCGTGAACAGTCCGCAGCAGAGCAATGCCACTTTGCGCGCGGAGCGTTCGTCATCCACGCTGAAGTAACGCTGCGCCATGGCGCTGGTGTTGTATCCGAACGAAACCATGATGGTCCACGACACCAGGTAGACCCAGCCGAACTCCCCGGAGAAGTGCAGCGTCTTCATCTCCGGCGGTAGAGCATGAATGAATCCTGATACTCCTCCGACCCGCTCCAAAGATGTGATCACCAGCACCAGGCAAAATGGCATCAGGATCGAGGCTTGCAGAAAATCTGTGACCACCACCGCCCAGAGCCCGCCGACCATGCAATAGAAAACAATGAGTGATCCCGCGATCAGGATGGTCCAGGTCACCGGCAGTCCGCAGGCCGACGAGATGAACACACTGAGCCCGTAGAGCATGCTGGCGCTCATGAAGAGTTGAAACAGGATGGTGGACCAGGAAAATGTCTGATGGGTGGTCAGATTGAAGCGAGCCGAAAGATATTCCATCACCGTGGTAATGCGGCTGCGCCGCCAACGAGTGGCAAAGACAAAATATCCCAGCAGGAAACTCAGCGCGTTGCCGAGGTACAGGCCCGTGGCCGCGATTCCCGCGCGATACGCTACCCCAGCAGCCCCGGTGAAGGTCCACGCGCTGAAACCCGACATGAAACAGCTGAGGCCGGCCACCAGCCAGGGAATGCGGCTTCCCCCGCGAAAATACTCGGATGCGCCGCGATTGAAACGCATCACGTAGATCCCGACCACGACCATTAACAGGCCATAAAGGCAGATCACTGCGTAGTCGGTAGGGTTGGCGCGGGTGATTTCCATGGCACGCGGCACCCTGTTTATACTTTGTTTTTAGTCAAAATAGAAGACAATAGATAATAAAAGAAAGAAAAATATCACCAAAGCGGTGGTAAACTGACGCCCGCATGCCACGGCCTACCGTGATCGTCTGTGCCGGCGGGGAGCTATTCCGGTCTTTCTTCCCGCCGGAACTACGCCGCCGCCTGACCCGCCTTTTCCGCTGGCAAGTGGATGATTCGCGAAAACTTACGCCCGGGCTGACGGCCAAACTGAAGACAGCCGACGCACTTATCACCACCTGGGATAGCCCGCGATTCGAGGACGACTTGCCGCAAGCCGCACCGCATCTTCGCGTCATTGCGCATTGCGGCGGCGAGGTGAAGTCGCGATTTGCCCGCTCTTTGTTCAAGAGCCTGACAATTACGAATTCACCGCAGCCTATGGCAGCGGCCACCGCCGAGTTCGGCGCCACCCTGCTCCTATACTGCGCGCGAAATGTAGATTTCTACCGCGACGAACTCCGCCGGCGGTCGAACCGAATATATAGTGAGTTGCATTTGCACGGATGCCCCGACTCGATCGTCGGCCGCGAAGTCGCCATGATCGGCTTTGGGCGAATTGGCAGGGCCCTGGTGGACCTGCTGCGCGGTTTCGACTTGAAGTGGATGGTGCACGATCCCTATGCCCCCCGCTCATTGGCGAAACAATATCCCGTACAGTTCATGAGCCTTGAGGCCTTGCTGCCAAAGGCGAATTTGCTGGTGCTCACAGCGGCTCTGACTGACGAGACGCGAGGCATTCTCAACCAGAAACGGCTTGCTCGTCTTCCGCACGGCGCGGCCATCATCAACATCGCGCGCGGCGGACTCATCGACCTCGAAGCGCTTACCCAGGAAGTGAAACGTGGCCGCCTTCGCTGTGCGCTGGATGTAACCGATCCCCTGGAGCCGCTGCCGGTCGGGCATGTACTTCGCCGCTTGCCCGGGGCCATCGTCACCCCCCACATGGCAGCCAGCAATCACAAAGTTCGGCATGCCATGGCAAACGTCGTGATGAATGATCTCGAGAGCTTCTTCAAAGGAAGCGCAGTCAAGAACCGAGTCACAATTTCCATGCTCGACCGGATGACCTAAGTGAAACTGTCCTTCTCAACGCTGGCGTGTCCCGATTGGACGATGCCGCAGATCGTCGCCATGGCTGCATCGCTTGGCTACGACGGGATCGAGTTGCGCTTCGTTCAGGGGAACGATTCGTTATGGAAGCTCTCCGTTTTTCAGGGCAGTGAACTTGCATCCACCAAGCGTTCACTTACTGACTGCGGCTTGGCCGTTTCCTGCGTGGACACAAGCTGCCGTTTCCATTTTCCTGATGCTGCCGAACGCAATCGTTGGCTGGAGGAAGGGCAAGCGGATGTCGGATCTTGCGGCGGCGCTTGGGCGCTCCGGGAATGCGCGTTTTTGGCGATACGGTTCAGCCCGGAGCGGACCGCGACTCTACGCGAAGCTGGATTGCCGAGAGCATCGGCAAACTGGCGGAGATCACGTCCGGCATGGGAGTGGAAGTCTGGCTGGAAACCCATGGGGATTTTGCCAGCGCAACTGAGACGCTGGCAGATTCTTCGGCGATCGGGATCGCCTAACACGGGCGCAGTCTGGGATCCGGCCAATTGTTTTATCGAAGCGCAAGAGTCGCCGGCGGACGGAGCCGCTAAGCTCAGTTCAACCATCCGCCACACTCATATCAAGGACTTGCGCCAAAAAAATGAAAGCTGGGAACACGTACTCACAGGGGAAGGCAGTTTTCCCCTGAAACAGCAGATGGAAGCCCTGCAAGAGCTGAACTATGACCGTTTCGTGTCATTCGAGTGGGAGAAGAAATGGCATCCGGAAATCCCTGACGCGGAGGTCGCCTTGCCACACTTCATCCGCTGGTTTCGTCAGAATCTGGATCAATGGACGAAGTAGCAGCAGGTCGATTGCGTCGGCTGGTTGCGCAGGATGTTCCGTCTGCGTTGGAGCTGTCCGCTGAAGCGGGTTGGAATCAAACCGCCGAGGATTGGCGAATGCTGATTGAACTCGCTCCTGAAAGTTGCCTCGCAATCGAGATCGACGGTGAACTGGCTGCCACGACTACTCTACTGTGTTACGAATCGCGGCTGGCCTGGGTTGGAATGGTGCTCACAAAGATCAAGTTCCGGGGAAAGGGACTGGCCCGACGTTTAATGTCGGAAGCGCTGAAGCTCGCCGATCAAAACAAGATCGAAACCGTAAAGCTGGACGCGACCGGACCAGGGCCGCCCTCTTTATGAGAAGTTAGGATTTCGTCCGGAGCAGGCTAGTAGAGCGATGGGAGCGGCCCGGGACTGGACCGCGCGGCTAACCTGGATGCGCAGTCGCAGTCATTGTCACCTGAGCATCTCGCTCTCGATCAGCAAGCGTTCGGCGCCAATCGCTCCCAGTTACTCAGCCGGATGGCCAGGAAGTATCGAGTGCTCGTGGCGCAGCAGTCCTATCTGTTGGTGCGACCTGGCAGCCGGACGGCATATCTGGGCCCGTGTGTTTCGGCGGATGCAGCAGCTGTTCGATCCTTGATTGCGCGTTGCCTGCAGAGCACGGCGGCAGCGATGTCGTTGGGACTTGCTGACCGAAAACCATGCCGCAAGCGCGATTGCGAAGGGCCTTGGCTTTACACCGAAGCGCGCGCTGATGCGCATGGTTCGAGGCGGAAGTTTACGCGGACGGGAAGAGTACATTTACGCCCTCGGCGGATTCGAGTTCGGATGAGCGAATAAATGATGGAGATTCACAGCGAAGCAGAGTTAGAAGAACGCCTTTCACGTCCGAGCGACGCGGATACTGCCGCGCTCGCCGACATGGATGGCGACCTGCTCATTCTCGGCGCGGGCGGCAAGATGGGTCCGAGCCTCGCCAGGCTGGCGCGCCGGGCGGCGGACAAGGCTGGCGTGAAAAAGCGCGTGATTGCGGTCGCCCGTTTCAGCGATCCGAGTTTGCCTGCGGAACTGGCTGCGCACGGCATTGAGACGATCAGTTCCGATCTGCTTGAACCCGGCCAACTGGAGAAGCTTCCCTCTGTTCCCAATGTCATTTATATGGCCGCGAAGAAGTTTGGGACTTCCGGCGCTGAGCATCTGACCTGGGCGATGAATACATATTTACCGGGTCTGGTCGCCAGCCGCTTTCGCGATTCGCGAATTGTTGCGTTCTCAACCGGAAATGTCTATCCGCTGCGAACGGCAAGCGAAGGCGGAGCGGATGAATCAACTCCCGTTGCTCCCGTGGGGGAGTATGCCCAGTCCGCGCTGGGTCGCGAGCGCCTGTTCGAATACGCCTCCGAGAAATGGGGGACGCCGGTCGCGATTCTTCGCCTGAACTACGCCATCGACTTACGGTACGGCGTGCTTTTGGATATCGGGCAAGCTGTCTATGAGCGCCGGCCAGTTGATCTGCGCATGCCGCTGGTAAATGTAATCTGGCAGGGAGACGCAAACTCCTGGTGCTTGCGGTCATTCGCTTATTGTCAATCGCCTCCGTTCGTGCTGAACATTACTGGATCCGAAACCTTGTCGGTTCGCGAGATTGCGCTCGAATTCGCGAAGCATTTCGGCGATCGAGCCGCAATTTGCTGGCTCGGCCGGGCTCCTCGGCGCTGCTGAATAATGCCGCTAAAGCGCGACAGCTATTCGGCGAGACCAGCGTGAAGCCGGCTGAGATGGTTGCGTGGACTGCAAACTGGATCAAGCAAGGCGGGGCGACACTAAATAAGCCGACTCATTTTCAATCGCGTGACGGGAAATTCTGATGCAGCTTCGCGAAAGGCTTCTCTCCGGACTGGTGATCCCGGCGCATCCCCTGGCGCTGAACCATGAGCGCAGGCTCGACGAGCGCCGCCAGCGCGCGCTTACGCGATACTACCTCGCGGCGGGCGCGGGCGGGATCGCGGTGGGCGTGCATACGACTCAGTTCGCGATCCGCGATGCGAAGATTGGTTTGCTGAAGCCGGTGCTGAAGATTGCCGCAGAGGAAGCGGCGACCAAGGACGTCGTAAAAGTCGCCGGAGTCTGCGGCAAGCGGGACCAGGCCCTCCGCGAAGCAGCCCTGGCGGCGGATTTGGGATACGATGCCGCGTTGCTCAGTCTTGCCGACCTTAAAGATGAGTCCGTCCCCAAACTTCTGGAGCATGCGCGAGCGGTGGCATCTGTGCTTCCCATCATTGGCTTCTATCTCCAGCCATCGGTGGGCGGACGAATTCTGCCGTTCGAATTCTGGCGCGAGTTTGTGGAGATCGAAAATCTGGTAGCCATCAAGATCGCGCCCTTCAATCGCTATCAAACGCTTGACGTGGTGCGGGCGGTCGCGCAATCGCGACGCGCGAAAGAAATCGCCCTCTATACCGGCAACGATGACAACATCCTGATTGATCTGCTTACCGAATTCGACGTCGGGGGAGAGCGCCTTCGAATCGCTGGAGGATTATTGGGTCACTGGGCGGTGTGGACTCGAACGGCGGTTACTCATCTGGGTTTAGCCAAGAGCCAATCCGCCAGCGTTCCGGGCAAGCTCTTGACCCTGGCCCAGCAGATCACGGATGCGAATGCCGCATTCTTCGATCCCATCCACAATTTTCACGGATGCATCGCAGGAATTCACGAGGTCCTGCGGCGGCAGGGATTGTTGGAGGGCCGCTGGTGTCTCGATCCATGCGAGGATCTTTCTCCCGGACAATCGGAAGAGATCGATCGCGTCTGTAAGCTTTACCCGCATTTGGCCGACGATGAATTCGTCAAGGAGCACCTGCATGAATGGCTCGCCTAGAATTTTGCTGGCTTTCCTGGTTTGCGCCACGCTGGCACTCGCTGCCGACAAGCCCACGGTAAAGGCGGTTTACGCGCCCCAGGATGTCGCTTTGAGCACCGATGGATCTTCAGATTTTTGGCGTGCCGCAGGCGTTGCTTACCTGGAAAGGGACACGCAAGGGAAAGAGGTACCGAACTTCCGCACCGAAGTTCGCATGCGCTGGACGAAAAACAATCTCTACTTCCTATTCATCTGTCCCTTCGACGATCTTTATCTGAAGCCTTCGCCAGACCCAGCGCAGGAAACCAACCAGCTGTGGAACTGGGATGTGGCCGAAGTCTTCATCAGCGGCAACTTCAGCGACATCAAACTGTATCGCGAATTCGAAGTCTCTCCGCAAGGCGAATGGGTCGATCTGGATATCGATCTGCACAAGCCGCATCACGAAGTTGGCTGGACCTGGAACTCCGGGTTCGAAAAGAAGGCGCGCATCGATACCGCCGCCCATCGCTGGTACGCTGCAATGAGGATTCCGCTCTCCGCGATCGATTCCCGGTCGCCAGCCGCGGGCAATACCTTTCGCATGAATTTATTCCTCAGTGAAGGGCCGCCTTCGCATCACCACGAAGTGGCCTGGCAGCCGCCATTGAGCAATACTTTCCATACTCCCGAGCGTTTTGGTTTGCTGAAGTTGGTGGACAAGAAACACTGAAACTCGCAAACCATCTCTTAATTTGCTGTATTGCTGCTTGCCGTACAGGTGCTTAAACAATGAAAAACACTCTTCGATGGATTTTCCTGGCCCTGACCATTTGCACCACCGCGCTCTCCTGGTCCGCCGACCAGTTCGCCATAACTGTCAAGAACGGCGTTGAAGCGAAGATGCGCGATGGCACCATCCTGAGAGCGGATATCTATCGGCCTGTTGCCGAAGGCAATTTCCCTGTGCTGCTGCAGCGCACTCCCTACAACAAGGCCGCTGAATCGTCGTTTGCGGCCCGAGCCGCGTCGCGCGGATACATCGTTGTGGTGCAGGATGTTCGTGGCCGTTACACCTCTGACGGCGAGTGGTATCCATTCAAGAACGAAAGCAACGACGGCTACGACACGGTAGAGTGGGCGGCCGCATTGCCCAATTCGAACGGCAAGGTTGGCATGTTCGGCGGCTCGTATGTCGGCGCGACGCAGATGCTGACCGCGGTCGCGCACCCTCCGCATCTGGCGGGCATCTGCCCGGTGGTCACCGCAAGCAATTATCACGACGGCTGGACCTACCAGGGCGGCGCGTTCGAACAATGGTTCAACGAGTCCTGGACTTCCGGTCTGGCTCAAGACACCTTCAACCGGAGGGTGGTGCGGGAAGACACCAACGCGCTGAACGGAATTTGGCAACTGCCCCTCACCGCCTATCCATTGTTTGATTTGCCCGCGACCACGGCGCCGTCCGATCTCACACATGTTTTAGCCCCATATTTTCTCGACTGGCTGGCCCATCCAAATTACGACAATTACTGGAAGCAGTGGACGATCGAAGATCACTATCAGGACATCCAGGTTCCGCAGCTGACCGTGGCCGCCTGGTACGACATCTTTCTTGGCGGATCGTTGCGCAACTATCTGGGAGTCAAGCAACGCGGCGGCAGCGAGGCCGCGCGTCAGCAGCAGTGGCTGGTCGTCACCATAGGCGGCCACGCCGGCTCCGGCCGCAAAGTCGGCGATGTGGACTTCGGCCCTGACGCCGCTTTCCACGAAGAGGACGTCATCCTTGCCTGGTACGACCATCTTTTTCTGAACAAGCAGAATGAATTCTCCGGCGATAAGCACGTCAGGCTCTTTGTGCTCGGCGCCAATCAGTGGCGCGACGAAGCCGATTGGCCGCTCTCCCGCAGCAAAGAAACCAGGTACTACCTTCACTCCAGCGGGAAGGCAAACTCGCTGCGTGGGGATGGCAGCCTGACCGTTGCGACACCTCGCGCGGAAGTTGCCGATCAATACACCTTTGATCCGGCGAACCCCGTTCCCACGCTTGGCGGTCCGTTGTGCTGTGATCAGAAGCGGCTTGTTCCGGGGCCTCGCGATCAGCGTCCTGCCGAGGCGCGCGACGACGTGTTGGTCTATTCCACTCCGCCAATGGCTCAGGACATGGAAGTCACCGGCCCGGTCAAACTAGAGTTATTTGCCAAATCGTCCGCCGTGGACACCGACTTCACCGCCAAGCTGGTGGATGTCTGGCCGGATGGATTCGCACAAGACCTCACCGAAGGCATCGTTCGCGCCCGCTATCGCGACTCCCAGGAAAAGGCAGACCTGATGAATCCCGGGCAGGTGTACAAATTTACCGTCGACCTATGGGCCACAAGCAACGTGTTCAAGAAAGGACATGTGCTGCGGCTTGAAGTCAGCAGCAGCAACTTCCCGCGATTTGACCGCAACATGAATACCGGCGAGGAGCAGGCAAGCGCCCGAAAATATGTCTCGGCGACGAACGCGATTTACCACGACGTGGCGCATCCCTCGGCGCTGATACTGCCGATTGTGCCGAATCAATGATGGCTCCCGAAGCACAAAGCATGATTACGTCTCTCACTCGGACCCGAACGATCGGCCCAGGACGCATTGCGTGAACTCTCGCCCGATCAGGAATCTTCGATGGTGGATTGGAGGAATGCTTTTTCTCTCCACCATCATCAACTACGTTGACCGGCAAACCCTGTCGCTGCTGGCGCCATTTTTGAAGCTCGAATACCACTGGACCAACACCGACTACGCCAACATTCTGATCGGATTTCGCGTGGGGTACACCATCGGTCAGACCATCCTTGGCCGGATGGTGGACCGCGTCGGCACCCGGCGCGGCCTGAGCATCACCGTTCTGGCCTATTCGATCGTTTCCATGGCCACCTCGCTGGCTCGTGGCTTCTATAGTTTCGTCACGTTTCGCTCGCTCCTGGGATTGGCCGAATCGGCCAACTGGCCCGGCGCGACCAAGGCGGTCTCCGAGTGGTTTCCCAAGCGCGAGCGCGGATTAGCCACTGCGTTGTTTGACAGTGGATCGTCGATCGGGGGAGCGATCGCTCCATTCATCATCCTTGGCATTTATTTTCACTTCGGATGGCGGGTTTCTTTCGTGCTGCCCGGCCTGCTCGGATTTTTCTGGCTGCTGCTGTGGCGAAAGATGTACCACCGGCCACAGGAACATCCACGGGTTTCCCCTGAAGAGCTTCACATGATCGAGGCCGACGCCAGAGACGAAGGCCAGGCAGAAGCCGGAGAGAAACCTCAATCCTGGCAATCTCTGCTGACCTTTCCACAAACCTGGGGAACAATTCTTGCCCGGGCCCTCACCGATCCCGTCTGGTTCTTCGTTGTGGACTGGTTCCCGATTTATCTCGTCTCCAAGGGAATCTCTCTCAAGACCGGGCTGATTGCGGTATGGGTTCCATTCGTGGCGGCCGACCTGGGCAACTTTTTTGGCGGTGGCGCCTCCGGCTTCCTGATTAAGCGAGGTTGGTCGTTGGGCAAGGCGCGCAAAGCCATGGTGATCTTCGGCGGAATTGGCGTGCTCTTGCTGATCCCGACCACCTTGACCCACAATCTCTATTGGATCACGCTTCTTTTTGCGCTCTCGACCTTTCTCTTACGCTACCTTCACCACCATCGCCAATGTCTTCCCGTCGGACCTTTTCTACAGCCAATCGGTGGCCAGCGTCAGCGGAATGAGTGGCACCGCCGCTGGAATCGGTACGATCGTCGCCTACGAATTGATCGGCCACTTCTCCGATGCTGCCCACGTGGCGGCCGGCCATTCGTTTGACGGGATTGTCACCGTGGCGGGCATCGTGCCGTTTATCGGAATGCTGCTGGTGCTGCTTCTGGTTCGCAACACTAGAGCCACCGATCAGGGGCTGGTGCGCCGGATCTGAAGCCCGCGGTTCGCGGACCAGTTCGGTTGCAAGCCTTGCGCAGGCGGCAGTATCGTCCGGTGCAAGACTTTTCCGGTGGCAAGTTTTTGCACACTACCGAAGCGGCACTCGCAGCCTTCTTATCCTTTGATCTGCGCCTGCTCGCAATGTTAAAGTTCGTGAGCGTCTTTTCGTGTATTTCCGCCTTCCACGGGTTCACTGATTTCTGTACTCAAATCTAAAGCGCGAATCCCCCTTCGCGGCAATGCCTGCCGGAATTGCCCGGCGAGACTGGAAAGTGCTGTACAGACGATAGCCTGTCGGCCTTGAAAGGGACCACCCTCATGAAGCACCGCTTTGCCAAGCTGGCGATCTTGTTCCTGGTAATCTCGGCCGTGACTGCGATCTTTTCCGCATCCGCCAACGCGCAGCAGATTACCTATTACACCTTCGACACCGCAGCCGGGAATTTCAGCTACAACTCCTGCCAGGACACGCGCCTGCACCTCAATGCGGTGAACCCGCTGCTGTGCTTTAACGATGCTTTGACGGCGCTTGATTCGGGAACTGGCAGCGAATCCGTCGCTGCTGCAGGATATTTATCCTGACTTTATCGATCCCGACAGCAATGATGACACCGACACCTACAACGCGCTGCTCTTGAATCCGGCAGAGGGGGGCCATGATGAGAACGTGTGGTTCTCCGTTCCCCAGAAAGTCAGAAACGGATTCACCTCTTACTTTTCTTTCAAACTCACCCCCGGCGCGAGCACGACAGCCGACGGCATTGCCTTCGTAGTACAGAACGCCCAGGGTGGCGGCACGCCGGACCCGGATTCCACCAGTCAGGAGCAGGGTTCCGGCCTAACGTGCGGGGCGGTGGTGGCGGCAGTATCGGCTATTCCGGGATTGATAACAGTCTGGCAATTGAATTCGATACCTACACCAACGATGCACCGCCGACTGAAGAGAATCCAAACCCTCCCTCATCTCACGACCCCGGTCTATTACGACGGGGGTCCATCGAACCATATTGCGATCCAGAGCTGCGGGACCGGGGTAAATTCCAGCAGCCACGGGCCGAATGGCTGCTGCGCTGCGCCTTGAATCCTAACCGCGTCGAAGGAACGGCGTCACCCTGGCGGACGGCAATGTCCACGAGGTAGTGGTGGAATACAGCGGGGATACTGGCAATCCCGCTGACCGCGCATCAGCTCTCCGTTTATCTGGACCCTGCTTTTGTCAAGGGACGCATACCCCACGGCCCTGCACGCAGGACGAGATCAACGGGGTCAACAACGAGGTATGCCGCAATGCCGCCAATCCTAATAGCGATCCGATCATCAGCGTCACTTACGATCTGGGCCAGCACCTGAATCTGCTCGGGCGGGGACAGCGCCTACGTTGGCTTCAGCGGGAGCGACCGGCTCCGCTTTTGAGGCCCAGGAAATCATGGCCTGGACTTCACTCCTCACACCACGTCGCAGCAGGAGCAGCCGCTCAAGACGGATGGCACCACCACGACCTTTCCTTTTGGCGACCACACCTACGGCGTGACTTATCCCACCACGGTCGATACCAGCGATATCGACATGATCGTCACCGCGCACACCGATTTCCCCCGCAGAATTCGCGACGCTGGTGGCGGGTTCTCCGTATGCTTCTTCGGTCTGCCAGGTTTACGACGGCACTGGCGGGAATTGCGTAATCTATTCGACCGCCTGCGTGAAACACGGACCCTGCCAGACTGACGACACACCGAGCCATGGCCATGCCCGACGCCTACCAATCCCAATGACTACATCACCATCAAGTCGCTTATGAAAATACCATTCAGCCGATCTCCCCGGGTTTTTAGAAGGAGATCCGCTGCGCAGCCTCGTCGACAATATTTCCGTCAGCGGCTCGATCGCAACCGTGACTTGCACCGGCGAATGCCCGGTGACGGTGGGCCAGAGCGTCAACATCGTCAACAACTCGAATGCTGGATTCAATGGAACAGTGACGGTCGCCTCCAAGTCCGACGTCAACGTCGTTTACGTTTACGCCGGCGCCGAGCGGCACAGGCACAGGTGGCTACCTGAACTCCAACAACATCCAGGACATTTGCGATCCCACCAACTGTTATGTCCCGCAACGCATCGACGGCACCACCACCGGCCGAACCAAGAACTTCTCGGACTTCGTCGCCACGGGCATCACGCCCATTGCATTCACTAATGCGTCAAACACCACGGCTACTGCCGGCAGCCCGCTGAATTTCCCGATCACGGCAACGGGAGCCCCCGCGCCGGCTGTTACAGCTGGACAGCGGCACACTGCCGTCGGGAGTTCAGCTGCTTGCAGGAGCGCTCTCAGGCACGCCCGACCCGGGTACGGGCGGGATTTACAACCTAACCTTCCGTGCGCACAACGGGCTCGCGCCTGATGCTACGCAGGCATTTCAGCTGACCGTAAACGAGGCCCCGGCATTCACCAGCGCCGCCACCACTACCTTCACTGCGGGAACTGCCGGTTCGTTCTCGGTTACGGCGAACGGCTATCCCGCTCCCAGCTTCGATCTTCTGTCGGGAACGCTGCCCGGCGGAGTGAACCTCAGCCCGGCAGGAGCTCTTACCAGCACCACCGTCGCGGCTGCGGGAACCTACCACTTCACCCTGCGTGCCACCAACACGGTCTCGACCGCGACGCAGGCGTTCACCCTGATGATTCTGGCTCCGCCGTCACAGCTGCGCATATCTCCGGCCAGTATCGATTTCGGAACCGTACAGCGCTACCTGCTGATTCCCAGAGTGATCACGGTAAAAAACACTGGCACCCAAAAGGTGCAATTCACGCATATCTCAATCACTCGCGGGACCGGCACCGATTCGCACACCTTCACCCTGGTGAACGGATGCGGCTCGTCTCTGATGCCGGGGAAGATCTGCGCTCTGGCGCTGGGCTTCTACGCCAACATCGATGGCGCCGTTTCGGGCAGCATTGACTTCACCGACACCGCCAGCGGCAGCCCGCAGCATGTGCCGCTTTCGGCGACGGTAATTGATCCGCAACCGAAGTTCTCCGCGATTCGCCTCGATTTCGGTACTCAGAAAGTCAATTCCAGCACCACGAAAACCATTGTCCTGAAAAACGGAGGAACCACGCCGCTTCTGATCCACGACATCCGAATCACCGGCAACAATCCCTCTGATTTCAGCCAATCGAATCACTGTCCGGCATCTCTCGGACCGAACGGCAGCTGCACTATCAGCGTGACCTTCACTCCGAAAGCGAAGACCTCCCGTTCGGCATGCCTGACGGTGCTCGACAATGCCTGGCTGGGAAGTCAGACCGTAGTCTTGACCGGCAAAGGGAAGTGAGCGTAGGCAGTTTTGGGAGGGGCACGAGTTCTATGCCGCGTCCCGGCTAGTTCGATCCCTGGAACGACTTCATCGAATCGCGGTAGGCGGATTGGAGATCACTGCGTTCCAGCAGGCGCGACGCTCCGTCTTCCTTGCTGGCGGCTTCGAGAATGCGGACCGCCTCGCGGAAATGCGGCGTAGCTTCCTTCGCTGACCCGCTACCCATCTGAGAGAGCGCGATCAGATAATGGGCCTTGGCCTGCAAAATCCGAAGGCCGAGCTTCTCCGCGCGGGGAAGGGCTTTATCGAGTTCGGCGCGGGCGCGCACATAATCTTTTTTCGCCACCAGCGCTTCCGCAAGATAGACCGAACATTCGACCGAGACCGACTTAAAGCCGAGTGAGTCAGCGTCGTCGCTCAACTTCTTCAGGCTGGCGACGGCGGCCTGCTGATTGCCCTGTTTCACCTCGACTTTAGCGAGGCTGACCTTCGAGAGCAAAATCCGTTCCCGGTCGCCGGCGTGAGTGGCAGTTTCGAGCGCGCGCTGGTATTCCTGCCGGGCAGAAGCGTAGTCGCCCTGGTAGAAATAGAAATCGCCCAGCCAGTTTCTGGCCATTGCCGCAGCCGAGTCGTTCTTGATTTCCTGGGCAATGCTCAAGGCGTCGTCGATGCTCTTGCGGCCTTCCTCGCCCCGTCCGGCCTCCGCCAGAATGCCTCCCCAGCCGGATTCGATTTCCACGGTGAACACCGTCCGCTCTTTGAGCTGCTGGAAGATCTTTAAAGCGTCCTGCATGGCGCCGATCGCCGAGCCATAGCGCCCCTGCGCGGCGAAAATGAAGGCCATGCTCTCGGATTCAAGCGCCACTCCGCGCTGATCGTTCATGGCCCGGCGGGTCTCGATTGCCTTGAGATATTGCGACAGAGCCAGATCGTACTGGCCAAGCTTTGAATTCGCTTCTGCCAGGTTGTGCAGTGACTCCGCAATATCTTCGGGCACATTCAGCTTCTGTCGCAGTTGATAGGCCTGGTCAAGATAGGTGAGCGCATCCTGATACTCGCCCTTGTCGAGCCGGATGCTGCCGATGTGGTTCAGGCACAGCGCCTGGTAGAGCTCGTTGCCAAGATCGCGCTCCACCTGCAAAGCGTCGGTGAAGTACTTGAGCGCATCGTCGCGCTTGCCGCGATCGTGGTAGAAGGCGCCCATGTCGATCAGGGTATTGCCGATGCCTTCCTTGTCGCCGATGTCTCTGCGGATGGCCAGCGACTCCTTGTAACTGGCGAGTGCCGCGGCAGGATTTCCCGACGTGTCCTGCACCAGGGCGATTTCCTCGAGGCTGGCCGCAGCCCCGCGCTTGTCGCCGATTTCTTTCTTGATCTTGAGAGATTCCTGATAGTTTCGCAGCGCGTCTTCAGGCTTGTTCAGCATCCGGTAGGCGATGCCGGTGGCCTGGAGGATCGCGGCTTTCTCTTCCTGATTGTCCAGCTGAATCGCCAGGGTCAGAGCTCGGGTGAGGTAGTCCAGCCCTCCCTGGGGATTGCTGTTCTTGATTTCAACCCGGCCACGGGCGAGCAGTGCGTCCACGTTTTTGGGATCACGGGCCAGCACCAGCGCAAGCTTCTGCTTGGCGCCCTCAAAATTGCTGTTCTGCTCATACAGGCCGGCCAGTGCGAACTGCACATCCATATCGCCGGGATCGACCTTGGCAAGATTTTCGTAGGCGGCGATTGCCTTCGCGGTGTCATTGGCAATACGGGCCTGGTTGGCTGCGACGATGTACTTCTCGCGCTCGGGCAGATTGTCGCTCAGCTCAAGCGCGCGCCGGGAAGCCTTCTCCGCCTGGTCATCGTGGCCAAGATTCGAATAGGTCAGCGCCAGTTTCGAATAGGCCAGCGCGAAGTTGGGATCTTCGCCGGTCGCCGCCTCAAAGTGCTTTACCGCTTCCAGGTTATTGCCGGCCCGGCTCAGTTGCAGGCCCTCGTCGTAAGCCCGCAACGCCTGCACCGAATTGGTCGACGGCCGCAGCGAGTGCGCTTGCAGCTCTTTTAATATCTCGGGCGTGGCCGCCAGCTTTTCGCGGACATCTTTGGCCAGTGCATCCACTCCCGACAGCAATTCCTTTTCGCTCGGCACATCGGTACGGAAGGCGGCGGTGGAATCCTGCCGCAGGTCCATCACCGTGGTGTCGATGCGAATCTGCTCTCCTAAACGGACATACTGTCCGTACACCATGGTGTCGGCATTGATGAATTCAGCCACTCGCCGCAGGGTAGCGACATCAGTCTGGGAGCCGCTCGAAATATGCAAGTCGTGCAGCACCTGCTGCAGCCGGTCGGAAGAAACCATGCGAACGTGCCGCGACTGCCCGATATCGGCGCTCAGCATCTCCGAGAGATTTGGCCCCAGCCAGTCCAGCGCGGTATCGCCGGAAGTATTGCGGAACGGCATGATGGCCAGTGACATCGACGGCGCGGCAGTGGCCGGTTCCGCCGATGTACCCATCAGTTTGTGGCGGAAGAAGAACGCGGTGACCAGCAGAACCAGCACCACGACAGCGCTGCCCACCCACTGCCACGGAATGTCTTGCCCCCACGGCTTCTCGCTCGGCTCGAACTTGAGAGTCGCGGCAGCCCGCTTGTCCTGCCAAAGCTCGAGATCGGCGAGCACCTCGGCGACGTTCTGGTAACGCACCGCCGGATCACGCTCCAGGCACTTGCTGACAATATTGTTAAGCGTGCCCGGAATGGCGGCGTCGTGCTGAGACACGGGCAGAGCGCGTTCCTGAGTTCGCTTGAGCAGGCTGGCAACCGCGCTCTCCGCGTGGAAGGGCATCTTGCCGGTCAGCAGCTCATAGAAGATCAGGCCCAGGGCAAATAAATCCGATCGCTGATCGAGCTCCTTGCCCAGCGCCTGCTCGGGAGACATGTACTCCATGGTCCCGACCAGCGCCCCGGTCTGGGTCATTCCGTCGCCTTCAAGCGTGCGCGCCAACCCGAAGTCCATCACCAGCACGCGCCCGGTCTTTTCGCGGATGATGTTCTGCGGCTTCAGGTCGCGATGGATCACGCTCACGCTGTGGGCCGCCTCCAGGGCATGGCACACCTGGCGCATGATATCGACGGCTTCTTCCGGGCTCAGCTTCTTCTTCTCGCGGATCAGCGAGCGCAGGTCCTGCCCCTCGATGTACTCCATAGTGATGAACTTCATGCCGTCGCTCTCGCCCAGGTCGTAAATGCGGATCACGTTCTTGTGCGTGACCTGGTGGGACAGGCGAAGCTCCTGCTTGAAGCGCTCCACGATAGCGGCATTGCGCGCCAGCTCGGGGCGTATCACCTTCAGAGCCACAATGCGATTGAGTTCATGATCGTGGGCTTTGTACACCGCGCCCATTCCGCCTTCGCCGAGAACCTGCAGGATTTCGTAACGGCGGGCCAGGGCAGTACCGGCTGACAGCACGCCCTGATCTGCGGCCGGTCTTTGAGGACCTGTGCCTCCGGGAGCGGGAGTACCTTCAATGATGGTGGGAGACTCAGGGCCCTGGTCGATCAGTGTGGGTGATTCAGGCGCGGACGCCGCTCCGGAAGCCGAACTCCCGCTGCCGCTCGAAACCGCAGCGCTGTTGCCTACAAAGGTAGGGTAGTCTCCATCCGGAGTATTCCCATGCTGATCTGCCATGATGCGCCGCTGCTCAGTTGGTAAACGAACCGCCGGGGTCGGCGGTCAGAAAGCCACCTCGTAAGTGCAAGAAGTATATACCGAAAGCGGCGTTGTGGCCCCCGTATCGCGCCTGCCGCAGGCGGAATTAAAGCCTCAGTTCTTATCTTCAGAAGTGAAAATATCTTTCCTGCTTTCTGTCTGGGAAGCACCTGAACATTTCGGCGTGCTTGTCGCCCATAGCCGTTATCACAATCGCGCGATGTCGCCTCTCCCGCCCATCCCCGCGGCCTCGCCGCACCGCCATCTGAAATTAACCTGCCTGTAACATTTTCATGAGAACCATGCGTTACGATCTTTCTCCATGAAATCCGAGCCTCTGACCATCGAAGACGTTGTCGAGAATGGTGTGCGCGTGTTGCGGTTGAACGGCCCACTTCTTCTGTCGAACCTTTTCGAATTCCAATCCAAAGCACGCAGCGACAACTCGCCCAATCTGGTGCTGGATTTCACCAATGTCGCGTATATCGACTCCGCCGGAATCGGCGCCCTGGTGGGTGCGCACGTCAGCCGTCAGAAGACAGATGGCCGCTGCCTCACCTTAGTGGGAGTGAACCAGCGAGTGCGCCAGGCCTTGCAGGTGACGCACGTGGAGCAGTTTTTCAGCTTCGCGGATGCCGTCCCCGCAACCAGCTGACAGAGTTCCTTTTCTTCAGCGGCCAAATCCTGCCTGATCGTTTTGTGAAATCGCTCCGCAAGCTCATTGGCAGGAACATATGTTTCTGCCCGGCGAAGCACCTGTTACAAAAAGCGAACAGCCGTCCCTTTAGCTGCGAATCCCGCCCTCTCTCAGCAAAACTATTCTCAGCAGACTTGCCGCTAGCAGTGCCCGGCGCACGCCGGGAAAGGTAAGGGGGAACTGCTTGGAGTCTGAAGAACCAGTGGACCGCCGGCGACATGCGCGGCTGCCCTTAAGCGTCGATCTCACGGTCTATTCCGACCGCGCCGGCGTGGTGCCCGGTCGCGTTTCCGATATCAGTGACTCGGGCTTTTCCGCTGTCCTCCCCCTCGAACTCTCGCTCGGCGAAGTGGTGCGGGTGGAGCTTTACCTCGATAGTGGCGTAAAAATTTCGTCCGCCGTAGTACGCAACCGCACTGTCTTCCGCCACGGATTCGAATTCCTGCCGGTCTCGATGCTGACGCCTCGCGCATAATTCAGAGGTCATGGTCCGAAATCTGAGGCGCCAATTTAAACTTCTACCTCATCCCTCTATTTTTGCCTGCCGTGAATCTAACCCTGCATAACTGAATGGATGGCGGAGCGCCTTCCGCTCCATTCAGCGAATATCCCATAGCGTTATCACTCTTGAGCGGAACGGAACCGATGTCTCTGCTGGGTTCGATTCGGGGCTCAAAACTCGCTGTCGGCGTGATTGCCGGCGGCTGCATGTTCGTTGCCGTGCATCTGCTCGACATCTTTCTGGCGACTCACGGACTGCACGCCGAAGTCACTTATTTCGATGATTTTCTTCTCGCAGCTTTTGTGTTTGTCCTGGTTTATACGCTTGAGTCTTCTCACCAGCAGCAGCGCGAGCGTTCAGCGGAGCTTGAACAGGCCAACGTTGAATTGAGAAAACAAGCTTCCACCGTGCGCGAGCTTTCCGGCCAACTGCTGCGCGTGCAGGACGAAGAGCGCAAGCGGTTTGCGCGGGAACTGCACGACGGAGTCGGCCAATTGCTCGCGGCCGTCAGCATGAAACTTTCGATGATCTCGGTCGAGAGCGCCAGCCTGACCCGCCGCTCCGCCGAGGCGCTGCGGGAAAGCGCGGAACTGGCCGGCGAACTCAGCCGCCAGGTTCGCACCATTTCCCACCTGATGCATCCTCCCCTGCTGGATGAAGTTGGTCTCGACTCCGCTCTGCGCTGGTACGTCGAAGGTTTTTCCGAGCGCAGCAGGATCGCCGTGACCCTGGAGTTTCCCGCCCCACTCGACCGCCTTCCCCGCGATATGGAGCTTTCGTTGTTTCGCATGGTGCAGGAAGCCCTGACTAACATCCACCGCCATTCCGGGAGCGCCACTGCCAGGGTCCGCATCGTGCGCCGTCGCCAGGATGTGCAAATCGAAATTCAGGACGCCGGCCGCGGCATCCCCGCGGAAAAGCAATTGCAACTTGCCCAGCCCGGCCGAGCGGGAGTGGGCATCAACGGTATGCGGGAAAGAATTCGTCAGCTGGGCGGGACCCTGCACATCGACTCCGGCAGCTCAGGAACCACGCTTTCCGCCGTCCTTCCGCTAGACCATGAAACCGGCGCCGCAGCCCAGCTCGCATCCTAGCCGGAACCGAAACTCCGCCTCAGCACAAAAAAACAGCGTGAGCAGAATGTGCTCACGCTGCGAATGTCAACCAACGCGCTCTGGCTTACCGCGTCGAGAAACTGAATACCGTCACGGTGTGATAACTCTCGCCCGGCTTCAGTTCAGTGGTCGGGAACGCCGGATGGTTCGGCGAATCCGGGAAGTGCTGGGTTTCCAGGCAGAGGGCGGAACGCTGCTGTTCGGGCTTTCCGCCTTTTCCCTTGATGGTGCCGTCGAGGAAGTTTCCGGTATAGAACTGGATGCCCGGCTGGTCGGTGAGCACGCGCAATACCCGCCCGCTGCTGGGCTCGTAGACTTCGGCAGCTTCGGCGATCTTGCCGCCTTTGCTGTCGAGCACCCAGTTGTGATCGTAGCCGCGTCCGAGATGCAGTTGCTCGTTATCGGCGTTGATGCGGGAGCCGACTTCGGTGGCTTTACGGAAATCAAACGGCGTTCCCTCCACCGGCCGCAACTCGCCCGTCGGAATCAGCCCGGAATCGACCGGGGTAAAGCGCGAGGCATGAATGGTCACTTCATTTTTGAGGATGCTGTCACTCGCCGGTCCCGCCAGATTGAAATAGGAGTGATTGGTCAGGTTGACCACAGTATCTTTGTCGGTGGTGGCGGAGTATTCAATGCGCAGGTCGTTCCCCTGCAGCGTGTAACGCACCACCGCGGTCAGGTTCCCCGGAAATCCCGCCTCGCCGTCTTTGCTCAGATAGGTGAGTTCCACTCCGGAGTCGATCGGTTTTCGCGTCCCACACCCGGTTGTTGAATCCATGGGGACCGCCGTGCAGCGTGTTTTCGCCATTGTTCTTGGGCAGGGAGTAAGTCTTGCCGTCGAGGCTGAAGCTGCCGTGGGCGATGCGATTGGCGTAGCGGCCGATGATCGCGCCGAAAAATGACGCGCTCGGTCCGTTACTGTTCTGCACATAGCCATCGAGATTGTCGAACCCCAGCACTACATCGTCCATCTTGCCCTTGCGGTCGGCAGTCTTCAACGTCACCACGATGCCGCCATAGGTCGAAATGCGGGCTTCAACCGACTTATCCGCCAGCGTATAGATTTCTACAGGAGTGCCGTCAGGCATCTTTCCAAAAGGCTCTTTTGTCACCTTGGTCTTCGCCTCCGCAATCATTCCGAATAGAACAACCACCAATACTCCAACCAATAGAGTTTTCGCTGTCTTCATGCAGTTCCTCGCGTCTGTGATAATAGACCCTCTTCGGGCAGCTTGCACCTTGGCCTCTTACTCCACGGTCCGCGCCGCCGCAATTGCGATCAGCTTTGGCAGCACCGCGCCCAGCCCGTTTGCGTCCGGCTTTCCAAACGCGAAGTAGAGCTGGTTGAACAGCGGGTAAAGCTCGTCATAAACCTTCTGTTCCCGTGGTTCCGGCTCGTAGGTCTTGTGAGGAGGGCAAATCTTGTCCTGCGCTTCCTCCACGGTCTTAAATGTCCCCGCAGCCAGAAACGCGAAAATCGCCGATCCGAGACTCACCACGCTTTTCGCCGGAACCAGTACGGGACGCCCCAGCACATTGGCATAAACCCGGTTCAGCACATCATTCTTCTGTGGAATGCCGCCGGCGTTGATCACCCGTTTCACCTCCACCCCGTGTGCCGCCATGCGGTCCAGGATCACGCGGGTATGAAACGCCGTGCCTTCGATCGCCGCGAACAGTTCATCCTGCGCCGTGGTCTGCAGGTTCCAGCCCAGCGTGATCCCGCGCAGGTTCGGATTGACCAGCACCGTGCGATCGCCATTGTCCCAGGTCATCCGCAGCAGGCCAGTCTGTCCGGCGCGGTAGCTTCTCGAGGCCCCGGCTGAGGGTGGCGACGTCGCTGCCGGCACGAGTGGCGATGGCGTTGAAAATATCGCCGACCGCGGAAAGGCCCGCCTCAATGCCGGTGCGTGAGGGATGCACGCTGCCCTGCACCACGCCGCACACCCCGGGCACCAGCGTCACCGAGGGCGTGATGCCGATGATGCAAGTGGAAGTGCCGACCACGTTCACCATATCGTCGGTGCGGCAGCCGGCGCCGATCGCGTCCCAGTGGGCGTCGAAGGCTCCGACGGGAATGGGAATGCCGGCTTTGAGTCCAAGTTTGTCCGCCCACTCCGGGGAGAGCCGCCCCGCCAGATGATCTGAAGTCGCGACTTCTCCGTTCAGTTTCTCGCGGACTCCGGCCAGCAGCGGATCGACTTTGACCAGGAACTCCTCCGGCGGCAGGCCTCCGAGTCCGGCATTCCACAGCCATTTATGGCCGATGGCACAGGCGCTGCGCTTCACCTTCGCCGGGATCGGTGATGCCGCACAGGGTGGCGGCAACCATGTCGCAATGTTCGAAGGCGGAAACGAACTTCGAGCGCTGCTCAGGATTGTGGCGCAGCCAGTGCAGAAGCTTGGAGAATCCCCACTCCGAGGAATACACGCCCCCGCACCACTGAATGGCCTCGAGGTTTTCACGATGCGCGGCTGCGGTGATCTCGGCGGCTTCGCCTTTCGCCCGGTGATCGCACCAGAGATAGTATTCGCCGAGCGGCTGCATGCCGGCGCCCACTGGAATGACCGAAGAGCCGGTGGTGTCGAGGGCCATGGCTTCCACCTGATCGCCCGAGATCCCCGCCTTCTTCAACGCCTCGCGGGTGGCCGCGGCCAGCGCGCGCATGTGGTCTTCATGGGACTGGGTGGCGTATTCCGGATCATCGCGCTTACGGTGGAGGGGATACTCCGCAACTGCGGATTGCAGCAGCCCGCGTTCGCTGTCGACCAGTGAGACGCGGACACTCAGGGTGCCAAAATCGACTCCGGCAACGATGGCCATTCTGCGGTTCTCCTTGACCCGGGTGGCGTGCGGGGGTGCGCGGGGGCAATCCGGGTAATCGTTTACCCAAGAATCTCAAAAGGGCTCTGGTTTCACAAGCAGCTGGATTTTGGCATGGAGTTGCGGAAACAGAATTCTCTGCGGGCTGTTTTTCGCGGCAGACGCGCAGTCCACGTGGGCTCCCGATTCTATCAGGGCACTGCCATAGCTTTACAATGCTGCAGTGCGAATCCTGGTCTCCGCTGGCGAAGCCTCGGGCGAAATGTACGGCGCTCAGTTGATCGAGGCGCTGCGGCGGCGCGATCCCGAGATTGAATTCTTTGGCGTGGGCGGCGAGCGCATGCGGGCCGCCGGCTGTGACACCGTGGTGGATGCCCGAGATCTTTCGGTCGTCGGCATCACCGAAATTCTCAGCCATCTCCCGAAAATCTGGGGACTGTTTCACAAGCTGATCGCCGAGGCTGACCGCCGCCGCCCTGATCTGGCTGTGGTCATCGACTCCCCTGCATTCAACTGGCGGGTAGCGCGGCAAATGCACAAGCGCGGCATCCCTGTCGTGTACTACGTGTGTCCCCAGTTCTGGGCGTGGCGCCAGGGAAGGGTGCGTCTGCTGCGAAAGTATGTGGATAAAGCCTTGGTGATCTTTCCTTTCGAGGAGCAGTTCTACCGCGAGCGCGGCGTGGATGCCACTTTCGTTGGACATCCCTTGATCGACCTTCCCCGGCCGGCGATGTCACGCCCGGAATACGCCACCCAATTCGGCCTCGACCCGCAGAAGTTATGGATCACCCTCATGCCCGGCAGCCGGGTAAAGGAAGTGCGAATGAATCTGCCGGTGATGTTGGAATCCGCCGCCAAGCTCGGTCCAGGCTACGAATTTCTATTGCCGGTCGCTCCGACTCTGGAGCGGCACTTCTTGCAGCAGCAGATCGGCCGCCAGTCCATCCATGGGGCGCCTATACATCTGGTAAACGAGGCGCGGCCGGCGCTGGCGCACTCCCGCGCCGGAATCATCGCCAGCGGAACCGCCACGGTGGAAGCGGCGATGATGGGAACTCCTTTCGTTATGGTGTACCGGGTAACACCGCTGACCTACCTATTGGGCAAGCCGCGAGTCAAGGTGCCGCATTTCGCCATGGTGAACCTGATTGCCGGAAGGGAAGTGGTCCCGGAGCTGGTGCAGCACGATTTCACTACGGAGAAAGTAGTGGCCGAGGTCGGCCAGATTATTCCCGACGGCCCGCGGCGTGAAGCGATGCTGCGCGGCTTTGCCGAGGTCAAGTCTAAGCTGGCCGGCAGCCGCTCCGGCGAGATACACCCCGCCGAATCGGCAGCGGAGGAGGTCCTCAAACTTGCTGCCATTCGGGAACCGGCAGCATGTTCTTAGCCTGTAAGGCGTTCCCCAACCTTGTCGGCCAGCATCTTTTGCGTAACAATCTTCATCCAAGCATTTAGGCGGGAGTTCCGTCTTCTCCAGGAGACCATTGTTGATGCTTCCTTACACCCGGCGCCAGCCTCGGGCCCTGTTGTGTTTTCTGTCCTTGCTGCTTCTTCTGCTTCCGTTGCCCGGTTGGGCGGCGGAAAAGATGCGCCTGCGGGTGGACGACTACCAGATTGATGCTGAGCTTACCCCGCACATGCATAAGCTGGCCGCCACCGCCAAGGTGCGGTTCACCGCGCTGGAAGACCTGACTGTCGCCACCTTTCAGCTGCATAACGCGCTTCGCGTCACCAAGGTCCTCGACGAAAACAACAAGCCGCTAAGCGCCGAGCGCGCCACTCAGGACTCCTCAGTGCGGGTTCAGTTGCCGGCCGGCCTGGCCAAAGACGCTTCGACCACTCTCACCTTTGAATATGAAGGCACTCTGGAATCCGCCGACGATAGTCCGGTCCAGGGACTGAAACTGGCCTCGATTGACGACAACACCAGCTACCTGCTCTATGCTGCCCGCTGGTTTCCGGTGAATGCCTACGGCATCAATCGCTTCACCGCCACCATCCATGTCACTGTTCCGGCTCACATGGTGGTCATCGGCAGCGGCAAGCAGACGGTAAGCGACAATCCGCCGCCGAAAAAGGGCCCAACCGCGATCCTGCCCACCAAGACCTACAGCTTTGTCTATGACAAGGCGAGTTTTCCCGGCACCATCGTTGCCGGAGTCTTTCAGGAATTTAAGAGCACCGACGGCGGCCTCGATCTCCACGTTTTCTTCAAGCCTGTCCATCAGAACGTAGCTGCCATGTACGCCGAAACCGCGGTGAAGGAATTCACCTATTTCGTGACGCTGTACGGGCCGGGGCCGTCCACAACTTTGCGCGTGGTCGAATTGCCGGACGACACCGTGCCCATGGCCTGGGCTCCTGAAATCGCCGCCATCGCCAGCCGTGCGGTCACCGACAAAGTCAACTACCGGTTGCTGGCCAACAGCATTGCGCACCAGTGGTGGGGCGCGCAGGTAAGTCCGTCGTCGCTGGATGACTGGTGGCTGAACGCCGGGTTCTCCCGCTATGCCGAGGCGCGCTATGTGGAAAGCGCCGCCGGCGAGGCAGGACTCGAAGAAGCGGTAAAAGACATGTCGGTGGGCGCGCTGGCCTATGACACCGTTCCGCTATCGAGCGTCGGGAAACTCGATATGTTCTCGCCCGAGTTCCAGTCGCTGGTCACCGATAAAGGTGCCATGATCCTGCACATGCTGCGCTGGGTGATGGGCGACCAGAAATACGATATGACGATGCGCACCTTTGCCAGCAAATTCGCAGGCAAACCGGCATCGCTCGAAGACTTCCAGGCCATCGCCGAGCAGAATTACGGCGACAAGCTGACCTGGTTCTTCACCCAGTGGCTCGATTCCACCGGAGCCCCGGAATTCAAAACCAAGTACACCATTTATCGCCTGGGCAACAACAAGGGTTTCCGCGTGGTCGGCGAGATTACCCAGGACCTCGACCTGTTTCGCATGCCGGTGGAACTGAAGATCGATACCGACGGCAAGACGGAACAGAAGCGGATCGAAGTTGTAGGCACCGACTCTCCCTTCACCGTCGAAACCTTCGGCAAGCCGCGACGCATTTCCGTCGATCCCGATGACCGGGTGCTCAAGAACTCCAGCGACATCCGGCTGCGGGCGGCGATTCAGCGCGGCCAGGGCCTGGTGCAGCAGGGCGATCTGGCGGGAGCGCTGCTGGAGTTCAACAAGGCCCTCGAAGTCAATAAGAACAGCTCACTCGCCCACTATCGCGTGGCGGAAGTCTTTTTCCAGCAGCATAACTACCAGGCCTCGGCCAATGCCTACCGCGAGTCTCTGAACGGCGACGGCGATCCGCGCTGGACCGAAGTCTGGAGCCATATCCAGCTGGGCAAGATCTTCGACATTACCGGACAGCGCGAGCGCGCCACCAACGAATATCGCCAGGCACTGCAGACCAACGACAACACCCAGGGCGCACTTGACGAGGCGCGACGCTATCTGCAGAAGGCCTTCGAACAGCAGAAGAACGGAATGTAAGCGCAGGGGCCGAAATCTGCTCCGGAGCTTCACCGTCTCTTGGTCACCATGAAAGCGCCAAGCATGAAAGTGCCAAAAATGAAAGCGCCCCTCTTGCGAGGGGCGCTCCTCCCTTTTCATCCTTCAATCTAGGTGCGGTCGAAAATTAGCGACTCTGTCCGTCGTGTTTCTGGCGGTAGATGCCGCGGGAAATCCTATTCTGCTGGTGCTGCACTCGCGCCTTTTCGCGTGGAGTCAGCTTTCCGCCATTCTCGGCGCGCATGTGGCGGGTTTCTCGATTCAGGTGCGCTTCGCGGTGCTCCAGGCGGGCAGTCTCACGCGGAGTCAGTTGTCCGCTCTTTACTCCCTGCCCGATTCGCTTCTGCTGGTTGACCTTGCGCTGATGGATGGTGCGCGGTGCGGCATGCGCCATGGCTGGAGCCATAAAGGCTGCCAGAGTGCCGGCCAGGAAAATCGCTTTCAATGACTTGTTCATGATATCGCTCTCCGTCGCTTCTCTTTTTGGTGTCGGTGATCGCCGTGGCCGGTGAACTGCGTTTCCCGGCTTTCAGAGATTGCAAACCCACGCCCAGCGGAAATGTTGCGCCGGAAAATCCACATCTCGCAAACGCCGACAAAGACTGGTGAAGACGAATAAAGACGGCCAATTCTGGCCCCAGAGTGCAATCGCTTGCACGTTACTTCTGTAATCGCGTGCCCTACGTTCTCTCGTGGAGAAGAGGAGTGTCGCCGCTAGAGCCCGGCTTCAATGCGTGACCGCGGATCGAGCACGTCGCGCAGCGCGTCGCCGATGAAGTTAAAGGAGAGCACCGCCAGCATCACCGTGAGCGCCGGGAAAAATCACCAGATGGGGAGCGTCGAAAAGATGAGAGCGGCCGTCGTTCAGCATCGCTCCCCAACTGGCGGTGGGAGGAGGGACGCCGAGTCCGAGAAAACTCATGGTCGCTTCGGCGAGTATCGCGCCGGCCATGCCGATGGCAGCCTGCACGATGATGGGCTGAATAATGTTGGGCAGGATGTGGCGCACGATGATGCGCAAATCGTCCGGCGCCGAGGGCGCGGGCGGCCTCGACGAATTCCCGCTCGCGCGCGGCCAGCACCTGCGCCCGCACCAGGCGCGCGTAGCCCACCCAGCCTCCCAGCGAAAGCGCGAAAATCAGGTTGAAAATCCCCGGTCCGCGAAATGCGACAAAAGCAATCGCAATCAGAATTCCGGGGAACGACAGGAACGCGTTCATCACCACCACATTGACAAAGCGGTCCACGCCCCCGCCATAGTAGCCGGCGATCGAGCCGATGATCAGGCCAAGCCCCAGCGAACCCGCGACCACGCAGCTGCCCACCAGCATCGAGATGCGCGACCCGTAGATCAGCCGCGAAAGAATGTCGCGGCCGAGTTCGTCGGTGCCGCACCAGTGAGCCGATGACGGCGGAGCCAGGCGGTTGGCGAGATTGATGTACGCCGGATCCTGCGGCGCGATCCAGGGAGCGAACAGCGCCAGCACCACAAACAGAATCACCAGCGCAACCCCAATCGCCGCCAGCGGATTATGCCGGGCAACACGCTGCAACGAGATGGTGGCAGTTGCCAATTCAGTTTCGGGAGTGTTCTCATGGCATTTACCATACCGCAGCCTGCAATATCTAAGTAGATTCGCTGTTACCGTGGTGAACTTTCCCGAAGCTGCGGCGAGGGCGCGCGCCAGAAGTGCGGGAGATTTCAGTCTGCGGCAGTACTCATCAAATTCAGGTCGCGGCCCTTTCCATTGCAAGTCGTCAATGGAATCGAACACGGGCACATCGAGGCGCAGTGTAGCGAGGCGGCGGAACAGCAGAGCATCGTCCCAGGAGTTGAACAACGATTCCGAGAGCGGGCGGGCGCGGCGGATGGACGCATGCCATTGCCGCCAGTCGCGGGGAATTGCTTCCAGATGAGGGTACCGAGCCAGGGCCAGGGCCGCGGTCTTTGCCCCCCAGCCCGCGATGCCGGGGTATCCATCGGCCGAATCGCCGACCAGAGCCAGATAATCAGGGATCGATTGCGGGCCGACGCCGAATTTGGCTTCTACTCCGGCGTGGTCACGAACAATATTGCGCCGGCGATCGAGTTGGACTACACGTGTGCCCACTACGCATTGGCTGAGGTCTTTGTCGGGAGTGCAGATCAGGACTTGGGCGACACGGTCGTCACGCTCCGCCAGCGCGGCCGCGGAAGCCAGCGCGTCATCGGCTTCGAACTCGGTCATGGCCCAGACTTTGACTCCCATGGCTTCGAGGGCGGATTCAAGTATGGGAAATTGCGAAAGCAGCTCAGGCGGGACGCCTTCGCTGGTCTTATAGCCGGGGTACAGATCATTGCGGAAGGATTCCACCACGTGATCGGTTGCCACTCCGAGGCGGGTCGCGCCGCCTTCAATCATTGACAACAAGGAATTCAGCACACCGCGGGTGGCGCCGATTTCCTGGCCGCTGCCGTCGGCCGACGGGGGCACTGCGAAGAAGTAGCGGAAGAGTTCGTAGGTGCCGTCGATGAGGTAAATGTTCATGAAGTACGACGGTCAGGCACTGCGGCGCTCCATTGGGCGGCCGAGCAATCAGTATCAGTCATTGCCTGATTCTCGGGTTGGCTACGGAATACAGCAAGTCGGTCAGGAAGTTCACTGCAACATAAGTCAACCCGATGGCCAGAATGCACCCCTGTACCAAGTAGTAGTCGCGATTGCTAATGGCCTGGATGGTGAGGCGTCCGATGCCCGGCCAGGAAAAGATGGTTTCGGTCACGATGGCTCCGGCGAGCAGGGCTCCGAACTGCAGTCCGAGCACCGTCAGCACCGGAATCATGGCGTTGCGTAGGGCATGCCGGTACACCACAGTATGTTCGGGCAGTCCCTTGGCGCGCGCGGTGCGGATGTAATCCTGGCCGAGTTCTTCGAGCATCGAAGTGCGCACCATGCGAGTGAGGATGGCCGCCAGCGCTCCCCCCATAGTGATGGCCGGAAGCACCAGATGCGCGAGTGAACCGGCGCCTGACACCGGCAGCAGCCCCAGCCGGATGGCGAAAAATAAGATCAGGATCGGTCCCAGGGCGAAATTCGGAAACGACAGCCCGAAGAGGCTGACCACGCTGAGCGCCCGGTCGTCCCACTGATTGCGGCGGCGGGCCGAGCGCACTCCCGCGGGAATCGACAGCACTACCGCAACCAAAAGTGCCGCCAGCGTCAACTCCAGCGTGTACGGATAGCGCTGCGCAATCAGGCTGGTCACGCTCTGATTGAATCGCACCGACGGTCCAAGATCGCCGTGCAGCACCCCTTTCCAGTAATTCAGGTACTGCTCTCCCAGCGGCAGGTCGAGACCATAGGCATGACGCGTGGCCTGCACATCCGCTGCCGGCGCGCCTTCCCCCAGCATTTGCAGAATGGGATCGCCCGGCACCAGATGAATCAGCAGAAAGACAATCGACACCACCAGCCAGACCACCGGCAGAGTGTAGAGGACGCGATGGAAGAGGTAGCGGAACATGTCGATGCTGGTGTTCAGTTTGCCATGAATTTATGGATTCATTCCGACACATTCGCCCGTGCGCCGATTCAGGTAATCTCCAGGCGATAGGTGATGGCATCTTCGTCTGGATCGCGGTAGTAGCCGCGGCGGCGGCCGGTTTCGATAAAGCCGGCTTTGACGTAGAGATTCCGGGCTGAGGCGTTCGACTCCCGCACTTCGAGCAGGGCGGCCTTTGCCCCGAGTTGTCGCAGGTTGTCCAGAAATGCAGCCAGCAGGCGAGTTCCCATGCCACGGCGTTGCTGTACGGGGGCAATCAAAATATTTTCGATTTCCCACTCGCGTTCGAGGCCCCGCGCTATCAGAAAGCCCGCCGGCCGCGAGTCCAGTTCAACGACCAGCCCAAGCCGCGAGGGAGCGCCGCCCAGCAGAATGCGATGATATTGCTCCTCCGTCCAATGGGCCGCGCTGGCGCACTCCCGCTCCAGGGTCAGGATCGCGGGAATGTCGGCGGCGGTTAAGGGCTCGGATCATCACGCAATCAGGTGTCGATTTGTCAGCCAGAAGCCAGAATCCATCTGTCTCTTACGTAACCGCGCTTTGAAAAGATTTCCGCATCGGAGCGGCGAATGTAGTTGGCTTCCAGCTCTTCTGGCGGCACGGTCTGCCCATGCTGAATCCTGTGCCATCCCAGTTGCGCAATCGAATCGCTGCGCGGTCTTGGTACCTCGATCGCTGTGCCGCCCACGCTGCTTGCCAGGTCCAGAAGCATGCGGTCAGGACTGATCACGACCAGCCCCCTCGCCTTACTTTGAAATTCCTCTTTGGTCAGAAGTTGCTCCCCGATGCACTGGGCTTCGCTCGCGGTTTCATATTCACCGGCGTAAATCTCATTCCGGCCGGCATCGAGCGCGGAGAGCACTCTGCCTTGCCGTCCGCCGGCAAGCGCCACCGCCTCGAGCAAAGACACTGCAGCAATTGGCTTGCCCAGGATTTCTGCCAGCGCCTTAACGGCCGCCAGCCCCACCCGCAATCCGGTAAACGATCCGGGTCCGGAAACCACAGCGAAACCGCCAAGTTCGCTTTTCGAAAATCCGTGTTTCTCGAGCAGGGAAGCGATCTGAGGAACCAGTTGTGCCGAAAAAGTTCCACCTTCGAGAGGGACGACTTCGATGGCCTCGCACGCGGCGGGGGCCGGGCAGTGCGACAGCGCGATGCTGCCCTGTTTCCCCGAAGTGTCAACGCCGAGAATAAGCATTTCAAAGCTGGCTTTCAGCTATCGGCTGTTAGCTCCTGGCTCCGAGCTCCTGGCTACCGGCAACCGAGGCGCAAATATTGGGACAAGGGAACCGGGGATCCATCGCTAATGGCCAGAAGCCCAGAAGCCATAAGCTGAGAGCCGATAGCCACAGCCGATAGCTGAGCTGAGAGCGGTTCTCTCACCGAGCCTCCACCAGTTCCAGCAGCACTCCGCCCGCGCTTGAGGGATGCACGAAGACATAACGATGCCCGCCGGCTCCAACCTTGATCTGCTCCGATACCAGGCGGACGCCTTCCTGCTTGAGCCTGGCAACCGCGGCGGTGAGGTCCGGCACGCGCAGCGAGACATGATGCAGCCCTTCGCCGCGCTTCGCCAGGAATTTTGCAATCACCGAATCGTCGGAGGTCGGCTCCAGTAACTCGAACCGGCTCTCGCCCACCGGAACCATCACCACCCGCACCTGCTCATCCTCCACCACCTCTTCCGGCGAGACAGCCATACCCAGCTTTTCGTAAATCGCCTTAGCCGAAGCCAGCGACTTCACTGCAATTCCGAGATGATCGATGGTGAACATGGTTTTTAGCTTTTAGCTTTCAGCTCTCAGCTGTCGGCTTGAAGTGGTTAGCGTGATGGTCTGTATATCGCTCACATCCTGGGTGAACTTTCGCTTGTCACTCCGAGCAGTGCGGCGGGAGGCAACGTGACCCGTTACTCCCCAGCGTCGCACACTCGAAACTCAGTAAAACCGACCACCGGCCACCGAATGCTGACAGCAGAAAGCAGAAAGCTGATAGCTGAGAGCTGAAAGCTAGGCTCTCACAATCTCTTCCACCAGCGCATACGGATCCCGCCGGTGCTCCGAGATTTCTTCGGCGTATTTCGCCAGCCTTTCAGCCGAGACTCGCTGTTGCGCCTTCTCCAGCATGGCATCGCGGAGCATCTCTACCAACCGCGCCTGCCAGTTCTGCGCCTTGCGCTGCAGCAGCAGGTTCTCCTTCTGCAAGAATGACTCGTACTGTGCCACGGCCGCCGCCAGCTCCGCGACTCCGGTGCCTTCGCTGGCCACCGTCTTCACGATAGGAGGCGTCCAGTGGTCGCTGCGGATGGCCAGTGACTGCAAGGCGCGAATTTCCTTCTCCACCCGCTCGGCGCCGTCGCGGTCGCTCTTGTTGATCACGAAGATGTCGGCGATTTCCATGATTCCGGCTTTGATGCTCTGCACATCGTCGCCCATTCCGGGGACGAGAATCACCACAGTGATGTCGGCCAGGCGCACAATATCGACTTCATCCTGCCCCACGCCAACGGTTTCGATCATGATCAAGTCGCGGCCGGAGGCGTCGAGCACCGAGGTGACGTCGGCGGTGGTGCGCGCCAACCCGCCCAGCGATCCGCGTGTCGCCATGCTGCGGATGTAAATCCCCGGATCGGCGAAGTGGTCCTGCATGCGAATGCGGTCGCCGAGAATCGCGCCGCCGGTGTACGGACTGGTGGGATCGACCGCCACAATGCCGACTGTGCGGTTTTCTTTGCGGTAGTGCCGCGCCAGCTGATCGACTAGCGTGCTTTTGCCCGCACCCGGAGCTCCGGTAAGGCCGAGAATGCGCGCCTGCCCGGTGTAAGGAAAGAGCGCCTTCAACAGATCGGACGAGCCCTGCGCCCGGTTCTCCACCGCGCTGATCACCCGCGCCAGTACCCGCGGATCGCCGGCACGCAGGCGATCTATCCACTCCCGGGTTGAAACCGGAGGGGAGAGAGCGCCGGCGGCAGATGGGTCAACAGCCTTCAAGCTGTTCAGTGTAAAGCACAAGCCGGTGGCGGGGAAGGAACCCCAGGCAGTGCCGGGCAGCGCACATGCCAGCCTCAGCATCTCAGGACAGCTGACAAAACGTTAACGGGGCTCGGGTCAGCAGACATTCGCACCTAAATTTCTGGAGGACATTCCATGAAGATGCTTTTCGGCGTGGGGCTGGTAGTGTTGATTCTCGGGATTGCGTCATTCTTCATTCCCTTTCCGCAGCAGGAAAATCACGGCATTAAAGTCGGCGACGCCAAGATCGGCGTGCAGACCCAGCACAGCGAGCACGTCTCTCCCATCATCAGCGTAGTGCTGGTGCTCGGTGGCGCAGGCATGATGATTGCCGGCAAGAAAGCGGTATAGGAGTAAAGCCGCACTTGGCAGTCAGCCGTTAGCATTTAGCCCCTCGGGCCGTTGGACAGCGCAACCGCCTAAGGGGCTATTTTGCTGGGCAGTCACGGAAGCCGCAGGGCCAGATGCCAAGTGCCAACTGCGAATTGCCGAATTGCAACTTCTCCCTACCGCTTCGCAGCCTTCTGGTACGCCTGCTGCAATTGCGAAACGAATGGAAGCTCCCCGTGATCGAGGCCGCCCTGGCCCATCATGCGCCACAGGTAGATGCCGGGCGTATGTGGATCATAGACTGCAAGCACGTCTTCATTGCCGCGGCGCTGCACCGCGATGACCATGTCAGCCTCACGCAGGCGGTACACGATGGTGAAGTGTCCCCACTTCTGCAGCGCGCTTTGCACGTCGGCAATGGCCTGGCGATCTTCGGGCAGGATGTTGGGATTGAACTCGCCGCCGTCGTAGCTGGTCACGTACACAAATCGCGCGTTGATCAGGCTGGATGGAAAGGAAGGAACCGGCTGATCCGCAGCCAAAGCCGCAACCGCGAATAGCAGCAACAGCAGCAACCCTAATGTTTTCTTCATCGCAATCTTCACGGCAATCTCCCTAACGCTCTAAGTTATTGGATGGAAAGGGGCAGCAACGGGATGCCCGGAGCAACCGTTACCCAGGCTGGAAGCGGAGGCTGTAAGTCCCATGGATTCAGTAGTGGATTTTTGCTCGTAATCCTCATCCAGAATACCTCGCTATGGCGCATAAATGGCCCAGGATCGACAACAGCCATACGGGGGAGGTCGGAAGGCCCTGCCGCCGATCATCAGCCGCAAAACGGCGTGCAGTGGGCCGTGGTTCAATTATAGCTAATAGTAATAGAAAGCCGTTCCCAAAATGGGAAATGGGGATTCTCTTCGGGGAATTGGTTGCCCGAACTCCTTGCACAATCTCGTGGGTACATGCGAATCCCTTCGGCTAGCTCAGGGCAGGCTTCGCCTTCGCCCAGGAAGACGCCATGGAGTACACAGCGGGGAAGGATGTCCAAGATCTTCCTTCTGGTGGTTCTTACATCACTGCGGGCACAGAGATGCCCATCACATCCAACACGCGGGTCAATTCGCGGCGGACCACGGCTGCAGTCGCCAGCAGGAATTTCTTCCTGCTTTCGTCGGCCTCAGCCAGGATGGGATGACGGTGATAGAAGTAATTGAAAAGCTGGGCCAATTGGAAGGCATGCTTGGCCAAGTACGCGGGCTCGGTGGTGGCGATGCACTGGTCGATGACGTAAGCAGTCTTTGAAGCGCCCAGCCAGAGCTCCCAAAGTTCGTTGCCGTGTTCGCCGGTGAGATAAGTCGCGAAGTTCTCAACCGATAGCTGGTTGGCCGGGTCGCTGAGAAACTTGTCGGGATCGTATCCGCCCTTGCGGAAAATGTTGGTGGCGCGGACGACGGCATATTGCGCGTAAGGTCCGGTTTCGCCTTCGAAGCTGAGCGCGTCTTTGAAATCAAATGCGATCACCGAGTTCTTGGTGTACTTCAGCATGAAATAGCGCAGGGCGCCGATGGCGATCTGGGTGGCGATGTCGAGGCGCTCGCCATCGCTCAGCTCGGGATGGCGCGAGTCGACTTCCTGCCTGGCCGAAGCGATCAGCCGGTCGATCAGGTCATCGGCCTTCACGCCAAAGCCTTTGCGTCCGGAGACTTCGATGTAGCTGCGGGCCTTGTCTTCTTCCGAAAGCTCGATAGCCGAGCTCGGCTGCGCAGCGCGGAGTGAGCGCGACCATCTCGTAGGAAAAGTGAGTGTAGTGGTCCGCGGCGTCGCCGTGTCCGAGTTCGCGCAGCGCCTGGATGACGCTGTTCTGTGCTTCGGCCTGGCGAGCGTCAATCACGTTGTAGATTTCGGCCACGTCCCCGAAGTGGGGATGGTCAGGAACTCCTTCAGTCGTCGAGACCCAGCAGTCGCGCTGCGTGACGATGTAGCGATAGAACTTGCGATAGCCGAAGTCGCGGCCCAGCAATCCGAACTTCCACATGTGGTAGGCAATGTCTTTGCCGACGTATCCGACGGTGCCATTGGAGCGGACGATGACTTTCTGGTCTTCTTCCGCAACCCGCCCGAGATCATCACTCTCATCCGATTGCGTCGAGGCCTCGCTACTTGCGGGCTCCGTCGCGGGCGAGGGCGCCCGCGCCACATCCGCTCTCCGCATCACCCAGCAGCCTTGGTTCTTGCCCTCGGTCTCGTAGGTCAGCACGCCGGCGCCTTTGAGTTTGGTAAAAGCCGCATCCCAGAAATGCAGGTGGAGGATTTCGCTCTCGCGCGGCAGGAAGTCGTATTCGATGTCCAGCCGGTCCATGGTTTCAAGATGACGGCGAAGAACGGCAGTCGAAACCAGTTCGGCAATGGCGGCGGTCTCGTTATTGCCCTCTTCGAGCGCATGAAGGGTTTCAGCGCGGGCCGCCAGATTCTGCTTGTCTTGCGCATACCACTGTGAGACGCGGGCATAGAGATCCCAGCAGTAGTAATCGAAACGCGGCCCACTCACGAGCTGCTCGATTTCCGCGCGTGATTTCTTCTCGATATGAAGAAATCCGACGACGACGTCGGCGACCTGCACTCCAGTGTTGTCGATGTAGTTCTGCACGTCCACTTGCCGGCCGGAGCGTTGCAGGAGGCGTACGAAGGTGTCGCCGAGGATGGCGTTGCGCAGATGCCCGACGTGGGCGGCCTTGTTGGGATTGATGCTGGTGTGCTCCACCAAAATCTTGCCGGAGGCGCCGTTGGTCTTTGGTTCTTGGTCATTGGCCGTTGGTCGTTGGCCGTTCTCTGGCGATCCGGCTAAAGCTTCGGCCACTTTGGAACGGTTCACCCGGGCATTGATGTAGCCAGCGCCCGCAACTTCAAGCTTTTCAAAACCTTCAACCGGGCCGAGGCCCGCGACGATTTCTTCGGCGATCTTGCGGGGAGCCTTGCGCAGCTTCTTGGCCAGTTCGAAGGCGAGGGGCAGGGCGAACTCTCCCATTTCCACGCTTGGGGGCTGCTCGATGACGATGCGAGGCAGGTCGAGGTCGTAGCTACGGCGCAGGAATTCGCGGATGTGCTGGGCCAGTCGGCGTTCCAGATGGCGGTACAAGAGTCCCTCTAAGTAGTTGAATAAACAGTGATTGTAGCAAATGGCGCGGTGGGCGGAGGTTTGACCCCGTTGGGGCGCTTGCCTATGATGGCTGTCAGCTTTCAGCCTGTCAGCTTTCAGCTTATGGCTGTTAGCTAGTGGCTGATGACGCTTTAGTTGCTGCTGGCCTCTCGGGATCAAGCCAGGAGCCAGCAGCCAGAAGCTGATCGCCGATAGCTGAGAAGCTGAAAGCTGAGAGCTGAAAGCTGAGAGCTGAAAGCGTTCCCATGAAAATTGCTTACCTCGACTGCTTTTCCGGCATCAGCGGCGACATGTTTCTGGGCGCGCTGGTGGATGCGGGGGTTCCGGTCAGCCTCTTTGAGAAGACGGTGGCGGCGCTGGATTTGGGGGCCGCGCTCGAAATCTCGCGGGTGGACCGCAGCGGGATAACCGCGACTAAGGTGGATGTGCTGGTGCATGGCGAGAAGGAATTGCCGCGGGAGGAGTACTGGGAGGCGGTCATCACAGAAGGCAGGGAGGGGCACAGAGGAAAGCTGGAAATAGGGCATCGGCCTGAGCACACCCGGCAGGACAGCAGAGGGCTGGGGCAGTCGCGGGCGGGGGCGCCCGCGCCACATGGGGCCGCGACACATCAAACTGCTCCACATCAGCATTCGCATGAGCATTCCCACTCGCCCGAACACGAGCACGGTCGCGGCCTGGTGGAGATCCGCGAGATTATCGCGAGGGCGAAGATCAGCGACGGGGCGAAAAAGATTGCGTCTGCCATTTTTCAGGCATTGGGCGAGGCCGAGGCGAAGATCCACAACGTCGAGATCGAGAAGATTCATTTTCATGAAGTGGGCGCGGTGGATGCCATGGTGGACATTGTGTGTGCCGCGGTGGGGGCCGAGGCGCTGGGAGTGGATGAGATTGTGTGTTCGCCGCTCAACGTCGGCGGGGGCACGGTGAAGTGCGCGCATGGCACGTTTCCCATTCCGGCTCCGGCGACGGTGGAGTTACTGAAAGACGCGCCGGTCTATTCGTCGGGAGTGCAGGCGGAGCTGGTGACTCCGACCGGGGCGGCGATTGTGAAGGTGCTGGCGAAGCGGTTTGCGGCGTTTCCGGCGATGAAGATCGAGAAGGCCGGCTATGGGGCGGGGACGCGGGATTTCGCGGGATTCCCGAATGTCCTGAGGATCACGATCGGCGAGGAGCAGGCGGGGATGGTAGGTCGAGCTGTTCAGGCACCAGAGGTGGCGGATGGTTCTGTCGAGACTCCCACTTCTCGCAAATGCGGCGAGAAGCGGGGCACCCCCCATCTGTCAGAAGAAACCATTTCGGTACTGGAGGCGAACCTCGACGATCTCAATCCGCAGGTGTTTGGCTACGTGATGGAGCGACTGCTGGCGGAAGACGCGCTCGATGCATTCGGAGTGCCGGTGCAGATGAAGAAAGGGCGTCCGGGGATGCTGCTGACGGTGCTCTGCAAACCGGAAGACGCGGCGAAGCTGACGCAGATCATCTTTGCTGAGACTACGACTTTGGGCGTCCGCCACCGCGAGGAACAGCGGCAGGCGCTGGCGCGCAAGTGGGTGACGGTGACTACGCAGTGGGGCGATGTGCGGATGAAGATTGCCAGTATGAATGGGACGGTTACGAATTATGCTCCGGAATATGAAGATTGCAGGAGGATCGCTGCGGAGAAGAAGGTGCCGCTGAAGAGCGTGATGCAGGAGGCGCTGAGGGTGTGGATGGCACGGAGATGATGTAATTTGTAATCCGGGAATTTGTTGCCCCCGTAAATCCCATGCAATTGAGTCGTCTAAGTTAAGAAGGCGCTGCAGGGATTTCCCGATATTGGAGGTGCGAGATAATTTGCAAACTGAAACCAGCGGGCCTACTTCCCCTCGATTTCAACCAGGCTGTAGCTCCCCGCTGTGGCGGCGTTGATGGCCTCCGCAATTTTTGGGAGAGCGCGCTTGATCAGGCTCCAGCGGTTTTCGACGGAGGGCCACCACCGCAATGCTCCGGCTTGAGAGGTACTGCTGATGCGCGAGGTTTATATCGGTGGTAGAAGGAGAACGTCGAAGCCGGCGCTCTCGGAAGAAACGGCGTCGCAATAGTTCGCCGTTGAGAAGTGTGCTCCATCCTAGTCCGTGAGCGGTAACTTGATGGTGTGACCAGGGAGAAGAGAATTGCGTATGCCACCGGAGAGTGCCATGGTCGAAGAGGATGAGCATCAGCGCATGGGGTTGGCGCTTCCAGGCTGTGGACGGCGCGATCACGGCCGGCCTGCATCCTGATCGCGGGTTTGAGCCAAACTGACGTGCAAATCTACGCTCAACGATCTGGCATACAAATCGAAGTCCGTCTCAAAATTTTGCAATAAACAGCGGCCACGGGTACTCGGGTTGCTGGAATACCCAGGTGCCAGTGACTTTCCCGGAACGCCTCATGCAATTTCCACCGCCGGGGCACGTGACCAATCGAGAGGCATGGCTCCCTCTCAACAATCGAAGTCGAGACAATGCTAGTCAATCGAAAGGATGTTTTGGGCCTCAGTTTGATACTCTCAGTACAAGTGAGCAGTCTGGAGCAGAACGTTTCCGCAATCCTGAAAATGGCTAAGACCTTCTACATCACCACCCCCATCTACTATGTGAACGCGCGCCCGCATATCGGGCATGCGTACACCACCATCGCGTGCGACACCATTGCGCGGCGGCAGCGCATGATGGGTTATGACACCTATTTCCTGACAGGCACCGACGAGCACGGGCAGAAGATTGAGCGGGCGGCCAGGCCGCAGGGAAGACTCCGCAGCAGTTTACCGACGAGGTCTCGGCGGAGTTCCGGGCGCTTTGGGACCGCATGGGGCTGAGCTACGACGACTACATCCGCACTACTTCGGAGCGGCACAAGCGCGGGGTGCAGGCGTTGTGGCGGACGCTCCGCGATAAGGGATACATCTACAAGGGAAGCTATAGCGGGCAGTACTGCGTGTTTGACGAAATGTACGTGGAACGTGGGGCCTGGGGCGCCGTGTCCGGAGTGCGGGCGTCCGACGGAGACGGTGAAGGAAGAGAATTATTTCTTCAAGCTGTCGGCGTTCGAGGACAGGCTGCTGAAGCTGTACACGGAACAGGAAGACTTCATTCGTCCGGAGACGCGGCGGAATGAGGTGATGTCGTTCGTGCGCTCGGGGCTGCGCGATCTCTCGATTTCACGCTCCACGTTTTCCTGGGGCATTCCTGTGCCGGACGATCCGAAGCATGTGATCTACGTGTGGCTGGACGCGCTGGCCAACTACATCACGGCGCTCGGATACGGGTCGGATGATCCCGCGAAATTTGAGAAGTACTGGCCCGCCGACCTGCACATGATCGGCAAAGAGATTGTGCGCTTCCACTGCGTGTACTGGCCGGCGTTCCTGATGGCGGCGGGGCTGCCGCTGCCCAAGGGCATCATGGCGCACGGCTGGCTCTTGTTTGAAGAGAACAAGATGTCGAAATCGCGCGGCAACATTGTGCGGGCAGAGACGATTCTCGATGTGCTCGGCAACGACGCGCTGCGCTACTTTTTGCTGCGCGAGATTGTGTTCGGGCAGGACGGGTCGTTTTCTTTTGATGCGCTGGTGGGGCGGTACAACTCCGACCTGGCGAATGGGCTGGGGAATCTGGCCAGCCGCACCCTGGCGATGATCACGCGATATTTTCATGGCGAGGTGCCGTATCCGTCGCAGACCGCGCAACGCAGCGGGGACGCGGCGATTGTGGATGCGGCGCGGCGGGCGATCTGCCGAATTCAACTTGCAGTTCGAGCAATACCAGTTTTCGCGGGCGCTCGAAGCGGCGTGGGCGCTGGTGGCGGCGGTGGATAAGTACATCGTGGAGAACGAGCCCTGGGCGCTGGCGGACAAGCTCGGCGGCGACAAGCAGGATGAAGAGAGCCGGGCGCGGCTGGCGACCGTGCTCTATACCTCGGCGGAGGCGCTGCGCATCGTGACTGCGCTGGCGCATCCGGTGATGCCGCAGGCGACGGCGAAGATCTGGGCGCAACTGGGGCTGGGAGAGATCGCGAAATTTGATTTGTCCGGCCTGAAGTGGGGACAGCTGGAGCTGGGCACCAAGCTCGGCAACGTGGAGCCCGTGTTTCCGCGCGCCGACAAATCGGCCATTGAAAGGATGCAGAAGATGGAAGAGCAGGGAAGGCCGGGGGTGGCGGAAGGTGCTTCGACCGTAAAGGCTGCGGCGGCTACCGAGGCGGGGCCAACCAATCCCGAGAAGACGGGAGCGACGCAAGCGGCAGCACCGGTTCCGGCGCAGGCGCAGAAATCGGCAGCTGCCGTCCCCGATGGAAAGATCAGCATTGACGATTTCGCCAAAGTCGAGCTGCGGGTGGCGCTGGTGAAGACGGCCGAGAAAGTGAAAGGCGCGGACAAGCTGCTGCGGCTGGAAGTGGATCTTGGGAACGAAGTGCGGCAGATCGTGGCGGGGATTGCCGAGGCTTATGCTCCGGAGACTTTAGTCGGGCGGAAGGTCGTGATTGTGGCCAATCTCGCTCCGCGGAAGCTGCGGGGGCTGGAGTCGAATGGGATGATTGTGGCGGCGTCTCCGGAGGGCGGGAAGCCGGTGCTGGCGGCGTTTCTGGAGGATGTGCCGGTGGGGACGAGGTTGAAGTAGGGCAGCTGCTGGCTTCTGGCTCTTCGGCCCACTGTATCGGAATTGATGCTGCGGGAAACACTAGAGGCTCACAGAGGTCACAGAGGAAGTCTGATTGGCCTGGCTTTGGCGGGCGAGGGCGCCCGCCCCACATTGTGCGGTCCTCATTATCCACTACTCATGTTCATTGATTCTCACGCACATCTCGATGGTGAACAGTTTGACGGCGACCGCGAGCAGGTGATTGCGCGGGGGCGGGAGGCTGGGGTCTCGACGATCGTTGCGATTGGCAGCGGGACTGGACCGGGGTCGCTCGATTGCGGAGTGAGGCTGGCGGAGAAATATGAGGGGCTTTACGCGACGATTGGGATTCATCCGCATGAGGCGCAGTTGGCGCGGGATGAAGACTTCGACGAGTTGGCGGTGCTGGCGAAACGTCCGAAGGTGATTGCGTGGGGAGAGATTGGTCTCGATTACTTCTACGATCATTCGCCGCGGGATGTGCAGCAGCGGGTATTCGTCCGGCAGATGGAGCTGGCGCGGGCGGCGAAGTTGCCGATTGTGATCCATTGCCGTCCTTCACAGGACAGTGAGAATGCCTGGGAGGATTGCCTGCGATTGATCGGCGAGAACTGGGCTTCGGCGGGGATTGGTGGAGTGCTGCACTGCTTTACGGGAAAATGGGAGCAGGCCAAGGCGGCGCTCGACATGGGATTTATGATTTCGTTTGCCGGCAACGTCACGTTTCCCAAGGCGCAGCAGATTCGCGATGCGGCTTTACAAGTGCCGCTCGACCGCATGTTCATTGAGACGGACTCTCCTTACCTTGCGCCGGTGCCGCATCGGGGCAAGCGCAATGAGCCCGCGTTCGTGGTGGAGACGGCGGGCAAATTGGGCGAGTTGCGCGGGCTTTCCCGGGAAGAAGTGGGAGAGCAGACCGCGCAGAATTTCCGGCGGTTCTTTTCGCTTCCCGAAATCGGGAAATCCATTTAGTTTGTTAGAGAAAGAAGAATCTACCGCAGAGACGCAGAGCGCGCCGAGAAGAGCTTTTCACCGCGGAGGACGCAGAGTTCGCGGAGAATTTGCTTCAAGAACCACGGTGGAGCAGGGGCGGATTTTCAGCGATGCATTTAGGGCCGGTGGAAATAATTTTCTCTGCGTACTCGGCGACCTCGGCGGTAAGAGCTTTTGTTTTCCTATATGCCTGAGAATACATTCGATATCGTCAGCAAGATAGATTTGCAGGAAGTTTCGAACGCCATTCAGCATTCGCTGAAAGAAGTACACACCCGTTTCGATCTAAAAGACGCCAAGGCCAACATCGAGCTCGATGGCAAAGAAGCCATCGTGCTGCACGCGGTGGACGAGTACAAGCTGAAAGCGGTGAATGATGTGTTTCAGGCCAAGCTGGTGAAGCGCGGAGTCCCGCTGAAAGGGCTGACTTACGCGGCAATCGAGCCGGCTGCGGGTGGCACGGCCAAGCAGCGCATCACCATGCAGCAGGGCATCCCGATTGAAAAAGCCCGTGAGATCGTGAAAGTCATCAAAACCTCCAAGAAGAAGGTGCAGGCCTCGATTCAGGGGGACCTGGTGCGGGTGAGCGGCAAGGACCGCGACTCGTTGCAGGAAGTGATTGCGCTGCTGAAACAGCAGGATTTCGGGATTGATATGCAGTTTACGAATTACAGGTCGAATTAATGCGAGAACAATGACCGCCGAGACGCCGAGTGCGCCGAGGCGAAAGATCAGAACCTTTAGCCGGCAGAAGAACACAGATGAAACATTTCGGCTAGTTTTTATTTTGTCTTCTCGGTGTGCTCGGCGTCTCGGCGGTAAATGGTTTTCTCGGCATCTCGAATTTTTAAAATGAGCGCTTCACCAGCCATTAACGGAAAAGAAATCTTCGACATGTTCCGGGAGGATCTCGCCGCCATTGAGCGTGAGTTCGGGCGGGACACTGTCTCGGGCGTCGAGGCCATCACCGAGATCGGCGAATACCTGCGCAATGGCGGGGGCAAGCGGATTCGTCCGCTGCTGCTGTTGCTCTCGGCCAAGCTGCTCGATTACCAGGGACGCGGCGGAGTGCGTCTCGGCGCGGTGGTTGAGATCATTCACACCGCGACTCTGGTGCACGACGACATCATCGATGAGGCGGAGACGCGGCGCGGGCGTCCCGCGGCCAATACTCAGTGGGGCAATTCCAAGTGCGTGCTGGCCGGCGACTGGCTTTACATGCAGGCCTTCAAGGTCGCGGTGCAGGAGCGCAACTTCCGCATTCTCGACACGCTGATCGAGCTGACGCAGCAGATGGTTGAAGGCGAACTGCTGCAGATAGAGAAGCTGGGCAAGCTGATTTCGCTGGATGAGCACTTCGATCTCATTTTCAGGAAGACCGCATGTCTGTTTTCGGTGTGCATGCGGCTGGGAGCGATTCTCGGCGGCGCCAGTCCAGAGCAGGAAGAAAATCTGGCGCAGTACGGGCGCAATCTGGGAATGGCGTTTCAAATTGTGGACGACGTGCTCGACCTCACCGCCTCCGAAAGCGTGCTGGGGAAGCCGGTGGCGAGCGATCTGCGCGAGGGCAAGGTCACCATGGCGGTGATTCATGCTTTGGAGCGCTGCACTCCTGCGGAGCGCAAGCTGGTGGAAACTGTGCTCGCCGAGCGCGCCTTCGACAGCGTGACTCACGCGCAGATTATCGACATCCTGCACCGCTATGGATCGCTCGAAGCTGCGACCACGCATGCCGCGGAATATGCAGCGCTGGCACGGAACGCGATCTGCGGCTTCCCGGATTCGGAGATCAAGAGGGCGCTGCTGTGGGCTCCGGAGTTTGTGGTGGCGCGGGAGAAGTAGGGCTCGGTATTCACCGCCTAGACGCCGAGAAAAACCAAGAACAGCGATCAAAAATCAAAGAACGTGTGGCGGCTTTCGCGGACACACTGAAAAGAATTCCCGAGCAGCCAAATTCACCATTAGTCGCGTCCGAACGCAAGCAAGCTTTTTTCTCGGCGCCTCGGCGGTGAATGACTTTCCAGGCACTACTGCCGGATAGCGATTCCCAGCATTTCAAATCTTCCTCTGCGCAGCAGCGGGCCGGAGCCGATGAAGGCGCGGGCGGGCAGGTCTCTGGAGAAGCGCTTGATGTAGGCGGCGTTGAAGCGGTCGAACAACGAGATGTCGGGGGAGAAGATCTGCACCGAGACCACATCGTTCATGGTCATTCCGGCTTCGGCAACCACGGCGGAGAAGCCGTCGAGCAGCAGCTTGATTTCCTGGTCCACGTCGTCGGGGGCCATGCCGGTGGCGGGGTCGAGGCCAATGCGTCCGGAAATGTATAAGGTGTTGCCGGCCAGCACGGCGTCGTTGAAGGGCAGCGACTTCTCGTGGCTGGGCAGGTTGATGTAGCGGCGGCTGCTGGTGTCGTTCATAGTTGGTCGCTCCTGAAAACTCGAATCGTCGGGACGGGCTGCTACATCCAATCGCGATAGTCTAACCTAGCGCAATCTGAACCGGGTCAGCATGGAAAATCTTCTCTCGTTGATCGGCCGCCACGGCTATCTGCTGGTGTGCATAGGAGTGTTCGCCGAGGCCATCGGACTGCCGGTTCCGGCGGCGGTAGTGCTGGTCACGGCGGGCGCGGCGGCGGCAGGAGGCGTGCTGCGCGCTCCCATCGTGCTGGGGATTTCGCTGGCGGCGATGCTCACCGGCGACTGCCTTCTATTCGTGCTGGGCCGGTACACGGGTTGGGGCTTGCTGGGCTTTCTGTGCCGGGTGTCGGTGAATCCCGAGACCTGTATCCTCCGTTCAGCCGAGACTTTCTACAAGCGCGGCAAGGTCGCGCTGGTGATCTCGAAGTTCATTCCCGGAGTGAACACCATGGCGGCGCCGCTGGCGGGGAGCATGATGATGCGTCCGCTGCAGTTCGTGCGTTTCGATCTGGCGGGCGTGGCGCTCTACGTGGGGTCGTACTTTGCGGCGGGCTACGTGTTTCGCGATTTCCTGACCGCGCTGGTGCGGGGATTCCGCACCACCGGCGAGGCGATGGAAGTGGTGATCGCGGCCGCTCTGGTCGCCTACATCGTATATCGCGTCTGGCTGTATCGCACCCACTCTATCTATCGCGTAGTTCCGCGGGTGCAGGTGGAGGAACTGGCGCGGAAGCTCGCGTCGGAGGAGAAAGACCGGCTTCTGCTGGTCGATGTGCGCAGTCACGGCTACTACGACGGCGGCGCCCTGCGGCTGAAAGGATCGGTACGAATCGAACCGAATAATCTCTCCGAAGAAGTTGCGCTTCTTCCCAAGGACAGGGATCTCTACCTGTACTGCACTTGAACGCGCGAAGCGACCAGCGCCCGGGTGGCGCACCTGCTGCGGGAAAAAGGATTCAACACGTTCGTGGTCGTCGGCGGCCTGGCGGCATGGAAGAAATTCGGCTTGCCGCTGGAGCCGGTGCCGCACGACGACCTGGTGAAGCTGCCGACGTTTGCCTGATTTCGTCTGGCGGAGCAGTTCGCCTCACCCGAGGCCACTATACTTCCGGAATGGCCTCTCCCAAAGAAGTTGAAATTAAGTTTCGGGTACAGAATGCACGGGCGCTGACGCGGCGGCTGAAATCCGCGGGATTTCATCTGGTGACGCGACGCACCCACGAGATGAACACGCTATACGACCTAGCGAACCAGACATTGCGAAAGCGAGGAGAACTTCTGCGGCTGCGGAAATATGGCAAGGATTGGGTGCTCACCCACAAAGCCAAAGGCACGGCAGGACGGCACAAAGTGCGGGCGGAGTCGGAAACCAAGGTGGAGAACGGGGCGAAGATGGAGGCGATCCTATGCAATCTCGGGTACGCGCCGTCGTTCCGCTACGAGAAGTTTCGGGCGGAGTGGGGCGATGGCAAGGGCCATGTGGTTCTGGATGAGACTCCGATTGGTTTTTTAGGGGAGATCGAAGGGCCCGCGCGATGGATTGATCACACCGCCAAGGCACTGGGAATCGAGCGCAAGGATTACATCACGAAAAGTTACGCCGAGTTGTTCTTTGAGTGGAAGCGGAAGAATAGGAGTCCGGCGAACGAGATGACGTTTCGGGAAGTGCAGCGCTCGATTGGCTAACTACTGGAACCTGTCACTAATAGTCTTGGGTAGGCCATGGCTTTCAGCCGTGCCGGCTGAGGTCACGAAACTTGCGGGCTTTAGCCCCCGAGGGATTTTCGCGTCTCTGCGACGATCAATTCATGAGACCAGTTCTAGTCGTTTGTCCGCCAGTTATCAGTCTGAAAGTCGTAAAACACTACGCCATGAAACATGGCGGCAAAATACAAGCTTGGCCTATCCGCGTCATAGCCGAACTTGTTTGCTATCAGAGTGTACTTTGCGTTTGGTACCGATGGCAGAAACCTCGGCACGAGATCATCCAGTCGTGATGGATATTTGCCGGTTGCAGCCCGGTAGTCCTTGCAGGCTATGATGATCGGCGCTGCGCGATGCTCAGCCAATCGCCAGTTGACGTTAAGCAGGAGCATTGTCCCTACGAATAAACAGAGATACACAGAAGCGGCTTGGAGATGATGCCTGAGGGGGCTCCTCCCCTCCACGAAGGCAAGTACTACGAGGACTACCGCAACAAGGAGACCAATACCGCCAAATAAACCGATTCCCAATAGAATCTCAAGTGAAAATAGGACAGCCGCAATGATGATGTGGCTCCGCATCACTCCCTAGGTTCAGATGCGCTCCCGTCATGCAACTTCTCTGCCCATCTCATTGTGCCAGCCGGCGGCGGCATTCGTCCAGCATGCTGGCGGTGCGGGTGGCGCCGCAGCGGGAAACTCCGAGGGCGCGGACTTTCAGCAGTGCGTCTAGGTCGCGCACGCCGCCGGCGGCTTTCACCTGCACATGGGGCGCGGCGTGCTTGCGCATGAGCGCGAGATCTTCCATGGTGGCTCCGCCGGAGCCGTAGCCGGTTGAGGTCTTCACCCAGTCGGCATTCAGTTCGCTGCAGATTTCGCACAGCCGGATCTTTTCGGCGTCATTCAGATAGCAGTTTTCGAAAATCACTTTCACTTTGGCGCCTGCGGCGTGGGCGGCTTCAATTATGGCGGCAATGTCTGCCTTCACGTAGTCCCAGTCGCCGCTGCGGACTTTGCTGATGTTAACTACCATGTCGAGTTCTTCGCCGCCGTCGGCGAGGGCCTGTTTTGCCTCGGCTACTTTGATCGCGGTGGTGTGGACTCCGTGGGGAAAGCCGATGGTCGTGCTGGCGCGCACGTCGCTGCCTTTCAGCATCTCCGCCACTCGCCGCAGGTAGTAGGGCATGACGCAGACACTGGCTACGTCGTAGTCGAGCGCGAGCCGGGTGCCTTGCTCGAGATCGTTCGTGGTGAGGGTGGGGTTGAGTAACGAGTGGTCGATCATCTTGGCGATGTCGCGATAGGTATAGGGGGTCATGGGGCCTCTCCCTGCTGCATCATCTGGACGCAGGGCGCAAGAAGAATTGAACCACAGAGGGCACGGAAGGACACAGAGAAAGCGCCTTTGCGGGCTGCAGTGTGCATTGTTCGGTGGTCTGCATCTTGGCGGCAGCAGACGTAAGGTCCCTCTGTCTCCCGCTATCCGCGGGAGACAGAGGGATGACAGCCCTGAGCGGGGGAAGCGGCTACGCCGAGGCCTGGCTGGCGCAGAAGCGCTCGAACACGCGCCGCAGCTCGGAGGCGATATCGGCGGATTCACGATGTTCGATGTCGCTGCGCTGCAGCATGTGAACCAGCTTGCCATCCCGCATCAGCGCGATGGACGGCGACGACGGCGGGTAGCCTTCGAAGTAGCCGCGAGCGCGGTCGGTAGCTTCACGATCCTGGCCGGCGAATACGGAGAAGACCTTTTCCGGACGGCTGCTATTCTGCAGGGCGGCGCGGACGGCGGGGCGCATGCGTCCCGCGGCGCAGCCGCAGATCGAATTCACGATGACCATCGCGGTGCCGGACTGGTTGGCCAGCGCGCGATCGACTTGTTCGGGAGTGCGCAATTCTTCAACTCCCAGCTGGGTTAGCTCTTCCCGCATGGGCACTACCATAATCTCTGGGTACATTGGGCTCCTGGGTCCTGGGTGGGTGATGTCAAAAACAAGAACGATATTCTAATACACATTTTCACAAAGACAAGGATTGGATGCGCGCCGGTCGGCGGAGGACTCCGGAAGCCTTCATCGGCAGGGCTTTAATACGATCTCGGCTAAACCCATACTGCGCTGGGCTTTGGGCGGCGCGGGGCGCGCCGGACAGCGTGTCCGCCGGAAAGCACTTCAGCTGGCGCGCGGCTGTTGGCTGTTGCTCCGGGCAATTTCCTGGCAAAACGGGGCTCATATATATTGATGCCATCGCATGCTGATCCAGGAAAGAGTGCTGATGGCGCCGATGACCACCTTCCGGGTGGGGGGACCGGCGCGCTATTTCGTCGAAGCCAAGACCCACGTCCAGGTCAGCGAAGCACTGGAGTTTGTCAAACGAAAGAAGCTGCCATTGTTTGTGCTGGGCGGCGGCAGCAACCTGGTGGTGTCCGACGACGGATTTCCCGGGCTGGTGCTCAAGATCGGGATCACGCGGCATCGACGAGCAGAAGGAAAACGGCCAGGCGCGCTTCGAAGTCGGCGCCGGCGAAGAGTGGGACAAGTTCGTGTCGCTGGCGGTGGCGCGTAACTGCGCCGGAGTGGAGTGCCTGAGCGGAATTCCGGGCAGCGTGGGCGGGACTCCGGTACAGAACGTCGGCGCCTACGGGCAGGAAGTGGCGGAAAGCATCGAGGCGGTGCTCGCGCTTGACGTGCAGGATGGCGAGGTCCGCGAAATCAGCAAAGAAGACTGCGGCTTCGCGTACCGCACCAGCATTTTCAATAGCAGCGAGCGCGGGCGTTACATCATTCTGGCGGTGAGTTTCGTGCTCACGCCCGGGGGCGAGCCGCACATCGAGTACGCGGACCTGAAGCGTCATTTCGCGGGATGGACCAAGAAGCCGACTCTGGCGGATACGCGGCATGCAGTGCGGCAGATCCGCGCCAGCAAGGGCATGCTGCTGATGACCGGCGATGAAGACTGCCGCAGCGCCGGCTCGTTCTTCAAGAATCCCATAGTTACGGAAGAGCAGTTCGACGACCTGAAGAAGCGGGCCGATGCCAAGGGCTTGCAGATTCCCAGCTATCCGGCGCTCGAGGCCCGCAAAAAGGTGTCGGCGGCGTGGCTGGTGGAGCATTCCGGTTTCGCGAAAGGCTATGGCAGCGGCAGCATCGGCTTGTCGCACCGCCATGCGCTGGCGATCGTGAATCGCGGCGGGGCGACCGCCTACGACATCATTGCTTTCAAAGAGGAAGTGCAGCGGCGGGTGAAGGATGTGTGGGGTGTCCATCTTGATCCGGAACCGGTGTTTGTGGGGTTCTGAGAGATTACTCTCCGGGTGATGACTGCGGCACCCCGCTGGAGCGAAAGCAGCTTGAACGCAAGACTCTTGAGACAAAACCTGCGCGCTTCGGTACTCGCCGCCTTCCTCTTGCTTGCTGCCCTTTTCATTGCGGAAACGGGGATTGCTGCCGGCCAGTCTGCTGCGCCCCGGACAAAGGCTCCGCCGGAATATGGTTTTGAAGTGGTTCACCGCTTTCCGCATGACACTGCCGCTTTCACTCAGGGCCTTGCCTACGACGGCGGATATTTTTATGAGGGCACCGGGTTGCGCGGCCGTTCCTCGCTGCGGCAGGTTCGAGTGGAGACCGGGGAAGTGCTGCGCGAGGTGGACCTGGGGCCGCAGCTTTTCGGCGAAGGCGTTACTGTCGTCGGAAGCCAGATCATCGAGCTCACCTGGCAGGCTCACATCGGATTTGTGTACAACCTGAGCGACTTTCGCTGGCTGCGAAACTTTTCCTATCCGGGCGAGGGGTGGGGCATCACCAGCGATGGGCACGATCTCTTCCTGAGCGACGGCACTCCTGAGATTCGGGTTCTCAATTCCAGCACATTTGCCGAGAAGCGGCGCATCCGGGTGCATGACCGGAGCACGCCCATCTCACAGCTTAATGAGCTGGAGTTCGTGGAGGGAGAGATTTTCGCCAATGTCTGGCACTCGGACCGGATTGCCCGAATTTCTCCGCTGACGGGCGAGGTGGTGGGGTGGATCGATCTCTCCGGGCTGCTTAGTCCGGTTTATCGCATTGGGCCGGAAGCTGTGTTGAATGGCATCGCATACGACCGCCAGCAGAAACGCCTGTTTGTCACCGGAAAGTTGTGGCCCTCGGTGTTTGAAATTCGTATCGTGCCCAAGCGGGGCCGGTAAGCCGCCCGGCGCAAGACCTCGCTGTCATTCCGCCGCTATTTTTCGGAAAGGGTGCTCGAAGCTGAGATACAGAAAAACTCCTCGCTCTCCTTGGCTGGGGCCTACGCCCAGCGGGGCTGCGATGCCGGGAACGATCTGGAGACCGCTCTTCAGGTTGTATGCCCATCGTATTCCGGGATTCAGATAGAGATACCGGCCCCATTCGGTGCGGCTGGAGCCGGTCACCAGCTGGGAGCTTCCGAACACGGTTTCCAGCATGAGGTTGAAGCGCGGCTTCGCCAGCCAGATGAAACTCTGGCCGAGGTTGTATCCGGCGCTGAAAGCGTGGTTGCCCAGAGAATCCTGAGCATGGGGGATGAAGGTTGCGCCGGCATCCCAGTGGCTGACCAGTTTGGGGGCAAGCACGACGCTGAACGGAAGTTGAGTTTGCAGTCCGAAGCCGCCGGCCCCTCGGGAGAGCCTGGAATCGCCCGTAGGGAACAGCGCGCTCACGCGAGGGGCGAATGCGACCCGGGTCTCGCCGCTGCCGATCATCTGATAGCGATAGTTCAGCAACACGTCTCCGATTCCAGAGCCGCCGAACGCGCCGGAATGCTGGTAAGCCAGGGTGTAGCTCAGCTGGTGGCGGATGCCGGGAACCGGCCACTCCTGGGTGAAGGTGTACACCCAGTCTTTGCTGTTCCACTGCCGCATGAAGGTGGAGATGTGCTGCACTACTCCGTATTCCTGGTTGTAGGCTTCTTCCACCAGGAAGCTGTTGTCTTGAATCGGCTTAAGCGGAAGGGGAGAGGTCCCCTGGGCCAGAGCATGGCTGACGGCGAACGTCATCATCAAAAACAAATAAGTGCAATGAGAATGAAACACGAGATCTCCTTCGTGTACTCGCGGACGAAAAATGGATTTTGAACTTCATATTCGATATTGATTAACTGCGATTAATATAATGCAGAGAAGCGTGGTTAACACAATCAATTTTGCTGGTTGTGGGTGTTTGCGCACCAGCCTGTAGACGATTGGGGGCGGCGCCGCCCCAGTTCGCGTCCCGGGTTGGGATGACCCCGTGCTTGGGGAGGGAAAGCGATCCGGCCCAGGCGGACACCGCCTGCCTACCTATCGGCGGGGCGAGCGGCTTCTTTACAGATTTCCAGGAACGTGGGACGGGTGAGCAATCCGTCTGCAATCAGCCGCGCATTTCGAGCTTCAGCCCAGGAAGGTCAAGGCCGTATGTCTCCCTCGAACGATCTTCTCCGAGAGGCTACCGGTGCCGGGTACGCCATCCCAGCGAGCTACACTCGAACCTTGTACATTAAGAAGACGGGCGGTTTGTCTTTCAGTCATACGCCTGGAAGGAGAAGCGAAATGCAGAAGCGCAAACTGGGCAAGAGCAATCTGGAGGTCTCGGCGCTTGGCTTCGGCTGCATGGGACTGAGTTTCGGCTATGGCCCGCCGGTTGAGAAGCAGCAGGGAATCTCGCTGATGCGGGCGGCGGTCGAACGTGGCGTGACATTCTTCGACACCGCCGAAGTGTATGGTCCGTTCACCAACGAGGAACTGGTCGGGGAAGCGCTGGCCCCGGTCCGCGATCGAGTGGCAATCGCCACCAAGTTCGGCTTCAACATCGAGGACGGGAAGCAGGCCGGCCTGAATAGCCGGCCGGAGCATATCAAAGAGGTAGCGGAGGCTTCACTCAAGCGCCTGAAGACCGATGTGATCGACTTGTTCTACCAGCATCGGGTTGACGACAAAGTTCCGATTGAAGATGTGGCGGGAGCGGTAAAGGACCTGATTCGCGAAGGCAAGGTAAAGCACTTTGGATTGTCAGAGGCGGGCGCCCAGACGATCCGGCGGGCGCACAAGGTGCAGCCGGTGACGGCGCTGCAAAGTGAATACTCGCTGTGGTGGAGGGAGCCGGAAGCAGGAGATCATTCCGACACTCGAGGAACTCGGTATCGGCTTTGTGCCGTTCAGTCCGCTGGGGAAGGGATTCCTCACCGGGGCCATCAGTAAAGACACGCAGTTCGACAAGAGCGACTTCCGTAATATCGTTCCCCGGTTCTCGCCGGAGAACCGCGACGCCAATCAAGCCGTGGTGGACCTGGTCAGCAAGTTCGCCAAACAGAAGAAGGCCACCCCGGCGCAGATCGCGCTCGCCTGGTTGCTCGCGCAGAAGCCTTGGATCGTACCGATTCCGGGCACGACCAAGCTGCACCGTCTGGAAGAGAACCTCGGTGCGGTGAACGTGGAACTCTCATCAGAGGATCTCCGCGAACTGCGAACCGCGGCTTCGAAGATCCCGGTGCAAGGCGCCCGCTATCCCGAGGCTCTGCAAAAGCTGGTAGGCCGGTAGTGGATCATGGGCGGCTCGGCGAATCAGATGGCGCTTCGATATTGACGCGCTGAATCTGCAAAAGCTCACCCGCTGGCCAAACGGACCGCTTCTGTAAAAATTTTCAGGAACATCGGCCGGGTGAGCTTTCCGGTCTGGGTGTTCTGGTTCGAGGGATGGTAGGAAGCCAGCAGAACCTTGCCGTCCGCGAGCTTGTACTTCGCGCCATGTTGGAAGACGAATTGGGCCCGGCCGCCTTCTAATTGGCCGCGGCGCTTCATGAAGTTCAGGTAGGCGTCGAAGGCGATCTTGCCCAGGGCGACGATCACTTTCAGATTTTTCAGTCCATCGACTTCGCGGTCGAGGTAAGGAGCGCAGTTGGCGAGCTCCTGCGGCAGAGGCTTGTTGTCGGGAGGGGCGCAGCGGGCGGCGGCGGTAATGTACAGGTCTTTCAGTTGCAGGCCATCGTTGCGCTCGGTGGCCTCGGGCTGGTTGGCGAAACCGGCCTCGTACAGGACGGGGTACATGAACTTGCCGGAGGCGTCGCCGGTGAAGGGACGTCCGGTGCGGTTGGAGCCGTGGGCGCCGGGAGCGAGGCCGAGGACCATCACGCGGGCGTCGGGATCGCCGAATCCCGGAACCGGCTTTCCCCAGTAGTCCCAGTCGAGGTAGGCGCGGCGCTTTTCGCGTGCGATCCGCTGGCGGTATTCCACCAAGCGAGGGCAGCGGGTGCAGGAGACGACCTCGCGGTTGAGTATGGTGAGCCAGGGGGGCATGGAAAATATGATAAAGGGCGGTTGAGGTTCAGAGGCCACCTTTCCACATGTGTTTCTCGCAGGCAACGGTTGAACTCCGGACGGAACTCCGCCAAGAAGGCAGTCGCGACGGGGTAGGGGTCCTTCGCTTCGCTCAGGAAGACAAATTATCGGGAGCATCGTTATAAAGGGCCGCCCGATTCGTACATGCAGCAACGGGGCAGGTCGGCAAACATGCGGGCGAGGGTGCTCGCGCCGCATACCAATAAGGGAATTGCAGTGATCAATGCCACATCGGGCGGGCTGTTCTGCCGACCCGAGGTTACATTCGTGACCTTACTTTAGGGTGCCAGCGTTTGACGGTGCTCTCTGTCTATCTTTACACTCCAAATGTGAGCCCTACCGAAACCAGCAGCATTAAGCGGGAGATCCAGGTTGAAATTCCCGCCTCAGAAGTGGCCCGCGAGACTGACACGCTGATCCAGAAATATCAGAAACTGGCGCGCATTCCGGGGTTCCGGCAGGGGCACGCCCCGGCGTCGATTATCCGCCGGCGCTTCGCTGAGGACCTCAAGACGGACGTGGTCGAGGCGCTGGTTCCGCGCTACTTCCGCCAGGAAGCTGAAAAGCAAGGATTGAAGCCGGTGTCGCAGCCGCGGGTGAGCGAGCTGCATGTGCATGACAACGAGCCGCTGCGCTTCAAGGCCAGCTTCGAGGTGATGCCTGAGGTCAAGGTGGAAGGCTACAAGGACCTTAGAGCAGAGAAGAAAGACACCAACGTGACCGATGAGGAAGTGGAGCAGTCGCTGGCCAGCCTGCAGGAACAGCACGCGACGTTTACTTCGGTCGAAGGGCGTCCGCTGGCCGAGGGAGACTTTGCCCAGGCATCGCTGGACGGCCATCCCAAGCCGGGCGAAGGGGATGCGGCTGCCGCGAAGAAGGAAGAGCCGAAGCCGGTGCACATGGATGAGATTCTGATCGAGATCGGCGGCAAGAACACCATGCCGGAGTTTAGCGAGAACCTGAAGGGCGGCTCGGTCGGCGATGAAAAGACCTTTGAAGTGACGTATCCCGCCGACGCCCAGGAGCAACGCCTTGCCGGGCAGACCTTCACTTACACCGTGAAGATCAATGGCATCAAGCAGAAGAGCCTGCCGGAGTTGAACGATCAGTTTGCTAAGGAACTGGGAGAGTTCGCCAGCCTTGACGAAGTGAAGAAGCGCATTCGCGAGGGCATGGAAGAGGACCGCAAGCAGTCGGCGGAGCACGACGCCAAGAACAAGCTGGTGGATGAACTGGTGAAGCGGAACGAGTTTGAGGTTCCTGAGGCGCTGGTGGAGCATCAAATAGATATCCGGCTCGATCGGGGCATTCGAGCGCTCGCCGCGCAGGGCATGCGCACCGAAGACATCAAGAAAATGGATTTTGCCCGATTGCGGGCTGGGCAGCGCGAGCAGGCTGCTCAGGAAGTGAAAGCTTCGCTGCTGCTCGATAAGATCGCAGAGGAGGAGAAGATCGAGGTCGCGGATGAGGAAATCGATCGCGAGATCGAGGCGCTCGCAAGACAGTCAAAACAAACGCCGGAAGCGATTCGGGCGCGTTTGACAGGGGAGGGAGCGCTGGATAGAATCCGATCTAGAATCCGCAACGAAAAGACCCTCGATTTTCTTTATCGCCAGTCCGCCTGAACGCACCTAGCGGACCACTTCGAATCCTCCCCGACAGTGTGTGTTTAGGGCAGGAGTGTGGAAGAAGGTGAATGTGAAAGACCCACAAATGATGCTTGTGCCCATGGTGATCGAACAGACCGGCCGTGGGGAACGGGCGTACGACATTTACTCCCGGCTGCTGCGGGACAACATTATTTTTATCGGGACACCGATTGACGACAACATCGCCAACCTGGTGATCGCGCAGATGCTGTTTCTGGCGCAGGAAGATCCGGAGAAGGACATTCAGCTTTATGTGAACTCTCCGGGTGGCTCGATCACGGCCGGCATGGCGATCTACGACACCATGCAGTACGTAAAGAATGATGTGACAACCATCTGCATCGGGCAGGCGGCCAGCATGGCGGCACTATTGCTCGCGGCAGGCGAACCGAAGAAGCGGCTGGCGCTTCCGAATTCGCGAATCCTGATTCATCAGCCCTCGATGGGCGGGCTTGTCAGGACAGGCGACGGACATTGATATTCATGCGCGCGAAATTCTGCGCATGCGCGAAATCACCAATCAATTGTTATCGAAACACACCGGACAGAAGCTCGAAAAAGTGGAGAAAGACGTGGAGCGCGACTTCATTATGAACGCGCAACAGTCGAAAGAGTACGGAATCATAGACGACATCATCTACAAGACGAGATGAGCGTATGATCGGCTTTCCGCCGATCAGAAGTAGCGGTTCTCGGCGCGAATTGCAGTACCCCGCCAACCGAGAAGAAGGGGCCTTGGGAAGCGGGGGACACCGGGGCACAAGGAGTTAGCCGAGTGAAAAACAGGACCGGCACCGAGGAAATGTTGCGTTGTTCCTTCTGTCACAAGTCTCAGGACGCAGTGGCGAAGTTGATTTCCTCCCCCAGCGACTATCCCCGGGCCTACATTTGCGATGAGTGCGTAGCAGTCTGCAACTCGATTCTTGAGGACGACAAAGCAGCTACTCCGCCCGCCACCACACCCAACCAACTGCCCAAGCCGCAGGAAGTAAAGACCTTCCTCGATGAGTACGTGATCGGGCAGGAGCAGACCAAGAAGAAGCTGGCGGTCGCGGTTTACAACCATTACAAGCGCATCTACATGAACCGGCAGCGCACCGGCGACGGCATCGAGTTGACCAAGTCGAACATCATGCTGATCGGGCCGACCGGCACCGGCAAGACTCTGCTGGCGCAGACCCTGGCCCGCATGCTGGACGTTCCCTTCGCCATCGTTGATGCCACCACGCTGACGGAAGCCGGCTACGTGGGCGAGGACGTGGAGAACATCATTCTGAAACTGTTACAGGCAGCGGACGGTGATGTAGGGCGCGCCCAGACCGGTATTATTTATATCGACGAGGTGGACAAGATCGGGCGCAAGGATGAGAATCCCTCGATCACCCGCGATGTGTCAGGCGAGGGCGTGCAGCAGGCGCTGCTGAAGATCCTCGAAGGCACGATTGCCAACGTTCCGCCGCAGGGCGGGCGCAAGCATCCGCACCAGGAGTTCACCCCGGTCGATACCACCAACATCCTCTTCATTTGCGGAGGAGCGTTTGTCGGTCTCGACAAGATGGTGGGACGCCGGTTGGGGAAGAAGGCCCTGGGATTCCGCGCCGAAGAAGACGTAGAAGATACGACCGATGAGGCTATTGCTAACCGGAAGCGCAGCTTTGAGCTGACCAGCGAAGTGCAGCCCGAGGACCTGATCAAGTTCGGGCTGATTCCGGAATTTGTGGGACGCCTGCCGGTGGTTGGGGTACTGGAAGATCTGGACGAGTTTGCCCTGATCGAGATTCTTACCCGTCCGAAGAACGCCATTATCAAGCAGTACCAGCGGCTGTTCGAGTTCGAGAATGTGCGGCTGAAGTTCAGCGACGAAGCCCTCAAAGCGGTAGCGCGGCAAGCCATGGCGCGCAAAGTGGGCGCCCGCGGACTGCGCATGATTCTGGAAGAGTTGATGTTGGATTTGATGTACCACCTCCCCAGCCAGAAGAAGGTGAAAGAATTCGAGGTCACGCGAGAGATGGTGGAGAAGCGGAATGTCTCGCTGGCTATGATGGAGAAGGCGGGATAGCTGATGGCTGCTGGCTTTTGGCTGCTGGCTCAACCCGCAGCGCGATTAGCCGGAAGCTAGAAGCCAAGAGCCAGAAGCGATTTTTGGAGAAATAGTGACCACACCTAAAGAAAAATTCGAGAGCCGGAAGCTGCCCATGATGCCCATTCGGGACGTGGTCATCTTCCCTTACATGATGACCCCGTTCGTGGTGGGACGGGAGTCGAGCGTGCGCGCGCTGGAAGAAGCCCTGGCCGGCGGACAAGAAGATTTTTCTGGCCACCCAGCATGACGCCAGCGTCGATGAGCCCAAGCCGAACGAGATTTACCAGGTGGGCACGGTGGTGAACATCGTGCAGAGCCTGAAGCTGCCCGACGGCAACATCAAAGTTCTGGTCGAAGGAGTCGAACGCGGCAAGATTTTGCAGGTGGTAGAGACCGAAGGTTTCATGCAGGCTACGGTGCGGCTGGCGCGTTACACCACCGAGACCACGCCGCAGCTTGAAACCGCCATGCAGCGGGTGACTTCGCTGTTCGAGCAGTATGTGAAGCTGTGCCAGTCGCTGAACTACGAGACCATGATTGCGGCCGTGCGCATGGAAGATCCGGCGAAGCTGACCGACACCATCGCCGCCAACCTGCAGCTTTCGATCGAAGAAAAGCAGGAACTGCTGGAGATCTTCGATCCCGCTGAGCGGCTCACCCGCATCGGCGACGTGCTCGACATCGAAATCGAAAAGCTCAATATGGACCGCACCATTCAGTCGCGGGTGAAGCGGCAGATGGAGCGGGCGCAGAAAGAGTATTACCTCAACGAGAAGATCAAGGCCATCCAGAAGGAACTGGGGCGCGGCGAGAAGAGCGAATTCGACGAACTGAAAAAGAAAGTCGATGCCGCGGGCATGCCGAAAGAGGTCCGCGACAAGGCGCTGCAGGAGTTGAAGAAGCTGGAAGCCATGCCGCCGATGTCGGCCGAGTCCACCGTTTCCAGCAATTATCTCGACTGGCTGCTGGCAGTGCCGTGGAAGAAGCGCTCCAAAGAAATCCGCAATATCGGCCGGGCCGAGAAAGTGCTCAACGAAGATCATTATGGGCTGGAGAAGATCAAAGAGCGCATTCTGGAGTTTCTCGCCGTCCGCCAGCTGGTGAAGAATCCAAAAGGCTCGATCCTGTGCTTTGTTGGGCCTCCGGGAGTGGGAAAAACCTCTCTGGGAATGTCGATCGCTAAGGCGACCGGCCGCAAGTTTGTGCGCATGTCGCTGGGCGGCGTTCGCGATGAAGCGGAAATCCGCGGGCACCGGCGGACTTACATCGGCGCGCTGCCGGGGCAGATCATCCAGATGATGAAGAAAGCCGGAACCAAGAATCCGGTGTTCATGCTGGATGAAGTGGACAAGATGGCGATGGACTTCCGCGGCGATCCCTCGGCGGCGCTGCTGGAAGTGCTCGATCCCGAGCAGAATTTCATGTTCGTGGACCACTACCTGGACGTGGAATACGACCTGTCGCAGGTATTCTTCATCGCGACCGCCAACGTGATGCACACCATTCCTCCGGCGCTGCAGGACCGCATGGAAGTGCTCCGACTGCACGGTTACACCGAGCAGGAAAAGATGGAGATCGCCAAGCTGTTCCTGGTGAAGAAGCAGATGGATCAGGCCGGCCTCACCGACAAGAACATCAAATTCAGCGATGAAGCTTTGACCGCGCTGATCCGCTCCTACACCCGGGAAGCCGGAGTGCGCAACCTGGAGCGCGAGATCGGCAATGTGTGCCGCAAGGTGGCGCGCAAGGTGGTGAAAGAAGGGGAAGAGCTTCAACGTGCAAATTACGCTCGAGAACCTGAACGACTACCTGGGCGTGATCAAGTACCGCGATACCCTGGCGCACGAGAAGAGCGAAGTTGGACTGGTGACCGGACTGGCGTGGACGGAAGTGGGCGGCTCGATCCTGAGCACTGAAGCCACCGTAGTAGACGGCAAAGGCAAGCTGACGCTTACCGGCAAACTCGGCGACGTCATGCAGGAATCGGCGCAGGCGGCGATGTCGTACATTCGCTCGCGGGCGCCCCGGCTGGGCTTGTCGAAGGATTTCTATCGTGGGCTCGACATTCACGTACACGTGCCCGAGGGAGCGATCCCGAAAGACGGCCCGTCGGCGGGAATCACGATCGCCACAGCCATTGCGAGCGCGTTGAGCAAGATTCCGGTGCGGCGCGATCTGGCGATGACCGGCGAGATCACGTTGCGCGGCAAGGTGCTCCCCATCGGCGGACTGAAAGAGAAGCTTTTGGCGGCGCACCGCGCGGGATTGTTCGAAGCGATTCTTCCCAAAGACAACGAGAAGGACGTTGCGGAAGTTCCCGAGAACCTGCGCAATGCCATGAAGCTGCATTTCGTCGAAACCATGGATCAGGTACTGGCGCTGGCGCTGGAACGTCCGTTGCCGCAGATTGAAGAAGAAGGGGCGGAGGCGATTACGCCTCCACCGGCGGGGCCCGCCGAAGGGCCGACGGCGCATCAGTAGGTTTTAGCTTTCAGCTCTCGGCTGTCAGCTTTTGACCGGACAGGTTTGTAATGAGCCCGCATAACATGCGGGCTCTTCCTTTGCTGCCTGCAGGAACTCCCAAGCCCCGAAAAGGATTAAGATTGAGTTGCCGGGAGAGCAAAAATGGGCGGCTTGGGAAAGAGTGTTGCGAGCCTGATTGCTGTGGGCCTTGCTTTGCTTGCATTGGTAATTTGGCTTCCGGCTTACCGCTGGTTTCTGCTGATCAGTTTTGGGATTGGCGCGTGTGTGGCAGTAGCGCTGTTTTTGTGGAACCGGTATCGGCCGGTGAAAGAAGCAGAGGTGGATGACAAGCATCCGCTGGGGCTGGGGTGAGGACAGAGCCGGATCGCTTCCCGCTTGCAAGTTTGCGCATCCAAACTGCACACTAGTGTATGCGCGTCCTCTCCCGATTCCTGCTTGCGGCCACCGATCCGGCCCACTTTCCGCCGCCACATTTGCCGGAGATCGCATTTCTGGGGCGCTCGAACGTGGGCAAATCCAGCGTGATCAATTCATTGCTGGGCAAGAAGGCCGCCCGAACCAGTTCCACGCCCGGCCGCACTCAGTCGATCAATTTCTTTGAGGTACGGATTGCCGGGAGGCCGCAGCCCGAGGTGGTGTTCGCCGACCTTCCGGGTTACGGCTATGCCCGTGTGCCGCGCGAGATTTCCAGCCAGTGGGGATCGTTCATCGAGCCTTATCTACGGCAGCGCTCCAGCCTGGCGCTGTGCCTGGTATTGATCGACATCAATGTTCCTCCTCAACCGAGTGACCGGCAACTGATGGACTTTCTCGCGTCCGCGGGGAGGCAGTTTGTGGTGGTCGCGACGAAGAGTGACCGCCTGTCGGGAAATCAGCTGCGCAATGCACTGGCGGGTGCAATTCAGGACTATCCCCAGGCTGAGGTCGTCGCCTTCTCGGCACGGAGCGGAGCCGGCCAGAGTGAGTTGTGGCAGCACATCCGAGCCGCGGTAGAGAATCACCGGGCAGTTCGGATGCTGAACCGGGCCTGAGTTGGTTTTGTTCGGCTCTTGGGACCTTGCATACTTCATCGGGCTTAGCTGGTGCCTGCGATCGGGCAGAGCTTAACCGCGAAGGTCGCGGAGAACGGCCCGCGGAGGCGGCGAAGGAGTTCGAGGTCAACGCGGGGAGCACTGCCTGTTTCTCAATTCTCTTCTTTAATTCCTAAGATTACCTTCCAAATCTGCTCTCAAAATCTACCTCCAAGATTTACTCCCACAATCCTCAGTTTAGGCCGCATGGTGCGCATGGCCTCGTCCATCCGCTATGATGAGGAGCTTATGGCCACTTACCTGATTACAGGAGTTGCAGGGTTCATCGGATCATCTCTGGCGCGGGCGGTGTTGGCCCACGGCGACGAGGTGCGCGGGATCGACAACTTTGCCACCGGCAAGCGCGAGAACATCGCGGCCATTGCCGGACAGATTGATTTCCGGGAGATGGACATTCTCGATGCAGCAAATCTGGGGTCCGCATTTCAGGGTGTGGATTACGTGTTTCATGAGGCCGCAATTCCTTCCGTGCCAAAGTCGGTGCTCGATCCGCTGGGGAGTAATCGCGCCAACATTGATGGCACAGTGAACGTCCTGGTTGCGGCGCGGGACGCCAAAGTGAAGCGAGTGGTGTATGCGGCTTCGTCGTCTGCCTATGGCGATACTCCGACGCTGCCCAAGCGGGAAGATATGACGCCGTCGCCTATTTCTCCTTACGCCGTGCAAAAGCTGGCGAGCGAGATGTATATGACTTCGTTCTACCGCTGCTATGGGCTGGAGACGGTCTCGTTGCGATATTTCAATATCTTCGGGCCGCGCCAGGACCCGAGCTCGCAATATTCCGGAGTGCTGGCCAAGTTCACCGCGCAGATGCTGAAAGACGAGCAGCCGACCATCTATGGAGACGGCACTACCAGCCGCGACTTTACTTATATTGACAACGCGGTGCACGCCAACCTGCTGGCCTGCAAAGCGCCTGCCGCCGAAGTTGCGGGGCGCGTGTTCAATGTGGCGACTGGCCGGCGCATTGATCTCAACCAGACCTTTCAGGTACTGAAAAAGCTTACCGGCTATCAAGGAGATGCGAAGTACGGCCCGGAGCGCGCGGGCGACGTGAAGCACTCCCTGGCCGATCTTACCCGCGCCGAGAAGCATCTTGGTTACAAGCCCCTGGTGGATTTCGAAGAAGGCCTGCGGCGGACTATCGAGTGGTGTCGGGAGTAGCTTCTGGCTGCTGGCTTCTCGCTTCTCGCGTCTGGCATCTGGGCTATCAGCTTTCGGCTTTCAGCTTCTTCCTCCCGGGTTCGGTTTCCTCTGCCCATCTTGTTGCTCTGATTAAGAGTCGCTTCCTCAGTCGCATTGCTAAAACTCAGAGTTGCATCGGTGCGAAAGCACTCGGTTTTATTTTGCTTAGGTCTTTTCTCTCGCAGGACTCCATGCTGTGTAGGGTCCCCTACATGAATCTGCTTGTGGATTTCCATGCTCGTGATTTAACCGGGCGTTCATCCTCCATTCACATGGACGGCTTAAACCTGCCAGAGAGCGCTGTCGACGGCCCAGCCCGCTTGTCGCTCGCGCAATTCTGACTGGAGGAAGTTTATGAAGTTGTCGTCCCCTCGAGTACGCACATTTCTGGACCGCCTGCGGCGCGGGATCGCCCTTCTTACCACCTTGCAGCTGCTGGTGTCATGGCCGGTAGCGGCGTTCGGGAATGATATTGGGCGTCGTCCTCACCGCGGCAATCACGATTCTGAAACCGTCACCCCGATCAAGCACGTGATCATCATTCTGGGAGAGAACCGAACTTTCGATCATGTTTATGCCACCTATGTCCCAAAGCACGGGCAATATGTTTCCAACCTGCTGTTCAAGGGCATCGTGAAGAGTAACGGCAGTCCGGGACCAAACTACCTGAGCGCGGCGCAGTTCGCGGCGCAAGACACCAGCCACTACTCGCTGGCTCCGGGCGGCAAGAGCCTGTTCTATCCGCTGACCACGCCGACGACAACCTACGCCAATACGGTGGCGAGCGACACCGCGCCGCCGCCGTTTGCCACGCTGGCGACGGCATTGCTGGCGGAGACCGACCTGGAGCCCAGCTACGACAAGTTCCTGCTCACAGGCGCAACCGGACTGCCGCTGTACTCGGTGGATACCCGCATCCACAATGTCAATCATCTCGGGCCAGGGCCTTATCAGATTACCGGCCCTACGCTGAGCGCCGACGACTACACCGGCGATCCGGTACATCGCTTCTACCAGATGTGGCAGGAGTATGACTGCAGCGCAGCCCGCGCCGGCAAGCATAATCCGACAGGATGCCTGCACGACCTGTTCCCCTGGGTCGAAACTACGATTGGCACCGGCAGCAACGGAAATCCGCAGCCGCCGAATTTCACTCCGCTTTCCACCGGGGAAGGCGCGATCAATATGGGCTTCCTTAACATTCAGCAGGGAGACGCGCCTTACATGAAGTACCTTGCCGACCACTACGCCATGAGCGACAACATGCATCAGGCCGTGATGGGCGGTACCGGGGCCAACCACCTGATGTTCGGGTATGCGGATGATGTCTGGTACAGCGATGGGCAGGGTCATGCCATTACGCCACCAGCCAACCAGATTGAAAATCCCGATCCCCAACCCGGTACCAACAACTACTACACGCAGGACGGTTACTCGGGAGGAAGCTACAGCAATTGCAGCGACGCCAGCCAGCCGGGAGTATCAGCCGTTGTGAGCTATCTGAAAGCGCTGCCCAAGCCGGTGAATGCCCGGTGCAGCCCAGGGAAGTATTACATTTTGAATAATTACAATCCTGGTTACAACGAGAACGGAACACTGAACTCCACTCCGTTTACCGTGCCGCCCACCGCGCAGCGCCACATCGGCGATGCCTTGATGGAAAAGAACATTTCGTTCGCATACTACGGCGGGCACTGGGACCGGGCCGTAGCCGGGCTGCCGAATGCCTACTGCAACATCTGCAATCCGTTCCAGTATGCGAGCGACATTATGACCAATCCGGCGCTGGTGGCGGAACACATTCACGACACCACGCAACTGCACCAGGACATCCAGAACGGGGCACTGCCGGCGGTTTCGATTGTGAAGCCGGATGGAACCGTGGATGGGCATCCGGGGTATTCGAAGCTGGATTTGTTCGAGGGTTTCACCAAGAAAATTGTGGATGAAGTGCAGGCCAATCCGGAGATGTGGAAGAGCACCGCGATTTTCGTGACCTTCGACGAGGGCGGTGGCTATTATGACTCAGGCTATACGCAGTTTCTGGACTTCTTCGGTGACGGCACGCGCATTCCACTGGTGGTGGTGTCGCCTTACTCCAAGGGGGGAAAGGTTGCGCATACCTATGAAGATCACGTATCGCTGATCAAGTTCATCGAGAAGAACTGGAGATTGCAGCCGCTGACTTCGCACAGCCGCGACAACTTCCCCGACCCGATCGCGTCCTGGCGTGATCCCTATGTTCCGTTGAATACCCCGGCGATTGGGGACTTGATGGATATGTTTGACTTCCGGCATTGCGATCTCTCACGGGACCGCTAGCGGTAAGGGCAATGCGATTCGGCGGCTGGAGACATATTCGGCCGCCGTTTTGTTTTGGGTGCTTCAGTTTGTGCAGGTTGCGGGAGGCCGTTAAGGGCGCTAGAAAAGACCGCGAAGGCCGCGAATAGAACCGGAGCAGACTTGGAGCCGGTCAGGAGTGCCTCTGCTTGCTCCTGCTGATTTGACGCTTGCCTGTCTTATTTCTGCGGACTTTGGCCGGCAGCCGCGATTGCCGTTTGGCTGCGACGACCGGCATGGCCGCAGCTTGGCGCAGCAACTGCAGGAATGACTGAGCGTCCCTGCTCAACGGGCGGTGGCGGGGATGGATTACATCCAGGCTGCGCCGCAAGCCCTCCGCGGCGTCGGCAATTTCGACGGCCACCAGCTCGCCTTGCCGCAATTCCTGAATCACAGCAATCTGGGGAAGGAAGCCGACTCCGAGCTTGCGCTGGATCATCCGCTTCGAGGCCTCGATGGTTTCGACTTCGAGCACTACGTTGGGCAAAAGGCCGGCGTGGCGGAACAGGCCATGGCTTAATGTCCAGTCACTGGAACCGCGATCGTAGAAAATCAGCGGCCAGGATTCGATGTCTTCGAGGCGAACGTGACGGCGACGCATCTCGGGATGATCGGGATGCCCCACCAGCACCAGGGGATCGTCGCGCAGCGGCATGGTCTCGACTTCCGGGTGCACCAGCGACCGCGCCACGCCGATATCCACTTCGTTCTCCAATACCATCTTGAGCACCTGGGCGGAGTTGCCGGATCGCAGGTTGACCATGAGCTGGGGATGAGTCTCCTGATAGACCTTGAGCACATCGGGCAGAAAATAGGTACACACCGACAGGGCTGCGCCGATACGCAGAGCGCCACCGGCTGCCGGTTGCACCTCGTGGACGGCCTGGCGCGCGGTAGCCACCATCCGCAACAGCTGCTCGGCAACGGGGCGCAGCGCCTTGCCCGCGGGAGAGAGCGAGAAGTTCGACGGTCCGCGGTCGAACAGAGGCACTCCCAATGATTGTTCGAGAGCGCGAATGCGGGCGCTGATGGCAGGCTGGCTCAGGCGAAGGGCTTCCGCGGCGCGATGAAAGCCTCCGTAAGTGGCTACAGCCAGAAAGGTTTCGATCTGATCGAATTCCATGGCGGGCCTCCGGTGTGCAAAGCGCTGCACTTACAGAAAAGCACGTACCCTATCTAAGTGATAACACATTTCTATCGGCGTGATAATAACAATCAGTTTGACTGACCACTGGTTTAACGCCAGAATCCACGAGTCTTTGCCGCTTTCGGGTGAGGGTGGCGGGGGGAAAGTTCTACCCACAGCAAGCAAGTTTTTTGCACTCACCACGACGTGAGGAGCCATATGCCCGCAAAACTAAACACCGACAATCTGGAACTTAACTGGCAGTTCAACCCGCGCTGGAAGGGTGTAACCCGTCCCTATTCCGAGGCTGACGTGCTGCGACTGCGCGGCTCGATCCAGCCGGAGCATACCCTGGCGCGGCTGGGCGCGGAGCGGTTGTGGGAGCTGCTGCGCTCGGAAGCCTATGTAGCGGCGCTTGGTGCGATGAGCGGCAACCAGGCGGTGCAGCAGGTGAAAGCCGGGCTGCAGGCCATTTATGTCAGCGGCTGGCAGGTGGCGGCCGACGCCAATGAAGCGGGACAGATGTATCCCGACCAGAGCTTGTATCCGGCCGACAGCGTGCCCAATGTGGTGCGGCGTATCAACCGCGCCCTGATGCGTGCCGACCAGGTGAACCACGCCGAGGGGAAGAATGGGACTTACTGGTTTGCTCCGCTGATCGCCGATGCCGAAGCCGGATTCGGCGGCAATCTGAACGCGTTTGAGTTGATGAAGGCCATGATCGAAGCCGGGGCAGCCTGCGTCCATTTCGAAGATCAGCTCTCGTCCGCCAAGAAGTGCGGGCACCTGGGCGGGAAGGTACTGGTCCCTACTTCGGAAGCGATTCAGAAGCTGGTTGCGGCGCGGCTGGCGGCCGATGTGATGGGAGTCCCGACGCTGGTGATGGCTCGCACCGATGCCGACAGCGCCCACCTGCTGACCAGCGACATCGATCCGCAGGACCGTGAATTTCTCACCGGCAACCGGACGGCGGAAGGGTTCTTCTGTATCCGCGGGGGAATTGACGCAGCCATCGCTCGCGGCAACGCCTACGCTCCCTACGCTGACCTGATCTGGTGCGAGACTTCGAAGCCTGACCTCGACGAAGCCCGCCGGTTCGCGGAAGCGGTGCTGGCGCGGCATCCGGGAAAGATGCTGGCCTACAACTGCTCTCCATCATTCAACTGGAAGAAGAAACTGGACGATGTAACTATCGCGAAGTTCCAGCGTGAACTGGGCGCCATGGGTTACAAGTTCCAATTCATTACGCTGGCAGGATTCCATGCGCTTAACCTGGCGATGTACGAGCTCGCCCGCAAGTACAAAGACGAGGGAATGGCAGCGTACTCGCGCTTGCAGGAGAAGGAGTTTGCGGCGGAGCATCATCACGGCTACGAAGCGGTGAAACATCAGCGCTTTGTGGGGACGGGATACTTCGACGCGGTGCAGCAGGTGATCGCAGGCGGCGCGTCGTCGACCACGGCGCTTGAGGGCTCAACCGAGTCGGAGCAATTTGAAGCCAAGAAACCCGCGGCCGTCCATAGCAACGGAAATAACGGGAACAATGGAAACGGCGCGGCGCAGGCGAAGCCCAGGGAAACTAATGGTGTGCTGCATCCTCCGGATGTCGAGCGCACGGAAAATTTCTACGGTAACTACAGCGCCTATGACGCCTGCTGATACCGCTTGCTACTAAAACATTGGAGGATGCATGTCAGTTGTGCAGGAAGTAACTGAACAAATCGGGTTCCAGGTGAACTGCGCCCCTGGGCTGGGCGGCGAGCTGGCGCCGGCGTTTCTCGATTTTCTGAAGTCATTACACCAACGCTTTACTCCGCGGCAGCAGAAGCTGATCAAAGAGCGCCGCTGCCGTCTCGAAGAAGCGCTTTGGGGCGACAAGCCTGCCCACTCCTTTCCTACGGCGGACATCCGCAATGGCTGGCGGATCGAGTTGCCGGAATGGTGTCAGGACCAGCGCAACCAGATGACCGGGCCCGCCGACGATGCGGAACTCGTCGTGAAGATGCTGAACTCCGGCGCTCCGGGAGTGATGCTTGACCTGGAAGACTCCACGGTGAACGAATGGGAGCATCAGCGGGTGGGCACGGAAAACATTCTTCAGGCGCTGCGCGGCACGCTTACCTACTGCGATAAGAAGCGCAATCTGATTGTGGGGATCCAGCCCAGCTCGGCAGTGATCTGGATTCGTCCGCGAGGCCTGCACATTCACCAGGGCGGGATTCTGGCCGACGAACTGATTTCCGCTTCCATGTTCGATGTGGCGCGGATCGCATTTCAAGTTGATCCCGGCGAACTCAAGCACCCGCTGGCGTTCTACATTCCGAAATCGGAGTCGGCGGAAGAGGCGCTGTGGTGGCGCGACCTGTTCCAGGCGGTGGCGGAATTGCGCGGCTGGCCGAAAAATTACATCAAGTGCATGGCGCTGGTCGAGTCGCATCCGCTGGCCTTTCAGATGGAGGAGTTCCTTTACCATCTGCGTGACCATATTGTCGGTCTGAATCTTGGCCGCTGGGACTACATGGCCAGCCTCATCCATTTCAATCTTGAAGAACCGGAATGGGTGTTGCCCGATCGCAACACCATTCCTCACGACGTGCCCTTCTTCCAGAATCTGCGCGAGCTGATGCCGGAGATCTGCCACAAGCGTGGAGTGCTGGCCATCGGCGGCATGACGGCGCTGTATCCCAGCCGGCAGGACCCCGAGCTCAACGAAAGAGCGCTGAAGGTGCTGCAACAGGACAAGAAAAATGAAGCCGACTGCCTGATGGATGGCGCGTGGACGGGACATCCCGACCAGAACCAGATTGCGATCGAGCAGTTTCCCCAGCCCAATCAGTTGCAGAAACGCTGCGCTCATGCCGAACGCTTTCCCGACCTGCGTCCTGCTCCCGAGGGCGTTGGACGCAGGACTGTGGCCGGCACCCGCGCCGCGGTGCGGACCATTATTCGCTATCGGAATGGCGTCCTGAATGGCAAAGGCGCGAGCCTGCTCGATGGCTACATGGAGGACCTGGCGACCGACCGCATTTACCGGCTGATGCTGGCGCAACGCATGAAGCACTCGCGCAAGGTTCCTATCTTCGATGAACAAGGTGGGGCGGTGGAGCATTCTGCGGAATTCATCACCCGTCTGTTCGACGAGGAACTCAAAACCCTGCTTGAATCAGCAGCCACCTCCAGACGTGGGAACGCCAGAAACATTCCGGCGCGCCCGCGAGATTGCCGAGGAGATGGTCGTCAGGAATGAGTTTGATCCCTGCTGAACGAGAAAATCGGAACGCGCCCCGTGCGGTGTGCCCGCGCGGCCGTGGTTCTTGCCCGGCTGCCCTCTTCCTGATCCGACTATAACCCTGCTCGCAGTGCATCCCACCTAATCGAATTTCATTGCCTTCCGCGACAGCTACTGACGGCTGCGACTTCGCTACTGTGCTAGGCTAACGGGTTTCCGGCACTTTCAGTGTTTCAATCTACAGTCTTTCAGATCTTGGCGGAATTCGGCGTCCGCAGCGGAGGCAGGCATGGCGAAGTCGCGCAGGCACTTTTTGGCAACCACATCCCTGGGTTTGTTAGGCGCGGCAGTGGCGATCGAGGGACAGACGCCCAATCCTGCAGAGCTGCCGCCCGGAGCGCCTCCGGCGTTTGGGACTTCGCCTGCGGCCGGGCCGGAAGTTTCGCCTGCCACGTTTGCCGAAGCGGAAAAACTTGTGCAGATCGAATTGACCGCGGCCAACGCCAGATGGCGGCCGGAAGCTGGCGGCAAACTATGGCATCGCTCTACGAACGGCGCACCGGTCCACGCAAGATTGCGCCGTTGAACCGAGCATGGCGCCGGCAACGCAGCTGGAACCCGATATTGCCGGGGCTGAAGGTTGGGCCGGAGCATGACCGCTTCGTGCGCAGCGGCGGGCGCGGCGCCGGCGCTGCCGGCGAGCGACGAGGACATCGCTTTCGCGCCGGTCACGCCAGCTCTCGCGCTGGATCGAGCAGCGCAAGCTGACTTCCGAGCGGCTGACGCAGATCTATCTGGATCGGCTGCGAGCGGTACGATCCCAAGCTTGCGCTGCGTCATCACGCTGACCAGCGACCTCGCGATGGCGCAGGCGAAGCAGGCGGATGCGGAGATCGCTGCCGGCAAGTACCGCGGGCCGCTGCACGGCATTCCCTGGGGCGGCAAAGATCTGCTCGACACCGCCGGCATTCCGACCACCTACGGCGCCGAGCCTTATCGCAATCGCGTACCTGGCGCCGATGCCGCGGTAGTGAAGCGTCTGCACGATGCGGGCGCAGTGCTGGTGGCGAAGCTGAGCCTGGGGGCGCTGGCGCTGAACGACATCTGGTTCGGCGGGCAGACGATGAATCCGTGGCTGCTGGAGGAAGGCGCTTCGGGATCGAGCGCCGGGCCGGGCGCGGCCACGGCAGCCGGGCTGGTCGGGTTCTCCATCGGCAGCGAGACCGGCGGCAGTATTGTCTCGCCCGCGATGCGGTGCGGCGTCACCGGATTGCGGCCGACTTACGGACGCGTGCCGCGTACCGGCGCCATGACCCTCTGCTGGTCGCTGGACAAGCTCGGGCCGATGACGCGCGGCGTCGAAGATGCAATGCTGGTGCTGCAGGCCATCTCCGGACCTGATGCGGGCGACGTGGCGAGCGTGCCCAGCCAGCTCGATTTCGATGGCGCCGCGTCGGTCGACGGGCTTGCGCGTGGGCTACTTCCCGCGGTGGATGAAGGAGAGCCCCGCCACCGAGGTGGATCGGGCGGCGCTCGAGACCGTGCGGAAGCTGGGGATGACTCCGGTAGAGGTGTCGATTCCCGACTGGCCCTATGATTCGCTGCAGCTCTGATTCTTTTGCCGAAGCGTGCGGCGGCATTCGAAGAACTGACGCTGCAGCGGAGGACCTGGGCGAATTGAAAGCGCAGGTGCCGGATGCGTGGCCCAACATCTTCCGCCAGTCGCGGTTCCTTTCGGCCGTGGATTTCGTGCAGGCCGACCGCTTCCGCCGCAAGGTGGCGCTGGAGATGGCGCGAGTTTTCTACGAGGTGGATCTGCTGCTGGTGCCTTCGCTGCGCGATGAGATGCTGACCATCACCAACTTCACCGGGCATCCCTCGCTGACGCTTCGCGCGGGCTTCGTGGAGGTGTCGGAGGCACGCAGCGACTGGGCGCCCGATCCTGAACCATCCGCTGCCGAAGTTCTCGCCGCCGCGCCGCGTTCCCCACGGGGTGACGCTGATCGGCAGGTTGTTCGATGAAGGCACGCTGGCCAGCGCTGGAATCGCGCTGGAGCGGGCGTTCGCGGTAGCCGGCGAGCGGCCTCCAGGATTCTGAGGTGGTTGAAATCAGCTACCTGGGCAATTTTCGATTTCCAATTGCGCTCACGACCGAGATTGCTGTCGGATGTGTTAGGCTGGCGAGTTTTCTATCCATCACATTCCTTGTCGGGAGCTTCCGGTTTTGAATGTCCCCAGAATTACCGTGGTCGGCAGTTATGCGACCGGATTGACGATGAAAGTGCAGCGTATGCCGGTGTCCGGGGAAACCCTGCTGGGCACGGGTTACCGGGTTGACTATGGCGGAAAAGGGTCGAACCAGGCAGTAGGTTGCGCCCGGCTGGGAGCACAGGTACGCTTCGTCACCAAAGTCGGCAAAGATCCATTCGCCGAGATGGCGCTGGCGCTTTATCGCGACGAGAAGATCGACACAACCGATGTAATGCAGACAGCGGACGCGCCCGACAGGTGTAGGTTTCATCATTGTTGAAGAATCAACCGGCCACAATTGCATCACGATCGATCCGGGAGCGAACGAAATGCTGACGGCCACGGATGTCGGCCAATGCGGCGCAGCGTTCGAGGGCGCCGCGGTGGTATTAACTCAACTGGAAATTCCGGTCGGTGGGGCGGAAGCGGCGATGTCGCGCGGACGGGCGAAGGCGGCGACCACAATCCTGAATCCCGCTCCGGTGCGGCCTCTGCCGGAATCGGTGCTGCGCATGGTGGATATCCTCACGCCGAACCAGTCGGAAGCGAAGATCATGGTTGGGCGGCCGCCAGACGCTACGATCGAGCCCGAAGTGGTCGCACGGGAGCTGATCGCCAAAGGAGTAAAGCAGGTGGTGATGACGCTGGGTGAAAAGGGAGCGCTGATTGTGAGCGCCGATTCGTCCCGTCATGTGCCGGCAATTGCGGTGACTGCGGTCGATACCACCGGCGCGGGAGACGCGTTCAACGCAGGCCTGGCGGTCGCGCTGGCCTCGGGTGCGGGGCTTGAAGACGCGGTGAGACTGGCCGTGATCACCGGCGGACTCGCGGTCACACGGGAGGGCGTGATTCCGTCGCTTCCAACCCGCGAAGAAGTGGAAGGTTTCTGCCGCCAGCACGGTCTGCAATCGCCGGCTTTCTGACTCCGCAGCCCGAATCCCGAGAAGAGAGAAAAGAGACTAACGACCGATGCAAGCGAACCCTGGTGCCTATCCGCTGAACGATGTGAGCCGCATCGCCGGGCGCATTCAGTCCACTCTCATTTCGAATTGCGTTACCACGGCGATGTGGGAACAGCACATCGCTGATTGTCTGAAGTACCGTTTTAACGCGGCGATGATTCCTCCGGCCTGGGTGGCGAGAACCGCGCAAGCCTTGCGCGGAAGTGGAATCAAGACCGCTTCTTTCATTGATCTTCCATACGGCACGATGACCTCGGGCGGAAAAGCTGATGAAGCGGCGAGGCTCGCAGGCCAGGGAGCGGAAGAAATCGATCTGATGCCGAACGTCGGCTTTCTGCTTTCGGGAATGGAGAAGGAATACTTTGAGGACATCCGCGGAGTGGTTGCGGCGGCAGGCGGGACGCCGGTCAAAGTGATGCTCGAGCTTCCCTTGCTGAATGAGAAGCAACGCGAGCGGGCTGTGGCCCTTAGTATCGATGCCGGAGCCGCGTATCTGAAAAACGCCAGCGGCGGGGCGGTGGGCGTCGCCACACCGGAGCAGATCCGGTTCTTGCGGCGCATGGCTCCTCCCCAAGTTAAAGTCAAAGCGTCCGGCGGAATCAAGACTGCGAGGCAAGTGCGTGAACTTCTCGAGGCAGGCGCGGATCTGGTCGGCAGCAGTGCCGGAGCGGCGATTGTTCGCGAGTTGCAAGGCAACACACCGGAGCAACCGAAGAGCATGAGCAATTACTGACTCGTGCTACGATGCGCGTCGATCAAAATTCGTAGTAGAAGGCAATAGCTCAACCACCATGGCCCTACTCACAGGCTTCTTCCTCGTGCTGTTGGCTGGCCTGCTTCAGGGAACATTCGTCCTGCCCATGACCCTGGTCAAACGCTGGTCATGGGAACATACGTGGGCCACGTTTTCGCTGCTCGGCATGTTCCTGTTCAACTGGATCATCACCCTGTTGCTGGTCCCCAACATCTTTGCGGTGTATGCCGCATCCCCCTCGCATGATCTGATGATTCTCGCCCTGTTCGGAGCGGGCTGGGGTGTGGGCGCCGTGCTGTTCGGCCTGGGCATGGATCGCCTGGGAATGGCGCTCGGGTATCCGATCATCATGGGACTGATTGCCAGCCTGGGCGCGCTCATTCCCCTGTTGGTGTTTTTTCCGCAGACCCTGCTGACCGAGCGTGGGCTGGTGCTGCTGGCGGGAACGGCGCTGGTGATTTTCGGAATCGTGCTGTGCTCGATAGGGTGGATCGCGCAACTCGCCGTCCGGCACGACAACCGGCGCGGGTCATGCGTTCACGGCAGGCCTGATCATCGCGATTGTGGCTGGCATTCTGTCGTGCCTGCCGAACGTGGGGGTAGCATTCGGAACGGGGGTCACCGCGGTTGCGGAGCGAATGGGTATCTCGCAATCCGCATCGGGAAATACAGTCTGGGCCCTGCTGTTCACCCTGGGATGTGTGGCGAATCTTGCCTATTGCGGCTACCTGATGATTTCGAAGCGGACGCTCGGCCAATACTGGAACCGGGAGACCCCGCGCAACCTGGGCTTAAGCGCTTTGATGGCCCTGATGTGGATTGGAAGTTTCTATCTCTACGGCGCGGGCGCGGCCAAGCTGGGACACTGGGGAGTGGTAGTGGGCTGGCCGCTGTTCATTTCCCTCTCGATTGTGACCGGGAATCTCTGGGGACTGTGGAGAGGGGAATGGCGAGGCGCTCCGTCTTCTGCCCGGCGCTTGCTGAATCTGGGTCTGCTGATGCTGATCGTCGCGGTTATTGTCGTGGCGCTGAGCAACTCGGCCTAATCGAAATCACCCTGGAAACTTCATACTGGCCATGCGGCGCATGAAGCTGCCTTTGCCCATCTGCTTGAACATCTTTTTCATCTGCGCGTATTGCCGCAGCAGATTGTTCACTTCCTGAATGCTGGTGCCGGAGCCGCGGGCAATGCGCTTGCGGCGGCTGCCGTTGATCACTTCGTGATGGCGGCGCTCCTTCCCGGTCATGGAGTTGATGATGGCTTCCACGCGATTGATCTGCTTCTCGTCCACTTTGTCGGCGGCCTTCTGCAGGCCGGAGAACGGGCCGATGCTGGGCAGCATTCCCATGAGGTTCTGGATCGAGCCCATCTTCTTGACCTGGCGCAGCTGATCGCGGAAGTCTTCGAGCGAGAATCCGTCGCCGGCGAGGGCTTTGCGTGGCGATCTCCTGCGCTTGCTTCTTGTCGACCGTCTGCTCGGCCTTTTCGATGAGCGACATGATGTCGCCCATGCCGAGAATGCGCGAGACGATGCGGTCGGGATGGAAGGGCTCGAGCGCGTCGTATTTTTCACCGATGCCGATGAACTTGATCGGCTGCCCGGTAACCTGGCGGATCGAAAGCGCCGCGCCACCGCGGGCGTCGCCGTCCATCTTGGTGAGGACCACGCCGGTGAGCGAGAGCTTCTTGTGGAACTCGTCGGCGGAGTTCACCGCGTCCTGGCCGGTCATGGCATCGGCGACGAACAGGATTTCCTGCGGATTCAGCAGGCGCTTGAGCGACTGCATCTCGTCCATCAGCTGGTCGTCGATGTGCAGCCGGCCGGCGGTATCGACGATAAGAATGTCGCTGCCGCTGTTGATGGCTTCACGGCGGGCTTCTCTTGGCCAGACGTTCGACGGTGGCGGTGTTGGCTTCGGTGACTTCTCCTTCATAGAGATTGGCCTTGATCGCCTGGGCCACCACTTTGAGCTGCTCGCGGGCCGCAGGGCGATACACGTCGACCGAAACCAGCAGCGGGCGGTGGCCTCCGTTCTTGAGCCAATTGGCCAGCTTGCCGGAGGTAGTCGTCTTGCCGGAACCCTGCAGTCCCGCCATGAGAATAACGGTTGGCGGCTGCGAGGCGAACTTGAGCTTGGCCGTGTCTTTACCCAGGATCTCGACCAGTTCGTCGCGGACGATCTTGATGACCTGCTCCCCAGGGGCGAGGGCAGTCATCACTTCCTGACCGACGGCCTTGGCCTGCACCTGGTCGATGAACAGCTTGACCACCTTAAAATTGACATCGGCTTCGAGCAGGGCGAGGCGGAGTTCACGCAGCGCCTCCTGCATGTTCTCTTCGTTGAGGACGGCCTGCCCGCGCAGGGTCTTAAAGGCGCGCTGAAGTTTTTCCTGGAGATTCTCAAACATAAAAGGATCGCAATTATTCTACCAGCCATGGTGGTTGCTCCCCGGCGTGGCCCGAACGATTCAATATATCGTGAAATAGCCGCAGGCTTTCACGTTCTCGCCGCCGGGTCGCGTAAAATATCAGGCACGATCTTGCATTGTGAAGATCTTCTGCCATGAAAAAGATCTTTCATTTTGACTCCGAACCTGAAGCTTACATCGCGGATGCGGCCGTGCTGTGCTGTTTCGATCAACGCATCCGGCTGGTCACGAACAAATTCCTTCAGCGCAAAGGCATTCTGCGGCCCGATATGATCATCGTGGCTGGCGGAGCCAAGACTCTGGCTTCTCCGCGCAACGATTTCGAGCGCGATTTCATCCTCGAGCAGATCCGCCTTTCCATGCAATTGCACAAAGCCACCCGAATACTGGTGATGAGCCACTCCGATTGCGCTACCTACGGAGGATTGGCAGCCTTCAATGGCGATACCCAGACCGAAGCCGCTCACCACAAGTCAGAACTCCGGCGGGTGGTGCAATTGCTGCATGCCCGTTTTCCCGGATTGCGGGTCGAACCCTACTTCATCAAATTCGACGGAATTTGGGAACTGCTTTCGGAAGAAGATCTTTTGAGGGGTGAGGTTGCGGTCTAAGCAGTCGAGCGGAGGTCTTAATTCACGGCCTTGTTAAAGGCGCAACCAGATCGGCTATCTTGTACATCATCACTTCCAGAATTCTCCACCTCTGTCGCTGAGTTCCGCTGGCGGTGGATTGCAAAAATCGCACGCCGGCGAGGGTGATTTCGCTGATCCACCAGTCGTCAGGAAATCGACGCGACGAGACATCGCAGGCCACGATCAGCCCGCGATTCCGGGCCTGCTGAATGCCTGCCGCCAGATTCTTCTGCGATACCCGGGGAATGGAGAGAATGACCCAACCCCCGGCATCCCGCCCGTAGGGCAGATCGTGGGCCTGGCGCACGATCTCGCGAATTAGATTTTCCCCTCTCATGTTCAGCGCAACAGGGAGGAGGTATAGGGAGGCCATACATGGTAGCATCGCTCTCCCGGAAATCCGCCAAACGATTCGCCGTGAGTGCGATGTTTTTGGCGATTTCACTCCGAAGACGCATTTGGTTTTCTATTTTGCGCAGGCATCTTCACCTGGGAGGCAGTTTTATGCACATCCAGATTCGACAAATTCGGTGGCTCTCGATTGCAGTGCTCATGAGCACGGCCGGATTGTTTGCTGCCGATGGCGGCCCATTGCATGCCAAAGTGGTCAAACTCGATGCGGGAGGCAAGAAGGAATTGCAGGTATTGAGCGGGGCCGCCCGAGAGCGTCACTATGCGGTCGGGCCTGGTGGTTCTGCAGTCGAATCAGTCTGTGGGGAAACACTCCACCGGTGAACACGAAGAGCTACTGGTCATTCTCGAAGGAAAGGGCGAGATGATCTTTAAGGATGGGTCCACGCTGCCCGTGGAAGCGCAGCATGCTTTGTATTGCCCACCGGAAACCGAGCACAATGTGCGCAACACAGGGGCTGGCATCCTGCGTTATGTGTACATCGTGGCCAGCACCAAAGGAGCGCAGTGAAGGAGTCTGCGAATTGCTTGTCCGGCTACCTGGCCGGCCAGGGGTTAGTTGGGGCTTCGCCCGGGTCAGCCAGGCGATGGGTGCGGCGCATCGTCACCCAATCGTACTCGTAGGCTGCGCCGCACAGCACACAGGTCTGATAGTCCCGGCCCTGTGGGCCGGTTTGGGGCCAGGAGAAGCTGTGCTGGCAGAACCTCTCCGAAAGCCACACTAAGAACTGGCCGGCGAATCCTGTTTTGGTCTTGGCAAGGTTGGCTGCGGGCTGCCCGCTGGCTTCCATGAACGACTCCTTATGGCCAAATCGCATCGGCCGGAACGGGGATGAGTGCTGGAGAACTCGCGTTCTCGGGTGCAGCGATGTCAGATTACTCCAAAGATTTCGAAAACGCTTCGCACCCAGGTTCATAGATTGAGCGCGAATGGTCGTAGCAGGGCCATGTCCGATTGCTGATGCTTCTATATCAATTGGCCGTGGGAACAATGCCCATTCGACCATGCGGCCTGCACACCTCGGTTCAAGTAGCCAAGGTTAAATCTGGTTAAACTTGCTCTTGCGCGGTTCAGGCCGTGCACGGGCTTTACGGCCCGAACCCGTGGTCGAGGGGGATCGCCGTGCAATCTCCAGCCGCACCTGCCATCGAACGCCGCAGCTCCAGAATTCCAGTCAGCCTTCCCATGCTGGTCACCAGCCTTGAGCCCGACTCCAACTTTTCGCAGGAATGCGAAACCCTGGTGGTGAGCGCGCATGGCTGTGCCATTCATTCTCCGGCGCCGATGCATGCCGGCGCTCCGCTGCACTTTCAAAGCAAACAAGGCTTGCGCACGCAGGCCCACGTAGTGGATTGCCGTCCCATGAATTCCGGACGGCAGGGCTGGAAGGTGGCGGCGAGCCTCGATCATCCGCAGAATTTCTGGGGACTGAAGAAGTTTCCCGATGATTGGCTGCGCTGGTTCGACAGTTCGCTGGCGGCCGACGTCCGGGCAACTAAAAAGCCCGCGGCTGGGGATGATCACATGCACGCCACATTCGCCGAACTGCTGCAGCCGCTCCAAGCGGAAATCACCGAACTGAAGGCCAAGCTGGCGACTGGGCCGGCGCGGCGCAGCAATTTCGAGATCTCGCTGACCCACATTCCTCCCGAGGTGGAAGAGAAATTATGGGTCCGCCTGCGCGAAGACCTTGGGGCGCAAGTCCTGAAGCAGACCCGGGAACAGTCGGACGAAGTGCTGGCGGCGGCAAGGGACTCTATCGGGAAGAAATTGAGAGAGGCGCAGAACGAATTCCACAACCACCTGAGCCGCGAGCTGCAAACCGTGGAGCAGCGCGCGCAGATCCTTTCCGAAGAGATCAACGACAGCGTGCAGCAGCACGTGACTTTGCGCCTGGAGCGCTTTCAGCAGCAGGTGTTTGAAGCCGGCGTGCACCTCGAAACCCGGAGCGAAGACTTCCTGCGGACCTTGCAGCAGCGGCTCGGCGATGATCACGAGATCTATCGCAGCAAAGTGCAGAAGCTTCAGGAAGCGCACGCAGCCGAGTCATCCCGCCTACAAGCACAAATCTCCGATCTCGAAACCCGCATTTCCACGCTGAACCAGTCGGCCCGCCATCTCGAGTCTGAGATGGATGCACACCTATCCAAAGTCGCCGGCGACATCATCTCCGCGGCCCGCTCTCAACTGGAGGGCGCGGTAGAGATCGTTCTGAAGGAATTGGGTACTCGCAACGCCAGGGAACTGGCGAGTCAACTCGAAGCAGCTTGTGGGCACTTGAGAGACACGCAGAAGGGAATTGAGAAATCGGTTTCAGAGTTGCTCAAGACGGAAGTCGCCGGGCGATTACTGGGTTTCGGCCAGACCATGGAAGAGCTGGCACAGGAATCGGTGGGACGGTGGCGGATGGCACTCTCCCGCGATCTAAGCTCGGTGGCCAACCTGCTGGGGCGCGAGTTCCGCGAAGAAGAACCTGCAACTCACAGCAACGGAAACCATTCCGACTGAAGCGCCGGGGCGGGCGGTTGCCTCGGCGTCGGTGCAGCACCGATTCAGTGCAGTATCAGCATGGAGACGGTGAGAGCGGTGATCAGTACTGTCAGTGTCCAAGCGACGATATTATAGGCGCGGGAATTCACGTGCTCACCCATCAGTGCGCGATCGTTCACCAGCAGCAGCATGAATACCAGCACTGCGGGCAGAAGGATTCCGTTTAATACCTGCGAAAGTACCGCCACCTTGACCAGCGGGAAGTGCGGCATCAAGACCAGCAGGGCGCTCACTCCGATCAACCCGGTGTAGAGCCAATAAAAGACCGGAGCTTCCCGGAACTTCTTATTCAAGCCGGATTCAAAGCCCAGCGCCTCGCTCACCGTATAAGCGGTGGACAGCGGAAGAATCGAAGCCGCAAACAGGGAAGCGTTGAGCAAACCCAGGGAAAACAGGATGAAGGCATAATCGCCGCCCAGCGGACGCAGGGACTGCGCCGCATCAGCCGCGTCACGGATGTCGTATTGCCCATGTACGAACAACGTGGCGGCGCAAACGATCACGATGAAAGCCGCAATCACCACCGAAAACAACGAGCCTACAATGGCGTCGGCCTGGCTGTAGCGCAGGTCTTTTTCGCGGGCGCCTTTCTCCACCACCGACGCCTGAAGGTAGAACTGCTGCCAGGGCGCGATGGTGGCGCCAATGATGCCGACGCTGAGATACAGGTAGCCGGGAGTCTTGAACTCGGCCGCAGTCGGCAGACGGAAGGTGTAATGAAGGGCGGCGTACCAGTTTGGGTGTGCCAGTAGCGCGGTGACGATATAGACGATGTACAAGAAGGAGAGAAAGACGAAGATCTTTTCCAGGACCTTGTAGTCTCCCAACACGACCACCGACCAGACGCCCACCGCCGCCACCGGTACTACGATAAACCGGCTCAGCCCAAACAACTGCATACTGCTGGCGACTCCGGCGAATTCCGAGACTACATTTCCCAGGTTACAGATCAGCAGCGCCACCATCAGAAAAAACGTGATGCGCAGCCCGTATTCTTCGCGGATATTTTCGCTCAGGCCCTTGCCGGTAATTACCCCCATGCGGGCGGCAATTTCCTGAGCGAAAGTCAGGGCAATCGCCATGGGAATCATGGTCCACAGCAGGCGATACCCGAAGCGGGCTCCGGCGGAGGCGTAGGTGTAAATGCCGCCGGCGTCGTTATCGACGTTGGCGGTGATGAAGCCGGGGCCCAGGATGGACAGAATGAAGAGCAGTCGTGTGATCCACGAACGCAGGCGCATGGCGACGCTCTCCCGGCTCCTTTGACATAAGGGTGAACCCAGTTTAACAGGGGCGGCGGTGGCCCGCATCAGGCGGCAGAATTCAGCGAAGCGAGCATGACTGCTTCGTCGAACTCGTTAATCGGCGGGATGTCGGTGAAGCGGGGACTGTCGGAAACTAGTCCGACGCCCTGCTGGTCATGGTAGCGACTAATTCGCGCACCGATTGATCCAGATTCGGCAGGTGTGTAGAAGAAAGCACCGGGGAGCCGTCGGTGGAGGCGATGCCATTGCGAACTTCAACGGCATCCCCGGTGATTGTGAGGCCTACGGCTATATGCTGCTTCAGGTAGTCATCGCGATTGCAGCACAGTTTTGTAGGCTCGCTGATATCCAGCCACGAACGAAGCCCGGTCAGCGCTGCTCACCCATCTTCCCACCGCCAGGTACGGCGTTTCACCCCGCTCCGCTGCCAGTGTTCCGAGATAGTTTCCATCCCTGAACGGAGCATTCACTGATTCTTCTGCACTGGAAGGTGCAGTGCTGGTGGCCGGGTTGTGAAACAGTCCTGCGCTTCCAAAACACAGCACGATTGCAAATGCGGGCCCGAACGCTTTCATCATGTCAGCTCCTGAAGTTGGTATCGAGATTAATTGTTGCTCTAAAAGAGTTAGATCGCTGGAGCACACGATGCGGCGTAAGTTTGCGGTAAAAGCGTTGTAAGGATGGAGTAAAGACCTCGGGCACAGGAAGATCCCGAAAAACTGTCTCTAAAGGAAAGACCTGGGAATGTCGATAGATTTTCCTAAGGCGCCTTGTACGTTCATGAGCCGACTTCGTCCAGGGGGACGCTTTCGACTGGAAAAACCGCTCCATCAATCGAGTTCAAAGTGAGCGGAGATTTATCTAGCTTTTAGAAGATCAACACAGTGCGCTCTGGAACCGGTTTCGCAGGGTTCAGGCGAGATTTGAAGTCTTTTGGCAACTCAACCGATGAAGTCATCTATTACCTGGATTGGCTGCTGACCACCTAGGCTTCGATCAGGATTGAAAGAACTTAACGCAATATGGAAGACAAGTTTGACCGCCGATGAGAGTTCCCGATGAGCGATCTCGAAATTATTAACGAATTTTTAGTGGAAAGTCACGAGAACCTCGATCGCCTCGACCGCGATTTGATTGCTCTCGAGAAAGATCCCAGCAATCGGGAGATCCTTGCCAGCGTTTTTCGTACGATCCATACCATCAAAGGCACGTCCGGCTTCCTGGCCTTTAACAAACTGGAAGCCGTGACCCATGTGGGGGAAAGCCTGCTGGCCCGCTTGCGGGATGGCTTGCTTACTCTGACCGCTGAAATCACCACTGCATTGCTGACAATGGTGGACGCGGTGCGTCAAATGCTGGGCAGCATCGAAGCCGGAGGCAACGAGGGCGAGCGTAATGATCAGGAATTGATTGCCAACTTGACACGGTTGCTTCAGCCCAAAGCTGAACCTGCAGCCACTTCGACGGCGGAACCGCAGAAACGGGCAGTGCCAACCACCACGCTGCCGGACCCCGCCAGCAACCTCGGCGACATTCTCATCAAGAGCGGCGCAGCCAAAGTCAGCGAAGTTTACGAAGCGGTAGAGGCGCAAATTGACGGCGATCCGCGGCGAGTGGGCGAGATTCTGGTCGATCGAGGAGCGGTAAAGCCACAGGAGGTGCTCGAAGCTCTGACCATACAGCAACAGGCACGTGGACAAAACGCCAGCGACAGCACCATCCGAGTCGAGGTGAGCCAACTCGACCGCCTCATGAACCGGATGGGGGAACTGGTTCTGCTCCGCAACCAAATCGTGCAGTTCACCAATTCCAGCGAAGACAGCGGCCTTCTGGCCACCAGCCAGAGGCTCAACCTGCTCACCACCGAACTGCAGGAAGGCGTGATGAAGACCCGCATGCAGCCCATCGGAAACATCTGGAGCAGGTTTCCGCGGACGGTGCGGGATGTGGCGCTGGGCTGCGGCAAACAGGTCCGAATCGAGATGGAGGGCAAGGAGACTGAACTGGACAAGACCATCATCGAGGCCATCAAAGACCCGCTCACGCATATCGTGCGCAACTCTGTCGATCACGGGATCGAAAGCCCCGAGGTGAGAATCGCTGCCGGTAAGAATCCCGAAGGCCTGCTTTTTCTGCGAGCTTTCCACGAAGGCGGACAGGTCAACATCGAAATCACCGACGACGGCGCTGGCCTGGAGTACGAAAAGATCCGCAACAAAGCCATTCAGAAGGGAATGATCACGGCGGACCAGGCAGCCCGCATGACCGAACGCGAGATCACCAATCTGATCTGGCTGCCCGGCTTCTCCACCGCGGAAAAGATCACCAACGTCTCCGGCCGCGGCGTGGGCATGGATGTGGTCAAGACCAATATCGAAAAAATCGGCGGAACGGTGGACATGCAGTCCCGTCCCAAACAGGGTTCCACGGTGCGCATGAAGATTCCGCTTACCCTGGCCATCATTCCCGCGCTGATCGTCACCACTGCCGGCGACCGCTACGCCATTCCGCAAGTCAGCCTGCTGGAGCTGGTGCGGCAGGAGGGAGAACAGGCCCGCAAAGGTATAGAACAGGTCAATGGCGCCCCGGTTCACCGCCTGCGGGGACGGCTGCTCCCGCTGGTTTACTTGAACCGCGAGCTGAAAGTGGACGCGTCGGGACAACCGGGCGTGCCCTGCGGCGAGGAACTGGATGTCTCCAAAGCGCGTCAGCAGCATGACCACTGGATCGTGCGCCTGCAGCAATTCCTCCAAGGCAAGACCAAACTGATGACCGATCAAGCCGGCGCTGCCTCGGAGTGCGCCTTGGGGAAGTGGCTCTATTCGGCGGGAGTGGAAGACTACGGCAACACCTCGGAAATGCAGGCGCTGGAGACGGCACACAGGCAGTTTCACGAACTCGTTCGCGAGGTTTCAACTCACAAAGCCAACGGCAGCCAGAGTGAAGCCGAACGGGCCTTACTCAATGTGGAACTTTTGTGGAAGAAGACCCTCGAACTGCTGACCCAGGCTGAAAAGCGGTTCCTTGAAACCCAGATTGTCAACATCGTGGTTCTCCGTGCCGATGACCAGCAATTCGGGCTGGTGGTGGACGAAATCAACGATACCGAAGAGATCGTGGTCAAGCCCCTTAGCAAGCAGCTGAAGAGCATCAACACTTACGCCGGCGCAACCATCATGGGCGATGGCAGGGTGGCGCTGATTCTGGATGTGCTCGGCCTGGCCCAGCGCGCCAACGTGGTCAGCGAGGCTCGCGACCGGGCACTTGCGGACCAGGAAAGACAGCTGGTCGGCGATGCTGACGCTGGCAAACGCAATGCCGTGCTGTTGTTTCAGCACGGGCAAAACGGGCGCATGGCCATCGACCTTTCTCTGGTGGCGCGTCTCGAGGAATTTCCCCGTGACAGCATTGAAATCGCCGGCGATCAGGAAGTGGTGCAGTACCGGGGACAGATCATGCCGCTGATTCGGGTCTCCGAAGTGCTTGAGAGCCGGCGCCAGAAAGCTGCCGACAACGGGCAAGAATCGCTGCATGTAGTGGTCTATGCCCAGAACGGGCGGAGCGTCGGGCTGGTAGTGGACCGAATTCTCGACATTGTCGAAGAGTCGTTCGTGATGCAGCCCCACTCCGCAGGAAAAGGCACCCTGGGCTCAGCCGTGATCCAGAAGTGTGTGACCGACATTCTGGATGTGCCCGGCATCATTGCAGCAGCCGATGGGGTTCAGCTGGCGGCGGGGGCGGGGGCGTAGAGAGGAACCTGTGACCAAGATCCAGCAGTTTTGCACATTCTTCCTTAAAGATCAGTTCTTCGGAGTGCCGGTGCAACAGGTGCAGGAAGTCATCCGCTATCAGGAGATGACCCGGGTGCCGCTGACGCCCCAGGTCATTCGCGGGCTCATCAATTTGCGCGGCCAGATCGTGATGGCCGTGGATTTACGCCGCCGCTTTGGCATGGATGACCGGCCGGAATCGCAACTGCCGATGAATGTAGTGGTACGAACCGATGACGGAGCGGTTAGTTTTCTGGTGGACGAAATCGGTGACGTGCTGGAAGTGGACGAGGAAAGCTTTGAAAAGCCTCCTGAAACTCTGCGCGGCGAGACCCGCGAGCTGGTGCGTGGAGTCTACAAGCTGCGGGAACGGCTGATGCTGGTGCTCGACACCGACCGTGCCGTCACGGGCGGCGACCCCAGCTCTTTGACCCCGGCGGCTTTGAAGGCAGCGGAAGAGGTCCAACTTGCTTCTGTCGAGGAATAGGCGTTGGGGAACAAACAGACTGAGGCGAACAACGTTTTGCCGGTAAACGGAGCCGACGATTCATTGCAATCGGCACCATCGCTGGCGCAGATCTCCACCGAACTTCGCGAGTTGGTGCAGAAGTTCAAAATGTAGCGCGCGGTCCGGCGTTGGCCGCCATGTCATCTCAAATCGCGAGAGAGCTCACACTTCATGCAACCGGTTCGGGTCCTTATCGTGGACGACTCCGTGGTGGTTCGCAAGGTGTTGTCTGAATCTCTGGCGACCAGTGCGGAAGTGGAAGTAGCCGGAACCGCTGCCAGCGGTAGCATCGCGCTGGCCAAAATTCCTCAACTGAAGCCCGACGTGATCACGCTGGATATCGAGATGCCCGGCCTGAACGGGATTCAGACCTTGATCGAGATTCGCAAACTCTATCCCAAACTGCCGGTGATCATGTTCAGCACCCTGACCGAGCGGGGCGCTGCCATCACTCTGGAAGCGCTGTCGCTCGGCGCATCCGATTACGCCACCAAGCCGACCAATAGCGAAAGCCTCGCGAATGCAATGGTGGAAGTTCGACTTGAGTTGGTGGCCAAGATCACCTCCCTCGCGCGGCGCGGCAATACTTCCGCACCCCGTCCGGTCATGACTCCCCGGCTGGGAGCAACCGTCGAGCACCGAATCGACCTTCTTGCAATCGGCACCTCCACCGGAGGGCCTAATGCTCTGGCTGCCGTTATCCCCACCCTTCCCGCCGACTTTCCCGTGCCGGTGGTGGTGGTGCAACACATGCCTCCGCTATTCACCCGTTTGTTGGCCGAGCGTCTTGACTCGTACTCTCCGCTCTCGGTTTGCGAAGCAGAAGCCGGCATCCCGCTGGCGCCAGGCCAGGTGTGGATCGCTCCCGGCGACCACCATCTCATCGTGACTCGCAAGGCTGCCGGCGTAGCGCTCGACCTGAATCAGGACGCCCGCGAAAATTCCTGCCGCCCCGCAGTGGATGTCCTCTTCCGCTCGGTAGCTAAAACTTACGGCCCGAATGTTCTGGCAGTGGTCATGACAGGAATGGGTTCAGACGGGGCGATCGGGGCGAAGAATATTCACGACGCGGGTGGCACGGTTCTGGTGCAGGACGAAGCCTCTTCAGTGGTGTGGGGAATGCCGGGGGCCGTGGTGAGCGCGGGCGCTGCCGACTACGTTTGTCCCCTGGAACTGATTGGCCAGCAGATTGTCCGCCGCGTCATTTCCAGCCGCGCGCGTGCAATGGCCTGAGCAGTAGCCTGCTGCAGCCGCTTGTTGACTGGACGGAATGCAATCCGGGTAGAAGGGAGAGAGAGGGTTGGTTCCGGATTATGTGGGCAAAAATTAAGAGTCCCGAGGTGGTGTTAGGTTCATTCCTCTCAGCCAGTAGCTCGCTTTAGACCCTTGCCAGACCTGCATTCGCCGCTTCCTTGCGGGTCGCGTCGCGCGATCTGTACTCGGGCTCCGGGCTTACCGCCAACTGGATAAACCAGCCTAACGCCTCGGGACTCTATCTTGCCTTCGACATGGGTTCCTGTTCGTCTCGACCAGCGCTTTGCTATAGACCCTTGCTGGCCTTCGCTTCCTCACCTTGCGATGTGAAGCGTGACCTCGCTCGAGCCCCGGACGCCGCACCAACCGGAAAAACTTCAGAACGTGTCAAAGAACGATTATGGTTTTACTCCTTCTATTCTGAGAGTCAATAAAAACCAGGCGAGTTTATCTCTTGGATTTTCAATGAAGTGCAGGCCGTCCACAGCGGGGTGAACCGAACCTGGTGCAAACCCGAAGATGATCAGGAGGCGGGTTGCTGCGCGGATTTGTAATTTGCGTACTGATCGACCATGCGGTGTGGATGGCGCCGCGAGGGTTCAGAGCAGAGAGATGTGAAAATCAGGCAAACTGCGCTCTGAGCACGGGATTCGGCGGAACTGAAAACTAGTCGTCCATCGCGTCGTGTCCGTTTCAAGCTGCTTTTCACTCTTCCTGAACCGCCCCCGGCCCTTGCGCTCGCGTTTCTGCCCTGATGCAGGTGCAACCGAAGCAAAATTCCGCATCTGAAAACAACCATCTATAATCTGCAACGTAGGTGGACGAATCCTCTGGAGGATTGCATGTCGGAAGCTATTCCCGAAAAATACCGCGATTTGTTTAGCAAGCGGGCCTTTGCCAGCCTGGCGACCCTGATGCCGGATGGACGCCCCCAGGTCACGCCGGTGTGGTGCGATCTGGAAAATGACCTTGTGATCTTCAACTCGGCGAAGGGGCGCCAGAAAGACCGAAACGTGCGCCGCGACCCGCGCGTGTCCATGGCCATCATCGATCCTGAAAATCCTTATCGCTATCTCGAGGTGCGAGGGCGGGTGGTCGAAATCACGGAGCAGGGCGCGGACGAGCACATCGACAAGATGGCCAAGAAATATCTTGGGGTCGAAACGTATCCTTACCGCCAGCCCTCGGAAGTCCGGGTTCTCTATAAGATTCAACCGGAACACGTCACCACGATGGGTTAGACTCGGGGGTCGCCGGATGCTGGACAGTGGTTCTGGTTCCATCGTGGTTAAACTCCGGCGACATTGTTGGCCGAGCTCTAAGTGCGGCTGGCACGAGTCAGGCGAGAACTCTGTCCACACCAGCATTACGAAGGAAAGTCACTCACAATGCTAACCACCGAACAGCCCACAGCGGCCAGTCTCGATCTTCACTGGATTCGCAGCCAGTTCCCGGCCTTGCATCAGACGGTGAATGGTTATCCCGCAGTTTTTTTTGACGGGCCCGGCGGTACTCAGGTGCCACGCGTCGTAATTGATGCGATCAGCCACTACCTCGAGACTTCTAACGCCAATAGCGGTGGAGCGTATCCAACCAGCCGCCGCACCAACGCGATGATCGATGAAGCGCGCGCGGCCATGGGCGATCTCCTCGGATGTGAGCCCAGCGAAATCGTCTTCGGCCCCAACATGACCACGCTGACTTACGCCCTCAGCCGATCGATTGGTCGGGAACTTGGACAAGACGACGAGATCGTGCTCACGCATCTTGACCATGACGCCAATATCTCGCCGTGGCGGACCCTGGAAGAACGCGGAGTCACCACCCGCTTCGTGGAAGTCAAAAAAGAAGATTGCACCCTCGACCTGGAAGATCTGCGGAGCAAGATCACGCCGCGCACCAGGTTGGTTGCCGTGGGATATGCCTCGAACGCGGTGGGAACGATCAACGATGTAAAGAAAATCGTCGAGATCGCCCACCAATATGGAGCCATGGCCTTTATCGACGCGGTGCATTACGCGCCGCATGGGCCGATTGACGTCCGCGAGCTGGATTGCGACTTTCTGGCCTGTTCCACGTACAAGTTTTTCGGGCCGCACATGGGCGTGCTTTATGGAAAGCACGAACACTTGAAGCGGTTGACGCCATATAAGCTGCGCGCGAATCCGGATTCGGTTCCCAGCCGATGGGAGCGGGGCACGCTGAATCATGAGTGCATCGCCGGCATCACCGCCTGCGTGGAGTATCTCGCCAGTTTAGGGCGCAAAGTGGATGGATCTGCCGCGGATCGGCGCGCGGCTTTGCAGTCGGCGTATGCGGGAATACAGCAATACGAACGATCTCTGGCGGAGCAGCTCATTTCTGGATTGTTGGGCATTCCGGGGCTGACGTTCTATGGCATCCGGGACGCTAACCGCTTCGACCAGCGCTGTCCCACGGTTGCAGTTCGGGTCAAGGGCCACACTCCGCTGGAACTTGCCACCAAGCTGGGCGATCGCGGCATATTCACCTGGGATGGAAATTACTACGCCATCAACTTGAGCGAATATCTGGACGTGGAAAAAGACGGCGGCTTTCTGCGAATCGGGCTGGCCCACTACAACACAGCGGAAGAAGTCGAGCGCTGCCTGAAGACGCTTCGCGAAATTGTAGGCGCTTCGTAAACCGCTGGATGGGCGGAAGAGGTTACGATTTCCGGCGAAGTTCCAGAATTCCGTTCTGGTTCCCGATTACAACAACACTGGCGAGGGCGATGAACAATCCATGCCCAACCACGCCCGGCAGAGCTTCCAGTTCGCGCGCCAACGCCGCGGGATCGGCAATCCTGCCAAATTCACAATCAAGAATGTGGTGGCCTTCATCGGTGACATAGGGGTTGCCGTAGGCATATTCCCGCAGTTTCACGGTAGCGCCGAGAGCGGTGATCTTTCGCGCCAGCCAGGCTTGGGCGAAAGAAATCACTTCGACGGGAAGGGGAAATTTTCCGAGGGCCGCCACCTGCTTGCTGGAGTCCGCCATGATCACGACTTTTCGGGAGGCTGTGGCGATCACTTTCTCGCGGAGCAGCGCTCCTCCACCGCCCTTGATCAAATGAAGCTCGGGGTCGACCTCGTCGGCTCCGTCGATTGCGATGTCGATCTCTTGCACTGCATCGAGCGTGGTCAGCGGAATTCCCAGGCTCGATGCCAGGTGCTCGGTGGCGGCTGAGGTTGGAACCCCGACAATTTTCAACCCTTGCCGGACCCGCTCCCCGAGTAGCTGGATCGCGTAGGTGGCAGTGGAGCCGGAGCCGAGCCCAACTATGTTTCCGTCCGCAATGAAGGCTACGCCTGCCCGGGCTGCGTTTTGCTTTTCCTGATCACGGTTCGGAGATTGAAGAGTATCCGGCATTTTGGTGCGGATATCTTATCCGGTTTGTCTGTTCCGGGGAAAACGATGCGCGAGAATGATCGAGTCTTCCAGCTCCCGCTTATGCTGCGGCCTCGCAATTCACCATCCACGGGATGCCGAATTGGTCCGACAACCATGCCGAAACCGGGGGCCCATGGGGTCGGCCCGAATGGCATGGTGACCTTGCCGTTCTCCGAAAGAGCTTCGAACACCCGCTTGCCGTCGGTTGTGCCCTTGATCGCGATATTCACGTGAAAGCCTTGCGGCTTCTGGAAGTGCGGTGGAGCGGCGTCCATGCCCATCAATACCTGGCCGCCGGCAGACATGCGGGCATGGACGATTTTTTTACGCCACTCATTGGGAATAGGTTCGAGCTGTTGGCATATCTTCGAACGGAACCAGAGTTTCAATCTTGCCGCCGAGGCATTTCTCGTAGAACTTGAAAGCCTCTTCGCACTGGCCGTTGAAGTGAAGATAAGAATTGAATTGCATGGTCGTTTCTCCTGTTACCTGGTTTTTTGCTGGATTAGCCGCGTTTCGCGCCGTTCGGCGGCCCTTCCATCAGCGGCCGAATTTCCAGTTCGCCTTCGTAGGAGGGACCCAGAATGTCGGCGTGGATCTGCATGAAATGCCTGCCCATTTCCATCGCCTCTTCCTTCGATTTCAGATCGAAAATCGCGTAGCCGCCCACCAGTTCTTTGGTTTCGGCGAAAGGCCCGTCCACGACCGAGGTCTTTCCTCCGGATACGCGGATGCGCGCTCCCTTCGAACTGGGCTGCAGGCCGCCTGCGCCGACCATCGCCCCGCGCTTACTGGCTTCTTCGGCCATTTTCCCAATCGCCGCCATCAATTCCGGATTGGGGGCGCACCCGGCTTCAGAGTCTTTTGTAGCTTTTACAATCATCATGAATCGCATTCTTCTTCTCCTTGTGTGATCGGTTTCGTGCTTTTACCTCACTGCAGAACCCCCACCCTGTCGCAAAGGGCGCGACAAGGGCGGGGCACACGAATAGTGCTTATTTCTTGGTGGCCGCGAGTTCTTCTTCAAGTCTTACGGGCCTGGTCGATCGCTTCGCTGGGCTGGAAGTCATCCAGCTCAAAGAGCTGGCGAATCTCGATTTCGGCTTCTCTTCCGTCGCCGTGCGGATCGGGAGCCCGCTTCGCCCAGTCGACTGCCTCCTGCAGCGAATTCACTTCGATGATCCAGTAGCCGGCAATCAGCTCTTTGGTCTCGGCGAACGGACCGTCGATCACGGTGCGCTTCCATCCCTGAACTTGATGCGCGCGCCTTTTGAGCTGGGATGCAGGCCGGTCAGATCAACCAGCACTCCTGCCTTCATCAGCTCTTCGTTGTACTTTCCCATCGCAGCAAGCAACTCCTCACTCGGCAATTTGCCGGCTTCGGAATCTCGGTGGCTTTTACGATCATCATGAAACGCATCGGCTTGCTCCTTTGAGTCTTCGAATCTTCGCTTTCACTGGTAAGTCGAACGGGAACCCGCGGCTTCGACAGTGCCGGGAAATTATTTTCCGTCGTAGGCTTGCTTCAGTTTCTGAATATCGAGTTTGACCATCTGCATCAATGCCTGCATGACGCGCTGCGATTTTGCAGGGTCTTTCCAGAGATCAGCTCCGGCAAGATGGCGGGAACGATCTGCCACGATAAGCCGTATTTGTCCTTGAGCCAGCCGCACTGGACGTTTCTCCGCCGGAGGAGAGCTTGCCCCAGTATTCATCCATTTCTTCCTGGCTGCCGCAGGCCACCATGAGCGAGATGGCTGGAGTGAAGCTGAACTGCGGCCCGCCATTCAATGCCATAAATTCGTGGCCAAGCAATTCGAAGCTGGCGGTCATCACCGTTCCTTTGGGCATGGGGGCGCCCTCGCCATAGCGGCTGACCGGCCCTTTTTGGGAATTCTTGAAAATGGAAGTGTAAAAATTCATCGCCTCTTCCGCTTTTCCGTCGAACCACAGGCAGGTGCTGAGCTTTTGCATAAACTTCCTCTCCTACAAAGGGTAGTTGGAATTAGGTGTAGATTCTGCTGCTTACTGCTTGCGCTTTTGGGCAGGCCGGCACCTCGATCACCGGGCGGATTTCGACCGTGCCCCATCTCCCCGCTGGAATCTGGGCGGCGATTTTAATGGCGTCGTCGAGGTTCTCGGCGTCGACCAGAAAAAGCCGCCGAGCTGCTCGCGGGTTTCGGCAAACGGGCCGTCCGTCACCAATCGCTTTGCCTTCCCGCATCCGGACGCTGGTCGCGGTGGACGTGGGGTGCAGCGGCGCAGCCGCCAGATACTTCCCTGCTCATGCTGAGTTCCTGGGCATACTGGCGCCGAATCATGGTAGCACTGCTCCCGCTCGGCACCTGGGATCAAGTCCGTTTTCGTCCAAATAAATCAGCAACATGTATTTCATTTTCTGGCTCCTCATCTCATAGTCGAACAGCGAGACGCCGAATCGACAGTCCGGCAAAGAAAATATTTACAATCGGTGTATGTCTGAACACAGCGGACTCCGCCGCGGCTGTCGAAACGGTCTATCGCTCCGATTGGGGCCGGATCGTCGCCACCCTGATTCGGCTGGTGGGCGACTTCGAGGTGGCTGAAGAGGCTGCGCAGGAAGCCTTTGCGGCCGCCGTCGACCAATGGCGAGCCGACGGAGTGCCGGAGTACCCGCGAGCCTGGATCATCCAGACCGCCCGGCACAAGGCCATCGACCGGATCCGGCGCCAGGCGCTTCGCCGAAAAGCTGGAGTCCTACGCGGTCCAGGCAGCCACCGAGCCGTCGATGGAGCCCGACTACGACAACAACGAGATCCCCGACGACCGGCTGCGGCTGATCTTCACCTGCTGCCATCCGGCGCTGGCGCCCGAGGCGCAGGTGGCGCTGACGCTGCGCACGCTCGGCGGCCTGGAAACCGACGAGATCGCGCGGGCGTTTCTGGTGCCGGCAGCGACCATGGCGCAGCGGCTGGTGCGCGCCAAGCGCAAGATTCGCGACGCCGGCATTCCCTACGCGGTGCCGGCAGCCAGGCGACATGCGCGAGCGGCTGGATGCGGTGCTGACGGTCATCTACCTGATCTTCAACGAAGGCTATGCGGCCACCGAGGGCGAGCCGCTGGTGCGGACCGATCTCTGCGCCGAAGCCATCCGGCTGGGGCGGCTGGTGCGGGCGCTGATGGCGCCGCGGCCCCCGGCCGAGGCGACCGGTCTGCTGGCCCTGATGCTGCTGCACGATGCGCGGCGCGATGCCCGGCTGGACGACGCAGGCGACCTTGTGGTTCTCGAAGAGCAGGACCGCAGCCGCTGGAATCAGAAGCAGATTGCCGAAGCCCTGCCGCTGGTCGAGGAGGCGCTGCGGGCGGTCCCGGCCCGTTCGCGGTGCAGGCGGCAATCGCGGCGCTGCATTGCGGAGCGGCGCGCGCCGAAGAGACCGACTGGCCCCAGATCGTGCGGCTTTACGAGCGTGCTCGAGCGGCTGCAGCCCTCCCCCATCGTGTCGCTGAATCGCGCCGTGGCGGTCGCAATGGGGGATGGACCCGCCGCAGCGCTGGCGATCATTGACGGCATCTCCGCCGAAGGAGAGCTCGACAACTATCACCTGTTCCATGCAGCCCGGGCCGATCTGCTTCGCCGGCTGGGTTCCTCAGAAGAGGCGACTCGAGCGTATGAGCGGGCTTTGACACTGGTCACCAATGACAGCGAACGCCGGTTTTTGCAACGCAGGCTGCGGGAAGTGCAGTCGCTCACAGCGTAGGAGAAGGCTATGCTCCGGGTCTCGTCTGCTTCGAGAAGTGCGATCACTCGGAATCGGTTTTGCGTGTGGTACATTGAAACCGGAATGACGACTAGGGGAGAGGGGTTTGGCGCTTCCACAAGACGCGCTTTGGTACAAGGACGCGATCATCTACCAGGTCCACGTCCGCGCCTTCTACGACAGCAACGGCGATGGCATCGGCGACTTCCGCGGTCTGGCGCAGAAGCTCGATTACCTGCAGGAACTCGGCGTCAACACCATCTGGCTGATGCCGTTCTTTCCGTCGCCTTTGCGGGATGACGGCTACGACATTGCCGATTACTGCTCGGTCCACCCCAGCTACGGCACGCTGGAGGATTTCAAGCTGTTTCTCGAACGGCCCACCAGCGCGGAATCCGCGTCATCATCGAGATGGTGCTGAATCACACTTCGGATCAGCATCCCTGGTTCCAGGAATCGCGCAGTTCCCGCGACAATCCGAAGCGGGACTGGTACGTGTGGAGCGAGACCGACGCCCGCTACCGCGGCACTCGCATCATCTTTCGTGGATACGGAGAATGTCCAACTGGGCCTGGGACCCGATCTCCAAGGCCTATTACTGGCACCGCTTTTTCAGCCATCAGCCCGACCTGAACTACGACAACCCCGCGGTGCGCGCAAGAAATGTGGAGCGTCATGAAGTTCTGGCTGGAGATGGGAGTGGACGGCTTCCGGCTGGACGCGGTTCCCTACCTGGTCGAGCGCGAGGGCACTAATTGCGAAAACCTGCCCGAAACCCACGAGGTCATCAAGGAACTGCGCGCCAGCCTGGATCAGGAATATCCCGGGCGAATGCTGCTGGCGGAGGCCAATCAGTGGCCCGCGGACCTGCGGCCTTATTTCGGCGATGGCGACGAGTTCCACATGGCGTTCCATTTCCCCCTGATGCCCCGAATGTTCATGGGCCTGAAGCTGGAAGACCGCAAGCCGATCACCGAGATTCTGCAGCAGACGCCGCAAATTCCGGACAACTGCCAGTGGTGCCTGTTTCTGCGCAACCACGACGAGCTGACCCTGGAAATGGTCACCGACATGGAGCGCGATTACATGTACGACGAGTATGCGCGCGACAAGACCATGCGGTTGAATCTGGGCATCCGGCGGCGCCTGGCGCCCCTGCTGGAAAATGACCGCCGGCGCATCGAACTGATGAACGGCATGCTGATGTCGCTGCCCGGCACGCCCATCATTTATTACGGTGACGAGATTGGCATGGGCGACAATGTCTATCTCGGCGACCGCAATGGCGTGCGCACTCCCATGCAATGGGACGGCGGATGGAACGGCGGCTTCTCCGCGGCCGACCCGGAGAACTTGTATTCGCCGCTGATTCTGAACCCGGTCTACGGATATCAGGCGGTCAATGTGCAGTCGCAGAAGCGTATCCGAGCACTCGCTGCTTTCCTGGATGCGGCGCATCATCAAGGTGCGCAAGTCGAGCTGCCGGTTTTTGGGCGCGGTTCCATCGAATTTTTGTATCCCGCGAATCACCGAGTGTTGGCCTATGTGCGGCAGTTGGGCAAGGAGACGGTTCTGGTGGTGAATAATCTTTCGAACTCCGCCCAGGCGGTGGAACTCGATTTCCGCCGCTACAAGGGTAATATTCTGATCGAGATGTTCGGCAGAAACATTTTTCCACGGATCGGCGATCTGCCGTATCTGCTAACGATGGGGCCATACCAGTTTTATTGGTTCCGGCTGCGCAGGATCTGAAGCCGCGGACTAGCGACAAGCAATGTCTCAGAATTGCGGAGGGAGGATGTGCTTGGCTGAAGAAAGCATTCTGTCGGATGATTTTCTTCGCCAACTGATCAACGTCGGCGAAGTGGACCTGCTGATCGGAGTGCCCACCCACAACAACGCCAGGACCGTCGGCCAGGTGGTGCAGGCGATCCGCGCCGGACTGCTGAAATACTTTCCCCGGGAGCGGGCGGTCATCATCAATGCCGACGGCGGCTCGCGCGACGGTAGCCAGGACCTGGTTCGCGCCGCATCGATCAGCGATCTGCAACAGTCCTCTAACCTGCACGCCTTGCGTACCCTGCACTGTATCAGCACCCAGTACGAGCATGGGCCGGCCAGCGGGTCTGCGTTGCATCTCTTCCTGAGCGCTGCAGAACTGGTGAGAGCTAACGCCTGCGCGGTGTTCTCGCCGGATTCGACCACGATTGAACCGGAGTGGGTGGACCGGTTGCTCCGTCCCGTAGTGAAGGACAACTTCGACTTGGTCACTCCGATCTACTGCCGCCACAAGTTTGAAGGCTTGCTGGTGCGGAACCTGATTTATCCCATGACGCGGGCGCTGTATTGCCAGAGGATTCGCGAGCCCTACCCTTCGGAGTACGCATTTTCCAGCCGGATCGGCAGCCATCTTCTCGGGCAGGAAATCTGGTCGCAAGACGTGGCGCGGATCGGGGCGGAGATGCTTTTGACGATCTCGACCCTGACCGGCGGATTCCAGGTGGCACAGTCATTCCTCGGTCCCAAGTCACGGGTGGACCATGCGCCGGCAGACTTGGTTCTGGCTATGCGGCAGACCGTCGGCGTGTTGTTCTGGTCGCTGGAGCAGAATCTGCCCACGTGCACCAGCGGCGCGGATTCGCGACCAGTCCCGACTATCGGCGCCGAGTACCAGGTGAGCGTCGAGCCGCTCCGGGTGAATCGCAAGCGGCTGCACCAGATGTTTGTGACCGGCGTCGGGGAACTGGAGCCGGTATTGAGAGTCATTCTGCAGGAGCCCACCCTGGCGGAGTTGCAGCGGGCCGCGGCACTTCCGGAGGGTCAGTTCTTCTACTCCGACGATCTCTGGGTGCGCACAGTGTATGAATTTGCGGCTTCCTACCACAAGGAGGTCATCAGCCGTGATCACGTGGTGCAGGCTCTGGCGCCTCTGTATCGCGGCAAAGCCTATACCTTCCTCACCGAAAACAAGGAATCCAATGGGGAGGAAGTCGAGCAGCGGGTGGAATCCTTGTGTATGGCATTCGAGCATACCCGTCCCTACCTGCACGAGTTATGGAATGGCAGAAAGTGAGGTCTAGATGTCCTGGCAAATGATCCTCAACGAACTTACACAGGCGATGAGCGAGATGCTGCGCAACGTTGTGCACTTCCTGCCACGCCTGGTGGCCATGGTGATCATCGTGCTGCTGGGCTGGGTGGTGGCGTACCTGCTGAAATCCATCCTGCGCAGCATTCTGCGGGTCGCGCGGTTCGACAAGCTTTCTGACGATGCCGGCGCCTCACAACTCTTAAAGAAGGTGGCCCTGCCGTCATCCTCGGAATTGCTGAGCCGGTTTGTTTTCTGGGTGGCGTGGCTCGGTTTCATCCTGGTCGGCATCAGCGTGCTCGGCATCGTGGGGCTGGAAGATCACGTGGCCCGCTTTTTCGCCTTCCTGCCGCGCCTGTTTGCGGGGCTGTTTGTGTTCTTCTTCGGACTGCTGGCAGCGAGCTTTTTCTCGCGGGCGGCACTGCTGGCGGCGGTCAACTCCAATCTGCCTTCTCCGCGGATTATCAGCGCCGTCATCCGCACCATCATTATCGTGTTTGCGGTTTCAGTCGGTTTTGAGGAAATCGGAGTCGGCGAAGAAACCGTTCTGGTGGCCTTCACTATCATTTTCGGAGCACTGATGCTCGGTCTGGCCTTGGCTTTCGGATTGGGGGGCAGAGAACTGGCGAGAGAATACCTGGAGCGGCGGTTTGTTCACCGCAAAGTGGAAGAGGAGCACGAGGACGAACTCTCGCCTTTGTAACCGGTCTTGGCTCATGCATTGGCTGGCGTAAAAAGGGGCACGCTGTGAGCGTGCCCCTTTCGTTTTGCCCGGAAGATTCGACTAGCTTTTGATCGTGCCCGAGGCTTCGTCCCAGGTGACAGGTGAACCCCGGAAGTAGGACTCATTGGCCATGTGGCAGGCCAGCGCCGCATGGTGTCCGAAGACCACGTCCTCGACCACCGGTTTGCGAGTCCGTACTGCCTGGAAGAACGTCCACAGATGTGGCCGGACATCGTCGTAGTCATTGCCCTTGAAGGAGAGTGATTCGGGGATTGGCTCCTGACCCGGCTTGGGATCGTGCTCCTCATGCCACTTCTGGAAATAGGCATCCCGCATGGCGCGCGGGAAGGAGGCGGCATAGTAGCTCGGCGCCGTGTCCTGACCGGTCTGAGGAGTATAGCTAAGCCCAAACTCTCCCATTTCGATGATGCCACGAGTTCCCATGAAGCGATAGGTTTCAGGGGTCTCACAGGCCAGATTGAGCCGCAAGTACACAGGAATCTTGCCGTATTCGTAAATGGCGGCGTGCACGTCCGGCATATCACGGCCATCTTTCCAGTGCAGAATTCCGCCAGACGCCATCACCCGCTTGGGAGCTTCGTTCCATCCCAGCACGTACATCATGCCGCTGACCAGATGGACGAGCAGATCGCCGGCTACGCCGGTTCCGTACGCCTTCCAGCAGCGCCAGCGGGCGAAAATATTGGGATCGAAAGCCCGCTTGGGCACCGTGCCCTGCCAGGTATCCCAGTCCAGATTCTGAGTGGAGAGGTCGGGCGGCGGGGGATATTCCCAGCACCCGGTCGGGTCATTGCGGCCGAGCGATCCCTCGACCAGCATCAGGTCGCCAATCATGCCTTTGTCGTAGAGTTCTTTGGCCTTCTCGCAAATGACGGAACTTACGCGTTGCGACCCGATCTGCACGATCTGCTTGGTCTTCTTGGCCGCGTCCACCATGGCGACGCCATCGGCGGCGGTGTGGGACATCGGCTTTTCGCAGTAAATGTCCTTGCCGGCGTTCACTGCATCGATCACCACCTGTTTGTGCCAATGGTCCGGAACCGCGGCGATCAGGCAATCGATGTTCTTGTCGGCCAGCAGCTCGTGATAGCGGCGGGTGGTCGGGAGATCCGGCTTCACGATCTCTTTTGCCAGCGTATGGCGGCCGTCATAGAGGTCGCAGGCAGCCACGCATTCGACTCCGGGGAGGCCAATGGCATTGCTGAGCAGCCCGGAACCCTGCATGCCCACGCCGATAATCCCGAAGCGAAGGCGGTCACTCGGGGCAATGGTGCCAGCCATCGCCCACGCGGGAGTGGCATCGAGCAGGACAGACTTGGCTGCCAGGGTAGCTCCGGCAGCGGCGGCGCTCAGGCCAAGAAATTTACGGCGGGATAGCGAGTTCGACTTCATGAATCCTCCCGGAAACCTAGGAATTTAATATGGATGGAGCTACTTCAACTTCTGGATCGCGACTTCCTTGTAGAAGACGATGTCGTTGTCGCTGTGGTTCTGCAGGCCGAAATAGCCTTCATTGGGACGGGTCCCGCGTTCCGGTTCGAAATCAAATTTGCGGTCAGGAACGGGATCGCCTTCCTTGTAGTCGGTGACCTTCTGGCCGTTCACGAACACGATAGTGCGAGGGCCATCGAGCGTGATCTCCATGGTGTTCCACTCGGGACCGGGCTTGCCCGGCTTGGCCATCGGTTTGGTCAAGGAATAGAGGGTTCCGGTCACGTGGTACTCATCTTCCTTGGAGGTCTCAGGGTGGTTGTCGATCTGCACTTCGTAGCCGTAGTTCACCGGCATCCAGGCTTCGCGCGGCTCGATCGGAATGCGGACAAACACCCCGGAATTGTCATTGTTGTCGCGCATCTTGAACACGACGCGAATCTTGCAGTTGCCGACCTTGCCTCCGGTCCAGTAGAGCAGGCCCATGCCGCCGTGGGTGCGAATCAGCCCGTCTTCCACGGTCATGCCGCCGGGGCCGACGTGCTTCCAGCCGTCGAGGTTTTTTCCGTTAAAAAGTTGTTTCCATTCGCCATTCTGCGCGGAAGCGATGGGCATCAGCAAAACCAGCATGAGAGAATGCAAGATAAAGATTCTTCATGGTCTCCTGATCGTCTGCATACTACCGAACGCCGAAATATACACCCAAAGGACAGGGCCGTGCATGCTGTACTCCTGAATAGGGGTTGCCGGGGCTGCCGAAGTGGGTACCGCGGCCATTCCAGGCTGTTCCAGGAGGTTACGGAAGGGCAGTTTTCGGTGCAAAAGTGCGGGATAGCGCATCAAAGAAGATATAATGTACGAAAGCTTCCTCTGGAAGTGACCTTCCTTTAGCGAGACGCTCAAAACGATGTCGAAGAAAACCAAGGCCGCAATTCTTGTTCCCTCCGCTCTTGTGCTGCTGTTCACCGTGGTGGGAGGGCTCAATGCCGTCCGTGCCTCGAGTAACGACGGCGCTTATCGCCAGCTCATGGTCTATAGCGAGGTGCTCTCGCGAGTGCGCAGCGAATACGTGGAGGAGCCCAACATTCCTGAAGTGACCGACGGCGCCCTGCACGGATTGCTGGAGTCGCTGGATGCCAATTCCAGCTATCTCAGCCCCGCGCAATACAAAGATTACAAAGCCCACAAGACCGAAGCCAAGGCCGACATCGGGGCAGCTGTGTCTAAGCGCTTCGGCTATGCGTCAGTGGTCTCAGTGATTCCAGGCGGCCCGGCCGACAAAGCCGGCCTGCAGGATACCGATATCCTCGAAGCCATTGAGGGGAAGAGCACGCGGGAAATGTCGCTGGCGGAAATTCACAATCTGCTGGCTGGGCAGCCCGGTTCCAACATCAGTGTTTCGGTGGTCCGCGCCCGCAAAGCCGAGCCTGAGAAGGTCACCATCACCCGCGATGTGGTCACGATTCCTCCCGTTTCCGATAAGTTGATGGACGACGGGATCGGCTACATCCAGGTGGATGCCTTCACCAAGGGTAAGTCTGACGAAGTGGCGGCCAAGGTAAGAGCCCTGGAAAAAGAAGGGGCCAAGCGACTGATTCTGGACCTGCGCAACTGTGCCGAGGGCGAAGAGTCCGAAGGGATCGCTACCGCAAACCTTTTCCTGAATCACGGAACCATCACTTACGTGCAAGGCCAGAAGTATCCCAAAGAAGCGTTCAATGCTGATCCCGCGAAGACCATCACCAGCCTGCCGCTGGTCGTGCTGGTGAACAAAGGCACGGCTGGACCGTCTGAGATAGTGGCGTCTTCGGTTCTTGAAAACGCCCGCGGAGACGTCGTGGGTGACAAGACCTTCGGCGACGGTTCCATTCAGAAAACAATTGAGCTGCCTGATGGTGGGGCGCTCATTCTCTCGATCGCGAAGTATTACACTCCGAGCGGCAAAGCCATCCAGGATTCGGCGGTGACTCCGAACGTAGTGGTCGCCGATTCCGACGACGAAGCCGCGCTGCCCGACGATGATGAAAACGCGGTCCCTGCGGATGTGGATAAGAAGCCGACGACTCCTCAACAGGACGAGCAGCTGCAGAAAGCCATTCAAACGCTGAAGAAGCGGCAAGGCTAGAAGTTTTACTCAGCGGATTAAAGAGCCTGCGGTTTTCCAGACCGCAGGCCTTTTTCTTTCATTCCAGCAGTTCAGGTTCCGTCGCGGTGTAGAATGCTTCCCAGATAGCAACTCCTCTCCCAGTGGGTATTTGGCCGTGAATCTGTATCGGGCTTCTTCCTGTTTTGCCGCTCTCCTCTGTCTTCCGTTTCCAGCATGGTCTCAACCTGAGAATCAACCTGCGGTACTGCCTGCGGGGACGGTGATTCAGGTTGAAGTGACGCGTGATGTAAAACTGCACGCCGGTGAGCCGGTCGCTGGGCGCACGGTGTATCCCGTGTATGTGGACAACCAGCTGGCAATTCCAGCCGGCAGCGAAGTGATGGGCATCATCACCCAGGTACTCCCCGCCCCAGGCCAAGTTCGCCTCGATGCCAAGATGCACGGCGACTTTACCCCGCTTCGTCAGGCTGACGTGCAATTCAAGGACCTGTTCCTCACCGGAGGTCGCCAGATATCCATTTCTGCTCCGCCTTCAGCGGATGGCATGCACCTGGTTCGGCTGCGGAGCGCCGATGCAGCCTTGCATCGCCGATCGTGGACCTCGCGCCTGTGGTCTTCCTTTGTGGGACACGAACACGAGGCGGTAAATAGCGTTACTGCTCCTGGAAAATGGGGTCGTGCGAAAAAGCTGCTGTATTCGGAGTTACCGCTCCACCCGCAATCTCTTTCTGCCGGCCTGCTTTACAGCGTAAAGCTGGACGCGCCCGTCGAAGTACCTCTCTCCTCGCCGCGGCCAACCCCGGACCGAATTGCCCGCCAAAAGCTCGAGCAGTCTGCCGTTATCAGCGCCCGCCTGCGCACTGATTTGGATTCCAGGAACACAAAACGGGGAGCGGTAGTGGAGGCGGTGGTTACGGAGCCACTGCTAAACGAAGGCGGCCAAGTAGCCGTGCCTCAGGGGACAATACTGTCCGGCAGAGTTACCCAGAACCGTCCGTCCGGAAAGTGGGGACGGAGCGGAATCCTGCGCTTCGGGTTTTATGAAATGCGGTTTCCAGCCGGTTTTCGGCAGCCAGTCCATGGCAGTGCGAGCTCAATCGATGCGAACCAAAGAATGAACCTGCAAATGGATGCAGAAGGCGGCGTAAAGCCGGATCGGGGCGGTCTCATCGTCCCGCTCGCAATGGGCTTACTAGCTTCCTCCGCGCTTCACGAGGATGAGAGCACAATAATGCACACTGCCGGCGCCAGTAACGGCTTTGCGCTGATCGGCCGGGTGGTGGCACTGGCCTCAGGATCGCGCTATGTTGGCGCTGGAATCGGGATTTTTTCCACCGGACGCATTCTCTATCACCGGTTTATCGGGCGCGGGACCGACGTGGAGTTTCCCCGGGATACCCGCATCGAAATTGCGGTGGATCCGGTGAATTCTCCAGTCATGCGGATGCGCCCATAGCGCCAGCTTACTGTGCCTCGTGTTTCGTCTTCGGCATGGTCACTTGATATAGGTCTGTGGATTCGACATGCGGTTGAGGATCAACGGCTGCCCCACCATCTCCACGTAAACACTCCACGTTCCTGCCGGCACCACATTTGACAGATCAAACGATGTCGCAGTGACCGGTAGATTGTCGGCCGCGAGATAGAGGTTTCCGGTGGCATCGGCAAAGTAGACGGTGAAATGGTGAATAGTGGACGGCGAGGCGTAGCTTGAATCCGACGCAACCAGAGACCAGTTCAGAGTGCTTCCGGAAAGGGTGGCGTTGACCGTGTAACAGTTGTCTATGCCCGACTCCACGGCAGTCGCTTCCTCGTAGTCATTCCAAGTGACCACCTGCATGTAGGGGATTTGCGGGTTCGATCCTCCAAAATACTTGGCGGCTTCCTTCACCGTGTTGAGGAGGACCTGGCCGCATTGCTGCGCGACCACGCGATTGCCTCCCCATGACGCATTGTTGTCGTCAAATCCCTTGAACACCGCTCCAATCGCCAGTTGAGAAGAATGCGCCCGCGCCGCGCTGTAGAAGCTATCGAGATAGGTGGGCGTCGTGCCGGTGTCGGAACCCCACCACATCTGGGCTGTGGCACTGTAGTGCGCAGGCTTTACCCAGGCAAAGCGTCCATTGTCATAAGCGGCATTGGTGAACGAACCGTACTGGAAAATATATTTAAACGGCACATCGTAAGAGTCAGTGTGCGCTTTCACCGCATTCCACACCGTGGTCCAGTCGGAACTGGTCAGCACCGGCCACTGGCTTTGGGTCACGAATGAGCCGACTACGGCCTTGCCGCCATCAATCCAGTACGCCGGGCTTCCGGCATAGTTCGCATGAATGTAATCCATGTCGATGATCAAGGCGTTCTCCAGGCAGGTGAGCGTGTCGGATTCGGTCTTGCCGGAGATGGGACAGCTGTACTTCAGTCCGTCCTTGTCTTCCATGACGGAAAATTTCAAGGGGTATCCCGGCCGGGAGTTCAGATCGGCAAAAACCTGATTGGAGGTCGTGAGATTGAATGTCTGATTGGGGCTGGTGGAGCCGTACCAGTCGATGAAATTGATGTCGCAGCCCTGCGCGATCATGGCTGAATTCTGCGCCGCCACCGTAAAGGCGGAATTCTCGTTGTAACCGACGCTGAGGTGACTGCTCAATCCAAACCACGGCTGGTATTCGCAGATGAATTTGCCGCCCCAGTTAGCGTCCATCAAAGTATGCAGACTGACGTTGGAGACATGGCCGGCCGGAGAATTGACGACCACGGTCTGCGCTTGCGTGTCCGCGGGGTTGGTAACGTTGCCGTTGTAATAGTCGAAACAATACGGGCGATTGCCGCCCGGGTCGTCCGGCGAGGAACAAGCACTGGTGTTATTGGAGGTCTGCAGCAGTAGCGTGCCGATGGGCACGGGGGGCGGAGGCGGGGGAGGCGGCGTGGCATCAGTGCCTCCGGTCAGCGTCGCCCCCGACGGAGTCGCGGAAAACGAAGCAGCCTTAAACCGGCTGTTGTGGGTTACCGCGGTCGAAAGCGGGTAGTTGGTGTTCGCCCCTTTGGCCTTACTCGTCAACGTGATTTTGGTGTTGCTCACCACAGCCCGCACGGGCGAAGACGAACGATTCAGGTAGGACGCGAGGGTATTTGCCAGCCCGTTTCCGGTGTTCCGTCCTTTCGAGTTGGAGTAGCTCGCAGAAGCGGTATAGCCGTTTACCAGGATCTTGATCTGTCCGGAATCATAGGTTGGGCAGGTCTTGCGTCCGCAGGGATAAATGGGACCTTGTTCGCTTCCCGCCAGGGTGACGCTACCGGCGCCGGGAGTTTGGGCAACGGCTTTGTTGGACAGCACAATAGAGCACACTGCGACGAGTGGGAGGACAAGCGACGCGACCTTCATGGAACAACTGCTCCTGGGAGTGGACAGAATTTGCGAACCGGGTGGGGGAAGACTCAGAGAGTCAGATCGAGTGGCGTGAATGAACTATACACAGTCCGGCCAACAGAAAGCGGGCGCCCTGAAAATATTTCCCAGGAAAATTAAGGGATTGTTCTTAGTTTGTTTCCCAAGAGACTGCAAACCGCATCGGGGATGAAAATGGGGAACGAGCCAGGCTTGCATCTGTCTGGCTCCCCATACGCACTGAGTTGGCGCGCACCTACTTAATGTAAGTTTGCGGATTCGACATCTGGTTGATGATCAGTGGCTGGCCTATCATTTCCACGTAAACCGTCCAGGTTCCCTGGGGCACAACTTTCGACAGGTCAAAGGAATGAGTCGACACCGGCAGCAGGTTTGCCGCGACGTAGACGTCTCCTTTCGAGTCCGCGAAATAGACTTTGAAGTGATGAATGGTGGAGGTGGAGGAGTAACTGGGATCAGAGGAAATCAAAGACCAGCTCAGTTTGCTGCCGCTGAGCGTAGCCCGAACCGAGTAGCAATTATCTACTCCAGTTTCGACCTCGGTGCCTTCCTCGTAATCGTTCCAGGTTGCAACCTGCATATAGGGAATCTGCGGATTCGAGCCGCCGAAGTACTTGGCAGCTTCCTTCACCGAGTTGATCAGCACCTGTCCGCATTGCTGGGCCCTTACCCGGTTGTTGCTCCAGGATGCGTTGTTGTCGTCGAAGCCTTTGAATACCACCCCGATTGCAAGTTTTTGGGGATTGGCCCGGGCCGCGCTGTAAAAGCTGTCGAGATAAGACGGGGTGGGGCCGGTGTCTGATCCCCACCAGAATTGGGCGGCAGTGGTGTAGGGAGAGGTCTTCACCCACGCATACCGTCCGTTGTCGTACGAATCGCTGGTGAATGAGCCGAATTGGAGCACGTACTTAAAGGGAGCTTCGTAAGTGTCGGTGTGCAGCTTTACCGCGGACCAGATCAGCGTCCAATCTGCCGAGGTCAGCACCGGCCATTGGCTCCGGGTTACAAACGAGCCGACGACGGGCTGTCCGCCGTCGCGCCAGTAAACCGGACTCCAGGCATAGTTGGTGTGGATGTAGTCCATGTCTCGGATCAGCGCGTCGGTCAGGCAGAGTACGGTTTGCGCCTCGGTTTTCCCGCTGACCGGGCAGCTGTACTTGAGGCCGTCCTTGTCTTCGAGGACCGCAAACTTAAGTGGGTATCCCGGTCGCGATTTCAGGTTGGCGAAAATCTGGTTGGCGGTGGCGAGATTGAAAGCCTGGTTGGGGCTGGTGGCGCCATACCAATCCACGAAGTTGATGTCGCAACCCCGCGCAATCATATTGGAATTTTGCGCCGCCACGGTGGCTGCCAAGTTGGCGTTGTATCCGACGCTAAGATGAGTGCTCATGCCAAACCACGGCTGGTACTCGCAGATGAACTTACCCTTCCAGCCGGAACCCATGAAGTCGTGCAGGCTGACATGGGAAACATGCCTGGCCGGCGAATTCACCAGCTCAGTCTGGGCGCCGATATCGATGGGATTGGTGCTGTTGCCATTGAAGAAGCTGAAGCAATATGTGCGATTCGTCGATGGGTCATTCGACGGCGAGCAGGCACTGGTGTTGTTGGAGATGTGGCTGAGAAAGGTGCCGTCGGGGTGGAGAGTGGGAGGCGCCGGGATCGACGGCCCCTTGGTAATGTTGCGGAAGATCCACGACTGCTGGGAAACGAGAATTTTCTGGACCGGAAATCCGGAAGTGCCACTGGTTGCCGGCGCGGTGCTAGAGATCGCGCTGGCGAAGTTGCCGAACAGTTGGGTTTGTGAGTTTGGCGCAGAGAATTGCGAATTGTCTGCGGTTCTCACGGATGACGTTTTTCGATTGAGTGGGCTCTCAGACGGCGATTGTGCGACTGCACGAGTCGCGGCAAAAGTAAGAATTATTGTGAACAAGACAAGCGGAGAGACTCTCCTGCAAACACACGACTGCATATGCTGTGGCTCCGAAAAGGTGGAATTAAGGTGCCGGGCCGGGTCCGTGTTTTTTAGGGGGAGGGCGAACGCAAACACGAACCAATGGCGGGAGTCTACAGGCGGCTACAGGATGTTAGAAGCACGGAATACAGTTTGTTTTTGTGAAAACTAAGTATTTAACCTTAGTAAAATTAGCTAAGTAACGTCATTGCAGGACATTACCCTCTTTATATTTTTGGTTCCGCTTTGGGAAGGCCCCGAAACAATCAGGGCGAAAGGCTAGGCTGCCCGTCCCACCAATTCATTTTCATTTGCGTCGACAATCAGCGCGGTGACCCACTGGTTCGGAGGGTGATGCCCTATAAGGCGCAGCTTCAAGTAGTTGTCGGTGAGCGCCTCAGTGAGATCGCCAGAATCGCTGGAGCGTTCAGCCTTTAAAGTAATCGCGGAAAGCCGCCCACCCAGGAACGACTTCATGAAAGCTGATTTCTTCGCGGACGCCAGTTCACGCAAAATGCGGTTTCTCTCGCGCACAATCCTCACAGCAACTTGCTGTGGCATCGCAGCTGCGGGCGTTTCGGGCCGTGGGGAATAGGTGAAGACGTGCAGGTAGGTGAGCGGCAGGTTTTCTATCATGCGGCGTGTTTCCTCGAATTCCGCGTCGGTTTCGCCGGGAAACCCGACCATGACGTCTGCTCCAATGGCTGCGGCCGGAGCGGCGGCGCGAATCTTCTCGATCTTCTCGCGATAATGCCACGGTCGATACTTGCGGTGCATACGGCGGAGAACCGCGTCACTGCCGGATTGCATGGGCACGTGTGCGTGCTTGGCGATGCGTGGTGATTCAGCCATGAGACCGATCACTTCGCTACTCCAATCCATCGGCTCAACGCTGCTGATACGTACCTTCTCCACCGCAGTGCGCTCGAGAATAGCTCGGAGTAGATTCTCGAAGCGGTCCTGCCCCCGCTTCGAAGGAAGGTCTCGTCCCCAGCGTCCGAGATTGATTCCAGAGATCACAACTTCGCGATAGCCCGCCTCGACCAGCGTGTTTACCTCCTGAATCACCTGAGGCAGCGGCAGAGAACGGCTCTGTCCCCGCACTGAGGGAATCACGCAGAAGGAACAGCGGTTGTCGCAGCCGTCCTGAACTTTGAGATTAGGGCGGGTACGCTCGTTGGCAGCATCGAAAACGGGAGCGGCCAATAACTCAGTGTGGGCAAAGATGTCGGAAACATGAATTTCTCCGGCAGCTCCGGGTGCATGTCCACAGCATTTGACGTCAGGTTTGCCAACGGTACAAATGCGGCTCCGATCGCCGAGGTCGCCGACTTGTCGAGAGCGGCAACTGCGCTCGACTCTGCCTGCGCGCCCGCCAAGGAGATCGCTGCCAAATTATGCTTGTGCGAATTTCCCACTACGCGGCTGACTCCGGGGAGGCCCGCAATTTCTTGCGGCGCGCGCTGCGCATAGCACCCGGTGACAACGATCTGGCATTGGGGATTCTGGCGGCGAATGCGGCGAATGGCGGCTCGCGCGTCCCGGTCGGCCGCGGAGGTCACTGTGCAGGTATTCAGCACTACAACCTGGGCCGCATTTGCGTCCTGGGCGCGGTTCAGGCCGCGCTCGCGAAACTGTCGCTCGATCGCAGCCCCGTCGGCTTGGGCAGCCCGGCAACCGAAATTTTCGACGTAGAAGGAACCCACCATTACATGGTAACCCACAGGTATCCCTTCCCGTGGCGGGACAAGATTCAGGAATAATCTGCGCTGGATCGGATCGAACTCTTCGAACAGTGATATACCAATCAGGTCCCCGTCAGGACTGGACTCCGCCTTTTACGTTCATCGCAGGTGAGAGTCTATGTTGGCTTCGAGTGCCCGTCCGCTTTTTCAGCTACACCCCCTCTCCTTCATCATCGCCGGAGTCTGGATTGCCGTCTTTTTGCTGACTGGAGTGTCAGTGGCGCAGGACGCGTCCACCGGCGCGATCCGCGGTTCGGTGAGCGACACCAGCGGAAGCCGCATTGCCCAGGCCAGCGTCGTGGTCGTGAGCAGCGGAACCGGCTTTCAGTATTCCGTCACCACCGATTCCGACGGGCGTTTTGCCCTGGGAATGCTGACTCCCGGTGATTACGCCGCAAGGGCCGTGGCCGCCGGCATGTCACCCCAGGTCAGCCCCGCTTTGCGGGTAGAGGTCGGTGGTGTGGTTGAATTGACTTTTCGTCTCACCGTGGCGGGAGCTAAGGAAACCGTGACCGTTTCCGGCGACCCTCCGCTGGTAGAGACTGAGCCCAGCGCGGTATCGGCGGTGATCGGCGAGCGTGAAATCCAGGAGCTGCCGCTCAACGGCCGGCGCTTCACCGATCTGGCACTGCTGACACCCGGTGTCACTCAGGACCCTCGCGGCCTGACCTCGGCTTCCACCGGAGATCTCGCTTTCGGCGGAATCCGCGGCTTCCAATCGAGTTATCTGGTGGATGGCAGCGACGACAACAACGCTTTCTTTGCCCAGGCCCGCGGCCGCTATCGTGCGCCTTATCAGTTTTCGAATGAGGTGGTGCAGCAATTCCGGGTTTCGTCGAATACATATGGCGCGGAACTTGGCCGGTCCGGTGGCGCGGTAGTCAACGTTGTGACCAAGTCAGGCTCGAATCATCTTCACGGCAGCGCTTTCTACTACTTGCGAAACAGCGCACTGGATGCACAACATCCCTTTATGAATTTCAAGCCCGACAGCCGGCAGCAGCAGTTCGGCTTCACGGTCGGAGGCCCGTTACGCCGCAACCGGGTGTTCTTCTTCGCGGGATACGACCAGCACATTTTCGCGGTTCCTTCGGTGGTGCGATTTCTGGATGGTAGATCGGTGGTCACTCCTCAGAAGGGAGCCGAGCCTTTGAATCACGGAGATTACGAGGCCAGTGATCAAGCTTTGGTGTTTGCCGCGGCCCAACAGCTGTCGCAACAGGCCGGCAACTATCCCTCAAAACTTGCCGGTGAAGTCGGATTTCTGAAGCTGGATTTTTCCCTCAGCCCCCGGAACCAGCTCACTTTGCGCCTGAACACATCGCGCCATTACGGATCCAACAACGTGTTCTTTGACCCCACCAGTCCATTGACCACCTATGGCATCAGCGACAATGGCGAGGAGAAAGTCGCAACCGATACAGCGTCTCTGGCGTTGACCAGCGGGCTCTCCTATCGTCTGGTGAGCCATTTTCGCGCCCAGTTCTCCCGGGATTTACAGCAGTCAAGCAGCAACTCCGCCGACCCGCTCACTCGCATCTATGGAATTTTCGATGGCTATGGGCGCTCCAGCATTCTGCCGCGCCAGACGCGCGAACACCGCATTCATCTGGCAGAAACCTTGAGCCTTGAAGGGGGCCGCCATTCCTGGAAATTCGGGGGAGATGCCCTGCTCACCCGCATCTATAACTTCTTTCCTTCGCTGTTCGGAGGCGAGTACATCTTCGACAACATCAAGGTGAATCCCTTCAGCTTCGAGCCCGTGCTCGCCGGGCTGGCTCTGACCCCGCTGCGCGCTTACGCCCACCAGGTGCCGCGCTACTACATCCAGAACTTCGGCTCCGCGGTCACCCATCCCGATACGAATGAATACGCCTGGTTTCTGCAAGATACGGCGCGCGTAACCAACCATCTGGCGCTGAGCCTCGGCGTGCGCTACGACCTGCAAACCTTTGCCACCAGAAACCTGGTCAGCAATCCCTTGTGGCCCGACTCGGGCAAGGTGCCGCGCGATACCAACAACTTTGCTCCGCGCGTGGGTTTCGCATATTCCATCGGAAATGATCGTCCGCTGGTGATCCGCGGCGGCTACGGAATGTTCTACACTCGCATTCCGCAGATCTACACTTCCACTGTGGAGAGCGACAATGGCATCTCCAGCGCCCATCTTTTTCTCAGCAATTCCGATTTCTACGGGGGCAGGCGTTCCCGCAGTACCCGAATCCTTTGGCTAATTGTGCGCTGCCAGGCGGCGAGCTTGCCTGCCCCCCGAGAATCTCAGGCAGTTCATGCAGAGCGGAATTTCCGCCTTCGCCCACAATTTCAAGACGCCGGTCGTGCAGCAGACCAGCCTGAGCCTGGAGCGCGAGATGGCGCACCGGCTCGCCGCCGGAGTGTCATACCTCTACGTCCATGGCCAAGACCTGATCCGCGCGCGAGATGTGAATCTGCCGCCTCCCCAAGAGGTGAGCTATCCAGTCTATGACCAGTCAGGAACAAACTTTCTGGGCACGTTCTATCACGTGAAGTCCTTTTCCACCTGGCAGTTGCAGCGCAGCCTGACCTGTCCGTTTCCGCCCTGCATCAATCCGCTGGCAAGGCCCATCCCGCAACTCGGCGCGATCGACGTCTTTGAAAGCGCCGCATCCAGCGTTTACCACGGGCTGACGGTTTCGGTTCGCCGCCGCATGACCAATGGCCTCTACTTCCGCGTGGGATACACCTTCGCGCGCGCGATCGACGACGGGCAGGATGCCCTGGTGGCCGGTCAGCCGGCGGTGGTGCAGAACTCCTACTCCACGTCATCCGAACGCGGTCCCAGCGTGACCGATCAGCGGCACCGGTTCGTGTTTTCCTGGATTGCCGACCCGCGGCCTTTTCACCGCGAACACCCACTGCTCGGCGCGATGTTTAATGAATGGAAGCTCGCGGGAGTAGTCACCTATGGCAGCGGCAGGCCCGTAGATGCCCGAATCACCGGAGACGCCAACCAGGACGGCAACAGCAGCAACGACCGCCTTCCCGGGGTGGGAAGAAATGCCTTTTTGGGACCTGATTACTCCACCACCGACATGCGCCTGACCCGCCGGTTCTATTTTGGGGATCGTATAAAGCTGGACCTCATTGTCGAGTCGTTTAACCTGCTGAATCGCGACAATCAGCGGGTACAAATCTCGGCCGACGGCTTCCAGAATGCCGCCGGGCAGTTTGTGCAGTTCGATAACTCGATTGGAATCAATACCTTTCCGGCCTTGTACCGCACGCCGGGTAGCTTCCTGAAAGCGACCGACGCCTACGCTCCCCGACAGTTGCAACTAGCTACAAAGCTGATTTTTTGAGGCAAAATTGTACTCTCCTGAGCTGAGGGCCGCATTTTATCTGCATGAAACCGCATATAGCCCTTGACTTAACATTAGAACCTTGCAATAACTGTCACGTCCAAGTGGGACGGGTTTGGGGGTGTATTCAGTTTGGCAGAAGTACGACTCCAGGAGGGCGAATCCCTCGAGAATGCCCTGCGCCGGTTCAAGCGCAAAGTGCAACAGGAAGACATCATCAAGGAGGTCAAGCGGCACTCCTTCTACCTGAAGCCGGGCGAAAAGAAGCGCGTGAAGGAAGCTTTGGCGCGCAAACGCAGCCGTAAAAAGGCACGTAAAGAGCAAGATTAGTGTCGCAATGGGCCACACCTCCCAGGGGTGGCCCATTCTCTTTTCCTACCGAATGGCATTGATCCTATCCCGTTTGGGATGGCAGTCATTATCGGCGACTGGCAGTTTTTGTTACAGCAGTATCCGCGCTCCGAACCTGGCGCGCGGCGGGCCGAACCCAGGGTTTCATTTTTCAAGGGGCAGTGTTGAGGGGGGTGTTAGCGAAAAGCCCTGCGCGCCCACGCGCGCCACGGAGACGCTCGGGGTCTCACGTCAGCAAGGGGATGCGGGCAGGGAATGGGCTGAAGGGAGCATCTCTCAATGGAATTCCAGGACAAGGTGTTGAAGTGTATCGACTGCGACGCCGATTTCATCTTTACCGCGGGAGAACAGCTGTTCTTCCACGACAAGCAGTTCAAGAACGAACCCAAACGCTGTAAGGCTTGCAAATCGAAACGGGTGTCTGTGCTCGGGGCAGCGCCTCCGGGAAACCCGGGTTATTCGCGGGTGGAGACCCGCACGGTTTGCTCGCAATGCGGTAAGGAAACCACCGTTCCGTTTCGGCCAACCCAGGGGCGGCCCGTTTTTTGCCGGGAATGCTTCCAGCAGAAGCGTACGGCGGCAACGGCCTAGCCGTTTGGTCTAGCGGAAGAAAACGGCTGCGCTCCAGCGGCCGACAATCCAGAGTTCCTCCTGCGGTTGCCGAATCGGCGGGGCCTCCGGCCTCACTTCCCGCCTTCCCGATTCAACCGGAATTCGTGAGGAGCACCTCGCCCAGTTGACGTTTGGAGCGGCGGAAAAAACCGCGGCAGACAGCGGAGGCTCATAGTCCGCTCAGCCGGCCGACACGTTGCGGGGTTTACCGGCGGGCTTTCCCGACCAGTTTCTTCTTGCACCAGCGCTTCAATCCGCTGCAGCACCTCGTCTTCCGACAGGGCACTGGAGTCAAGTACCACCGCGTCATCGGCCGCCACCAGCGGCGATGCCGCACGCGTGCGGTCGCGGCGATCCCGTTCCCGCAACTCGTTCGCGACTGCATCAATAGGGAGGCCTTTGGCCCGCAGTTGATCGAGCCGACGTTTCTCCCGGACCACCGGATCGGCGTCGAGAAAAACCTTGATATCGGCATCAGGAAAGACCTTTGTGCCGATATCGCGTCCTTCCATCACCACCCCGCCGCCCAGTCCCATTTCACGCTGGTGCGCAACCATCCACTCCCGCACCCGCGGATGCACCGACACTCGCGAGGCCGCTTCGGTCACGTCGGTTTCACGTACCCGCTGGCTGATGTCGCGCCCATCGAGCAACACGCGGTTGCCGCCCAGGGTAGGCTCGAGCCGGATGTGGGAATCATGGGCCAGTTTCACAAGCGCGTCCTCATCTTCGAATGACGCGTCCCACTCAATGGCTTTCAAGGCCAGGGCCCGGTACATGGCGCCGCTTTCCAGGTTTACGTATCCCAGTTTGCGGGCGAGGCGTGAGGCAACGGTGCTCTTGCCGGCGCCGGCTGGGCCGTCGATCGCGATGATGATGCGAGAAGAGGGTTCCTTCATCTCGAAAGGTATTGATTGTACACTCGCAGGCCGCGATGCAGATCAGTCATGCGCCCGCAGGGGCGCGGGATCATGGATAGCTTTTTCATATTCGTTTGCGTTGGTCAGGTAACAGGGCAGGGCATTGTGGTGGCGGTCCTCCTGCAATCCCGGTGAACCGGCGGAGTATTGCAGCCGGATCTGGCGGTCGCTGTTGTTGGTCGCTTCCACTTTGGAGAGCGTTTCGTCGCAACTGGTGGATCGGACTGCAATGATTTCGTGTACCACGGAATAGTCCAGCCCGGTATCTGACAGCGGCGGCTGATAGGGCAGAAAGCCATACACCAGTTTGATCAGCCGGGATTCATCGGGGGTGAACTGCTGCTCTGCCAGGAACACTTCTTCACTGCTGAAAAAAGACGAGCGCGGATAGTTCTGCAGCACCGCAACCAGGCGCACTTTCATGGGCTGCTTCTTCTCTTTACGCCAATGCAGCTCTCCATGGGCCGGCCGTGCCGCAAAGCCAAAGCAGGCAACGACTACTAACAGGAGGTTCAACATCCGGCGACTGCGTGATTTTGAGAATTTCATCCCGTCCCCTGCCGGAATTACTGCGCCTCACATAACTTTGGCTGGCTCGGTTGCCAGTCACACCGGGCAATTCAGGACTGAACCCGAACGCCTCACCGCAGCCGGGAGGCTGCAGACGAGATATTTTCAAGTATAGATGCGCCTCGTCGAACCTCGCGAAGGGCGCGAAATGAGAAGTACATCCGAACGCCCACGCTAGTGGGTTTCTTCTTCGGCGGGCGCGGTGTCAGGAGTGTCTAGCTTTACAGCGGTCGCGTTCCCGGGCAACTCGGGCGGGGGCTGGAACTCTGCCGGGCCCTTTCCGGCCAGAGCGGTCTTCATGAATTCCATCCAGATCGGGAGCGCGGCTCTCGCCCCGGTTTCGCGCGAGCCCAGTGTTTTCTTCTCGTCATAACCAATCCAGACGCCGCAAGTTGTGGAAGGCGAAAACCCAATAAACCAGGCATCGGTAAAATCGTTGGTCGTTCCGGTCTTGCCGGCGAGCGGATATTTCATGGTCGAAGCTGCGATGGCGGTTCCGTGCTGTACCACTCCCTGCAGCATGGAAGTCATGATGCGCGCTGTGCGCGCGCTGATCACGTCTTTCACTTCCGCAAAGTCTTCTTCGAGCACTCTGCCTTCGTAGTCGGTCACCTTGGTGATGTAGTGCGGAACCAGGCGCACGCCATCACTCGGGAACACGCTGAATGCCGAAGTCTGCTCGAGCGGCGTAACTTCGGCCGCGCCCAGGGCAATCGGCAGGTAATCAGGAATGTTTGATGTAATTCCAAAGCGGTGCGCGTAATCAATGACTGTCTCGATTCCAACTTTGTCGGCGAGCTTGAGCGCAGGAATGTTCCGGGATTGCGCCAACGCCCGGCGCAGAGTGATGGTCCCCTCGAATTTCTCGTCGTAGTTGTGCGGGGTGTAGGCCCCGGATGCCGATTGAAAGGTCACCGGCGCATCCAGGATCGTATCTTCGGGATTAGATCCGTTATCAACGGCCGCGGTGTACACGAAGGGCTTGAACGCGGACCCCACCTGGCGCAACGCCTGGGTTGCGCGATTGAACTTTGAGAGGTTGAAATCCCGGCCGCCGACCATGGCCCGGATTGCGCCAGTCTCGTTGTCGATCGCCACCAGAGCGCCCTGCGCTCCGGAATCCTGCTCCAGGCTCACTTGCGCTTTGCGGTCGGGACCGAGGGAGAGCACCTTGACGTACACCACATCGCCCGGGCGGAGCAGGTCGTGAATCCTGCGCCCAGTCCAGGCGGCATCCGCTTGGGTGAGAACGCAGGCATAGCGCCCGAATTTCACGGTGGCGGAGCCGGGTGAAACTGCGATCGCCAGGGCGTGAATATAGCCTCCGGCTTCGGGTTCATCTTCCCAGTCGGGGTGCTGGTAGTTGGCCAGGGTATAGCCTTCGCTCAGCACGTTTTCCAGGTGTCCCTTCCAGCCGTGTCGATGCTCGTAAGTGGCAAGACCATCCAGCATGGCTTGGTTGGCGGCGCGCTGCAGGTCCATGTTCAGCGTGGTGTACACCCGCAGGCCGCCTTCGTGCACCTGGTCGGTTCCATACTTGCTCTCCAGGTAGCGGCGAACCTCTTCCACGAAATTGGGCGCCAGCGAACCCGGATCATGCGCCAGCTTGAGTTCGATTGGCTTGTCGCGTGCCTCAATGGCCTGCTGCGTAGTGATCTTGCCGTCTTCCAGCATGGCATCGATCACCAGGTTGCGTCGCTTCACCGCGCGGTCGGGATGGTTGATTGGCGAGTAGTAGTAGGGAGACTTCGGCAATCCAGCCAGCAGTGCCGCTTGTTCCAGCGTGAGCTGGTTGGCGGGCTTGCTGAAGTAATACTGGGCGGCAGCTTCGAATCCATAGACTCCGTGCCCGAGGTAGATCTGGTTGGCATAGAGGGTGAAGATTTGCGGCTTGGTAAATCGCCGCTCAATCTGGATCGCCAGCAGGGCTTCCTGGATCTTCCGGTGAAAGGAGCGGTCCGGAGAAAGAAAAAGATTTCGCGCCAGCTGCATGGTGAGCGTGGACGCTCCCTGCACTTTGCCGCCAGACCTGATGTCGCGGTAGGCGGCGCCGGCAATTCGCCAGACGTTGATTCCCCAGTGGCGGTAGAAGTCTTTGTCTTCGATGGAGATGAGAGCTTCGCGCAGCACGGGAGGATAATCCTCGTAGCGGGCGATGACGCGCCGTTGCAGCGCGAATGATCCGATCACGCGTCCCTGATCGTCATACAGTTCGGTGATCGAGCTGGGGCGGTAATGTTCGAGTTGCTCCACCTGCGGCAGGTCGGTGGAATAAACCAGCAGCACACCCGCACCTGCGCCGAGAGCTGCAGCCAGAATCAGCAGCAGGGCAAATATGAGCCGGCTTGCGGTTTTGCTTCGGCTGGCGGCTACTGGCGCCAGATCCTGATCAAGCAGAGTCATGAAGCGTTAAGGTCAGCATATCAGGGTAGGAGAACAGCGCCAGCGTCTTGGTGAGAAGCAGGAAGCGGAAGTTATTTCAGTTTCAGCGAGCCGTTCTGTATACCGGATGGGAAGCCGAGCGACACCGCGTCTGACCCGACAAAGCTGATTGTGACGTTAGTCTCCGCCTCGGCCGGCATGCCATTCAGCTCGTGCGATCGATAACGCCAATACTTCACCGCATTTTCCGCGGCCTGCGCCAGTTCCGGCTTGCCGCTCAGGCGGCGTACCTGTTTCACTCGTCCGTCGGTTGCGATCACTACCTTCAGCTTCACCTTCCCGGTGAGATTGGCGTTCGGAGAAACCGGATAGACCACGTGTCCTGCGGGCGCTTCTGCCACTTGCACGCGTGGATACGGCGTAGTGGTGATGCTGATGTCTTCCACCGTGGCCACGCTGGAAGGCTTCGGAGTCATCGCTTCGAGTTGTTCAGCGGTGGGGGGCAATGGCACCAGGGCTGCGATGGCCGCTTGGTCGGAGTTGCCGAAGATTTGTCCTCCAAAGAGCACGCCCAGAAGGCTCAGCGACACCGCGATGCCGATAGCTGCAAGCCATACCATATGGCGGTGCCCTGCGCTGAGATACGTGTGGTCGGGGCCGGTCGGAATCCGCCCTTCGGCGTGAAGCTTAATCTGCTCCGGGTTCGGCGCCCCTTCCGATTCGGCGGACGTGGCGCTGGATGAAGCCCCGAGCCGCGATTCGGGCAGCTCCACACCCCAGATCCTTCTGTCATGATCGAGCGATTCGATGCCCGCCTGAATCTCGCTGGGAGAAAGCTGCTTGGTCCATATCACGCGAAACTGAGCCCGCTTCTGGCCGCGTTGCACCGTCACTGTCTGCCCCGGATTGAGCTGAGAACGCAAGCCCCCAAGCCGGCAGCCGATTGGACTGATGTCAATGGTGTGGGCCAATTGCAGGGACGAGTCAACGCTGGCCTCATCGGACCATAGGCGCAGCGGTAGGACCATCTTGGTGCGCGCGTAACGCTGTACTCCTGGCGGCATCATGCACAGCTTAAGGTGACGATGAGGTTACGACCAAGTTACCGAGGTCATGTGATTCTGTCGGGAACACCCTAAGGATGGCCGGCTGGCTTAGCAGATATCCGGGTACGGACCGGAATCTCAGGCCTAATCCCCAGCAGGCGGGCACTGGTAAATGATCATTAAATTGATGGCCGGAGTTTCTCGCGTTCTCTTATACTTCCGGGCATGCGAGCCCTGGTTTACACCGCGCCGGAAAAACTGGAACTCGAAGAGCGTCCCCGGCCAGATGCAGCAGCGGGGGAAGTGGAGATCGCCATTGAGACAGCAGGGGTCTGCGGCTCTGATATTTCCGGATTTCTGGGGCATAGCGCCCGCCGTAAACCCGGCCTGGTGTTGGGGCACGAGTTGGTTGGCAGGCTTGCTGATGGCCGCCGGATTGTCGCCAATCCGCTGATCAGCTGCGGAAAATGTCCGGCTTGCCTTTCCGGGGAACAGAATTTGTGCGCTTCTTGGCGGCTGCTGGGAATGGACCAGGTTCCTGGAACATTTGCGGAGTTTGTTGCAGTCCCATCCAGTCAGATTTACGAAATTCCAGATTCACTCCCGAGCACTCGCGCCATTCTGGTCGAGCCCCTGGCCAACATTGCACACCTCTTCCGGAAACTGGCGCCGCCCCCGTTTTTCAGGCTTGCGATCGTGGGCGGCGGGACTATGGGTGCTCTGGCCTTGCTGACCGGCATCCGCATCGGAGCCCGGGACACCCTGGTAGTGGACGTAAATGATCAGCGGCTGGAAACCATGCGCAAACTCGGCGCGGTGTCGGCGCTGAACACCGGATCAGCCGAAGGAGTGGCGCAAGCCAGGGAGCTTGCCGGCTGGGGTTTCGATATCGTAATCGACGCCAGTGGGAGCGCTCCCGCGCGCCAGATGGCATTTGATCTCTGCCGGCCTGGAGGACAAGTTGCGCTGCTGGGGATGGGCGCACAGAAAAGCGAGATCGATTTCGTAACCAGCATCCGCAAAGAACACCGGGTTGTGATGTCTTTCGCCTACACGCCGGTCGATTTCCGCCGTGCCCTCGATCTGCTGATTGCCGGCGAAATTGACCTCACCCCATGGACCTCGCACATGCCGCTTGAGCAAGGTCAGAAAGCCCTTGAAACGATCAGCCGTTCCCCGGGGACCACTTTGAAAATGACTCTTCAGGTCAACGCGGCTGGACGGTAGTCACGGCTGTCTTCCAGCGCAGCACCCGGATGGGTCCGTCGAACCATCGATCCGCGCCAGGTTTCATCATTCCGACGCCGTCGTGTTCGGGAGCCGAGTCCATAAACATGCCCGCACCAACATAGGCAGCCACATGTTCCCCGTGAAAGGCGATGATGTCGCCCGGCCGCAAGGCAAGGGAACCAGTCTCCCGAAGGCTGGCAACTTCGGCCACTACCTCCAGGTCTCCGTCACAGCCCGCGTATATGCCGGCAGCGCTACATGGCGAATGCCGCCGCGCCGCACAGAGATAGGCGGAGCAGTTCAGTTTGTTATAAGGGGTGCCCGCCAGCTTTTTTAGACGGGCAAGATAAGAGTCTGCAATTTGGGGACAAGCGTTGAAAGGCAGGAGCAGACCGAAGATCAAGCCGACGCCGGCGGCTGTGAGCCGGCGGAATGCGATTCGCTTGGCCGCCATTCCGAGGTGATCGGCTGCGTGCGATTTCGCTCCAGCCGTCCGGCAGAAATAATGCCGTAGCCGCCGCCGGCTAATTCTTCAGAACGGGACTCATTGCCCGGCGACGAATTCTTCATCCAGAGCGGTAAGAACCTCGTCGTCAACCTCCCACTTCTTGAGAATGGCGAAGATGGTTTTGGAAGTGAATCCCGCCCGCATCAAGTGGCGGAAGACGCGCGCCGCCGCTTTCCTGTCCTGCGGTTTCTGCACCCGCTTGCGTCGCAGATAAGCTCGGGCCTGCTTCTCGTCACTCACCTCGTCGTAGGCGGCGGCTACGGCACTGTCGATTACATCCCCGTGAACGCCTTTGGTTTTCAGCTCAGTGACGACCCGCCTGCGCCCAAACTTCTCGTTATCGCGGCGGAAAGAGGAATACGAGGCCGCATATTTTGCGTCATTCAGGTATCCGCGATCTTTCAGGCGCCGGATGATCAATTCGACCAGAGTTTGTCCGATTTCGGTATCTGCTTCCACCCGCCGCCGCAACATTCGCTTCAATTCGGCGACGGTGCGCATGCGGCGTGCCAGCGCCGCGACCGCGTATTCATAGAGTTCCTCTTCGCTGTACAGCTTGCGTGGCCGCGGGAAGCTCATACTGGGAACGTTAGCGCAATTCTCCTCAAAAAGCATGCAGGAAGCTGGGCTCTTGAACAAACCTTTGCCGGGAACTATCTTTCTTGGGACCGCGTACTTACCCGCATGAGTGATCTGACGTCAGCCCGTCCGCGCCTGCCGGCGCTCACCTCACTGCGCTTTTTTGCCGCGCTGCATGTGATGCTGTTCCATCTGTACAACATGAAAGTGCTGACCGGCGGGGGCTGGTACCGCAAGCTGGCATCGATCGGGTACGTGGGAGTGAGCCTCTTCTTCGTGCTTTCCGGCTTTATTCTGGTTTACACCTATGCCGGCCGCGAGATGAACCTGCGCAGATTCTGGCAGGCGCGTTTCGCTCGCATCTATCCCGCATATCTTTTCTCTCTTGTGCTGACTGCGCCATTTTTCTTCTATGTCTGTATCAAGCTGAAGGACATGGATATCCCGTTCTTCGCCTGGGTCAAAAACCATCTGCTTCTGAGCTCGACACTGGTTCCTCTGCTTCTCCAATCCTGGGTGCCCAATGCCGCTCTGGCGTGGAACTCTCCGGCGTGGAGCCTGTCGGTCGAAGCCTTTTTCTATCTTCTCTTCCCGCTGATTCTGTACCGCATGCTGCGCTTTCGCAGCCGCACGCTTGCCTGGTTGATCCCTGCCTGCTGGATGCTCAGCCTCGCGATGGGTTCGGCTTACGTCATCCTTCCGGCCCGACGGTTTAGCCCATGTGGATGACAATTCCTTCAATTTTGTCTGGCTGAACACGCTGAAGTTCAATCCCCTGGTGCGTTTGCCCGAGTTCCTGATGGGAGCGGCGGCGGGGGTTCTGTTCCTGCGGAGCTCGGTGAGCCGGAAATGGGCAACAGCCCTGATCCTGGCAAGTATTGCAGGATTTGCACTGGTGGTCGGGCTATCTCCGTGGATTCCATACCCGCTCCTGCACGACTCCATCCTTCCGCCTGCATTCGCAGTTCTGATCTATGGGATGGCGCTGCGTCCTAAGTGGCTGGGGTTCATGGAAGTGAAACCTCTAATCTTGCTGGGAGACGCCAGCTACAGCCTTTATCTGCTGCACGCCACATTAATTGGCATGTACTTCATGCCTGAGGGCAAGGTGCGGGAGCTTTCCATCTGGGGGATTCTGCTGGGACTGCTCATTCCCATCGTCGTGGCCATCCTGGTTTATCTGTTGGTGGAACAGCCGGCGCGGCGCTGGCTCCGGCCGCAGACCAGAAAGGCGGAACCCGCTCAGGCCATGGCAGTAGCTGAAGCCTGAACTTTGGCGGAGCACAAAGCCAAACTAAGGACGATTGTTATCTTCCGGTGAAGCCCGCCGCCTGCATGGCGTTCCGCGATACGTCGCTGCTGGAAGAAATGCCCTGCATGCGCAGCTTGAAGTCGTCCGCATTCGAAGCGTTATCGAGAGCGGTTTCGTAGGAGATCAATCCCGCCTGGAACAGGTCCCACAGCGATTGATCAAAAGTCTGCATGCCGTATTGCGAGGTGCCCGAGGAAATGGCATCGCGTACGGCGCGGGTCTTTTCCGGCACCAGAATGCACTCGCGGATGTAGGCGGTATTGATCATCACCTCGACCGCCGGCACCCGGCCTTCGGAGTCGCAGCGCCGCACCAGTCGCTGGCTCACCACCGCGCGCAAGACCGCCGCCAGTTGCAGGCGAATCTGCTTCTGCTCGGGTGGCGGAAACACCGCAATGATGCGGTTAATGGTTTCGACCGCGTCCAACGTGTGCAAAGTCGAGAACACCATGTGACCGGTCTCGGCTGCGTGCAGGGCGGTGCTGATGGTTTCGATGTCGCGCATTTCGCCGACCAGAATCACATCTGGATCCTGACGCAGCGAGGCCCGCAGCGCGCCGGAGAACGTCGGAGTGTCCACCTCTACCTCGCGCTGGTTAACGTAGCCCTTCTTGTCGCGATGAAGGAATTCGATCGGGTCTTCAATCGTAATGATGTGCTCGGCTCGGGTGGAATTAATGCGGTCCACCATGGCAGCCAGAGTCGTCGATTTACCGGAACCGGTAACTCCGGTGACCAGCACCAGGCCGCGGGGCATATCGCAGATCTGTTCCACGATCTTGGGCAGATAGAGTTCATCCAAAGCCCGAATCTTGGTGGGGATCACGCGCAGCACTAGTCCCACCTGGCCACGCTGCTGGAATACGTTCACACGAAATCGCCCTAGGCCTGCAACGCCATAGGCCATATCGATTTCGGAGGTTTCCTTGAACTTCTGCTTCTGCCGGGCCGACATCATGCTGAACGCCATGGTCAGCATGTCTTCGGCGCTGACCCGGGGCTGGTCGGTCAGCGGAATCAGTTCTCCATCAATGCGAAGATGAGGGTAGTTGCCGACTTTGAGGTGAAGGTCGGACGCCCGCCGTTCCATGGCGATGCGCAGCAGATCATCAATATTCATTCGACACTTCCCCTAAAGTGCACCTCGGTATCATGGACTGAAACGTCACATCCCCCAAGATGACCTAGGTAATGGTGCGAGGTTATCTCTCAAACCAAAAGGCCGGCTGGATAGCCGGCCCTCATGGCGAATTTAACTGAAGCTCCAATCTAACCGCTGGAACCTAGGCATGCACCGGCTGCTTGCTGCCCACCGCAACCGGAGTGAGCCAGCCATGCCGGTCGGGCTTCTCGCCGCGGACGATGCCGTAGAACTCCTTCTGCACCGCCCGGGTGATCGGCCCCATAACTCCTTTGCCCACGCTGATCTTGTCAACCGACCGTATCGGCGTGACCTCAGCCGCGGTTCCGCTGAAAAAGACCTCATCCGCGATATAGAGCAGTTCGCGCGGAATGGAAGCTTCGAGCACCGGAATGCCCTGGTCCTTGGCAATCTGGATAACCGAATTACGGGTGATCCCCGGCAACACCGAGTTGCCGAGTGGCGCCGTCTGTAGAGTGCCCTGGCGTACCACGAAGAGATTTTCGCCCGAACCTTCGCTGACCAGGCCATTGGAGTCGAGCGCAATGCCCTCGGCATAGCCGTTGATCAGGGCCTCCATCTTGATCAGCTGGGAATTCATGTAATTGGCGCCGGCCTTGGCCATTGCCGGCAGAGTATTGGGCGCCAGGCGCGTCCAGGAGGAGACGCAGACATCCACGCCCTCTGTGGCATCGCTGCCCAGGTACTTTCCCCAGGGATAATTGACGATGTAAACCTCGACCGGCGAATTCAGAGGGCTGACACCCGCTTCGCCATACCCCCGCAAAACCACAGGGCGGATGTAGCATGGCCAGACGCCGTTGGCTTTTACCACTTCCGACATGGCAGCCACCAGCTCATCGACCGAATAGTCCATATCAATGCGGTATATCTTCGCGGAATCGAGCAGCCGCTGCATGTGTTCGGCGGCGCGGAAGATTGCAGGTCCGCTGGGGGGCGCGTAACAACGGATACCCTCAAAAACCGACGAGCCATAGTGAACCACGTGCGCCATCACGTGGATGGTGGCATCATCCCAGGGAATCAGCTTGCCGTTGTGCCAGATATTTTCGGTTTTCTGAAGAGGCATGAAGAACTCCTAACCCGCTGATGCTGCGGCGGAACCAATTCTGGTGTCATTATAGCTGAGGGTCACAGGAGGCAGCGGTGAACCCCGGTAACCATTGGGCTAAACCCGTAATTCTGCTTCGAAGAAACTCTCCCCGACCCATAATTGTGGCAAGCTGTAGGGGTGCCAAAAGCTTACAGAACTGATGTGTTCGGCAAGAAGAAGTTTCAAGAGGAAATCCAGCAGCGTCGGGATCCGCTCAAGCCAGAGCGGGTGTCATGTCCAGTCGCGGGTTGCGAGTGTGCTTATCAGATGTACGGCCACATGGCCGCGGATCTTGCGGACAACCTGGCGAAGCTCCAGGAACGGGTTAAGCGGGAGCATCCCGATCACACCAGCGAAGTTCTGGCGGTCGATGAGTTTCGCAGAAGGCCCAGGTGAACAGGGCAGTGGCATGCCCCGCCAACACCATGCGAGGACTACAAGGCAAACGCGTGCTCATCACCGGCGGCGCCAGTGGGATTGGGGCGGCGACTGCCGCTCGCTTTCTCGAAGAAGGCTCGGCGGTCTGTGTGCTCGACCGCGATTCAAGAGGCCGGGAGCAAATCAGGCAGCAATTTCCTGACCTTGCCGGGGCAGTAGCGGCCGACGTTTCCAGCCTGGCGCAGGTTCAGGCCGCCTTTGCTGAAGCAGTGCGCCTCATGGGCGGAGTGGATGTGCTGGTCAACAATGCCGGAATCAGCCTCCGCCATAAGTTTCTGGAGATCACGCCCGAGGAATGGGACCAAGTGATGGCCGTGAATCTTACCGGGGTCTTCTATGTGGCGCAAACCGCCGCCCGCCACATGTGGGAGCGGGGCAGCGGAGTCATTCTGCAGACCGCCTCGACCAACGGCATCATGGGATACCCCTTCTATGCCGACTACAACGCCACCAAGGCAGGAGTGATCGAACTGACCCGGTCCATGGCCCTTGAACTGGCTCCTAAGGTGCGGGTCTGCGCAGTGGCTCCAGGATATGTGCTTACCCCCATGCAGCGCGCGGAATACACGGACGAGATGCTGGAAGAGGTGAACCGGAAAATTCCGATGAGACGCCACGCCAAACCGGAGGAAATAGCCGCGTTATTTGCGTTCTTGGCGTCTGATGATGCAGCTTTCGTTACCGGGCATGTGTACACAATCGATGGAGCGGAGACTGCCGGAGGACTCGCCAGCCGCTAGTCACAGCTGTGGCTAACGGCTTACCAGCTTGTCGAAGTAGCGCTTGTCGGCTTGCGCGGAGGCCTTCTGCACGTACTCCAATACCTGGTGAATCTTGGCGCGGTCGCCGCGGTTGATGTCACCGAATTTGACGGCGACGCCGGTACCGGGATCGAGCCGGATCACACTGCCTTCCGCCTGCAGTTTCCCGTCATCGATCGAGAAGATCATCTTGAGGCGGGTGCCTGCGGGAAAAATGGCGCTGGTTTTCACGAAACATCCCCCCAGACTGATGTCCGTTGAGGTGCCCTATCAGCAGCGCTGCTCGCCTTCTGCGCACACTTCAATCGTAAGCCGGCATTTCCGGCGCGGATAGGTTCGGCGATTCTTGCGGAAAGGCTGCTTCTGCTTTTCCAGGTACATGCGGCGGTCGGCTTCCGCCAGCAACGACTCCGCGTCTTCCCCGTCCTGGGGGAAGATGGCGAAGCCGATGCTCAGCGACAGAAGGTCTTCTCCGCACACTTCATGCCCGGCTTGCTGGGCCATGAGCTTGAGCTGATGAGTTTTGTTGGTGGCTGCCTCCGGAGTCAGATCCGGGCACCACCACGACAAATTCGTCGCCGCCCATGCGAGCCACGTAATCGTAATCGCGGCAGCTATGCTTCAGGGCCTGCGAGAACAGGCGCAGCACGCGGTTGCCTTCCAGATGCCCGAAGCGGTCGTTGACCTGCTTGAACCCATCCATGTCGCAAACCATCGCCACCAGGCTGGAGGACTGCGCGCTTGCAGCGCGCCAACTCGCGGTCGAGTTGCAGGAACAGCGAGCGGGCATTCGGCAGCCCGGTCAGATAATCCGTGGTGGCGGAGCTTTCCGCCTGCTCGATACTTCAGGGCATTTTCAATGGCCAGCGCCATCTTCGAACTGATGGCCAGCAGGATGCGCAGAGTGGTCCGAGGTGAACGCATCGTTCTCCAGCTTGTACAGCGTGAGCACCGCCACTACTCCCGAAAGTCCTTCCAGGGGTATGGCCAGCGCCGAGCGCAGGGTGCTGAACTTTGTGGGATCGTTGAGATATCCCGGCTCGACCGAGGGATTGCCGTTGATGATCGGCTTCTTGTTCTGGGCTACCCATCCGGAGAGTCCCTGCCCCACGCGGAATTCGCAAGCGACGAGAACAGACGGAAATTGTCGCCGCTCACGTATTCGGGCGATAAGTTCGTCGCCGTGACTTTACATAAATCGCGATGGCGTCGTAGGGGACCAGCCGGTTGCATTTTCATGGAAAACACCGAAAGCGTTTCGTCCAGGCTGAGCGAGGCGCCCAGGTCCTGGCTCAACTCAAAGAGCGTTTGCGCTTCCTGGCGGGCGGCCGCGATGGAAGACAGGAAATTGGCTTCGTGGCCTTCCTTGGCGGTGTTTGCTCGAACCCGGCATCCGGGGCACTGCCCGCTTTCCACTTTCACTTCGGTCGAGAGCTTGGAGTCTTTTCGCGTCTTGCCAAACTGCGCGTTGACTCATCGTTCCAGCTCCCGATAGCGGTTCTGCAGGCACGTCCACTACTTGCGGATCGAACGACTTTCCCGATTCGTCGCTCCCAGTCGCTTCATTACTTCCTCGAGAGGCAGAGCTTTGCGGTACTGGCGGTCGGAGGCCAGTGCATCCAGAAAATCCACGGCAGAGAGAATGCGGGCGCCGATGGGGATTTCCTCGCCGCGCAATCCCTGAGGGTAGCCGGATGCCGTCCCATTTTTCGTGATGTGCGCGCACAATCGGCACGACCGGATAGGGAAATCGCACCTGCTCCAGGATCTCCGCGCCCACCACCGGGTGGATCTTCATCTTCTCGAATTCTTCCGGCGTCAGACGCCCCGGCTTCGAGATGATGTGTTCAGGGACGGCCAGCTTTCCGATATCGTGCAGTAGCGCAGCCGCCTGCAGCGCCTCCATTTCGGAGGGGCGAGGTTCATTTCCTTAGCCACTTCGATGGCATAAACCCGTACCCGCTGCAGGTGATCGTGGGTGGTATGGTCTTTGGCTTCGATGGCCAGAGCCAGCGCCTCGATGGTGCGCAGATGGAGATTCGCCATCTCTTCCACGTGCAGCTTCTTGTCCTCGACTTTGCCGAGATAGAGGCGGTAGGAGCGGTACAGCAGGTAAACCAGCGGAAAACCAACAGCGACGCTTCCCACTGGTAGCTGTGGTTCAACCAGTTGATGAGCCCGGCAATGGCGGCTCCCACCAGGTAGTAGGGAAATGCCCAGGAATAGCACTGCACCCAGATCTGCCGGATCGACTTCCGCTCGATCAGCGCGGTGCCCAACGCAACTGAGCCGGTGTTCGCAAGGAAATAGGTAGAGGCGGCCAGCAAAAGCAGCAGCGGTTGGTTTTGCACCGTACCATGGAACCGTTGCAGGTGGAAGACCGCATACGCGAGAGCAATCGAACAGGCACTGGCGCAGATGTTGAAACTGACGCGAATTGGCCGCGGCCGGTCGCGATGAAACTGAAACGACTGCATCAGGACGGCCACAGAGCCCAGCATGACGGTTTCAGAGAAGCTGAGTTCCAGGATCCCGATCAGCACGAACAGAAAATTCACCGACATGGTGTCGGTAATTTCCGGGAGTTCCACTTTCAGCTGCGAGACCAGCAGCGCAATCAGCAGATAACAGGTGAATTCCGCTATATTGTGGCTGTTCGGAAATGCTGCTCCGTAGGCAAGCACACCCATGCCTGCGAGCACCACAACCCCAACTAAGCTCCGCGCAGGGAAGCTCATTCGCAAGGACTGCAGACGGCCAGCCACGTTCAGAAACACTCCTGAGGTTTGTGCCGATGACTCCAGGGAGAGAGTCCGGCGAGAAATATCTAATCAGCTAACCTGCTAGAGAACAATGACTTACACGGATTTCCGCAAACTTTCGTAACGCTTCACGTCGCAGTCCGGCAGGAATCGTGGGAGCTAAATTATGCAATCTGAACCTCTTAGGAGAGCTCACTCCGGCTCTGGAACGAGGGTGGGGGACGCACAAGATACTTAACTGGGTCATAAGCCATCCCCTCCAATTTTGTCGCCTGTAGCCGTCACATCACGAGGAGGGGGCAAGTTCTTGATGTGCTAGATTTGACCGCGGGGGCCCTTAGCTCAGCGGTTAGAGCAGTGGACTCATAATCCATTGGTCCCAGGTTCAAATCCTGGAGGGCCCACTTGCCGCCTTTTTTCAGCTGCCCTCGATTTCCCTTCAACTGCTGGAATCATCGAGTCTTAGAAGAGTTTTTAATTTGGAATCTTATTCATAACCGCTCCTGCTACTGCTTCGGCGACCAACGCTTTGCAATCCATCTCGCCAGCTGTGTCCGCGGTTTTGCTTGCCAGTTTCCCATCAGCCTTCTCAGGGCAACTGAAATTCCCTGTACGTGAAACTCTCGCAATAAGTTAAAGGCTCTTCCCGATACCGCCGGAACAACCGAAGTCATATGGTGAGAATGGATAAGAGAAGTCCATAGCTATCGGAGGCTTGCAGACCATGAGAATCAAAGCAACGTTGCTTTCGGTTGTGCTCATGGCCGCGACATGGGTGCTGGCTCAGGACACAACCCCGAGCCCAACCACACCCCAGTCCGGCTCGACCAGCACGCAAGGTACAACCAGCGATCAAACCTCACCGGCGCAGCAAACCGGACAGCCTGGCAGCGCGATGCCCGGTCAGAACACCCCGAACCCGGCCACCCCAAGCACCGCAATGCCGAATACCGCAACGCCCGGCCAGAACGGCCAGCCCATGAATAATCAGGGAACCACGCCCGGCCAAACCAGCAACGGCTCGGGAATGAACCAATCGAGCCCTGCCACCGCCGGCTCCGCCAATCCCAACATGTTGCGTGGTTGCCTGAGCGGATCCGCAGCCAGCGCAATCTATAACCTTGCCGATAGCCGCACCGGGATCACCTACCACCTGGTCGGGAACTTCGACCAGTTGCGCACCCAGATTGGACACGAAATCGAGGTGACCGGTCAGCTTCAGAACGGCCAGACTGGAATGTCGGCTGCTGCAGGAACGCAGAATGGCGCCGCGGGCACAACAACTGACCAGACCAGCGCCAACCAGTCCGGCGCCGCTTCAGGCACAGAAACGAACGGCACAGCGGGAAGTGCAATGTCCGGTCAGGCAGCCGGGTCATCTGCATCGGGCGAGACGTTTCAGGTAAGCGGCGCGACGCAGGTCTCGGATCACTGCAGCGCGCAGAGCGCCCCGGCCAGCTCCAGCCCGGCACCAGGCAATCCGGGTATGGCGGCTGCGGCAAGTAGCGGTGTGGGGCTGTTGGCAGAAAATTTTGCAGATCCGATGCCTCAGGACGCAGGCTCCGCTTCCGGGAGCTCCAGTTCGACAACCAACGCGCCGAGCGCGGGCCAGAATCCAACCTCCGGCCAGGCCAGCAGCAATTCGGGTCAGGCCGGCTCGACCACGGCGACTCCGCAAACTGGAACTTCGCCGACCACTGTTCCTGGAAATTCCAACCCAGCCACGCCAGGAACCACGCCTACGACACCGGGCACGGTGCCTGATACTCAGACCACTCCGGGATCGACAAACCCAGCAACCACCCCTGCTGAGCCCGGGAATGCTGTTCCGGGAAACACGACTCCTGAAACCACTCCTGGGACACCGGACTCAACCACTCCGGGATCAACCACGCCAGGCGCAACCACGCCGGGCACGACCCCTTCAACCACAAATCCGACGGGAACTGCGCCGGGTACGGTTGCACCCACGCCGGGAGCAGCCAGCCCGACCCCCGGAGCAGCAGCGCCTACACCGGGCACGGCCACGCCGCCTCCTGGAACGGCGACTCCGACGCCTGGAACCACTCCTCCAGCGAGTACGGCGCCCCCGCAATAGAGACTTCAAATTTTGTCTTGGCGATCAAGGGCCCATCGTTCTGGGCCCTTTTTCACGTTTGCAAGCGCCGAGGACTCGCTTTAGAGGCAAAGCTGAGATCGCGGCGGCATCCGGTAAATTGATCCTGTGAGATAATTTTTCTGTCACTTGCTGAGGAGAGACATGGCAGAACACAAGGTCTTCTGTGCCAAGCTGAAGAAGGAATTACCCGGACTCGACGAGCCTCCATTTGATACCGAGTTGGGACAGAAAATTTATCAGCAGATTTCGCAGGAGGCATGGAATAGCTGGACGGAGTTCTGCAAGATGCTGCTGAACGAGTATCGGCTCAATCCGGCCCGCAAGGAAGACCAGGAAGTCATCGTCAAACAGATGGAGCAGTTCTTCTTCGGAGCAGGCGCGGCCTTGCCCGCGGAGTACGTTCCTCCGGAACCCGGAAAGAAATAACCTGCACGACTGCTGAAACAAAGCGACATCCGCAATTTAGCAACTCCCACCGTGCCCGAGAAGGCACTAATTCACCGATCTTTATTATCCCTTTAATCAACCCTTAACACTGCAGCGATATAACAGCGTTGATGATGCCGGAAGTGTATGACACGCTGATACTCTCCGATCTGCATCTGGGGTCGGAGTTGAGCCGGGCTCAAGACGCCACCCGCCTGTTGCAGGAGAGCCACTTTCGGCGGTTGATCCTGCTGGGAGACATTTTTTCCGATCTCAATTTCGGCCGGCTAACGAAAGCTCACTGGAAATTTCTCAGCTGCATCCGCAAGTTGTCGAATCCGAAGCGCGGAATTGAAGTCGTCTGGGTCGAAGGAAATCACGACCGCGGCCTGAGCACGCTGATGTCGCACCTGGTGGGGGTCAGAGTCTACGAAGAGTACTCATGGAACTATGACGGCCACTTCCACGTGGCAATCCACGGGCATCAGTTTGACCGCTTCGTGGTGAACAACTCGTTCTTTAGCGATCTCAACACGCGACTGCACCTGCGTATTCAGAAATTGGATTTCACCGGCAAGTGGTTCTCAAGATTCGTGGACCGGGTGGGGACGCGCTGGCTACGCCTGTCAGCGAAAGTGGCCGATGGCGCGATCGCACACGCGCGAGCACGCGGCGCTGACCGGGTGTTTTGCGGCCACACCCATAAAAGCCTAGCGCAGCAATCCAGTGGAATACGGTACTACAACACGGGATGCTGGACCGAAGCACATCCCACCTATATCACCATCGGCGCCGACGGCGTACATCTGCATGAATACTGCGAGTCTGATAACCGTCCTTTGCAGGAACAGCCCATAGAAACCGCAACTGGGCCGACCGGGCAAGACCCGCAGGACTTCCTCAGTGGAGTTCCCGCTTACGCCGAATTTGAAAGCGTCTAGGGCGGCCTTCCGGCGCGGAATAAATGCTCAGAACCGGAAAACAATTCCAGTGGAGACTCGCAGGTTGTTCTGTGTTCCGTTGTACAGACGGGTGTGGAGGTCATCCACCTGGACCCGCCAGCCGAGGAAGGGAACGAGTTTCAAGTCCACTCCGCCCCCGTATGCGGAGGCAAAAGAAGTGTCGGTGACAGAAGAACCGGAGGACGTAAGGCTTGCGTGGCTGACCCCGAACAGGGCGTGCGCAAACGGGCGGATTCTTCCAACAGAAACAGAAAGGCGAGGGCCGAACAAGGCGGAATATAGCCGCTGATCCCCTGGCGGACAGGAGCCGGGGAATATCGCAGGGCAAGAGGTCCCGAGCGAACCATAGTGACCGCTCAAATCGGCCACGATACCGACGAATGGAAAAATCTTACCTTCCAATGAGCCATTCCATCCATTCAGGCCCTGGTCGGAATTCGGGCCGGTCAAGTGGGTGCGCGCATAGGAATAACCCAGAAAGATATTGCCTCCAGGCACTTGCGCGAGCGAACTGGCGGTCAGAATTAACAGGGCAAACGCCGTAATCGTGATATTTCGCATGGAACTATCTCCGCGTTGAAATCGTATGACCTCAGTAGGACATGGTTGAAGTCAATTAGATGCAACAGAGTACAGGCCGCAAAATGAAAAATTTGCCAAATCGGGTTCGGAGTTCACGAGTTTCTACAAATTTTTACACTCCGAAAACCTTTCACAAACGTCCAATCAGTAGGATGAAAGCTATGAGTGAATCGTCAGCATGCGCAATGGCTCACCAGCCGCAGTTTTTTGGTGCTTTGAGCAAGGAGCCGAAATTGAAGTTTGTTATGGAAATCCGCAGCCTGGGCGATGCATTGGTCATGCATTGCAAAGGCCGCATTACGTTTCGAGAAGAGGCGCGTACCTTTTCGCGCCAGGTGCAAGACCTGGCGTCGCGTACCCGCCAGCTGGTTTTGGATATGAATTGCGTGGACGCTATCGACAGCGCCGGCTTGGGAGAACTGGTGGCGGCGTTGCACAGCTCTCGTGAAGCTGGTTGCGAAATGCGCTTAGCCGCGCCCAGTCCCCGGGTCTTGGGCATGTTGCAGCTCACCAACTTGCTTTCGGTGCTGGAGGTTCATCCCTCCGTCGAAGAAGCTGCGCTGGCTTTCCGCTGCCAAATGGCTTAACGCCGCGACATTCTTTTCATCTGCCGCTCACGCATGGAATTGGCTCCGCCGGGGCCGGTTCCCGTGGGCGGTTTTCGCATCCCCTCCAGAAGTTCTTTCAGCACCACGGCATTGTTGTGCTCCTCATCCTTTGAACCGAAAAGCAGTGTCAGCCGTTTGCGTGCCCCGGCAAGATCGTAGAGTCGAGACAGCGCGGCTGAACTTTCCGAGGCAGAGAGTTCTTTGAGATACCGCTTGCGAAACGCCTGCCACGCACCGCGGTTGGCATGAAACCACTTCCGCAAATTGTCGGACGGAGCAAGATCGCGCAGCCATGCATCGACGGCGGCGTTGGCTTTGCTCAGTCCCCGCGGCCACAGGCGGTCGACCAGCACCCGGGTTCCATCAGTGCGCGAGGGCTTGCTGTACACTCGCTTCAAAACAATTCGGGTTGGCTCAGTTTTCATCGTTCGCCATCAGCTTTGTTCGGTCATCTGCTTGTCCTATCATTGTAAGACTGCCAGCGGCTTCTGTGGCAGAGACGCTGGGCATCTAAACATCGTGGAACACCTGCTTCAATCCGCGGCAGAGAACCGGACATCGCCAAACGATTTGAAAGACTTCGCGATTTCGATCGTGCGCACGCTTCGCGCCTCCGGCTACCAGGCCTATCTGGTGGGCGGGTGTGTGCGCGATCTGCTGCTCGGGCGCGAGCCTGCAGACTACGACGTCTCGACTGACGCAACTCCGAATAACGTCATGCGTATTTTTCCCAAGACTTATGCGGTGGGTGCGCAGTTTGGAGTGGTGCTGGTGCCGCTGCCGCCAGCACAACGCGGAAAGCAGCTCGAAGCAGAGGGCGCCGATGTTGCGGCTCATAAAAAAAGCGGCACCGTGGAAGTCGCCACATTTCGCAGCGATCATTGGCTACAGTGACGGCCGCCATCCCGATGAAGTGCGTTTCAGCAAGGACCCTGAACAGGACGTGCAGCGCCGCGATTTCACCATCAATGGTTTGCTCCTGGATCCGATTGCAGACGAAGTGCTGGATTACGTTGGCGGACGCGATGATCTGAAAGCGAGGATCGTCCGAGCCATCGGCGATCCTGAGCGCCGCTTCAGCGAAGACAAGTTGCGGATGCTGCGCGCGGTGCGCTTTGCGGCCCGTTTCGGTTACACCATCGAGCCGCGGACTTCAGCGGCCATCCGCAAACTGGCAGCGCAGATTAACCAGGTGTCGCGAGAGCGGGTGCGCGAGGAACTGACCAGGATGCTGACAGAAGGGCACGCCCGCAGGGCCTTTCTGTTGCTCGACGAGCTTGGCCTTCTGCAGCAGGTTTTGCCGGAGATTTCGGCTATGAGGGGAGTGCAACAGCCGCCGCAATATCATCCTGAAGGCGATGTGTTTGTGCACACCTTGTTGCTGCTGGAAAAGCTGCCGCAGCCCTGCTCTGCGACGCTGGCCTGGGGAGCTCTGCTGCACGACGTTGGCAAGCCGCCGACGTTCCGTGTTGCTCCCGACCGCATTCGCTTCGATGGACACGTCGAAGTGGGGGCGAAGATGGCGGAAGACATCTGCCGCCGCCTGCGGTTCTCGAACGATGATACCGAGCAGATTCTGACGCTGGTTGAGAATCACATGCGCTTCGGCGACATTCAGCGGATGAAGGAGTCCACGCTGAAGAAGTTTCTGCGCATGCCGCGATTCGAAGAACATCTTGCGCTGCACCGGGTGGACTGTCTCTCCAGCCACGGCGACCTTTCGCTATATGAATTCGTCCGCGAGAAGTTGCATTCCTTTCCCCCCGAACAGATGCGCCCGGCTCCGCTGGTTAATGGAGACGACCTGATCGCGGAGGGATACGCTCCCGGGCCGCGCTTCAAAGAAATTCTTTCTGCGGTGGAAGATGCCCAACTGGACGAGCGCCTGCAAAGCCATGAGCAGGCGATGGAGTTTGTGCGGCGCGAGTTTCCCGCGCGGTGACGCCGCAATTTATGGAGTGAAAGTCCGGTAGTAGCTCAGGCCTGAAAGCACGCAGCGCAACTGCTTGCCATCGACCTTGGTATCGAAGCTGACTTGCTCGCGCGGCGGCTTGCCTTCGTCCGCCGCCCAAAAGCCTCCCCCAGTCGCGGGTGTGAGCGCCATTTCCTCGCCGTCGGGCGCAATCAGCAGGAGCTTTCCCTTGCGTAGCACGATGCGGAAATTGTTGAACCAGGCATGGTTGGCGCGGTAGTGTCCGGGATAGCTCGCCCATTCCGCCGGAGTCGAGAAAGTGCGAGGGCCGGAGTAGTGCTGGTTGGCATACCAGTCGCCGCCATAGAAAACTTCCACAACTTTGTTCTCCTCACGATGAAAGCGCAGAGGGAACAGCGCAAAGGCGGGGAGCGGCACCAGGAACGAGTCCTTCCCATATCTTTCGAGTGGAGTCTTCTTCCCATTGCTAACCAGCAGAAGCTGCTCTCCTTCCGCCGCTAGCTCCACCTTTTGACCATCAGGGCTGGTATAGGTGCCTGCATAGTCGGCGGCGTCCTTCACCTGGGTTGGCGAGCCTTCTTCCGGCAGAGGAGGCAGTTCCTTGCCCTCGTACACCGCCCGCAAGAGCTTCAGTGCAAAGTCAGGGATGCCGACAGGTCCGCCAGTGTAGTTGGTGAGCGCGATCACGCCGAGGCCGGCATCCAGATCGCCTTCAAGCATGGTTGTGTAGCCGACCATGCCGCCGCCATGGCCGATGTAGGTGTGGCCATCAGCTGTCCAGGTGCCCATGCCGTAGCCGTACCAGCTGTCCTTTGTTTCCTCGGCTGCGTGTTGAGTGAGAAGGGCAAAGCTCTTTTCCGAAATGATGCGGCCTTGCGGTGCATCGCCGCGGTTAAGCAACATCCGCAGGTAGGTAGCCATGTCGGACGCGGTGGAAACAATGGCGCCGTCTCCGGCTGCGTATTCAATCCAGGTAGCTTCGATGAGGGGCGACGAAGGACGATTGGGGCGGTCGTCATAGAGCTGTGCATACCCGGTTGCGAGGCGTGAATAAGTGTCGTCAGTGAACAGCGGCTGACTGTGGGTCATGCCGAGAGGCTCGAGAATCCGTTCGCGGACGTTCTCGCTCGAGGGTTTCCCGGTAATCTCGCCCAGCAGGTATCCCATGATCTGGTAGCCCACGTTGGAGTAGGCGAAGTTTTTGCCGGGAGCATAGCCCGTCCAGCGGTCACGCACCCCGGCAGCCTGGTAGAGCGCCGAGGGAACATCGTCGCGGTCTCGGGGAAGGCCGGCAGTGTGGCTCATGACGTCGTGGCCAGTGATCGGCGCGTACTTGGAGTGGACCGAGAACCACGGCAAATATTTGGTGATGGGTTGTTGGGGATCGAACTTGCCTTGTTCCATCAATTGCAGGAGCGATATCGAAGTGAAAGATTTCGAGATCGAGCCAATCTCGAATTCGGTTTCATTGGTCAGCGGCTTCTTGAGTTTGGTATCGGCGTAGCCGTAATTGGAGGCGTGCAACAGGCCATGGCGGTCGGTGAGCGCTAGCGACAATCCTGGGATGCCGTTGTCGCGCATTTCGCGCGCAATGTATTCGTCCAGCCGCTGGTATGCCTGTTGCAAGCGGGCGTCACGGTCGGTCTGCCCAGTCTGCGCCGGAGCCAGGCACACGAGCAAACTCACTGCCAGAACAGATTTCAAGGAAAGGCGGATCATGCAGTCTCCCGGAATTTTCGGGCGCGCATTGCACGCGGCGCGCCGCTGAACGGCGACAGAACGATTAAGCAGACTGTTACGAAGCAGCGAGAGTACCAGAATTCCTGTGGAACACAAACTATTATGCTGAGCTGCCTGATAACAGGGAGTCGAGGCTCAATCTTGCACTATGGACAGAAAAATATCACAGGCTTCGAAATGCAAAAGTGAATGCTAGAATCGAAACTTCACAGGGAGAGTTGACGATGCGAGCGATGCAACAGGCTGCGGATGGTTTGCTGAAGATTGTAAGCCGCAGCCTGCGACAGGCCTCGCCGGCGGAGGCTCCTCTGCTGGCCTGGCCCCTGGCGTGCGGCGCAACCGTGGCGGCTAAGACCCGAGCGCTTGATTATGCCGATGGTGTACTGAGGGTGCAGGTCCCTGACGCAGGCTGGCGGACGGAGTTGAAGGCATTGGCGTCGCATTATCTTGCCATCATTAACCGCAACGTGCCGCAGCCGGTGACCCGGATCGAATTCGTGGTCGTCGGAAAGGTTCCGAGCAAGGGTGTTCGCTCCATCCGTTGAGCTTCACGGTAGCAGAACTGGGCAGCAATTCTCCCTCTCCACCCGGTAAAATCGATTTCCAAATGGGCCAAAGCGCCCGCGAGTACTGGAACTGATGAAAGTCACAGAAAAAGATGTAGCCTACGTCGCCGATCTCGCCAACCTTGAGTTGAGCGAAGACGAGCGCGGACGAATGCTGCGCGACCTGAACTCCATTCTCGAGTACATCGACACGCTCAGCGAGTTGAATACCGAGGACGTCGCTCCCATGGCGCAGGTTTCCGACCGATACGGCGTCGACGCTTCGAAAACCGGATCGGCCCGTTTCGCCTATGCCGGCCGCGACGACGTGCGCGAAGGTCTGCGAAAATCTTTGCCGCATGAGGTCGCGCTGCAGAATGCTCCAGAGTCGGACGGAACGTTTTTCGAAGTGCCGAAAGTGATTGAAAGGTGAAGAAGTGGCTAGTGGCTGGTTGTTAGTGACCGGACGCCATACTCTCCATATTATTTTCGGACACATCCGAGTGGACTAGCCACTAGCCACTGATCACTAACCACTAGGTTTTATGGATCTCAATCTCCTCACCATCGACGCCGCCCGTTCCGCCGTGCAGGAGCGCACGACTACCGCTTCCGCGCTGGCCGAGGCGTTCTACGCGAAAATCGAGAGCGACGATCCAAGAATCGGGGCTTATCTCACTTTGAGCAAAGAGCGGGCCATGGCGAAAGCCGCGGAAATGGATGCAGCCGCCGCCAAGGGAGATAAATTGCCGCCGCTCGGCGGAGTTCCCGTCGCGATCAAAGATGTGATGGTCACCCGCGGGGTGCGCTCGACGGCAGGATCCAAAATTCTCGGCAACTACATTCCGCCGTATGACTCTACGGCCGTGGCACGGCTCGAAGCGGCAGGCGCTGTGGTACTGGGCAAGCTGAATTGCGATGAATTTGCCATGGGTTCGTCGAACGAGAACTCCGCCTGGAAGCCGGTGCACAACCCTCGCGATCTCAGCCGGGTTCCGGGTGGCTCCTCTGGCGGCTCGGCCGCAGCAGTTGCTGCCGATATGGCAGTGGCTACGCTCGGTTCGGATACCGGAGGCTCGATCCGCCAGCCCGCATCATTCTGCGGAGTGGTGGGGGTGCTGCCTACCTATGGCCGCGTCTCCCGCTACGGCCTGATTGCGTTTGCGTCTTCCCTCGACCACATCGGTCCGCTTACCAAGAACGTCAAAGACGCAGCTACCGTCCTGCATGCGATTGCCGGACGTGATCCGATGGATTCGACTTCCGCCGATGTGCCGGTCCCCGATTATGTTGCGGAACTCGATAAGCCAGTGCGCGGCCTGAAAATCGGCGTGGCTAAAGAATATCTGGGCGAGGGACTAGATCCTGAAGTTCGCGCGGCCATCGAAGCGGCCATTCAGAAGCTTGCCGGGCTGGGATGCGACATAGTAGAGATATCGCTACCTCACACCAAATACGCGGTACCCGCTTACTACATCGTCGCCACCGCTGAAGCGTCAGCGAATCTTGCGCGCTTCGATGGCGTGCGTTATGGACATCGTGCATCTGACGCCCGAACCCTCTCTGAGATGTACCGCAGGAGCCGCGACCAGGGGTTCGGCGCTGAAGTCAAACGCCGCATCATGCTGGGAACCTATGCGTTGAGCGCCGGATATTACGACGCCTACTACCTGAAAGCGCAAAAGGTGCGCACGCTGCTGACGCGTGACTTCGAAGAGGCTTTCAAGAGAGTGGACGTGATTGCTACGCCCACCTGCCCTACCCCGGCGTTCAAGCTGGGTGAGAAAGTGGATGATCCGCTGGCGATGTATCTGGCTGACATTTACACGGTTGTGGCTGACCTGGCGGGGATTCCCGGCATTTCAGTGCCGTGCGGCGAGACCAAAGAGAAATTGCCGATCGGTCTGCAGATTCTGGGGCGGCACTTCGATGAGTCCACGATCCTGCGAGTGGGTCACGCCTACGAACAGGCGCGGAAGGGAATGTAAGAGTCGAACAGCAGTTCGGAAATTGTTAGCATTGCAATACAGGATTGCTTACTTCCTCCGCCACCGTACTCCGTCTTTCGTGATCTCCACCAGTATTCCAGAATCGGTGAGTTCGGCGCGGATCGCGTCAGAGGTTTTGAAATCGCGGGCTTTGCGGGCAGCGGTCATCGCGCTGATCCGCTGCTCGATCTGATCGTCGGTGAGTCCGGTGCCGTCGGCGGCAGCGCGCAGTTCGGGAGCGATTTCACTCTCCCGGCCTGCTGCCTTGGCCCATTCGAAGATCGCCTTCATCTTCTCCGCGTCGTCATCTTTCAGCACGGCAAAGATCTCGTCGAACTTCTCGAGAGCGGCCAGCAGCGGCGCGACGTCGCCCTTTTTCATTTGCCCGGCATCGAAGGCAGCATTGGCTGCGCGAATCATGTCAAATACTGCTGCCTGCGCCTGTGCCGTGTTGAGGTCGTCTTCCATTCCGGCGCGAATTCCGTCTACCGTGTCACGGGCCAGAGCAGCCATTTCGTCGCTCTGGCCCTCCGGCAGCTGTGCGGCGGTCAGTCGGAGCTGAAAATTGCGGAAGCGGTCCACCGCGGCTGCGGCCTGCTGCAGGCCGTCAAAGGTAAAGTTGAGCTGGCTGCGGTAGGGAACTGAGGCCAGCAGATACCGGATGGAAGAGGGTTTGTAGCCTTTGAGCACCAGATCGCGAAGAGTATAAAAGTTCCCCAGACTCTTCGACATCTTCTCGCCTTCAACCAGAAGAAAGCGGGCGTGGAACCAGAATCGCGCAAAGGTCTTGCCGGTCAGCGCCTCAGACTGCGCGATTTCATTTTCGTGGTGCGGAAAAATCAGGTCATCGCCCCCGGCATGCAGGTCGAAGGTCTCACCCAGAGTCCCCATGGACATCACCGAGCACTCAATGTGCCAGGCCGGCCGTCCCGGTCCAATCGGCGTCTCCCACGAGGCCTCTCCCGGTTTCGGAGCCTTCCACAGGGCAAAATCCCGGGCATCGTCCTTGTCGTATTCATCCACATCCACCCGTCCGGGATTATCGCTGGCGTTGAACTCGCGTTTTGAAAGTTTGCCGTAGGCGGGAAACTTCGCGATTCGAAAGTAATATGAGCCATCTTCGGCGCGGTAGGCGAAGCCTTTCTTCTCCAGCGCTCCGACAAAATCTGCCATCTCAGGGATGTGCTCGGTCGCATGTACCAGCGTGGGTTGCTCAATGTTTAGGATGGCCGCGTCTTCGAGAAAGGCCTTTTCATACTTTTCGGTGTACTGCTTGATGCTGACGCCATCGTGGGTGGAATTGCGGATGATCTTGTCGTCCACATCGGTAATGTTCATCACGTGCTTAACTCTGAACCCGCTTTGCTTCAGGAAGCGGCGGAGCACGTCGACAGCAATGAAGGTGCGAAAGTTTCCGATATGTCCGTAGTCATACACCGTTGGCCCGCAGGCGTACATGCGGACCTCGTTGTCGTTGAGCGGAACAAACTCTTCGACCTTACCCGGCAGAGTGTTATAGAGCCGAAGGGCCATATTGCAATTTTCACGCTAAGCAGAATTTTTTATTGTAGGGGGACGCAAGAAAGACGGTCAAATAGCGCCGCCGGGACGCGAAGCAGCAGCCTGCATTTCCTGGCTGTGGGCCCGCAAGCGCTGCCCCACCAGGTAAACGTAGTGCAGGGCGGAAATAATGGTGAAAGCGAAGGTGGCGCGCAAAAAAGTGATGCGGGCGATTGCCACCCAACGGACCGGGTCCACCGGTAGCAGCAGCACGAAGAAGACAGCCGCCACCTGGGCGAAAGTGTTGGCCTTGCCGAATATGCTGGGACGGAAGTCGCGCAGTCCGGCGATGGTGTAAAGCACCGCGCTGGCCGCCAGAATAGTCACGTCCCGGCTGAATACCAGCACAGTGAACTTCCACGGAATGCGGTGCAGGATCGACAGCACCAGAAACATGGTGCTCAGCAGCAGCTTGTCAGCGATAGGATCCAGGTACTGGCCCAGCATGGTCTGTTGTTTGAGCAGGCGGGCGAGAAGTCCATCCAGTCCATCGCTGAGTCCGGCGAGCACAAACAGGACGAGCGCCCAGAAATAATGCCCGCCCAGCAAGTGAATGATGATGAAGGGCAGAAACATCATCCGCACCAGGGTGAGCTGGTTGGGGAAGCTGAAGATCTGGGAGAGCTTCACAGCATCCCTTCGTTGCCGGGCGTCAGATGGCGAGTGAGCAGGGTGGCGGGATCCTGCCCAGTCTTTGTCGCAAACCTTTGCGAGAGCGAAGGAATGCTGTCATCGGACAAGTCGAGCTCCATTCGCTCCACCCGGTGCATAGGGAAGAAAACAACACTCGGAGAGAATGGCTCTTTCTCGCGAACCATGGCAACCAGGTCATCGAACGAAGCCAGTTCGATGCCTGCAAGGCTCAGCCCCTCCGGCCTGAGCGCCAAAATTGCTCCCCGAAAACTTGTCGCGAGGATTGCCCAGAGTGACGATTACCATCACGCCAGGCTGGAAGGGGGTGCTGCTGCTCACACTGCCTTCAGGCTTTTGCCGGTTCGCTTTCACTCGAGGTGGCATCAAGCAGATTGTCGCTTTAGCAGCGGGAGTTTGCAACAATGGCGAGCCACTTCCGCCACTGCACGCCGGTATGCTTTACGGCTTAGCTCCGAGGTTATAAGGCCGTCAGGAATTTGTGCATGCGTTCGAGTCCGCGATCCAGTTCGCGCTGCGAAGTCGCGTACGAAATGCGCACGTGTTCCTGGGTGCCGAAGCCTTCGCCGGGAACGGTGGCCACGTGAGCTTCACGCAGAAGCTTGCCGGCCAGCGTTGCCGGGGAAGTGACTCCGCTACGCCCGAAGAACGAAGAAATGTTCGGATAGGCGTAGAACGCGCCCTCCGGCATGGCACACTTCACGCCGGGGATGGATCGCAAGCCCTCGACAATATGCTTGCGCAGCTTGATGTAATCGGCACGCATCTCTTCGACGCACTCCTGCGGACCGGTAAGCGCCGCCACCCCCGCTTTCTGCACAATCGAAGTAGGATTTGACGTGGACTGGCTCTGCAACTTGGCCATAGCGCTGATCACTGCCGCAGGGCCAAGCGCGTATCCCAGCCGCCAGCCGGTCATGGCATAAGTTTTCGAAAGTGAACCAGCAATCACCAGGCGGTCGTGATACTCGCGCAGCATCCCCAGCGAAAAGAGCTTGTCCGGTGTAGTTGAGATAAACGTAGCACTCGTCGGAGAGCACCCAGATGCCGCGCTCCGAAGCCAGGCGCATCACTTCGCGCTGGTCTTCGGGAGACATCACGGCGCCTGAAGGATTGGAAGGCGAGTTGAGGATAATCAGCTTGGTGCGCGGCGTGACTAGTCGCGCCACCATCTCGGCCGTTACCCGGAAGCCTTGTTGCTCGTCGCTTTCGAGGTAAACGCACTTGCCTCCTGCGTAGCAGACGATGTCTTTGAACGACACCCAGTAGGGTACCGGCAGGATGACTTCGTCGCCATGGTCCACCAGAGCCTGAATGGCATTGAACAGCACGTGCTTGCCGCCTACCGAGGCCATGCTCTCTTCGCGGCGGTAGTCGGAGTCGAAATCCACGTTGTGGCGGTGCACGATGGCGTCACGGAGCTCAATCGTGCCGGCAGCGGCCGTGTACTTGGTGAAATTGTTCTGGATGGCCGCGATGGCGGCGTCTTTGATGTGCTGCGGCGTAGCGAAATGCGGCTCGCCCACGCTCAGGTCCACCACGTCCACGCCCTGTCGGCGCAGCTTGTCGGCCTCGGCCACCACCGCCATGGTGGCGGAGGGCTCGATGCGGTTGATGCGTTCGGCAACTTTCAATGCGGGTGCGGCTGCGGTCACGGAGGTCATCGTTTTCTTCCTGCCTTCTTCTTCCTGTCTTGTCGTGGTCTTGCGTTCTGCAGCTCTACTGCCGGGTCGAGCTTCTCCTTGAGCCGCTGTTCCACCATCTCGGGCACCAGTCCTTTGATGGCGCCGCCCAGATGCGCAATTTCGCGGACCAGGCGCGAACTGAGGTACGAATACTGCTCTGCCGGCATCATGAAAACCGTTTCCAGTTCGGGATGCAGCTTGCGGTTCATGAGCGCCATCTGCAGCTCGTACTCATAGTCGCTGATGGCGCGGATGCCGCGCAGGATTGCCTTGGCCTTCACTTTCGCGGCGTAATCCACGGTCAAGCCGTCGAAGGTGTCGATCCGCACATTGCGGAAGCGCCCGGTCAGGTCTTCCAGCATCTGCCGCCGGGCCCCCAGCGTGAACAGCGGACTCTTCTCCGGATTCCGCAGGATGGCGACGATCAGCTCATCGAAAATATGGCTCCCGCGCTCGATCAGATCCAGGTGTCCGTTGGTCGGAGGATCAAATGAACCGGGATAGATCGCGATGACCTTTTGCAATTTTCCTCGCAGGAACAGGCCTGGATGGGAGCAATCACGATTCTAGTGGGCAAGCGAGAAGGATGGCAATGGGAAGTCGTCGTTGCCTGAGGCCGGGTTGGTGCTGAAAAACTTTGGCCCACGGAACATGAAATCCGTGGGCCAGTTGCTAAACGAGGCCGCCTCAGCGTCTTCCCGCTGACGCTTTGGCAGCATCAGTTCCGGTTGGCATGGTGGTGACGCGAGCCGTTTGTGGCGCAGCCTGAACTTCTGCCGCGGCGGGCTGAGCCGCTGCCGGAATCAGTCCTAGCGCCTTGCGTACCTCACCTTCCAGCTTGGCCATAGTGTCTTTGTTGTCTTTCAGGAATTGGCGGGCATTTTCCCGGCCCTGACCAATGCGCTCAGTCTTGTAGCTGAACCAGGAGCCGGACTTCTCCAGGATGTTGTTGTTCACCGCGAGATCAAGCAGGTCGCCTTCGCGGGAAATGCCTTCGCCGTACATGATGTCGAACTCGGCTTCGCGGAACGGCGCAGCCACCTTGTTCTTCACCACTTTCACGCGAGTGCGCGAGCCGGTCACCTGGTCGCCTTCCTTGATGGCGGCAATGCGGCGGATATCCACGCGCACCGAGGAATAGAACTTCAGCGCGCGGCCGCCGGTGGTGGTTTCCGGATTGCCGAACATCACGCCGATTTTTTCGCGGATCTGGTTGATGAAGATCAGGCAGGTGCGCGACTTCGAGACGATCCCCGTCAGCTTGCGCAAGGCCTGCGACATCAGGCGGGCCTGCAGGCCCATGTGGCTGTCGCCCATTTCGCCATCGAGCTCAGCCTTGGGAACCAGCGCCGCAACTGAATCCACCACCAGCACGTCGATGGCGCCGGACCGCACCAGGGCTTCGGCGATTTCCAGCGCCTGCTCGCCGTAGTCGGGCTGCGAGACCAGCAGGTTGTCGACATCCACGCCCAGCTTTTTGGCGTAGCCGGGATCGAGCGCATGCTCGGCATCGACAAACGCCGCCATGCCGCCCACCTGCTGCGCTTCGGCAATGACCTGCAATGCAATGGTGGTCTTGCCGGAGGATTCCGGGCCGAAGATTTCGACCACCCGTCCGCGAGGAAAGCCGCCTACTCCGAGCGCGGCGTCAAAGGAAATGGCGCCGGTGGGGATCACCGCGATGGGAACCACGGCTTCTTTCGATCCCAACCGCATGATCGAGCCTTTGCCGAACTGCTTTTCAATCTGAGAGAGTGCCAGATCAATCGCTTTGCTACGCTCATCTGCCATAAGTACGGCTCCTTTATGAAAGCTTTGAGTGCTGGATGGTTGCGGCGAATTATATTATGGCTAGTATAGCGAATAAAAGGCGAATCGTATATTTCTCGTTGGAAAATTCCCGAAAGGGGAGTGATCGACTGAATTCCGGCTGTCGCAGAAGGACTGAGGCTGCGGGAATCAAATACCGGAATGGCGAGTCTCACCCCCAATTTGTGGTTTTTCCTGTGGAAAGGATCAAAACCCGTAGTACAATCCGCCGCATCAAAACTGCCCATGACGGCAGTGTCCGTAACCGTGACGCTCCCTGCGCCGCGGTAGTTCCGTCCTTGAGGAGGGATCAATGGAACATCGGGCCCCTGGTAATTCCGCAGTTTCTCCGGCGAACTCAGAACATCATCATCACGTGCACCACGAAGGCCGTGGCGCCTGGGTCCTTACAGCGTATGGGATTTCAGGCCTGGCGCTTTTCGGGGTGTTGATGTACTTCTTCTCGGCTTACGTTACCCACTAGGGCCGTGTAGTCGGTTTGGCGCTGGTGGGTTGCACCGCGCGCCTGGGTTGTGGTGTGCCCATAAGGGGGCATCCAGCGGAGCGGTCTCTGGAATTCACTCCGCGCTCGTGCAGTTTCATTCCTGAACAGCTTCGGTCGCAGCGTCTTAGCATTTGCTTTTGTGAATCGCTGCTGTCTCTATCAGAGCGAAAAACATCACAGTGGAACATGCTACAATGAGCCGCGTTTCAAACGTTTCTTCCTTGAGCGCCCGGCGGATTCCCCACTTTGTTTTCGAAAATGGACTGATTTTTCGTGGCCCCAGACTCTTCCAAGGCAACTAGTGTGACTTATGCTGACGCCGGTGTGGACATCGAGCGCGGCAACCGCACCAAAAAGCGGATCAAGTACCTTGCCCACAAGACTTTCACCAAGGGGGTGCTGAGCGAGATCGGCGGCTTCGGAGGGCTGTTCTCCGTAGACAAGGAAAAATACGTCGATCCCGTGCTGGTTTCGAGTGTGGACGGGGTGGGTACCAAGCTGAAAATCGCCTTCTCCATGAACCTGCATAACACCATCGGCGCTGACCTGGTGAACCATTGCGTGAACGACATTGCGGTGCAGGGCGCGACGCCGCTGTTCTTCATGGATTACCTTGCCACCGGCAAGCTCGAACCGGAGACTGCCGAGAAAGTGGTCGAGGGACTTTCCACTGCCTGCAAGCACAACGGCTGCGCGCTGATCGGCGGCGAGACGGCGGAGATGCCGGGGTTCTATCCGGATGGCGAATACGATCTGGCGGGATTCATTGTCGGCGTAGTCGAGCGCTCGAAAATCGTGAACGGCGAGGCCGTCCAGGTCGGCGACATTGTTCTGGGGCTTCCATCCACCGGGCTGCACACCAACGGCTATTCTCTGGCGCGCAAGTTATTCTTTGAAATGGCCCACTACACGCCGGATACCTACGTCAACGAAATCAAGGGCAAGGCCGGCGGCGAACTGATGCGCACCCACAAGAGCTATTGGCCCATCATCAAGAAGCTGCTGGCGGGGGAGTGTGTTTCCGCAATGGCGCACATCACCGGCGGCGGCATTACCGAGAACCTGCCGCGCGTCATGCCGCGCGGCACCTCGGCCGTTATTGAATACGGCTCATGGCCGGTGCTGCCCATCTTTCAGCACCTGCAAAAGCTGGGCAATGTTCCGCAGGACGAGATGCTGCGCACTTTCAACATGGGTCTGGGCATGCTGCTGATCATTCCCGCGGCCAAGTTCAAAAAAGCCCAGAGCGTGCTGGAACGTGCCGGAGAGAAGGCCTACACCGTTGGCCGGATTGTGAAAGGCGAGCGCAAGGTAATGTACTCGTAGGAATTATCTTTTCAGCAAATCCACCGGCTCCCGGACATCGTGCACCCGCAGATACTTGGCCAGCGCAGGATATTTCCTGGCGGCAGCTTCGTACATCGCATACGCCACGTTGCGGTAAGAGAAATGTCCTGCCGGACCCGAGCGCAGCTCGGAGATGTACACCACTTCAGCGAAATCCATCTTGAACAGGGTGCGTTTCCGAAAGCCCAGCGGGATCGCATATTGCGCGCTGGCGTGAGACTCCGAGCCCGGCCGCTGGTTGAGGAACTCCACGGTGTTCGCGGCGTTGTGCATGGCCGAGTCATAGCCTTCGCGGGCACCGGCGGCTGCCAGTTCCTCCGGAACGTCGTAGCCGTGGGCAGTGGTGAACTGCTGCTCGATCTGGATGCAGCGGCGGTGGCGATGCATGTCGCGGAAGCCGCCGATATCCATGAGAATGTCGAAGCGGAATTGTTGCCCGGCGCGAAAGGCGCGCAGCATCTCATCGTGGCGTCCCCGATGGCGCAGCCCGAGGTCGATGATCTCGCGGCGGATAGCCTCTCCTGCGGCTTCCACCGCTTGCCGTAGCTGCCGGTATGGGTAATGCGAGTACTCGTACACCAGCGTAGTCGCGAGCTCAATTTCAAGCGGTTCGTCATCCAGCAGGTCCACCAGCGGCGCGGAGGCAATGGGAAGGTTTCCCATCAATTCCCTGGCAACCTGGCGCAGTTCACGCCGGGTCTCGATTTCATAAGGATTGGGATCGGCGTACTTCACCAGCGTGGGCGCAACCCGCACTTCCTTGAGCAGTTCCTGTTCGGCACGCTCCGCCAGTTCGGGTGAAACCGCCCGGATCTGCGAAACCAGCTCGCGCAGCGAATCTTCATTTACGTTATAGGCAGGGGCGAGTGCGGCGTTCTTCAGCAACTCTCCCAGGCGGCGAACTTCCTGATGAGTGTGGGAGAGCAGGTGAGCGACCTGGGTCTCAAGCGTGCGGGCATTCACGATCTCGCCCAGTGAAGTGTTGGTCGCGAGCGGCAGCAGATAGCGGCCAAAATCAAATGCGCGAGCCCGCAGGGTGCGGTCGTAGGCCTCCGGCTTCATGTCCGCCGGCTTGGGCGTGATGCCGGCGAGGTATTGAAACATTCGTTCGGAGAGCGCCTCGTATTCGGTAAACAGTCCATCGATCGTCTCGCGATAGAGCGTTCGGGCCGTCTGGTCATCGCCGAAATCGGGAGTGTAATAGCCGCTCTTCCTGAAGTCCTGGTAGCGGGTGGAGCGCTCCTGCCCATCCCAGCGCTGTTCGTCGGCAACCGCAATCGCGGCCAGGATCGAGAGCCGTTCAATGGCGAGCGCGATGTGCGCCAGGTCGGCAATCGAGCGGTGGCCGTACTGGAAGTAGAAGGTGTTGAGGAACTTTTCCGCTTTCTGCTGGGTGATTTCCTTCAACGACTCCTTCATCGAAAGCGAGGAGCGCGAGTACTTGGCCATGGCGTAGGCCTGCACCTCAGGCTCGACTCCGTATACGGCAAAGACTTCAACCCCGGTGGATGCAGGTTCTGCATTATCACTGACGGGATTTGCGGGGGCTGTATGCGTGGGCATAGGCAGGTCACTGACTTCGGGCATGAATCGTAGGCCTCAATGGAAGACTGAAATGGGAAACTGAATCTTACTTGTCGCCTCTGTGGACACGCAATGAAAAGCGTCGAGTTTCTGGGGGCGACGGAAGTTCGAGCTTGCCAACCGGGCTTTCGAACAAATCGACAATCGCAAGCCGGCAATGGACAATATGAGGGTGCATCCGGCTCTCAGATTCGTGGAGCATCGTCCCTGGCCCATGCCGGACGGGCCATGGTGCATGGCGCAGACCTGGCACGACCTACTGTTCGCGCACTGGCCGGTCAAGCATGAGAATCTGCGTGCCCTGGTTCCTGCGGCGCTGCCGCTCGATACCTACGATGGACAGTGCTGGGTAGGAATCGCTCCGTTCCACATGAGCGACATACGCGGGCGAGGTTTGCCGCCGCTGCCCGGTCTGTCGCGATTTCCCGAACTCAATGTCCGCACCTATGTCACGCTCGAGAATAAGCCGCGGAGTTTACTTCTTCAGCCTCGACGCCAGCTAACAGTTCGGCGGTATGGGCAGCGCGCAAGTTCTATCATCTTCCTTATTTCCGAGCGCAGATGACGGCGCAAGTGAGACGGTGAAACAGGTGAGACTATGAGTCGCGGCGGCTGCAGCCTCCAGCGGCGGAATTCCGAGCCGCTTATCGGCCAGTGGGAGCAGCCCAGCTGCGCCCGGCAGGAACCCTGGAAAACTGGCTGACCGAGCGTTATTGTCTATACACGGTCTTTTCCGGAAGCGTCTATCGCGCCGAAATTCATCATCAGCAGTGGCCGCTTCAGAATGCTGAGGCGGAAATTCAGCTCAACACCATGGCACTTGCCGCTCGTATCCCATTGCCGGACGAGAATCCCTTGCTGCATTTCTCAAAGAAGCTGCAGGTGCTGATCTGGCCGCTGCACAAGGTGATTTCCGTCTGAGATTCGGCGCCGTACGATCCTTGCTGCCGCAGCCCGGGTTTTTGATAGACGAAACTCTCATCAACTCTCGAGTTTTCTTGCTCCAGCCCTGAGTTTGCCCTATCGTTTCGATATTCATGCCTCCAACCCCCGAAGAGCTATTGGTCGAGTTGTTCGCGATCTTCGTAACCGCGAAAGTGGTTGGCGAACTTTTCGAGCGATTTGGTTTGCCCTCGGTATTAGGAGAAATCCTCGCCGGGGCGGTTTTTGGACCCTATGCCCTGGCATGGATCAATCCGAGCGAGACGGTGCACTCCGTCGCGGAACTGGGAGTCATCTTCGTTCTGTTCAGTGCCGGACTGGAAACCAGCCCGCATGAACTCATCCGCGTAGGCCGCAAGGCATTCTCGGTCGCGATAGCGGGGATTGTTCTGCCGTTCTTCCTCGGCTTTCTATACATGAAACTGCGCGGCGACGTTTCTTCCGAAGCAGTGTTTGTCGGCGCCGCAATGGTCGCGACCAGCGTGGGGATTACGGCGCGGGTGCTGGGCGACATGCACGTGCTCTCCACCCGCACCGCCAAGATCATTCTTGGTGCGGCAGTGTTTGACGACATCCTGGGAATGGTGCTGCTGGCGGTCGTCGCGGGCATGGCCTCGGGCGGAGGGCTGGAGTGGCTGCACCTGGGGGTGCTGACCGCCGAGGCCGCAATGTTTGCGGTGTTCATGATCTTTGTGGCGCCGCGCATTGTCCGCCGCATCCAGCCTCGTGTCGAGAAGCTTTCCACCCAGAATGCGTCGCTGGTAGTGGCGCTGGCGATCTGCCTCTTCCTCTCCTGGCTTTCAGTGAAGATCGGCATGGCGGCGATCATAGGAGCGTTTTTTGCCGGTCTGATGTTTGCCGATTACGCGCCGCGATGGAACCTGCTGCCGCGCGTAAGCGGCATTACGGAATTTCTCGCGCCCTTTTTCTTCTTTTCCATCGGGTCTCGCCTGAATGCAAAGCTGTTCACCGGAGACGTGCTGGTTGCGGCTATTGTCATCTCGTTGCTGGCCATAGTTTCTAAGCTGGTTGGGTGCGGTCTGCCGCTGCTGCGTGAGGGCTGGCCTACAGCGCTCCGCGTGGGAGTTGGCATGATGCCGCGCGGTGAAGTGGCCCTGATCGTAGCTTTAGTCGGACTGCAATCGAACATCGTCAGCCAATCCACCTACGCGATTGTCGTGTTCATGACGGCAGTCACTACCTTGATCGCGCCTCCGTTGTTGCGAATACTGTTCCGTCCCGCAGCCGGCGAGCCCCGTGAAGCGGAACCTGCCACGGCTGCCGCCCAGCTATAATTCCGGTCTTGTAAGGAGATCCAGATGTCTCTTTCCGGTCGTGTCGCACTGGTCACCGGCGCTTCGCAAGGAATTGGCCGGGCTTGCGCATTGAAGTTGGCAAAATCGGGTGCGGCGATTGCCGCGGCCGCCCGCAATCAGGAGAAACTGGAAGAACTGGTGGCGGAAATCCGCGGCCACGGTGCCCAGGCTGCGGCTTTTGCCGTCGATGTGAGCGACGAGGAGCAGATCAAGGTCGCCTTCAAAGCGGCGGTCGCCCAGTTCGGCAAGATCGACATCCTGGTCAACAATGCCGGAATTACCCGCGACCAGCTCATCCTGCGGATGAAGCGAGCCGACTGGGATGCGGTGCTGAATACGAATCTAACCTCCGCCTATCTTTGCACCCAGCAGGCCATCGGATCGATGCTCAAGCAGCGCTGGGGCCGGATCATCAACATCACCAGCGTCTTTGGCCAGATGGGGCAGGCAGGTCAGGCCAACTACGCTTCGTCGAAAGCGGGATTGATTGGATTGACCATGGCCGTGGCGCGCGAAGTCGGCTCGCGCAATATCACCTGTAATGCGGTTGCGCCGGGATTCATCGAAACTGCCATGACTTCGGCCCTCTCGGAGGAACTGCGGCAGAGCGCTTTGAAACTCATCCCTCTGGCCCGGCTCGGCGCAGTGGATGACGTGGCCAATGCGGTGGCATTTCTGGCCTCCGAAGAGGCCGGTTACATCACCGGCCACGTTCTGGATGTGAATGGCGGAATGTTGATGGGATAGCAGTCCCGTCCACAACAGCGCAAGTACACGAATTGAGCGAGTGACAGATCAGAACATTTCGGCGCCTGGCGGTCCTCTCGCGGAATCCAATGCGCTTCCCCTCGGCTTGTCAATCGCCCAGGCGAAGTGTGAGCGCGAGCTAACGACAATTCGCGAGCTTTTTCTCGAGTATGCGGAATCTCTGGGCTTCAGCCTCTGCTTTCAAGGCTTCGATAAGGAACTGGCGGAGTTGCCCGGCGATTACGCTCCACCCTCGGGGCGACTCTTCCTGGCAACTTATGACGGCGAAGCTGCGGGATGTGTGGCGCTGCATGGGCTGGAGACGGAAGTCTGTGAGATGAAGCGGCTTTTCCTGCGGCCGCAATTTCGGGGCAAGGGAATCGGACGCGTACTGGTTGAGCTAGTGGTGACTGAAGCGCGAAGCCTAGGTTATAAGCGCATGCGGCTGGACACGGTCGAGCCAATTATGACGGATGCGGTCGCTCTCTATCGCAGGCTGGGCTTCGTGGACATTCCGGCCTATCGTCAGAACCCAATTGCAGGAGCGCTATATATGGAATTACAGTTGTAGATCGTTTTTGGGACTATCAGGCCACGTGGTTCGATCCAACTTCAAGCGACAGGAAAATCTTATGAGACTGAACCGGGCGATCATCATCGGCGCCACTCTTCTGTTCGCCGCTTCTTCGTGGGCGGCGACTTCCAAGACCGTCTCGTACAAGAGCGGTGACGAGACCGTGCAGGGAGAACTCTTTACGCCCAAAGGCAAGGGGCCGTTTCCCGCCCTGGTGGTCATTCACGAGTGGTGGGGGCTGAACGATTGGGTGAAGGAGCAGGCGTCGAAGCTCGCCGATCAGGGCTACGTAGCGCTGGCCATCGATTTATATCGCGGCAAGGTTGCCACCACCCCGGAGGAAGCCCACGAACTGATGCGCGGGGTTCCCGATGATCGCGCCGCCCGTGATCTGCACGCCGCGGTCGAGTTTCTCAAGGCCCAGCCCGATGTAAAGCCCGACCATGTCGGTTCCATCGGCTGGTGCATGGGCGGAGGCTACTCCCTCGATCTTGCCTTGCAGGAGCCGACGTTGGCTGCAACCGTGATTAACTACGGCCACCTCGCGACTGATCCGGGTGACATGCAAAAGATCAATGCGCCCATCCTCGGTATCTTCGGCGGGCAAGACCGGGGCATTTCTCCGGAGGACGTGAAGAAGTTTGAAGAGCAGCTCAAGGGAGCCGGGAAGAAAGTGGAAATCCACATTTATCCCGATGCCGGGCATGCCTTCGAGAATCCGAACAATACCGCCGGATACCGCGCCGAAGATGCCGCCGATGCCTGGAAAAGGACAGTTGCTTTTCTTGCCGACAACCTTAAGAAGTGACGGCATTGAATCGCTACGTGGAGAAACCCGGGCAGCAAGCTCAGGGAAAAGGATTTCGGCCACTACTCCTCGCCCGGTTGCATTGCAATAAATTTTTCCTTGCCAGACGGTACTACTCTGGTTACTATGCAGCAATCCTCAGGGAGCCCTGTTGAACGTCTTTTCTATGAATATTGGCGAGACCATCCGAAATTTCCGGCTGCAGAAGGGCATGTCTCAGGGAGACATCGAGAAACGCACGGGCCTGCTGCGCTGCTATCTTTCGCGGGTGGAAAACGGCCACACCATTCCATCGCTCGACACTCTATCTAAGATCGCCGGGGCAATGGAGCTTCCGCTGTCGCAGTTTTTTGCGGAATCCGGCCACACCAATGGTTCCAAGGGCCTGCCTCAGCTTTCCGACGATGAAGTTCGCTTCCTCAGCCAGATCAGGCGCTATTCTGTGACTCTCAATGACAGTGACCGCAAGCTGGTGCTAGCCATGGTGAAGAAGATGGCGGCGAACGCCTCCAAGTAGCTTCAACGCCCCTCCGTCGGCTCTCTGACTGCCCACTTGGCATGCGGTTCAAGGTACTTTCGTACCATCCCTTCTGTGGCCGATAGGAACCTCGTCTCCCGCCGATGAAACTTCTAGACTCTGGGATGGAGAGGTCTCTGTGGCTATTGACGAAGAACTGTCTTTACTCGACAACCACTTGCGCCGTTTGAAGATCGAGTACGAGATTTTCTTTAACAACCCGACGAAAAGGCCGCCCACTGACCTGGAATGGAAAGTGTTGACGCTGCTGCGCAAGTTCAGCGACGGCGGGCGGATGAGCTTCACCCAGCGCTTCCGCTACAACGAATTGGCGCAGCGCTATGCGATTTACAGCGACCTCTGGCGTAAGAAGGGTCGCATCCGGGAAGAAGGGTATCGCCGTCCCCAGGATGCATTGCTGTCGGTGCAGGGAGTCCGCGGCGAGGAGCACGAGCCTCAGCACAAAGTGTACGGATTGCGGCGTACCAGCGTAGAAGAAGCTCCACAGGACGAGCCGTTCAGCGTGCAATGTTCCGATGTTCGCACGGAGCGGGACCGGGTCGAGCAACTCTACCGCGCGCTCAGCGACGCCAAGGAGCGGGCCGGCAAAGGAGTTTCCGGCAGCATCGACAGCTTTGCGTCATTCGTACAAAAGAAAACCGACCAGATCCGTAAAGAGTACGGCTGCCAGGCCGTCGAATTCACGGTTGAGATGCACCAGGGCGACGTGCGGCTGAAGGCTAAGGCCAAGACTTAGCGGTGGATTTGTCCGGCCCCCTCATCGCTATTTGACCTCCAGCGGTTGCTCCAGTTTGAAGCTGAGGGCGGATTCCGCCGGAAGCACAATATCTTTATTGCCGGTATAGGCAGTTCCCGCTGTGCCTGCTCCGGCGCCCGCCACCGCCCCGATAGCTGCGCCTTTGCCGCCTCCGGCGAGGCCGCCGATCAACGCGCCAAGACCCGCGCCGCCGCCGATCATGGTAGCCGTGCGCTTGCCTTTGCCCTTGGCTGCCCGCGATATGGATGACGTATCGATCGCCTGGTCCGCGCCGTTCAGGTTAATCGAAGTCAGTTTGATTTGCAGACTGGCGCCGCCCTTGAAGCGGCCAAGTGGTTTCGCGGACACCACGGTGCCGGTGGCAGCCGCTCCCGCCGGGATCACAGTCTTGCCGCCGATGGCAATGGGATCGACCACCGACGCGGAAAATGTCTGGCCATCCTGGCTGATCTTCGAGCCGACCGCTTCCCCGAGACGCACAGTCAGCGTGGTGCCGGCGGGAATCACAACCGGTTTTGGCGCTTCAGTCTTGAGTTTGGGCCCGACGGAGCTCTCCGTGCCATTGTCGGCAGTGCCGTCCTGCGGCTTGCTGCTGCAGCCAATCAGAGTGCATGACAGGGTCAACCCGAGCGCGAGGGCAAACAGGCGCGATCGCATAAGTCCTCCAAGCAGTTTGGGATTGCACCTAGAGTACGGCGTGTGCTGCGCAGTCCACAAGTATGTTGCTGGGAACCGAGGTACAAGCCCAACGAATGCTAGGTTTTCTCGTGGACCAGGGGAGGACCCGGCTGGGCTTCGTCTTCGTCGCTGCTGGTCAGATCAAAAGGCGCGAGCGCCGTCCCGGATTCAGAGATTGTGTCGGCAGAAACTGCGGCGGCTGCGCTCATTTCTTTCGCATCCTGCTGTTTCGGGTTCTCGTTCAATTCCTGGGATTGAGCTTGCCGCGGTTTCTCGGGCTGCATGAATTTCGCCGTATTCAAGAAGCGGCCGACCAAGCGAGGGATTGTAGCTGGTCCACGCGCTCTCCGAGCCCAGTTCGCGCTCAAAGTGGGCGCGCAGGCTCTCCATTTTGGAATCGAGGTCGTCCAGATAGTGCAGCATCACCGCCTCAGGAAACATGGGTAGCTTGGGCGAGCCGAATTCGTATTGTCCGTGGTGGCTGATGATGAGGTGCTCAATCAGCGTCTTCAGCTGCTCGGGGAAGCCGGGAACCTGGGCAATTTTCGCGTGCAACATCTCCAGTTCAATGATCATGTGGCCCAGCAATTGGCCGCGAGTGGTATAGGAAAAAGCTCGATTGTAGGCAAGTTCGTGAATCTTACCGATATCGTGAAGGAACACCCCCGTCAGCAGCAGGTCGCGGTTGATCTGCGGATAGTTGCGGCATAGCAGGTCGCAGGAGCGGCAGAGCGAGACTACGTGGTCGAGCAGACCGCCAATATAAGCATGGTGCAGAGACTTGGCCGCGGGCGCGTTACGGTAGGCCTCGGCAATCCTGGGTCCGCCATGAAGGCTTCGATCAGCGCTTTGAGGTGCGGATTCTGGAACGAGGCTGACGAAATCCGACAACGTTTGCCAGAGTTCGCCGATGTCTTTGGTGGTCTTGGGGAGGTAGTCGGAGAAATCAACCTCAGAGTCTCCCATCCGCCGCAGCTTGTGAATGGTGATCTGGAAGCGGTTCTTGTACTTATTCAGCAGCCCTTTGACCTTGACGAAATCTTCCTGCTCAAAGCCGTCAATCGCCTCTTCGACGTTATCCCACATTTTGGCTTCGAGATGGCCGCTGCGGTCTCCTAAGGTAAGGGCGAGATACGGCTCCCCGGTTTTTTTGGGCTTGACTTGTTTGGAAACCACCACGAAGCGGAAACAATGATCTTGTTTTCGTGCTGCGACGCAGTCGCAGATGAAAAAGTCCTTCATGGTGGTCGGGGCCGCCGGCGCGTAATACTGCAAGCCGAATCAGCCCCAGCTTAAACTAAAAGACTCCGAACTTTTTCTTCTTTTTAAGCTGCTTGGCGCCGGTGTCTTTGGCTGTGGTTTCGACCGGCTTGGTCTCGTTGGGGCTGGACCCGCTATCGACGTAGCCTTGTTTGACATCGATGAATGCATCCTCGCGCAGTTTGGTGAGGTAGGCGCGAAGCGCAGGTTGCAGCTTTTCCATGTAAATGGCGTCATCGACGCGGGGCTTGATCTCATCGAGCGGCGGGATGCCGGCGCTCTGGTGTTCGCTGACCTTGAGGATGATGAACCCTTGCCGGGTGCGGATCACGTCGGAAGTGTCCCCCGGTTTCAAGGCAAACACGATGTCGTCCAGCTCTTTCGCCAGCTGACCCCGCTTGAAGTATCCGAGATCTCCACCTTGGGCGGCGGTGGGACCATTTGAATTCTTCTTCGCAATGTCGTCAAACTTGGCGCCTTTGCGGATCTGCGCCAGCAGATCGTCGGCTTTCACTTTGGCGGCGGCAAGCTGGTCGGCGCTCTCAGTTCCGCCGGCCTTGTTCTCGGTGGAGACCAGAATTTCGCTGAGCCGCACCTGTTCCGGGTGATTGAGCTGCTCTTTGTGCTGGTCGTAGAACTTCTGTTCTTCTTCGCTGGTCACGCTCATGCGGGAGCCGACCTCGTGCCCAATCACCTGCTGGCTGATAATCTGCTCGCGCATGTGTTGCTTGAAATCCTCGTAGGAAACGCCCTGCGCCTCGGCGGCTTTTTCCAGGGCTTCCATGCTGTCGAGCTTCATCTCCTTGCGCATGTCATCGAGCTTCTTGATGAGTTCGGTGTCGGCGGTGATCCCCAGATCCTTGCCCTTTTCCAGCAGCAGTTGCTGGTCGATCATGTCACGCAGCACGTCTTTTTCCCGCTCGGCATAAACCTTGTCGGCATTGGCGGGGTCCTGCTGCTGAACTTCCTGCTTCAGTTGTTCTTTACTGCGGTCATATTCGGTGCGCGTAATAATTTGATTGTTGACCCGGGCCACGATCTCTTCCACCACCGTATTCGCACAAAATGCAAACGGGAGCGCGAGACAGCCCACCAGCAACGCAAGACAAAGCTTTTTCATAACGATTCCATGGGAGACTTAAAGGTTAAAGTCCGGGATTGGAGTCACAGCCGTAAGCAAATTGTACCTCTTCCGTTCGATGCAGCCAACGTCTTGGGGCGTTGTGAACGGCGGTTCTGGGCTGGGAAGGAGAGGTAAAGACAGGGAACTCAGTTGCCGTAGCGGTCCACCAGATACTTGCCGACTTCGCGCTGCAACTGCCCGTAATCGGAATGAATCGTGCCGCGCAGAGCGGTCTCGGTGGAACTGCCCTGGCCTAATCGTTCGAGAATTCGGCGGATGTCGCTCATGCCGTAGGTGTCGTTGATGTATTGCACCGCCGCCAGCGATTCGTCGTAGGCGAGCACCGCCTCGATGGACGAGAAACGCATGAAGCTTCCTTCGAGCGCATTGAACGGAATTTCATGCTGGGACTGGAAGAGAGCTGCCAGCCTGCGGCCGTTGGATGAGACCGATTTCGGCTCCACCGCCTGGGCAATGCCTTCATTTAACCATTGTGGACAACGGCCGGCGGACAGCTGATTGATGAAGGAGTGCGCCAGTTCGTGCTTCAAGACCCGGGCCAGCTCAGGGGTGACCGAGGTCAGGCCTTCGAGAGGAATGCGGAGCTTGCCATCGTTAACTGCGCCGCTCCAGGAAGGCGCTTGAGTCACATCGAAAAAAGCCTGCCCGGTATAGAGAATCACCGGAATATTGTTGCGTGGGGCGATGCCCAATTCGCGCACGAGGTCGTCGTACTCCGCTTCCAGGGTGGCGACCAGCTGGCGGCGAAGCGTTTCCGAGCTCTGCCCGCCCTCATATCGCAGGGTGAAATGGCTGGTCTCTCTCTGGGTGTAGTCGGCCTCGGCATTGGCTTCCCGTTCCGCTTTGGCCAGATATTCCTGAATGCCCGCGTCCGGACGTATCTGCAGCGAACGCTTCCAGGTGTGAATCGCATCGCTGGTGCGATCCGCGGCGAACTGGGCGTAGCCCAGCATTGACAGGGCATCCGGAGAGTCAGGCGCGGCACGCACCGCACGCTCCGCGTAGGGCAAGGCCTGCGCCGCGTTTCCGGTTCTCACCAGCAGCGCCGAGTAGTAGTTCAGGATGGTCGGGTTATCTGCTTCGAAGCGCAATGCCGCCTCGAGATAGGAACGGGATTTGGGGAAGTCTCCGCGGTCGAACTCGTGCTTGCCGGCGATAAAGTAAGCCGCCGCGGTATTCTTCGCGTTGCCTTGCTGCTCAAATGTGGAAAGCGCATCCCCATCCACCTGGTCGTCCTTGATCACCGCGTCGGTCAAATCGGGTATGCCGCTGACATTGCCGGGCGGCACGAGATCAGGAACTTCGTGCTTGACGGGGCTTGCCGCACTGGCATATTGAGGAGGAATACCGCCGGCTTCAACGTGATCGACCGCCGATTTCGGTATGGCGTAGGAATTGTCTCCCAGGTCGTACTCCAGGTGTGAACCGCTCTCCCGCACCTGGTCGGCCCAAATCGTGCGGCCATTCTTCAGATGAATGATCTCAGCAGATGCAGGGCCGGTCAGAAGAACGGCGGAAAGTAACAGAAAGATGACAGAGGCCCTCATTGGAGCGCATTCTAGCAACGGGGAGACGCAGTCTCACGTGACCAAGGTAATGAATGGCTGGGCGCGCGCGCGTCGGGCAACCGTATGTCTGCTCTTGCTGGTTTTTGCCGGCTTTTCCCCCGGTTCTGGGTTACAGGCGCAAGTCCAGGAGCAGGAACCTGAATCCCAGGCGGAGCGGCCGGCTCAGCCTCCAGCTCCCGCTTCGGTGGTCGCTACCACGGCCGCGGAGTCGTTAAAGCAGGGCTCCCCTGCTGAGGCGCTCTATCTCCAATTGCGCACCGTGGGTCTCGATCCCGCGCGAGTGTTTCGCATCCGGGGAGCTTCGTTTGAGCGGGCGGCAATCCACTTCAGCCTCGACGATGGAACCATCGCCTTTACCCGAGACGTGTATGGCCGGGTGACTGGAGCATTCTTCGAAGGCGACGGAGAAGTTCTGCTCTCGCCACCCAACCAGGCGGAGCGGGCTTCGATGGCGTTGTTTACCGGGGCCGCCATTCTGGAGGAAAGGTTCGAAACTGCATACTTTCGCTTCAACGACGACACGTTCCGGGAATTACAGCCCTGGCTCCGTGCCGCCGATGAGCCCGAAGCGTTCGCGCGCCAATGGGACGAAACCGCGCGCAACCTTGCCGAACAGGATTCATTGCGACTGCTGCTCTCTTTCAGCCAGCTGCTGCCGGTCGCAGGCGAGCCTGCAGCCGCCAACGCAGAAATTTCCAAAGACGATCGCATGATGCACGCTCGGGTGCGCGGCCGAAAGCTGGGCACGTTTGATCTGTACTTCGACAGCTACTCGAGCGAGCAGGTGTGGGCCGGACAACTGAAGACGGTGAACGGGGACGTCTATTACGACGTGTGGACTTCGTTTTCTCCCCAGGCTCCCTCTGGACGGGCAGCGGCCTTGAGCATGGCAACCGGAGAAGCCGGCGGGAACAACGATCTTACAATTTCCGACTACCGCATTCGCGCCGAGGTGAGTCCGCCCACGACATTGAAGGCCGACGCCTCCCTTGATCTGGAAGTCCAGCAGGGTGGGCAACGCGCGGTACTGTTTGAACTCTCTCGTTTCCTGCAAATTCAGAGGATCGAGGCGGACGGCCAACCCGCCGAGTTCATCCATAACCCCTCCATCCAGGGCACCCAACTGGCGCAGAGGGGAAATGACTTGGTCGCGGTGATATTTCCCAAGCCGCTGAAATCGGGAGATCGCTTGCAGTTGCACTTCGTTTACGGCGGGGATGTGCTCTCGGAAGCCGGGGGCGGCCTGCTGTATGTGGGCGCCCGGGGCATCTGGTATCCCAATCGCGGGCTGGCCATGGCCAGGTTCGATCTTGAGTTCCGCTATCCCGCAGGATGGACTCTGGTGGCGACTGGCAAACGAGTGGAAAATACTTCTCCCGCCCCAGGGTCCGAGCAGATTTCGCACTGGATTTCCGAAAAGCCCATTCCGGTTGCGGGATTTAATCTGGGGAAGTATGAACGCGCCATCGCCAAGGCTGGGAACGTGACCGTCGAAACCTATGCCGCCACCGGAGTCGAGCACACTTTCCCCAAGGCTTCGACGATCGTTGAATCGACCGATCCTATGATTCCTTCCGCCTTGAGACCACAGCAACCGGGGGTTATTGTCTCGACTCCGCCCACGCCTTCCCCGGCCCGTAACGCCCAGGCGGTCGCAGATATCTCGGCACGTGCCATTGACTTTTTTTCGTCCCGTTTTGGCCCGTATCCCTACGGCAGCCTTGCCCTGACCCAGATGCCCGGGGCAATCAGTCAGGGTTGGCCAGGGTTGGTCTTTCTTTCCAGCTTCAGTTTTCTCACCAAGGCGGAAAAATCTGACCTGCACATGGACGCGGTGACCAGAACCCTCACCGAAACCGTCATTGCGCACGAAACCGCACACCAGTGGTGGGGGGATGAGGTGATGTGGGGCAGCTACCGCGATCAGTGGATCATTGAAGGGCTGGCCAACTACAGCGCGCTAATGCTGCTGGAATCGAGTGATCCCCAGAAATTTCACGCAGTGCTCGACAAGTATAGGGATGATCTGTTGCACAAGAACAAAGAGGGTGTCCCCTTGATGGATGGCGGTCCGGTCAGCCTGGGCACGCGATTGTCATGTTCCCAATTCCCCGCCGGGTATGAAGCCATCAGCTATGGGCGCGGCACCTGGCTGTTTCACATGCTGCGCATGATGATGCGCGATGCCGCGCCCAAGAGCGCGGCGGGAACGGCACGCGAGCCGTTCATCCGCGCATTGCAAAAGATCAGCTCCCAATATGCCGGCAGGGTGATTACCACCCGCGACTTGCTCCGGGGGTTCGAAGAGGAACTGCCGAAATCGCTCGACTACGAAGGCAAGCTGTCCCTGGACTGGTTCTACGACGGCTGGGTGAACGGCATCGCCATTCCGCGCTTCGAGTTGAAAGATGTGAAGTATGGATCGGTGAAAAGCGGAGGGCGCAAAGGTCTGACGCTGGTAAGCGGTACCATTTTGCAAAAAGACGCCCCCGACAGTTTGGTGACTTCAGTCCCGCTTTATGGCATTGCCGCCGGCAAGCAGGTCCTGCTCGGGCGGGTATTCGCCGATGGGCCGGCGACACCGTTCCGTTTCAGCGCACCAGAAGGAACCCGCAAGCTGGTAATTGATCCGTACCAGACCGTGCTCGCCAGGGTGCAGTAGCGTGGCTTTGAGCCAGGGCTGAATTGGAACGAATTTCCGCACTCCGGACCTCCGATTTCCCGGAATGAAATTTAGGGCAGCTGCGGCTGGTTGCCCTGGGCTAGTCCAGGAACCGGCTGATGGTCCGTAAGTTCGCCGATTGATTACAGTAGCCACGAAAGTATCGGACTTGCTTCGGACGGCCCGCAAGGTGCAATGCTCCGAGTCGGGAGCTAACCATGGCAGGACTCAACGGGATGTTTGACACCATCACTCCGAAGGCGACTTCGCCCACAATGCCGAGTGCCGCCACGATTCTGCTGGTCGAGGACGAGACTTTCGTGCGTAATGTGGCCGGAGAGATCCTGGAAGCGGCGGGATACAACGTCCTGAGAGTGAGAAGCTCGGTCGAAGCGATGCGTGCCTTTCAGCAGTGCCCGAGCAAGGTGCAACTGCTGGTCACGGACCTGGTATTACCGGGACGAAGCGGAGAGGAACTAGCTCGCGATCTGAAAGTGCTCGACCGCGGGCTGAAAGTGGTTTTCATGTCGGGCTATCCCGCGAAAATCGGAGAGAGAACGGGATGGCGAGACGCGGGAGCTTGCTATCTGGCCAAGCCATTCTCGGTTGCATCATTCATGCAGAAGGTCACGGATGCGCTGTCAGCCTCGCCGGAGGCTGCCTGAATTGCGGTTTCCACTTCGTGCCGAATGTAGCCCGAACATCTGTGACATGGTCAGGCCGGTCCACCTGCGATTACTCCCCGCCGGCCGATGAAGGCCGATAGAGCAGAGTCACGAGCCGGTGTACTTCATCAAGGTAAGCCTCTAGTTCGAAGGTAAAGCGGGCCCAGTCGAAGCTCTTGAGGGCAGGGCATTCGGTGCTCAGAACGTGAACCCCAGGTTCCTCGAGGAAGTTTATGGTTCGCTCTTCAGCGTATCCATAGCCGAGGCCGCTCATGCGGCAGAGCAGATCGCTCAAGCCGACCACCGCAACCAGGTCCCGGTAGCTCGCTGCTGCGCTGAGGTCGTGATGACAGGCCACCACCTCGATCAAATCCGGGGTCAGGCGCCATTTTTCCGCCACGATTTTGCCGGTGGCGCAGTGAGTGACGCCCAGCACTTGTAATTCCGCCTCATGCAGCGGGATGTGCTGGCTCTGCGCGGCTTGTAGCGCGTTTTCGAATGGTTCGGGAATGATCCAAAGATGAGCCACAATTCCAATGTCATGCAACAGTCCGGCAAGGTAAGCCTTTTCTGGATTGCTGTAGCCGATCTTGCGGGCGAACTGGCGGCTGACCATGGCGCAACCCAGGGAATGCTCCCAGAAAATCACTGGATCGATTTTGCTCTTCGCGTTCGGTAACAACTTGAGGATGGAACAGGAAACCGCAATGTCGTGCATGCGCTGCAAGCCCAGTGCGAGCACGGCACTGCGAAGGTTATCCACGGCATTCCAGCGACCGAACACGTACACATCGACTACATTGGTGCAGGTGTCAAAGGAGAGGTTCCACACATGCTCAATGATCATGGCCCGGGTAATGCGCCGCCCGGCGTTGCGCATCAGGTATTCCAGCAGGCCAAATTCTTTGGAGGTCAGCTCGATGCGCCGCCCGCTGCGCTCCACCCGGCGTTCCACCCGGTCGAGCTTCAGATCATCTACCGCCAGCACCGATTCCGCCGGCAGATGGCTACGGCGCAGCAGCGCCCGGATTCGCGCCGACAATTCCGCGAAGGAAAACGGCTTGACCAGATAATCGTCCGCCCCCAGATCGAGGCACTGCACCCGGTCCTCCACCCGGTTTCTCCCGGTGAGCACCAGGATGGGCATGCTGGGCTTGCGAGTGCGCAGGTAGCGCAGGATGGATACCCCGTCGAGCCGCGGCAGATTCAGGTCGAGCACGAGCATGTCGTAGTCGAACTCCTCCGCCATGGCACGCGCCTGCTCGCCATCGCAGGAAACATCTACTGCATAGTGTTCCGCCTCCAGGCCCTTGCGCACAAAATTGCCCAGTGACGCATCATCTTCCGCAATTAGCATTCGCATAAGACTGATCTAATTCAGGACTAAGTCGATTCTTAGACAGAAAGCGCGCATGGGCAAGAAATTGCAGCCCACCCGAAGGTCTCGTCTTCCGGAAGAGGGAAGGCGTACCAAAGTGGAATTCCCCCGTCCTGTCTCCCGCTTCGCAGAACCGTTCCCGTTACTCGCGGCCCCGCATCTGTACAGGGATAATGAAATTGAAAAGGTAATCCGCGAAAGGGCCCGGGTGGACTTCTGGAGTAAAGGAATATTGAAACCGCTTCTGCTGCCCGGTGGCCTTCTGCTGCTGCTTGGATTGGTAGTTGCGGAGAGCGGATGGTTCCATATCTCGCCCTCTGCCGCCTCGTCCTATTTCTATGTGGCGGCCGCGGGCGGAATTCTGCTGGCCTGGCGCTTCCATTCCAGCCGGCTGCTGTTTGCCCTGCTCACCATTCTTTTGGCGTCGCGTGCAGTCGAATTCTTCTCCTCCGGCCGGGTCGGCGCATCCGGGGCGGGAACCATTGCCTTTGAAGCTGCCGCTTTCCTGCTGCCCCTGAATTTCCTGCTGATCTCGCAAAGCACGGAGCAGGGATTCACCTTTCCGCGCGCTACCGGCGGCCTCGTCATACTGTTTATTGAATCCGTGTTCGTTGCCGTCATCTGCCGCCCCGGGGTCGTAGCCGGCCCGGCGTTTCTTCACCTGTCCATCTTTGGTCATCCGGCTCGCAACCACTTCAGCTTTCCGCAACCCGCCATGGTGCTGTTCGCGGCAGCTTTTGCCGTGCTGCTGATTCGCTTTCTGCTCTATCGCAAGTCGGTGGACAATGGCCTGTTCTGGTCGTTGTTTTCGGTCTGCCTTGGTCTGAACGCCGGTGGCGCCGGCAAAGAAGCCCGGCTCTACTTCGCCACCGCCAGCCTGATTCTGGTGGCGGCAATCGTCGAGAATTCTTACTTTCTCGCCTACCACGACGAACTAACGCTCCTGCCCGGCCGGCGTGCCTTCAATGAAGCGCTTGCGGGATTGCAGGATCCCTATGCCATCGCCGCCGTCGATATCGATCATTTCAAAAGCTTCAACGACAACTATGGACATGAAACCGGTGACGAGGTGCTGCGCATGGTCGCCGCCCGGTTGGCTGAAGTCAGCGGCGGTGGACGCGCCTATCGCACCGGCGGGGAAGAGTTCACCATCATTTTCGGCGGCAAGATGGTGAAAGAAACTGTGCCGCATCTGGATTTGCTGCGCCAGACCATCGAAGACCTCGCAGCTTTCTCGGTGCGGAGCCGCTGGCGAACGCCGCAGCGCGTCGCGGGGCCCTGACCGCCGGACTGCAGGGAAGCGGAAGACCCGGTTCTCGAACCGCGTCCGGGATTGCAGAGTCCGCCCAGTTGCGAGTCTCCCGTCCGAGACGCGCAGCTTCCGCGAGAGCCGGGGTCTGGGCAGCTTTCGGTCACTGTGAGTATCGGTGTGGCGAGTCCTTCCAGCCGCTTCTCTGTTCCCGATCAGGTGGTCCAGGCGGCCGATAAGGCGCTCTACCGCGCCAAGCAGGCTGGACGTAACCGGGTAGAAACCGCACTTCCAGCCCGCGCCGGTCGAGCCACGAAAAAAAGTATTGCCTGAATTGGTTGATTGCCGGCAGAAGCGAGCGACGGTGCTTTCTACTCTGCACTACCCGCCGGAGCTTTGCCGGAACTGAATGATCCGGCGGCGATCGCGCTTGGATGGGCGGCCTGCAGGAGGCTGTTCGAACTGCCTCAGCGCCTTACGTTCCGCCGCCACCTTCAGCCGCAGTTCGCGGCTTTCTTCGGTTTCACGATAGAGAGTTTGCGCAACCGACGCCGGGCCCCGGACTTCACTCACACCCAGCACCTGCACCTGAAAGTCGCCAGCATCATTGGTCACGCGCAGCATGTCTCCGGTTCGAACTTCGCGCGCGGCTTTCGCCGTTTGGTCGTTGGACTGGATTCTTCCGAGCCCACACGCCCGCGCCGCCAGCGCCCGGGTCTTGAAAAACCGGGCGGCCCAGAGCCACTTGTCTATACGAACGCTGTTCATCGCGCTATCTCGACACCGATCTATTGTGCTGCTGAATCCTCTTGCTTGCTGATCTGTCTTGCTGCGCTAAATGCCAGGCGAGTTCCCTTACTTGTTCGCTCAATGTGTCACGAATACGTTAAGGAGACTGCACAATTTGTAGGGGCTCATTGACCGCCAGGCGAGCACGGTGAATGGTATGGGTTTCAAGCACCTCGGCCACGGCATCCACATTCACCTGGTAAGAACCGGGCGGAAGCGTTTCGCCGAAGGGGATTTCCATCTCCTCGCTGTCTTTCTTGAGCACGAAATGCTGGTACCCCAACGCGGTAGCTCGCCCGCTCTCGTTGATGGCCACCACAATCACGGTGAGATCGAAATCGTAGTCGGTCTGATTCGAGACTTTGATCGCGCCTTCAATTCGGTGGTCCGATACCGCTGGAGTTCGACTCCATTTCAGAAACAGTGGCACTACTACTCGCAAGCTGAATGCCCGGCTTTGCTGCTGCGACGGACGGCTGTTGTCGCTCACCGTCACGGTGAATTGAAATTCTCCTGTTTGGTCGGGTGCTCCGCTGAGCAGTCCATCCATGTCTAATGTGAGCCCTTCCGGCAATGAACCGGCGGTGAGTTCCCATCGCAGCGGCGGTAGTCCGCCTTCGGCCTGCAAATGCACGCCATAGGGTTCATGCAGATTGGCTTTGGACAGCGATGTAGTCTGAATGGCAAGGGGTTCGGGCGGAGAAGCCGCTTGCTGCGCCATCACCTGGCTCGCACAAAGCAATGTTGCGATCAGGATTGCGTGTTTCGCCACAAAGCTGGCGGCGGTCGGCATCTCTGGATTATAGAAGGCCGCGGATTCAAGATGGCGAAGCATTAGTACAGATCAGACATACACCACCGGCACAATTTGAACACTTCTTCCCGGCGACGGCATCAAAAGCTGCAAATTTCAACTGGCAAGAGGCTCCTATGAAAGTCGGTTTCATTGGTCTGGGAAACATGGGTTCAGAGATTGCCCGCAATCTGATCAAGGCCGGGCACAGCCTGGTGGTGTACAACCGCACCCGCAGCCGCGCAGAGGAACTGCGGCCTCTGGGCGCCTCGGTGGCCGGCACGCCGGGGGAAGTGGTTTCGGGGGTGGACGTCGTAATTACCATGTTGGCCGACGATCATGCCGTCGAGAGCGTGATCTTCGGTCCCGGAAATGTGCTGGAAAAGCTGGCGTCCGGCGCTGCCCACATTAGCATGAGCACCATCAGTGTGGCGCTCTCGCGCAAACTCGCAGCCGCGCACCAGGAGAAGAAGCAGGGCTATATTGCGGCGCCGGTTTTCGGGCGGCCGGATGCAGCCGCGGCAGGGAAGCTATTCATAGTTGCGGGAGGGCCACCAGACCAGATTGATCGCTTTCGCGCCCTATTCGATTCCATCGGCCAAAAAACCTTTGTTCCCAGTGCAGATCCCGCTGCGGCAACGGTAATCAAGCTGACCGGCAACTTTCTGATCACGACTGTGATTGAGAGTCTCGCCGAGGCGTTTGCGCTGACGCGAAAAGCCGGCGTCGATCCGGAGAAGTTCCTGGAGGTTCTCACCAACTCGCTGTTTGCCGCTCCCATCTACAAGACTTATGGCAGCATGATCGCCGCCGACAAGTTTGAGCCGGTCGGCTTCCGTATGCCTCTGGGATTCAAAGACAATCGTCTGGTTCTCGCCGCCGCGGAAGAATCCGCGGTTCCGATGCCCATGGCCAGCCTGGTGCACGATCGCTTTGTGGCGGCTCTCGCACAAGGGATGAGTGACGCGGACTGGTCCGCGATAGCCCGGCTCAGCGCGCGGAGCGCCGGACTGTGATCCGGCTGCTGTTAGCTGCAAGAAAAAATGGGCTGCACGGCTGAAACTCTACGTGCAGCCCACATGACGTGCCGTTCTGTTATCCCTGCGAAGGATGCAACACACGGAAGGTGTTGCCGCCATCGGACCACACCAGAACCAGCGCATCCTGGCCCTGGCCTACCTTGCCAAGCAATTGCGCCGCATCTGCCGCGGATTGCACTGGCTGGCGGTTCACCTGCAGAATGATGTCGCCCCGCTGCAAGCCGGCGTTATCGGCCGGACTGCCCGGTTTGACGCTACCGACCACTGCCCCGTGAACATCCTGAGGGGCCTGCAGTTGGCCACGCAGGCCAGGCGTGAGATCCGAGAGACCGAGTCCCCAGCGCGGCTTGCCTCCTTGCTCGTTGGAGGCCTCTTCCTCGCCTTGACCCTTGCCCATGGCTTGCAGCGTGACTGGAACGTCCACGTTCTTACCAGAGCGAATGACTCCCAGCTGGATGGTCGTGCCCGGCTGCTTCTGGCCCACCTCCACCTGCAGCTCGCCGGCATTGCTGACTTCCTTTCCGTTCAGCGTAGAGATGACGTCGCCTACCTTGAGACCCGCTTTGGCGCCGGGGGAATCCGGCTCCACCTGGGTAACCAGCGCACCTTCCGCCTTCTGCAGATCAAAGAACTTGGAGTTCTCAGGCGTCACGTCGCTGATTCCGATTCCCATGTATCCGTGGCTGACCTTGCCGTACTTGATCAGGCTCTCGACTGTGGGACGCACAATCTGGGTTGGAATCGCGAAACCCATTCCGGAGAACGAGCCCGACGGAGAAATCAGAAAAGTGTTGATGCCGATGACTTCGCCGCGCGCATCTACCAGAGGTCCACCGGAGTTCCCAGGGTTGATGGCTGCGTCGGTCTGAATGAACTCACCCGGCTTGCGGCGGTCCGTAAGCGACGGATTAGGACGATTCAGGGCGCTGATGATTCCCCGTGTCACGGTGAATCGGAACCCATATGGATTGCCGAACGCCAGCACCATCTGCCCAGGATGCAGATCGGTTGAGCTTCCCCAGGGCACGCTGGCCAGATTCGATGCGTCCACTTTAATCACCGCGAGATCGGTGAGCGGATCCGCCCCTACCAGCTTCGCCGGCAACACTCGCCGGTCGCTCATAGTGACATTGATATTCACCGCGCCTTCGATCACGTGATTGTTGGTCACGATGTAACCATCCGGAGAGATGATGACGCCGCTGCCCAGACCGTGCTCAATTTGTGGTTGCTGCGGGTGCATCGGCATGCCGAATTGGCCGAAGGGTCCGAACTGCGGCATCTGCTGTCCGTCTTCTCCCTCGTTTCCGTCGTTCCCATTGTTCTCATCCATTTTGGCGTTGGTTTTGGATGTGACAGTCACGTTCACAATGGCCGGCGTGACCCGGGCGGCTAAAGCTTCCATCGCATGATCGAGCGAGAGCAATGCGCTTACGCTATTGTTGTCGAGGGCTGCCGCTGCGGGCGCCGGGTTCGGAGCTGCAACTGCGGCCTTGGCGGGACCCGCGAATTCATAGCTCCCCACCGATACGGCAATCACAGCTGCGGCCAGGGGTACTACCAGCCGCCGGGTGACTTTGGACTTCAAGTTCTGTAACCAGGTTTTCATTTCCACCGTTCTCCTTAATTTGATCCAAGTACAACTAGTTGTTTAGTTGTTCACTGCAAAAAAATTTTTATAGCGACTTCGGGGCGACACTTTCCGCAGTCGAGTTTCTCGCTCCGCTTGTCAGGCTCACTTTCCAGACAGAAAATCTGACGAAGGAGGAGCCGTCGCTGTCGTATTCCGTTGTCTGCATCACGACCAGGAACTGAGGACCAACTTTCGGCCGCTTTGCCGCCGCATTGACCACCAGCGATTGCCGTGGAGTGCTGGCCTTGCGCGATCGATGTGCAGCCGCCAGGAATTCATCGCGCGGCACTGGCCGCTTCGTGTTCTTACCCGCCGTCCTGGTTGATTTTCGAGGCATGGCATCCCGATCGAGACGTAGGGTCACCGGAACCACAGCGGCCGCCTGCAACGGAGGCATGATCGTTTGCGCTGCCAGCTCCCGTGCCATCACTGGCGAAGCCGCAGAATCCTCAAAGGCAACCAGCCGCGGAGCGCCGGGGCGTGCCACCACGAAGACGCCCGCTAAGACCGCAACGACCCCCAGTGCGGGCCTGAAAGCTCGAGTTCCCGGCACCCGGTTCGCATCGAGGATCTTCACCAGACGCAGGGAAGTGTCGCGGACATGACCGACCGCTGCCTGCCCCAGTGCAAGGCTCTTTCGAACCACGCTCTTTTCGGCGAGCGAGACTAGGCACTCCGCGTAGGCACGAGGGTTAACGGTCTGGGCCAGAACCACGTCGTCACAGGCCATCTCTCGCTCCAGCAGCAATCGCCTTTCAATCCACCACACCGCCGGGTGAAAGAAGAACACCGAGCGAAGGACTTTCTGGGCCAGGTTGCTCCAGTCGTCCCAGCGCCGCAGATGCGCGAGTTCGTGGAGCAGGACGATCCGGAGCTCCTCCGGAGACAGTTCCTGCAGCGTCCATTCCGGAATGAGGATCGCAGGGTTGAAGAAGCCGATTGCAGTGGGCACCTGTACTGCGCGGGAACTGTAAATCTTTACTCGTCGCTGCAGCTGAAATTCATCCACCGCATTGCGCAAGACGTCGGGCAAGTCGGATGCCGATAGCAACCTACCATTTATGCGCAGTTCATGCAGTTTCCAGAGCCCAAACACAATCCCGAACGCCGCCAGCCCTGTGACCAGAATCCACACCACAGAAAATGCCACTGCATAGCCTGCCGGCAGCATGAATTCAGATCTCATGACTGCGCCGGAGCCGACAGCCGACCCAGCGGCTGGTATGAACGGAGCCGCCACGACCCCGACCAGCGCCGAAAACCACACCGCAAATCTCGTCCCCGAATCTTGCTTGCCTACCAACCGAAGCAACACCCACGCAAACGCTGCGATAAGTAATCCTGCTGGGATTGAATTGATCACGCGCTCAGCGCCCACCTGGGCCAAAACTTGCAGGTGAAGGTTCATTTGCCCTGGCTCCGTTCCAGAATTTGCCTGAGACGCGCCAGTTCCTCGGGATCGATGCCGCGTTCTTCCAGGATATTGAGTACCAGTTGCTCATGGGAGTTCTTGAAGAACCGGCTCACCAGGTGGCGAATCTCCGAACGGGAAGCATCCTCCCTGGCCAGAAGGGCTGCATACACATGCGCCCGGCCGTCTTTGGTGTGCTGCACATATCCCTTCTTTTCCAGAATGCGGATGGTGGTCAGCACCGAGTTGTAGGCCAGCACCGGCTTTGGGGGAAACGCCTCCAGCACCTGTTGCACGGTTCGAGCCCCTTGGTTCCAAAGGACTTCCATGATCCTCAACTCAGCTTCTGTCAGCGTGACTGATGGTCTGGGCGGCACCTGAGCGTCCCCTCCAATACCTATTAGACGCGTGGGATATCCAAACGTAACTAATAGTTTAGTTGCTGCCGCTGGAGCTTTGGTTGCCGCTGGTTCCATAGGGGTTTAGCTCCTAGGCAGCCCGCTTTTCGAATTGGTCCCGAACATCCGCCAGGCGCGGTAAGCCTAGCTTCTTGAGCTTGCTGTTGACGCTCTCGGCTTTATCGGAATGAAGGTCATCCTGATACATGCGAATCACTTCATCGGCGCTGCTGTATTGGTGATACCTCTGTTTTTCGGTCTCAGTTTTCTTCTGAACGTATTCCAGGTCGTCCCGCTCCGATGGGCTGTACTGCTCCTCGCGAGCCTTCAGTATGCGGTCGAACACATGTTCATCCAGGAAGCGGACAAGCTCCTCTTTGTTTGCCATCACTCCTCCAGTCGTGGATCGGCACTTTGATCGGCGCTTGTCTTGGGATGAAATGGAATTTCAGCGGTTTGCCCCGAAGACTCTGGCTTTCGAGAGCGTCAGATCGGCGGCCTGGGTCCTACAGTTGCGCTGCTTGCGCGCGCTCGCGCTTTGCATCTTGCACTCTGCCCGAATGCTCGTACGCCTCAGCCAGCAGGGAGTGAACTTCGGCAACCCTGGGCAGGCGTTCGCCGGCAATTTCCAGGTGTACCAGGGCAGCCTTGTAATCTCCGCTGCGCAGAAGGGCTGAACCCATTTCGAAGTGGGCCCAGGAAGAATCCGGCTGTAACTCGATTGCATGATGCAGGAAAGCGATGGCTTGCGGGTACTTATGCTGCGCCGCGAGCGCTGCTCCCATCACGTATTGTGCGAGATACATGCTCAGATGCTGCACTCATCACCGGCTGCAAAGTTGCGGTAGCTTTTTCCGGGCTGCCACTCTCCAACCAGTTCTGGGCGGCGAGGATCTTACCTACCTCGGAGATCATGTCTTTCGGGTCAACTCCGGATGCGGCCGGCTTCACGGAAGCCGCCGATTTCTGCAGACCCACGTATCCGAGCGAGGCGAGCTTCTGCATCTCGCTCGAAGAAAGTTGCGCCGCCTGTCCTCCCTCGCCGCTGAAATGGCGGTCGAACGAATCCATCTGCGCAGCAAGCGTTTCAAGAATCGCTTTCGAACTCTGCGCCAGGTTGTGAGTCGCGCCGGGATCGATCGACAGATCGTACAGTTCAGGTTTCGGCGCACGAATATACAGGTATTTTCCCGCGCGCCAGGATTCCAGAGCGCTCAAACCGAATGCATGGAAAGAGAAGTCACTGCGCGAGTAAGCCGGCTGGTCGGCGGCGGACTTCCCGCTGGCAATCCGCAGCAGAGAGCGGCCCTCCATCTGCGAGGGGACCGGAACTCCGGCAACCTCCAGAATGGTGGGAGCGATATCCACCAGCGACACCCTGGCCGTTACTCGCTTTCCCGCATTCTGGTTCTGCGGCAACTTCAGCAGCAGCGGTACATGAATCGTATCGTCGTAGAGAAAGACGCCGTGTGTCTCTTCTCCATGCGCTCCAAGACTCTGCCCATGGTCGGCGACAATCACGATTAAGGTGTTGTCGAACAATTTGCGTGCGCGGAGTGTGGCGATGAGCTTTCCAACGGCGGCATCCGCGGAGCGAACGGCAGTATTGTAGGAACTTCCCTGAGCGGCCATGGGATCCGCAAGATTCACCCACAGAAAAAAGGGCGACTGGGAAGCGCGGCTTAACCATGCATTGGCGCGTGTGATCACCTCTGCCCCATGTCGCTCGACCGAAGCGTAGCGGCTCTGGCCCGGCCGCGGTGGGTGGAATCCGGCGTTATAGAGGGCAAAACCGCGGTCAAAGCCGGGAGCGAATCCGTTCCGGGGATCAAGCTCAATTGATCCCACAAATGCAGCCGCTTGAAAGCCGTGCGCTCTTAGCAAGTCCGGGAGGAAAGGCAAAGAGGATGGCAGAGGTGTTCCGAGTTCGCCGACCTGATGGGTTTGGGGATAGGTCCCGGAGAGAATCGTTGCGTGCGAGGCCACCGTCGAAGGCGCCTGGGCATAAGCGTGTTCGAAAGTCAGGCTCTCGTGCGCAATGGCATCAAGATTCGGGGTGATCTTGGTTTTTGCGCCGAGAAAGCCCATGCGATCGGCACGGGTTGATTCCATGCGTGATGAGCACAACGTTCGGTTTGCTTCCGGCGAAGACAAGAGCGTGGAAAGAAGCCGAGGAGAGCTGAAACCAGAAAGCAGACAATCGCGGAATTCCGCCCAAACATGGAAGCCAGTTTACCTCAGCGCCTCGCCGGAATTGGACTGCCGGCTGGCTTGACATCGTTCCCCGTGGCGGTGAGAATCACCCTCTACCTACCTTGAAGGCCATTACCCGGAATCTGAGCCTGTTCGTAGCGACTTGCCTGGCCGCAAGTTCATTTTCCTGCCAGAGAGCGACCTCCTGGCAGGGCGACAAGAAGCTCATCATCCTCGGAATCGACGGCATGGATCCGCAGCTGCTCCGGCAGTACATCGCGGAGGGCAGAATGCCGAACTTTGCCGCTCTGGCGAAACAGGGCTCCTTTCGCGAACTGACCACCAGCATTCCGCCGCAAAGTCCGGTGGCGTGGTCGAACCTGATTACCGGAATGAATGCCGGCGGTCACGGCATATTCGATTTTATTCACCGCGATCCGAAGACTTTGCAGCCGTATTTCTCGGCCTCGCAAGTGGAGCCACCAAAGCACGGGATTCATCTGGGGAACTGGACCATTCCTCTCGGAGGCGGCAGCGCCGAGCAGCTTCGCCATGGCAAAGCCTTCTGGCAATACCTGGACGATTACGGCATTCCCAACAGTGTGATGCGCATTCCTTCGAATTTTCCTCCGGTGAAGACCAAAGGTTTCACCCTGGCGGGCATGGGTACACCCGATCTCCGCGGCAGTTACGGCACCTTTACCTTTTACACTGACGACCCTTTTGCCACTCCCGGCCTGGTCGAGGGCGGCCAGATCATTCCGGTGCAAGTCGAGCACTCGCGGGTCAAGGCGCAGCTGGTCGGTCCTGACAATACCTTTCGCAAGAATTCTCCGCCCAGCACCGAGCCTTTCACCGTGGCCATCGATCCGCTGGAAGCGGCGGCGATGATTGAAGTGCAGGGAACGAAGTTCGTGTTGCGCGAGGGCGATTGGAGCGATTGGATTCACGTTGAATTCCAGCTCATTCCATTCATCGGAAACGTAAAGGGGATCTGCCGCTTCTATCTCAAGCAGGCGCATCCGCGGTTCCAACTCTATGTCTCGCCCATCAACATTGACCCCGCCGATCCCGCGCTGCCGATTTCCACTCCGAAAAGCTACTCCCGCGAATTGTCAGAAGAAATTGGCGAGTTCTACACTCAGGGAATTTCCGAAGACACCAAGGCGCTTTCCGCCGGCGTGCTCAACGATAAGGAATATCTGGAGCAGGCGCGCACCGTGCTAGCGGAGCATCGCCAGATTTTCGACAGCGAATTCCCAAAGTTTCGCCGCGGTGTTTTCTTCTTCTACTTTTCCAGCCTCGACCTGAACTCCCACATGATGTGGCGGCTTATCGATCCGCACCATCCTGAATACGATGCAACGCTTGCCGCCAAGTACGGAGAAGCAATCCCGAATTTCTATGAGCAGATTGACGAGGTGCTCGGCGAGGTGTTGCGCAAGGTGGACGATCGCACAACGTTATTGGTCCTGTCGGACCACGGCTTCGCACCTTACAATCGCTCGTTCAATCTGAATACGTGGCTGCTGAATAACGGCTACATCACCCTGAAGAGTTCCAGCGGTGTGGGTGTCAGCGCAAGTGAAAACGAGGCCTTCGCCAAAGTGGATTGGAGCCGGACTCGTGCCTACGGATTGGGCCTGAACGGTCTCTACCTGAATCTGCGGGGACGCGAGCGAGACGGAATTGTGCAGCCGGGGCGCGAGGCGGACGCGTTGCTGCAGGAACTGAAAGCCAAGCTTCTTGCCGTGCGCGATCCGGAGAACAATCTTCAGGCCATCACGCGTGTGGACCAGGCCCGCGACGTTTATCAGGGGCCCTATTCGGACAAGGGACCCGATCTGCTGGTCGGCTACAATCGCGGCTATCGCGCAGGATGGCAGACGATTCTTGGGGAATTCCCGGCGGATGTTTTCGAGAACAACACAAATCCCTGGAGCGGCGACCACTGCATGGACTACACCCTGGTGCCGGGGGTGCTGTTAAGCAACCGCAAAATTGACGCTACCGGCCCGGCACTCACGGACATCGCTCCGACCATTCTGGCGCAGTTCGGAATTCCTCAGCCCCGGGATATGATGGGCCATTCGGTTTTTGCATCGCGGCATTGAGGACGGCTGCGACTGAAGGAGACCTTTTCAATGTCTTACAAAGTGAAATTCGAAGGCGAGCTGGTTGACCGCATGAAGCAATGCGCCGAAGCCTCAGGCTATGCCTCGGTGGATGAATTTGTGGTGCATACCATCGAGAAAGAAGTGAAGCGGCTGCTGCCCCCGGAGCAGGGCGGAAACCCCGAATCCAAAGAGAAAGTTACCAAGCACCTGCAGGGCCTGGGCTACATCGAGTAGTTTGCGGTTGCGCAATCAAGCATGAGTGTCCGTATCATTACGGTTTGTTCCTGGTCTGCCACTTTGTTTTCCAACCCGCTGTGGCTGGTGCTCGCCATTTCAGTCGCGGTCGGGCTGGTGATGGTCTTTGTGTTCCGCTTCGTTTCCAATCAGAAAGCGATACGCAGAGCCAAAGACCGGCTCAAGGCGAACTTGCTTGCAGTCCGGCTATTTCAGGACCAGCTGCCGGTAGTGCTTCGCGCATACGGCCGCATTCTCGCCGGAACCGGCAGCTATCTTCGGCTGGCATTCACTCCGCTCCTGACTGTTTTTCTTCCAATTCTTTTTCTGATGGTTCAGCTGGACCGCTATTTCGGTTGGGAACCGGCGCAGCCTTCGCAGCAGTTTCTAGTCGAGGCGCATGTGCGCACTCCACAGGCATTGGAGCAAGCGAAATTGCTGCTTCCTTCAGGCCTGCAGCAATCGGCGCCAGCCGTCCATGTTCCAGACGAGAACACCGTCGTCTGGCGCGTGCTGGCCCAGCACGCGGGCAAGTATGACATTCACGTCGAAACCGCTGATGATGCGGTCGCTAAAGAGGTAGTCGTCTCCACCGGCCTGGCGCGCCTCTCACCAGTGCGACTGAGGGGAGACCTTCTGGAAAGAATCTTCAGTTCAGGAGAAGTGGCGATTCCAGACAGCAGTCCCATCCAGTCGATTTCGGTGAACTATCCGGAGCGCAACATCCGCATGGCCGGAATCGACTGGAATTGGATCGTATTATTCTTCGTCGTGTCGCTCGCGGCGGGATTTTTCTTCAAAACCGTCTTTGGGATTCAAATATGAAGCTGTATTCAACCAGGCATCGCGTCATCCCTATTCTGCTGCTCCTCGGCGCGGTAGTGCTCTTTCCGCTGCCGAGCCATGCCTACGCCGGTCCGGGTGCCGGGTTTGCTGTGCTCTCCTCCTTCTGGACGTTGTTTGTCGCGTTCTTCTACTCCTTCTACGCACTGGTGACCTGGCCGCTACGGCAGGTATTTCGCTGGCTTCGCCGCCGCAAAGCGTATGGGAAAGCCCAGGTCAAGCGCGTGGTGATCGTAGGCTTCGACGGCATGGACCCTGAACTGGCCGATCGCTTTATCGAAGAAGGCAGGCTGCCTCACTTCGCCAAACTCCGGGAACATGGAACATTCCGCCCGCTGAGTACGACCTTTCCCGCAATTTCGCCGGTGGCGTGGTCCACATTCCAGACTGGAGTGAATCCCGGCAAGCACAACATCTACGATTTTCTGGCGCGCGACCTGAGCACCTATCTGCCGTTTCTTTCATCGGCGCAAATTCGTGAGCCGAAACGCCGGCTGAAAATCGGCAAGTATTCGATTCCGCTCGGCAAGCCGGAGATCAAAGGCATGCGGCGGGGCACGCCTTTCTGGCACTGGCTGGGCAAAGCCGGAGTCTTCTGCTCCGTCATCCGTGTGCCTGTGACCTTTCCTCCGGAGAAGTTTCCGGGCGTCTTGCTTTCCGGTATGTGCGTTCCCGACCTCAAAGGCAGCCAGGGTACGTTCTGTTTTTGTACGACCCGCGCAGCCAATGGAAAGTTTCGAGAAGGCGGCGTGCGGATTCCGATTGAACGCAACGGGCGCTGAATTCAGCTCCTACATTCCTGGACCGGAAGATCCGCTTGGCTCCGGCGCCGAATTGCGGGCCCATTTCACCGCCCGCGTGGATGCCGCCAAGAAGCATGCGAAATTGCAGCTTGGTTCCGAAACCTTCACGCTAAAGACCGGCGAGTATTCCGAATGGGTCCCGGTGAAGTTCAAAGCCGCCATGGGATTCAGCGCGCGCGGCATCTGCCGCTTCTACCTGAAAGAGGTCTCGCCGGAGCTGGAGATATACGTCACGCCCGTGAACATCGATCCGGGCCGGCCTGATCTGCCGATCTCGCATCCCGTCACTTACTCCATCTATCTGGCGAAGCTGTTTGGTCCCTACGCGACCCTGGGCCTGGCGGAAGATACCTGGGCGCTGAATGAAGAAGTGCTCGACGATTCGGCGTTTCTCTCGCAATGCTATGGCAACCACGACGACCGCGAGCGCATGTTTTTCGATGCGCTGGAGAAAACTCCACAGGGCCTCTGCGCCTGCGTCTTCGACACCACCGACCGGGTGCAACACATGTTCTGGCGCTATCTGGAAGACGGCCATCCGGCGGCGAAAGATGTGCCGCGCGATCAACGTCCTCAGGTGATCCAAGACCTCTACTCCCGCATGGATAATCTGATCGGCCGGGTGATGAAGCAGATTGACGATCAGACCCTGCTGCTGGTGATCTCAGACCATGGTTTTAAGTCGTTCGCGCGCTGCGTGAACGTGAATGCCTGGCTGCACCAGAATGGCTACTTGGTATTGAAAGACGGCAAGACTGAAAGCGGCGACTGGTTTGACGATGTGGATTGGTCGCGCACTCGCGCCTACACCATGGGGCTGAACGGTCTGTACCTTAACCTCAAAGGCCGCGAACGCGAAGGCATCGTCGCGCCTGGAGCTGAGAGCGAAGCGCTGAAAGAAGAGTTGCGCAGCAAACTGAACGGGTTGGTCGATCCCGCTGTCAGGTAAAGTTGCCATCACCGGAATGTTCGATTGCGAGGGCGTGTACGCCGGCCCTTATGTGGACAACGCGCCCGATCTCATCGTTGGCTACGGCGCGGGCTTCCGCGCTTCCTGGGATTCAGTCATGGGCAAAGTCACAGGAACGATCTTCGAAGACAATGTAAAGGCCTGGAGCGGCGACCACTGCGTCGATCCGCGTCTGGTGCCGGGCGTCCTATTCAGCAATCACAAGATTACGGCAGAGAAGACCGGCATCGTAGACGTTGCGCCTACGATTCTCAAACTCTTCGGCCTGAAGTTGCCATCGTTATTTTGACGGCAAGCCCTGGGCCGTGACTCCGGCCGCCGCGGAATAAACGGAACCATTCGGCAGCCCTCAGGATTGAGCCAGCGATCGACCCTGCATGGCTGCCGGAATCTTGTAGCCTGCAAGATCCAACAGAGTCGGCGCCATGTCGAGCAGGCGGGCCCCCTGGAACTCCCCGTGTAACGGGCTATTCGGCGCGGCCAGGATAAACATTCCGAACTGCGCGTGATTGCAGGCATCAGGGCCGGTATCGTTCTCCTCGAGATGCAGCCGTCCGTGGCCCACGCTGCCAATCGAACGCCAGTACAACTGCCCGAAATGGACGATGAGGTCGGGCGCGACATTGCGCACGTTCTGGTAAATCTCTTCCGGTTTGAAAACCAATGAGTTCAGCGGCCGCCCCTTGTCGTCGGCTGAGCGCTTCGAAACGCCGCTTCATTTCGTCGCGGAAAGACTCATACTGCGAAGCCGGAATGGTGCCTCGTGGTTCTCGGTCCTCTACGTTGAAAAACACCCGGGCGTAGTACCCGCCTTCGCTCCAAACTTTCGTCTTAGCCCAGTTCACCTTCAATTTGGCAAACGGTGTCACCTGCGAAGGAGCTTCATTCAAGACCAGCAGGCCTTCGCGAATCAGCCATTCATTCACTGCGAAGCCGCCGTCCAGGCGTTGCGCCCCGTGATCGGAGACCACCAGCAGGACCGTATCTTGGCCGAGTAGTTCTACGATGCCACCGATCTGCTGATCGAGCCACAGATAGTAATCAGGGATTACATGTTCGTACGGATTGCCCGCGCGGTAATGGATGTGGCGCTTGTCATAACTATCCCAAAAGCCGTGATGGGTACGGTCGAGACCGATGTCCACAAAGTGAAAGTAGTCCCACTGCTTTTCGGTCAGGAGGTAGCGGACGACCTTCCACTGCTTGCGGCTCATGTCGAAGATCTGCTGCTTCAGCCAGTCCTTGTCGTCGGTGCGGAATCCTGCCACATCGGTCGGGTAGTGGCCAACAAGCTTGATGATCTCCTGCTTGATCTCAGGTGGATGAGTGAACTCATCCGCATCAGAATCGGGGGTCAAGAAACAGCCGACGCTGATGCCGTTGATCTTTCGCGGCGGAAAGCCGGGTGGGACACCGACAATGATCGAACGCTTTCCTTCTTCGGCAAGATAGTCCCAGATTGCAGGGGTTTGAATGCTGCTCGAGTCGGCGATGCCGAGACCACTGTAGGAGTGGCTGACGCGGTTACGAAATCCGTAAACTCCCAGCGAGCCTGGGTCCTGGCTGGTGGAGAGGCACATCCACGCCGGGACGGTGATCGGGGGAATCACACTCTCCAGTCGCCCCCACGTGCCCCGCTGCATCAGAGCGCGCAAATTGCGCAGGCGTTCATCGCCAAAAATGATCTCAGGCGCGGCGCAATCGAGACCCAGAACGCAGATCTTCATTCAGACCGGATTTCTGTTGTGCTTCAAGATCGGGCGGCGCGAACTGCCGCAATATAGTTTCGGGCGTTGTCGGTGATTTCGCTGATGTTGCCGGACTTCAAGGCGGCTGCTGAGACGAGTTCGCCGCCCACTCCGAGCGCGGCGGCTCCGGCGCGGATGAAATCGGCAGCAGTCTCAAGATTTACTCCTCCGGTCGGAATCATTGGGACTTGCGGCAGCGGTCCTTTCAGCGCCTTAATGTACTTTGCCCCGCCGACATTGCCGCACGGGAAATATCTTCACCAAATCGCTGCCTGCCTTCCATGCCGTAACCACCTCCGTCGGCGTCAGCGCGCCCGCTATCATCAGGACGCCAAGCCTCGCGGCAAGTTTCACGGTTTCCAGATCGAAACCGGGACTCACCAGGAATTGCGCTCCCGCCTCAACGCACTTTTGCGCGGTCTGCGCATCGAGCACAGTTCCGGCGCCAATTAGCATTTTGCCGCCGGCAGTTCTGGCCAGGCCGGCAATCGCCTCGATTGCTCCGGGCACAGTCATGGTTACTTCAACGATCGGAATTCCTCCGGCAGCGACCGCCTCCGCCGCCTGCATCGCCAGACTGGACGAAGCTGCCCGCACTACCGGCACAATTCCAATCTCCTCGATCCGCCTGCGAACTTCTGTTCTTCGACATGGACTCCTATCGCGCGATGCGCGCTCCCTTGCCCTGCATGAGTTGCGTCACTTCCTTAAGCGTGACCATTGTGGTGTCACCGGGAGTGGTCATGGCCAGCGCGCCATGCGCCGCTCCGCAATCCACTGCCCACTGCGGGCCCTTCCCGCTCAGCAACCCATAGATCAAACCCGACGCAAAGGAATCGCCGCCGCCTACCCGGTCAAATATCTCCAGATTCTCACGATGCGTCGCTTCATAGAACGAACCGTCTGCGTAGCAGATTGCGCCCCAGTCGTTCAAGGTCGCGGTTTTCGCTTTGCGCAAGGTGGTGGCGACCACTTTGAAGGGAAATTCCTTCACCACCGCGGCGATCATCATTTTGAAAGCGTCGGTTTCGATGTTCGAAATGTGCTCGTCGAGGCCTTCTACCTTGAAGCCCAGTGCCGCGGAAAAATCTTCTTCGTTGCCGAGCATCACGTCCACCAGCGGCGCCAGCCGGCGGTTCACTTCCTGGGCACGCTTCTTTCCTCCAATCGACTTCCAGAGCGACTCGCGATAATTCAGATCGTAGGAGGTCGTGACCCCATGCTTACGCGCTGCCGAGAGCGCCTCAAGGGCAACATCGGGAGTTGTATCTGACAGCGCGCAGAAAATTCCTCCGGTGTGAAACCAGCGTGCACCGCTCTTGCCGAAGATCTCGTCCCAGTCAATTTCGCCGGACTTCAGCTGGGAGGCGGCGGATAATCCCCGGTCCGAGCATCCCAACGCCGGACGCACCCCGAACCCTCTTTCCGTGAAGTTAAGGCCATTGCGGACCGTGCGCCCGACGCCATCGTATTCCACCCAGCGCACCAGTGACTGATCGACGCCGCCCTGATAAATGAGATCTTGAAGCAAACGGCCAACCGGGTTATCAGCAAAGGCAGTGACAATGGCCGTATCGAGTCCGAAACAGCGCTTAAGGCCCCGGGCCACGTTGTATTCGCCGCCACCTTCCGAGACTTCGAAATTGCGCGTAGTCCAGATACGTCGGTCTCCCGGGTCGAAACGCAGCATCACTTCGCCAAGGCTCACCAGGTCCCAACGGCAGCTCTGCTTGTCTTTAATCTTGAGTGTCATCTTGTTCTCAGAAACTGCGGGGTTCTGCCCGGCGACTCAAGCCGCCACCGCATCTGTAACCACCGGTTCCAGCCTTGGCGCGAGCAGGTGAACCGCCGCCAGGCCTACCAGATATGCCGACCCGGCAATCAGGAACGGAATGGCGTAGCTTCCAGTCCACTGCAAAAAATAAGCCACCACTTTAGCGATCAGCATGCCGCCAACGGCTCCCGCCATTCCGCCAACGCCCACCACTGACGCAACTGCCCGGGCAGGGAACATGTCTGACGGAAGAGTAAACAGATTAGCAGAGAATCCCTGATGCGCCGCCGCCGCCAGGCCGATGATTGCGACCGCGCCCCATGTAGAGGAGATTCTCGGCGCAGAAACAATCGGGATTACGGCGACCGCGCAAGTCAGCATTGCCAGCTTGCGAGCTGCATTGACGCTCCTGCCACGCCGAATCAAAAAGGACGAAAGCCAGCCTCCCGCCACGCTGCCCGCATCGGAGATCACGTAGATCGCCACAATCGGCAGCCCGATCTGGAGCAGGTTCAGTCCATGTTTTCGCTGCAGGAAATCCGGAACCCAGAACAGATAGAACCACCAGATGGGATCGGTGATGAACTTCCCTAGAGCGTACGCCCAGGTCTGACGGTGCGGCAGCAACTTCAGAAATCCAATCTTGCCGGGCGCCGATTGCGGATCGCTGCGAATATATGCAAGTTCTGCTGCTGAACAACGGGAATGCTCTTCGGGGCGGCGATAGATCCAAAGCCACAGCGCCAGCCATACAAAGCTAATCGCCCCGATCAGGAAGAAGGCCCAACGCCATCCCCAATGTATGGTGATCCAGGGAACAATCAGCGGGGTGATGATGGCTCCAAAATTCGTCCCGGCATTAAAGATGCCGGTCGCCAGCGCGCGCTCTTTTTTCGGGAACCACTCCGCCGTGGCCTTCAGGCTTGCAGGAAACACTCCCGCCTCGGCGAATCCGAGTGCGATCCTCGCCCCGAGGAATCCACCGAATGAAGTCACCAGGCCATGCGCCATCGAAGCCAGGCTCCAGGCCACTACAGTCAGCGCGTAGCCTATGCGGGTCCCTAGCCGGTCGATCAGCCGGCCCATCACCAGCATGCCGACCGCGTAGGCGGCTTGGAAAGCAAACACCAGGTTGCCGTAATCAATCTCGCTCCAGCCCAAATCATGCTGCAGGGTGGTCTTGAGGACGCCGATCACCTGCCTGTCCATGTAGTTCTTGGTTGTTCCGAGAAGGAGAAGCGTGCAGATGACCCAGCGATAGCGGCCCACCGCGCTCGACAGATGTTCCCCCAGAGTCGGTTGTGCAACCGCGGGGCTGGCCTGTTTGCGAACCGGGAACTGGTCCATGCCGACTTGAACGATTCTCCAGTCGAGATTCTACTGATTCACTCCGCTGGCAAGTAAGCCGCCATCCACGACCAGCAGCTGGCCGGTCATGTAGCTTGCTGCTTCGGACGCCAGGAAGACCGCCGCCCCGGCGAGTTCATCGAGCCTGCCAAACCTGCGCATGGGAGTTCGCATGAGGAATTCCTGACCACGGGCTGTACCATCGAGCAAGGCGGCATTCAGTCCCGTGCGGAATACGCCCGGAGCGATCGCGTTCACGCACACTCCATGGGGGGCCCATTCGATGGCGAGAGACTTGGTCAGCGAGGCTACCGCCGCTTTGCTGGCCGAGTATGCGGCGACTTCGTAGAGGGAAACCAGCGACGCCAGCGACGCGATGTTGATGATTCGTCCGTATTTCCGCTCAACCATGCCGCGTCCGAAAACCTGGCAGCCGCGCAACGTGCCGTTCAGGTTGGTGTCGAGAATGCTATTCCATTCGCTTTCAGTCACAGCAAGAGTGGGCGTGCGCTTGGTGAAACCCGCGCAATTCACCAGAATTTCCACCCTGCCGAATGCAGCCAGTGTGGCCTCATGCAAAGCTTCGACGCTGGTTTTCTTGGTTACGTCCGTGGGAAACACCAGCGAACGGCGGCCCAGCCCCTTGACCCTTGCGACCGCGTGTTCCACACGTTCCGCGTCACGCCCCGTAGGAACCACATCGGCGCCCGCCTGTGCCAGCCCCTCGCTGATCGCCAGGCCGATACCCGATGTTCCCCCGATGACGACAGCAGTCTTTCCGGTAAGTTCCAGTGCAGGATGTCCCATGAACAGCAACCCTCAGAGTAGGAGTCAATTCAATGCGGTTGATAATATCAGTTCGACAACATGCCACCGAGTTTCAGACATCCGCGATATGCAAGTAGTTCGGTGCCCCGTAATTACCCTGAGGAACGCAGACCATGAAGATCACCGATGCCAAAGTAATTATTTGTTCTCCCGGGCGAAATTTCGTGACCCTCAAGCTGGTGACCGAAGACGGCGTGTATGGTCTTGGGGATGCCACGGTGAACGGCCGCGAACTGGCTGTAGCCAGCTACCTCTCCGATCACATTGCGCCGCTGCTGGTTGGTCGCGATGCACGCCGCATCGAGGACATCTGGCATTACCTGTATAAGGGCGCATATTGGCGCCGCGGTCCGATCACTATGGCGGCGATTGGGGCCGTTGACACTGCGCTGTGGGATATCAAAGCCAAGAGTCTGAATGTTCCTCTCTACCAGTTACTTGGAGGCGCATCCCGCGATTCCGTATTGGTTTATGGGCACGCCAGCGGCGCCGACATGGAGGAAACTGTCCAAGCCGTGGCGCACTACATCAAATTGGGCTACACCGCCGTGCGGGCACAATCCGGGATTCCCGGACTCGCCTCGACCTACGGAGTTGGGCGCGGAGCGCTATATTACGAACCGGCCGAGGTCAATGCTCCGCCTGAGAACCTGTGGTCAACCGAGAAGTACCTCAACTTCGTCCCGCAACTGTTCGCGCGCCTGCGCAAAGAGTTCGGGCCAGACATCCACCTGCTTCACGACTCTCACCACCGCCTGACCCCGATCGAAGCCGGACGCATGGGAAAAGAGCTTGAACCCTTTCACCTGTTCTGGCTGGAGGATCCCACACCGGCAGAGCTGCAAGAGAGCTTTCGCCAGATCCGGCAGCACACCACCACCCCGCTCGCCGTCGGTGAAGTGTTCAACACCGTCTTTGACTGCCAACATCTGATCGAAGAGCAACTGATTGACTATATTCGCGCAACCGTGGTCCACGCCGGCGGTATTACTCACCTGAGAAAGATCGCCAGTCTCGCCGAAATCTACCAAGTGCGCACCGGATGCCATGGTGCCACCGATCTGAGTCCAGTCTGCATGGCGGCCGCGCTGCACTTTGATCTGAGCGTCCACAATTTCGGAATCCAGGAATACATGCGCCACAGTGAGGACACGGACAAGGTGTTTCCTCATTCCTATTCGTTCGAAAACGGCACGATGCACCCGGGGGATGACGCCGGACTGGGTGTGGATCTGGACGAGCAACTGGCGGCGAAGTATCCCTACCAGCGGGCCTATCTGCCCATCAACCGCAAGTTGGATGGGACAATGCACAACTGGTGATGGCACTGCAGGATGAAGAGCCAGGATCAGCACAGCTCCGATTCGGGCGGCAGTTCAAGACCAAAGTAGTCTTTTGCATTCGCAAAGCAGATGTTTCGCACCATGGTGCCGATCAGCGCCTCATCATTCGGCAGTTCGCCCCGCTCCATGTCGTGCCCCAGAACATTGCAAAGCACTCGCCGGAAGTACTCATGACGCGGAAAAGACATGAACGAACGCGAGTCCGTCAGCATTCCTATGAAGCGGGAGAGCAGTCCGGTGTTGGAGAGTGCGTTTAGCTGCCATTCAATCGCTTCCTTCTGATCCAGAAACCACCACGCGCTTCCAAACTGGATTTTTCCCACCGTGCGACCGTCCTGAAAAGTTCCAACAGCGGTTGCCATTGCATAGTTGTCGGTGGGATTGATGTTATAGACGATCATCTTTGGCAGGGCGTGTTCTTTCTCCAGTAGGTCAAGATAGCGGCACAGCGCCGCTGCTTGCGGCCAGTCGCCAATGGTGTCGAACCCAGTATCTCGCCCAATTTCCAGAACGGCCCGGGTGTTGGCTCCCCGCCTAGCGCCCAGGTGCAACTGCTTGGTCCATCCCTTTTCCGCATCCATCCGGCCAAAGAACAGCATCAGAAAAGAAGCAAACTGTTCGTGCTGCTCTGGACTGGCAGCCTTGCCGCTGCGTGCCCCATCAAAGATTTCCGCCGCAGTGGTTTCGTGACAAGGAGTGGAATAACACTGTGGCAGGCCATGATCGGAGACTCTTCCTCCAGCTTCATGGAAACGATCGTGACGTTGCTGCAATGCGTCAAGAAAATGGCGGAAGCTTGAAATGTTGATGTCACTGGATTGCTGCAGCCGGTCTAGCCAGGGATTGAATGATTCAGGGAAATTCACCAGCAGGGCATTGTCAGGCCTGAAAGTTGGATAGATACGAAACCCGCACTTGCTGCCATTGACGGCGGCGTGAGACTCGAGATCGTCACAGGGGTCATCGCTGGTGCAGAGCGCACGCACGTGGAATTTCCGGAGTATTCCTTGCGCGGAAAGCTCGCTCTGCTGCAACGCGGCATTCGCGTGCTGCCATACGCTCTCGGCATTCTGTTCTGTCAAAAGATCGTTGATGCCGAAGTAGCGCTTCAGTTCGAGGTGCGACCAGTGGTATAGAGGATTTCGCAGGGTATACGGGATAGTCCGTGCCCAGGCCATGAATTTCTCGAATGGCGGAGCGTCCCCTGTGCAGTAGCGTTCACCGATACCGTTGGCGCGCATCGCCCGCCACTTATAGTGGTCTCCCTCAAGCCAGATCTCACTCAAGTTGCCGAACCGCCGGTTGTCGGCAATGTCATAAGGCGAAAGATGGGAGTGATAGTCGAGAATCGGCTCGGACGCTGCGTAGCCATGATAAAGGCGCCGCGCCGCCTCAGAATGCAGCAGGAAGTCTTCGTGGATAAACTCACCGGTGTCTCGTCGGGGAGTAGCTGGCATACTGGATTGGCAAGAATTGCAAACTCATTCTCGCATCGATACCGTAAAAGAGTCCCTGACAACGTGCAAGCACCCAATGGGAAAGCGCACACAGCACTCCGGCACTGCAGTCCTGATTGGCGCGAGGCGAGCTTTGCTGGCAAAGATCGCCGCCAATACCCTGTTCACATCATCTTCATTTTCACGTACCGTTTGAAGTCCCCACGAAAGTAATACATTGAGAAAATCGTGGCGGCGAGTGTGCCCCACATCACCATTTTTCCAGCTGACATGTTTTTTCTCCTGTTCCGCTACGCGGCCGATACCTGGCTGCGCGCACCGGTAATTAACTCTTCAACCATTCGTACGGCCTCATCGACCGCCGCATTCACCGGCGAGCTGAGGCCCATGTTCCCATCCTGGTCTGGTTCGATGGTGGCAGGTTCGCACCCTACCACCAACATACGCCGGACGCGGCCTCCCAATGCACCCACCAGCTGCAGCACGGCAACGGGATTCATCGAGTGCGCGTCGAGCGCCGGTGGAACCTCGCCGTCTTGCGGAAGCTCAGGCTCCAGCGTGTAAAGCGTTCCCGGCTCGCCGCCGCGGGGTAGCGCATCCACCAGGATCACCTGATCCCAGTCATCCATCAGCGCGTATGCCAGGTCATAGCTGCGTATGCCGAAATCCTTTACCGTTACGCCGTCGATCTGCGGACGCAGCATCAGCCGGTTCACGACTTCAACTCCAAAGGCATCGTCTCCGAGGAAAATGTTGCCGACTCCGGCCACCAGCAACCTAGGCTTCATGAGCAGCCTCGCCGTTCAGAGCCAGTGGCTCAACCTCTTCGGGAGAAAAGAAGAACCGGTGGCCGGGTTGGCGCATCATTCCCAGATCGCGGCCCGGATCATCTTCCAATACGACCGCCAGATGGACCTGGTTGTCGAAATCCTGTTCGATTGCCTCGACGAACGCGACCTTTCCTTTCAAAGCCATGTCCATGATGTCAGCGGTCTTCTGGGGCCACAGTCGGACCCGATCTCCGGCCTTCACCGCAACTCCAAAGATGGTCACGCTCTCGATGCGGATATTCTCGGCTTCCTGGCTCCACTCCGTCATGATTCGCCCACCGGGCGCAGGCCACCGCGGATCGTGCCATGAGTCCTCATCAACTGTTCGCGCGCGCTTTCTTCCGTGCGTTGTAGCAGCCGGCGAACGTGATCGTCGGCAAGCCGCATCTGATCCTTCTCTTCGTCGGTCAGGGTCATGACCCGCAGCGTGAGCATTTCGTCCATCTCGGTAGCGTCGTAGAAGTCGCCGGCGCTCTCCGGCGCAATCTGCGGATAATCGTAAAGCACGATAGGAGAGCACAGCAGCATGTCACGTTCGCCCGCGTCGCCGATAAGAACCGGGAAATTACCGGTGTTCAAACAATGCTTTGCGAGTTCCCGAACATCTTCAGGCGGATCGAGTAACGACACAAACTGCCCTCCACTCGACCCGAGCACCGCGTGCGCCGACAGCAGAGACTGCAACAACGCCGCGTTCCGGTTCAGGTTGTGAGATGGCAGCGAGCTTTCGTTCGCAATGTCGATTGCGAGCTTGAGCACACCATCGCGGACCTTTGCAGAGGAGATCGAGACCGTGCCTCCGACCTCCTGCTGGATGCGGCTGACTCTGCCCACGACCGAGCCGGTTGAATCCCGCAGCGGTTCATCCGTCCGGGTTCCCTGAAACCTGAATTCAACCTGCTGCAGGGACGCATTCTCAGGCGAGAGAGACACGGAGCCTTCCACGGAACGCTCCACGCCTTCCTCCCAACCTTCAATACGCCTTCCGTCCACTACGAGCGATGCCACGGGCTCGTAGTGGTCCTCTACCCTCCGCTCGACCTGTCGAGTCATCAGGTGCAGGAACCGTAATTCGAACTCAACCCGAACGCCGGCTTTTGCGGCTAGCAAACACTCCGAATGCATTGCAGACCGTTCGGTCCCTGCGTTAACCTCCGGGTACGCCGGAGGATAAAGTATGCCGAAAGTCCACCGCTGCCGGTTTTTGATTGCCGATGGCCGGTAGGGATAAAGCATGTAACCCTCGTACAGCACGGCATTCGCGACTTTCCGGGCCAGGTCCCGATTCATGACTTCACCTCGGCGGCTTCAGTGAGCGCTCGCTCCAGTGCCTGCTCCCAGGTGCTCAGGCCATGAATTGCCCTGAATTCGTCAAGCTTTTCGAACACGTCGCGCTTGAGGCAAACCCACGCCGTGTCGGGATAGTACTGGTCCATCATTTTCTTCCAGACCCGAACCGGCAATCGATAGCTGGCCTCCCGGTCCCATGGAATCTGCGCTACTTGTAGCCCGATTCCCCCGGCATAAAATATGGTGCCGCTAAACATCAGCGAGATCGGCAACTCGCCGCTTTCCAGCCCATAAATGTATTTGGTTACTGCGACGTTGAAGTCGAAGGTGCAGGGTACCGGAACATCGACTACAGTGCTGCCAGTAAATCCCGGGACATTCACATTCGCATTGGTCCACAACAGAGGGTGCAGCGTTTTGCTCCAGCGTTCCGGCTCGCCAAATAGCTCCTTGAGTTCTTCTTGCTCGGCGGGGGTATAACGCCGGCGTACCGGTTCGATCTGCACCTGAGCCCGCAATGCGATGGAATGGACGGGCTCGGGTGCGGAGTTCGTGATTCGCAGCTTGAACGACAAGCTGCGGGGCGACAGCATTGGGCGTGGCCACTACTTCGTCGATGCCGAAGCGCAGGTCAGGCAAGCTTTCCCCCGGATGCCTGATCGAGTTGCTGAAAGAAGTCGTCAATCTCCTTCCATACTTCGGCGCCGCCGGAAAGTCCGCGCCAGTGCGTCCGAATTATTCCGGTCAGCCGGAGGCATTGGTCAATCGGAGCACGGTAGTAACGCGGCGGGGTGACGATGCGGTTCACTAGTAGGGCCTCCACGTCAGGCTCCAATTTCTTCAGCACCGGATTGCGCTCGACGATTGTGCCCCAGTATTCCAGATCCAAAGACGACTCCATTGCGCCGCCGGGGCTGGGATAATTCGCCACCACTCTGCCCGCCGCGCTGCTGTGAAAGAAAAAGGCCATGTTGATCGGTATCAGCAGACTCTCCCATTCCACATCATCTATGGCAAAGTCCGGCAGCGCCCGCACATCCCGGGGAATTCGGCGGTAACGCTGGCGAGTGCCGCCATCGAACAAAACCGCGCAAGCATCGCATGCGCACTTTACTTGTCGCTTTTCCAGTTCGAGCAACATGTTGGTGAAATGGAGCCAGACGAGAGGCGCACAACTCGCATCTTTCAACGGCTTCGCGCGGCTTGCGCACGAATCGCTGCAGGGTTTCGAAAGGACCCCGCCCGAGATTTCCGGCAAAGCTTGCCATGTCAGGTCAGCGCCGCCTAGGCAGGCGGCAAGTGCGGCATCCGAGGATCGATCGGTCCACGGCTCTTGGGATTGATGCTGGTCGCATCACGAGCAGTACGTCCATTGCCTTCGCGGCCCGGTTCTTTCCTGCCTTCCTAGGCCCATTCTTCTCCACGTTTCGTTCCGGGAGTGTGAGAATCGATATCAGGCGGGGGATTTTTCATAATTGTTCTCCTCTGAATGATACTGGTTGGAGCATGTTGAGTGGAACGAAACCGGCAGCCGAGGAAGGCGCGCCGTCCGCGACAACCTCGATCACTTCCGGCGCGGCTTCGAAAATCGCCTGCTCGACTATTGCTTTGATCGCATCGCTGGACGATCCGCAGCCATGTCCCGATCCCTGGATCTTTACCTTCACCACCGCATCGTCGACGCTCACAAGGTCAACGGTTCCCCCCTGTTTGCGTAATTGAGGGGCGGCGCTTTCCAGCGCCTTCGCTACCCGATCTTCCAGAGCGACCGGATGGATTCCGAAAAGCACCAACTGGCCGCATACCAGCGGATCATTGCCGAGCTTGGCCAGCGAATTACGGCCGGCCTCTCCGGAAGCGCTCAGCACCTCCACGATGCGTGACAGAACCGCCCCTTGAAGGTCCATGACCGACTGCAAGAGTTCGAGCGCGGAATTGCGTGCGTGCTCATCTTCGAGCATACCCACCCGCTCAACCAACTGCTCGATTTCTTCTGTGTGCGCCTGGAACTCGGCATTGTTCATGAATGGCTCACTTGCTTCCCATTACGCCGAACATTGGCGAGTGCCGGGTTTCGAGAACCTTGCCGTTCCCCAGATACATGTGGACGCCGCAAGGCAGACAAGGATCAAAGCTGCGTACCGCTCGCATGATGTCGATACCCTTGAACTTGTCCGGCCCGTTCTCTTCGAAGATCGGCGTGTTCTGCACCGCGTCTTCATAAGGTCCTGGCGTGCCATAAATGTCGCGCGGGTTGGCATTCCAGCAGGTTGGCGGATAAGGATGGTAGTTCGCGATCTTACCGTCACGAATCACGACGTGGTGCGACAGCACTCCCCGTACCGCTTCATGGAAGCCGCAAGCGATGGCTTCGTCGGGAACCTTGAACGGCGTCCCAGGTTTTCGAGCGACCCGCCATCAGTTCTTCCATCGCCTTTTCGCAGAAGAACAATGCCGCGGCAGCTGCGTACGCCTGGAAATAGGTGCGTGCGCGGTCACGCTCAATGGCATTGCTCCACTGCGGGATCTTCCATTCGAAACTGGTCTCCGGCAGCATCGCGCCTTTGGGAAGAGTTGATCTGAACGCTGTTGCCGGTGGCCTTGATGTAGCCGATGTCCACCAGTCCCGAAAGGGCCGTGGACCAAAGCCGCGCGATCGGGCCGCCGCCGGTATCGAGAGCAAGATGATCGCCGCTGCGCTTGTCATACCAGCGCGGGGACATCACCCAGGTGTAGTTGCCGTTAAAGTCGCGCTTCTGCGGCCGCGGAAGCGTGGTCTGGTTCCAGGGATGGCGTTTGTCGATGGGATTTCCCAGCGGATCGGTCTTTCACGAAGGTTTCTTCATTCTGCCAGTCGTCGTAGTAGGAGCTGCCCAGCAGGATGCGCATGCCGAGATTGATATCCACCAGGTCATTGGTGACCAGCTTGCCGTCGACGATGATGCCTGGCGTCACGAACATGCCCCGTCCCCAGTCAGACATGTTGCGGTAGCGGTAGTCGCAGACATCCGGGTTATTGAACGATCCCCAGCAATCCAGCAGAATCCGGCGCTGGCCGACTTTCTCGTACCCCGGCAACGCCTCATACCAGAAGTCAAACAGGTCATCGTGCAGCGGCACGCACTTCTTCATGAACTCGACATACTTCATCAGCCGGACGAGGTAGTCGGTAAACAGCTGGACCGTCGCAACCGTTCCCACTCCGCCCGGATACAGAGTGGAGGGATGGACGTGGCGTCCTTCCATCAGGCAGAACATCTCGCGCGTCAGCCGGCTCATGACCAGCGTTTCGCGGTAGAAATCCCCGGTGAATGGGTTGAGCGCGGTCATGATGTCGGCAATGGTGCGATACCCATGGATCGAGGCGTTGGGCGCCTTCTTCTTCTGCGCTTTGTCCCACAGTCCCGGATTCGTCTCTTTTACCATCTGCTCGCAGAAGTCCACGCCGACCAGGTTGTCCTGAAAGATGTTGTGGTCGAACATGTATTCGGCGGCTTCGCCCAGGTTGACGATCCATTCCCCCAAGCTCGGCGGCTTCACCCCGAAGGCCATGTTCTGCGCGTAGCAGGCGCAGGTGGCGTGGTTGTCGCCGCAGATCCCGCAAATACGGCTGGTGATGAAGTGCGCGTCCCGCGGATCTTTGCCTTTCATGAAAACGCTGTATCCGCGGAAGATCGAGGAAGTGCTGTGACACTCCGCCACCTGCTTGTTCTCGAAATCGATTTTGGTGAAAATTCCCAGGCTGCCCACGATGCGGGTGATGGGATCCCAATTCATCTCAACCAGGTTCCGTTTCTTGGTGGGAGTTCCGGTCAACGGCTCAGCAATTGTTCCCATATTCTTTCCATCCTCTCCGCTTTACGCGACTCTGCGGCCCGTGCGGGGCTTGTAGGCGCCGGGTCTGGGTTGATAGCCAGTGATTAGTTCGCGGCCTCGACGCCGCCACTCGGGTTCTCCGTTGACAGTGCTGTTGGTGATCGCACGCAATGAGCGGATCAGCTTTCCGTAAAGCGTAAGCGCAGCAGTGGAGAAACGCGCTCCTGAGGGCTCATCCATGAAAGGCATGAACATGTCGGGAAATCCCGGCATGGTGCAGCCAATGCAGATGCCGCCCACGTTCGGACATCCGCCAATGCCGCGCATCCAACCTCGCTTGGTGACGTTGCAGTTGACCACCGGACCCCAGCAACCTACTTTGACCAGACACTTCGGCGTCCCGTATTCGAGGCCAAAGTCATCCTGCTCGTAGTAAGCGGCGCGGTCGCAGCCTTCATGCACCGTCTTGCCAAAGAGCCAGGTGGGCCGCAACTGCTCATCCAGCGGAATCATTGGCGCCAGGCCAGCCGCCTGGAAGAGCAGGTAGAGCACGGTTTCCATGAAATTGTCGGGCTGCACCGGACACCCCGGTACGTTCACCACCGGCAGCCCCGCCTTCGACCGCCAGTTCCAGCCGAGATAGTCGGCCAGTCCCATGCATCCGGTCGGATTTCCCGCCATGGCGTGAATTCCGCCATAGGTTGCGCAGGTTCCGGCTCCCACCACGGCCAGCGCTTTCGGCGCGAGACGGTCGATCCATTCGCAGGTGGTGATAGGCTGGCCGGTGTCGGGGTTCGTGCCCATGGCCGCCCAGTATCCCTGGTCCTTGATCTCTTCGTTCGGGATGGAGCCTTCCACCACCAGAACGAAGGGATCGATCTCCCCGCGTTCGGCCTGATAAAAGAACTTCATGAAGTCGTCGCCGACTTCGTAGGCCAGAACCGGGTTGTGCAGGTGCACCTTGGGCAGGCCGGGAATCGCTCCCAGGACCACATCCTCAATGCTGGGTTGCTCGGCAGCGGTAACCGACACAGAATCGCCATCACAGCCGAGACCGGCGGTGATCCAGATAATGTGAACTTCGCTGACGGGAGCGGGCGCGGAAGCTTTGCGCCTGGTGAAGGGAATAGGCTCAGCGGGCATCGACGCCTCCTTTGTGGGGTCGTCAGGAAGGGCGTGATTATTTACATCGGCTTACAAATTCCGACGCACCGGTTCTAGCTACTACGATCTAGTACGTCTTTGGAGGAAGGTCAGCCACCGCGAGTTGCCTCAACAAATCCGCGGAAGCTGTTCCCCAAAAAGCGTATCCAAAACTCTCGTGCCGCCAATTTCGGTCTGCATCAGCACCATTCCAGGGTGGCTTGCCACCACCTCACCGATGATGCAGGCGTCAGCGCCCAGCGGGTTCTGCCGCATGCGCTCCACAACGGCGTGGGCGCACTCCCCCGGAACAATCGCGACCAGTTTGCCTTCATTGGCCACGTAGAGCGGGTCCAGGCCCAGGATTTCGCAGGCGCCCCGCACCGATTCGCGAACGGGGATCTCTGTCTCGCGGAGTACCATTCCGGCCTGTGAGCGTCCGGCGATCTCGTTCAAGACCGTCGCCACGCCCCCCCGGGTCGGATCCCGCAGGCAATGAATGTCGGGGCAAGCCTCCAGCATATCGCTGACCAGATGGTGCAATGCCGCGCAGTCACTCTCGATGACGCCTTCAAATTCGAGGTTCTCTCTCTGCGACAGGATAGCCATGCCGTGGTCGCCCACGTACCCGCTGAGAATGATCTTGTCGCCCGGGGACGCGCGATCGGCGGAGATATTGACCGGCCGCTCGATCACGCCAATACCGGTCGTCGAAATGAAAATCTTGTCGCCCTTGCCCCGGTTCACCACCTTGGTATCGCCGGCAACCAGCTGCACTCCGGCGCTGCCGGCAGCCTCTCTCATGGATTGCACCACGCGCCCCAGTTCCTCCATCGCCAGACCTTCCTCCAGGATGAAGGCGGCCGCCAGGTACAGCGGACGTGCTCCACTCATGGCCAGATCGTTTACGGTGCCGTTGATGGCGAGCCGGCCGATGTCCCCGCCCGGAAAAAACAGCGGTGTGACTACAAAGGCATCGGTAGTAAAGGCCAACCGTGACCCGTTGATGCGCAGCACCGCCTGGTCATCCAGCTTGTCGAGCAGGGGATTGCTGAATGCTGGAAGGAAGATGCGCTCAATCAGTTGCGCACTGAGCTTCCCGCCGCTGCCATGGCCGAGTACGATGTGCTCGTGCTGCATGATCGGCAGAGGGCAAGCTGACCCCGGCAGCGACCCGGCCTCTGAACTCTCCGGTTTCTCAGCGGGAGATGAAACTTTGCCCACGATCTCGCTCATCAGATGGTGTCCTCTTCGCCCAGCGCCACGTGGGTGAGATCCCATAGAATGTGCAGCAGGGCGACGTGCGACTCCTGAATGCGGTGGATGCTGAAACTCGGTACGGTGAAACAGTAATCCGAGACCTCCGGCATGCGGCCGCCGTCTTTACCGGAGAAGGCAATGGTCAGCATTCCCTTTGCCCGCGCAGCTTCCAGTGCATAAATCAGGTTAGGGGACTTTCCACTGGTGGAGATGGCGAGCGCCATATCGTCTTTCTCACCCCAAAGCTCGATTTGATCGATGAAAATGCGGGCGAAGTCCTTGTCGTTTGAAATCGCAGTCAGAACCGGAATCTGGCTGACCAGGTCGAATGCCGGCAAAGCTCTCCGCTTCTCGATGATGGGGTGGATGAATTCGACCGCGACGTGCTGGGCGTCGCAGGCGCTGCCTCCATTCCCCATAACCCACAATTTGCGGCCGCGTGAAAAGCGTTCCGCCATCTTCTGGCTGAGTTCCCCAATATCGCCGGCGTAGTGCTCGAAGAATTTGTTCTTGATCTCTACCGATTCCTTGCACTTTCGCATGACTTTGTCATGCCACTGTTGGGGAGAGATCGACGGAGTAGCGGGCAAGGTGGCGTTGCTCATGCCCCGCCCCCGATTTGCACCGATGCGGCAGCGTCACTTTGCTTCTGTTTTTGCATGTCTTTCTGCATATCGAGATGCCGCCCGTAAGCGTAGTAGGCGGCGCAGGCGCCCTCCGCGGAGACCATGGTTGCCCCGAGCGGGGTCAGCGGAGTGCACACCGTGCCGAATGCGGCGCAGTCATGGGGCTTCTTGACTCCACGAAGAATCTGGCCGCTGATGCAGATGGCAGGTTCTTTCGTATCAATCTCTTTCACCTGGAAGATCCGCTCTGCGTCGTGCTCGCGGTATTCCCAACGCAGCTTGTAACCGCTCTTCGGAATCCACCCGACTCCGCGCCACTTGCGGTCTGAAACCTCGAACACGCTATTCACCAGCTTGCGCGCGGGCACGTTGCCCTCCCGGTCGAGAATGCGCGAATACTGGTTTTCTACGACGCTGGTTCCAGCTTCCAGCTGCCGCACCGTCATCAACGTCCCCTGAAGTAAGTCGAGTGGCTCGAAACCGGTAATTGCAATCGGCACTTGGTAACGGTCGCTGAGCGGCTCGTATTCCCGGTAGCCCATGATCGCGCAGACATGCCCCGGACCGAGGAAACCCTGAACCCGGTTTTGCGGCGATTGCAGAATGTAGGCGATGGCAGGAGGGACCAAGGAGTGCGAGACGAGGACTGAAACATTCTTGGCGCCTTCCTGCTGGGCGCGAAATACCAGCATGGCGTTCGCCGGAGCCGTAGTCTCGAAACCAATTGCGAAAAACACCACCCTCTTCTCGGGGTTGGCGCGCGCGATTTTCAGGCAATCCAGCGGAGAATAGACCACGCGAATATCAGCGCCCTGCGATTTCAGGGTGAACAGATCTCCGTGTGAGCCCGGAACCCGCAACATGTCGCCAAACGAACAGAAAATCACGTCGTCATGCGCCGCAATCGCATGCGCTTTGTCGATGGTCTCGAGCGGCGTGACGCAAACCGGGCACCCCGGCCCGTGCACCAGCTCGATGCCATCCGGCAGCAGACGGTCGATGCCGTGCTTCACAATCGAGTGTGTCTGCCCGCCACACACCTCCATAATCACCCAGGGACGGGTCTGGATTCGCCGAATCTCATTCACCACCGACTGAGCCAGCCGCGGATTGCGGTATTCGTCGAGGTATTTCATTGCGGCTTCCTCGCTGAGATTTCATCCACCACGGGAGCATCGAGTTCGGTCAGCTGATCCATCTCTTCAAGAAGTTGATAGGTGCGCGCGGCTTCTTCGGCGTCAACTGTGCTGATGGCGAAGCCGACGTGGACCAGAACAAAGTCGCCGACTTTGGCCGCGGGGACATAATCCAGCGACGCTTCGCGCACGATGCCGCCGAATTGCACTCTGGCCATGCGCATTCCGCCGCGATCGAACTCTTCGAGTACCTTGCCGGGTATTGCCAGGCACATCTTGCCGCTCCTTAAAGTTCTATAAGAGAGCATGTCGCCAAGAACTTGCGGATCACCTAACCAGTGCTGGCTGCCGCGTCTCGGATCAATTTATTGAGGTCGTCATGGCGGTAGAAGCGGGGCGAGGCAGGGAGTCTCGAAGTTTGAGACATTCCTTGAACGTGAGCAGCTGGATGCGGCTCTGCCGCGCTGCCTTTGCAGACGCACAGCGTCAGGCACCAGGTACACGGAATAGACAAACCTGGACATCGGGAGCGTGAAGAGAGATGCCGCCTCCCTACGATCCGTTGTCCCTCACACAAAGACTTTCGGGGATGCCTCTGAACAGGCGTGAAAAGGGCGGTATACCAAATGGGCTTGCAGGACGCCCGCCCACATACTAGACGCGCGGGGGGAGAATCATCTGCAACAGAGGTGTCAGATCAACCGGTGCGGCGGCGGCTCAATTCCCAGGCTTTGGCGTATTTCCAGGAGACGTATACAGAGTGATAGAGGTGAAGCAACAAGCCTTCCCGACCGTCCAGAAAGCCCAGCCGCAGGAAGTAGTTGTAGATGAATGTGAATAAGGGCCGGAGGACGATATCTGTAAGACTGAATGCAGTTCGTCCCTTCTCTGCCACCATCTCCGCCCCCAGAGAGGAATAGCGGTTCATGTGCTCGATGTAGTCGCTAAGCGTCGGATATGAATGGTGTATCAGCCCGTGGGTAAATCGCGCCGCCGGACCTTCGACCAGGACTGTTTCATGAACACGGCTGTCGGCAAACCGTCCCACGCCACGCCGGAACAGGCGAAGCTTGGGATCGGGCCAGAACCCACCGTGCTTCATCCATCGTCCCAGAAAGAAGTTCTTGCGCGGCACCCAAACCCCGGCCGGTAGACCGTCTAATGTGCCGTGCTCCCCAGGAGAGGCCGAAGTCTGGAGAAATGCACCGATCTCGGCGCATAGTTCCACTTCTACTTCTTCGTCGCCGTCCAGGCTGAGAACCCATTCTCCCGCCGCTTTTTCTATCGCTGAATTCTTTTGCACGGCGTAGCCCTTCCATTCCTCTACAAATACTCTTGCTCCAAAGGAACTCGCAATCTCGACTGTTCGGTCCGTGGAGCCGGAGTCCACCACAATGATCTCGCCCGATCCATTCGAGACCAGGGGCGACACGCTCTCCAGTGTGCGCCTGATATTCGCCTCTTCGTTGTGGGTGATGATGACGACCGACAGTGTCACGGGTAGAGGATAAACCGAGAGCCACCCGGCAGAAATGGCGGATCCGGTACCAGGACAAGCGGGAAAGTGTGGGAGAACCAAAGACAGGCGGAGCTATCACATCAGACTCACCACGCAGGCGCGCAGCTCAGATGCCTCCGCCCTCCGAGAACGCCTCTGATTCTTTGTCGAGTTCCATTTCTGGTTCCGGTCCCAAGACTGCCTGCGTGTGTTGCTTAAGCTGTTCCCGCAACTCATGTACCTGCGCGGCCACTTTGACCAGTACGTCAGACAATGGGTCGCTTATTTCCTTGGGATCGGTAATCACCACCCGCTTGCCGTTCCGCAACACGATATGGCCGGGCACACCCACAATGGTGGAGTTCTCGGGAACGTCTCGCAGCACCACGGAATTGGCTCCGACGCGCGAATTTTCGCCGATCACGATGTTGCCCAGCACCTTGGCCCCGGTCCCCACGATGACGTTGTTGAGAAGAGTGGGGTGGCGCTTGCCTTTTTCCTTGCCCGTCCCGCCGAGGGTCACTCCCTGGTAAAGAGTCACATCGTCGCCGATGATGGTAGTTTCACCAATCACCACGCCATTTCCGTGATCAATGAATAGCCGGCGCCCGACCTGGGCTGCTGGGTGGATCTCAATTCCGGTCACGAAGCGCGCAAACTGCGAGTGCAGCCGCGCGAAAGTGCGCAGCCCATGGTTCCACAACCAGTGGTTGAATCGGTACGCCCACAAGGAGTGCAGACCGGGATAGCAAAGCACAACCTCAATCCACGACTTCGCCGCAGGATCGCGCTCAAATACCGCGTCGATATCTTCCCGCACCGATTTCAGAAACCCGATCATAATCAGTCGGCGGCAGCGGTCATCTGCTGGGCCTGTTGCCGCAAAGCTTCGAAGAGGATGGTGCTCAGATAACGCTCTCCGAAATCGGGTAGTACCACTACCACCAGCTTTCCGGAGTTCTCTGCCCGTTTCGCCACTTGCACCGCGGCAACCGCGGCCGCGCCTCCCGAAATCCCCACCAGCAGGCCTTCTTCCCGCGCCATGCGCCGCGCCATATTCACCGAATCGTCGGCGGTCACCTGCACCACCTCGTCAATCAGATCAGTTTTCAGGATGTCTGGCACAAAGCCGGCGCCGATGCCCTGAATCTTGTGCGGGCTCGGCTTGCCTCCGGAAAGCACCGGACTGTCGGTGGGTTCGACCGCGACGATCTTGAATTCCGGCTTCTTGGGTTTGATGTACTCCCCGACGCCGGTCAGCGTACCCCCGGTCCCCACGCCGGAGACGAGAATATCGACCTTGCCATCCGTGTCATCCCAGATTTCGGGCCCGGTGGTCTCGCGATGAATTTTCGGGATTCGCGAGGTTCGCGAATTGCTGCAGGATGACCGAGCCTGGAGTTTTGGCCTTGATCTCCTCCGCCTTGGCCATCGCCTGCTTCATGCCTTTCGGTCCGGGCGTCAGTATCGATCTCGGCTCCGAACGCCATCAGCAAGACTCGCCGTTCCATGCTCATGGTATCGGGCATGGTCAGGATCAGCCGGTAGCCTTTGACCGCCGCGGCAAATGCCAAGGCGATCCCGGTGTTGCCGCTGGTAGCCTCGATCAGAATGGTCTTACCCGGCTGAATCTTTCCCGAGCGCTCCGCCTCCTCAATCATGCTGACCCCGATGCGGTCCTTCACGCTGTTGCAGGGATTGAAGCTTTCGAGCTTGGCAGCCACAGTCGCGGTGCAGCCGGCAGTCACTTTGTTCAGGCGTACCAGGGGCGTGCGGCCGATCAGTTCAGTTATGTCGTTGGCGATCTTCACGATGACCTCGCTTCATCAGGAATTTGCAACTATGTTGCCACCTCAAACCGTTTACGCCAACTAAAAAGCCCCGCATCCGGTTGGGACGCGGGGCCAATGTTACAGCACGCTAGCATGTGCTGCTTGTGATCCAGGTCACTGTGGCGGAGCCTGCGGCTGTTCCGGTTGCGGCTGCTGCGGTTGCTCGGGTTGCTGCTGCTGTTCCGGTTCTGGCGCCGGTTGTTGGGTTGCGGGCTGTCCCGGCTGAGCCTGGGTCGTGCCTTCAAGTTGATTGAGATCGGCACGGGGCGCCACATAGGGTACGTGAGGCGGCCGGGTTACTTGGCCGCGCTGGGCGTCGTCCATGAAGATGCCGGTGGTGTCGAGCAGGCGTCCGGTAGCGCGGTCGAGCTCAAGCTTTGATTTCTCGTACGCTGCCATGGCTGAAACCAAGGTCGATTCCGACTGTGCCAGGGCTGTTCGGTTTTGCAGCACCAAGGTTGAGGTCGAAGCCCCGAGGGCATACTTTTTCTGCTCCGCGCTCAGCGACTGGGTGGCATAGTCCACCGCCGCCTGTGCCGATTGCACGCTGGCGCGGTTCTGTTGCACTGCGAACTGCGCATTGCGCACTTCAATCCGCACCTGGTTTTCGATCTGCTGCACCCGCATCTGAGACTGCCGGTATTCAAGTTCCGACCGCACCTGCGTGGCCTGCGCCACACGGTTGCGCAGCGGGATGTTGAGCGTCAGTCCCACACCCTTGTCCGGAGCGGTGGAATTGACCAGCTGATTCAGCGTGCTGCCATAGCCCACACTGGGTTGAGGCGGGATGTTGGTTGTTCCGGTGGACGGGTTAAAACCGGAACAGAATCCTCTTGCCTGTTGCTCGGCTGTCTGATTAACACAGAGGTTCGAAGGATTCTGCGCGCCTCCAATTCCCGACCCACCGTAGTACGCGAACAAATCCAGCGAAGGCAGCAATGAGCTGCGAATCGCTTTCATGCTGATTTCCTGGTTATGCAGACTGACCCTCTGCTCGACCAGTTCCGGCCGCCGGCTCAGCGCATCATTAATCAACTCCTGTGTCGGCACGACCTCTTCGTGTTCCGGCAGCTTCATGGTCGAAGTGGGAATTACTTCCGCATCAACAAGCGTCGGATCCAGCAGGGTGCGACTCAGCGCGTTCTTCATCAGCAACTGCTGTAATTGCAGGTTCGTCTCAGCCACCGTCAGCGCCTGCTGATCACTGGCCACCGTGCTTTGCGCGCGCACCGTCTCTATGGGCGCCAAAGTTCCGATCTGCACCTGCTTCTGCGTGTCGGAAAGCGTCTTCTGGGCAAAGGCCAGCGATTCCCTTTGCACTCTTACGTTTTCATAGGCGTACACCAGATCCCAGTAAATGTTCTCGATCTGGTCAACTGTGCTGGTCACTTGCAGCTTGAACGCAACGTCAGAAATCTCGCGGTTGTTCTTGGCGATGCGGATGAAGCGCGTGTTGGGCGATAACCCGAACCCCTGCAGCAGGTGTTGGGTAATTCTCGCCTGGAAACCAGAACTGACGGTGGGACTGAATGAGGAGAACGGCGAATTGGAAGTCGCCCGCGTGTTGTCAAATCCCACGGACAGGTTGGTTCCTGTCATAAACCCCTGCAGATACGATAGGTTCGCGGTCGTCGTGTTCTGCTGGGTGACCGGAGCGGCAAAGGTGCTCGCCGACAGAATGTTGTTGTGGTCAAACTGCGCCGTACCCGAGAGGACCGGATCAAAGCTGGTAATCTGCGGTCCCGCACCCAGCGTGGAAGTGACCAGGCCTGATGCTCCAGTGCCTACCCCGCCACTCGCCACGTTGGTTCCTCCCGGGCCTGATCCGATGCTTCCGCCCAGGCCACCAATTTGCCCTCCGGGCGTACCCTCCACTGTCCCGAAATTCACGCCAAGGATCGAACCCCCGGCTTTGGACCGGAGAATGTCGGTGTCCGCAATGTTCAGGTTGTAACGCTGGATGGCGATATCGAGGTTGTTTTCGAGCGCCAGCGCCACCGCATCGTCCATCGAAAGATAGAGCTTGCCGTTCCGCAGCAGGCCCTGAAGTCGTGGAGTATTGCTCAGCTCGGGCGGCGGCACGTGACGCGGCGAGTAAGGCGCAATCGGATTAGGGAAGTGCGACTGCGGCTTGGCATAGTCCTGCAGCACAAACTGCTGCGGGGCCGGCGCTTGTACCGGCGTCGGCTCCTGTGGCTTCGGAGAGGCTGGGGAATCCTGTGCCCATGCGCTCACTGCAAATACGGCGGCAAAGGCCGCCAACATAGCGGTACGGGCTGCATACTTCAAGTAAGACGGCATTCGTTCATCTCCATGCATGAATACTGCGGTTGAAGATACAAAAGGAACTTCTCGCTCACCCGTCTGTTACGCAGAACGGGAGGCTCTGGTTTCAACTTTGTGGCCCGGCACAGGGATAAGTGCTGTGATTCTGGTCCGGCTCGTGGAATGCAATAGTATAGCTGAGCACACACGGGTCCTCTGCCTGCGAGTCGCCGCAGTCGCGTAAAACTTTGTAAAGAACGTAAGCAGTTTCGATGTGCGAACCTGGCGGAAAGCTCCAAAGAATCATGCGCAATCTCAAAGTGGTCCTTGCCTACGACGGTACGGATTTCTCCGGCTGGCAGGTGCAGCCCGGCGCCGCCACGATCCAAGGCACGCTGGCCTCAGCCATTGGACGGCTAACCGGGGAAAAGGTCTTACCCCAGGGTTCCGGACGCACGGATGCCGGTGTGCACGCGCTTGCACAAGTCGCCAGCTTCGCCACCGAAAGCTCAATTCCAACCCAGAACCTTGCCAATGCTCTCAACGACATTCTTCCCCCCTCGATCCGTATTCTCGAGGCGAAAGAAGTACCGGCGGACTTCCACGCCCGCAAGTCCGCCCGCGCAAAAACCTACAGATATCGCATGTACCGAGGTGACATGTGCCCGCCGTTTGTGGCGAGATACGTATGGCACTATCCCTATCCGCTCGAGGAACCTGCCATGCAGACAGCTGCGGCAGTAATTTGTGGCGAGCACGATTTCACTTCGTTTGCGGCGGTGGATCTGGAGCGCGGACGGGAACAGCTCTCCAATGTGCGAACTATTTTTGAATCACACTGGGAGCGGCAGAACGAGGAATTCTTCTATACCGTCTGTGGCAACGGCTTTCTGCACCACATGGTGCGGAATCTCGTCGGCACGTTTCTGCTGGTGGGGAAGGGAACGCTCTCGGGGGATGACGTGCGGCGTATCTTGCAGGAACGAAATCGCTCGGCTGCGGGAGCTACTGCTCCGGCCTGCGGCTTGTACCTGGTAGCGGTGGAGTATTGAAACTGCGAAGTTGCTGTGTCCCGGCGAAATGGCGATAATGCCGCGTTGCGAAGACATCTGATTTAAAGCCAATCTTTCTCAGCCCGGAGCATGTTATGACCAGTTCACCGTCCGATGGCCAGCGTGAAATGCTGCGGCATACTCTCGCCACCGTAGCGTACAGGGCGTGTAAGGCGCTGCAGAAAGCTCCTGACTCGTTCGCCGATTTTCGCTATGGGGACAAAGGACGAACTCCCGGCAAGCTACTCTCCCATCTCGCCGATCTTTTTGATTGGGCGCTTTCGATGGCGGAGGGAAAGCCACGCTGGCAGGACTCGCAGCCTTTGCCCTGGGCGCAGGGAGTCGACCGCTTTTTCGCCTCTCTCCAGAAATTCGACGAGTATCTCGCCTGCGGCAAGCCCGTCCAGGCCCCCGTGGGGAAGCTGTTTCAAGGCCCGATTGCCGACGCATTCACCCACATCGGTCAGATGGCCATGCTACGAAGGATGGCGGGCACTCCGGTCAAAAGCGAAAATTTCTATGTGGCCGAAATCACCGTCGGCCGCGTCGGCCCGGACCAGGCATTACCGGTGTTCGAGTTCGATTGATGGAGACGGTCACTGCTCCGCTCATTTCGAGTAAAATGAACCCTCTGTAGGAGAACCAGCGGCGTCAGCCGCTTTAATGGAGGCCGCTGCTTGGGTACAACCGCGACCGCAATGCCAGCACAAACTCCCGAACAGCTTCCCCACCATAAGGTCAAGATCAAGAAAGTAGGCCAACGCTCCTGCAACGAAAAGGACGCCAAGGGAAAGTTCTGCGGCGGACATCTGAAGCGCTGGTATTACATGACCGACGTGACCGAGCAGGCCTGTGGAGACGTAGCCAAGGCGTGGGGATCCAATGCCGAAGTCTATCGTTGCGAGCACTGCAAGACTCTCTACCTGCCCAACCCTGACGAAATTCGCGGATTGAATGTGGCCGGGCAGGGGCAAATTTCTGTTTTTGGTTTGACTCTGCCGCCGAAAACGAAGTAGCTGACGGCTGGGCGAGGGATTGTCCGCCGCGTCCGTAGCCGATTCGGATCGCTGACGGAGTAATCAGAAGGTCTCCTGCAAGCTCCCCATGAAGACCTACGAACTCATCTACGACTGGAACAGAACCCATGCGGCTTCATTGCGTCCGCGTGGGCAGGTCCTGCTCAACGATGAATCGTTGCGAGACGGCTTGCAGTCGCCCTCAGTCCGCGATCCTTCCATTCAGGAAAAGATCCAAATCCTCCATTTGATGGAAGCGCTCGGCATCAACATGCTCGATCTGGGTCTGCCCGGCGCGGGCCCTCGCGCGGTTGAACATGTCGAGGCGTTGGCCCGCGAGATTGCCGGCAACAAGCTCAAGATTCGTCCCAACTGCGCCGCCCGCACCCACGAAAACGACATCCGCCCGATTGCCGAGATCGTGCAGCGCACCGGTTTGAACATTGAGGCCGCGATGTTCATCGGCTCCAGCCCCATCCGCCGCTACACCGAAGGCTGGACGGAAGACTTTCTGCTTCAGACCACGGAAAAGGCCGTGAAGTATGCCGTTTCGCTCGGGCTCGAAGCCATGTACGTCACTGAAGACACCACCCGCTGCGATCCCGAGACCATCAAGCGGCTCTATTCCACCGCTATAAGTTGCGGCGCGCGTTCCATCGTGATCTGCGACACTGCCGGACACGCTACTCCGATGGGCGCGCAAGCGCTGGTGCATTTCGTGCTTGAAGAAGTGGTGAAGCCCTCGGGCGCAACCATTCGCGTGGATTGGCACGGCCACTGCGATCGCGGTTTTGCCATAGCCAATTCGATCGCCGCGCTGGTAGCGGGAGCCGATTGCGTTCATGCCTGCGCCATCGGCATCGGCGAGCGCGTCGGTAACACCCAGATGGATCAGATGTTGGTCAATCTCAAGCTGATGGGCGTTCCACCCTGGTACAAGCAGGATCTCACCAAGCTCAAGGATTATTGCGACGCGGTTTCGCGTGCCACCGGCGTACCCATCCCGCACAACTATCCCGTGGTGGGCGAAGATGCATTCCGCACTGCCACCGGCGTCCACGCCGCCGCTGTCATCAAGGCCTACAAGAAAAACGATATCGAACTCGCCAACACCGTCTATTCGGGAGTTCCCGCGCAATTCTTCGGCCGCGAGCAGGTGATTGATATCGGTCCCATGAGCGGCAAGTCGAACATCCTGTTCTGGCTGGAGCGGCGCGGGATCCCGGCCAACGACGGCGCCGTGGACCGTATCTTCCAACGTGCTAAGTCGTCCGATCACACCTTGACTGAGGCTGAAATCATGGAGTGGTGCGGCTGCCGAAAGTCACTGATCCTGCTTTCGTCCTGAGTTACACTTACCAGTTTTGTTCAGGAGGCAGCAATGCGCCGCGTTCTTATCCTCCTCTTCTCATTGATCTACTGTGCTTCACTTGTTGCCCAGTCAAAGCATTCCTTCACCTTCGAAGACATGATGAAGCTCAAGCGCGTCGGCTCGCCGCGCGTTTCGCCTGACGGCAAGTGGGTGCTGTTCAGCGCGGTGGATGTGGACCTCGCTGCCAACACCCGCACCCCGCATATTTGGGTTGTCCCCACCGCGGGAGGACAAGAGCAGGAAATCATCTCCGATCAGGATGCCGACCAGCCGCGCTGGGCGCCGGATGGCAAGCGGTTCCTGTTCATATCGAACAAAGAGGGCGGCTCGCAGGTCTGGGTGGCGGATTTCGACCGCATAGGCGGGAAAGTCACTGGTGTCCACCAGCTGACTTCGATTTCGACCGAGGCCGACGGACCAATCTGGTCTCCGGATGGCAAAAACATCGTGTTCGTTTCGAATGTGTATCCCGAATGCGATGGCGCACCGGCTGAAGAACAGGCCTGCAATGCAAAGAAGCTTGACGAGGTGAAGAACTCGAAGGTGAAAGCGCTGATCTTCACCCACCTGCTCTACCGCCATTGGACCGCATACAAAGAGGGCAAGCGCAGCCACCTGCTCGTGGTGTCTGTGGATGGCGGCACGGGCGCCCCCGCCCGCGACCTCACGCCTGGAGACTACGACGCTCCTGTGTTCTCCCTAGGCGGGCAGGACCTCTACGCCTTCTCTTCTGACGGACAGGAGCTTTGCTACACCTCGAACCACGACCCAGTTCCCGCGATTTCGACCAATAACGACCTATGGACGGTGCCAGTCAATATAGACTCGAACGCTACCCCCGCTCAGGTCAACGCACAAACCAAGAACATCACCGCGGACAACAAAGCCAGTGACTCAACTCCGCTTTATTCGCCGGATGGCAAGTACATCGCCTACCTCGCACAGAAGCGTCCGGGATACGAGAGCGATCGGTTCCGGCTGATGCTGTATGACCGCAAGACAGGAGAAAAGAAAAACCTGACAGAGAATTTTGATCGGTGGGTGGGAAGTTTTGATTGGGCGGGACAGGCGATTTACCTCACTGCGGAGAACGAAGGGGAGGCTCCGATCTACTGGATCATGCCCAGACTTTGTCTTGACGGCTGCTACCCGATAAAGATTGCTGATGGTTATGACAGTGATATTGCTGCCGTTCAGACTAAGGTTGTCGACGGTCAGGTAACCACGCACTCAGATGTTGTCCTCTTCAGTCAAATATCCAATCAATTTCCCACGCAGATCTTTGCGATCGAACATGGTAGTTGCGCAGTGGACATTGAAAAGATGCGTTCGATGCTTATGGGAGAGTCCAAAGAGCCCTTGCCGCAATGTGCCATGTCACAGGTGCGGAAGCTTACTCGGTTAGATGACGCCCTCCTCTCCCAAATCTCCATGTCCCCCCTAGAATCCTTCTGGTTCACCGGCGCCTACGGCGACAAGGTGCAGGGTTTTCTGGTCAAGCCGCCCAACTTCGATCCCGACCAGAAATATCCGGTGAAGTTCATCGTGCACGGCGGGCCGGAAGGCCCGATGGGGAGACGAGTGGAGCTACCGCTGGAACTCCGAGCTGTTCGCCGCCAGCGGGTACGTGGTCATCTTCATCAATTCCACGGCTCTCCCGGCTACGGGCAGAAGTTCATCGACGCCATCAACGGCGATTGGGGAGGCGATCCCTTCGAAGACCTGATGAAGGGCCTCGACTACGCCGAGCAGCACTATCCATTCATTGATAAAGACCGCGAGTGCGCCCTCGGCGCCAGCTACGGCGGCTACATGGCCAACTGGATCCTCGGCCACACCAACCGCTTCAAGTGCATCGTGAGCCACGACGGCATGTTCAACAGTGAATCCGCGTGGGGAACGACCGAAGAGCTGTGGTTCAACGAATGGGAGTTCAAGGGCACTCCGTTACACCAACCGCGAGATGTACCGGAAGTGGTCTCCACACGCTGTTCGCGACCAATTTCAAGACGCCCACGCTGGTAGTACACAGCCAGAAGGATTACCGGCTCGATGTCTCCGAGGGATTTCAGCTCTTCACCACGTTGCAGCGTCAGGGAGTGCCCTCGAAGATGCTCTACTTCCCCGACGAAGGGCACTGGATCCTCAAGCCGCAGAATTCGCAGCTCTGGTACAAGACGGTCAACGACTGGGTGGACCAGTGGACAAAGAAGTGATCGGGCTTTTCCGTCTTTTGCCAACTGGCAAAGGGTAGCTCGGTGAAGCTGGAGGCGGGCTGGTTCCGCCTTCTACCTCCGTACGGGTCGCCTCTTGTCCTGCGACCTGCGGCAACGATTGCAATTCAAACGACAACGAGCCTGCGCCGGTGCTCGCCGAGCCCAGCACCAGCAGCGGCCCGGGGAATCCCGCCGTCGGCGGTTGAATGGTCGCCAGACCCTCGCTGTTAGTTTGAGTCGTAAGCTGTACTGATCCCAGAATGACCGGCATCGGATTTCGCGTAATCCCGTTGTCGCCAATCCATAGCACCGGCGTATCATTCCCCGCTCTTCCAACGATTGCATTAAACAGCACCGCAGCCCCGCGCACCGGATTTCCCGTACCCGAATCGATCACGCGCACCACTACCGGCTGGAAGGCTTTGCCATCCCCGACCACCTGCAGAGTTCCGTCCGCCGGCAGCACCCTCAAGGCGGAAGGCGAAACGGGAAAGATCTTTAACGTCTTGCAGGCCGAATTATCCAAGGTGCACACAATTACATCCACTTCTTCAGTAATTCCCGCAAGGCTGACTGTCACCGCCGCATTCCCTGCACTATCGGTCGCAGCGGAGGTCGTGCTCACAGACGCTTTGCCCAAGACTTGAAGACTCAAAGACACTCCGGGCGCCGGTGCTCCGTTCGCCAGCACTCGGGCCACGACCGGCAGATCCGCGGTCGCGTCCTGCGCCACCCACGCGAAGGTCGGAGACAGACTGATCGCCGATGCCGCGGCAATCACCGGCACGGTCGCTTGCACTTGTTTAGCCGGAGAATAGGTCGCGGGCGCCAGTTGCGCAGTGATGGTGACCGGACTGGCGCTGTGGACTGTGACTCGGGTCGAAACTTGACCATTCTGGTCGCTCAGCAGGGTGCAGCCGGCAGCGCCGCCGCACGCCGAAAGGCCGGCCGTTGGGCGGAGGTCCATACCACGCTCGCTCCCGGTACCGGGCTGACGCCGTCCGGACCCACCACTTGCACACGAACCGGGTTGGGCGCGTCTGCTCCCACAGGTGTGTTCGGGTTCGTCCCCGCGAGCAGCTTGATCGTATCGGATGGTCCCGCTCCATATGTGATGGCTGCGAACAGTCCCGAAGCGGCTCCAGTCGCGGGATCGGCCAGCGCGATGTCTTTCACCCCGTCCCCTGCCGGGGGAGCGCTGGTCAGAATCTGGTTCGACGAAGTGGCCAGAAGGGAAGTGTTCAGGCCGGCAATACTCACGCTGGTGTTGGCACGCAATCCCAGCCCCGCAATGGTGATGGGCGTGCCTCCACCGACGCCGGCTCGATCCGGAATCACACGATCTCCGTAGAAGACGCGGGCGTGGTATCGGTAGTCCGGCCGGCCATCGCCGCGCTGGTCAGCAAATACAACCCGGTAGTCTGTTGTCGCGCCCAGACCAACATCAAGCCGGGTCATTCCAGTCGAAGCCGTGTTGAATGCACTGGCGGTAGCTCCGGGTGCCGGGGTGGCCGGCGAATCCGCCAGTTGCCAGATACCGATCACCGGCCGGGCCTTATTTTGCGCGGGAGCGCCAGCCTGATCGATAGCGGTTACTTCGATCGAGAGTGTCCGGTTGGCTTTCCCCGCAAAACGGAAGTAGTCGGCGTTGCCATATCCGCTCAAGGACCCAGTCCAATCTCCTCCACCGGGCACTGCAGCAGGTTTCAAAGGGTCATTCGATCCGAACCAATCCGGCTTCTCCGCAGCGCTGCTCAACATCAGGATGCCCTGCTCCAAATCCTCCCCGCGATTCACGTTGATCGTGATTGGGTGTGGAGCCCCGGAGGGTTGCACTTGCCATGGCGCGTATGGACCCACGGTTTGCGAAAGATTAGGGTCGAGCGGTTCAACGATGATCTGGTACTGCGCGGAATCCGAGCCATCAGGAATTTCCAGTCCGGCGAGATCGAAGAAGCCTTCCAGCGCCGGATCATCCGACCCGAACCGGTCCAGTCGCTGTCCTGCGCTGTCATTGAAGCCGGTTGCGGCGTTCCCCGCGTTTCCCCGAAAGAGGAATCCGGAAACTGATGACGCCACATATGTCCGCGAGGCCTGGCCGGTGCTGGGATCAATCCAGCGTGCGACCACGTTCACGCCCTCCATAGGCTGAGCAGGAAATCCATTCTCGTCGGTGAAGCGTACCGAGCCGTGTACCCGGATCGTATTTTCGTAGAAGAGCTGCTTGCCGGCGAAAGCCGCCTGGTTTTCAGTTGTGACGGGATAGAGTCGCGAAAGCGCCGCCCGGTCATCCATCTTGGGTTGGTCCGCGGCGGGATAGCAGCTGGAAATGGGCACGCAGAAAGCCGAATCCACCGCGTGCATGACGGTGAACCCGTTGTAGTCGGCAGTCGCGGGGTTGAGATTGGCCTGCGACCAGTCCAGCCCAAGCACCCGCCCCAGCATGCGCACCAGCCGGTATTCCATATCCGGCTTCTGGGCTGCGGTTTGCACACAGTTGCCGTTCAGCACAATCACCGCATGAAGAATATGCGCGTCGGTGCTGAAATTGTCCGGCCCGCCAAACACCGCGTTGCTGAAGCATGCGGAGGAATCCCCTGCGCCCTGCCCCAGCAACGCATTCGTCACCTCGCCTCCCGAGTCATAAACGATCGCGAGCGGCTTGTCGGTAGCGTTGGGAAGCAGATCGTTGGGCAGACTGATCCCGCCCGTCGTGCCGGAGCTCAAGCTGGCGCCGTTGACGTCTTCATCGAGCTGGCCGGCGCGTGTCGCAGAAATGGCAGCGGTTGGGATGGCAGTCCACCGGCTAAATGCGTCGGCCACCAGAGCGTCCGCCGCGGCTGTATTCATTAGCCCGCTCAGATTGCCCTGGTCGGTGTAGTAGCTGATCTGACCGCTAGGCCAGGTGAGGGGTATACCTTTGACCGCCCGGTCGAAATAGCTTGCTCCCGCCACGTACCGAGGACCTCCGGCATTGCTGGGCAGAAAGGCCGCGAACACGCAGCACGCAATGACCATGGATCGAACCGCCGGACGGTCCAGACATGCAGGTCTCGCCGGCATGCCTACTCCCTGGCCGCGCGGGTGAGTGCGCGCATGAAATCACGATTTTGAACGCGAGTTTGCCCGCGAATGATCCACGACGGCCGGTCCCTTCCCGCTGCGAGTGCCGCAACACGAGCCTGATCGGCCACTGCCTGGCCTCGCCAGTCCATTGCAAACCGGCCTAACGGGCCACCCACAGTGCTGGTCAATCCCAGTTTGCTAGGTGGATAGAGAAACAAGAGCAGGTGCTCGCCCGGCCGGTATCGCGCCCCGCCGTCCCAGGTCCCCGCCCATTGCCTGATGGTCAGGGTCTGGCCGGGCCGCACTCCCCGAATCGCCTGTTCCACTCGAAAGGTGATGCGCATGCTTGCGAGTTCAGCGGGATTGGAGGTTACGGGTTCAGCAGCAAGAACCGTACCGATAAAGATGTACCCGGAGGGTCGGATCAACTGCCGCAGAGTCGGTGGAGACCCTCGCACAACCGGCGCAGGCAGTCGCGTTTGGCACAACAAAGCCGGACAGACATATAGGCCGCCCAGAACGACGGTGAAGATCAGAAAAGCGATGCGACCGGCTGCATGATTCCGAATCAACATTGGCAAGCCTCTGGCGAGGCCAGCCATGACGGAGCCCCAGCATATTGCAACTCCGGTCGAACTTATGTGCGATTCATCACAGATCCAGTGTGATGGATGAACAGGATTCCAACCTGGCCGACTTCTGCTCGCATCTTTGCATTGTCTGCCAAAAACATTGGTTAAACGTCTGTACCCAAAGGTGTAACAAATATTTCACTTCAGAGCGCCGCCATCGGCTGGTGTCCGTGACTAGCGGTCAGGAGGCACGGTTTGCCCCGTCTTATCAAATAGTTATCCCTCGATCGGTTGGGCCGTGCGCGTCTCCGCGTTCCACCAGGCAGCGGGAGTGTGTCTGCAATCACACCGAATGCGCCGCAAAAAACGTTTAAATACCGGAATTCTTTACTTGTCAGAAGGTAAGTTCCTGATATTATTTCTGGCTCGTTGCGCAGAACAGGCTGCAACGGTGCGCAGCAGGTTGATGTAAATCGTGTCCAGAAGTCAGAACATCCTCGCAACATCAGAGACCCTCTGCTGAGCGCTGCCATGCGCTAAGTTCAGGGTCGCTCGTGTTTAGAGGCTGACGCTGGTTGCGATCGGGGCAAGACTTCCAAGGACCTTGAGGGGGGTTCCCAGGAGCCGCAAGCTTCACGGGGTAGTTGGGAGAATTTTAAAGCAGAGGCGAAAGGAGTTCATTTGTGAGAGAGAAGGGAACAGTAAAGTGGTTTAACGGGGCCAAGGGATATGGCTTCATTCAGCGCTCAACCGGGGAAGATGTGTTCGTCCATTTTTCCGCGATCCAGGAGAACGGATACCGCACGCTGAACGAAGGCGAGACCGTGGAGTTTGATCTGCTCAAAGGTCCGAAGGGCTTTCAGGCAGCCAACGTCACTCGCGTCTAGGCTGGCTGGCATTCCCTGGTCACTCGACAAACCCTCCCAGCTTCCCCTGGGAGGGGTTGCTGTTTCTGGACCTTCCAAGTTCCAAGCGCGATGCTCGGAGCCGCAGACCATCCCATCAGGTTTCCCGTCTTGCAGAGAAGCAACCTTAGCCGAGGCAGATGCTCCTAACCTAGAAGGTGGGGCCGCTGGCGCTCGTCACGATTCGCGTCTAGAATGAGAAATTCTTCCAGGACTGCAGTCATTTTGATGAATCGAAGCTTTGGAAAACCCAGGCCTCTGCGGCGCGCGATTTCTGCCGCGGGCATAGCGTTCCTTTATTTGATCTGTTTGGGCTGCGGCGATACCTTCCGGCCGGTGGCGATCCCCATCCCTCCCAAGCCGCCCGACCCTTCAACTTTCCACTTCGTTTTGGTTTTAACCGACAATGGCACAAACAATCCGGGAGCCACGAGCCGTATCGACGTTTCCGGAGACACCAACGTCGGCGTAGCCAGGGTGGGCTTGCGGCCAGTGCATGCCACGCTCTTGCCCAACGCCAGCCGCGCTTATATTGCCAACCAGTCGGAGCAGACAGTTTCCTGGTATGCGCCCTCCGACGTCACCAAGGTGACGACGATTACCTTGCCCGACGGTTATTCGCCCGACTTTGTCCATACGACGCAGAACGACACGGTGTACGTAGCCGAGCCGAACCTGGCAGCTCCTGCCAGCCCTGGCCTGGTCTCGTTCGTCTCTGTAACCAGCAACGTGGTTCGTCAAACCGTAGCCGTGGGAAATGATCCGGTTGCGCTGGCCGAGACTCCCGACTCCAGGAAACTGTATGTTGTGAACCAGGGCGATGGCACCGTGACCAGCATCAACACCATCGATGGCAGCAGCAACGGTGCAATTTCGACCGGCCCTGCCCCGGTGTGGGCGATTGCCCGCAGCGACAGCCAGCGAGTGTACGTGCTGAATCGTGACGGCGGCACGGTCTCGACGATCAACACCGTGTCCGACTCGGTGCTCGGAAACTCGTCCGTCGGCGTGGGTGCGGATTTCATGGTGTATGAAAAGACCCGCAACCGTATTTACGTCACCAATTCCGCAGCAAATACCCTTACGGTTCTGGATGCAACGGTGGACCCGGCGAGAGTGGTGATGACGATTTCAGTGCCCGCCAGCCCGTTGTCAGTCGCCGCTCTGGGCGACGGCAGCCGGGTTTACGTGGCCAGCGAAGTCGAAGCAGGCGGCACGATTAGTCCACAGGTCACCGTGCTCAATGCGTTGGATGGCAGTGTGAGGACCACGATTACGCTCCCGATTTCGAATGCGACTTGCGATCCAGCAACGCGCTTTCGGCTGTTCAGCGCTGCTTCCGCCGACAGTTCCAGAGTGTACGTGGGGAATTGCGATGCCGGAAACACCGCCGTCATTCGAACTACGCCGAATACCAGCCCTGATAACAGCCAGTCTGCCGACCAGTTGGTGTTGGAAATTCAAGCTCCGGTCAGTTCATCGCCCGCGACCAATGGAGGCACCCCGCCTCCGCAGCAGCCAGTCTTTATCCTCGCGAGTCCCTAAGGGAGTGGTAGAGTGTGGAGTGATGCCGCCTACCGCCTTGGCCCTGGGGGGTGGCCTTATTCTCCTGCTGCGGCTCGGCTTTCCTGCTGGTTACGGTTATAGCGCAAGGCGATATTCATAAATACATTGCCGCTCGCAGTTTCAAAGCACAGCACCACCGCTTCGGTATCTTCGCTGCTGCTGGTTCCGTGCTCAGAAGTATGGAGAACCGGCGGGTGAACGCGGAAATGAAATCCCTGGTCGTTCAGGGTGGTGACGGCATTCCCTGTCACCTGGTTGGCCAGTTCGCACACCGTCTCGCGCACCAGTTCGTCGGTTTCCGGCAATTCCGCTCCGGCAAACTTGCTGGCCACATTCACCGCGGTTTGGGAATCCAGATCGAACACGATCCTGCCTTCGATGTCACCGGTCAACCAGAGAAGCGCGGCTACTCCTTTTCGGCGGTAATCCTCTTCTTCCATGCTCAGATTGGCGATGGAGACTGAGGAATCCAGTCCCTGGGCCAGCACGGCATCAGCGGCGTTGATGAATGGTTGAATCAGCTCCAGTTTCATATCAGGCCCCAGCTCCAGCGGCGTGGGCCGCGGAACCTTCATCTCCCAGAACGTATTTGATCACTTCGTACAACACCTCAGCTTTTACCGGTTTCTGCACGAAGTGGCGCGCGCCACGCTGCAAAGCGGCCACAATGTTTTCCTGATAGCCGACCGACGAGACCATCACGATGCGCGCCCCTGGATGCTGGCGCACGATCTTCTCCGCAGCCTCAATGCCTTCCATCTGCGGCATCGTAATGTCCATCAGCACGATGTCGGGATTGGTGCGGTCGTATTCGGTAATCGCCGTCACGCCGTCCGCCGCCTCGCCTGCAATCTGCCCGCCGAAAGTTTCGATCATGCGGGACAGGTTTTTGCGGGCGAAGACCGAGTCGTCCACGATCAGGTAGCGGATCGGCTGTCCGTCACTAGTACGCCGTAATGGCGCAAATTGTTCCATAGCGCACCTCCAATTTCTCCAACCGGCTTCCGGCGACTTGCCCGGACGCCTAACTCTTTCCAGCCCCCGTTGACTTGGCCAGGCTGCTGGCATCTTTCTGTTCCGGAATGCACTGCGCCAGCAGAGTGTTCGCAATTGCATCCAGACCCACCACTCGTGATGCGAAGCCCCGGTCAATGGCGGCGCGGGGCATGCCGTACACCACGCACGACTCCTCGCTTTGCGCGATGGTAGTCCCCCCTGCCGCCTTCACTACTCCCAGGCCTTGGGCGCCGTCATCTCCCATTCCGGTCATGAGAACAGCCACACTTCGCGGCCCAAACTCCGCCGCAACACTGTTGAACAATACGTCGGCGGATGGCCGGTGCCCGTTTACTTTCGGCTCGTCGCTCATAATGGCCACTGCTCCGAGGGGCATGCGTTTTACCTTGAGATGGCGGTTCCCCGGCGCAATCAGGGCTCGTCCAGCCATCAGCACGTCTCCGGAACTTGCTTCCTTAACTTTGATGGCGCAGATTTCATCCAGCCGCCGGGCAAACATTTCGGTGAAGCCTTCGGGCATATGCTGCACGATCAATAAAGCTCCCGGAAAATCCCCCGGAAGCTGCGGCAACACGTACTGAAGCGCCTGCGGACCTCCAGTGGAGATGCCAATGGCAACCACCCGAGTCGGAGCGTTGCTGGTATTCGGGCTTGCCTTGACGCCGACACGGGTTGCATCTGGAATCGGCCCTACTCTTCCTCCACGGCTTTGGGCTGCCGCTTTGATTTTCGCGATCAGTTCGCGGGCAATCTCCGGCATGCGGGCGGAAACATCTTCCGGCTTGGCCACAAAATCGAATGCTCCGAGAGATAACGCTCTGAGCGTGGCTGAAGCCCCTTCAGTGGTGTGCGAACTCACCACGATCACGGGCACTGACTGGCGCCGCATGATTTCCCGCAGCATGTCGAGGCCACCCATCCCCGGCATTTCCAGGTCGAGGGTGACCACCTGAGGTTTGAGTTCTTCCAGCTTCTTGAGCCCGAAGTTGCCGTCCATCGCAGTGCCGACCACTTGAATGGAGGGGTCGCTCTGCAAAATCTGCGGAATCAGCTTGCGCATCAGCGCCGAATCATCGACCACCAGCACTCGGACGGGGCTCATCATTGCCGCACCTCCGCCCGCAGACCCGCCATGCGCGCCCGCTCTGCGCTCGACAACAACACTCCCGAGGCTGGTTCGCCATTGGGGCCCGTCCCTTGCTCTTGTGCCCGTTGCACTATGCCGGCAAGATTCAAAATCAGGACCACTCGCCCGTCGCCCAGAATGGACGCGCCGCTGACCAGGTCGGTATCTACTCTCTGATCGTCGAGCGGCTTGATCACCAGCTCTTCTTCACCTTCAAGTGCATCCACAATCAGCCCAAGTTTGCGGTCTCCCAACTGAATGACCAGCACAAATATTTTGTTATTAGAGTCGGCCGACCCTCGAGAGGCGCGGCCCAGCCGCACAACGGCCAGCACCTGATCGCGCAACTGCAGTACTTCCTGGCTCTCGATCTGGTGCAGGTCCGACTCCCGGGCCCGGGTAATTTCCGCAACCGCATTCAGCGCGACGGCGTAAAGCCTTCCTTCGACCCGGAACATCAAGGCCTTGATAATTGCCAGCGTCAGCGGCAGTTTCAGGCGGAAGGTCGTTCCCTGGCCGGGGCGGCTTTCCACCTCCACCGATCCCTTAAGCCGTTGCAGAACACTCTGCACCACATCCAGCCCTACGCCTCGGCCAGAGATCTCGGTGACCCGGCTGGCAGTGCTGAATCCCGGACGGAAGATGAGATCCATCGCCTCAGCATCACTCAGGTTCGCTGATTGGCGCTCGGTCACAAGGCCCTGCGATACAGCTTTGGCTTTTATCTTTTCCAGTGTGATGCCCCTGCCATCGTCGCTTACCTCGACAATCACCTGGTTGCCGTGATGGTAGGAATTCAGGCTGAGCGTTCCGTGCGGCGACTTGCCCAGCCGAACGCGTTCTTCCGCAGGCTCGATCGCGTGGCTGACAGCATTGCGTACGAGATGAGTCAGAGGTTCGGCGATGGCATCCAGCAGGCTCTTGTCCAGATCGGTATTCTGGCCGCTTAGCACCATTTCGACCTGCGTCCCACACTGCTTCGCAAGGTCGCGAACCATTCGCGGCAGGCGGCGGAACAGTTGGTCCACCGGAACCATTCGGATCTTCATCACCGACCGTTGCAGGTCGTGAAGGACTCGTGCCTGGAACGCCATGGCATCGGCAAAACGCCCTCGGATCGGCTCCCGGGGATGGTTCTTTTCAAATTCCACCAGCGCCTGCTGCAACATCGACTTGCCGATGATCAGTTCGCCGACCAGATTCAGCACATTGTCGATTCGAACTGCGTCCACCCGCAGCACATGATCCGAACCGGATACAGCCGGCTGGGACTTTGCCGCCGCTGCCTTGTCCCGGCTGGCTGCCGCGGTTTCCGGTTGTTTGGCGTCAGCCACAGGTGCAATTTGCTCGGAGCCGCCACCATCGTTCTGCTCGTTCCACTGCTCCGCGTTCAGCGCTTCTACGGTTACATCGGCAGCGATAGTCGGAATTTTGCATTTCCGGCTGAGTTGCTCGCTACTCTGCTCGCTGATCAGGAGCATGTCCATGCGGCGGCTGGTTTCACGCGAGTCTGCGGCGGGGCGAACTCCAAGAATCTCGCCACTTTCGGCTACTGCGTTGACCAGCAGTTGCCGAGCGGCAATCGGCATAGCACATTGCGGATCAAGCAAAACTCGCACGTGGAAAGCCAGCTTTCCTTGCTTGAGAGCCGTTCGAGCGGCAAGGAGCTCGTATTCGGTCCAAACGGAAGCGTCGATTCCTCCCGCGGCAGTTCGAACCCCCGTCTGCTGAACGGAGCTCTCGGCCGCAGTCAACTCGCGGATCATTGCGCGCAGCGCCAAAGCGGCGGGAACTTCAGCCTTATCTCGGTACGCGGAGAGCATCTCTCCGAAGACGTCCGCCGCGGTGAGGGCAATTTCCACAACCGTAGTTCCGGCCAGCGCGGCTTCGACCGCCAGCGCGTCCTCGAGTTCATGCGCAAGTTCGCTCAATTCGCGAAGTCCACAGGCCGCGGCATCGCCTTTCAGAGTGTGTACTGATCGCCGGATGTTCCGCACCGTTTCGATGTCCTGCGGGTGCTGTTCCAGCTTCAGGGCCTCCTGGTTGAGGGTCTGCAGGATTTCCTGGGCTGTTTCGAAGAACAGCTCCATCATCTCGGAGGCGCGTTCGTCTGGAGGCTGGGTCACACGCCCTCCGTCAGTTGATACGCGGTGCCGCTGTTGCGGTAAACCATCTGGAACTTGGCGGTCAGGCCCAGCAGACTTTCCGCATGGCCTACAAACAGGTGGCCTTGAGGATTGAGACAGCGGGCAAACTTGTTGATCAGGCGCTTCTGCTCCGCCTCATCGAAATACATCATCACGTTGCGGCAGAAGATCATGTCATTCTGCTGTGGCAGGAACTCGGTCTTTAAATTGTGAAAGTCGAAGTGAATCAGTTCTTTCAGTCCCGGCTTCACCGCATAACGCTCTCCCACCTTGTCGAAATACCGAAGGCGATAGGCGTAATCCACGGTAGCCATTTGCGATTCGCTGTAGAGGCCCTCCTGCGCGGCTCGCAGCACCGTGTAGCTGATGTCGCTGGCGATGATTTCCAGCTTCCACGGCGAAGGCACCAGCTTCTTCGGGGCCGAGGAGAGCGGCGACATCGACGAGAGCGGCAGCAGCGGCTTCCGCAGCTCGTGATACCCCAGCACATCTACAACCAGCATGGCCAGCGTGTAGGGTTCCTGCCCGGTGGAGCAGCCGGCGCTCCAGATTCTGAGGGAGTAGTCGTGGTGTGCTTGTTTCTCGCGGATCAGGTCATCTAGGATGTATTTTTGAAAGAGATCTAGCTGCGCTTTGTTGCGAAAAAAACTGGTCTCGTTGACCGTGAGGTCTTCCACCAGGCGCGCCAACTCCGCGTGACCGCCCTCGCTGATCAGGAGCCGGTAATAGCTGTAGAAAGAATCGAGCTGGCAGTCTTTGAGCCGGCGCAGCAGCCGGTCTTCCAGAAAATGCAGCCGGCGCTCATCAAAGTGCATGCCGCACTCCTGGTATACCAGGGCCTGCAGCAGCTTCAATTCCGCCCGGGTGAGCTGTGGGCCAACGCTGGTCGTGGTCATAAGGAAGTTGGGGCGATTCCGATCAGGACAACCCGGCCGCCCGCGCCGAAGCATCTCGGACCTGGACGGCGGAATCTCCTTTCTGTTGGTTGCCGGAGGTTTCGCCGCCCGGCCGCAATCCGCTGAATTGCAGCAACCGTCCCATGTCGAGAAGAACAATCAGCCTTCCCTTGAACTTTCCCAGGCCGGTGACACAATTCAATCGATCATCGTGAAACACCGCCGAAGAAGGCGACACGTCGGAGGAGGGAATCTTCAATACTTCAGAGGCGGAATCCACGATCAGTCCGCACAATCGACCGCTGTGCTCAACCACTAAAATCCGGTTTCGCCGCCCCGCCCCGGAGCCGGGCACCCCAAAACGCTTGCGCAGATCAATGACCGAGACAATCTTGCCCCGCAGGTTGATCACGCCCTCCATGTAGTCCGGAGCGTCAGGCACCGCCGTAATTTCCGGCACCCGCACAATCTCGTGCAGGGAAGTAATCGGGACGCCGTAGGTCTCGCCCCCGACCTGAAATCCGACGATGTGCAATTCGCGATTCATAGCGAGATCTTCGCAATCAGTCGCGGCCGGCTGCTGCCGCACGGGCCACGCCTCGAATCTCCCTGGCCTCGTCGCGCCGGGCTTTGGACCTCTCCATCTGCTCGTCCAGCGCGAAGCGGTCCATGAAGTCCAGAAGCTCACGCGACATCTTCGACATCTGCTCCGCCGATGCCGCCAGTTCGGTCGAACCGGATGTGGTCTGCTGCACCAGTTCGCGCATGCGCTCCATGGCCCGCACCACGGCCTGCGCGCCGGAAGCCTGTTCTTCCACCGCCGAATTGATTTCGTGGGTGATTTCGTTCAGGCGAGTCGTGGCGCGGGCGATCTGCGACGAGCCATGGGACTGCTCGTTGGTGGCGGCGCCGATTTCCTGGGCAAACTTGTACACCTCGGTCACTACGTTCGAGATCTTTCGCAGCGCCGAATTCAGTTCCTGACCCAGATTCAGGCCCTCGTTCACCGTGCCCGTGCTCTGCTCCATATTGGTCACGGCCTTGCGGGCTTCCTTCTGAATGCTTTGAATCAGTTCGGAAATTTCCTTGGTCGATTGCGCCGATTTCTCCGCCAGCTTGCGGACTTCATCGGCCACCACGGCGAACCCGAGTCCATGTTCCCCGGCACGGGCCGCTTCAATAGCGGCGTTGAGCGCCAGCAGATTGGTCTGTTCCGCCAGATCGTCGATGACCTCGATGATCTTGCCGATATCGTCCGCCCGTCTCCCAGCACGCCAATAATTTCGCCGGAAGAACGGATGGTGGTATTGATCTTGGTCAACCCTTCCGTAGCCTTTTCCATGGTGGTGATGCCGCTGTGCACTTCTTCCCGCGACCGGTTGGAAATATCGAGCAGCACCTTGGCCGTATCCGCCACCCGCTGGATCGAAGCCACCATCTGATCGATCGAGGCGGATGTCTCGCTCACGCTTGAGGCTTGCAGTTGGGTGCTCTTCACCATGTTCTGCACGTTCACGCTCATCTCGTGCATGGTGCTGGTCACTTCATCAATCGCGGAGGAAGACTGCAGGCTGATCTTCGCCGATTCGTCCGAAGCGCCGGCGACCTGGTTCGAGGCGCTCGCCACCTGTGAGGAAGCGTCCCGGACATTCCGCACCAGCTTCCGCAGGCCTTCGATCATGCGCACGAAGGCATTCCCCAGAGTGTCATTCTTGGAGCGGGGGTGGACCTCGACCGTCAGGTCGCCTTCAGCAATGGATTCCGACAGCGCGGCCATCTCTTTCAGGTAGGTGACCATGTTGCTGAAAGAGCGGGAGAGCTCCCCAATCTCATCTTTCCGCGTGAGGTCGATTTCGTGGTCCAGCTCTCCGGCGCTGCCGATCTGCCGGGCGATTCCCATCAATCCGTTCAGCGGATCGGTAATCGACTTTGCCGTGGAATAGGCAATAAAGCCGCCCAGGGCCAGTGCCAGCAGAGTGCTGGCGAAAGAGACGGCGACCGTCGCCGTGGCTGCGGTTTCATCTGACTTGCGCCGTTCCTCTAGCGTCTTCTTATCTTCTTCATCGGCGAGGTCCAGAGGCATCGCTTGAGTTTTTCACCCACGACGAAACATCTTTCTGCAGATAGAAGATCTGCAGGTCGGCGACTGTGGCGTTTCCCGCATCCACGTCGCGGCGCTTCTGGATCAACGGCTGGGCAAAATCATTGCCCCAGCTCTCTTCCGATTGCTGCACCCGTTTCAATTCGCTGCGCTGCTGGTCGGAGTTCGAGAGCGCGACCGCGGCCTGAAGCCGTGTGGTCAGCGACTGCACCCCAGCATTCATGCGATCTACTTCCCGGGTATCGCCGCTCAGCAGGTAATTGCTCAGGTACAGGCGGTTCTGCATCATCTGAAAGCGGACTTTGTCGGTTGCGCCCGCCAATTCCAGAGCTTGGGCTGCTGCCGCCTTCGCTTGGTGTTCCCGCCGCACCGCAATCATGTTGATGAAGAACAGCACCACGACCATGACCAGGCCGGCGCCAAAGCTCCAGTAAAGTTTCTTGCCAATTGTCATCGTTGCCTCTCCGAGACACTACGATTGCAGACGTAGCAACGAACGACACTGCAAGGCCGTTGCCAGGGGTATGCCTCGGTGGAATGACTCAAGGCTAACTGTATGGCAATGTTTTCAGTAGATTACTGTGGTTACGTTGGGAACCAGGGCCGAAGGCGTGCTTCAGTGCGTCTCATAAGTCCTGGCTGCTTCTCAGCCTGAGACCAGCCCGCCAGTCTGTCAGCCCCGGGCCTCGGCGCACACGGCATTCACTTTCAAGCACCGAGCAACTCTTTTTTCGATTCGAGCCTGTGGCGTTCCGAAGAATTACTCTTGACATGTGAACTAGTGTTATAGTTAAGTATAACAGTACTGAACGTGCCATCGACTGACGACCACGCCCGGCAAGTGGCCCTCTGGCAAAAAGGCATGACGTTCAAGGAGGAGAAAAAATGAAATCCCTTGGTCTCTGGTTGTCCGCGGTTGTTTTGATGTCGCTTTCAAGTGTGGCTTTTGCGCAGAACCATGAGCACAAGTCCGCTGACCAACCCGCGCCCTCTGAGGCGCAGAAGTCATTCGACACAATGAAGACCATCGCTGGCGATTGGCAGGGTCGAGTGAGCGTAAACCCGCCCATGCCACAGATGGAGGACGGCAATCCGATAATGCACGTTTCTTTGCGAGTCACTTCCCGCGGCAATGCTCTGGTGCACGAAATGCAAACCGCCGGAACTCCGCTTGACGCCAAAAAGTATGATCATCCCGTCACCATGTTTTATGTGGATGGCGACCAGCTCAACCTAGTGCACTATTGCGATGCGGGAAACCGTCCCCACATGATTGCCAAGGCTTCCCCCGACGGAAGGTCAATCGAATTTGAGTTTCACGATCTCTCCGGGGGAAACCAGCACGGACACATGGAGCACGCGGTGTTCACCCTGATTGACGCCAATCACCACATCGAAGACTGGACCTATATGATGCCAGGGGACAAGCCTATCCACGCGCATTTCGAGTTGGAGAGGAAGAATTGAGAATTGCGTCGGTTCGCCGGGTGCTGGGCTCCGCTGCGTAGTCGGAGAGCCGAGCAAACCCGGCGAACGTTCTCTTTCAATGTAGTAGGAAGTCAAATGGTAGCCAGACTATCGAGAAAACCTGATGGATCGTGAGTGGAATGACGGGCAGCCGATTTATCGCCAGCTTCGCGACCGCGTGGTGGCGATGATTCTCGACGGCGTACTCAAGGAAGGCGATCCACTGCCTTCGGTGCGCAACGTCGCGGCGGAATACCGGGTAAATCCGCTCACCGTACTCAAGAGCTACCAGCAACTCGTGGATGAAGAACTGGTGGAGAAGCGGCGAGGACTGGGCATGTTTATCAAGACCGGGGCGCGCAATCTCCTGCTGCGGGCCGAGCGCCAGAAATTCGTCAGCGAGGAATGGCCGCGAATTCGCGAAACCATTTTTCGTCTCGGCCTGACTCCGGAAGAACTGCTGAACAGCGGCAGCGGCGCAAGTAGCCGCTCCAAATCATCGACTAGAGAAGTCAAAGAAAAAGAAGAGGAGGGCTGAACCTATGGCAGTCATCGAAGCCCGCGGCCTCCGTAAAACTTTCCGCACCACCACCGCGCTCGACGGAATCGATTTGCAGGTCGATGAAGGCCGCATCCTGGGGCTGATCGGCCCGAACGGCGCCGGCAAAACCACGGCGCTCAACGCAATTCTCGGACTCGTTCCCTATGAAGGCGAACTGAAGGTGCTTGGGCACGATCCCTGGACTGATCGCGACCAACTCATGCGCGACGTTTGCTTCATCGCCGATGTCGCGGTTTTGCCGCGCTGGATGCGGGTTTCGCAGGCGCTCGAATTCGTCGCCGGAGTACACCCTCGGTTCGATCGCGCCAAGGCTGAAGGATTTCTGGCAAAGACCACGATCCGGCGCGGCAGTAAAGTCCGGGAGTTGTCGAAAGGCATGGTCACACAACTCCACCTTGCTCTCATCATGGCTATCGACGCCAAATTGCTGGTGCTGGACGAACCCACGCTTGGCCTCGACATCCTGTATCGCAAGCAGTTCTACGACTCGCTGTTGAATGACTACTTCGATCGCAGCCGCACGATCGTTGTAACCACCCATCAGGTGGACGAGGTCCAGGACCTTCTCACTGATTTGATGTTCATCGATCGGGGACGCATCGTCTTTAGCTGCAGCATGGAAGACTTCGAGTCGCACTACCTGGAATTGATGGTGAATCCCGAAAACCTTGCCGCGGCGCGGGCTTTGAAGCCGGTTCACGAGCGGCAGCTGTTAGGCCGCAGCGTTCTGCTATTCCACAACGTCGATCGGCAGCAACTGGCGGGACTGGGCGATGTGCGCCGGCCCAGCGTTGCCGACTTCTTCGTGGCCGTAATGAGCAACCAAAGCGGGCGGGCGAGGGTTGAGGATGCGAGGCTAAACCCGACAGCAGTCGCCCGGGAAGGAGCAGTTTCATGACCACGCAAGCCGACGCAATGTCCGGGTCCTCTGAATCGTCCGAGGTGCGAGCAGGAATGCCCGCCGCAATTTCCACGCCCCGGCCCTTTTGCTGGTCGGTGCGGCGCGAACTGTGGGAGAACCGATTTATCTATATCGCGCCATTCGCGGCCGCGGGCGCCGCGCTGGTCGCATTCTCTATCAGCGTCATGCTGGGTATTTGGGAGAGACCTCTACGCCTCGACGCTGCAAAACCCGCAGCCCCGTTCAATCTGGCGGCGTCGCTACTCATGCTTACCGGCATCCTGGTGAGTGTCTTCTATTGCCTTGACGCCTTGCATGGCGAGCGCCGCGACCGCAGCATCCTGTTCTGGAAGTCGCTGCCGGTTTCCGATCTCACGACAGTGTTGTCAAAGGCCAGCATCCCTCTTCTGGTCGTCCCGCTACTGATCTTTGCGGTCACCGTGGTGATGCAGTGGATTATGCTGCTGGTGGCTAGCGCGGCAGTGTCGGCCAGCGGTCAGAATGTCGGCACCCTGTGGGCAAACCTGGCCCCCATAGAGATGTGGCTGCTGCTGCTCTATCATCTCTTGACCGCCCATGCGCTCTGGCCCGCGCCCGTTTACTGCTGGCTGCTGCTGGTTTCGGGCTGGGCTCGCCGGGCGGCGTTTCTGTGGGCGGTACTACCCGTCATCGTGCTTGCCGGAGTCGAGCAGATCGCTTTTCATACTTCGCACTTCGCCCGAATGGTGGGCTCTCACCTGATTGGCGGCGCGTCAACCGCCGCCTGGACCGGTCCCAATGTCTTTCCTACAAGTCCCATGGCCCATATCAGCCCGATACGCTTCCTGTTGACGCCGGGTCTATGGATGGGGCTTCTGGTAGCCGCCGCCTTTCTGGTCGCGGCAGTGCGCCTGCGCCGCTCCCAGGGACCAATCTGATTTGCTGAGCTAGATTCTGAACGCCTCCGAAAATTCTTAGAAGCCTGTCGATCTCGCCGTTTCCCGTTCGATTAACAGACAGAAAACGGAAAGCGTGAGGAGGCGGCGATGAATAGCCAGGCAATCCTGAGAAATGTGAGATCAGTCGCCGGCACAACTCTGGTGGTTCTTGGAATGTTTTTTCTGTACGGAAACCTCACCGCGATGCTGGCGTGGGCGAACCAGGTTCTCACCGCCAACAGTTCTCAAGCGCCGCGAATGCTGTCGATACTCTTGGCGATCACACGGGTGTTGCAGGCAGATACTTTCAGCCAGCAGAGAATACTCGACGATCTACTTCAGCACATGCTGACATCGTCCTGGCCGTTAGTGCTGATCATGGTAGGGACGGTAGTCTCTGCAGACAGTTGGATCGGGCAACGCAGTACTCTACGTAAAGGCTAAGATTTTGATCTGCAGATCGGCGGCCATTTCCTGTCGAGTCGCCCCTCCGAATATTGGGTGAAACCCTACAACAGATTCCGCACCGAGTCCGTCAGTTCCGCCCAATACACATGCAGCCGGTTGCTCAAGGTGTCGGGCTGCGTCATATCGTAGCCGCCATGTGGAGTGTGTCTGGCTTCAGCATAGTCACCCGGCCGTTCGAACAGCGCTATATCCAGAGGCGCCTCGGAAAATTCCAGCAGTTCGATCGTGGAAACAGTTGTCTTACCTGCCTCGGTCTTGCGAGTGGTCTCCATCACTGGAAACCCGGTGGGCGCAGTCCCCAGCCGCTTGAACTGAATACGGTCTCTCTTCTGGTTCTTTCCCTGTAGAACCGAAAATGACGTAAACGCCGCCCACGCTGCGTTCCCGGATTCCTGGCAGCTCAAGCCATTCAGTTCGATATACCAGCCGTCTCGTGCCTCCACGCTCGAATGCATGGCCGCTTCGGGCGGCGCATCGGTCGTGATCGTCGTCTTCACGTGCCGCGCCGCATAGCTTCCAAACTGCTTGCGCTCACCGGTATCGACCGAGTCCATGGTGATGGTCACTTGCGGTCCGGCGGCGGCCGGAAGCGTCTGAGCCTGGCCCTTTTCCTGTGCCCGTTTCAGCCGTTCTGTCCAATCCACAATCGGATTTTCGGCATAGAGTTTCTGTTCCGGATTGAGGTTGATTGCCATCTTTCGGTCGCACTGAGCGATCGAAATGTAGCGGTAGCGGATCGGATGGTCCTTCGAATATTCCCGCCGCTGGCGCGCGCCCTTTAAATACAGGGTTTCCAACGCGGTCCCGAACTCGTCGGTCCTGCGGGTCTGGATCTTTAGGTCCCCGAATTGGGGAACTACAAACTTTGGGAGATTCAAAGAGGCGGTCAGGAACAGCAGGGACAACAGGCCCGGAACGGAAATGGTCATAAATCCTCCCGGAAAATGAAAAAGGGCACGGAGGCCCGTGCCCCAAGCGCAATTCTAACTCTAGACCCCAGCCATCGCGGGCTCCGCGTCATAGATCGGATGCCACGAGCTCGCCGCTTTCAGCCGCTCATTCACATTGTTGATGTTCTTCACGCCTTCGCTCTGCAGCCACTTACGGAAAGCGTCCGCGCCCTGCTTGGCATACACCGGAATGCCTTCCTTCCAGGTTGCCCGGCCGCACAGCACGCCATTGAACTTCACTCCCGATTCCGCCGCCAGTTCGAGCGCTTCGGTAAACTCGGAATTGCTCACGCCGGCCGACAGGTAAATAAATGGCTTGCTGGCCACCGCCGCGGCATCGCGGAAGAGCTTCATGGCTTCTTGCTTGCTGTAGGCTTTCTGTCCGCCAAAGGCCTTCGCGCCTTCCACGAATTTCATGTTGATGGGAACTTCCACCTTCAGCACATCGACGCCGTAGCGCTCCTTGCTGAATTCCTTCATACTTTCCATCACGATGCGGGGCTTTTTCTTGGCATATTCCAGCGCCTTTTCATCTGCGCCCTCTTCGTAGCCGACGAACTCGAGGAAGTATGGGATATCGTTCGCCCGGCACTCATCACCGATGCGCTCCACCCAGGCGTGCTTGATGTCGTTCACCTTCTTGGGATCATCCGGAGTGTAGTACAGCAGAATCTTCACGCAATCCGCTCCAGCTTCCTTGAGTCGGCGCGCGGACCAGAGGTCGAGCAGGTCGGGCAGGCGTCCCGGGCCGGTCTTGTCGTAGCCGGTCTTCTCATAAGCCAGAAGCAGTCCGGCGTTCTTGGCGCGCCGCTTGGAGGCGGGCAGCCCCCATTCCGGGTCGAGCAGGATCGCGCTGGCATGCGGGGTCAGGACTTCGGTCACCAGCGACTTGAACTCTTCCATCATGGCGTCGTTGACTTCTCCGCCTTTTTCCTTGGCCAGCGATTTCTGCAGTGAACCGCGCTGATCCATAGCGGCGGCGGCGATGACGCCACGGTCATTCGAAACTCTTTTAAGTCCGGCCAGCTTCCCAGGGGTGAGCTTCATAAGTTCCTCCAAATGAGTGCAGGATGGTATTGCAGGCGCGTTCGCGCCAGTCAAAGACGAAAGGCGGGACGGCTAACTATTGTAAACGGTAGGGGAGGGAATTTGACAGTGATTGCAATCACTGTCGCTCAGCCTTTGATTAAATCCCCTTAAATATTGGCAATCCGCGAGGTCAGTTATTGTCTTCCCAGTCTTTGCGTACCCCGCTGATGTAGTCGGCGGTAGGGGAAGAGCGCAGGAACTCATACTCCTCAATGAAGGCGGCCACACCCAGCCGTGAGGAGGGGAGGCGAGTTTCAATTCGCACCACGCGCGCCGTGAAACGGACGCGAACCGGGTTGGTCAGGGTGACGTGCGGCGGGAAGGTCAGGGTCACCTCAAGGTGTTCACCCTCGGCGACCTGCCGCTCGAGGTAGAAAAACACTCCCCGGGCGCTCACATTCTGGGTTTCGGTAAAAACTTCGTCGATACCGGAGTGTTCCGTCTTGATCGTGGCGGGCAGACGCATATCGAAGCGACGCATCATGCGCCGCTCCGGCGAAGGTTCCAGCATAGTACTTTCTTTTCCCAAGAGCATTTCAGCCTGACTCGATGGCGCAGCCGCCTGCCTTTCAGCAGACAGGGGTTCACAGAAAGCTATGCACACTTCTTAGGGCAATTTACTGATTTTTTCCTAAGACTAGTAGTTGAAACAGTCCCGGGGGAATTGAATCGGTTAACCCCCGAACCCTCGCAACCGCTTCGTGGCTTTCACTTTTCCAGTGCGATCCGGCATCTCGGCCCATCCCGAGTTGCATCTGACCCATGCAGGGCCGAATCGTGGCGCGCGGCTTGACAGCCTATCCATCAGATGTTTAAGTAGTTATTTATTTTTGCCATTTCAGATACCAGAGACGCATAGCGCTTCGCCCGGCGCGCGAGCCGGATTGTGAGTGCGCCATTCTTCTTTCCTCTCCATGAACCCAGGAATTCGGAGGAACTCGTGAGATTGAATCGCCGTCAGTTGGGGGCAAGCCGTCTGCGGAGCGGAGCTTGTTCGCGGCCGCACTGCTGCTATTAGCGGGCGTCGCCGTGTTGGAGTTCGCTCCCACTTCGCAGCTACAGCCTGCTTCGGCGGGGAATCTGATCTCGCCCGTGTTTCATTCGATGCCTGGGCCGGCAGTCCTCGATGCCGCTTATGGGCAGCTTCCTTTGAGCTTTGAACCGAACCGGGGGCAGGCTGATTCCCAGGTGAAATTTCTGGCCCATGGCCGCGGATACAGCCTCTTCCTCACCGGGAATGGAGCCGTTCTTGCCGTGCAGCCGGCTTCGTCTCGGCAGCTGCATCCGGCAACTGCGTACGTTCATATGCAAGTGGCTGGCGCGACGTCAGATCAGGTCTTCTGGAGCTGGTCAGCTTCCCGGCAAAAGCAATTACTTCATCGGCAACGATCCGGCAAAGTGGCACCACAACATTCCCCAGTTCGCGCAAGTCCGTTATCGTGCGGTTTACCCCGGCGTGGACCTGGTTTATTACGGCAATCAGGGTCAGTTGGAGTACGACTTTGAAGTGGCTCCGGGCGCTGATCCGCATCAGGTGGCGCTCCGCTTTTCAGGAACGGATAAGATCTCGCTGGATTCTGGCGGCAATCTAGTTCTCGCGGTGGCTGGGGGGAATATAAAGTTCCAGTCTCCGCATGTCTATCAAACTATTGGCGGAGAGCAGAAAACCGTCGCCGGCCATTTCGTGCTCCGCGGGGGCAATGAAGTCGGCTTCGCATTGGGCGCCTATGATCGCAGCCGCGTGCTGACCATCGACCCGGTGCTCACCTATTCGACCTTCCTCGGCGGAAATAATGGCGAGACATTCCCCAGCATCGCCGTGGATTCCGGTTCCAACGCCTACATTGCCGGGACGACCACCTCCAACGATTTTCCGCCCCAGCCGGGAGTGATTGGAGCCGCCAGCGGGCCCTCAGACGTGTTCATCGCCAAGTTGACCACCAACGGAACATCGCTCGAATATGCGACTTACCTTGGGGGATCGGCAACCGATAGCAGCGCCGGCATCGCCGTAGACGCCGGTTTCAACGTGACCGTGGCGGGCACCACAAATTCCAGTGATTTCCCCACTGCCAACGCCTATCAGAGCACCCCGAACTCGGCCAGCAATCACGTCTTCGTCACCAAGCTCGACAACGCCGGGAACATCGTGTACTCGACTTATCTTTCCGGCAGCGGCACCGACACCGCCACCGGAGTCGCCCTCGATATCCGCGGCAAAGCCTATGTAACCGGCACCACGACCTCTACCGACTTCCCGGTCACCACCAACGCGTTCCAGACCACTTCGCGTGCCACCAATCAGTTCTTCATGGCCAAGCTCGACACCGCGACCTCGGGTGACAACAGCCGCGTGTACTCCACCTATTTCGGTGGCGGCAACCCCTCAGGCGGTAGCACGCTCGGCGGCGGTATCGCCGTGGACTCGAACAGCAATGTTTACATCACCGGTGGCACCAGCTTTGCCTATACCGGCTCCAACGCCAGCACCGACTTTCCTATCGTGAACGCTTTCCAGTCCACCTTGAACGGCAGCAGCGACGCCTTCGCCGCCAAGTTTGACCTGACCAAGACGGGCAGCGGCCAACTGGTGTACTCCACCTATATTGGCGGCAGCGGGGCGGAAATCGGCAACGGCATTGCCGTGGACTCCGGCGGAAATGCTTACATCACCGGCTCGACGACTTCGACGGATGTGACTCTGCCCGCCACCATCCCGTTCCAGAATGCTAATGCGGGTGGAACTGATGCCTTCCTCGCGAAACTCGGGGCCTTCACGCCCTCCACCACCTCGACTACGGGCACGGTGACGCTCAACTACTTCTCTTACCTGGGTGGAAGCGGAACCGACATCGGCCTCGCCGTAGCCGCTGATTCCACGCAGGGCGCGCTGATCACTGGATCCACCAACTCGGGCGATCTTCACAACCAGAATCCAATATTTTCCACGTTGTCGGGTGGCACCGACGCTTTTGTCGCCCGCTTCGATACGGCCACCAGTTCGGCCACAGCGCCCGGACACTATGCCACTTACCTGGGTGGGGCCGGGAACGACCGGGGCACGGGGATCGTCAGTGACTCGAAGGGAGCGACTTTCGTAGCCGGCGAAACCGCTTCCGCCAACTTCCCGGTATCGGGCGCCTTCCAGGGCACACTGAAAGGACCGAGCGACGCCTTCGTTACCAAGCTTGGCTCCAGCGTGAATCTGGCCATGACCGCCGCCGTTTCCGCCAGCCCGGTCGGAATAGGGAACCAGGTGACATTCACCTACACCATCACCAACAATGGCGACCTCACGACCGGCATTACCTTTACCGATGTTCTGCCTTCGAACGGCGTCAGCTTCATCTCGGCGACGGCCAGTCCCGGAAGCTGCGGCACTCCCAGCGGCAGCCCCTCGACCCTTACGTGTTCTGTGCCCACCCTGGCCTCGTCCGCCGTGGCAACCATCACAGTGAAGTTGACTCCGACCAATTCCGGATCGCTTGGCAACAGCGGAACTGTGACCGTGACCGGTTCCAACTTCTCCACCTCGGCGAATGCCAGTGTGACCATCAATGACTTCGGCCTGGCGGTCTCGCCTGCCAGCGCTACGGTAGCCGCGGGAGTGCCCGCCACATTCACTGCCACCGCGACCCCCACCGGAACCATTCCCAACAGCATTTCGCTGTCGTGCAGCGCTGGCCTGCCCACCGGCGCCACCTGCACCTTTACCAACAATCCAATTCCGAACCTGAGCAGCGGGCCGCAGAGTCGCCAATTGGTGATTAACACTACAGCTCGCGTCACCACCACCACAGAACTGCGCAAACATCCGGGTTCCTTCTACGCGCTGTTCTTGCCTGTTTCCGGTCTGGCCTTCCTGGGAATTGGTTTGGGAGGGACGATCACGCGCAAACGGAAATTCTTTGCTGGTTTGCTGCTTGGAGGTCTCTTTATGTTCGTGCTGCTGCAGTCTTCCTGCGGCTCGAGCGGCACCGGCACGACAACCACTACCGGAACTCCGGCCGGCACCTACAACGTTACGATTACTGCCACTTCCGGCAGCGCAACCCGTACCACCACCGTACAACTCGTCGTCCAGTAGCTATCTAAGTCCGTTTGCGGCCCGGCTGGAATTCACCCAGTGGTCGGCGGGTTTCGGGACCCGGGTCCGCGCTGGAGTTGCGTGCCGGCGCAAGAATTCGCGCCGGTTTTGCCGCTCAACCCTATTTCTTCACCACTCAACTTCCGCCCGTGAGTTACCGCTGTTCTGAGATAGCAAGTTCCGCCATCCATGCGTATCTTTGAACTTGAAATTGAAATTCAATTTCATAATTGCTACAATCTTTCCCACGCGAGTAGACCATCGGGTCATTGGGGGATCGATTGCGGCAGGGTAAGGGCGGACCATGGCACGACGCATCAAAATCAAGAAGAAGCTCCCCCGGCAACGCGGTCCCCGGTATTGGATGGCCCTCGGCACTCTAGCCGCGTACACCAGTTTTGGCGGTAAGGCTGTTTCCCAGGCCCATGCACAACAGGCCCGCAATACACCGGCGGCCAAAGCCTCTCCCAACCAGACGCAGGGATTGACCGTTTGCCGTTTCGATATTCCTCCCGGTCCTCTGCATGCAGTGCTAGCAGCTTTCCAGAGTGCAGCAGGTGTCACCGTTCTGGTTCCTCAGGATTCGCTGGGCGCCATTTCTTCTCCCGGAGTCGCCGGACTGTACACGGTGGAAGAGGCGCTGCAGAAACTACTGGCCGGAACTGGAGTGCGGTACCGCTTCTCATCGGTCTCGGTTGTCGTCCTGCAGGTGCAAGGCCCGGCCACTACCGTGGAAGTGACCACCAGCGTGCTGCCGGGAGCTTTGTCGAAATACACCGAGCCCATCGTAGATACCCCACAATCGATCAGCGTAGTGCCGAAGCACGTGATGGAAGATCAGGGCGTGACTACTTTGCGCGATGTCCTGCGCAATGTTGCCGGAATCAGCCTCGCCGCTGGAGAAGGAGGATCGCAGGGCGACAATCTAACCATCCGCGGTTTCAGTGCGCGCAACGACATTTTTCTGGACGGCATGCGCGATTTCGGGAGCTACTATCGCGATCCGTTCGATCTCGAGGAAGTCGATGTTCTGAAGGGGCCATCGTCGGTCACGTTCGGCCGCGGATCAACTGGAGGGGTAATTAACCAGGAGACGAAGAGTCCCAAAGACCATCCGTTTCTTGCCGGCGGCGTCGATCTGGGCACTGATCTCACTCGCCGGGTGACTGCCGACTTCAACCAGCCATTGGGCCGGTCTGCCGCCTTCCGGCTCAATGTGATGGGCCAGGACTCCGGAGTCGCCGGCCGTGATATCGCCGAGAGCCGCCGCGCCGGGATTGCTCCGTCGCTCGCCTTCGGGCTGGGAGCCTCCACTCGCTTCACTCTCAGCTACTTTCACCAGTCCGCGGACGACACTCCCGACTACGGCATTCCCTGGCTCTTCAATGCCCCCGCGCCTGTCTCCCGCGACAGCTACTACGGCTTTGAACACGGCAATTATCTGAAAACGCACGTGAATATGGGTACGGCTCTGCTCGAACACGATTTCGGCTCATCCGTGCATATCCGCAGCCAGATGCGCTATGCGCACTATGTGCGCGATGCCCGCATCACCGAAGCCCGCGTCAGCGGCACCGTTGACGCCGATACCCCTCTTGCGGACATCGACGTCGATCGTAATCAGATCGCGGTCAACAGCCTTGAAACCTTCCTTCAGGATCAAACCGACATCACTTTCAACTTCCGCACCGGCGCCATCGGTCATGCGTTCGTGGCCGGTGTAGAGGCAGGACGCGAAACCTCAGCCCCGACACGCTTCACTTTCTCCAATGTCCCCGGAACCAGCCTGATCGATCCCGACGAAGCCCAGCCTTTTGCTGGCGATGCTGCGGTACGCTCGATCACCAGCGCCGATGCCATCAGCATCGGTACGTACGCGATCGATACGCTCCGTTTGGGGCAACACTGGGAACTCACCGGTGGAGTGCGCGTGGACCGCTTCGATGCCAACTACGACCAGTCCTTCCCCACCCCTGCGGCCCAGTTCAACCGGGTGGATGTCATGACCAGCTGGCGCGGCGCTGTGGTGTACAAGCCGAAACAAAACGGCAGCATCTATTTCGACTACGGCAACTCGTTCAACCCTTCAGCGGAATCGCTCTCCCTCAGTGCGGCGAATGCCGACGCGGCGCCGGAAGAGAACCGGAACTACGAGGCCGGCACCAAGTGGGATTTCTATTCACGTAAGCTGTCGCTGCGGGCGGCCGCCTTCCGCACCACCAAGCTGAACGCGCGGGAACCCGATCTCTCGGATCCGACTCTCAATGTGCTGGCAGGGCGGCAGCGGGTCAACGGAATGGAAGTGGAGGTGAATGGCCACGTCACCAGCCGCTGGCAGCTGTACTCCAGCTACGCCTACATGAACTCACGGGTGATCAAGTCAAACTATTATCCCGATGCAGTCGGAGCGCGGCTCGCCAACGTTCCCGCCAACGCCTTCAGCGTCTGGAGCACCTACGCGATGCCCTGGCATCTCGAACTCGGCGGCGGCGGCCAATTCGTAGACAGCCGGACAGCCAGCTCGACCGTGCCCACCGATCCTGTCACGGGATTGGTGAAGCAGGTGCCTGGGTACTGGGTATTCAATGCCATGGCGAAGTATCCGCTGTCGGAGCACCTCGAACTTCAGGGCAACGTTTACAACCTTGCCGACAATTATTACTACGATCAGATCCACCCCGGGCACATCGTGCCGGGGCCGGGACGTTCAGCACTGATTGGATTGAACTTCAAGTTCTGACTTGTTTCTGGAAATCTTCGAGGGAAGCGAGAACCCTGTGTTATTGCCGATTCCGGAAGTGCTGACTGCCGAGCAAGTGACGCACGCCCGCGAGTTGCTGGAGGCAGCCGAATGGGCGGATGGCCGCGTCACGGCCGGACATCAGTCCGCCCGCGTCAAAAACAACGGGCAGCTTCCGGAAGATTCAGCAGCCGCGCGCCAGCTTGGCGAGATGATACTTCAGGCGCTGAGTAACAACCCTTTGTTCATCTCGGCAGCGCTCCCAGCAAAAGTATTTCCGCCGCTGTTCAACCGCTATACCGGAGGCCAGTCCTTCGGCACGCACGTGGATAACGCCATTCGCCAGGTGACCGGCACCAGTCACCGAATTCGGACCGACCTTTCCGCCACTCTATTTTTCTCGAATCCCGAGGACTACGACGGGGGAGACCTGGTGGTCGAAGATACTTACGGCGTTCACTCGGTCCGGCTGCCGCCGGGACATTTAGTGCTCTATCCCGCTACCAGCCTGCACCACGTTCGACCTGTCACCCGCGGCGCGCGATTCGCTTCATTTTTCTGGATACAAAGCATGGTGCGCGACGACGCCGAGCGCACCCTGCTCTTCGATCTCGATATGGCGATTCAGGGCCTCAACCGCTCCAGCGCCGGAGATGCCACTGCTGTACAACTCACCGGGATTTATCACAACCTGCTCCGCCGCTGGGCGGAGGTATAACCCGCCGGACTTCCATGAAACTGCGGCCCCTCCTCTTCTGGATCCATCTTTCTGCCGGATGCGTTGCCGGCATGGTAATTCTGGTCATGTCGTTGACCGGCGTCCTCCTCGCCTACCAGCGGCAAATTACGGACTGGAGCGAACGTGGATACCGCTCCTCGCCACAGCAGGGCCGGCAGCCGCTGCCGATGGAAACACTCCTGTCTAAGCTCCGAAATGCCCAAGGAGACTCTCCTTCGGCCATCGCAATTCGCCCCGCTAAAGCCGCTCCGGTTGCATTGAGCTTCGGACGCGAGCGCGTGGTTTTCGTCGATTCTTACAGCGGCGCGATCCTGGGTGAGAGCTCGCCGCGCCTAAAGAGATTTTTCAGCGACGCGGAAAAACTGGCACCGCTGGCTGGGCGCACAGGGGGAGCATCGCGCCGCTGGCCGCGCCGTCACCGGAGCCTGCAATCTAGCGTTCCTGGTGCTGGTCGCCTCCGGTCCATTTCTTTGGTGGCCGAAAGACTGGAGTTGGCGCAACCTGAAAAAGGTCGTTCTCTTCCGCCCCGGCCTCGCAGGGCGTGCCCGTGACTGGAACTGGCACAATGTGCTGGGTGTCTGGTCTGCGGTGCCGCTTTTCTTCATAGTGCTCACCGGGGTAGTGATGTCATATCCCTGGGCCAACAATTGGCTCTACCGCCTCACTGGAAATGAGCCGCCAGCGCCGCGCAGTGAAATAGCTAAACGCACTCGCGGGCCGCGTGAGGAAAGCGGCCGCATCCAGAATCGGAATGCGCAAGATCGCCGTCCGGTTCCGCCACAAGACACCGCGACAAGCCATTCGGACCCGATGGCCCAAGATTCCACGCCCGCAGTAACTCTCGATGAGTTGTTTCGGAAAGCCGAACAGCGTCTTCCCGGTTGGGAGATCATCACCCTTCGCCTTCCCGCATTCTCTGGAGAGCCTCTTACCTTTACGATCTCGCAGGGCAATGGAGGACGTCCTGATCAACGGGCACAACTCACTCTGAATCCGGCAACCGGCGCAGTTATACGCTGGGAGCCGTTCTCCAGCTACAACCTTGGCCGGCGCCTACGTGGCTGGAGCCGGTTCGTGCACACTGGCGAGGCAGGAGGTGTGTTCGGGCAAACTATTGCTGCCGCAGCATCGGCGGCAGCCATGATCTTGGTGTGGACAGGAATCGCCCTGGCCTTAAGACGATGCCGAAAATGGCGGAATGATCAGAGCGCCACTCTCAGGCAGGAAGAGGAAATAAACGTATGAACTCACGAACGCTCATTGCGCTCGCTTGAGTACCACAGCCGACATCTCATCCGCACCCACCATACCTTCGAATCGGCGCAACTCCGGGAGCTTATCGGCAGGCACGCGCAGGTTGCGCACCACGTATTCCCGCCAGTAGCGCAGGGTCGATCCCTCGACCTCGAACTTGCTCTGGTAGGTGGCGAAGCCCATGTCAACCTTGACTGCCTCGGGTACGTCATCCACTTTGTAGTCTGGTGGAATCTGGATTTCGTAAGTGTCGGTCTGCCGCGATACTCCGTCCATTTCGATGGGATACTGCCGGGGCTTGCGGGTCGGGATCTCGAAGCTTTTCTCGCCCAGCACGCGTGGGCGAACCAGCATCAGCGGACCGCGAACCTGCGCATACTGCGGGCTGGCGAACTTATAGGTCAGCACCAGGTTCTTCTGCCGCTGATCCAGGAATTCAATGTTGCTGCTCTGCAGCGTGAACCCCTTCAGCCAGCTGTTCAGCCTGCGCTCGATATGTTGCGAACGCTGCTGCTCATTGGCCTCGTGGAGCCGCGCCCGTTCCTCGCTGGCATAGTTGCCGCTGCGGGTCTCGATGACCTCTCCGCTGAGTTCACCGTCCGCACTCAGAACAAAATGTCCGTCGCGCGAAAGCGTGTTCGCGTCCGGAGGCAGAATCGGTGTGTGGATCAGTTCTCCGCCATTGCTGGTTACCAGCAACGCGTAGGAATCCTGCAACTCCGGCCGTAATTCCCCCACCGAGGTGTATTCATCGGTCGGATCGAAAATAATGTAGTTCTTGCCGCTTTTTGCCGTCATCACGCTCCGGTAATGATCGGCGTTCACCTCAGGGGGGATGGCGATTGCGAGAATGGCATGGTTGAAGGCCGCGGCGGGCAGGGACGGTTCCACGATCCCGCGGTCGGTATTGATCAAGAGATAATCCGAAGCGATTCCCGCCTGGTCCAGCATGGTGCCGAGCAGGATGGCCTTGTCTTTGCAATCGCCGTAGCGTGCACGGAAAATATCCGCCGCCGGATGAGGCTGGTGGCCGCCCAGTCCAATTTCAATCGCCACGTAACGGATGTCCGACTGCAGAAACGTGGTCAAGACCCGGATCTTATCGTCAAAACCGGTCTTGCCTGCGATCAGTTCCTGCACTTTAGCGGAAATTTCTGGAGTCGCGGTTCTTCGGTTGGCCGTCAATCCTGCATACCATCGTGCCAGCCCGTCCCAGGTTGAAGAATTAGGCCCCGCCTCACTTGCAGGAAAATACGTGAGCTTCATGCGCGCGGCCAGCGATCGCGGGGCCGGCATCATGGGTTCATCATCGATTGCAGGAAGGTCATGTGCCGTCCATTGCCAGCTATTGCTGCCGATGGACGTTTCCTGAATCGGTGTGACGGCCGCCCAGGCTGTCTTGTGCTCCCATCCCGAAGGCAGCGACACCTCCATGCGGACTTCGTGTACCGGATTTGGCTCCTGCAAAGTCCAGTTAATCTGGTTCAGCCATTCATGCCGCCGCACCTCGTATTCAAACGCCACCACCGACCCGGGATCGGATGACGGTGCTTTCGTCATCCGCATGCGGTCATCACTGTAGAGTGCGTACGAGCCGAAGCTTCCGCCCTCAAGAAAGTCCTTTTCCTTTACTTCGTATTCGCGTCCTGCGCTGTCAATGCTCCAGCAATGGATGGAAAGCAGCTTGTCCTGGGGTTGAAGATAGACGGCGAAAGCACCTTCATCCCGGCCCTCAGGCCGAAGAATTTTCACCACCCGGCGATAGTGATTTTCGTATTCGCCCGGCCCGGTGACATGGAAATCCGTGTCGTCCAGCAATACCACCGCATTGGTGTCGGGAGCATAGGTGCCGAACTTCTGCGCAGAGGCCTGCTTCACCCATTCCGGAACGTTGACCGCGAAGCTGGGTATGACCGTCGAAGTCGCGACTGCAAGTATCCCGGCAAGAGCCTTAATTCGCGGCCACATGGGTTGTGCCCTTCAGAAGCACCTGCTGGTCATCGCCGGCCTTCACTTTGTCGTAGAAACTCTTTAATTCCGGATAAACACTGACCGGAAAGGCCAGCCCGTTCATCACCAGATCGCGGGTTGCCAAAATGCTATTTGCCGACTCCATCTTTTCTTCCTGATGGTAATAGGCGAAGTCGAGCTTAGTTTCGTCTTTGGGCGGCACGCTCTCCAGTTCAACATTGGAGGGCAGGGTGATATGCACTTCATCGCTTTCACGCGAGGGATAGTCGAAGTAGATGACGTTCGCCCGTTTGGCGGAAGCAAAACGGGGCTTGTCATTGATCTGGAAGATATGCGCCTGCACCAGCCATCGCTTGCCGGCGCTCATGGCCAGAGGACAGCTGATCTTGAATTCCCCGACCAGCGGTATCTGAGCTTCGTCCCATACCGGGTCCTTACTGAGCGTCACTTCACTGCCCCCCGGAAGCCAGCTTCTTACTTCATCTTCAAGCATCCGCTTGCGCCCCTCGGCGTCGGTCCGACCACCCTCGCGGCGACGGTTCATCGCCTCAAGTCCGAAAAATGCCGCAATCACGGTGCCCTCGGCCTTGCCATCTTCTCCCAGTGTGAGGTGTGCCACCCGCTGGATCATCGCCTGGTTGTAGGTGGAAAGCGGACTCTGTCCAATCTCCGTCCCTTTGGTTGCGCTCTGCCGTAGCCCGCCCATGTTGCTATGCCGCCAGTCAAGCAGGCCGTAAGGGCAGTACTTCGTGCCGGGGTCGAGAAAAACCTCCTTGCCGCCAAGTTCTACGATGGCAATCTCCGCGTCGAACTGGTCCGTGCTCAGAAACTCAGCATGAAAGAAATTTTCGTCGCGGCGCGGCACCCGCATCAGGTGCGCCGGAATTCCCGCCGCCCGCACCATAGCTACGAACAGCCGGGTTAGCTGGTCAGGATATCCGCTGCGCTGCTGCAAAACGTCATCCACTCCAGCGTTGGGTTTCAGCCCGATGGTTTTTTCTTCCTGTTCCGGACGAACGGGGATGTAGCTTCGATTTTCCAGCTTCTCCACGAATGCGTAAATCTTTCGGACCTTCACTTCAGGAGTGTCCGAATCGGTCACGGTCTGGCTCATCGCCTCCCGCACTCCTTTGTCATGTCCTATGAAGCCCTCGACATCTTTATTCCAGTACTTACCCTCGTCTTTCCAGTATTGATCCTGCTTGGAGTTCACCTTGTAGTAGAACTCCACCCGGTATTTCAATTCGTCTTCCGGCAGCATGTAGGGCTCTTTGACGAGCGCGGGAACGTCGGTCGCGTGCAGTTCCACCCAGTAGGAAAGCGGCGTTTCCTCCAGCTTGGGTTGAAATTCCTTAGGCACGAACGCCGTCCAGGCCACGCCATTGCCGATACGGCCGTGTTCCAGCATAAGATCTTTCTTGAAGGGCTCGAACTTGAAGGACAGATTCTTCCGGAACAGATCTCCCTGCACCAGCCAGTGCGGCTGAATCGCCAGGTTGTCGTCATAGCGGAGGAAATAGCGGTACTCGATGATGCTGCCGACCTGTACATCGGGAAGAGTGAACGACTTGATGTTGTAGCGCAGGCCGTGACCTTTGATGATGGTCTTATCGAACGGCTTGCCGTCGAAATTCACTACCGTGCCGTCGGCATGTATGGTGCGTCCGCTGACTTCCGATATCTTGATGACCCCGCGGTTGTAGGGGATCTCGACGTTGGCGTATTCGCGGCCGGCATCGGTCAGGATCTTCAGCCGCTCATAAACATACTGCGAGTGCATGGTGTCGTCGTCGTTCTCCTCGCGTGCCAATATCACGGCGGGAGCTCCAGGCTGCTGCGGCAGGCTGGTCATGGATTGTTCTTCCGGGGTAATCGGGGGCCAGTCGGCAGAATAGGCCGATGAGAACGAGATACTTACAAACGCAGTAATCCACAGAACACTAAGTGCTCGAAGACGAAGGGGCATCCTGAAACCTCAAATAAGGGGTCAGGGGAAGGCCCACATTATGCGTAAGGTCCGCGTCGGCTTGCAAGCAAAATCAGAGTAGTGGAATGTACCAAGAGAGAGTTCAAGCGGTAGACGCCAGAAACCCGCATACTAATTAATGAGTTAGAAGCGGGGTGTGTTTTCCGACACAAAAAAATGACCTGCCGTCTTTCACGGCAGGTCGCAGAAGAGACCCATTCTTCCGACTAAAAACTCTTTCGCAATGGACTGCTTCTCACAGTACCGGCAACATGTTTCAAGCTTGTTTCTTGATCTTGCGCCGCACCGCGCCTGCCAATCCGATCATGCCTGCACCCATCAGGGTCAGGCCGCCAGGTTCGGGGACCGGAGTCACCAGGGTCACTACAGTTGACCCGCCCACCCGGCTGGATGAGCCGCTGAAGTATCCCTTGCCGGTGTTAATGCTGAACTGGACGTTGACGTCGCCCACGGAAATGCCGCCAATCGCGCTACCGTTCACAATGCCAGATAGCGTGTAGGTATGCGTGCCATCAATGCCGGTTGACATGGTCCAGGTCACGGGACCGCTAAAGGTGCCGCTGAACAGGGTTCCGGCAGGAACTCCGTTGCTGCCGCTGCCGGCGATGCTGAAGCTGCCGCCACCGTTAAAGGTTGCGCCCCAGGTGATGTTGCCGCTGGTAAGTGAGCCCGTGCTCAGGCTCATCGTTCCCATGTTGAAGCCGCCCCCAAAACCGCTGGTGCTCAAGGTGGAACCGGAAAGCGAGAGACCGCTGTTGCTGCCACTGAGTGTGCCGCCACTGTTGCTGAAATCCAGTTGGCTGTCCGCGAAGGCTGCCATAGGCAAAGCCAGCGCCAGAATCGAGAGTAAGAGTAACTTTTTGCCCATCTTCATAACCATCCTCTACCAGAATTTGTGAGTTGCAGTGGGTCTCCAGTAGGGAGAACCAAAGCCGATTTCATCGATCAACTTGCTGTCATCGCCTGTCGCATTCCGCAGGCATGATCGATAAGTGCATCCGCCGTGCCAAAGCCCGCTTTGCCCAAGTCCTTCGTGTTGCACGCTCTCTTGCACATCTGCTGCTGCGGCTGGTGCGAATTGTGAAAGGCCTTGCGCATCGAATCAGGGAACTTTCCTTGATCTGCTCATGCTGGAGGCAAGATCACTTAGTGTGACTAAAGTAACTTTGGCCGGCGACAGGATCGTGTCGCGATGCAATCGCGTTTCTTGCGGGGAAGTGGTTTGTGTTCGTTAATCGGCGGCCGTGATGTTGGCAGCAGCGGCGCCATCTCCGGCCGCTTCAGCCGGCCGGCGGGCGGAGCGGTTGGAAGGCAATCCCGCTTCCCGGATCTTGTAGAGCAGCGCGCGATAGCTGATGTTCAGCGCTCGCGCAGCTTTCTTGCGGTTCCAGTGATGCGCCTGCAGGACTTTCAAGATAATCTTCCGCTCCAGTTCGTGGGTCGCCTGGCGCGTGATTTTCTTCAGCGAGATCGGACCATCCACGTTGATTTCAGGGTTGAAGAACTCCGGCTGCCGCGCGACCAGGTCGTTGCTGATGGCTTCTTCGGTGCCCAGGATCACGTAGCGCTTGACCAGATTCTCCAGTTCGCGGATGTTGCCCGGCCAGTGATATTTCTGCAGAGTCGTCATCAACTCCGGCGAGAGCATTTTGGCGCGGCAATTGAACTTGTGGTTGTAGTACTCCAGAAAATAGTTGACCAGTCCTTCGATATCAGTCCGCCGCTCGCGTAGAGAGGGCAACTGCAGGTTCACCACGTTGATGCGATAGAACAGGTCCTGCCGGAAGGTGCCGTTTTCAATTTCGGTTTCCAGGTTCCGGTTGGTGGCGCATACCACTCGCACTTCCACCTTCTTGTCTTCCTGGGCGCCAATCCGGCAGAACTGGCCGTCCTGCAGCAACTGCAGCAATTTCGATTGGAGAGCCAGGATCCAGTTCCGAAATCTCGTCCAGAAACAGCGTACCCCGGTGCGCCATTTCCACCCGGCCGGGTTTCGAACCGTAAGCGCCGGTAAACGCACCCTTCTCGTATCCAAAAAGCTCGCTTTCGAGCAGCGTGCCGGGAATTGCCGGGCAGTTCACTTTCACGTATGGCCCGGTCTTCCAAGGCGAGAGGGAATGGATCATGCGGGCGATGATGTCTTTGCCCGTGCCGCTCTCCCCCTGGATCAGCACCGGCACATTGGCCGCGGCCACTTTGTTCAGGCGTTCCCGCAGAGCCTGCATCGCCTCGGAGCGGCCAAACACCACCGCATCGGGAGGAATTTCGCCTAACGACTGGACCAGAGAATTGACTGGAGCTGCAACCATAGTGGACACCATGACCCCTTCGCGTCTTCGTGCAACCTTCTGCAGTGCACCCGGAGAGCCAAACCCTGCAGGCTTAAATTCTGCTCTGGGTGAAGGGGATTAATCGTCCATTATCCAATGAGTTGCGCAATTTCTTTAGGAACTACGGTCATTGCACGAAAGTGCCACTTCTGGGGCGGTTCCGACGTGGTTTGGTAGGAAAATGTTTTCACAGCGCAGAAGCGACTTACCCTTTTGCGCCCGCCTCGTCATCCGCCCGGGTGATGAGCGGATTCGAGAACTCGAACCCCACCAGCTGGTAACCATCCTCGTGCGTGACCCGCACCACCCGCGCTTTTAACTTCTGGGAAGTCTCGATCGGAGGGGTCGAACTCTGCGGCGGCGAGATAGGAACTTCGAGGGTGACATCCGAATCGGGCGGCAGGGAACGCCGCACTGCCACCAGCGCCCCGCCGGCGGAAATGTTTAGCGCCGTGGCGAACTCCAGCATGTCCTGCCCGTTGCGGTCGCGGCTGCGCACAAAAATCGGGATCGCCAGCGGCAGTCGCGGCCAGGCACGTTTGGTTGGTTGCGCCGTTTTCTTCATCGGGGGACCTCGTTCATCGGTTTCGGATTCAAGCTGTCGCACCTCGATGGCCATTCCCGGATGCAGAGGTACAGCCACGGACGAATGCCGGATAAAACCGGTACTGGCACCCTGAATCCCGCAAGTGATCGGCTGTTCCACGGAAGCCAGGCTTGGCGGACGCGACTGAGAACCGGCCAACTCCGTTCAATCTCGTGCGATTCGCAAGTGCAAACTTTTTCCCATCAGTTCCAATGTGATGGCCTTTTTCGTTGACACAGGTGAAAAGTATGTCATACGATTGCCCCATCGCACTCACTTCATCGTAGTGTGGTCCTCCCCTTCGTCGTCGTTCCGACGACACTCAAGCAATGACGCCAACACCGGAAAATTCGTGTGTGCCGCAGCTCGCCGAAGGGGATGCCGCCACTGCCGCCAGCCCCGTCCGCAAGGCCGCAGAGCTCGCCGTACCCGCTGCTGAGAGCGATATTGCCCAGCTTCGCAAAGAATACAGCCGGCTGCAAGACCGCTTTCAGCGCACCACCAACGCGCTGGCTTCGGCCGCGCACGATCTCAAGACTCCGCTTGCAATCCTGAATGGATACGTCGAACTTCTGCAGAGTGAGAAACTCGGCACATTGAACGACCGTCAGCGCGAAATTCTCGGCGACATGCGCTCCAGCGGCAGCCGCCTGGAGAATTTCATTCTCGATTTTCTGACTTACAGCGTTCTCGAAACCGGCGAGTTGAGGCTGCACTACGAAACCGGCGACATGAATGCCTGTCTCTCAGAAATTTGCCGGCTGTGGTCCAACCGGTTTCAGGAACACGGGCTGGCACTCTACTTTCTACCTAACGATAAGCTGACCGAATTTCCTTTCGATTCCGCCAAGGCGCAGCGCATCGTCTCCAACCTGCTGGAGAATGCCTCGAAGTACACGCCCGCCGGCGGGACTGTCTGGTTGCACGCTGAACCCTACATGTGGGAACGGCGCAGCGTAAGCAAGGCGGGACTCACCATGGACCGCCGCCGCCACACCAATTTCCGCGCCAACGCCGTCAAGGTGAGCGTCTCCGACACCGGCCCGGGTATTGCGCCCGAATATCACCTGGAAATATTCGATGATTTCTTTCGCGTCTCGAACAGCAGCAACCGGGCTCCGGAGAAGACCGAAAAGAAGGCGGATGGCATGGGACTGGGTCTCGCCATCGCCCGCCGCCTGGTGCAAGCCATGGGCGGAAAAATCTGGGTGGAAAGCGAGCCCGGCGCAGGCGCCAAGTTTTCGTTCCTGCTGCCGCTGAAGGCGCCATCCGTCGCAGCCGATAAAGGGAAAGAGAGTCAATGAAGGAAACTGCCAAAATTCTGCTGGTCGATGATGAACCGGGAATGCTGCGGTATATCAAGACTCTGCTCGAAGTCGATGACTACAAAGTGGAAACCGCCACCACTGGGGAAGAAGCGGTGGAGCGCGTGCAGAAAGGCCTGCATCCCAGCCTGGTCCTGCTCGACCTCCTGATGCCGGGCATCGACGGCCTGCAAACCCTGGAGCAACTGCGGCAGATTCAACCAAACGTGAAGGTCGTGATGCTCTCTTGCGTGGGCGATACCCGCAAGGTAGTGCAGGCCATGCGTCTGGGAGCCCATGATTACATCACCAAGCCATTTCAAAAATCGGAACTCGATGCCGTCATCGATCAGTGTCTGGGCACGAACCAGCAGAATTATCCCGGCGAAGTAGAACAACTCACCGAAGACACATTCTTCGTTGCCGCCAGCCCGGCCATGCGCAAGATCCGCTCGCAAGCCGCCCTGGTCGCGAATGTCGATATTCCGGTCCTGCTCCTGGGCGAAAGCGGCGCTGGAAAAGAAGTCCTGGCCAAGCTGATTCACAAACTCTCGCCGCGGGCCCATCGCACATTCCTGAAAGTCAATTGCGCCGCGGTACCCGCCGACCTGCTGGAGAGCGAATTATTTGGCTACGAGGCTGGGGCCTTTACCGGCGCTACTCATCCCAAGCCGGGCAAGTTCGAACTCTGCAACAAGGGAACCATCCTGCTTGACGAAATCGGTGAAATGCCGCCGCTGCTGCAGGCCAAGCTGCTGCACGTTTTGCAGGACCAGCAGTTCTCCCGGCTGGGCAGCCGGTCGGTCATCAAAGTGGACGTGCGGATTCTTGCCGCCACCAACATCAATATTCCCGAAGCCCTGGCTTCGAAGCGCCTGCGCGAAGACTTGTATTACCGGCTGAATGCATTCACCCTCAGCGTGCCGCCGTTGCGCGAGCGCAAAGAAGAAATTCCGATTCTGCTCAAGCATTTCATGGCGACCATGTCGGAACGCTATGCCCGTTCGCCGCTCCCGTTGTCTTCCACGCTGATGCAGGCATGTCTGAATCATCCCTGGCCCGGCAACCTGCGCGAACTGAGCAACTTCGTGAAGCGCTATATCGTTCTCGCCGACGAGCAGGCCGCGATCCTGGAGCTTCGTCCTAAGAGCGACGGCGCCGGCGCGCCTTTCGATCCCAACCATGCCGACGGTTCGGGCGGATTGAAGTCGCTTGCCCGCAGCGCCAAAGACGAAGCGGAAGCCGAGGCCATCGCCAAGGCACTCGAAGAAACCAACTGGAATCGTAAACAGGCAGCGGTCCTGCTGAAAATCAGCTACAAGGCTCTGCTCTACAAAATCCGGCAGTACGGCATCGCCGAAACCAAGAGTCACAGGCTCTCCGCCGGCGCCTCGTAGCCCTTGCGTTACAATTGTTTCAGAGACTCCGCCTGCATCTCTTCGCAGTTTAGGTGAATCTAAATAACTGATACCTCTTCGCGTCCACACAGTCGTAACCTATCCGGGTCATTCTCAGGGTCGTTTACACTACCGGCGTGAGTACAATGCCCGAAGACCTCAAACTCAATGAGTTGCAGGAGAACGATTTCGAAGTGAGTCAAGCTGCGCAAGCGCGGGGTGGCAGTGCAGATGAAAGCGGCGCCGATCGGGTACTGAGCCTGGACGAGGTCCGTAACCTTGCCGAGGGCGGCAAACCGGCCGAAACCCTGATGAATCTCGTGGGCCTGATTGCCAAGCGGTTTCGCACCGATGTTTGCTCGGTTTACCTGCTGGAGCCCGACCGCGCGAACCTGGTGCTGGCCGCCACCGTGGGTCTGCGGCGCGAATCGGTGGGACAGTTGCGCATGGGGATTCACGAAGGCCTGGTCGGCCTGGTGGCCGAACAGGTCCGTCCTGTTGCCGTCGAGCAAGTGCCGATTCATCCCCGCTTTAAATATTTTCGCGAGGCCGCGAAGAGGCCTACCAGTCTTTTCTCGGCGTGTCCGCTCATTGATCGCGGCGTGTTGCAAGGCGTGCTGGTGGTGCAGACCGCCGAGCCGCGCGTCTTCCGCGAGCAGGAAATCCGCATGCTGACGGAAGCCGCCGCCCAAGTGGCGCCAGTGGTCAGCGAGGCCCGCACGCTCGACCGCTTCATCGCTCCCGCACAGGAGCGGCTGTGGGCCCTGGCGCGCAACTCTGGTGGAGCTGGGACCAGGATGCCAGCGGGCTGTTCCGCGATATGGACCCGGTGCAGCTGGAGGGCAGCTGAATCACAATCCCATTTCGCTGCTGTCTCAGATTCCGCTCTGAGGCTCGAACGCCGCGCCCGAGAACTGGTCCTGCACGGCCGCATCAATTATGCGTACCGCCGCCAGCAGGAGTATCTGCAGGCCGACCGAACCTGGGGCGCACCGCATGCCGGCGTGCTGCGCCTCGTCCGGTGGCCTATTTCTCCGCTGAGTTCGGACTGCACGAGTCGCTTCCGATTTATTCCGGCGGCCTCGGCGTGCTGGCCGGCGACCACATCAAGAGCGCGTCCGATCTGGAATTCCGCTGGTCGGCATCGGCCTGTTCTACGGCCAGGGATACTTTCGCCAGCGGCTCGACCGGGATCGGCTGGCAGCAGGAGGAATACCTGCGAGACCGACGTCAAGCCAGCTGCCGATGGAACCCGCGATCGGAAGCAACGGCGTGCCGGTCGACAGTGCGGATCGAGACCCGCGGCGGCGTCGATTCGCGCCAAAGGTGTGGCGCATGAAAGTCGGGACGCTGCGATCTTCTGCTGCTGGATTCCAACGTCGAAGGCAACGCTCCCGAAGACCGCGAACTGACTTCGCGGCTGTACGGCGGCGATGGCCGTACTGCGCATCCGCCAGGAACTGCTGCTCGGCGTCGGCGGCTTTCGCGCGCTGAAGGCCATGGGCATCTCGCCCGGCGTGCTGCACCTCAACGAAGGCCATAGCGGATTCGCCGTGCTGGAAGCGATTCGCAGCCGCATGGAGGAAGAAGGATTGGGCTTTCACAGGCCGCTGCCCGTGTCTCCCGCGAAGTGGTGTTTACCACCCATACGCCCGGTGCCCGGCGGGCCACGACCGCTTCACCAGCGATCTCATCGAGGAACATCTCGGCCCGCTGCGCGAAGCAGTTGGGACTTTCGCACGACGCGCTCATGGCGCTGGGCCGCGAAAATCCGCAAAGCGCCGATGAAGATTTCTGCATGACGGTGCTTGGGCTGCAAGCTCTCCCGCCGCGCCAACGCCGTTTCCGCGCTGCACGGCGAGGTTTCGCGCGCCATGTGGACCGGCCTGTATCCCGGCAAACTCGGAAGATCGAAGTTCCCATCGGCCACATCACCAACGGCGTGCACGTGCCCTCGTGGCTCGCGCCGCAGATGTTCCGGCTCTACGACCGCCATCTCGGCACGGGCTGGCACGAGCACAGCGGCGAAGCGCAGCATCTGGGAAGGCATCGAGAACGTCGACGACGGCGAGCTCTGGGAAACGCACCTGAGCCTGAAGTCGCGCCTGATCGACTTCGTGCGCCGGCGCGCCGTGGAGCAGGCCGAACGGCGCGGCGAATCGCCGCAGACTCTGCAGCGGCTGGAGCGCGTTCTCAGTCCCGACGCGCTGACCATCGGCTTCGCCCGCCGCTTCGCCACCTATAAGCGCGCCAATCTGATCCTGGCGGATATCGAGCGGCTGGCCGCGATGGTCAACGATCCGAAGCGCCCGGTCCAGTTCGTCTTTGCCGGCAAGGCGCATCCCCGCGATGAGCCCGGCAAGCGGGTGCTGCAGCAGATTGCGGAGCTGATGCGCGATCCGCAAGTTCGCCGATCAAGTTCGTGTTTCGTCGAAGACTACGACATCAACGTCGGACGCCATTTCGTCCAGGGAGTAGACGTGTGGCTGAACAATCCGCGCCGTCCGCTGGAAGCCTCGGGCACCAGCGGGCAGAAAGTCGTGCTCAACGGCGGCCTTAACCTCTCGGTGCTCGATGGCTGGTGGGCGGAAGCCTACGACGGCCTGAACGGGTTCGCGATCGGCAACGGGCGAACCCACTCCAACATGGACGTGCACGATACGCGCGACGGCGAGGATCTGTACCGGGTGCTGCAGCGAGGAAGTGATCCCGCTGTTACTATCAGCGCGACCGCGACGGTCTGCCGCGCGGCTGGATCAAGCGCATGAAGCGCACCATCCGTACCCTGGGGTGGCGCTTCAACGCCGACCGCATGGTGATGGATTACACCCTGAAGTGCTACATTCCCGCCGCCAGCGGCACCTCCAGCGACATGCGGGTCACGTTGTAGGGTGTTTGTTCCACAAGGGGTTTAAGAGCGGAGGGCGTAGATGCTTCCGCGAGCGTCGCTTCGCTGGATCTTTCCCCGAAGCACCTGACCGAAGTGGCGCTAGTGACTGCGTTCGCGGCCTGATTACCTCCGTTTAACTCGCAGCCGGGCCGTCCGGCGCGTTATCCTGTACCGTGCAAAGCATTCTTGCTAGAATGTGCGGTTCCGTAAAGTTCCGTACACCTCAGGAGAAACAGACTTTATGGCCTACGTGATAGCCGAACCCTGCATCGGGACCAAAGACACCGCCTGCGTTGACGCCTGCCCGGTCGATTGCATTCATCCCAAGAAGGATGAAGAAGCCTACGCCAGCGAAGAAATGCTCTACATCGATCCGGTGGAGTGTATCGATTGTGGCGCCTGCGTTCCCGTTTGTCCGGTCTCGGCGATTTTCGCCCTCGATGACCTGCCGGAAAAGTGGAAGAGCTTCACCGAGCGCAACGCGCAGTATTTCGGGCGTTAGCGGAGAGAGTTCCGCAAGTATCCCAAGGCGCACGCCTGTGCCAAAAGCGTGCGCCTTTTAGTTTTCCGAAACGGCTCTCGCCGGATTGTGCGGTTCCAGAGCTGGATCATCTTAGTTTCCGAATGCCAAGTTCTGAATCATGAAAAAAGCAGCTCTCACCCCGCCGCTGGAGTCTCACATCGTCATTCTGCGCGGCGAGAAAGTCATTTTGGACTCCGACCTCGCGAAACTCTACGGCGTTCCCGTCAAGCGGCTCAACGAGCAAGTGAAGCGTAACGCCGACCGCTTTCCCCGAGATTTCATGTTCCGCCTGTCTACGCGCGAGTACGAATCTTTGAGGTCGCAAAATGCGACCTCAAAAACCGGCCGAGGGGGCCGCCGGTACCTGCCCCAGGCCTTCACCGAACATGGCGCCATCATGGCCGCTACCGTGCTCAATTCCGAGCGCGCCATCGAGATGAGCGTGTTCGTGGTCCGCGCCTTCGTCCGGCTGCGGGAGACTTTAAGCAAAAACCGCCAGGTCACCGCCAAGCTGGCTGAACTCGAGGGCCGACTGACCAACCACGACTCCGCCATCCAGGAACTGATCGACGCCATCCAGGAGCTGATGTCGCCCGAACCGCGCAATCCCCGCCGTATCGGCTTCGAGGTTCCCGCTAAAGCCCTCAAAGGGTAACTGGCTGTGGAACGGCTGCTTTCCATCTCCTCCAGCCTCCATTACAATCATCCATTAACTGCTGAGCTTCCATGGCGCTGAAGGAGTCGGAAGCGATTGTCCTGCGCACGTACCCGCTGCGTGAGGCCGATCTTCTGGTCACCCTGTTCACCCGGTTGGAAGGCAAAGTGCGCGGTGTGGCGCGCGCGGCGAAGAAGTCTAAGCGGCGCTTCGGTGGAGCGCTGGAGCCGCTGACCTATGTCCGGGCGTTCTACGAGGATCGGGAGCGGCAGGAGCTGACGCGGCTGGATTCCTGCGAAGTGCTGGATTCTCCGCTGGCTACCGAAGTGAGTTACCCCCGGGCCGTAGCCCTGGGGCACGTAGCCGAATTGCTGGACGAGTTGCTGCCGGACCGCGAGGCCAATGACGCGGTGTTCCGGCTGGCTTTGTCGGTGCTGTCGGTGTTGCGCGGCGCGAATGTGTGGATGCCAGTCACCTACTTTCAGCTGTGGATGACCCGGCTGATGGGGTATTTGCCGGAGCTTACGGAGTGCATCGTCTGCGGGCGTGAGTTGAACGGGCACAAAGCCTATTTTCACGCTCTGGCGGATGGCCTGATGTGCGCGGAGGATAAGCGGCTGGCGTCGTCGGAAATTTCGGCTGAGTCGCGGCGGATGGCGGCAGCGATGTTTCGGGCGCCGGTAGAAAGCTTCGCAGGTATGTCGTGGCCAAAAATCCAGGCAGCAGACTTGAGAAAGTTCCTGATCCAGATTTTGCAGCGGCACATTGAGAAGAAGCTGGTGACCGCGGGGATGCTGGAGAAAATCAGCAGTTAGCAATTGGCAGTTAGCATTTAGCCAGGAATGAGCCCTGCCGGTTCTTGCAGAAATCTGAAAGTTTCTCGACGGGCTAAATGCTAACTGCTAATTGCCAAGTGCGTGATGTCGGAGCAAAGAGTTGACTTCGAGCACACCCAATCCGCTTACCTTCCAGGAACTCATCCTGCGCCTGCAAACCTTCTGGGCGCAGCGCGGATGCGTGCTGCAGCAGCCCTACGACGTAGAAGTTGGGGCCGGCACCATGGCTCCCGAGACATTTCTGCGCGTACTCGGCCCCAAGCCCTACAAAGTCGCCTACGTGCAGCCCTCGCGGCGTCCGGCCGATGGGCGCTACGGCGAGAACCCTAACCGCCTGTTCAAGCACATGCAGCTCCAGGTCATCCTGAAGCCGCCGCCGGAAAACGTTCAGGAACTTTATCTCGAATCGCTGGGCGCGATCGGCATCGATCTGCGCCAGCATGACATCAAGTTCGAAGAAGACAACTGGGAATCCCCCACGCTCGGCGCATGGGGCATCGGCTGGCAAGTGATGCTCGACGGCCTCGAAATCACCCAGTTCACTTACTTCCAGCAATGCGGCGGCGTGGACCTCGACCCGATTTCCGCTGAGCTCACCTACGGCCTGGAACGTATCGGTGCATTTCTTCAGGACGTGGACAGCATTTACGACATCGTGTGGTCGCGCGACCCTGATACCGGCGAAGTTGTGAGATACGGCGACGTTCGCATGGCCGACGAGTTGCAGTTTTCGGTGTACAACTTCGAAGCCGCCGACGTCGAGAAAACCTGGAAGCATTTCGAGTTGTACGAAGCGGAGTGCAAGGCGCTGCTCGAGCAGTACGCCAAGCTGAGTAAGCCACAGGGCCCGCAAGCGGTTGCGCAGGTGGAGCCTGGGCAGGCGGAGGCTTCGGCCGAGCTTCCTCCGGACAAAAAGCGCTTCCCGCTGCTGGGGGCTTACGACCTGTGCCTGAAGTGCTCGCACCTGTTCAACATTCTCGACGCCCGCGGCGCAATTTCCGTCACCGAACGCGTCGGGGTTATCGCGCGAGTGCGCGCCTTGGCGGTGGGAATTGCTAAAGCCTGGGTGGACCAGCAGAGCGCGGGTTTGAGCTCGGAAGACTCAAATACGGCAGGCTCAGACAGCGAAACCAAGCCCAAAACTGAATCCAAGGACAAGAAGCTCTCCCCGGGAAAAAAATCTCAGGGTAAACAGAAAGAGCCTGTCTCGGTCTCGTGATGTGATCCTGCTCACATCGGGCCGGGAGTGACTTTTGCCACAATAGAAAGCTGACTGCATGCCAGATTTTCTGCTAGAGATCGGGTGCGAAGAGATTCCAGCGCGGATGATTGACGCCGCCTCGCAGGAACTGGAAAAGCGCGTCAGCGATCTTTTGAAACGCGAGCGGCTGGAAAGCCTCAGGCGCGGTTTCGCGCTATGACACTCCCCGCCGCATCACGGTGCTGGCTTCCGGCATTCCGCCTGCCCAACCCGACGTCACCGAACAGGTCACCGGACCCTCCGCCGCGGTGGCCTTCAAAGACGGCCAGCCTACTGCAGCTGCCCAGTCCTTCGCCAGGAAGGCCGGCGTAGAGGTTTCCGCCCTGGAGCGCATCACGACTCCCAAGGGCGAATATCTCGCCGCGACCGTCACCCGGAAGGGCCGGGGCGCGAGCGAAATTCTCAGCGAGTTGCTCCCCAAAGAGCTCAACTCCATTTACTGGCCCAAGAACATGTATTGGCAGAAGCCGGCGGAGCGCTTCGTCCGTCCGGTGCGCTGGCTGGTGGCCATGCTCGATAGCGAAGTAGTGCCCCTGGAGTTTGACGGGGTGCGGGCAGGGAAGACTTCTCGCGGCCATCGCATTATCGGCCAAGCCACCGTCGAAATCCCCAAAGCCGCCGGCTATGCCGAAGTGCTTCGGCAGGCCAAGGTCCTGAACCAGGACCAGCGCCTGCAGGAGATCCGCAAAGCTCTCGACGCCGCCACCCGCACCATTGCCGGAGCCCGCTGGCGCGAGGATGCGCCGCTGCTCGACAGCGTAGTTAACCTGACCGAGTGGCCGTCGGTGATTCTCGGCAGCTTCGATCCGGAATTTCTCGCGCTTCCCGAAGAAGTGCTGGTCACGGTCATGCGCGACCACCAGAAATATTTTGCTCTTGAAGACGCCGGAGCGCAAACTGCTGCCGCATTTCCTCGCCGTGTTGAATACCAGCGGCGACTCGGAGGGCATTATCCGCCACGGGCACGAGCGCGTGCTGCGTGCCCGCTTCAACGATGCCCGCTTCTTCTGGCAGACCGATCAGAAACATCCTCTGCGCGAGCGCGCGACCTGGCTGAAGAACGTCACTTTTCAGAAAGACCTCGGCAGCTACTACGAGAAGACGCTGCGCGTGCAGCGGCTCTGCAGCTGGATGTCTGAAATGATCCGCAATGCCGGCATGGCGGTGCGTCCCGGTGTCATCCACAAGGCGGCCCTGCTGGCCAAGACTGACCTCACCACCGAACTGGTGAAGGAGTTTACCGAGCTTCAGGGAATCGTCGGCGGGCTCTACGCCTGCGTGCAGAACCTGGACCGCGACATGGCCGACAGCACGCGGCAGGCTATCGCCGATGCCATCTACGATCATTACAAACCGCAGTCGATGGAAGATTCCGTTCCCCGATCAGTGGAAGGCGCTGTGCTCTCCATCGCCGACAAGGCGGACAGCATCGCCGGTATGTTCGCCCTCGGCCTGCAACCCACCGGCTCAAAAGATCCGTTTGCGCTCAGGCGCCAGGCTAATGGGATCGTCAAGATCCTGGCCGAGCATAAACTTCCGCTCAGCCTCGGTCAGATTTTCAAAGACGCCCGCGAGACCTACCGGGGATCAGGCGCCGAGAAGAAATTTTCCGCGAAAGACTACGACAAGGCCATCAGAGATTTCTTCCGCGAACGGCTGGAGTTCTACCTGCGCGACGCGCTAGGCTACAAGTACGATGTGGTGAACGCCGTGCTGGCCGCGGGTTCTGACGATGTAGTTGACGCCGGGGCGCGCGCCGAAGCGGTTTCAAAAGCCCGACCCTCGGCAGATTTCGAGTCGATTTCCGTCGCCTTCAAGCGCATCAAGAACATTCTGCGACAGGCGTCGGAGACCGGAAAGCTGGTTGGTTCTGCCATCGAGCCGGATCTCTTCCAGGAAGAGGCGGAACGGGAACTGGCCGCGCAAATTCCTGAAACCGCCGCGATGGTCGAGCGCCACCGGTCAGAGAAGAACTACGAAGAGGCGCTGATTGAGATTTCCAGGCTGCGGCCGGTGGTGGACAAGTTTTTCGACAAAGTCATGGTCATGGTGGAAGACGAGCGCGTTCGGGCTAACCGCCTGGCATTGTTGCAGACGCTGCTCAAGGAATTTTCCACCATCGCCGATTTTTCAGAGATCGTGACCGAAGGGAAAACCAGTGGCTAGCCCGAACTTACCCGCTGTCATCCTGAGGGTAGCCGGGGCTTCGCGCATGCGAAACCTCGGCGGAGTCGAAGGATTTCTCCCGCGTCATCTGTGGCAAATTGATGAAATGCATTCCCTCAGCGTTGCTATACGCAAGTCGGTTCAGAGTCCGGTGAAGGTAGGGATCCTTCGCTTCGCTCAGGATGACAGCGCAGGAGAGGTTCTCAGTTAACGAACATTTAATCCAGAACATGCGTCCGAACTCTTAAGATCATAGAAAAGGAAGACATTAAAAATGGCTACAACCACCCTCGCAGAACCCGAAGTCCAGGAAACGGCTAAATCCGGCACCAAATACGTGTACTTTTTCGGCGGCGGGCAAAGCCGACGGCAACGGCAAAATGAAGGACGATCTCGGCGGCAAAGGCGCCGGTCTGGCCGAAATGACCAATGCCAGGCCTGCCCGTGCCCCCCGGCTTCACCATCCAGACCGAAGCCTGCCGCGAATACATGCGCCACGGCAAGTCCTCGGCCGACGTGGATGCGCAGATGGATAAGCCGCGCTCGGCCAAGCTTGAGCAGCTCCAGGGGCAGAAGTTCGGCAAAGGCGAGAACCCGCTGCTGGTCAGCGTGCGCTCCGGAGCAAAGTTCTCCATGCCCGGCATGATGGATACCATCCTCAACCTCGGCCTCAATGACCAAAGTGTCGAGGCTCTGGCCAAGCGCAGCAACAATCCCGCGCTTTGCCTACGACTCCTACCGCCGGCTGATCCAGATGTTCGGCAGCGTCGTGCTGGAAATTCCCAAGCCTGACTTCGACGAAGTCTTCGACGCCAAGAAGAAACAGAAGAAGGCCAAGCTCGACACCGAACTCGACGCCAAAGCCCTGAAAGAAGTGATTGACGAATACAAGAAGGTGGTCAGGAAGCACGCCAAGCGCGACTTCCCGCAGGATCCGCACGAGCAGCTGGTCATGGCCCGCGACGCCGTGTTCCGTTCCTGGCAGAACGAGCGCGCCAAGCACTATCGCCGCATCAACAACATTGACGGACATGCTGGGCACCGCGGTCAACGTGCAGGCCATGGTGTACGGCAACCTGGGCGAAACCAGCGGCACCGGCGTGGGATTCACCCGCAATCCTGCCACCGGCGTAAAAGAGTTCTACGGCGAATTCCTGCATGAACGCCCAGGGCGAGGATGTGGTCGCCGGCAGTTCGCACTCCGGTGCACATCCTCGAGCTGCAGAAGATCATGCCCGCAGGTCTACGACCAGCTGCGCGAGATCACCACCCGCCTGGAGAAGCACTACCGCGACATGCAGGACTTCGAATTCACCATCCAGGATGGCAAGCTCTACATGCTGCAGACCCGCAACGGCAAGCGCACCGGCCGTGCCGCCGTCCGCGTTGCCATCCAGATGGTCGAAGAAGGGCCTGATCACGAAGGAAGACGCCATCATCCGCGTCGAGCCCAACCAGCTCTATGACTTCCTGGTTCCGCGCCTGCGAGAGAAGAGGGCGTGAAGGTGGAAGTTCTGGCCACGGGCTTGCCGGCCTCGCCCGGCGCCGCCGTCGGACAGATCGTCTTCACCGCCGACGAAGCGGTCGAAAGGCTGGGCACGGTCGCCAAGAAGCAATCCCGTGATCCTGGTGCGCGCCGAAACTACTCCTGAAGACATCCACGGCATGGAAGTCGCCGCCGGCATTCTGACCTCGCGCGGCGGTATGACGAGTCACGCGGCGGTGGTCACGCGCGGCATGGGCAAATGCTGCGTTGCGGGCGCGGGCGAGATCGAAGTGAACGAGAAGACTCGCGAGATGCGCGCCAAGGGGCAGGTATTCAAAGGACGGCGACTGGATTTCTCTCGATGGCACCACCGGCCGCGTCATCAAGGGCAAGCTCGAGCACCTCGGCCGGCATCGGCCGACGATCCCGAACTGCGGAAGCTCATGAGCTGGTCCGAGCCGTTCCGCAAGATGGGAGTGCGCGCCAATGCCGATATTCCGCGCGATGCCATCCAGGCGCGCGCCTTCGGCGCCGAAGGCATCGGCCTGTGCCGCACCGAGCACATGTTCTTTGGCGAAGACCGGCTGCCGCACATGCGCGCCATGATTCTGGCCAGCAACGAGAAAGGACCGCCGCGCCGCGCTGCAAGAAGCTGCTTGCCCCTGCAGCGCGCCGATTTCATCGGCGTCTTCCGCGCCATGGACGGATTCCCGGTCACCATCCGCACCCTCGATCCGCCGCTGCACGAATTCCTGCCCCGGCGCGAAGACCTGATGGTCGAGATCGCCGTGCTGGAAGCCACCAAGCCCAAATCGCCCAAGCTGAAGGAACTGCGCACTCATGCTGCGCCGGGTGGAGGAGCTGCACGAGATCAATCCCATGCTCGGCCATCGCGGCTGCCGTCTCGGCATCACCTATCCGGAGATCACCGAGATGCAGGCACGCGCCATCTTCGAGGCCGCCGTGGCAGTGGCGAAGGACGGCGTCAAGGTCATGCCCGAAGTCATGATCCCGCTGAGTGCGCACGCTGAAGGAAATGGCCAACCAGGCGGCAATTGTCCGCCGCGTAGCCGAGGAAGTCTTCGAAGAAAAAGGGAAGAAGGTCGAATACATGGTCGGAACCATGATCGAGTTGCCGCGCGCCGCCGTTGGTGGCGGACGAGATCGCCAAGGAAGCCGAGTTCTTCTCCTTCGGCACCAACGATCTTACCCAGACCACCTTCGGCTTCTCGCGCGACGACGTCAACAAGGTCCTGCCCACCTACCTGGACGAAGGCATCCTGAAGCAGGATCCCATTCGCCGTTCTCGACCGCGAAGGCGTCGGGCAGCTGATGAAGATGGCCACCGAGCAGCGGCCGCAAGACCCGCGTCCGAACCTGAAAGTCGGGATCTGCGGCGAACACGGCGGCGAGCCGTCCTCGGTCGAGTTCTGCTACCAGGCTGGGACTGAACTACGTTTCCTGCTCGCCCTTCCGCGTGCTCACCGCGCGGCTGGCGGCGGCCCAGGCAGCGGCGACCGAGAAGCTGAAAGTGGAAGGCGGCAGGACCAAGTAGCAGACTGTTGACGTTGCTGTGTTGAAGTTGCTCCCTTGAAGTTGCTCTGTCCGAAGTTGCTCTGAAGTTGTTCTGTCATTCTGAGCGTAGCGAAGAATCCCTATGCCCTGCACTCGCTGGACTGGGTAGGGATTCTTCGCTGCGCTCAGAATGACATCCTCAACTCACCTCACTGCACCTTCTGCAATCGCGCAATTAACTTCTGCGCCAGATTCTCTTCCGACTCTGACCACAACAGCCGCGCGCTGGCTCCGGAAGTCTTCTCTAACGCACTGGTAAAATCCACCAGGCGTTTCACGTTGGCGCGAACTCCCTTTTCTGCTTCATCCGTCAAATTCAACTCCTCGTGCAGAAACGGAGTATCCAAGCCAAAGTCGATCTGAATGTGCCCCTCCTGCTCGTACACGCCTTGATCAAACTCCAACCCATGAATGATGAACCGCACCGGCGAAGGCCGCAGCGACCACTGTTTTCCAGTCTCATCCGGAGCCCACAAGTCCCACGCTGCCTCAAACGCATACCCGTAGTCGGCATGCATCTGTGCGGCGGCCATCAGCACCGCCTGCTCCGGGTTCACCCCCGGACGAAACCGCTGTTCGAGCGTGGTAGCCTCGCTCCACGACACTGGATGCAGCTCCAGATAAGTAATTCCCGGCTCCGTCGCCGAAAAAGGGAACTGCCGCATCACGTTCAGCATATGCGGCAGCATGTCATCCGCCTCAAAGCTGGGAAACCACAGACTGAGAAAAAGAGGATCCGCCATAGACATTAGATTCATTTTACCGGCCTGAAGTTCCGCGCGAGGGTCCGCGTTCAAGACATTTGGCTTGAGCAGGTTTTTTTGTGCCTGCACGATAAACTGGATGCGATGAACTTCCGATCCCGTCAGCGTCGCCTGCGCACCACCTTGGGTGACCAGAATTTCGAAGTCCTCCTCATCACCCATCTTCCCAATATCTATTACCTATGCGGATTCACTGGCAGCGCCGCAGCCCTGTTGGTCACGCCCAACCGCAACATCTTCTTCACCGATGGCCGCTACACCACGCAAGCGAAAGACGAAGTGCAGGGCGCGCAAATCGTGATTGGAACGAAAGGCCCGCTCCCGACCGCCGCAGAATGGCTGAACAACCATTCAAGGCCCACCCGCAAAAAGCCTCTGCGCATTGGATTCGAGGCCGAGCACCTTACTGCCGCCGCTCATTTTCGGCTCTCAAAATCCCTGCAGGGCTTCCGCCTGCGCCCGGCGCCGGCGCTAGTGGAGGAAGCCCGCATGGTTAAAGACGCAGAAGAACTGGATCGCATGCGCGCAGCCGCGCTTCTGGGATCGAAACTGTTCGACCGCGTCCTGGAAGTGATTCGTCCCGGAGTGAAAGAACTTGAAGTCGCGGCCGAGCTTGAATATGCCGCCGCCAGGGCTGGGGCCGAATCCATGTCGTTCCCGACCATCATTGCTGCAGGCAAGCGCTCAGCCCTGCCCCACGGCCGCGCTTCCGCCCAGCCTATACCCGGCTCCGGGTTCGTGGTCTGTGACTTCGGTGTTATACTTCATGGTTATTGTTCGGACATGACCCGCACCGTGTATGTGGGGCGCCCGCCGCAGGCAGCCCGCGATCTCTATCAAGCTGTAAGGGAGGCACAACAAGCGGGCATCGCTTCCGTCCAGCCCGGGCGGAGCGTTGGCGAGGTTGACCAGGCGACCCGTAAGCTGCTGCAAAAACACAAGTTGGGACGATATTTCACCCATTCTACGGGGCATGGCGTGGGCCTGGAAATTCACGAATCACCCCGCGTCGCGGCAGGACAGAATGAGACCCTGCGGCCCGGTATGGTGATCACCATTGAGCCCGGCGTTTATGTCCCGGGCAAGTGGGGAGTTCGCATCGAAGATACGGTTGTGGTGACCGGGCGGGGATGTGAAATCTTGACCCCCGCTACCAAAGAGCTGATTACGGTCTAGGGCTGCTAAACTCTCCCGGGCGCGTTTCAAGGCCCGGCAGACCCGTGTGTCCCAGTTACGCGGGCGAAATCTGATCCTGCCAATTTCGATCATGAATCAAAAGGAACTGAAGGAACTCATAGAGTTCTTAATTGAGAAGGACATCGCCGAGTTCGAACTCGAGCGCGGCGACGTCAAGGTGCGGATCAAACGCGGCGGAGAGGCCTCCCACGCCGGCGCCGCTGCTGAAGCCAGGTTCTTTGCCGTGCACTCCGCGGCCCCGGCCACCCCGGACGTCGGAGCCCAGCCCGTAATCAGCACACCGGCGCAGCCCGAGCCACCCGCCCCAAAACCCGAAGAAACTCTGCACATGGTGCGCTCCCCGATTGTCGGCACATATTACGAATCCCCCTCTCCCGGATCGCCGCCTTTTGTAAAGCCCGGCGACAACGTGGAAGTAGGCCAGGTTCTCTGCATCGTAGAAGCCATGAAGCTGATGAACGAAATCGAATCCGATGTCAGCGGAGAGGTGGTAAAGCTCCTGATCAGCAATGGCCAACCCATCGAATACGGTCAGGAGTTGTTCGCCATCCGGCCAAAAAAGTGAAGAGATTTGCGCCGCCTGGGAAGCCCTCGGCTTACAGCCAGGGGCATGAAGGCATCGGAAACCGCATGTTCAAAAAAATCCTGATCGCCAATCGCGGAGAAATCGCCCTGCGGGTCATCTGCGCCTGCAAGGAGCTGGGCATTCGCACCGTGGCGATCTACAGCGAAGCCGACCGCAACTCGCTGCACGTGCGCTTCGCCGACGAAGCTATCTGCATCGGCCCGCCGCAGCTTAGCCAGAGCTACCTGAACATCCCCGGCGTGATCAGCGCCGCCGAGATCGCCAATGTGGATGCCATCCACCCCGGCTACGGTCTGCTCTCCGAGAACGCCAACTTCGCCGAAGTCTGCGAAACCTGCAACATCAAGTTCATCGGCCCGCCTCCCGAGATCATCCGCCTGATGGGAGAAAAAGAAAAAGCCCGCGCCGCCATGAAGAAACACGGCGTGCCCATCCTCCCCGGTTCCGACGGCATCATCGCGGGGGAAGAAGAAGCCCTGGAATGGGCCCGGCAGGTTGGTTTCCCGGTGATCATCAAGGCCTCGGCCGGAGGCGGCGGGCGCGGCATGCGCATCGTTCGCAGCGAAGAGGAGCTTCCGGCATTGTTCAAAGCGGCCCAGTCCGAAGCCGCTGCGGCGTTCGGCAACGGCGACCTCTACATGGAGAAGTTCATCGAGCGCCCGCGCCACATCGAGTTCCAGGTTCTCGCCGATCAGTACGGCAACGTGGTCAGCCTGGGCGAGCGCGAATGCTCCATCCAGCGCCGCCATCAGAAGCTGCTGGAAGAATCGCCTTCCACGCAGGTCACTCCCGAACTGCGCGCCGAAATCGGCGGCATCCTGCAAAAGACTCTTTCGGAAATCGGCTACGTGAACGCCGGCACCATCGAATTCTTGATGGATGAGGACCGCAACCTCTATTTCATCGAGATGAACACCCGCATCCAGGTGGAGCACCCGGTCACCGAAATGGTGACCGACGTGGATCTGGTGAAGAGCCAGGTATTGCTGGCTGCCGGCGAAAAACTCGATGCCGTGTTGCACGGCCCGATCGTTCATCGCGGCCACTCCATCGAGTGCCGCATCAATGCCGAGCATCCTGAAAAGTTCACTCCGTCGGCAGGAAAGATCACTTCATTTCACCCGCCGGGAGGCACAGGCGTCCGCATCGATACCGCCGCTTACGCCGAGGGAGTCATTCCGCCGTACTATGACTCTTTGATTGCCAAGCTGATCGTCCGCGCCAAAGACCGCGACGAAGCCATCTCTCGCATGTCGCGGGCCCTCGAGATGTTCATCATCGAAGGCATCTACACTACGCATTCCGCTGCACCGGAAGATTCTGGCCGACCCCGACTTCCGCGCGGGCAAGATCGACACGACATTCATCGAAAAATTCCTGGCCCGAAATGGCCACAAGAATTCCGCCGCCTGAGCCAGGAAAATCGTGAGCGTAGGTCAACCCTGAAGCGCAAATAGGATTTCGTCTGGGGCTCTGTGGTCGTGCTAAGGAATTCACCACAGAGGACACGGAGGGTGCGCAGCGAACCCGAATCATGATCCATCTCCCTCGCCTCTACGCTATCCTCGACGCCGGATGCATACCGAATGCCGGCATGCTCGGGTATGCTGAGGACCTCGCCGCCGCCGGAGTCACCCTCCTCCAATACCGAAATAAAATCGCCACCGCTCGCCAGGTACTCGAACACGCCCGTGAGCTAAAGCGCCGCTTAGGCAACATCACCCTGATCATCAATGACCGTCCGGACCTCTGCCTCGGCGCCGACTTCAAAGGCGTCCACTTGGGCCAGGACGACCTCCCGCCTGAGAGCGCGCGCAAAATCATCGGCCCCAATCGCTGGCTTGGAGTCTCCACCCACAACCCGGATCAACTCACCGACGCGGCTAACACTTCAGCCGACTACGTCGCCATCGGCCCGGTTTTCGCCACCTCCAGCAAAGCCAATCCTGACCCGGTGGTGGGCCTGGAGGGTGTCCGCCGCGCCCGCGCCCTCACCAGCAAGCCCCTGGTCGCCATTGGAGGTATAACCCGGGCCAACTGCCGCTCTGTCATCGATGCCGGAGCCGATTCCGTCGCCGTGATCTCCGATCTAATCAATGACCCACGCAAAGCGGCAGAGGACTTTTTCTGCATTCTGGGTTAAAGTCTTGAACGCCCGCTGTGTCCGCCACTTGGCGGAACCCCGGGCGAGTGCAAGACCGCAATGCTGGAGCAAGCCACCATTTGAACCAACAGGGAGGGGCGTGAGCACTCAGACCAGGAACCCAGCCGTCACCACGGCCGCTGAGTGGGAATCCGCCACCCACCAGGACAAAGAACTTATCAAAGGACTCGGCCTGACCAGCGCCACCATGCTGGTGATGGGCTCGATGATCGGCTCCGGCATCTTTATCGTCTCCGCCGAAATCGCCCGCGAAGTGGACTCTCCTGCGCTTCTGATCGCCGCCTGGGTGGTCACCGGCGTTCATGACCATCGCCGCCGCCCTCAGCTATGGCGAACTGGCGGCCATGATGCCCCGCGCCGGAGGCCAGTACGTCTATCTTCGCGAAGCCCTCGGCCCGCTATGGGGTTTCCTCTACGGTTGGACGCTCTTCCTCGTGATCCAGACCGGCACCATTGCAGCCGTCGGCGTCGCCTTCGGTAAGTTCCTCGGCATCTTCTTTCCGTCAATTTCCTCCTCCAACTGGATCATCCACTTCTGGAAGGTCCCGCCCATCCCGCTCGGCCCGATGGTCCTCGGCAATATGGATGTCGGCCTCAGCACCCAGAACCTGGTGGCGATTCTGGTGGTGGTGCTGCTCTCAGTCGTCAACATTTTCGGGGTGAAGCTGGGCGCGCTGATCCAGAACGTGTTCACCATTTCGCAAGGCGTCGGCGTTGTTCGCCCTGGCGATTGTCGGACTTTTCATCGGCCGCAACATCCACGCCCTTGCCGCCAACTTCCAGCGGAAATTTCTGGCACAACGCCGCTCTCAGCGCGCAGCACGCGGTTCAGGTCGGCGTCGGCGGCCCCACGGTTCTGGTCGGAACTCTGACCATCGTGGCCGTGGCGCAGGTCGGGTCCCTGTTCTCGTCCGATGCCTGGAACAACGTGACCTTCACCGCCGGCGAGGTCAAGAACCCCAGCCGCAACCTGCCGCTCTCGCTGGCCTTGGGCACCGGAACGGTGATCGCCCTCTACATCGCTTGCAACTTTGTTTATTTGAATGTCTTGCCGCTGAATGGCAATCCTGCCGGGACTACTATTCTCGCCCGCGGCATCAAGTACGCAACCGAAGACCGCGTGGGCACCGCCGTCATGGGCCAGATGTTCGGCTCAACCGGAGGCACCCTGATGGCCATCGCCATCATGCTTTCCACCTTCGGCTGCTGCAACGGGCTGATTCTGGCCGGGAGCCCGGGTCTATTACGCCATGGCCAAAGATGGCCTGTTCTTTCGAAATGTCTCCAGGCTGCATCCCACTTACAAGACCCCGGCAATTTCCCTGATGGTCCAGATGCTGTGGACTTGCGTCCTCTGTGTCTCAGGCAGTTATGGGCAACTGCTCGACTACATCGTTTTCGCCGTGCTGATTTTCTACATTCTGACCATCTCTGCCCTGTTCGTGTTGCGGCGAACCCATCCCGACGCCGAGCGCCCCTACCGGGCGATCGGCTACCCGGTGCTGCCCGCGATTTATATTCTGATGGCGTTGTTTATTGATGTCGTACTATTGCGCTATAAACCCCAGTACACTTGGCCGGGGCTGATCATCGTGCTGCTGGGGATTCCGGTGTACTACGCCTGGTCGCGCAAGACTGCGGCCGTGGTGGCTGCAAAGTGAAGCTCGCCCTGATGCGACGCGTTCCGAGATTGAATGCGAAATTATCTCTATTTTCAGGAGAACTGAATGGCTAATCTGCTAGCCAAGAAACCTTTGAACCTCATCATGTCGGAGGCGCAGGAGACCGGCGAGCACAGCCTGAAGCGCGCTCTGGGCGCCACCAACCTCATCTCTCTCGGCATCGGCGCCATCATCGGCACGGGTATCTTCGTGCTGACCGGAGCGGCCGCCGCCCAATATGCCGGGCCCGGCATCATCTTCTCTTTCATCCTCGCCGCCTTCGGATGCGTCTTCGCCGGTCTCTGCTACGCCGAGTTCGCCTCCATGATTCCGGTCGCCGGTTCGGCCTATACCTACGGCTACGCCACGCTGGGCGAAATCTTCGCCTGGATCATCGGCTGGGACCTCATCCTCGAATACGCCTTCGGCGCCGCCACCGTCGCTTCCGGCTGGAGCGGCTACGTGCTCAGCTTTCTTCAGGATTTCGGCATCCACATTCCGCCCGCGCTCGCTGGAACCCCCGGCGCACCAGTTTGTCGATGTACAACGGACGGTGGGAAGCCATCGGCCGCATTTCCCGCACTCTCGCGGCCAACACGTGGATCCCAACACGCTGCCTCACGCTACCGGCGTCTTTAACCTCGTGGCATTTCTGGCCATCGCCGCAGTCACCGCAATCCTGGTCATCGGCATCAAGGAGTCCGCCAACTTCAATTCGTTCATCGTGATCATCAAGGTCTGCGTGCTGCTGGTCTTCATCGGCCTGGGCGTCAATTACATCATCGGCCACATGTCGCCAAGCCCACGCCAACTGGACCCCTTCGTTCCTCCCAATAAGGGCAGCTTCGGAGAATTCGGCTGGTCCGGCGTGGTGCGAGCCGCAGGCGTGATCTTCTTCGCCTATATCGGCTTCGACGCGGTTTCCACGGCGGCGCAGGAGGCCAAGAATCCCAAACGGACATGCCGCATCGGCATTCTGGGTTCGCTGGTGATCTGCACCATCCTCTACATTCTGGTCGCCGGAGTGCTCACCGGACTGGTGAAGTACGACACTCTCAACGTTCCCGATCCCATCGCCATCGGCATCGACCATACGGGGGTCCGCTGGGGCAGCTTCCTGGTAAAGCTGGGCGCGATCTGCGGACTCGGCAGCACCATGGTGGTAATGTTGCTCGGGCAGTCGCGCGTCTTCTTCTCCATGTCGAAAGACGGCCTCCTGCCCGAGTGGTTCAGCGCCATCCATCCCAAGTTCCGCACGCCCTGGATTTCGTCGATCTTTGTCGGGTTGTTCGTTGCGATCTTTGCCTCGGTAATCCCAATCGCGATTCTGGGCGAGCTGGTGAGCATCGGCACGCTGCTGGCGTTCGTGATCGTGTCGCGCGGGCGTCTGGGTGATTCGCCGCACCGATCCCGATCTGCCGCGCCCCTTCAAGACGCCCTGGGTGCCGTTCGTCCCCATCATGGGAATGCTAATCTCGCTTCTCATGATGCTCGGACTGCCACTCGATACCTGGATCCGCCTGATCGTCTGGCTGATCATCGGCATGTTCATTTATTTCTTTTATGGACGCAATCACAGCCGCGTCCAGAACCTGAAGCCGACGCCCCAGGACAAGCCGGTAGGCACCATGGCCGATTGATCGGTGCATGCAGCGAAGAGCTGGTAGCTTCTGGCTGCTAGCTTCCGGCTATCAGCGCCGGCTCTCGGCTACTTGGGATTCAGTCCGTACAGCCGGACTTAGACTGTTGTGTCAATGGTTCCCCGCGTCGCCTACAGTGCCTCGCCGGGGGCCGATATTGATCAAAAGTCCATGCTCAAGCCGAGAACTGAGAGCCGAGAGCCGAGAGCCGAGAAAGCCAGCAGCCACTAGCTGGCAGCCAGCAGCCAAACCATGCGAGCCTTCCACTACCTCCGCCTGATCGCAATCGCACTGGTTGTGCTGGTCCTGGTCGGAATGACCGGCTTCCACCTCCTCGAAGGCTGGCCTTGGTTCGATGGCCTGTACATGACCATCACTACCTTCACCACCATCGGATACCAGGAAGTCCATCCGTTGTCGCACGTCGGACGCGTGTTCAATCTGGGGCTGATCGTGGCCGGAGTTTCTCTGGTCTTCCTCGCCATCGGAACCCTCACCCAGGCTTTGCTAGAATTCGAGCTGCGAAATTTCTTCGGAAGGCGGAAGATGGAACGCGAAATCGGACGGCTTTCCGGCCACTACATCATCTGCGGAGCCGGACGCGTTGGCCGCAGCGCCGCCCGCGAACTCGCCCGCCGTCCCGCGCCCTTTCTGATCATCGAGCAGAACGAACCCAAGGCCCAGCGGTTCCAGAACGAGAAATGGCTTTTCCTGATCGGTGACGCCACCCAGGAGCAGACTCTGCGCGAAGCTCATATCGATCGCGCTCAGGGACTGGTTGCCGCGACCACCACCGATGCCACGAACCTCTACATCATTCTCACTGCCCGCCAGCTGAACCCAAGGCTCAAGATCATCGCGCGTGCCAGCGAAGAAGATGCCGAGAAGCACCTGCTCAAAGCCGGAGCCGATTCTGTGGTCTCGCCCTATACTTTCGCCGGGCAACGCATCGCGCAATCTTTCTTACGGCCTCACGTCGTAAGCTTTCTCGACACCGCGACCACGCACCTTGGCATGGATCTTGAAATCGGCGAGATTTCCGTGAATCAGAGTTCCACCATGGCTGGCAAGACCATCGAGACCTCGCGCGTCCGCCAGGATTGCGGCGTCATCGTACTCGCCATCAAACGCCAGCAGGGGATGCAGTTCAATCCTTCTCCGAGTGACCGCATTGATGCCGGGGACTTCCTGATCGCAATGGGCGAGCCCAATCAATTGCGCCAACTGGAGCGAATGGCTTCGTCCGCATGAGCCTGGCGAAACGGTTTTGGGTGGCGCAGCGCTTTGAGCGCTGCGAATAGCTCGGATTGCGGTGCGGCTTTAGCCGCTGCGGGGCTTCTCTTTCGCGGGCCCCGAACCAGGCTGGGATAACCATGAAAATCGTCACCGCCGCCGAGATGCGCGAAGTTGATCGCGCCACCAGCGAACGCTTCGGCGTACCGTCGCTCACGCTGATGGAAAATGCCGGCACCGCAGTCGCTGAGTTTGCTCTGGCGCATTATGCTGACGGCCAAAACCATCGGCGTGATCTGCGGCAAAGGCAACAATGGAGGTGACGGATTTGTTGCCGCCCGCAAGCTGCATGCTTCCGGCAAAGCGGTACAGGTTCTCCTGCTTGCCGAGGCGAAGGAACTTAAAGGCGACGCCGCCGAGATGTTCAGCAAGCTTCCCGCATCGCCGGTGATCGCAATTTCCGCAGAACAATTAAAGGCCGCACGGAATATTTTTGCTTGCGATCTCCTGATCGATGCGATTCTTGGCACCGGCTTTCGTCCTCCGGTCACCGGACTCTACGCCGAAGCCATTGCCGCTCTCAACGCAACCTCGTCCCCGGTGATCGCCGTGGACATCCCCTCGGGCGCCGATGCCGACGTGATGGGGGAACAATCTGGAGCAGTCGCTCGCTGTGACGCTATTGTGACCTTTACGGCTCCGCGGCCCGCTCACGTCTTTGGGGCGCTGACCACCGGCAGCACTGTCATCACACCGATCGGCTCTCCTGACGAAGCCATCATCTCCACACTGGCGCTGAACCTCATCACCGCCCGAGATTTCGCGCTGCATTTGGCTCCCCGTCCCAGTGCGTCCCACAAGGGCAGCTTCGGCCATGTGCTGGTGATCGGAGGAGCTACTGGCAAAGCCGGAGCCGCCGCAATGGCGGGCTTTTCTGCGCTGCGTGCCGGGGCGGGACTTTCCACGGTGGGCACTCCTAAGTCGGTGCTGCCAACCGTCGCCGGGTTTCATCCCGAGGTAATGACCGAGCCACTCGAAGAAACTGAAGTTGGCAGCATCTCGCTGCGCGCCTTGGGCTACGGCCACGTCGACGCGCTGGCGAAAGACAAGAGCGTGCTGGCCATCGGTCCCGGCATCAGCCGCCATCCCGAGACCGCCGAGTTTGTTCGCACCATCGTGAAGAAGTTCACAACTCCGATGGTTCTCGATGCCGATGGTCTCAACGCCTTTGAAGGCCGGGCCTCCGAGTTGAACGGCAAAGGCCGCACTCTCATCCTCACTCCGCACCCCGGAGAGATGTCGCGCCTCACTGGGCTCAGCACCGGGGCAATCCAGCGCGACCGCGTCAACCTGGCCCGGAACTTCGCCCAGGAGCACCAACTGACCGTGGTCCTCAAAGGCCATCGCACCCTGGTCGCCCTGCCAGACGGCGAGGTCTGGGTCAACACTACCGGTAACCCTGGAATGGCCACCGGAGGCACGGGCGACATTCTGACTGGCATAACCGCCGGACTTCTCGCCCAGGCTCCCGGCCACGTCCTCGAAAGCGTAATCGCCGCCGTTCACCTTCACGGCCTCGCCGGAGACATGGCCCGCAACGCTGTAGGCGAACGCTGCTTGACCGCTAGCGACCTCGTAAGATTTCTACCCGAAGCTTTTCGTCAGGCTAGCAGTGCGGCGGCGGCGAGAGCTGTGGAAATCCAATTCTGAACCATGCCCCGCCGAGCGAGCTCCTCCTGTACCGTTGGCCATTAACCAATCAGATAACTTCCCGACGGGCTTGTTCTGCTTGTGCTTCCGTACCAGTTCCCAATTCGAAACTCGGCACAGAGCCCGATGCTTTCGTAACCTGCCGCTGCGAATCGCAACATGTCATATTTGCTTTTTGACATGGCACACTTCCCCCGCCCTAATCCGGAGCGCCGCGCTCCCCGCATTCACCCTGGCCAGCTTCCTGCCGTCGTCTTCCAGGAAGACGGAGGCGAGGCCAAGGCCAAACTGCAAACCATCTCGGTCACTGGAGGCATGCTGCGGTTACCCAACGCCATGCAGCGCGGCGACTTCGTCGAAGTTACTTTCCACTCGCCCTCTGGTGTGGTGCGTGGCATGGCTGAAATGCTCGGGCCCATGCCCACTACCAAGGGCGCGCTCCAGCCTTTCCGCTTTGTGGCCCTGGCCGACGACGATCACCGCAACCTGAGCATGATGGTGCAAACCGCTGTGGATCGCAGCTTTCTGGGCAATCCCGGGCTGTGGTCCGCCGAATCGTAATCAGCAGCGAAAAATCTGCCTCTTGTCATTCCGAGCAGGCGCAGCGCGTGGAATCTGCTGCCCGCATATAGCGCCCCTACAACCGCGCAGATCACAGTCCCGCTATACTGGCCTTCAGCCCGGATGAGCCCGCAGAGCGTCACTAACGAATACATCACCCACTCCGCCGACGAGACCGTTGCGCTGGGACGAAGTCTGGCCGTCCTCCTGACTCCGCCGAAGCTGGTCCTGCTGCGTGGTGATCTGGGCGCGGGCAAAACCACTCTGGTGAAGGGAATTGCCGAAGGCTTCCAGGCTGCGTCGCAGGAAGACGTAACTAGTCCTACTTTCACGCTGATTCATGAGTACCGAGGGCCAAGCGCAAGTCTCTACCACATTGATCTCTACCGTGTGGACACTCCGCGGCAGCTAGAAACCCTCGGACTGGATGACCTCATCTCCGATAACAGCCTGCTCCTCATCGAATGGGGAGAGAAGTTTCCACGCTTCGTCCGCGAGCGGGATGTGGAGATCGCTCTCGACCGCTTGCCAGACACTAAGCGGCTGACCGAGAACGACAGAAAAATCCGGGTGATCTGTACGGAAGTGGCTAGTGGCTAGTGCTTAGTGTGAAGGCTTGGCGGTGAATGCTTAGCCGTGAGCGCTTAGTAACGAACTGGTTGTCATCCTGAGCGAAGCGAAGGACCCCTACCCGGTATTCGACGGCCGAGTCCGAGGGAATTGCTCCTGTCCCGAGTGCCTGCTAATCCAGAAGAATTTCCGGACTCCCCAAAAACAGCTCGAGGTACTAGGGGTCCTTCGACTGTGCACCTGCTCCGCTTCGCCATGCAGGTGCTTCGCTCAGGATTACAAAGTGTTGGAAGAAGAAGAAAGCGTTGATTTAGAAGCTGTTCGACTGGCAGGGGTCTTCGAGTCATCTTGACCGCTCTTCCATCTAGGCATAAAGTTTGTAGCACGGAGTTTTATGTCCTCAGAAACAGGTAAGTACCTGAAGTTTGGCGGCGCTACGGTTCTCATTCTGCTGGCGCTTGGCTACCTTGCATACACCGGGGTACAGGAGAGCAAGAGCTACTACGTCACCATCAAAGAGCTTCGCGGGATGGGTCACGATGCTTACAGCAAGCGCCTGCGGGTTGCGGGAAACGTGCAGCCCGGTTCCATCAAACGTAACGGCACCCGTGTCGAGTTCGTGCTGGTGGAAAACGACCTGAGCCTGCCGGTTGTGTACACCGGGACCGAGGCCCCTCCGGATACGTTCAAGGATGATTCGCAGGCTTTGGCCGAAGGCAATTTCGGCCAGGATGGCGTGTTCCACGCCAAGCAGTTGCAGGCCAAGTGCGCTTCCAAGTACGCGCCCAAGCCGGGAGAAGGCACTCCGGCTGCGACGCCAGCGAAGATGACGGAATTGCAAAAGGCGACTACCGCTCCGGCGAACTAACGACGGGAATATTTTCCAGTTACGCGATACAGCCCAGCATGCATGCTGGGCTGTTGGTTTTTAGAGATGCTTTCGGAACCGCGACGCCTACGGCAGTTTCTGCATCACTCCCGGAATCGTTTTCGCCAGGTCGTTGTAGATGACCATCACCGCGAACAGCACCAGGAAAACAAACGCCGCTTGATAAATCCGCTCCTTGATGCGGAGGCTGATATCGCGCCGCATGAGGCTTTCCACGAACAGCAGCAGAATCACTCCACCGTCGAGAATGGGGATGGGCAGCAGGTTGAAGATTCCCAGATTCAGGCTGATGGCCGACGTCAATTGCAGCAGCGGCATCCAGCCCTTTTCGCTGGCAGCCTGTCCTGCGGCGCGTCCAATGCCGATCGGTCCTTCCACCGTGCGGAGAGAAATCTTTCGGGTAACCAGTTTCTCCACCAGTTCCAGAATCAGCAGCGAAGTTTTCTTGTTCTCCTGAACCGCACGGCTGAATGCGGCAGCGAAGGGCAGGCTTCCTACCGTGGTAGGAATGCTCTGAATGCCGATGCGGTAGCGCTTCTCCGCGGTACCATCAACGTCAGTGAGCTTGGGCTGAAGATGGAAGGTTACTTCTTTGCCGTCGCGGCGAACGGTTACATCAATCGGCTTGTCTTTGGTCTGCTTAAGGTATTCGATCATCGCAGCCAGGTGCGGAACCGGCTTGCCGTCCATCGAGACGATGACGTCGCCCTCCTTCATCCCCGCTTGTTCGGCGGGCATTCCCGGCTCAAGATCAGTGATGACATTGGGCTGTTGCGGATCCCATCCGGCTGTGCCGATCTGCGACAGCTTGGCAGGATCCGGAACCACCGTCTTGTGCAGAATCTGGCCGCCGCGCTGAATGGCTACATTGACCGGCTGGTTCGGGTTGAGCATGATCTGCGGCTCAACCTGTTCCCAGGTCGGATTCTGCACGTCGTTGATCTGGACGATGCGGTCCCCGGCCTGAATGCCGGCCTTGGCCGCGGGCGAGTCCTGATCGACCCAGGCGATGTCGGCGGGCTTCTCCAGAAACACCGGGTATTCGTAGTGCACCATGTACACGATGGTCAGGAGGCCGATGGCCAGCAGAATGTTCATTGCCGGCCCGGCAATGGCGATGAGGAAACGGTGCCAGCGGGGATGAGACAGGAACTCACGGGATCCCCGGTGCGCTCATCCATGGGGTTCTCGCCGCTCATCTTTACATAGCCGCCCAGCGGGATGGCATTGATGCGATAGTCAGTCTCACCTTTACGGAAACCGATCAGCCGCTTGCCGAAACCAATGGCGAACTGCTCTACCCTAACCCCGAGCAGCTTGGCCACGGCATAGTGGCCGAACTCGTGGATCAGAATCATGAATCCCAACACCACCGCTACCGCGGCGACAGCAATAAGAAATCCAGACATATCTTTTGACTAGTCCCTTTGCAGAGCGACGGAGGCGGGTCGCGCTGCCCCAAGCTGCTCGATTTTGGCGCCGGCCAGGCGGCGCGCCTCGCAGTCCGCCTCCAGCACCTTCTTTATAGACTCCATTTTGCCCGAAGGCGTTTCAGAAAGTACATCTTCAATGACCCGAGGAATGTGATGGAAGCTGATCTGCTTTCCCAAAAATGCCGCTACCGCCACTTCATCGGCGGCATTCAAAGCGACAGTTTTTGCACCACCTGCCTCAGCCGCTTCATAGGCCAGGCGGAGACAAGGGAATTTTTCCATGTCCGGGGGCTCGAATTCGAGGTGCCGTAAGTCCATGACCGGGAAGCGCATAGCCGATTCGATGCGATCCGGGTAGGTGAGGGCATACAGAATCGGGAGCCGCATGTCGGTCACCGAGAATTGAGCAAGTATGCTGCCATCCACAAATTCGACCATGGAATGAATAGTGGACTGGGGATGCACGATCACGCGGACTTTACCCGGAGGCATGTTGAACAAACGGCAGGCCTCGATGACTTCGAATCCTTTGTTCATCAGGGTGGCGGAATCGATGGTAATGCGCTGCCCCATTTTCCAGGTTGGATGATTGAGCGCCTGTTCCACGCTAATCGAGGCGAATTCCGATTTCGGTGTGTTCCGGAAGGGGCCGCCGGAAGCGGTGAGCCAGATACTCTCGACTTCCTGCATGCGACCGCCGCGCAGGCATTGATGCACCGCATTGTGTTCACTGTCGATGGGCAGCAGCGGCTTGCCCTGGCGGCGGGCCTCGGCGGTGATCAGCTCCCCCGCTGCGACTAGGCATTCTTTATTGGCCAGCCCTACCGATTTCCCCGCGCGAACCGCTTCGTAAGTAGCTTCCAGGCCAGCGACGCCGACGATTGCGCTCACTACGAAATTGGCTTCGGGATGGGTGGCAGCGGCGACTGTCCCGGCCGACCCGTGAACAACGTCGATTTCGGAGAGGCCGGAAGCCTTAAGCCTGCGATTTCAGCAGCTCGGCGTCTGCTTCGCTTGCCACCGACAGCACGCGCGGCTTCCAGCGCCGGGCTTGTTCGAAGGCAGCGTCAAGGTTGCGTCCCGCAGCCAGCGAAACTACGGCAAACCGCTCGGGATAAGATTCCACGACGCTCAACGTGCTGCGCCCGATCGAGCCGGTGGAACCCAGGATAGCGATGCGCTTCATCAATAAGGCTTATCGTACTAGAACGTGGGATATTGGAACTAATGCATGACCCGCCAAGCCGCGTAGTACCACAGCACGGGGCGGCGAACAGCAGGGCATCGATGCGGTCGAGCATGCCGCCATGGCCGGGCAGAATCGCTCCGGAATCCTTTACTCCCGCTCCGCGCTTAATCAGGGATTCCACCAGATCTCCGAGCTGGGCCGCGATATTGATGCCGGCCGAGAGCAGCAGAATCGGCCACATCGGGGTTTTTACCAGAGCGAAATAGCCGTCGCGCCGGTCGATGAGATGCGCGTCAAGCAGCGCGGTGCTGATCGGCAGCGCGTAGTTGTACAGCAACATGCCAATCCCCACGCTCGCGAGCATGGACGCGAGCGCGCCCTCCCAGGTCTTCTTCGGGCTGATACGAGGCGACATCAAATGCCGACCCAGCGAACGTCCGACGAAGTAAGCGAAAATGTCTCCGGCCCACACCACCAGCAACAGATAGAGGATCTGGAACGCGCCTGACCACTGCGCCCGCAGCTGCACCAGGAAAGCCAACGGCATAGCCACATAGACGACCGCAAATGTGGAAGTGAGCGCAGCTGGGAACGAGGTGCTCAGGTCGGCGCGCCGCATGGCTACAACCAGAAAGATGAACGGCGCGAGGGTTGTCGCCACCGCCATGGATCCGGCGAAGGTGATGGTCGAAACCAGCGGCGTGACTCCGCCGGGATTGAATGCCAGAAACAGGAACAGCAGCGCGACGTAGATGTACGTGGGCCATTGCAGTGGCCGGATTCCATAGGCTTCCGCCAGCTTCAGTAGCTCCTGCACCGCGAGAAGCGCGACCAGGGCGGCAACCGCCGCCAGCACCGGAATCGGCGCGCGCAGCACCAACAGCAGAACAATCGGGATCAGGACGATGGCGGTAAGAACGCGCTTGAGCAGGTGCAAGCCGCTCAGCTCCGCGAGGCTTTCGCAGTGTGGTGGTGAGCGCCGGGATGGTGGGTGGAGGCGTCTCCGGCCAGACCGCCGTAGCGCCGCTCGCGCTTCTGGTATTCGGCGATGCCCTCGAGCAGGTGTACGCCACGGAACTCCGGCCACAGGGTAGGAGTCACATAGATTTCGGCATAAGCCAGTTGCCACAGCAGAAAATTACTGAGACGCATTTCGCCGCTGGTGCGAATCACGAGATCGGGATCGGGCAGATGGCGGGTATAGAGATGCTGCGAGACCGCTTCTTCACTGATCTGCATGTGCTCGACTCCGCCATTGCGGGATGCCGCATCGAGCATGGAGCGGAAGGCGTCCACGAGTTCGCTGCGCGCGCTGTAGTTCAACGCGAGCGTGAGGCGCATGCCACTGTTGGCGCTGGTGGCGTGACGCGCCCACTCCATTCTTTCCTGCACATCCAGCGGCAGCTCGTGCTGGCGGCCGATGTATTCCAGGCGGATATTGTTCTTGTTGAGCGTGGGAACTTCAGCCTTCAGGTAACGGGCCAGCAGGCCCATAAGGAAATCCACCTCACTCCGGGGACGTTTCTTCCAATTCTCTTCGGAGAAAGCGTAGAGCGTGAGCGAAGGGATGCCGACTCGCGCAGCGGTTTCAACGGTGGAGCGCACGGCTTCGACTCCGGCACGGTGACCGGCGATGCGCGGCAGATGCCGCCGCCGCGCCCAGCGTCCGTTTCCGTCCATGATGATGGCGATATGTTTCGGGAGCCGGTCAGGATCCAACCGCGAGTAAACTTCCGTCTCCTTGCGGTCCAGCCCGGCAGGGACTGTTGAATGCAAGCTAACCTCTTCTGTTTCACGAAGCTAACACAGGAACGGGGTGCTTGCAATCACCGGAATCGAGGCAGTTTCCCCACGGTAACAGAGCGGCCTGAGGCACCGCGAAGCTGATTTCTCAGCCAGTTACAGGCTGCCCGCCTCCTCTGGAACCACCGGCAAGTCCAGCTTCTCCGTGCGCCGCAACACTGTCAACGAACTGCTGGCTCCGACCTTCGCATCTGTGAGCAGGCGGTGCAGATCATCGACCCCAGCCACCGCCTTTGCATCGAGAGCGATGATCACGTCGCCCTCGCGCAGGCCTGCCCGCTGTGCTGGACTACCGCCGGTCACCGCCATGACCACCACCCCACTCTCACGCGGCAGATCGTAGAAACGGACCAGACGGCGGTGCAGCGGGACGGTCTGGGCCTCGACTCCGATGTAGCTGCGCCGAATTCGTCCTTCGAGCAACAGGCGGCTCGCCACGAATTTCGCGGTGTTGATGCCGATGGCGAAGCACAGCCCCTGCGCTCCCATGATGGTGGCAGTATTCACCCCGACTACTTGGCCGTCCGAGGTCACGAGCGGTCCCCCGGAGTTCCCCGGGTTCAGAGAAGCGTCGGTCTGCACCACGTCCTCAATCAGCCGTCCGGAATAGGATCGGAGGGAACGTCCCAGCGCGCTTACCACACCGGCGGTGACGGTGTACTGAAAGCCATAAGGGTTGCCGATTGCAACTACCAATTGCCCTACCCGCAGTTTCTGTGAATCGCCCAGCGGGGCGGCCACCAGCCCGAAGGCATCGTCGTGCGGAACGTCAATGCGGATCACGGCCAGATCGGTTGCGGGATCGTCGCCCAGAACATGAGCAGGGAAGTGGCGTCCGTCGGACAGGGAAACGTGAATGCGCGTAGCTTCGTGCACCACGTGGCTGTTGGTAAGGATCAGTCCGTCGGGAGCGAAGATGAAGCCGGAGCCGCCGCCCTGGCGCTCACGCTGAGGACCGGAGCGGGTTCGTGCCTGCTGCCAAACCTCGATTTTGACCACCGAAGGGCTGACTCTTTCCGCCGTGCCGACCACTGCCTGGGAGTAGGCATCGAGCAGGCCGGCATCACCGATTCCGGAACTGGCGGGCTGCACGACTGCGGCGGAGGCGTCTGCAAGTGGGAATGGAATGATTTCGTTGTGCTGCATGAGTGCTAGATGAAGTTTCGGCGCGGCGGGATTCACGGCTCGCATTCTGGAAGCTTCCTGGCGAGCCGGTTGCTAGCTTTTTGGCCGAAGTCTAGTGGCTTGGTTGGGAGTCAGGCATGCATTTGAGGTCTGATCGAGAGCCCGATTCAGAGCTGCGCCGATCGCAGCGAGTTGTTCCGGAGCCATGAGCCTCTGCATCTCTTCGAACAGCTGTCGTTCTTCTTTGCGTATATGGGACGCGAGCTTCTGGGCAAATGCCTGCAGGCTGTCGCAATCGAGCGAGCGGGCGGCTGCGCGAGCGAAGCATTTCCGCAGGCGTTCATGGTCCTGCCGCAGTTCCGCGATCAGGGTTTGCAGATCGGCGAACTGTTCTGCGGCCGGGAAGATTTCCTTCTCCTCCGCCGAAAAGTGAACCGTGATCTCCTGCTCGGCGATCAGCTGGATCTCGGACTGCCAGGCTTCGAGGTCCACCTCGCCTGCCTGAATGGCCCGGTCCAGCCGAACACACAAGGCCAGCGCATGCTGGTGCTGATGAGAAAGCGGAATCAGGTTCTTGTCGCGAAGCATGTGCCTATTATGAACGATGATGGCGGGTACGGCATTTAGCGCTTGGCATTTAGCGTTTAGCCTTGCACGTGTGGTGCCGGGATTTGCCCACAATCTGGTCGGCAGTGAGGGACCAAATGCTAGGTGCTAAATGCCAAGTGCGTGCGGCTCGCCCAATCTCTCTCGTATTCCCGGATATAATCGCTTCATGCTGGATGAGAATGCATTCCGCAAGCGTTCCGAGCAATCCTTGGAATCTTTGAAGCAGAGTCTGATTGCTGCCGAGGACAACGCCGAGATTGAAGTCGAAGACCAGTCGGGCGCGCTGCACATTTCGTTTGAAGATGGCACCCGGTTCGTGGTCTCACCCAATGCTCCCGTCCGCCAGATCTGGATTTCGGCGCTCGCCACCAGCTTTAAATTGGATTGGAATGATGCCGCGGAAGACTTCGTCTTACAGAAGACGGGAGAGAGGTTGAAGCCTCTGATGTCCCGGGTGATCAACCAGCAACTTGGGGAAGATGCAGTCACCCTCTAGCCTGTGACCCACGGCCGGCTCTGCTGTGCTGCTAGTTGTTCCTGTACGCCCCGCCGTGGCCCAGCTTGAGCTTCAAATGGTCGGCGATCTGCCGGCCGTGAAAGCGGCCATTCTCGATAAAAATCTCGTTGGTGCGTGATCCGGCGACGATCACCCCCGCGACGTACACTCCCGGAACATTTGATTCGAATGTCTCGGGATCACACACCGGGCGGCATTGCTCGGCCGAGAGTTCGATTCCAATTGCCCGCAGAAAATCGTAATCGGGATGGTAGCCGATCAGTGCGAAAACGAAGTCGTTCTTGAGCCGCACCGCACCATCCAGGGTGTCGACAACCACCTCATCCGCGCCGATCTCCATTACCGTGCTGTTGAAGTAGGCTTTGATTTCTCCGTTCCGAATGCGGTTCTCAATATCCGGCAGAATCCAATACTTCACGTGCGTGTGCATCTTCGGTCCGCGATGCACCAGGGTTACGCGGGCTCCGTGCCGCCACAGATCGAGGGCGGCGATGGCGGCAGAATTCTTGCCTCCAATCACCACCACGTCATTGTCGAAAAAAGGATGGGGCTCGCGGTAATAGTGAAAAACTTTGGGCAGTTCTTCTCCCGGAACCCGCAACTGGTTGGCGAGATCATAGTACCCGGTCGAAACGATCAGCTTTTTGCAGCGGTAGTCGTAAATGCGTCCCAGTTCGTCGGACGAAGTGATGTGAAAATCACCGTCGTTTCCGGTCACCGTTTCCACCCGCTGATATTGGATCACCGGCAAGTGGTAGTGCTCGGTCACCTTACGGTAATACTCCAGGGCTTCGTCGCGGTTAGGCTTCTGATTGGCGGTGGTGAAAGGGATGTCGCCAATCTCCAGCAGTTCTGGCGTGGTGAAGAACGTCATGTTTGCCGGATAGTTGTAGAGGGAATTAACCAGGCAGCCTTTGTCGATCACCAACACTTTGAATCCAGCGCGCTGGGCCTCGATTCCGCAGGCGAGGCCGGTCGGGCCGGCGCCGATCACGAGCACATCCACCTTGGTCTCGCGGCGCGACAACGTTTCAACCCGGGGTAGGGTCTCCGGAATTTGCCTGGTTGACAATTTCGCAGTTCGTTCGGTCGCGACAGTCCACAAGCCAAGCCAGGAAAACTGCACTCTGCCTGCCGCGGATGCCCGATTCTAGCATGCAGGAGTGATCCCGCTCCGGGCGCGAACCGCCCCAGATGTCAGCCTGGGGCACCGCCGGAGGTCATCAGCAAGCGGCCAAGGGCATTCTAAAGTCAGAACCCAAGCGTCTCATCCGCGGACGGACCATAGGTGGACGGAACCGGCTGTTCGGTCAGGCGCAGATACACTCCCAGCTGGGCGCGGTGGTGCACCAGATGATTTAGAAACATCTGCCGGTAGGCGAGAAATCGCTGGCCGTCAAAGATGCTCTTGCCTTGAAAACTCAGTTTCCAGTTTTGTGTCCATGCCGCATCGGGCAATGCTGCCAGACGCCGCCCGGGTAACTGCTGCGCCTTCGTCAAGCGATTTCACCAACTGCTCTGCCGATTCGAACTTAGCCGGCGGGGGACCACCCTGCGAGAAGTCCAGTCCGGGAGTCGTTAGCACGGTGTTCCCGAAGCGGACAAGCTGCGCTACATGAGGGGCCAGCTTTTTCAGCGGCATGGATTTCGCATGCGGGGCAAAGTCCGGTTTATCGAAAGGAACCCGTTGCAAGGTGGTGCGGGTCTTTTTTATTTCTTCGTCGAACTCGGGCAGAAGGAGCTCACTGATGGACATAAATCCTCCGCCATCAGTATAGCCGGGCCGAATGAACTAAATGGGCCTTGCCCATCGGCCTTGCATTAACACTTTGAGCCGGAGATCTCAGCCCGGCGCCGCGGGAATCTTTCTACACACTTGCCGTGAGCCTTGTGCAGGATGAGTATTTCTTTTTCTGAAGTCTTGGACACCGGGAAGGGACACTTGGAAAACCTGTACTGCCTACGCTGCAATCGGGAGATCGAACCCGGACAGAAATCGGTGGCGGTTTACATGTTCGCCCAGACTGTAGGGGTTCGTCCACGGCAGAAATCCTCGGCGCAACGCATCTGCTTTTGCCCGCAATGCTCGGTGTCACTGGCCATGGGGCCGCCGCCGGAAGGCGCCTTGAATGTCGCAGCCTGGCACATGATCCGCGATATCGTGGGCTCCGATCCGGCACTGACCGAGGCCGCGTGGGAGAACCTGCGCGGCATTGCAGCCATGCTGCCCGCTACCGGAACTGATGGTCCGCGTCCGCTCACTTCCGGAGCGTATTTCGAGTTCTAATCCTCAGCACTGCGCCTTCGTTCAAAGCCGATCCTGTTTTTCCCGGTTCCTCATTGCTGCTTGACGAAGTTTTCCATCACCGCCTTGCGCATCAGGTCGGGCGGCAGCAATCCCTGCGCGAGAATGAAGTCGTGGAATTTCTTCTGATTGAATTTTGCTCCCAGGGCTTTCTCTGTATCTTTGCGGAGCGCCAGCAGCTTGGTGTACCCGTAGAAATAACTGTTGGCCTGGCCGGGCGCGCGATAGGTATAGCGTTCCACCTCCTCTTCGGCGAAGGCGTGGGATTGCACTACATCCTGTTCCAGCACGCGGTATGCGTCCTTCGGCTGAATTTTCCCCGACTGTAATTCCGGATCGAGAAATGCCCGCGCCGCCCGCAGCATGCGGTAGTCGAGCGAAATCAGCTGGCCTTCGAGCGGCATGTAAGGCTTGATCAAGTATTCGGCGTACAAGCCCCAGCCCTCGACGTTGGTGCTGTTGAAGGCGTAGCGCACCCGTGCCAGTGACACTCCGTGCTCAAGCATCGAGTCGAACTGCAGTTCGTGGCCAGGGCGCGCCTCGTGCGCGATCAGCGTCCAGGAGGCCGCGTCAAAGGTGAAGTCATCATACTTATCGGTCGCCGGCTCTCCGGGCTTCGTGGGCAGGTTGAGCGGCAATACGAATTCGCCTTTCTGCCCGGTGTTGTGCAGAAATGGCGGAGGCACCATGTGCGGTGCGGGCTGCTGCGCCGTTTCCGCCGCGCTGGCGATGCGAATTCGCGCCGGACGATCGGGCAGAGTCACAATCTGCTTATCGACAATGATTTTTTCAATCTGCTTCAGCCGATTTTCATAGAAGGGCAGAATGGCGTCGCCCACCAGTTGTTGCTTTTTAAGCTCGCGAATCACATCGCGGTAATCGCTGGAAGGGAAATGCCGCTCTTTCGCGATTTGCGCCGCAATGGGTTTCATCTCTGCCTGCATCTCGTTGAATGCCTGATGGGCCATGGAGGCAATCCGGTCGGGAGGAATGTCGATGCCATAGTCCTCGAGGTTCAGCGCGTATTCTTCTGGCGGCAACCGGAAATCTGTCCGCGCCTTGGGCAACACTGTGGCCTTGATCCACTCGTCATATCCGGCAAGCTGGACTTTCAGCTTCGCGAAAGGTTCTTCCCATCCTGCCAGCTTGTACCGGGTGAGCAGGGCGGCGATGCCATCCACGTAATTGGAGTTCCGCGACAACTCGGTTTCAATTTCGGTTCGCGCCGGGTAAATTACTCCCGGCTTCGCCATCTGCTCCTGGGTGCGTTTTTTCAGGATTTCGACCAGCGGTTCGTATCCGGGCTCTAGCCCGGCATACTTCCGTATGCGCTCGACTGCCGCAGAGCGGCGGTCGTCGGGAGTCTGCTCATCCAACAGGATGCGCAATCCGGCGAAGACTCGTCCGCTGGCATTTAGAAACGGAACTTCGTGTTCCCTCTGGAAATCCATCTCGCGGAATTCCAGCTCCATCTTGCGGATAGTGATCTGGAGATCCTGAGCGACTTCTTCCTGCTTCTGTTCCGGCAGCGCACTCTTGAGTTTCGCAAGTACGTCCTGCGTCTCCTTGCGCTCCTGGTCCTCATCGGCCAGCGTCGGCTGTTCCACTTGCGTATCGAACTGGCTGAGCCCCTGGTACGAACCCGACTCGGGATGATGCTTGAACTCCACATCCAGCAGCATCTTGGTGTAGTGGTTGCTGGTCTCGACCCAGCTCGGGCTGGCCTGGACACGGGGAGTGATCGGCACGCATAGCAGCACGGCGAAGATCAATAAGACGGCTCGGCTGGTGAAACGCTGGTTCAAAGACCCTCCTTGGGAGCGGGCGAGATGATTGGCTGAAGGGAGAAAGTATAGCGCAGCGCGCGGGCAACAAAGAGAAGGCCAAGAACGGAAGAGGGGATGGTTCTGCACTCCGGAACTCAAGAGTTCAATCGCTCAATATTTCCGCAACACTCCGATCACCCTCCCCTGAACTTGCACTGCGCCCGCGGGGACAATAATCGGCTTCATGCTCACATTTGACGGTTGCAGCCGGATGTTCTCGCCTTCGCGGAAGAAGCGTTTCAGGGTGGCGTCGGTGCCATCGACCAGCGCGACCACGATGTCGCCGTTATGCGCCGTTTTTGCTTTTTCCACCAGCACGTAATCGCCGTCGAGGATGGCTTCATCCTGCATGGACTCGCCGCGCACCTCGAGCACGAATACTTCTTTGGAGCGGACGAAGTCGGCAAGCGAAATCGTCTCCGGATTCTGCACCGCTTCGATCGGCTGCCCGGCAGCGATCCGGCCCACCAAGGGCAGCACCAACCCGGTATTCACCGACATCGCCTGCTTGAGCCTGCCCTTCGGGGGCAGCAGATCAATCGACCGGCTGCAGTTGTAATCGCGGGTGAGCAGGCCTTTCTTTTCCAGGTTGGTAATGTGCTTGTGCACCGTCGCCAGCGAACTCAAGTCCATGCCTTCGCGGATCTCATCGAACGAGGGCGAGTAGCCATTGCGCTGCACAAACTCCGAGATAAAGTCGTAAACCTGACGTTGCCGTTTGGTGATGGCCATAGCAGAATTGTAGGCGAAGATTAAGCGAAGTCAAGGGAAAGCGTCGCAAATAGAGTGTGATGAATGAACTACCCTGGCGGGGAGAGCTAGGGTTTTCCAAAGCTGTCAGACAATCATGATAAATGTCTGACATGGCCGGGGACCGTATCACAATCTGAATTCCGCCGGCGGTAAGCGAGAGACTTCGCCACCGGGCCCCGTGCTATGGGACGGCCGGAATCGGAACTCCGAGGCCAGGCTGAGGCAGAGCACGAACCGGAGCCAGGCCGGGCAATTTACATTTGCGTTTCTGCAAGTTAGTGTTTCGCAGCATGACTGGCGTCGATCCACTTTCCGCCACTGCCCTGCTCGCCGCCTGCGGATACTACTTCTTTCGGTAAGCGAGAGACTTCGCCACCGGGCCCCGTGCTATGGGACGGCCGGAATCGGAACTCCGAGGCCAGGCTGAGGCAGAGCACGAACCGGAGCCAGGCCGGGCAATTTACATTTGCGTTTCTGCAAGTTAGTGTTTCGCAGCATGACTGGCGTCGATCCACTTTCCGCCACTGCCCTGCTCGCCGCCTGCGGATACTACTTCTTTTCGTGGGCAATTGCAGGGCGTAATCCCCGCTCGGGAACTATCCTGCCCCTCTATGCGCCGCCGCAGGGATTGTCTCCTGCCATGCTTCGCTACATCTGGAAAGAAAGATTCGATGACCGCACGTTCTGGGCCGCTGTCCTCAGCGTAGTAGCGAAAGGGCTGGCTACGTTTGACACCGGAAACGGAGCGGTGGCTTTGCGCCCAACCGAGAAGTTAAGTGAGGCGGCGGCCTTACCGCCTGAAGAAGAACTGATTGCCCGGCAACTTCGACGTTCCGGCGGGCACAGGAGAGTCGCTTTCAGCATGCTGGACGGCAATACCACCGCGGTGGTTACGGCGATGGCTTTCAAGCTGCGGCAAGCGGCCGCGGGAAAGTGGTTTCGGGAAAATCGTGGATACGCGATATTTGGAGTCGCGCTCTCCGCGATCGCGGTCGGCCTCACCGCCAGGCCTCGGTATCAGGATGAGTGGATGGCGCTGGTGCTGGGTTTGGTAGTGATGGCTCCGGCGGCTTACTATCTGCTGTTTCTGGTCCTGAGAATTCGAGATTTGCTCCGGGTTTTGCGCGAAAGGCCAGACCGCACCGTGCTCTGGCACCTGGCGCCGCTGCTGGCCTTCAGTGGGGCCTGCCTCTCGGGAATTTTGCTGGGGAGTGTCGTGCTGACAGCCAACTTTGGATGGGCCACGATTGCGGCAACTGTTCTGTTAGCTGCCGTTACCCTGACGTTCACCCAACTCATCATGGCTCCCACCCAGGAAGGGCGCAAACTGCTGGATCAGATTGAAGGCTTCCGCCTCTTTCTGCAGACCGTAGAGCGATGGCCGACGAACCGCGAGGATCCTCCCGCTCAACACGCCGGCCTGTACGAAAAATATTTGCCCTATGCAGTCGCGCTCGACCTGGAACAATATTGGAGCGACAAGCTACTCGCTGTGGCCTCCACTGCACAGAAAGCCTATCCCATGCTCGGCGCAGAATCGTTTTATTTGGGGATGTGGAACGGCAAACCGGTCGAGATCGCTTTCAAACCAGAGGTGAGAAAGTGATTCTGACGCCCGCGGCGTGCGTATTCAAGCTCGACTCTTAGCTTGTTCCCGAATGAGAACAGGCGGAGTCACGCTTGGCAGTTCGCAGAATTTATTGGGGCATGGTCTTGTCTTCGACTTTTTTGGCAGTCTTGCGGGTCATTTTCGCGCCCTTGTGAGTCGCTTTCTTTGTGCCCTTCTTCACCTCGTGCCCGGTCTTCTTCGCGGCGTGCGTGGTGGAATGGGCGGCATCTTTCATATCCTGCTTGGGGCTCTGGCTCGAGTCCTGACCGACAGAAACGCCGGCGAGAGCCAGGAACATAACAACAAACAGGCTGATACGGCTCGTGAGAAAACGCATAGGATTCTCCTGAATTCAGGCCTTGGATTTTCTTCTGCCGAGCACATCGAAAATCAGAACGATGATCGCGGCGATGATCAGCAGGTGAATGAGCCCTCCCGCAACGCGCAGGGTGAAGCCCAGCAACCACAGGATCAGCAGCACGGCAATGATGGCTCGAAGCACGATGGAACTCGGTTGGAAGCCGTCAAATTAACAGCCGTAGGGCCGGGTGTCTATCAGGGAGTACCCCCGGGAACTGTCCCGAAAGACCGTAGGCCAAGGCACACCGGTGACCGTAGAAGAAGACGCCGAGAGTGCGGGCGGCCGGAGGACCACGCCAGCAGTCGCCAGCTCACGAATCCCTACTGAATTAACGTCCCGCCATTGCCCGGCTCTTCTTCGGGCGCAATCACCACCGCAGCGGCTACGCGGTCTCCGGGTTCGAGGTGCAGCAGGCGCACGCCCTGGGCGGAGCGCCCGGACTCACGAATGGTGCTCGAATCCATGCGGATGATCTTGCCGTACTGGCTGATCAGCATGACCTCGGATTCTTCCGTGACCTGGGCGATGCTCGAGACCTTGCCGTTGCGCTCGGTAGTCTTGACGTTGATTACGCCGGAGCCGCCCCGGCCCTGCAGGCGGTACTCGTCGGCGGCGGTGCGCTTGCCGTATCCATTCTCGGTGACCGAGAGGATGAGCGAGCCATGCTTGCCGACTTCGGCGACCTCGGCTGGGGTCTCTTCGTCAGCTGCTTTCTTGCCCGCAGCCTTGTCTTTGCCGGCGGACTTACCTGCTTTCGCCGAGCCTGCATCGGCGGCATCCAGCAGGCTGGCGGCCGCTGCGACCGGTGCTTTGCCAGGTTTCGGAGTCGTGGCCATGCCGACAATGTAATCCTTTTCGTCGAGACGCATGCCCCGTACGCCAGTGGCGTTTCGTCCCATGGACCGGACATCGTTCTCATCGAAGCGGATGGCTTGGCCGTCGTGCGAGGCCAGGAACACGATCTGTTCGCCGTCGGTGAGGCGGGCTGCGACCAGTTCGTCGCCTTTATCGATGTTGATGGCGATGATGCCGCGCGACATTACGTGGCAGAAGTCCTTGAGTTCGGTCTTCTTTACGGTGCCGTTGCGGGTAGCGAAGAAGACGTACTTGCTGGCTTCTTCCAGGTCACGAACCGCCAGCATGGTGCGGACGGTTTCTCCGGCCTGGAGGGCGATCAGGTTGCCGATATGCTTGCCCTTGCCGGCGGCCCCCACGTCAGGGATCTCATACACTTTGAGCCAATACACACGGCCGGTGTTGGTGAAGATCAGGATGTAGGCGTGGGTTGAGGCCAGGAACAGATGCTCGACGAAATCCTCGTCACGCGTCTTCATTCCGGTGCGGCCGGTGCCGCCGCGGCGCTGCATGCGATAGGTGGAGATCGGCGTCCGCTTCATGTAGCCGGAGTGGCTCACCGTCACCGCTACCTGCTCGTCGGCGATCAGGTCTTCCAGCTGGATTTCGGCCGCTTCATCTTCGATGCGGGTACGGCGCTCGTCTCCATACTGCTTCTTGATTTCCTCGAGCTCTTTCACGATCACGCCGCGCAGTTTCTTCTCCGAACCCAGAATGGATTCGAATTCAGCGATGTTCTCGCGCACCACTTTCAACTCGTTGGCGATTTCATCGATCGAGAGCTTGGTGAGGCGGTGCAACTGCAATTCGAGGATGGCATCGGCCTGCTTGGCGGTGAACGGCTTGTCGGGATCGAGCTTGGGAGCGCGTCCCGCGGTGTTGATGTCAATCTTCTTGCCGCCGAAATACGCGACCAGATTGTCGCGGGCGCTGCCGCGGTTGGCGCTTCCGCGGATGATCGCGATTACGTTGTCGAGGTGGTCGAGCGCGGTGCGGTAGCCCTCGAGAATGTGCTCGCGGTCCTTCGCCTTCTGCAGCAGGAAGGCGGTGCGGCGCCGGACCACATCGACGCGATGATCGATAAAGTGGCGGATGGCCTGCACCAGTCCCATCTCTTTGGGCTGTCCGTTCACCACTGCCAGCAGAATCATGCTGAAGCTTTCCTGCATGGAGGTGTGCTTGAACAGCTGGTTGAGCACGATCTGGGGCTCGGCAGAGCGCTTGAGTTCCAGGACGATGCGCATGCCGTCGCGATCGCTCTCGTCGCGAATGTCGGAAATGTCTTCGATATTCTTGTTGTTGACCAGGTCGGCGATGCGCTCGATCAACCTGGCTTTATTCACCTGGTAAGGAATCTCGGTGACGATGATGGCCTGCTTGTCTTTGGTCAGGTTCTCGATCGCCGCCTGGGCGCGCATCATGAAGCGCCCGCGCCCGGTCTTGTAGGCGTCGTAGATTCCCGCTTTGCCGTGAATGATTCCGTAGGTGGGAAAGTCGGGGCCCTGCACGAACTTCAGCAGATCGGCCAGCTGCGAGGCCGGGTTATTGATCAGGGTGATGGTGGCATCCACGATTTCCGTCAGGTTATGCGGCGGAATTTTGGTAGCCATGCCGACGGCGATTCCGTCTGCGCCGTTAATCAGCAGATTGGGAATCCGGGTCGGCAACACGACCGGCTCGACAGTGGACTCATCGAAGTTGGGAACGAAGTCCACAGTTTCTTTGTCGATATCGGCCAGCATCTCTTCTGAGATCGCCGTCATGCGGCACTCGGTGTAGCGGTACGCCGCCGGAGGGTCGCCGTCCACGGAACCGAAATTTCCCTGTCCATCAATCAGCGGGTAGCGCATGGAGAATGGTTGCGCCATGCGGACCAGGGAGTCATAGAGCGCAGCATCGCCGTGCGGATGGTACTTGCCCAGACATTCGCCGACCACCTTGGCGCACTTCACATACTTGCGGTTGTGAAGAATTCCCATGTCCGACATCGCGTAGAGAATGCGGCGATGCACCGGCTTCAGCCCGTCGCGCACGTCGGGAAGGGCGCGGCCGATGATCACCGACATGGAGTAGTCGAGATATGACCGCTTCATCTCCTCTTCAATGTTGACAGGCTGGATGTTGGCGGCGCCGGGGATGCCGGTGCCGTCTCCGCCAGCGGGAGGGGTCAAGGGAAGCTCGGGGTTCTGGGGATCGTCAGGCATGTGGCTCTTGGCTCCTGGCTTCTAGCACTGGGCTGTTGGCTTTTGGCTTCTTGCTCTGGCCTCAAGCTTTCCAGCTCTCAATTCCCGGTCTTTTGCGTCACAGGCGCGCCGGAATCATTACTCGTTCCGCGATTTCAAGCTAATGATGTAAACAATTGCAAGCAAAGGTGGTTAACTCCAAAGTAGCGATGAACTAGTTTACCACATGGCGACCTTTTCTGGGGTATATCGGAGCATGGGGTGATAACAAATGGCTGGCTACTTCGCGTACCTTCCGCATGCCAAATCCGAAAAACAAACCGAGATCCGGTCGGAGTAGTACCCAGACCGGATCTCGACGTCTGTGGCTACTTGTACATTCCCTTGGATCGGGCCAGTTCATCGCGGTGGGCGGAGCGATCCACCATAGAACCGAAGGCCGGGCCGCCGAGCGGGTTCGCTTTCATGGTATCGCGCAGCGCGGCATTCACCTTGTCCAGCCCTTCCGCTTTGGAGCAGACATAAACAATGGCGAACATGCCAGGGGCATCGCTGTGGATCGCCTGCGTGTCCACCTCGTATTCCTGCAATGTGCCGTCGGCCAACAGCTTCTCCAGTAGCGGCGCAACCAGATTCTTGCTCAGCGTCTCCACTGCATCATCGGGCGCGTCGGCCTTCAGTTTGTAAAAGGCCACGTAGGTATATCCGTCTTTCCATGAGCCCGGCCGCCAGTTGTAGTAGCGGCTGACGAAAACCGCATCCCAGTGCTTGGTGGAGCCGACTAACACCGGCGAAACCGCATTGCCGGATTTGTAGATCTGGTCCAGCACGTTGAACAATCCGGCCATCGACATCGCCGACCACCAATTGTCATGGGTGAACCCGTCGGCGTCATGAACCAGGTTCTGGTCGCTGCCGTATCCCACAAGCGTCCCGTTGGCGACGGCCTGCTGGAGAATCTGCTCATCGGCGGCGTTGTTCTTTTCTACGTCTGCCCATTGGGCGCGGGGAATTACCCAGTTGGAGACGTACGAGTACATCGGAGCTTTCTCTTTCACTTCAGACATCTGCGCCTGTGCGACCACCGCGCAGAACGCGAACATCGCGATGGCACACACACATGCCAGCGCTTTCCCTTTGTTGTTCATGAAATGTTCCTTTCCTGTGGAGACGGAGATTTTTCCTCGAATCGAGGTCTTGAGGGGGGCCCTGCAACGCGGCGTGATCATAACACCCCGGGGTTATTTCTGCTTTCCCACCCCTCTTGCGCTAAGACTGGCCGCGATCAGGCTAGGCGCGGTCCGCGACAGTCCGCGGAATCTGAGAAATGGCTGCGATAGGACTATAATTTTCGGTTGCTTTCATGGATTCGCAGCATGGGCTTGTACCTTTCATCTCCAGCGTTGACAGGAGCTCTTATGGCTACCGCAGTTCAGGGCGCTACTCGCAGCGAAAAAGACTCGCTTGGCACCAAACAGATTCCGGCGAATGTGTATTACGGCATCCAGACCGCCCGGGCGGTGGAGAACTTTCCCATCTCGGGGATGCGGGCTCATCCTATGTTGATTCGAGCGTTTGGAATGGTGAAGCAGGCGGCGGCCGAGGCCAACAAGGATCTGGGACTGGTTGACACGAAGCGGGCGGATGCCATCATCGCGGCTGCCAAAGAAGTGCAGACAGGCAAGTGGGACGGGGAATTTGTGGTCGATGTGTTTCAGGCCGGCGCGGGCGTGAGCTTTCACATGAACTCGAATGAGGTGATCGCCAACCGCGCGGTTGAAATTCTGGGAGGTACGCTGGGTGATTATTCGGTGGTGCATCCCAATGATCACGTGAATTATGGGCAGTCCACCAATGACGTGTTTCCTACCGGGATGCGGCTGGCCGCGTTGCTGGAACTGGAGAAGCTTTACCCGGTGCTGGATGGGCTGATCGCGGCACTGGAGAAGAAGGGGAAGGAATTCCACGAGTATCTGAAGTCCGGTCGCACCCACATGCAGGATGCGGTGCCGATGCGGCTGGGGCAGGAATTTACGGCTTATGCCGGAGCAATCCGGCGCGCCAAGGCGGCGATTGTGACGGCGTCGGATTTGTTGCGTGAACTGGGGCTGGGCGGTTCGGCAGTGGGAACGGGGATCAACACTCATCCCGATTACCGGCAGAAAGCCATCGCGAACCTGTCGCGAATTTCCCGGCAGAAGCTGATCGCTGTGGACGACATGCGCTATGCCATGCAGTCAAACTTTGCCATGGCGAGCCTGTCTTCGGCGCTGCGGAACCTTGCGCTGGAAGTCATCCGAATCTCCAATGACCTGCGGCTGTTGTCGTCCGGACCAAATACCGGCTTCGCCGAAATCAATCTGCCGGCACTGCAGCCGGGATCATCCATCATGCCGGGCAAGATCAATCCGGTAATTCCGGAACTGGCGGCTATGGTGTCGTTTCAGGTGGTGGGCAACGATGTGTCAGTGGCGATGGCGGTGCAAGGCGGGCAGCTTGAACTCAACGTGATGATGCCGACCATGGCTTACAGCGTAATGCAGTCGATCACGATTCTGAGCAACATGCTGCGGCAGTTTGACGAGCACTGCATCAGCGGCATTACCGCCAACAAGAGCCGCACCGACTTCTATGTTCAGGCTACGGTATCGCTGGCGACGGCGCTGAATCCTTATATCGGATACGCCAAGGCGGCCGAGATTGCCAAGGAAGCGGTGGCCACCGGGCGGTCGATCATCGAGATTGCGCGCGAGAAGAAGCTGCTGAGTGAGAAAGAGATCAACGAGATACTCGATCCGGTGCGGATGACCGAGCCAGTGCGTCCGCTGGAAGCTGCGAAGAAGAGAGAAGACATCCGTTAGGGAGCAGGCGTGGTTGACGCGGCTGTGCTCCTGATTCGGGTTTCTTGTGAGCATCGCCATCGGCGGCAACTGGCAACGTGGCGGGGCTGGCAGGAATCGAAGCAGCTGTCTTCAGTCCGGAGTCCAGCAGTGAGGTTCTAAGCATGAAAGCTCCATTCCTAATCGGGCGGCTGATTTTCGGTGGTTATTTCCTATACAACGGTATCCATCACTTCCGGGAGCTTGAATCGATGGCGCAATACGCCGGGGCGAAACAGGTTCCGGCGCCCAAGGCGGCGGTTGCTGTCACTGGGGGACTCCTCACCATTGGCGGGGCCAGTATTCTGCTGGGGGTGAAGCCCAAGCTGGGGGCGGCTGCGCTGATTGGTTTCCTCGCGGGCGTATCGCCAATCATGCACGACTTCTGGCGCGCCGAAGATCCGCAGAAGCGACAGGCGGAGATGGTGAACTTTGCCAAGAACGCGGCCTTACTCGGCGGTGCGGTGGCGTTGATGGGAGTGGAGGAGCCCTGGCCAGCGAGTGTGCCGGTAGCACAACCACGTCGCCGCTTTCACTTCGGCAAGCGTAGAGCGGCTGCATGATGGTCGGAGCTTTTCAGCCAGCCTGAGACTTTGAATCAGCCTCATTTGAATCTGCCTAAACCCAGCAACACGGCATTTGGCGTAGCCGTGTTGCGCGCCGTCCACCAATTGATGGATGCGGAGCCGAAGATTCTGGACGACCCCGTCGTGCTCCGGCTCATGGATGAGGCGACCCTGAAGCAGATCCGGTCGAACCCCGAACGTACCCAAGCACGCTGGGTGAAAGACCTGCGAGCGCACGTCGTAATCCGCAGCCGCTACGCGGAAGATCGCCTGGAAGAGGCCGTCCGTCGCGGGGTTACTCAGTACATTATTTTGGGTGCGGGCTACGATACCTTCGCATATCGCCAACCGGAGTGGGCCAAGGCCCTGCGCATCTTTGAAGTCGATCAATCCGCGACGCAACGCGCCAAACAGGAGCGTCTTCGAGAAGCGGGGATTGCGATTCCTGACAATCTCGAATTTGTCCCCATCAATTTCGAGTCCACCTCTTTGCGCGAGGGCATGAATGCGAGCGGATTCGACCCACAGTCGCCGGCATTCGTGGCCTGCCTGGGCGTGCTGGTTTATCTGACGGAAAGAGCTGTGATGGACGTGTTCCGTTTCGCCGCGTCGCTGCCGCCCTCAAGCGAAATGGTGTTCACGTTCTCGGTGCCAGAATCCGCCTTGGCGCCTGAAGAGAGAAAAGGAAGAGATGCTTTAGCGGCAATGGCAGAAGCCAGTGGTGAACAATGGATTACCCACTTCGATCAGGATGAGCTACTGGCAAGATTGCGAGGCCTGGGCTTTAGCACGGTTACGGTTCTGACTCCGGAGGAGATGGAGCGGCGATACCTGAAGGGACGCGCAGACGTGCTGCGGGCTACCCGAAGGTCGATTGTGGCGAGTGCGGTGGTGGGGTGAGGCGCATTGGCCTACTGCTTATGGCTAAGTGCTGGCCTCGGTCCATTTTCCCGTGCCCTCCACAATGGTGATGTAGCGATCTAGCGGCAGATTGGTGAAGCGCTCTACGGCTCCGCTTGGTTGGGGCCACTTGATCTCCAGCCAGTCGACTTTCGATTGTCCCCCGAGACCGAGCACCACGCGCGGGTCGTGCGAGGAGAGAAAACTGCCGCCGCCTACTTTGGTGCGGGTGCGTTTCAGGTCTCCGGCTTGGTAGGTGATCTTTGCTCCGACTGCGTCGGAATTGCACTTCTTGCCCTTGAGCATTACTCCCAGCCAGTGCTTCTGCGCGCCTATGTTGTTTTTGAGGAGCAGCGGGGCACCGTCATTTACCGAGACCAGGACATCCAGAGCGCCGTCATTGTTGAAGTCGCCGACGGCGAGGCCCCGGGCCGAAAGGCCTTTGGAAAAGGCCGGCCCGCTCTGGGCGCTGATGTCTTTGAAACTGTTGTTTTCATTGTGAAACAGCAGCAGGGGCTCTTTGTATTTCACTTCGGTCGAGAACTCTTCCACCAGATCGTCGGGAAAACCGTTGGCTAAAAACAGGTCGAGGTTGCCGTCGTTGTCATAGTCGAAGAATTTCAGTCCCCAGCCGCTCATCCAGCGGGTTGGCATCCCGACGCCCATGGGCATGGCGAGGTCTTCGAAAGTTTCGTCGTGGTTGTTCTTGTAAAGGGCGAAGATTTCCTGATCGATGTTGGCGACGAAGAGATCGACCCAGCCGTCCTGGTCGAAATCGGCGGCATCCACGCCCATCCCGGAGCGGGCGCGGCCGTCGGCGCTGTACCCCACTCCCGACAACAGTCCCGGCTTCTTCGAAGCGGTCGCCGCGATTCATGAAGAGGAAATTGGCGACGGTGTCGTTGGCCACGAAGAGATCCATGCGTCCGTCATTGTTGAGGTCGGCGGCGACCACTCCCAGGCCTTACCCTGCGCATCGGCGATGCCGGTAGCTTTGCTGACGTCGGTGAAAGTGCCGTCGCCGTTATTGTGGAACAGCCAACTCGGACGAAGGGCCGAAGATACGGGGAATGCAGTAGTGATGCTTGCCGTCTTTGGCGACTCCGCATGGAGTGTCGCTTGTTCTAGGCGGCGAAGTGGCAGACGAAGAGGTCGAGGCGTCCATCGTTGTCGTAATCAAACCAGACGGCGCTGGAGGCCCAGCCCGTCGATGATGACGCCGGACTTGTCTGTGACATCGGTGAAGGTGCCATTGCCGTTGTTGTGATAGAGAATGCTGCGGCCGTATTGGGTGACCAGCAGGTCCTGAAAACCATCTCCGTCGTAGTCGCCGGCGGCGACTCCCATGCCATAGCCCCCGGCGGCGACGCCCGCTTTTTCGGTGACGTCAGTGAAGGTGCCGTCGCGGTTGTTGCGGTAGAGTGCGTTCCGCAACGGGCGGCTAGGCGTATAGAAATCGGATTTGCCGCTGTTGACCAGATAAATGTCCATCCAGCCGTCGTTGTCGTAGTCGAAGAAGGCGCAGCCCGCGCCGGTGGTTTCTGGGAGATATTTTTCAGGGGATTTTCCGGCAGTGTGCTGCCAGTGAATTCCACTGGCGGACGAAGGGATCTCTTCGAAGGGATAGAGCGGGCCAGGACTTGCCGCCGCCCAGCGGGAGAGCGGAGCTGTGGCCAGGGTTCCTCCCAGGACCCGAAGAAAATAACGGCGCGAAAAAGACATTGGAAAGAGAGTAACCAGACTCGCAAAATGCGGCAAGCGTGCAGAGTCCCGGCGAGCGCGGAAGACGAGGGCGCGTGCTAAGATTTCCGGCTAAAGGCAGTCCATCATGGTGATTCCCGGCACGAGCCGCGCCCATTGGCTCATCCTTATCCCTGCGATTGCATGCTGGTTGCTTGTGCCTGAACTGCTTGCGGCGCAGGTACCGCCGGCCTCGGGGGATTTCAATCAGATTGCGGCACAAGCGGCCGCGGCCCGGGAGGCGGGCAGGGCGGAAGATGCGATCCGCTATTACCGCGAGGGGGTAAAGCTGCGTCCGCAGTGGGATGAAGGCTGGTGGTATCTCGGGTCGATTCTCTACGACACCGATCAGTATGCCGACGCGGTACCGGCCTTCAACAGTCTGCTGCAGGTGAATCCCAATATCGGGATTGCATGGAACCTGCTTGGGCTCAGCGAATTTGAAACCGGGGATTACGGGAATTCGCTGGCTCATCTGCAAAAAGGGCAGGAGATTGGGTTTGCCGACAATCCGGGCGCGGTGAAAGTGGGAAAGTACCACATAGCGCTCTTGCTGAATGCAAATGGAAAGTTCGAGGAGGCAGCCAAGGTTCTGTCGGAGTTTGCCCAGGGAGTTGCGCCGCAGCAGGTTCCTGAGCCGATCAAAGTCGCGCTGGGATTGGCTTTGCTGCGGGTGCCGCTGTTGCCGGCGCAGTTGGATCCGTCACGGGATGCGGTTGTCCATGCCGCGGGAGAAATCGCGGCGTTGCTGGCGCAGGGAAACGAGCAGCAGGGGCTCGAATCCTTTCGCGAGATGCTGAAGAGCAATCCTGATGTGCCGTTTCTGGGTTACGCGTATGGCATGACCTTGACCAGACTGGGGCGCAACACCGACGCCACGAAGGAACTTGCCGGCGGCAAAGCGCCAACCTCCTCACAGATTGCGAAGAGTTATTCGCGGGGGGAAAATAGCGTCGCTGTCGCTTCGAGTGTGGTCCAGGCGCCGGCGCATTCAATCCCGAATCATTCTGTTGGGAACAATTCTGCCGAGTTCAAGAATCTTGCGGCGCAGGCCGCGACGGCCCGTGATGCCGGAAGAACTGCCGACGCCATCCGCGATTACGAGGCCACTTTGAAACTGCAGCCTGACTGGGATGAAGGGCTGCGGTATCTGGGGGCTCTGGACTATGCCGCCGGCAGGTTTAATGAGGCCATTCCAGTAGCGAAAAAACTGGTTGAAGCACACCCAGAGCAAGGTTCGGCCTGGGCTTTGCTCGGACTCAGCGAGTTCGAGACCAAGGATTACGACAATTCGCGTCTTCATTTGCAGCGCGCCTACGAACTTGGGGTTGGTGGTGGCGCGGAAACGGTGCGGCTGACGGCTTATCGGTTTGCCCTGCTGCTCCTCCGCAAAGGTGAGTTCGAGAGAGCAATGGGTGTGCTCACGCCGGAAGCGGGCGCGGGGCCGATGTCTGACGCGGTCCGGGTTGCAATCGGAATGGCGTTGTTGCGAATCGGGGCGCTCCCGGGTGAACTGGATTCCGGAACGCTGGAACTGGCGTCCAGCGCAGGAAGAGCGGCGAGCCTTCTGCTCGACAGTAAGTACGACGAGGCGTTTCCGATTTTTGAGCAGATGCTGAAGCAGCACCCTCAGACCCACTTTCTGCATTATGCATATGCGACGGCGCTGGAATCGCTCTCCCGGTATGACGCTGCCAGAGACCAGTTCAGGGCGGAGACCAAGGTTACTCCCGGCAGCGCGCTGCCTTACACCAGCCTCGCGCTGATCGACCTGAAGCTGCACCAACCGACAGATGCCGAACAGCAGGCACGCAAGGCGACTGCACTCGAACCGGAGTCGGGCCGCGCCCATTACGCATTGGGACGCGCGCTGTTGGAGCAGGGCAACGCGACGGGCGCGGTGGCGGAACTGGAGGCAGCGACCCGGCTGCAGCCGAACAGTCCCGAAGCGCATTTCAATCTGGCTCTAGCCTATGCCCGGGCGAAAATGCCCGAAAAGGCGCAACAGGAGCGGGCGGCTTTCGCGCGTCTGAATGCGCTCGTCGAACAGGCGAAGAACCGGCGCGGCGGGCAGGCTTATGGTTCGCATGAGCGCGGAGCACTGGAGTCGGGCAGCGGCGGCGCGGGCGCGACTGCCCCGGAATGATGTGGCCGGGTAACGACTGGGAGGAACCTCGTAGTGCTCCATTTTCTGTGAGATTCAGCTACGCCTCACGGCCCTGCTTGTCATAGAATGTACATAATCGTCACATCCAAACGGACATGAAGGGAACCTCATGACAGTTGAGCTATTAGCTCTTTACGGCGGTCCAGATCAGATTATGACCGTCACCTCCGGCCTTGCTGGTGTGCTTGGGGTGCTGCTGATTTTCTGGAATAAGACGGTCGCTTTGTTCTTCAGGATTGTCGATTTCTTCCGGGGTTCAAAGCCGGCTCCGACTACCGCCGATGGCGAAACCGTGAAGGACTCCTCTTCCGACACCCTCTAGTTCCGGATCTCTGCTGCTTGCGCAAAAAAGTCATTGTCATTGGGCTCGACGGACTCGAGCCTTTCATTGTCGAAACCATGCTGGGGCGCGGGGAACTTCCTAACCTCGCCAAAATCCGCCACAGTGGTGGCTATGGCCGCCTGCGGACCACTTATCCGGCCCAGACTCCGGTGGCCTGGTCTTCGTTTGCCACCGGAACTAATCCCGGTGGCCATGGGATTTTCGATTTCATCTCGCGCAATCCCGCGACATATTTGCCCGATGCCGCGCTGAGCCGCTTCGAACGTCCGAAGAGCATGCTGGCACAGCCGCGGGTAGTGAACCAGCGCAAGGGCGTGCCAGTGTGGCAGGTGCTGACTGCGGCGGGAACCCCCAGCACCATACTGCGTTGCCCGTGCACGTTTCCTCCCGAAAATTTGAATGGCCGCATGCTGGCAGGGGTCGGAGTGCCCGACATTCGCGGCAGCCAGAGTAAGGGCACGTTCTACACCCAGGACCGCAGCGCGACGGCGCAGGAAAACGAGCAGCTGCTTTATCTTGATTCCGGCCTCGATCTGCCTTCCCGAGTGATCGGGCCTCGCAACACCCGAACCAATCCAGCCAGCGACACTTTTTGCGAAGTCCGGGTGCGGGTCGATGCCGAAGGCCGGAAGCTGACGATACAAACGGGAGGCACTCCCGAAGAAATTGAAGTCGCAGAGCGAAGCTGGAGTCCCTGGGTTCGTTTCAAGTTCAAGTTTTCGTTGCTGCAGTCTGTCACCGGAATCGCACGGTTCTACGTGCGGCAGGTTGAGCCGCACGTGGAGTTCTACGTCTCGGCGGTGAACTTTGATCCGGCAGCGCCGATTTTCCCGGTCTCGGCCCCGAATGACTATGCCAAAGAGGTTTTGGAACAGATCGGCAACTTCTCGACTCTGGGCATGGCGGAAGAGCATAACGGGCTCAATAACGGACGGCTCGACGAAGCGGCTTACCTGGCGCAATGCGAACTAGTGATTCAGGAGCGCGAGCGCCTGATGAAATTTGAGCTGGGCCGCTTCAGTGAAGGCCTCTTCTTCCTGCTCTATGACACGCCCGATCGGGTGCAGCACATGGTCTGGAGGTTTCGCGACCGCGAGCATCCCGGGTTTGAGCCTGATCTCTCGCCTGAAATGGCAACTGCGATCGAGCGGCAATATGCGCGCTGCGACGCGTTGTTAGGGCCAGTGCTCGAGCAGGTGGACGAGAATACGCTACTGTTCGTGCTCTCCGATCATGGTTTCGGTACGTTCCGGCGGGCCTTCGACACCAACAGCTGGTTGTGGCAGAACGGGCTACTGGCGCTGAAAAACGGAGGCAATCCCAGCGAAGATCTTGGCGATAGCTTTGCCGCCGTAGATTGGTCGAAGACCTATGCATATGCGGTGGGGCTGGGCGGGATCTACCTCAATCTGAAAGGACGGGAAGGAGGCGGCATTCTGGAAGACGGGGGCGCAGAGGCTGAGCGGGTGCGCAGCGCCATCCAGACGGGGCTCGGGGAGTTTCCCGATCAGCACACGCAGAAAGCGGCGATCCGCAGTGTCTCGCGCAGGGAAGATATCTACTCCGGAGCATATGTGGGCAACGCGCCCGATCTGCTGGTCAACTTCCACCGCGGATTCCGGGTTTCGTGGCAATCGGCGGTCGGCGGATTCTCCAACGCGATGATTGAAGACAATCTGAGACGTTGGAGCGGCGACCACATTGTTGACCCTGAATCTGTGCCCGGCATTTTTTTTGCTAACCGCGCCTTGCGCCACGATGGCGCTCGAATTATTGATCTCGCACCCACCATTTTGCATTATCTTGGTGTGTCTGTTCCTGACTCCATGGAAGGCAGTTCGCTACTCTGACCGCATGAAAATCTGTGTTCTGGGACTTGATTGCGCCGCGCCTGAGGTCGTTTTCGGAGACGAGCGCCTCGTGAATCTGCGCCGGTTGATGGACCTCGGCATTTACGGGAGGCTGGAAAGCGTGATTCCGCCCATCACCGTCCCGGCCTGGATGTGCATGACCACCAGCCAGGACCCCGGCTCGCTTGGGGTGTACGGCTTCCGCAACCGCATTGATCATTCCTACGACAAGCTGGGATTTGCCAATTCGGCTTCGATCAAGGCGCTGGCAATCTGGGACCAGCTGGCGAGGGAAGGGAAGAAGTCGATCATTGTCGGAGTGCCGCCCAATTACCCGCCGCGGCGGATCAATGGAATCAGCATTGGTTGCTTCCTGACGCCGGATACGGTGAAGAACGATTTCACTTATCCTCCGGCGTTGAAATCCAAAATCACTGAACTGGTGGGCGAGTACCCGGTGGATGTGAAGAATTTCCGTACCGATCGCAAAGACTGGCTGAAAGAAGAGATCTTCCGGATGAGCCAGAAGCAATGGAAGGTGGTGCACTGGCTGCTGAAAGAGCAGGAATGGGACTACTTCCACTTTGTGGACATCGGTCTCGACCGCATGCACCACGGCTTCTGGAACTACTTCGACAAGCAACACGTGCAGTACGAGCCCGGCAATGCTTTCGAGAGCGCAATTCCCGACTATTACTTGTGGCTGGATGAGCAGATCGGGGCAGCCCTGGAATTGTTGGACAACGAAACCGTGGTTCTTGTCGTTTCCGATCACGGCGCGCAGAGGCTGGATGGCGGGTTCGCCATTAACGAGTGGCTGATCCAACAAGGCTTGCTGGTGTTGAACGAGCATCCGGCTACGCTCACTCCTTTCGATAAGCTCAATGTCAACTGGGGCCAGACCAAGGTCTGGAGCGAAGGCGGCTACTACGCACGCATTTTCTTTAACGTGCAGGGGCGGGAGCCGCAGGGGATAATTCCTGCTTCTGAATATGAAGCGTTCCAGGCCGAGATGAAGGCGCGGCTCGAAGCGCTGCCCGACGATAAGGGCCGGCCAATGAAGTCTCTGGTCTTCAAGCCGAACGAGCTTTATCAGAATGTGCGTAACGTCGCGCCTGATTTGATTGTGCATTTCGGAGGACTCTACTGGCGCTCGATCGGCACCGTCGGACATGGCCGGGTGCACGTGCAGGAAAACGATACCGGCCCTGACGCCTGCAATCATGCGCAGTACGGAATGTTCATTCTGGCTGCTCCCAACTGCCCGCTGAATGGGGAATATCAAGGCGCGCGCCTGCTGGATATCGCGCCCACTCTGCTCGACCTAGCGGGGTACGAGATTCCTGAAACTATGCAGGGGAAGTCGCTGGTGGAGGGAATGGAGAAGAAAGCGCCTGATCCGGGAGACGACGAAGGGGAGAAGAAGATTCACGACCGGCTGGCGGGTTTAGGTTACGTGTAGGTTTCCGGGTTTGAATCGTGCCGGCGGCTTCGGGCTTTGAGCCACTGAGGGCACCGAGGTTTCACCAGGAAGCCGGGCGCGACGTAGAGACCTGCGTTGGGAGTGCTGCTTGAATCGGACTATTTCGTTGTTGTCATTGGCGCTGGTGTGCTCGCTGGCGGCTTGTGGTGGCGGCAGCCTGAGCTCTCCGCCGCCTTCAGGACTTTCGGTTTCTCTTTCCAGCTCCACCGCCAGCGTATTTCAGGGTGAGTCGCCAACGACGGTCACCGTCAATATCACGCGCAATGGGGTTGCCGGTGATATAGCGCTGACGGTATCGGGCGCGCCCAGCGGCAGCAACCTGCAGGTGCAATCTCCGGGAAGCGGAGAAAGCGGCAGCGTCACGATTGATCCCGGGACCGCGACTGCGGGAAGTTATCCGCTCACCGTATCGGCGACGGCGGGAAGCGCTCAGGGTTCGGCGAACCTGGGGCTCACCATTGGAGCGGTCGTCCAGATCTCCAACGCGACCAGCGGCCGCTTCGAACTGGCGATGTCCACGTCGTTTCAACCGGCAGAATGGGACTACCAGTTTTTTCAGAACCATCCGAGCGCGACCACCACGTTGGGCAACCTGTTGCCGCAGCATGTCAGGCTGCAGCCGCTGTCGCAGGCGATTCCGGAGAGGACAGTCTCGTCATGGGATTTTTCGATATTGGATGCCATCACGCAGCCGGTGCTGGGGGTGGGCGATCACAGCCCGCAATTTCAGATCGCCAAAGCGCCCCCATTCATGTACGCAGGCAACGACAGCAATGGAACATTTCTCGATCTCAGCTTTCAGCAGTTTGCCGGGTACTCGCAGAACCTAGTGCGGTACTACAACACGGGAGGATTCCAGGTCGGGGCGACCACCTACGCATCGCCGAGTTCGAACCGCATCACCTGGTGGGGCATCTACAACGAGCCGAATATCAACAACAATCTGACTCCGCAGCAGTATGTGCAGCTCTACAACACCGTAGTTCCGGCGATGCAGGCAGTTGATCCTAGCTTAAAGTTCGTCGGCATCGAACTGGCAGATTTCTCGCAGGAGCCGCAGGCCTGGGTGCCTCCCTTCGTAAACGGAGTGACGGCCCAGGTGGACGCCGTGGCCACCCACTTTTATTCGACCTGTAACCAGAAAGACAGCGACGCCCAGGTCTTCAGCACCGTTCCCGGCTTTGCCACTCATGTGCGCTACTTTTACCAGCAGATGGCAGCCAAGCCTGCGTTGGCGAGTGTTCCTGTCTGGGTCACCGAAAACAATGTGAATGCTGACTTCGACAGCGGCGGCGGTATCAGCGCGTGCAACGGGACAGCATTCACCACCGACCTCCGAGGCTCGAGCGCATTCTTTAGCGCGTGGCGGCCTTACGTTTTTTCGCAGCTTGGCAAAGCAGGAACCCAGGCGCTCTATCACTGGGATTTCGATGCCGACACCCAATTCGGCGAGGTGGATTACAACACCGCGAACCCGCAGCTGAGCTATTGGGTGGACTACTGGCTGGCGCGGATGTTTCCTTCTCCGCCGGGAGCGGACTTGCTGCAATTCAGCAGTACGGATACCTCAGACATTGAAATCCTGCCGGTGCAAAATCCGGACGGGAGCGTGGTGGTGATGGTCGCGAATTATGCAGTGAATGCATCGGGCGACAACAATGGCTCCGGATCTCCGAGAACCGTGGCGATCGATCTCTCCGCTCTGCGTACCTACACGAATACGCAGCTCCTGATGATCGATGGGTCGACCAATGCGGGCACCGGACCGGCTGCGGTTGCGGAAACTCCAGCAGACCGGATCGAAATCACGTTCAGCGGGTACGGGGTTGCGTTCCTGACATTGAGTAATTAATGAAGGTTGCGCCGTCCACCACGGGGGCTAGGCCCTCGATATTGCATTCCTTCCGGGGCACTGAACGGGCCCTCCTCCACGTTAGCTGCTGAGGCAAAGACCTCTCTTCTATTTCTTCGGTTGGCTGGAGGTGCTCTTCTTCTTGTGAAACAGCCCGGTGATTTTATTCACGATAGAGTTCTTCGATCCCTCCTGTGAATTTCCCGATAAGCCGGATTTTAGCTGCTGGCTGAGTTGGTTCGAAACCAGGCCCTTCACGTCGGGAACGAATTTTGGATTCGACGTTGTTCCCTGAATAAAAAATGGAACGACCGCTCCCTGGTTTCCCAGGTGCGCCAGTTGGGTGAGGCCCTTGGCGACGCCGCCGGTCAGGCTTGCGGTCATTTTGTAGTCGAGTTGTCCGGCGGGGCTGATGGTTCCATTGCCGGTCAGTATGCCCAGCGCGGGCACCGTCAGATTCATCTTTTCGGTTTGAATTCCTGTGGGTGCCACTCGCACATCGGTGCTCAGGTTCTGAATCGAAGTATCGGGACTGCCACCGCCACCGCCGCCGCTGAATTTAGAAATGGCCGACAGCTTTGATCCCAGGTCAAACCCGGTGAGCTTGGAGTTCTCGATCTTTACCGGACCGGTGATCACCAGCTTGTCCACAGGGCCGTTAACAGCGAGGTCGGCCGACAAGGTCCCGCCTGAAAGCGATGAGCCGGATGGCAGTGTGACGCCAACGGCGGGCAGCATGGCTTCCACATCATTCACCGGCATGCCTTGACCGTTGAGCTTCAGACTGACAGTCGTGGTTTCTGGCTCGATCTTGTAGCCACCGGTCAGGTGGGCGGTGGCGCTGCCCATCATGACCTCTCCCTGAGCGATTTCGCCGGAGTTGTTGCGCAAGTTGTGGTTCACGGTGTACTTCACCTGCACCGGACGCCGCGCCGGGGCTCCTCCGGGGACAACTTTTACACCCGAGGCTTTCACAGTTCCGTTCGCTTGGGCGATTCGGCCGTCGGAATTTACCGTGCCGTCGAAGTCGGCGACCCCTTCGATTCCCGAGGAGGGATCGACGAACCCGGATGACGCCACGTTGAACTGGCTTACGTGAATCTGGGCCTGGAGCGGAGTGAGCGACGCGTCGCTTGCGTCAATCGGGCCGGCATGTCCGTCGAGATTCATGGTGCCGCCTCCGGGAAGATTGGCGGAGACCTGAAACGGGAACTGCGAGGCGAAAGAGAAGTTCTGCACGTTCAGGTTGACGCTCGAGTAGGTGCGCGTCTTGGATGAGTTGGCGTTGCCGATGCTTACGCTTCCGTCTTTGATCGCGAGCTTGGCGACAGAAAGACTTGGGTTTGTAGAACTTGACGGCTGAGCGGTGGAGCTGGGCGCGGGTTGCGCCGGAGTGGAAGCGGGGGCAGGGTTGGAAGCGCCCGCCGATGAGCTTGAGCCCAGACTTGAGAAGTTCCACTTGCCATCAGGCGAACGCAGCAAGGTGATCTGCGGCTGATCGATGGTCAGATCGGTAATCTGCAGGCTCTTGGAGAAGATGAGAGGCCACACTTTCACCCCGACGTGCAGCGACTTTGCCTGCACAAAAGGCTTGGTGCTGAACGATGGATCATCGGCAATGGCGAGATTCTCGGCAGACACGCTGCCGGAAAACAGCGACAGACCGAGATTCCCGACGGTCACCTGTCGGCCTAGCGCGGACGAGAGTTCGGACTCCAGTTTGGGACGGAAGGTGTTGACGTTGAGGCCGAAGGGCAGCGCGATCAGCGCAACAACAATGACGGCCAATACGATTCCAACGATTTTCAGGGTGCGCTTCATATCGGCGTTTCTCCTCGATGGGTCTTGAATGACCGCTGCTGGAACGGAGTGACTCCGGGCGGGAAAAGTCTATCAAAACATGGGCCTTGACGTGTTCTAGGCATTCGGTGCGTTGGCCAATCTTCTCATTTGACGCGATCTACTGCAGAAAGCCTCGTCGCCGAAGTCACCAACCGATAGCTGTTTCGACTCGCTTGACACTGTTTCTACACTCTGCTGTAGTGTCGGCCAGAGAAAAGCTGCGATGGCAGCGATGTGGCGCTAAGAAACTCTCCCTTTAATTCACATGAGTGGTGTCGAGAGCTGAATCGGCAGGTCTTGCAATATCGATTTTGTGATTTGCGGGGAGACTGAGAACTCGATGGTCACAATCCGCGATGTAGCCAAAGAAAGTGGTTTCTCCTCCACGACGGTTTCCATCGTGCTGAACAACGCTCCTTTGGCCCGCTATATTCCGGCCGTGACCAAAAAGCGGATTGAGCGTGCGGCCAAGAAGCTGGGGTATCGTCCTAATTTATTTGCCCGGTCTCTCCGCAACAAGCGCAGCCACACCGTGGGAGTCATGGTATTCGACATGACCGACCCATATTGCACGCTGGTGCTTCGCGGAATTGAAAACACACTGTACCAGGCGTCCTACCTGCCAATCCTGACCGATGTGCATAACGAGCGCAGCCGTTTTGAGCGCTACCTGGAGATGCTGCTCGACCGGCGCATCGAAGGCTTGATTGTGCTGGCAAACTGGCTGTTTGTTGACATCAACGTCCTTGGTGACCTGGAAAAGAGCAGCATTCCTACCGTGATGATTGGACACGAGTTGCAGGCGGGTTCCACGAGTTCGGTGATTGTCGACAACGAACTGGGCGCACACATGGCGGTGGAGCACCTGTACTCGCTCGGCCACCGCAAAATCGCGTTTATTCGCGGCCCCAAGACGCTCTCCGACAGCGTGCCCAGATGGAAGGGAATTCGCGGCTTTGCCAAGGAGAAGGGGCTCGATCTCGATCCCCGGCTCACCGTGGATCTGCCGGAATCCCGCGATCCGATTTCAAGTTTTGAAGCGGGATATGAGTTGACCGAAAACCTGATCAAGCAAAAGCGACCATTCACCGCGCTGATGGCCTTCGATGACATGACTGCGTACGGAGCGGTACGCGCTCTGGCAAAAGCCGGATTGCGAGTTCCCGATCATTGCTCGGTGATTGGTTTCGATGACGTGATGGCTTCCTCGCTGTATACACCACCACTCACCACCGTGCGCCAGCCGATGGAAGTGATGGGAGCGACCGCAGCCAACATTGTGATCGAAGGAATCAACGGTGTTGTGGAAAAACGCAAAGTGGCAGCGGTTCACCGCAAAGTAGCTCCCGAATTGGCAGTGCGCGAGTCCACCCGTAGTCCTTTCTGAACCATTACGGAAACGTTATCTCTCTCAAATTACCTTTTTTTGGCTTGACAACCTCTTCTCATGGAAAGCAGTATTAAATGGTTTTAATAGCTCGTGGGGAGCTTCTGCAGTCTTTCAAACTTTTTGCACTTGGAGGAAAAGATGCGCCGTGGCATGCGAACGCTCATTTTTTGTCTTGCAGGGTTGCTAGGGGCTGGATTGCTTCCGCTGCAGGCGCAGAAAGTCACGAGCACCATCCGGGGTACGGTGACCGACCCATCGGGAGCGGCAATTCCCGGGGCCAATGTGACCGTGAAGAACCAGCAGACGAACACGACTCGTACGGTGAAGACCAATGACACCGGCGGGTACGTCGTTACCGAACTGGATCCCGGAACCTACGACGTGCAGGTCAAGCAGCCCAACTTCAAAGAGTTCATCAGTAAAGGGGTGCAGCTTTTCGTTTCCAGCACCGTGGTGGTTGACGCCGCGCTGCAACTGGGGAACACCAGTGAACAAGTCACTGTGGAAGCCAACACGGTGCAGGTCGAAACAACCACCGGCGCGGTGGGCAACGTGGTGGAAGGCCGCGAAGTCCGAGAACTGCCGCTGAATGGACGCAGCTTCGTCCAACTCACGCAACTGATGCCCGGAGTCTCGCCGCAGTCGAACTTCGACAGCAAGAACAAAGGCTTGATGGCCGGCGTGGATTTCTCGGTCAACGGCAACAACACCACCGGCAACATTGTTCATGGTTGACGGTGTGAACAACAATGACATCGGCTCCAATCGCACCATTCTGGTGTATCCCTCGATTGATGCCATTCAGGAATTCAAGATGCTGCGCAACAGCTACGGTCCGGAGTACGGCCAGGCCATGGGCGCGATCATCAATATCGTCACCCGCGGCGGTACCAACCAGTTCCATGGCGGAGCGGTTCTACTACGGCCGCAACGACAAATTGAATGCCACCGACTACTTCAACAGCCTGCAACGGGATTCCCAAGGACGTTCTGCGCCGCAATGACTGGGGCTACAACATCGGCGGCCCGGTAAGTAAAGACAAGTTGTTTTTCTTCTGGTCGCAGGAGTGGAACCGCGAACTGAGGGGCGCGGCGCGCGTCGGCCAATGTACCGACTGTGGCGGAAAAGGCGGGAGACTTTTCGAACTTCGTACGGGTTGCGAGCGACGGCAGCGAGTGCGAAGATCCGCCACTGCGGGGAGCACTGCTGCCCTCGATTCTCACCCGCCGGCGCGTTGTTGGTGCAATCTTCCCCGACCCGAACCTGCCGCAATCCCGTGATTCCCGACCTGTGCAACAACTGGGCGGTGTCGCTGACTGCGCCGATCTACTGGCGGCAAGAAAACGTCCGCATGGACTACAAGCTGGGCAACACCTGGAGCATCATGGGGCGTTACACCCATGACTCGTGGTCGCAGCCCTTTCCCAGCACGCTGGGCTTCTGGGGCGACGATCTTTATCCTTCGGTCGAGAGCAGCTGGATTCAGCCCGGGGTGCAGGCCACGATCAAAATCACCAAGCTGTTCGGCAGCAACTGCGGTTAACGATTTCCAGATGTCGTTTGCCGGAAACCGCATTACCGCGGCGCGAGCCGGAACCAATCCCGACTTGAACAACCAGATCACCGCGGCGCTTCCGCCAGACTATCCGATCTCCGGCAAGACCTCCGGCACGGATATGGGCTATCCGGTATTTTGGGGAGGCCTCGGAAATGGCGCCGATTCGTCCGATCTCTGGACCCAAGCCCCCTGGCACAATAACGAGCAACTGTTCATTTACAAAGACGACTTCTCCAAAGTCGCCGGCAGCCACAACTTCAAAGTCGGATTCCTGTTCACCAACAACCAAAAGAACGAGCTGGTGAATGGCTCCTCCGGCGAAGCGCCCAACTTTGGCGGTCTCGCTAATGGCAGCCCCGACAGCACGAATGGCACGTTCAATGCGCTGTGGAGCGGTGTAGTGTGGAATGCCTCGGAGTTGCAGACCAATCCTTTTGGCCGGCAGCGGTGGCACGACATTGAGTTTTACTACGGCGATACCTGGAAACTACGGCGAAATCTGACCTTCGAATATGGCTTGCGGTGGTCCTTTTTGCGCCAGCCCTATGTGGCGGACAACCGCATCGCGAGCTTTGAGCCCTTCGCCTACGATCCCGCCCTGGGGAGTGATGCCTGCAATGGCCTGATTCTGGTTCCCGGCACCAATTTCTGCCAGGAAGCCGGATTCGCAGGCGGGGTTGCAGGCCCCAACCGTGCGCTGAAGAAAAATGATGGTAACGACATTGCTCCACGCTTGGGCATTGCATGGGACGTGCGAGGCGATGGCAAGACATCAATTCGCGCCGGCTTAGGCCAGTTCTTCCAGCGTGAGCGGCTAAGCAATGGGTTGTCGATGGCCAACAACTCTCCTTTCTCGCTCAGTTCTCCCAGCATCGATCGGTCGCTTGATGTTCCGGTGCCGCAGACGGGCGGAAGCGGGGCTCCTAGCTTCGGAATCGATCCGTCATCGACTCTTCCCAATACCTGGCAGTGGAACCTCACGGTCGAGCGGGAATTGTTCCGCGATTCAAAAATCGAACTAGCATATGTAGGGAACCGGGGAATTCACCTGCTTCGCTACACTGACGCCAACTTCGTTCCGCCCGCGCTGTGGACCACCTACTCCACGACGCCAAACGCCGATGGAGGCGCCGATAATTCGCTACGCCCCTTTGGCGCAGGTGATTTTGGGCAACTGGATTACGCTGAGTGGAAAGGAAGCTCAAACTATCACGCGCTCCAAGCCCTTTATCGCATACGGATCAAAGCATTGGACGCGCAGTTCGCCTATACCTACTCCAAGTCGCTGTCCGATACGTCGCTGACCAGCAGTGGGGGCGCGCAGGATAGTACGGTTCTCTACAATCCGATCAATCCCCGCCTGAACTACGGCCCGAGCTACATCAATCGCCCGCACACCCTGGTGGGCAATATCGTGTACAACCTGCCAGATTTTGCTGGCCATGGCGCGCTGATGCGCTATGGGTTGGGTGGTTGGGAGCTGGCGAGCATACTTGACTATGCCAGCGGCTCGTCGCTCAATGTGTACGCCAATGGCACGATCAACGGTGCCCCCGGAGGACTCACCGGGACCGGCGTCCGCCAGGAGGCCTCGCGGCCCAACCGGGTTCAGGGCCAGCCCTGCCGTGCGCCATCCGGGTCTCCGAAGTTTCAGTGGCTGAATCCCGACGCCTGGACCATCGATGGCTATCAACTGGGGACTTTTGGCGATTCCAGTGTGGGTGAGTGTTATGGCCCGGGCTTGGCGAACACTGATTTCTCGGTGCACAAGAACTTCAAGTTGGGAGAGAAAGTCACCATGCAGTTCCGCATGGAATTCTTCAACATCTTCAACAAGGTGCAATTCCGCAGCAACTCGGAAGACATCACCAGCGTGGACAACAACCTGATCAACAACGCATTTGCCTGCACCGCGGCTGCCGCGTCTGATCCTGACACTGCGGGAACGTTTGCCACCGCTTGTCCGGGGGGGGTGACGAACCGGGTCTCCTGGAACTTTGCCGACAGCGGCAACCAGACCTTCGGGCAGATTACCCACGATAAGGGACCACGCGAGATTCAGTACTCTTTGAAGTTTGAGTTCTGAACCGGCTTGTAATTCAACGGGTGAAGCTGCAGTCCGGCTTCACCCGTTTTTGTTGGATAGTTCGATTAGACGGGTCGGCGGGCGCTGCTTTACCTACTTCACAGTTGTCCACTTCCGCTGGCGGGCGCTGGCGGCGATCACATCACACAAGATCATTTCTTCGTGTCCGGTTTCAAAGGTGGGGAAGCTTCGCGGGGCGATGAAATCTTCGGCGGCAATGTATTCATAGAAGATCCGGAAAAGCTGGCCGAAGGTGTCGGGATATCCCTCGGCGTGACCGCCCGGGTACCGGGCCAGGCCTCGCGCTTCGGGGCTCATGAGAGCGGGATCTTTGATCATTTCCGAGTTCGGTTCGCGGCGGCGGCCGATCCAAAGCGTGTTGGGCTCTTCTGAGTTCCAGGCCAAGGAACCCTCCGATCCGTCAATTTCGAACCACAGCCGTGCCTTGCGTCCCGGACTTACCTGCGAGACGGTGACTACGCCACGCGCGGCGCTATTGAAGTGCAACAAAATGGAGGCGCAATCGTCGGTGGTGATCGTTACCGCATCGGAGGGCGCATTGCTGTCGGTTTTGAAGCTCTCCACTCTTCCTCGCGGCCGCCGGCGGATGGGAAGCATGGTGGCGAGGTCGGCGCAGACTTCGGTCACCTTCAGGCCGGTGATCCACATCACTAGATCGAGGCAGTGAGTTCCAATATCGGAGACGGCGCGCAGTGCACCGCCGAGTTGCGGTTCCAGCCGCCAGTTCCAGTCGGACGGGTAGAGAAGCCAGTCCTGAAGGAAACTGGCCTGGATGAGGCGGGGCTCCCCGATGGCTCCGCGCTGCACGAGGGCGCGCGCTTCGTGGCAGAGCGGATAAAAACGCAGGTTGTAGGCTACTCCGCCGACCCGTTGTTTTGCACGGGCGAGTTCCACCAGTGCGGCGCTTTCTTTGGCATTCATGGCGAGAGGCTTCTCGCACATCACGTGCTTCCCGGCGTCCAGGGATTGCTGGCATTCGTCGAAATGCAGGTAGTTCGGGGTGCAGATGTGGACGACGTCCACCGTTCTGTCCTGCACCAGTTCATCCAGCGAAGCGTACGCGCGGTCAATGCGGAGAGAGTCGGCGGTTTCTTTGCCTCGTTCCGGGGTGCTGCCGAGGATGCCCTGCACTGGGATTCCCTGGCGGCGAAGGGCTTCTACGTGGGCTCGGCCTACGAAACCTACGCCGATTACTGCCGCGCGTAACTGATCCATGAGTGCTCCTTGGAAGGTAGATAAGCCAGCAGTGTACAGAAAATCTGCCGATTGGGTTGGGGCGTGGAACCCTGACCACAGAGGTCACAGAGGGGCACAGAAGAGTCTTTGAAAGACACCTTGCGCGATAGGGCTTATCCGACTTGGGCGTGCTCCGGTGCGGGTTTTACTACTTTGAACGCTTGCTCGAGATCGGCGATCAGATCCTCGGCGTTTTCGATGCCGACCGAAAGCCGCACCAGTTGCTCGGTGACGCCCATCTTGCGGCGGTGTTCGGCGGAAATCATGGCATGTGAGGTGAGGACCGGAATCGTGACCAGGGACTCGACTCCGCCCAGGCTGGGCGCGAGAGTGAACAGCCGCAGCGCCTCGGCGAGATGGCGCGCATCTTCCCCGCTGCCCCCGACTTCGAAGCTGAGAACTCCACCTCCGCCTTTCATTTGCTGCATAGCCAACGCTCGCTGAGGATGGCTTTCCTCAAACGGGTAGTGCACTTTGCTAACCTTCGGGTGGGCGGCCAGGAACTCGGCGATGCGCAGCGCATTTTCGTTCTGGCGTTGCACTCGAACCGCCAGCGTCTTGATGCCGCGAAGCAACAACCATGCGGCATGCGGGTCCATATTGCCGCCGAGGGTTGTGCGGGTGGCGTGGATCTGTTCGATCAATTCGCGGCGCCCGGCAACAACCCCGGCGATCAGATCGGCATGGCCGCCATAATATTTTGTGCCCGAGTGCATTACCAGGTCGATGCCGAACTCGGCGGGACGGCAATTGATCGGGGTGGAGAAAGTGCTGTCGATCAGGGTGGGAATGCCGTGCTGCCGGGCGAGAGACGCGACCTTCTTGAGGTCCACGATTCGCAGCGTGGGATTGGTGGGCGACTCCAGGTGGATCAGGCGGGTGTTAGGACGAATCGCGGCAGCATGCTGATCATACTCGGTCGTGTCCACAAAAGTGGTTTCGATTCCAAACTTGGATAGCCATGAGCTGAAGAATTTGGTGACACCGCCGTAAATATCGCGCTGAGCGACGATGTGGTCTCCGCTCTTCACCAGAGACAACACCGTGGTTGTAATCGCCGTCATGCCGGAGGCAAACAACAACGCAGCTTCGGCGCCTTCAAGCTCCGCAATCGCGTTTTCGGCCACGGTATTGGTAGGGTTTCCGTAGCGTGTGTAGAACTTGTCGGTGTAGGTAGCGCGGGCCTGCTCCTCGCTGTCGGTGACTTCGAAGGTTGAGGTCTGATAGATCGGGGTAGCCAGGGGTCCATTCTTCTTTTCGAGGCTGGTGCCTCCGCGCACGGCCTCGGTTTCTTCACGATAGCGATGTGATTTCATGTTCACTCCTTAGCTCCGGGCGCCGACGGATTAGATTCTAGCCCGGCTATGCCCGAACCAGGGCGGGATCAAAAGCCGGCACGACCGACAACCATTCGCCAGACCTTGCATGCTTTCCGGTGACCAGCTGGTCGAAAGCCTGCTGCATGGCCCGCGTGACCGGACCGGCTTTGCCTGTACCGATTTTTCGGAAGTCGATTTCACAGAGCGCGGTGACTTCGGCCGCGGTGCCGCAAACGAAAACTTCGTCCGCAATGTAGAGCTGGTCGCGGGAAATCGGCTCTTCGATGACTTCGTATCCGAGGTCCTGGGCCAGAACCAGCAGGCTGTCGCGAGTAATGCCTTCGAGGATCGACGCTTTGGGCACCGTGTAGATTTTGTCGTTGCGCACGACGAAGATGTTCTCTCCGGTGCACTCGGCCACGTAACCCTGAGGGTCGAGCATGATGGCTTCATCGAAGCCGGCGCGCTGGGACTCGGTCTTTGCCAGGATCGAGCCGACGTAGTTCCCCGACACCTTGGCCTTAGTCATCATGATGTTGGGATGAAGCCGCGTGAAAGAGGCGATGTTGGCACGGATGCCGCGTTCTTTGACATCTTTGCCGAAGAAAGCCTTCCATTCCCATACCGCGATCATCAGCCTCGGGGTGCCGCTATCGACCACCATGTTCATGGCGCCATCCAGGTAAATCAGCGGCCGGATGTAGCAGGAGGCGAACTTATTGGCCGCGATGGTCTTGTGGATGGCATCGATCAGCGACTCGCGCGTCCACGGCAGATCGCGGAAACCGACGACCAGGGCGGAATCCAGCAGGCGGTCCACATGCTCTTCCAGGCGGAACACGGCCGGGCCTTTCACGGTGGCGTAGCAGCGGATGCCTTCGAACACGCTGAAACCGTAATGCAGGCCGGCATTGATCAGCGAAATGGAGGCTTCAGCGAATGGCTTCAGTTCATCGTCGATCCAGACATACTCGGAGTTCATGGAATGGGCCTCATGGAAATGAAACGATTGTTTAAGACTATTCGGGAGAACGCATCTCGGCAAGGGCATAGGCGCGCGATCCAATGCGAGCCGCCACCCTGCCTTATAATCGCATTCCTATGGAAACCGGACTGAAAAACAAAGTCGCCATCGTTGCGGGATCAAGCCAGGGAATTGGGCGCGCAGTTGCGGAAGCGCTGGCGGCCGAGGGCTGCCGGCTGGCGCTGTGCTCCCGAACGCCGCAAACCCTGGAAGCGGCTGCCGAGCAGATTCGCAAGCAACACAATATCGAGGTGTTCTGTCAGGCATTCGATGTCCGCGATGCGAATGCGGTACACGGTTTCGTAGAGGCGGTCGCCGGAAAGTTTGGCTCGGCGGATATTTGCGTGACCAATGCCGGGGGTCCGCCAGCCAAGGGATTCCTGGCCGCAACACTGGAAGAGTGGCAGAAGGCAGTGGAGCAAAACTTCCTGAGTACCGTTTATTTCGCGCGCGAAGTGATTCCGCACATGCAGAAAAAGAAGTGGGGACGAATCATCACTATCACCTCGATCACGACCAAGCAGCCGGTACCCGACCTGGTGCTCTCGAATGCGGTGCGGGCAGCGGTGGTCGGCCTGGTCAAAAGCCTGGCCAATGAGTTCGGCAAGGACGGCATCCTGGTGAACAACGTGGGCCCGGGATACACCGCGACCAGTCGGTTGAAAGAACTGGCCAAGAGCCGCTCCGCACGCTCAGGCGAAAGTGAACAGGCGGTTTTCGACAGCTGGGCAGTGGACTCTCCGCTCAAGCGGGTGGGGCAGCCGGGGGAAGTGGCCGACGCGGTGGTATGGCTGGCTTCGGAACGGGCGTCGTTCGTCACCGGACAAACCCTGCTGGTGGACGGCGGGGCTTACAAAGGGCTGTAACAGATGTTTCATTGATGGCTCCCATCAAAAACCTTGATTGCGAACTGTAGCGGTTTTTAGTAGGCTTATCGGCACTCGTTACATAGCTGAAGGCATTTTCGGGGAGCAGTCTGCCCCGAGGTCATATGGCGTGTGCTGCGCACTTTTTCATGTCTGCGCCGTCATCAGAGGCGGCGCACCGGCGTCTGCCGAGCGTTTGGTGTCTCCGTCCACGCGACCGTTGCTTGCGTGAATCCACGGCCTTGGACGTCCTGACACGTGGCACTTTGAAGTTCGGAAGAGGGGGAAGTGTATGCGTGACATTTCACTGAAACTGCTTTGCGTCTTCTTGTTGGGCGTGGGATTGACGTGCCAGGCGTTTGCCCAGGGTGGAGCTACAGGCGCGATCAGCGGCACGGTGCAGGACCCAAGCGGCGCTGTGGTCGCTGGAGCCGAAGTGCAAATCACCAATCAGGACACGGGCACGGTAGCCCGTACTCTCAAAACCGCCTCCGATGGCGGATTCAACGCCCCACTTCTGCCGGTGGGCAACTACAGCGTGACCGTCACCAGCGCGGGTTTCCAGGTGGGGAAAATACCCAACGTGGCGGTGCGAGTCACCGAAACTACGCGCATGTCGGTGAAACTGGTGACCCAGGCCGTCCAGGAGAAGGTGGACGTGCAAGCCGAGGTGCAGACCATCGAGACCACGGCTGCGACTACCGGGCAGGCGATTGAGGCCGTCACCATTCGCGATCTGCCGCTGGCCACTCAGAACTTCCAGCAACTGCTCAGCCTCTCTACCGGGGCGCAGAGCGAACTGAACGCGTCGGCGCAACTGGGGCGCGGCAATGCCCGTATCTTCGTCAACGGACAGCGTGAAGACAACAACAACTATCTGATCGAGGGCATCAGCGCGACAGACTACAACGTGGCTCAGGCCACCAACGTGCCCTTGCCCAATCCGGACGTGATCCAGGAATTCAAGGTCCAAACCTCGCTGTACGATGCCAGCCAGGGGCGCAACGGCGGCGGCAACGTCAATGCCATCCTGAAATCAGGGACCAAAGATTTTCACGGCGACGTGTATGAATTCTTCCGCAACGACGTTCTCAATGCCAACGAGTACTTCCTGAACCGGGCGGGGCTGCCGCGGCCTCCGGTGAAACAGAACATCTTTGGCGGCAGCTTTGGTGGGCCGATTGGAAAAGACGCCAAGCTGGGTTACTTCTTCGTAAACTACCAGGGAACCCGGCAACGCAGCGGGTTGTCGCCGGGCACCCTGATCAGCACCACTCTACCGGTGCTGCCCTCGGTGCGTGACGATGCCACACTCGATTCTCAACTGGAGGCCGCGTTCGGAGTTCCCAGCATTGATCCTGTGGTCCACAAACTTCTGATGTTTCAAAGCGATCAGTTCGGGAATACGCCCGGTGGCTATCTCTTCCCCTCGGTTCCGGGCACAGTGGGCGGCTCCGGGGCATTTATCGTCAGCAAGCCGGGCAGTTACACCGACGACCAGTTCACTACCAACTGGGACCGCGAATTCCGCGGCGGCAACGACAAGGTTTCCGCGCGCTTCTTCTTCTCCAACGCGGAATCGGTCCTGCCGTTCGGCGCGGGCGGCCTGCAGCTTTCACTGGGCGGGACGCTGCAAAGCAGCATTAGCGCCACCGACTTGAACTTCCCTTACGACCTGCCGGTCAATGGACGCTTCTTCAGCGTGAACGAGACCCATCTGTTCTCGACCGCGCTGGTCAATGACTTCCGCTTCGGTTATGTGCGGATCAACAACACCCTCGGGAATATTCCTCCGGTAACGGCGTCGGACCTGGGAATCGACCGTCCCACCAACGACGTAACCTCTTCAATCTACAAATTCGTGCTGCTGAGCTCGGGATTTCAACTTGGTCCCACTCCGCCGGCTGATCAGGCACAGAACCAGAACACCTACAATTTTGTTGAGAACCTGAGTTGGGTGAAAGGCAAGCACATCTTTCGTTTCGGCGGGGACTACACTCGGGTGAATCTCGACAAGCTCTTTCCGCAGGTGTTTAACGGCGAGCTTTTCTTCGTCAACGGCGCCGATGGAACCGACTTCCAGAAATTCCTGACCGGCGCGGCAGACTTCAGCTTTGGCGGTGGCGGTGTGTATAACCACCAGTACCGCACCAATGACTTCTCATTTTTCGCTCAGGACGACTGGAAGGTGCGGCCCGATTTGACGCTGAACCTTGGACTGCGGGTAGAAGAGTTGGGAGCGTTCTACGATAAGAGCTGTCATATCGGCAACCTGGATCCAGATCTTGCCCGTGCAGGCCAGTATCCATTTGTGTATGGGGACTGTGTGAAAGGGCTGAATATAGCCGGCCTGAGCCCGACCGGGAGCAACACAACTTACAAGAATGACTATTCCACCGGATGGGGACCACGCGTGGGCTTCGCCTGGGACGTGTTTGGTCACCACACCACGTCGCTGCGCGGTGGTTACGGTATCTACTACGTGCGTGAAGACGTGGGCACGGTGGACCAGCTCAGCTTTCAGGCCCCATTCTTGCCGGTGGCCTTCGGCGGTGGCACTCCGGGCTGCCTGGGATCATTCTTCTCCGCCAACGTATTGCCGGGCTGCCCCGATCCTAACTTCAATGCGCTGCCGCAGGCGGGCATAATCGATCCGAGCTTCGTTCCTTGCCTGGGGGTGCTGCAGGGTTTCGCCGGCAATGATCCGAATTCGTCGCCGGATTACGAGTGCAACGGCCCGGGAATTCCTTCTACCAACATTTTCGGCCTGGTAGTTCCACGAAAGTTCGTTGCTCCGAACACGCAGCAGTGGAACCTTACGATCCAGCGCGAACTGGGCAGGAACTGGGTGCTCGAACTTGGATACGTGGGCACACACTCGGTTCACCTCCGTGAAACTCGCACCAACCTCGCGGTGCGGGTGAGTCCGGACAATCCTTTGACCGTGACCGCGGCGAACGGCGACCAATTCAACATTGCGTTCAATACCTTCGCCAATGCCGCGGCGCGTTCCACGGCGCAGGGCATTAACGGAGTCGGTGGAATGCAGCTCTTCGCCGACGATGCCTACTCTCACTACCATTCCCTGCAGAGCACGCTATCGCGTCGCTGGGGCAGAGGATACTTCCAGGCCGCCTACACCTTCTCGCGTTCGACTGACGCCACTTCGAGCGGAAACACCGCGCTCAACACCGCATTCAACGATGAGACTTCGCTCGCACCTTCACGCGGCCTTTCGGATTTCGACCGCACTCATCGGCTTTCGGTCAGCTACCGGTACGATCTGCCGTTCTTTCGGACTGCCACGGGGGCGAAGGCCGCGCTGCTCAAGGACTGGGCAATCAGCGGGATCACGGTTTTCCAGTCGGGTATTCCTTTTTCTGTGACTGACTCCGCCGCCGGCACGGCGACTCTCGGTTCGGGGTTGGCTTCGGGCCTGGGAGCTGAGTTGGCGCCGGGAGGCTCGATCAAGGCCGGCCTGACCAGCGGCGACATCCATCAGCGAATTGACAACTACCTGAATCTCAGTAATTTCACCACTGCGCCTCTGCTTTATCCGACGCAGTGCGCCTCGGACGACAACTTCTGCACCACCGATTTCGGCAACCTGGGTCGCAACATCTATCGTGGCCCCTTCCAGCAGAACTGGGATTTCTCCCTGCTGAAGGAGTTCCACGTAACCGAGCGGCAGAACATCCGTTTCACTGCGGACTTCTTCAACATCTGGAACCACGCGAACTTCGGCAATCCTGCGGTAACGGATGTGGAGAACCCGGCGCCATTCGGCCAGATCGTCAGCACGGTAGGCACGCCCCGGCTGATTCAGTTCTCGCTACGGTGGGCCTTCTAGCGTGGCGGAAACTGTGCCCAAAACCAGAATCCCCATGCTGGGGCGGGACCAGGTCCCGCCCGAACTGGGTGTCCTCTACGACGCCCTGCTGAAGCAGCGCGGCGTCGTTCCCAACATGTTCAAGACGGTCGCGAACGTTCCCGGGCTTGCCCTGGGTTTCGCCGGCTTGCTGAAAGCGCTGCTCAGCGATGGCGCGCTTCCGGGGTGGTACAAGGAGCTGATTGCTACCCGCATGTCGGTACTGCAGAAATCGCCTTACGCAATTAGCGCGCATGGGCTTTCGGCGCGCCAGAAGGGCGCGACTGAAGAGCAGGTGGAATCGGTGAAAGCTGATTTTGAGAAGGGGCCGTTCAGCGAAGAGCAGAAGCTAGGATTGCGGTGTGCAGACCGATTGCATCGTTCTCCGGCCGAGATTGACGACGACTTCTATGCCAAGCTGGAATCGTCCTTCAATGTCCAACAAGTTGTGGAGCTGATGGCCAGCGCCTCGGTGTTTGAATTTTTTCCGCGCTTCGTTGATGGCTTGCGCATTCCCACCACTCCGGTTCCGGAGCATATACCATAGGACCTGCCATGCGACCGATCGCTTCCCGTATTTCCGTGATGAGCGGCGAAGGCGCCCTCGCCGTTTTCGCCCGCGCCCGCGAACTCGAGCGCCAGGGACGCAACATTATTCACCTCGAGCTGGGCGAGCCCGATTTTCATCCTGCCCAACAGGTCAATGATGCGCTGAAGCAGGCAATGGATGAGGGTAAGGACCGCTATTGCCCGGTGGCCGGAGTTCCCGCGCTGCGCGAGGCGATTGCAAAATACCTGCGCGACACCCGCAATCTCAGCGTGAAGCCGCAGCAGGTGGTGATCGCGCCCGGCTGCAAGATCATTTTATTCATGGCGATGCTGGCGTTGGTGGAAGCGGGAGACGAAGTGCTCTACCCCGACCCTGGGTTTCCTGCGTATGCCTCGATGACGCTTGGCCTGGGAGGAACGCCCGTGCCTTTCGGGCTGGCGGAACGGAACCAGCTGCAACCCGATCCGAATGAGATCGCGGCGAAGATCACCAGCAAGACCAAGGTGCTGATCACGAATTCGCCGGGAAACCCGACGGGTACGGTTTATACCGACGAGGTGCAGCGTCGGCTGGCCGAACTGGCCGTGCAGCATGACTTGATTGTGCTCTCCGACGAGATTTATGCCCGCATCAACTACGGGGCGGACTACATTTCAATGATGAGTTATCCCGGAATGGAAGAACGTACCGTCATCATTGACGGCTTCTCCAAGAGTTTTGCCATGACCGGCTGGCGACTAGGCTATGCGGTCGCGCCGCCACGGATTGTGGAGGCGCTTGAGATGCTTGTGGTGAACAGCTACACCTGTGTCTCTGAATTCATGCAATATGCTGCGGTCGAAGCGCTGCGCGATAGGGATGGCGCAACTCCGCGTATGGTGGGCGAATTTGCCCGTCGGCGCGAGCAGTTCGTGCGCGAACTGAACAGCGTTCCCGGCTTCCGCTGCCATGCTCCGGAAGGCGCGTTCTACGCCTGGGTGAATATCGCCGACACCGGCTTGTCCGCCGAAGAGGTCTGCCGCCTGATGCTGGAAGAAGCGGGAGTGGCCGCAATTCCCGGGGCCGCATTCGGCAAAGCCGGCGCTGACTTCGTAAGATTTTCGTTTGCCTCTTCGACGGCTACGTTGCACCAAGCGGTGGAGCGGATCAGGGAACTCTCGAGCGCATGGCAGGGAAGCGCAGTGGCAAAATAACTTACCTTCGGGCTGCCTTACGCGCTGAACGTCAGAGATCCGCAATTGCCGGCAATTTCGAATTGGAATCCAAACAGGAGTCACGAATGAAACTTGGCGCGTGGGTGCTTCGCTTGCTGTGCTTAGCGATGCTGTGCTCTCCACTGCTGGCCGCCGCCCAGGCACGGCCTTTTCCCAGCCCGGATGTTCAGCAGATTTACCAGCGGCTGCTCCCTCAAATCGAGAAAATTCCCATCTTCGATCACCATGCTCATCCCGGCTTTCCGGATGATCCTGACGTGGATGCCATGGCCTCGCCTCCGGGAAGCGCAGCATTGCGCGAGCGCTCGACAAATCCGGAACTGGTTGCAGCCTCGAAGGCGCTGTTTGGCTATCCCTATAACGACCTGGCGCCCGAGCATGCCAAGTGGCTGGTGCAGAAAAAGGCGGAGCTCAAGAAGGAGCAGGGAAATGAGTATTTTTCAAACCTGCTCGACAAGTTGAACATCGAGCGCTCCGTGGCCAATCGGGCCATGATGGCCGACTACCTCAATCCCAAGCGCTTTCCCTGGGTTTTTTTCGTCGATTCGTTCATGTGGCCATTCGACAACCAGCGCGAAACCAATCGCAATCCCGACGAGCAGGTTTACATCCCGCTGCAGGAGAAAATGCTGCACCGCTACATGAAGCAGGAGGGGGTGGACACGCTCCCGCCGAAGTTCGACGACTATCTGGCTTTCGTCTCACGCACGCTGGAAGACAATCAGAAGAAGGGCGGCATTGGCATGAAGTTCGAAGCCGCTTACTTTCGGCCGCTGAAGTTTGGCGATCCTACGCGTGAGCAGGCGGAAGACGTGTACCAGCGCTTCGTGGTCGGCGGGATTCCGAGCGAGCAGGAATATCGCACCTTTCAGGACTACATCTTCCGCTATCTGGTGCGGGAAGGCGGACGGCTGCATCTGCCGGTGCACATTCACACCGCAGTCGGCATCGGCGATTACTTTGACCTCTCCAAGGGCAACGTCATGAACCTGGAGAATGTGCTCCGCGACCCCCGATATTCCAATGTCACCTTCGTCCTGCTGCACGGCGGGTATCCCCTGGAGCGCGAGGCGATCTGGCTGGCCGCCGTCAAGAATGTCTATCTGGATTCTTCGTTCATGGAGATCGTGGAGTATCCGTCTGCATTCAAAGACAGCCTGAAGCAGTGGCTGGAGACTTTTCCTGACAAGATCACTTTCGGTTCCGACTCCTTCCCTTATAACGACACGCTTGGCGCGGAAGAAAGTTACTGGCTGGGCGTGACGTCGGCGCGAACCGCCCTGGCGGCGGCACTGGCCGAAATGATTTCCATGGGAGAAGTGACCGAGCCGGAGGCCCTGCACATGGCTCATGCCTATCTGCACGACACCGCAGCCAGTCTTTATGAAGGGAAACACTGAAATGCCGAAAAAGAAATCTTCCAAAAAGAAGACTGCAGGCAAAGTGAAAACAAAAACATCGCAGGGGAAGCGTTCGAAGAGCGCGAAAGAAGCCGTCGCGCGAGTGGGCGGGTCGCGGAAAGCCAAGCTCGGCAAAGCGGAACTCAAGTACATTCCGTGGAGCTCGGTCGAGTTGGAAAACCTGAACCCGCTGCTGCAACGCCAGCTCGTAGTCGGCCAGGGCATCATGCTGGCGCGGGTGCTGATGAAGAAGGGGTGCATCGTCCCTCTGCATAGCCATCACAATGAGCAAGTCACCTACATCCTTGAAGGGGCGCTCAAATTCTTTATAGACGGCAAAGAGATCGTGGTGAATGCGGGCGAGGTGTTGACGATTCCCCCGCACATGCCGCACAAAGCGGAGGCCATGGTGGACACTGTCGATCTCGACGTCTTCAACCCTCCTCGCGCTGACTGGATCAACAAAACAGACAAGTATCTGCGGTAAGAATGATTCGCCCTGTTGCGCATCAGCCGAAGCCCTGGTGCAAAGACCTAAGGATTTACCGGTGTTCTCTGGCGGTCGGTAGTAGTTGGCTCAAAGCCGACCCGGCATCGCCATCTGCTATTCTGTTCAGCATCCACCCGAAATCATGAGCAGCAATATGCCCGCAGTGACCAAAATCGCGACCGCTGAATCGCAGCTTCGCTGCATCGGATGTGGTGCAACCACCGACGCCACCGGCCTCGGGCTGCGTTGCGACTCCTGCGGCGACCTTCTCGAAGTGGTCTTCCCGGGCTGGAATACCAGCGAGGGCAAGCGCGCCGCCGGTCTCGATGCTCCGGCGCTGAAAAGCTTGTGGCGCAACCGGCGCATGTTGCTTCAGCCGGAAGAGCAAAGCGGAGTGTGGCGCTATCGTGAGGTGCTGCCGGCGCTCGGGGATGATCACGCCATCATTACGTTGCGCGAGGGAAATACTCCTCTCTATGAGCTGCATCTTGGGGCGCAGGTTGCGGGTGTCGAGAAGCTTTACGCCAAGCATCAGGGAATGAACCCCACCGGATCGTTCAAAGACACCGGCATGACTACGGCAGCATCGTTCGCCCGCAAAGAGGGATTCCGCTGGGTGGCCTGCGCCTCTACGGGAAACACTTCCGCCTCGATGGCAGCTTATGCCGCCCGCGGAGGCATGCTGAGCCTGGTGCTGATCCCTGACGGCAAAGTTTCATGGAGCAAACTGTCGCAGGCGCTCGACTATGGCGCGCTCACCTGCCAACTCCGTACCGATTTCGACGGCTGCATGCGGGTGTTGAATGATGTTGTGCGGCGGATGCCGATCTATCTTCTCAATTCAGTCAATCCCTACCGCCTCGAGGGGCAGAAAACCGCCGCCATAGAATTGCTGGAGCAATTCGATTGGGACGTTCCCGACCATGTGATTGTGCCCGGCGGCAATATGGGGAACTCGTCGGCGCTGGGTAAGGCCTTCGTGGAGATGAAAGAGCTGGGCTTGATTTCGACCCTGCCCAAGGTGTCGATTATTCAAGCCGAGGGCGCAAATCCCCTGTTTCGCACCATTCGCGAAGCTGGAGGCAAGAAGCTAATCGATGTGCAAGCCGACACCATGGCCACCGCCATCCGCATTGGACATCCCGCCTCGTGGAAGAAGGCGGTGCGTATGCTCGATGCGACCGGCGGCGCCGTCGAGCAGGTGAGCGAAGTGGAGATCGCGCTGGCCAAAGCCGAGATCGGCGCCGACGGTATCGGATGTGAACCGGCATCTGCGGTCACGCTTGCAGGCCTGAAGAAGTTGGTGAAACAAGGGTTTGTGAAGCGGCATGAGACTGTGGTGCTCATTCTTACTGGAAATCTGCTGAAGGATCCCGATTTCACCCTCAAGTTCCACCGCGGAGATCTGTTCACCGGAACGCGGTATGAGAAAGATGCTGAAGTTCTGAAGTCGCGCCAGCGTTCTCCCATCCTGCTCGATGCCAACGTGGATGCTGTCCTGAAAGCGCTGGACAATGCGGAAAAGAAGAACTGAGGGCCAGCGCCGGCGATGAACCAGCGCCGGCCATGAACACTCAGAATCAACGCCAGCAATGAAGCAAACCCGAAAACCTTCGCGACCGCTGCAACTGATACTGCCTGCGACCTCCGCCAATCTTGGTCCGGCTTTTGACGCGGCTGCGCTGGCATTCAATCTATTCCTGAAGGTCAAGGCGCGGAAGGCGGAGCAGTTCTCAGTCGAAGCACGCGGGCGGGACTCGGAGATCTGCGGCAACCTGGAGAATCATCTCATTCTCGATACGTACCGCGACGTCCTCGAAGGCGAGGGCAAGCCGGTTTGGCCGCTGGCACTCACCGTCGAAAACCAGATTCCCATCGGCAAAGGCTGCGGGTCATCGGCAGCGGCGCGGCTTGCCGGCATCGCAATGGCGGTCCACTTCGGAAAGCTGCGCTGGTCCGACAGTCGAATCGTAGGCGAAGCATCGCGGCGCGAGCACCATCCCGACAACGCTTCCGCCTGCTGGTTCGGCAGCCTTACGGTTGCCCGGATGTCGAGTGACACCGAGGCGCAGGTGTTACAGGTCGTTCCCCGGGGAAAGTGGCCGCTGCTGCTGGCAATTCCCGACGACCCGCTTTCGACTGAGGAGGCGCGGCGGGTTCTGCCGCAGCAATATTCGCGCGCCGATGCTGTAATCAACATTCAGAATTCCATGTTGTTGCTGGGAGCTTTCGTGCAGGGACGCCCGGGGCTTCTGGCCTCGGCGCTCGAGGACCGCATTCATCAGCCTTATCGTGCCCCGCTCTGCCCGCTGCTTCCGGCATTGCAGGAACTGGCCGGAAGAAGCGGTGTTCTTGGAGCCGCGCTGAGCGGGGCGGGACCGTCGGTCCTGGTCTTTCTTGATCCTGCAGCGAGCGCCAGCCGGGTGCGGTCGGCAGTAGCTGCGCACTTGCGTGCACGTCACCTCGATGCTGAGCTGATTCAGACTGCGACGACTCCCAGAGGTGCTCGGCAGGGCAAATCGCTTTAGGAACTACCCCAGAAAACTCGCTGGCGGATCCCGCTATGAGCCGCCCTCTTGCGGAATCGGATGTCTTGGCTTGTGCAGAACAATGAAATGTTTGCCGTGGCAATGTCTTGCCGTGGAGTCGAACGCGGTGCCCTTCAGGTCGTCCTTGGAGGCGTGGAAGTAGAGGACCTCGTCCATATTCTCTGGCAGGCCAATAAATTTTGCGTGGCCGTCGGCATTGGTCTGGACTTCGAGATAGGTCTGGTGCAAACCGAGAAAGCCGGATGTGACCTCGACGTGAATTTTGGCTCCGTAAACCGGCTTGCCCTTTACGTCAGTGACGGTCATTTCCACCGAGCAAGGTCCAGAGTCACCGTCCACGACGGCCACCGGCGGGGATTGCTTGTCATCGGATGGATTGCTTGCGCGCGCCAGAGGACTTGCGCCGATTAACAGTATCAGGCAGATAAGGTGGTGGCATGAACCGCTGCCCCATGGGCGATTCATCTTGTGCATCTTCCCTCCTTAGTTATCTTTAGTCGGCCCAACGCCGGCTCGGTTCAGCCACCGGAGAGTGGACCCGGCGCAACCCTATTTATTCGATGCCCCGGAGAGCTCTCCGCTGCCGTGCGGGTTGCAACAGCAGCCCCCATGACTTCAGCGTATCAAAGCCTCGCTTCCGGTTTCCATGTGTGGAATTCACGGACTAAGCGCTGAACCGCCCGGCGGAGGCGGATTTCGGCCGCATTGACTCCGCTGTCGGCGCGGGGTACCCTACATCCAATGGCAGTTGCTTGCGCTTCGGTAGCGAGCACCCCGGCTGGTTCCACCCTCAGAAAAACCAACATTTTTGTGTCCCGTGGGCTGGACTGTTTCCGACGTGTTGTCCGTGCCTTGGAGGGACAGCGACATGCCGATTTAATGCCTGTAGCATCTAATGCTTGGGAGGAATGACTTCGCGGGCAGGGCGTCCGCTTACGCCGACTGAATGAAGAAGAGCATCGAGATTACCCCGAACATCGAGACCCTATTCGGCACCCGGGACGAAAACCTGCACGTGCTGGAAGACGGGTTGAACATCAACATCGACCTGAAGTCCGATTCCATCGAACTGGAAGGGTCTGCCCGCGATGTAGCCCGGGCAGAGCAGGTGTTTGCCGACTATCAGCAGCTGCAACGCTCCGGTTTCACGTTCAATAACGGTGACCTGAACAGCATGTTGCGGGTGTTGATGGCAGATCCCAAGGCCAGCTTGCGGTCGCTGGCCGAGGCCGGCAAGCAGCGTTCCCTGGGCCGTCGCACCGTTCAACCGAAAAGCGGCAACCAGCGCCGTTATCTCGATGCCATTGAAAGCCACGATATGGTTTTCGGCATCGGCCCCGCCGGCACAGGGAAGACCTACCTGGCCGTGGCAATGGCGATCTCCGCGTTGCTGGCTAAGCGGGTCAACCGTATTATTCTCGCCCGTCCAGCGGTTGAGGCGGGAGAGCGGCTGGGTTTTCTGCCGGGAACTTTGCAGGAGAAAATCGATCCATACCTCCGCCCGCTGTATGACGCGCTGTACGACATGCTCGATCCCGAGAAGGTGGACCGGTATCTGGAAAAGAACGTCATCGAAATCGCGCCCATTGCCTTCATGCGCGGACGGACGTTGAATGACTCATTTGTGATTCTTGACGAAGCTCAGAACACGACTTCCGAGCAGATGAAAATGTTCGTCACCCGGCTGGGATTCAACTCCAAGGCGGTGATCACCGGCGACGTCACCCAGATTGACCTTCCCAACGCACGCCGTAGCGGCCTGATCGAGGCGGTCGATATCCTCAAAAACGTTGAAGGCCTGGCCTTTATCTACTTCGATGAGGGAGACGTAGTGAGGCACCATCTGGTACAGCGCATTATCCGTGCCTATGACGAGCACAAGGCAAAAGTCGCGGAAGAGCAGATGTCTCTGCTGGATTCCAAGGGCGGGGTAAACGGGAAGTCGACCGCCGGGGCAAGTCCCGAGAAGGAGGCGCCGATCGCCGCAATCCCGCAGGACAAAGAATAAAACGAGTAGAATGAATGAAGAGGGTGCAATTCGGCCCTCTGTTTTCTTTTGTGCTGGTGGTGTGAACGCCTGGACCGTGCAAACTCCGGTGTGAGGCAGTCCAGGCTGCGAATAGGGTAGCTGAAACGGAAACAAAGTGGTCATCCTGCGAAAGGCGGTGGCTGGACTGAGCGAGAGTGCACTCTCCCGCTTCGCCGCGCGAGCCTGCAGGATTCTGCGGTTGCAGGGGGCGGTCAACGTTCTGGTCACCAGCAGCCGCGAAATGAGGTTCCTGAACCGCCGTTTTCGCGGGAAAGACCGTCCCACCGACGTGTTGTCCTTTCCGCCCATGCCGGAACTGGCTGATCAGCTTGCCGGAGATCTGGCGATTTCCGCTGAAATTGCCGGGTATAACGCGCGTCATCTTGGGCATTCTCCCGGCGAGGAAGTGAAGATTCTGGTACTGCACGGCTTGCTGCATCTGGCGGGCTACGATCATCAGGTTGACAATGGAAGCATGGCGAGAAAGGAAGAGAAGCTTCGTAACCAGCTTGGCCTGCCGGTGGGGCTGATTGAACGGAGCCAGGGGAGCGCAACCCGCTCCGGGCGTGGCCGCCGTTCCATGCGAAAACGATGAACTATGCGATTGCAGTCACGCTCGTGCTGCTGCTAGGGCTGCTGACCCTGGTCTCGTATGTGGACCGCCTTTACGCGGAAATCGGGAAGTTTCTTTCACGCGAGTTTCAGAACAACATCGATGCGTTTGAGCAGGTAATCGAGCCCCGGCTGCGCGTCAGTCGTTCGCGGGCTGCGCTCTCCATGGCCATTCTTGCGCAACTGGTGATGGCGGCAATTGCCATGGTGGTGGGTTTCGCGGTTTTCCAGACTCATGCCTGGAGTATTTACGAGATACTGCAGGCGACCTTGAGCCTGGTTTTGATCGTGATCGTGTTCAACCGCTTCCTTCCCTTCGTGTTTTTTTCGCGCACCCGGGGAATCTGGCTCTTGCGCTGCGTGCCGCTGCTGCGTGCCTTCATCTATCTCGTGCTGCCGGTGACCATCGTGCTTGGATTCCTGCAATCAGTCGCGGCGCTGACCCGAGAACATTCCGATGAGCAGCCGGAGAGCCAGGCGGAAGCGGTGGATGCGCTGCTGGAAGCGGGAAAAGAGGAAGGCATTCTGGATGAGAGCAATCGGGAACTGATCCAGTCGGTGGTGCAGTTCAGCGAGAAAACGGTGCGCGATGCCATGAAACCGCGTCCGGAAATCGTTGCGGTTCCTACCAACACCACCGTGGAACAATTCGTGGAGATGTTGCGCAGCAAGCATTTCTCCCGTGTCCCGGTGTTTGAGGGGACGATCCATAACATTGTGGGAATTGTGTACGCGCAAGATGTGCTGCAGGTGGCGGACAGTGAAGCTGCCACCCGCACCGTCGATACCATCATGCGCACCGACGTGTACTTTGTCCCAGAAAGCAAGCTGGGTTCGGATCTGCTTCGCGAGATGCAGAGGGGAAATATCCGCATGGCGATTGTGGTCGATGAATATGGCGGCGTCGCGGGATTGGTAACCATCGAAGACCTGGTGGAAGAAATCGTGGGCGAGATCGGCGACGAGCGCGAAAAGGCGGAAGTCGTGCGCGAGAACGACCACACCTACCTGGTGCCGGGCAACATGGACATCGATCGCCTTGCGGAATTGTTTGGAGTGCGTCCAGAGGGAAAAGAATCGGCTACGGTCGCCGGACTGGTTTCAGAATTGGCCGGGCGCATTCCCCGCAAGGGCGAGGTTGTCGAGGAGGACGGCCTGCGATTCGAGGTGCTGGAATCGACCGAGCGGCGAGTGGTGCGGGTGAGAATTTCAATGGAAGAAGAAAGGCCGGAGCAGCTGAAATTAATGTAGCCTGCCGCATACCATCCCCACTCCAATGCCTCTCCATTCTGGTTTCGTTTGTATCCTCGGGCGTCCGAACGCCGGCAAGTCCACGCTATTGAATGCGCTAGTCGGCGAAAAGCTCGCCATCATCAGTCCCAAGCCGCAGACTACCCGCAACCGGATTCTCGGCATTCTCCACGTTCCCAGGCGGAAGGGAAAGCCCGCCGCCCAGATCGTGCTCATCGACACCCCCGGCGTTCACAAGCCCGACAGTTCGCTCGGACGCAAAATGATGGTTGAGGTTCGCGAGGCGCTCGAAGGGTGCGACCTTCTGTTGCTGATCGTGGATGCCACGCGCCCGTTCAGCGCGGCCGACCAGTTTGTGCTGGAGATGGCACAGAAATCTGAGACACCGATTTTTCTGCTGCTCAACAAGATTGATTTGTTGCGCAGCAAAGATGCCCTGCTGCCGGTGATCGAGCAATATTCCAGGCTCCACGAGTTCCGGGAAGTGATTCCGCTATCGGCGCGAAAACGCCAGGGGTTGGACGTTTTGTTGGACAAGTTGGTGGCGAACCTGCCGCAGGGGCCGAAGTACTTCTCCGAAGATCAGGTGACCGATCAGCCCATGCGGTTCATGGTGGCCGAGGCCATTCGCGAGCAGATTCTGCTGGCTACCGGGGAAGAGGTGCCCTATGCCACCACGGTGCTGATTGAGGAGTTCGAGGAAGGGGCAAAACTCACCCGCATTGCCGCCATTATCTACTGCGAGCGCTCCGGTCAAAAGGCAATCCTGGTGGGAAAGGGTGGGCAGATGCTGAAGAAAATCGGCACCGCGGCCCGGCTACAGATCGAAAAGATGGTGCATACCCGCGTCTATCTCGAGTTATTTGTGAAGGTAAGCCCGGGCTGGCGGGAATCGCGCGAATTTGTCGATGAACTGGACTGGCGCCGCCAATTGGAGCGGCTGGCGCCGCAGCCCAAGGAGTAGGTTTGCTGCTTCTCTCCGATCTTTGTAGAATGCAGCTTAGAAACTCACCCGCAGGACCGCAGCATTGGGGGCATCCACGAAATATAGGTCAAGTTTATGCGTACCCCTGACGTGCCAAGTTGTGACTTCGAGGCTGACAAGTTGATCTTGAAGTTGAGTGTCACACTGAAGGCCGATACCACCGCGATCGATCCCGTGGTGCGGAGCATCATGGATATCGTCAAGCAGATGCAATGCGCCAATGGCAAAGCCGATGCCATTGAGATCGCTTTGGCCGAAGCGCTCGCCAATGCCGTTGTCCATGGCGCTAAGGCGGACCCCACCCAGCTGATCGAGTGCGATGTGGCGTGTGACGAGGAACGTGGAATGCTGATCGTGGTGCGAGATCCGGGAGAAGGTTTTGACCCGGCCGCGATCCCCAGCCCCTGTCAGGGCGAGAACCTGTTTTCCAGCCATGGCCGCGGCATTTACCTGATCAATCAGCTTATGGACGAGGTGAAGTTTCTGAAGAACGGAACCGAAATCCACATGATCAAGCGCTAGGCGTAACCCTTCCCACCGGTTTCACTCTTTCGCAGCAATTCCCAGGGTCTTCATCTTGCGGTACAAATGGCTGCGTTCCAGGCCCAGCACTTCAGCTGCCCGGCTCACATTGCCGTGGTTCTCGTCGAGCTTCTTCAGAATGTAATCGCGCTCGTAGGCAGCCCGGGCCTGATGCAGGGTGGAGAACTCGCCGCCACTGCCGCGGCGCCCACCATCGCGGTGGACGAGCGGAGGCAGGTGCTTCCGGTCGAAGCGGGTTGTGGTCGGATTCATGATGACGATGCGCTCGATCACGTTGCGCAGCTCACGGACATTCCCTGGCCAGGAGTAGCGCATCAGGGTTTCGATCGCATCGTCTGTGATCTCTCGAGGACGGCGGCCGTAAGCCGCGGAAAACTCCTTGAGGAAGAAACGGGCAAGCAGCGGCACATCTTCCTTGCGCTCGCGCAGCGGCGGCACATAAAAGGGAATCACGTTCAAGCGATAGAACAGGTCTTCGCGGAAGTTGCCGCGGGAAATTTCTTCTTCCAGATCTTTATTGGTCGAGGCGATCACCCGCGCATCCACCGTGACCGGCTGGTCGCCTCCCACCGGAGTGAAGCGCTGCTCGTCGAGGGTTCGCAGGAATTTCGACTGCGTCTTCAGGCTCATATCGCCCACTTCGTCGAGAAACAGGGTGCCGCCATGCGCTCTCTGGAACTTGCCGTCCTTGTCGGTGGAAGCGCCCGGAAACGAGCCCTGGCGATGGCCGAACAGCTCACTCTCGATCAGATCCTCGGGAATCGCGGCGCAATTCAGCTCGACGAAGGTCTGGTCTTTGCGCAGGCTGTGAGCGTGAATGGCATGCGCCGCCAGTTCTTTGCCGGTGCCGGATTCGCCATAGATCAGCACCCGTCCGTTAGTCGGAGCCATCAGCTGAATTTGCTGGCGCAGCGCCTTCATGGGAATGCTCTCGCCTACGATGACGCTGCGTGGCGTGAGCTGCTTCTTGAGATCGCGATTCTCCTGCCGCAGCCGTTTGGAATCGATCGCATTCTTAATGAGAATCAGCGTCTTCTCGATGGACAGCGGTTTTTCAAGGAAGTCGTAAGCGCCCAGCTTGGTAGCCCGCACCGCGGTCTCGATAGTGCCGTGCCCGGAAATCATAATGACTTCCGGGGCATCGTCGTGCTCGCGAATCTTGACCAGAGTATCGAGGCCGTCCATGCCCGGAAGCCAGACGTCCAGCAATATCGCGTCAAAGCTGTTTTGCCGCAGAGCTTCGAGGCAGGCTTCGCCGCTCTCGGCCGCGCTCGCGCTGAAGCCTTCGTCCTCCAGCACGTCTTTCAGCGACTGCCGAATCGACGGCTCATCGTCCACGATAAGAATATTATGAGGCATGCTGCGTAATGGCCGGAATACCGGCTGCCGCTTCTGTGGCTACCGGCAACTCGATCACGAAACGGGCCCCCACGGGCTTGTTCTCCTCCACCCGAATCGAGCCGCGATGATCTTCAATGATGCGGCTCACGATTGCCAGGCCCAGGCCGGTCCCCCGTTTTTTGGTGGAGAAATAAGGTAGAAAAAGGCGCTCTTTCAATTCCTGAGTCACGCCATGGCCGCTGTCGGCGACCGTGATCTCAACTGCGTCATGGCTGGTGACCAGGGATGTAGAAATCTGAATTTCGCGCAACATGGAATCGTGAAGGGCTTCGGCGGCATTGTCCACAAGATTGGCCAGCGCACGTTTAATGGCCTCTGGATCCGCCATCACATTGGGGAGATCGGCGCCCAGCGAAGTCCGCACGCGGATGTTGTCGAGCCGACCATTGAACATGGCGAGAGTGTTCTCGACGATGGAATTAATGTTCGAAGGCTGAGGCCGCGCCGCGGGAAAGCGCGCCAGTGTGGAGAACTCATCCACCAGGGTACGCACCGTCTCGACCGCCGCCGCTATGGTCTCGGCGCAACTCTGGAGAACCGAGGATGACGCAGCATCCGGCGGGGTGCCGCGTTCGAGGTGCCGGCGAATTCGCTCGGCCGACAGCGCAATCGGCGTGAGCGGATTCTTGATTTCGTGGGCCACCCGCCGCGCCACCTCCCGCCACGCGGCTTGGCGTTGCGCCTGCAGAAGGTCGCTCAGATCTTCGAACACTACGACATAGCCCAGGCCCTCGTCGTGGTGCTTCAGCGTGGCGACCGTCACTGCAACGTTCAACTTATCTCCGGGCAGGTCCATCTCCATTTGCGTAGTGGTGGTCCCCATGCGCTCAGCCCGGCGCAGAAGCGGTTCAAGGTCTTCGACCACTTCCGGGGGGAAGATGTCGCGCAATGGAGCTCCGATCAGCACCCCGGGTTCCGCAGCATCGGCGCCACGCGGATGAAACAGCCGCAGCAACGCATGATTGGCGTGGGTCACACGCCGTTCCGCATCGAGAGATAGTACGCCGGTAGGAATGCTCTCGAGGATGGTCTCCATGTGCTGCCGGCGCTGGTCCACTGCGGCGTTGGCAGCAGCGAGCTCATGGCTCGAACTCTCGATCTGGCGCCGGCTCGATTCCAGCTCTTCTGCCATGCGATTGAAAGACCGGACGAGATCGCCAATTTCGTCCGCGGCGGGAACTTCGACGCGGTAGTCCAAACGGCCCCGGGAGATTTCCTGAGTAGCCTCCGCCAGCGCCGCCACCGGCCGCATCACCAGCTTGGAAAGGAACAGGGCCAGCCATGTGGTAGTGAACAGCACGAGGACGGTCAGCAGCAGCAGCCATTCCATGTAGGTACGCCGCACCAGTTTTCGCTGAGCAGCCAAAGCGAAGTACCGTCTCTGGCTGGATTCCACCTGGCGGACGGTTTCCGAGAACTCTTTCGGCAGCGGCATGGCGACAAGAATCATGCCGTGATTTCCCACCTGAGCCGCACCCAGCATGTAGTCAGTCTGGGCCCAGTTCAGGCCCGGCGGCTTAGTGCCCGGGGCGGCCAAGAGGTTCGCGGGAAGCCCGGTTTTCAACAACGACCAGGGAGCAGGCAGGTTAAAACTGGCTTCGGCATTTCCTTCATAGACGGCTACGGCGAATCCGCCCTGGAGCGTAGGCTCGCGGCGGCGAAATTCCGCGACTACCGAGGAAAAACTGTGTCCCGCGAAAGCGTGTTGAATTTCCGGAGCTGAGGCGATGGACTGCGCCTCTGCCCGCGCATTCTGCGCCGCATAGTTCGACAGCAGAGACACCATGGCGTGGGTGTCTTCACGCACTTCCTCCACCGGCCGCGAAAACCACTTGTCGATAGAGCGGTTCATCAGTCCATAGGCGAACCAGAACATGAAGATGACCGGCAGAAACGAAAGCAGCAGTCCGCCAATCACCAGGCGGGTGCGGAATTTTGACCCCAGAACTCCCAGGCGGCGCTCGGCAAACAGCTTGATCAGGTTGCGCGCCAGAACGTACGTGAGCAACACGAACAGGAGAAAAATCAGCGCGGAAAGCCCGGCGAAAAATGCCAGCTGCTGGTTGGTATCAGGATTAAGAAAATTCAGGTCGAACGACGTCTGCGAAACGATCACCGCAAACAGCAGAGTGACTCCGGCCGCAAGCAGATAAATCGCCTTCTTGCGGCGAGTGAGTTCGTCGGCAGGACGGTTTGTGCGGGGATCGGGCACGTCATTTGCGGCCCGCAGCGGTCAATTGCGCGCACGCGGCTGGGCCGGATAATCCCTGATTATAAGCCGTTGAACATGGGGTCAGAGTATGCCCCAAGGTTCCCAGATGCCGCGGCGGCCGGGCAGGATGCTAATTCTGATCGTGTGACTGTGGGGCCAATTTGCGCGGCGAACCCGCGGCCAGAGCATTCTGCAGCGCGGTGTAAGCCGGCTTGGGGTGATACTGCTTGTCGAAGAGCAATGCATCACCCTTTTCGTAGTGGGTGAAGCGGTCGATCCAGGAATATTTGTCGGTAAATCCCCAGGTCTGAATTGCGGTGCAGCCAGGGCTTTTGAGGCATACCTCGGCTATCCACCGATAGATTTCGGCCTGGCGCTGCAAATCGGCAGGATCGAGGGGTTCGCCGCGAGCGTTCACCGGGACGGCCACATCTATTTCAGTAATGTGAATCTGAAGTCCGAGGGCGGTGAAGCGCGCGATGTTTCGTCCGATCGAATCGATCTCCGGATTCAAGTCGAGAATGTGCATCTGCAACCCGATGCCGTCGAGGGGGATGCCCCGCTGCCGGAAGTCTTTCGCCATTTTGTAGATCGCGTCAGACTTGCGGTTGATGGCTTCAGCGCCGGCGTCATTGTAGAAAAGCAGTGCGTCGGGATCGGCCTGGTGCGCCCACTGCAGAGCTTGCTCGATGTACCCTGTCCCTATATCTGCCATTCCGATGCCGGGCTGGTTGTACCAGAGGGAGTTGCGCAATTCACCGTTTTCGTCGAAGGCCTCATTCACCACGTCCCAGGCAAACACTTTGTCTTTGAAATGAGTGACCACCCGATTGATGTGCTCATGCAAGAGCTGTGACAGCCGCTCGGGAGTCTGGATGTCGTGAGCAATCCAGTTCGGGTTGTACTGGTTCCAGACTAGAGTGTGACCTCGAACTTTCATGTTGTGCTCGCGAGCGAACTCGACAATGCGGTCGGCCGCGGCAAAGTCAAATGTGTTTCGGTCCGGGCGCAACATGTGCCACTTCATGGCGTCTTCCGCTTCCACCATGTTGAACTCGCGCCCGAGCGTTCCTGTATAGGCAGGTTCCGAAAGGTAAACGGGATTGACCGCCGTGCCGATAAGAATGCCGTCACGATCCGCGGATTGCCTGAGCGACTGGGCGAAACAAGCAGAGGAGAATCCCACGAAAATAAGTATGAGAAGCGGCAATCGAGACTCGCGGAAGTTCATGATGGCCTCGAAAAACTATCTGACTCTGGGCAGAAATGCCTGTAAAGGGCATTGATCACATTTCGGCTGTGACTTCAGGCAGTAGTTCTTGCCTACCCCGACGATCAGACCGTGCATATCGTTGTAGATCTGCGCCAGCGGGGTTCTTCTGGCGAGGCTCATAGCCGAAGGAGCATGGCAAGTGCCTGGTGCGCCCCGCAAGGAAGGCGCGACTGCACGAGCTGAATCCTCCGCGTCGTGGTCAGCCCCAGGTGCCAATAGCGAGGGGGCTGCCGCCAACGCTCGTTCGCAGAAGGCGCGAATTTCCTCATACGGAGCATTCGCTGGCAACAGGCCGTGGCGCTCAAGGATTCGCCGGGTGTAAGCGTCCACCACAAATACCGGGTGCTGCCCGGCATAGAGCAGGATGGAATCCGCGGTCTCCGGTCCTACTCCTTCGAGCGCCAAGAGTTCCGGCCGCAGCACTTCGGTGGGCTGCGCAAACATTTGGCTCAGTGACCCGCAATAGTGTTTGTCGAGGAACTGGATGAATAACTTCAGCCGTCGCGCTTTCTGTCGAAAATACCCAGCAGACCGGACCATGGTTTCCAGGCGCGACAGAGGCATGGCGCGCATCGCCGCCAGGGTAAGAGACCGATGCACCCGCAGGCGTTCTAGCGCGAGTTCGACGTTGGTCCAGGAAGTGTTTTGGGTAAGGTACGCACCGACAATGACTTCAAAGCGGCTGTGGGCAGGCCACCAGTGCTGGCATCCCCACTTTCGATACAGAACGGCGAAGTAGGTCCGGAGGTCTGTTTCCGCTACTCGTAACGAACGATGCGGTTTTGCGAGTACGGCCACTCCTGCAGGATAGCGCTTCAGCGCGATGCAGACCGCTTATTCCAGTCCGGCCTGCACCACGTGAACGATGTTGTTGCGCACCGCGTAAAGCACCAGATCGCTGACCGAGTGAAGTTGCAGCTTCCGCATGATGTTCGAGCGGTGAGTTTCAGCAGTCTTCACACTCAGCCCTAGAGCGACCGCAACCTCCTTGGTGCTCTTGCCCTCGGCCAGTAGCTGCACGATCTCGCGTTCCCGCGGAGTCAGGCGGTTGCGGCCGGGCGAAGGAATGGTATTGCCGGTGCCGCCTTTGAGATAGCCTTCCAGCACCATGGCAGCCACCTTGGAAGTGAAATATGTCTTGTCACGACGTAAAGCCTCGACCGCCGCCACCAGGTCGCGGGCTGCGTCCGATTTCAATAGAAAGCCCCGGGCACCAGCGTTCAGAACTTCGCGCACCACCTGGTCGGAATCGTGCAATGTCAGGATCAGAACCTTGGTCTGCGGGTTGGTTTTGAGAATCTGGCGGGCTGCTTCCAGGCCGTTTAACGTGGGCATGCCGATATCGAGGATCACAACATCGGGTTTCAGTTGCTGGGCCTTGTCTACTGCGTCGCGGCCATCGCCGGCTTCAGCGCAGACTTCCCAGTCAGCCTGTGCTTGCAGAAGGGCGCAAAGACCTTTTCGTACCACTTCGTGATCATCAGCGACTAGGATGCGGAAATTTGCCAAGATTCACCTCCGGAGCGGTTGGCCCCCACATGGTACTCAACCTTCGGTTGAAGTCAACCGAAGAAAACTGCCTTCTTACCTTGTGCAGAAAACTGTGGTACCCGAAACCTGGTTACTTTTCTTTAGCTACAGCACTGGAGTTGCCAAACCTGTAATCTCTTGCAAACTGGTGTTGCCGTTGCCCGCAGAGCCTTGCAAAAGTGTAAATGTTACTGTGCGACAGAACCAAAAGTTTCTTCCGCAAGAACCATCCCCACGCCAGGCCCTTCCGAGTTCGATGCGTCTCGCCCACCGAAAGAAGCAGTGGATTTCTCATCAGCAGTTGTGTGGTTCCGCATGCTTCTCTTTTAATGCACTAAGGTCCCCAAGATCGGGCATTTCACCCTGTTCCGAGATGGGAACAATGCGCAATCCGCGCCGTGGCTCTAAAACCAGAGTCATGCTACTGGCACACTGGCCGCACAGCCAAAAGTGCGAGGTCTGGCGCTGCGGTTTCTCGTCAAACGCCTGGGTCATATCGTCGCTGGCGGCGACCGAAATCGATACCACTTCAAATTGGAAAAGCCGGCCCTCGCTGAAAGAATGCAGGGGCGCGCAACACGACGGGTTCACACACTGGGCAACCATTACTCCTCGCAAATCGGACCTGTTATTCAGCATTTATCAGCGGACACTTCGCTTAAAACTGCCCCCACTTCCTCGACATCTAGGGGCAGGAATGCAAGGTTGACGATATGGGCAATCCCCTACTAAACCAATACAGTGTTGACTGTATTTTGAGCAAAGAAAATACCCTCCCGGCTCCATTACTGGTGGTGCTTAGCCCGCCATTCGGACCCTTGGAGTCAGTCGCCACATTTCCGGCGCGATTTCGGGAAGGACCGGGGGCAAACAGGCTGTGAAGCCAGAACATCTCAGCCCTCCATGGATTCACCCCGTCCAAGGAAGCGCACTTCCCCAGCAGGAAGAGCAGAAAAGGCAGAAAGGAAGCATGGCGTGGCAGAGGCATCCGGGACCGCCGCTCCTTTGATTCCCCCGCGACCGAGCCTTCCGAAATTGCGTGCCGCTGCAGCTGAGTGCAAGGCTTGCGATCTGTGGCGGCATGCCACCCAAACCGTGTTTGGTGAAGGCCGGTCGGGAGCACGAATCCTCCTGGTCGGTGAACAACCCGGCGACCGAGAAGATCGTGAGGGCTTGCCCTTTGTCGGTCCTGCCGGAGGGCTTCTCGACCGCGCCTTGGCAGAAGCAGGCATCGACCGCAACGAAACCTACGTCACCAACGCCGTGAAGCATTTCAAATGGGAAGCTCGTGGCAAGAAGCGGATTCACAAGAAGCCGCGCTATTCAGAGATCCGCGCCTGCCGTCCCTGGCTGGAAGCTGAGATCGCCGTGGTCAAGCCCGAAGTGGTGGTGTGCCTGGGGGCGACCGCGGCGCAGACTTTATTGGGACGGGATTTCAGCGTCCTCCGCCGGCGCGGAGAAGTGGTGAAATCTGAAATTGTTCCGGGAATTGTGATGATGGCAACCGTGCACCCCTCTTCGATTCTTCGCGCCCCCAGCGATGCAGCCCGTCACGAGCAGTTCCACGCCTTCGTGAACGATCTGAAGAAAGTTGCGCAGCTTCTGCGGCCGGGCAGGTCTGCCGCCTAGAGGGTTGCGCCATCGGCAGTATCCCGATCTTCTCGGTCTGCGGGTACGAGGTTCAGCTGGATTCAAGGCGCAGCGCGCTAAGATCGATTCCTAACTGTTCGGCCTTTTTGTAGAGATGGCTGCGTTCCACTCCTAACGCTTTCGCAGTGTTGGTGATGTGATTGTGCTGGCGCTTCAATTCCGCCAGCACTGTCTCCCGCTCGAATTCCTGCACTCGCGCGGTCAGTGAACCGGAAGAAGTGGAAGCAGAAACTCCAGCCGGCGCGGCAGGTAGCGCGGACTCCACGGTTTGCTGTGTGACTGATGATTCGGTTGCGAGCAGCATCAGTCGTTCCACCACATTGCGCAGTTCACGAATGTTTCCCGGCCATGGATAATCCCGCAGCGCCTCAATCGCCTGCGGCGCAAACGCAACCGGCTTCCAGTCGTTCTGCGCGCACACCTGCGCGGCAAAATGTTGCACTAGCGACGGAATGTCTTCGCGGCGCTCACGCAACGGAGGAAGCGTCAGCGGAAAGACATACACACGGTGAAACAGATCCTGGCGAAACTTTCCCTCCCGGACCAGCGCCTCGAGATTGCGGTGAGTCGCGACCACGACCCGCACATCCACCTTAATCGGCCGGTCGCCCCCGATGCGTTCCACTTCGCCTTCTTCCAGCACCCGCAGCAGCTTGGCCTGCATGGGCAGCGGCATATCGCCGATTTCGTCGAGAAAGAGAGTTCCGCGCTCGGCCTGCTCAAATTTGCCGGTATGCCGTCCCGCCGCCCCGGTGAAGGAGCCCTTCTCGTGGCCGAACAGTTCCGACTCGATGAGTTCCGCTGGAACCGCGGCGCAGTTCAGCGCCACAAACGGCCCGGAAGACCGCGGACTGTGCTGGTGCAGGCTGCGGGCGATGAGTTCCTTGCCGGTGCCCGTCTCTCCCAGAATGCAGACGCGGGTCTCGCTTGCGGCCACGCGTTCCACCTGCGCCATCAGTCTGCGCATGGTGTCACCCGCGAAACAATTTCATGCTTCCCCAGCCGCTTTCGCAGATCGCGGTTTTCCGCTTCGAGCCGCCGCAGCTTGAGAACGCTCTCGACCGTCAGCAGAAGTTTGTCGGTTGAAATCGGCTTTTCCAGAAAATCGAGTGCGCCCAGCCTCGTGGCTCGCACCGCCATCTCAATGTGCGCCTGTCCCGACATCATGACAACAGGCGCCGCGACGCCCTGGGCTTTCAGATCCTCGAGAAGCGAGAGTCCGTCTTTCCCGGCATCACCACGTCGGAAAAGATAAGGTCGAAATCCTGCGAGCGGGCGAGATCAAGCGCCTTCGCGGCGCTGTCGCAAACCGTGGCCTCGTGGCCGGCAATGCGGAAGGCGCGGGAAAGGGAAGCCAGGGTGTTGGCTTCGTCATCCACGATCAGCAGGTGCGCTTTTGCAGGCAAGAGGTTTCCTCAAGAAACTGTATTGCTGCGGCTGTTATCCGTGCTGCCGCCACTTTCGGCCAGCAGCAGCTTGTCCATATTACCCGGCAACTCGATGGAAAAGGTGGTCCCCTTGCCCGGCTTCGCTGTGCACGCTGATGCGGCCTCCGTGATCGCTGACCACCGACTGAACGATGGCGAGGCCGAGCCCGGTACCGTGTTCCTTGCTCGTGTAATACGGAGTGAACAAGCGCTCGCACTCTTCGCGCGTCAGCCCCGAGCCGGTGTCTGCAACCTCAATGTACGCAAGATTGCCGCCGGCGCGAGTGCGCAGCGTCAGGGTGCCGCCCTGCGGCATGGCATCCATCGCGTTCAGAACCAGATTCGATACCGCACGGTGCAGCAGCTCCGGATCAGCCGCGATTGGGCGCATGTCGATTCGCCAGCTCCAGCCTGCATTCGATCACGGGACGCGCCGGAGCATTCAGCTGGGCTTGCAGCAAACGCGCCATGCTGCTGACGATTTCATTGGTATCGACCCGTTGCCACTGCGGCTGGGGCATCCGTGAAAATTCGCTGAAGCGGGAGACGATGGCTTTGAGATTGGCAATTTCGGCCAGCATGGTGGCCGAGCTCTCCTGGAAAACTTCATCAAACAGTTCCGGACTCTGCTGGCGCGCGCGCGGCGAGGTTCTCTACCGTGAGTTGCAGCGGGAATAGCGGATTCTTCAGCTCATGCGCGAGCCGGCGGGCGAGTTCCCGCCAAGCGGCGACGCGCTCCGCCTGTACCAGGTGCTCGCGCTGCTGCCGCAGGTCTTCTGTCATGTGGTTGAAAGTCCGCGCCAGCTCGCCCATTTCGTCGGAAGATTCGACCGGGGCCTGAGCGTACCAATTACCGAGTGCCACTTCACGCGCCGCCTCAGCGAGCCGTTCCACCGGACGCGTTACTCGCGCCGCCGCCCAACTGCTGAACAGAATCGCAAGCACAATGCCCGCTCCCGCCGACCAGTAGAGCCGCCGACTGTATGCGCTGGCGAAGTTGAACATAAGTGCGCCGCGAGCTGCCCACCAGCAGAATTCCCAGCACCTGATCGCCCTGTCCGGTAAGCGGGATGGCATGTACCGTCTCATCGTCCGCCGCATCGGATGACCAGTGCAGCAGAGCGCTCGTCGCCTGATGCCGCTGCTGAACTTCCTGAATCAAGCCCTTCAGCTTTTCGGGATGCGCGAGATTCTCCCCCGAGCCAAACAGATTTCCGCTGGAAAAAGCCGGCGTCAGGTTTGCGTAGAACATCGCGCGCATGCCGGCGGGAAGCTCCAGGCTGGCGAGAAATTCCTTGTCAAGACGGCTGCCGCCAACCACGCGCAGCGGAGTGTCGCCGACATCCACTTCACGCTCGGCAAACAGGCCGAGCACTGCTCCATCCGGCAATTCCTCCTGCTTCAAAAACGGTTCCTTGGGAACGAGCGCGGGAAGCGAGTCCTCTTTGTATCCAAACTTGGCCGGCCATTGCGCGGAAGAGATGATGGTCCCGTCCGCCGTGATGAACTCGAGGAAATCGAGTTGCTGGCTGTCGGCAATGGTTCTTGCCGAGTTCAGAAAGGCGCCGTAGTCGGGAGAGCCGTGGCTCAGGGCGAGCGCCATGCGAGTGGTGGAGTCACTCTCCGCAATGGCCTCCACGCGGCGCGCCACATCTTCGCCGCGGCGATCGAATTCATGACGAAATTGTGCCACCAGCGCGCTGGTGAGCTCTTCGTTGGACTGCTCAAAAGCCCTTCGGGTGGCCGTGGAGACGAACCACGCCACCGCCGCCACTGAGAGGATTACGGTCAGCGCAAACACCAGCAGCAGCTTGCGGCGAAAGCTCATGGCGCGGCCAGCCATAGGTCGGGCAGATCCCAGTTGCCGTCGCGGCCGCCGCTCCAGTTCTTCACGCTTGCATCCAGCACCCAGGCCGCGCTCAGGTGCAATAGAGGAATCACCCGCTGCGATTGCAACAGCGTGCGCTCGGCGGAGTAGAGCCCCTCGGTTGAGCTATTAGAGATCGACGGTTGCGGCAACCCCAGCGCCGCTGCAAGATTCGTCAGCGCGACCGCCCGGTCGAGCGAAGCGATCGGAATCCGAACCAGGCGGGCATCCGCCATGTCCGACGCGCTAAGCTGTAACGCAATCCCGGCATCTTTTGCGTTCAGCACCAGGCGCTCCGCCACCAGCCGGGAGACAGGATCGGTAGCATCATAGGCCAGCGTCCATGCAGGCGATTTTCTCACCTGCGCTGCTATTTGCCGTGCCTGTTGCAGGTTGGTCTCGACCGGAAACAGAAAGCCGTACCCGCTCATCCACTCTGGAAGCAGTGCGCCCGTTGGTTCGCCTGCGCCCTGCAAGATCACCTGGTCCAACTGCCGGCGGTCAATGCTGAGCCGGAATGCATCGCGCAGTTTGCTCTCATCCCCAGACTGCGGATCGCGCGCAAATCGCAGCGCCAGCAGTTCCACCGGGGGAGAAGTCTCAACGGCTCGGCCTTCCGCGGCAACGGCGTGAGCTTGCCCGGGAGGAAGATCCACCAGCTGCGTTCTGCGCAGCTCCAGCGAAATCAACTGCTCGCGAGGGCTTTTTCCGAATTCGAAGTCAACCGCATCGACGAATGCGCGGCCATTCCAGTAATCGTCGCGGGCTGCGAGAGCCAGGTACTTACCGGCGTCCCATTGGGTAACGAAGAATGGCCCGGTGCCGGTCAGCTTTCCGCCTTCGCGGCGCACGATGCTGTTGCGGGCAAGCGCCAGCTCGGCAGGCAGGTCTGGGTCGGCATTCTCGATCTGGATCACCACCGCATCTTCAGCAGAAAAAACTTGCCAGCCAGGGTTCGCCAGGCGTAGCGATGCAGCCACTGCCTCTGGCGAAAGTGCCGCTCCTCCCTGGAACGTGACATCGCGGCGCAAGCGAAACTGCCAACGCCGATTATTGGAATCAGACTCCCAGGAGACGGCAAGAGCGGGTTGCGGAGTCCCCCGCTCATCGAGGGTCACCAGGGTATCGAACAGCAGCCGCGCAATGTTTCGGCCGGCCAGGGAACCCGATCCAGCTATTTCGGCAGGATCGAGTGAGGCGGGTGCGTTGCGCACGGCCACGTGCAAGGTTCCGCCATAATGCGGACGGGTCGCAGCTCCGGCAACTCCGAGAAGCCCGGCCAGCAGGCTACTGATTACAGCTAACCGTGAGACGGTATGCTTCATATTTCCCCGATTCTGCATTGTGCGCAATTGCGACCGCCCCGCTGCCGTCGGAGTCCGTCCATAAAGCACTGACACCGCCGGGGAACTCGACGGCCTGGCTCGCCGCCACCGGCTCGCGGTCCGGAAACTCAAAAGCCCGAACGGTATCGCTGGCCCGGTCGCCGCTGGAGGTGGCGAGCACCTGCCATCCCGCGCCGCAGCTGCTGTGAACCCCGGCAATGTCGCTGCCCCAGCCAAGCGTTCCAGCCTGCTGATCGGTAAGGCCGTCGAGCAGATGCACTTGGCCGTCCACCGCGGCGAAGATCCACAGGGTGTATTTCTCGCGCGGAACCGCGGCAGCTGAGTAGAACGCCGGTGCGGCGCGCTGCTGACCGATGCCCGGCGAAAGCGCTCCGGTGAAGAAATTGCGCGCAGGAGCGAAGAAGGCGCTCAAGCCCGGCTGCTCGACGCCAAGCGGCCAGGGGTCGTCGCTGTCGCGGCAATTGAGGCTCAGGGGAGTGTTGCCGCTGCTCCGGCAGAAAATTCCCGGCAAGTAAGCGTCCAAGAGGTGGTCCTTCCGAAGCAGCAGCCTTCCCCTCATATCCCGCGGCCAGGGCCGGGCATGCCCGACAGGCAGCGACTGCTCGGGCTGCCAGCGGGAATCCTGCAACCTATAAAGCACGACCTGATCGGGATAAAGCACCACCAGGTGCTGCGGATTTCCACTCACCACGGCGGTGTCAAGGATGCGTTCAGGACTCGACCACAGCAGAGTCTTCTGCAACGTGATTGCCGGCGCTGGCCGGGTGCTCATCGCGGATTCCGGCCTGGTCGTTGAGACCATCACCACCGATGGCTCGTTGGTTCCCTGGTGAATCTCAGCAATCCAAACGTAACTGTTCAAGTCTTCCGAGAGAGTCACGTGTACGCTGGCGGCCGCGACTTCCGCGTTGACGAAGCGGGCGCCGGAAGCGGCCAGTTCGGTAAGCAGTTCCCGGCGAATCTGGTCGGCGTCGGACGGGCTTATGGATGACCGGTTGGTGAGGTCAACCGTGATCGCACCCGGGCCGGTGACGGCGATAACCTTGCCCGCCAGTTGTTCTTCGGCAGCCTGGAAGCGGGCCGTAGCAGCCGCGCCACTCCCAGCTGAACCCAGAACGACCAGCAGACAGGCGGAACAGCTAACAGCGCGGGATGCCGAATTGCGCAAGCGCATGCGAAGGAAAACGATGAGCGCATTATAAACCGCGTTGTGGGTGAGACTCGTCATTCGCGTTGCCTGTTGCTACTCGACTCGGGCGGCCTTCTGATGTTTCAGGCTCCACTGTTGCAAAACCAGAGCGGCCCATCCACCGTCGCCAACTTCAATGGACGGGCCGCTCTGCCGGCCAGCACAAATCAATGCTTCAGTTTTGGGGAGGGCCGCTTTCTTCCACCTGGCTGGTGTGGTTCGCCATGTTCATGCTGCGCAGCACATCGTTGGCGAAGAAGAACTTGCCGTCGGCCGGCACCATCATGATCTGCAATTTGTCCGAGAGCCGCTCGGCAACGATCTTGTTGATCAGCAGCGGGTTCTGCTTGAGCATCGCGCCTTCGCTTCGCATCCGCTCCGCATCGGCCGCGGCGGTCACGCGGATGCGGTCGGCCTCTGCCTCGGCCAGCAGCTTGCGGCGTTCCATCTCCGCCTTGCTGTCGATCACTTTGGCTTCGGCCATGGCTTCGGCGTTCTTCACCGTGGCTTCTTTGCGGGCTTCGGCTTCCAGCTTCGATTGCTCAATCTGCTTTTGCTTTCAGCGGCAGCGTGTATTGCATGGCGTCGGCTTCGCCCTTGGCCTGCAGCACCCGCACCTGCGCTTCGCCCTCGGCCTGCTTCACCTGCCGCGGCCTTGGTCGCTTCGGCCTGCAAGTTCCGCGATCCGCACCTGCTTCTGCTGGATCTCCGTTTCCACTCCCATGCGGTCGTTTTGCTGTTCTTTGAGCAGCAGGGTCTCCAGGCCCTTGGCGTATTCCGGCGGCAGCTGGATGTCGCGCAGCATCACTTCTTTCACGATGATTCCGTCCGCCGCCAGCTTCTGCGTGATTACCGCCGACGGCCCGCTGTGCGGACTTCTTCCCGCTTGGCGGCGAAGACATCGCGCACCGTGTAGTTCGGCGCCAGTTCGCGCCATGCGCTGGCCACGATCGGCGGCACCAGTTCCTTCTCCACCGGCTGCGGAAGGTTGCTCTGGATGTAGTCCAGCCGCTTGGGATCGAGCCGATAACGCACCGTAATGGCCAGCCCCACCGTCAGTCCTTCCTTGGCCTGAACATTGAGAGGCTCGGATTTCGGCCTCATTGGTCCCGTCTTTGTTCCTTCGTGTTGCCCGTGGTGAAGAGCTGGTCGCGAGTATCGAAAAGCACGACGCTCTCGGCGAGCGGCATGACGAAGTGCGCGCCGGGATAGAGCGTTCCCGGCCAGCGTGCCGCTGGTCTGGCTGATGCGGACTCCCGCCATGCCGCTCGGCACCACCACGATGGCGAGAGCTAGAAGGATCGGTCCCCAGGCCAATAGCGCCAGCGCGAGTGCCCCGCGCCAGCGCAAATACGGCAGCGGCGGAACCGGACGCCCTTCTACGCCGATGAGTGACCGCCGGTATTCAAATTGGAGATAAAGGTCGTAGCTGAAGATGGCCAACGCGGCGCTGATCATGGCGATGCCGCTGGTCAGGAGCAAATATTTGAGAAACAGCATGGGAATTCTCCTTCCTGCCTTACTGCTTCTGCCCGGACCGGACTCTTGCCACCGCCTGCTGGGCGAAGAACAGGCGGAAGACCTTGCCGAAGATCAACTCTTCGACCAGAAGTGAAACTGCCAGCGAAAAAACCAATCCTGCAATGACGGTTACAGCGGTGATTACGAATTGCATAGAGACCTCCTTCAACTGAACCTTCACTGCGGCTTAGGCTCGATTTCAGTGGCTGCCGGCGGAGCCTATGCCTTGCGCTGCCTCTGTCTGCGCCATTACAAGCGTCGGAGCCACGCCTCCGCCGAACACCTGTGCGATCTCTGCGTCCCGCTCGCTGCGGATCTCCACCACATCGCCCACGCGTACCATGGCAAAGAGCTGCCGGATATCGCGATTGCGCAGGCGAATGCAGCCGTGCGACGCAGCCTTGCCGATGGATGACGGCTCGTTGGTGCCGTGAATGCCGAATCCCTTCTGGCTCAGGCCCACCCATCGCGGACCGAGAGGATTGTTCCTCCCCGCCGGAATCACCACGCCGGGGTGGTAGTAAGCGGGGTTTTCGAGGCGGCGCGCGATACGGAATTGTCCGCTGGGGCTGGGAGTGGCGTGCGTGCCCACCGCGACCTCGAACACGCCCAGCACCTTGCCGCCTTCGAGTACGGCCAGCCTGCGGTCAGAAATGCTGACCAGGACGCGCCGGATCGGCCTTATCGCCAAAGGAACAGCCGTTTGGGTCGGCGTTGGAGTCTGCAGCTCAGCGCTTTGTCCCACAGCGCAGACCACCAGGAGTTGCAGCACGGTGAAGACTGCGACTTGCCTGATCCTGGCTAGACTTCCACTGGAAAAAGCTGCCTTTTGATCCATGACCCTGCCCTCGCTCCAACTTGCGCGGAACTAGAGGGCAGCCCACAGGCCATTGTGGATGCGATTGAAAAGCTGAGACTTAGATGGGTTCAGGAGGACTGGGATTGTGTTCAGGTACGGACGGCGTGTCATGCCTGACACACCGCCCGCCTGCGTTGAGGGAGGAACAGACCGACATTCGTGACTGCTGGCGCCGGGGGACTCCTCATGCGCCCCGTAATGCAGGGACCAGCGCTTCCGGATGACTTGATCCCGGCGGCGTTGCCCGTGCCACATCGCGCTGCAAGGCCGAAAGCAACGCATCCAGGATCGATTTCAGCGAGTGGGGGTTCTCGCTGAGCACTCGCTTCATGCTCTCACGATGCACCGAAAGCTCACCCAGCGGCTGTGCCTGCTGCATGTCCACGTTTAGAGGGGCGGCATAGGAGTCGCCCCAGCGCCGCGCCGGGCGTTTTCCCGGAGCAGTCTGGGCGAATGGATAATCCAGGCTGCCCAGAGCCATCCAGTGAACTACCAACTCCTGAACGTGCGCCGGGCTGCACGCCTGGTGTACGCCTTCGTGCCCCGCCAAACGATCATTCCAGTGCAGGATCTTGAGCTTGTCTTGCCAGCGGTTCTCGGCGACCACATACCAGGAGCCGTGGCCATTCTTAGGCTCGCCGCAAATGCTGCAGGAGAACACCCTGGTTGGCTGCAGGTGGCCGCTCATTGTCCCGCCCCGATCCGCTCCGGCATCTGCGGTGGCAATGAGGGCCAGGGCCTGACCTGGCGCGAAGGCGCGGCCTGAGAAGCTGCGGTTTTTTTCGTAGCCGCGAGCAGTGGCACGGTTGCCACACCCTCGCTGCCAAATATCAGCGTCATCGAAGCGCAGCAGGCATCGCACAGCCAATAGCGCTCCACGTGGCGAATCGTTTTCGTGTTGCGAGCGGAGAAGCGGGAAGGCGCAGCGAGGGCTGACGAAGAAAAGCTGGATGAAGCGCGATGGGACGAATGGCGGTCGGAAGCAGCACGCCTCGGATGTCGAGCGTCCTGAGAAAGGGAAATATTCAGTTTCGACCTGGAACATTTTCCCCGAGTTTAGGCGACGAAAAGGCACAGAACAGGCTGGGTTGGCACAGTTGTGGAGCACGATAACCCCGTGGGAACGCGAATTCCTCAACCCCGTGGCGCAGAGTCTTGGTGTGCCAGCCTGTAATGCACGCAAGCGACCGCGTCGGCTCGGCTGAGGAAAAGACGTCCAAGTAGTAGACAGCGAAGGGAATTCCTCACAGTGGGAGGGACGCGGACGAAGCTAGACTTGCCGAGCCGCAGTCATAGCTGCCGAACCCTCGGCACTGTAATGTCCCGCATCGACCCTCTGATGATTCTCATGGCTGCCATCCTGCCGATCATTGCCTGAAAAGACTTGTGGGAGCATGAGAACCAGTAGCAGCGTGGCTAGTATCCATAACAATCCAAACCACTTGATGAGTTGGTTCACGGTGTTTTTCTTGATCTCGATCATATAGGTTCGATGTTATCGGACCATTTGCCGTTTTACCTGAAGCGCTTCTTTCTCGTGCTCGATTGAGTTGTTGTAGAAACCGTGTAAGCCTCGGAGCCTCATAGGATTATAAGGGCACCCTGAATCCTGGCCTGCCCCCTACTTGCGCCTTGAGCTTTCAGCTTGCGCCCGCGCCGCAGTTCAAGCAGCATAACCCGCATGACAATTCCGGCACCAAACTGTCCCGCATCCGGCGACGCGCGCTCGCGCTCGCGTTTTTGTCCCCTCTTGCTCATGATCTTAGGCCTGGCCACCGCGTGGGCGGCGGCGCCCTCCCTTGTGATGGCGCAGCAGTCCACGGATATCGATATGGCCAGGTTGCAGGACGAGGCGTGTCGCCGCATCGAGCAATACATCCGCATCAACACCACCAACCCTCCCGGCAACGAAGAGCAGACGATGAAGTTCTTCGCCCAGATCTTCACCGCAGGAGGGGATTCCGTTCGAGACCGGCGTCGTCGGCGCCGGGACGCGGCAACATCTGGGCGCGGCTCAAGGGTGGTCGCAAGCCGGCGCTGGTGCTGCTGAGCCACATGGACGTGGTTCCCGCCGACCCGAAGTACTGGAGCGTCGATCCCGTTCGCGGCGACGGTGAAGGACGGCTACATCTGGGGACGCGGCACGCTCGACACCAAGACGCTGGGCATCGTGGAGCTCGAGGCGTTCCTGGCGCTGCACCGCGCCAAGGTGCCGCTCGACCGTGACGTGATCTTCATGGCGACCGCCGACGAGGAGGCCGGGGCGGCGTTCGGCGCCGGATGGGTGGTGGAGCATCATCCCGGAGGCATTCCAGGGCGTCGGGTTCGTGCTCAACGAAGGCGGCGGCGGGAGCGTCGAAGACGGGCGCCAGCAGTTCGGCATTGAGGTCACGCAGAAAGTGCCGTACTGGTTCAAGCTCACCTCCACCGGCATGCCGCGCCACGGTTCGGAGCCGCCGGTCGCGTCGGCGGTGAACCGGCTGGTTCGCGCCCTCTACCGGCTGCAGACGTACGAGTTCGCGCCGCGCATCATCCCGGCCGTGGACGCGTATTTCAAGGGGATGGCCCCGGCCGCGGCTCCGCAGTGGAAGGACGCATTCATGGACATGGCGCAAGACGATTAAGGACCGCGACGCGTTGCTGCGGCTGCAGACCGAGTATCCCGAGCTGGCCGCGCTGACGCGCAACACCTGCTCGATCACCATTCTGAAGGGCAGCGCCAAGATCAACGTGATTCCGCCGGAGGCGGAGGCGCAGCTCGACTGCCGGCTGCTGCCCGGACCAGGACGTGGCCGGCGTTCAAGCGCGAACTGCAGCGGCGCGCTCAACGATCCCGGGATCACAGATCGAACAGTTCCTCGGGTTCACGCCGGCGGTGTCGTCGACCGATACGCCGCTGTATCAGGCGATCGTCGACGTGACGCGGCAGCACTATCCCGAAGGCGGCCATCGTGCCCGCGGTCTCAACCGGATTCACCGACAGCCACTTCTTCCGCGACCGTGGCATCGCTTCCTACGGCTACGCGCCGTTCCTGATGCCGCAGGCGGACGAATCCGGCGTGCACGGCAACAACGAGCGGCATCTCGGTCGAGAACGTGCGCACCGGTACGCAGATGATGTACGAGATCGTAAAGCAGGTGGTCTCGCAATAACTACCGGGAAATGCGCGACTTCTAGCTACGGTTGAGTTCTCGTGCGAAGCTTCCGGATTTCATGATGCAGTCTGAATTCCGAAGCGGCGCCGGTAGCCGCTGGGAGCTACCCCAGTCTGGCGCTGGAAGAGTTCGCGAAAGAACGCGACGTCCTGGTAACCGACGGCGTCGCTAACCTCCTGCACGCTGCGATGATCGCCTTCCAGCAGGCGCTTGGCAGCGGCAATTCGTAACTTTTGCAGATAAATCAGCGGGCTGTCGCCGGTCGCCTGCTTGAAGCGGCGAACGAAATTGCGCAGGCTCATGCCGGCCCGTTGTGCCGGGGCTTCCAGGGGGAAGGTGCGGTGGAAATTCTGATGCAGCCACTCCTGTGCGCGGGAGATCGGCTCGTCGGAATGGTCGGTCTTCAAGGGCACAATACCAAAGCCCGCCTGCCAGGAGCGCGGAGTCTCGATCAGAAGCGCCTTCGCAATCTGCATGGCCACCTCATGCCCGCAGAATTTCTCCACCAGATACAGGCTGAGATCGAGCGACGCGTTCACCCCTCCCCCGCAGTAGATGCCGTGATCTTCTGTCACCATCAGCTCCGGCATCCAGTGCACGTTGGGATATCTCTGCCGGAAGCGCTCAGCCAGTCCCCAATGGGTGGTGGCGCGCTTGCCGTCGAGCAGGCCGGCGGCTGCAACCAGGCCGACTCCGGTGCAGACGCTGGCGATGGAAGCTCCACGCTTGTGCCAGCGTCGCAGCCAGGGCACAACTTCGGCGTTGCGCTCCACCGCATCGTCGATGTTTGGACCCGTCGATGGAACGAATATCAGCTGTGCCTTGCGGATGGCTGTGAGCGAGGTGGCGGGGCGTATCTCGATGGGACCGTCGCAACGCACGGGACGGCCTCCCACCGACGCGGTGGTTACGCGAAAGCGCGGCCGCAGAGGATTGCCGGTGAGTTCGTTCCACAAAGTGCCGGCGTGACGAAAGACCTCTAGCGGACCGACAGCCGTCGAAGAAAAAGTTCCATCAAGAATCAGAAGGGTGAGCTCGATCATGAGACAGTCTCCACCGCGAATGGTGCAAGCCAATCCGCTTCAGCCTGCGAATGCGCCCAGCGGTTGGCTCAATCACCTATGTACAATGTCATATCTGCCATCTTGTGACAAGGGCCTGCCGCCGCTACTCTCGGACATCGGAAGCCAGAAGTCCGAAAAGCAACGTTACAGGAGGCGTTATGAAGAAATATTTGATCGAGCGTGAGATTCCGAAAGTTGGCAGTCTGCAGCAAGCGCAACTACAGGCCGCGGCAGCCAAATCCAATCAGGTGTTGCAGCAGCTGGGGAGCGAGATTCAATGGCAGGAATCGTTCATCTCGGCTGACAAGATGTTCTGTGTGTACCTGGCCAAAGATCAGGAGCTGGTTCAAAAGCACGCTGATCTCAGCGGCTTTCCGGCAACCAGGATCACAGAAGTCAGCACGGTCATCGACCCGACAACCGGCGAGTGCCGCTAGGGAGGCGGCGCCGTGGTGGTTCAGCGGGGATCGCAAAGCCTGACCTCAGGGATACCCGCCCAGGTTCCTTGGACGGGTAACTTTCTTAAATCAGGGATCTGGACCCTTTTTGGAGCAGATTCGGTTATGTCGTCCAACGACATAAGCAGAAAAAGGGCCCACTAAGGTAGTCGCCTTAAGACAATCATCGAACCGGTTCGCGGACGCTCCGCACCTTGCCAAAAATCACGATTTTGCGTTCAAAAGAAGTTGAAACGCAAGAGCGGCGCTTTTATACTCCGCTCAACCCTGCTTCATCTCAGTAAGCCACCCAGCCTGGTTGACCTTGCGCGAGCTATACCCATTTCTCGGAGCCCGAAACAGTAATGGATATTGAGTCCCTGGTTGAGAACGTTGCGCCCTGGAAAGCCATGCAAGTCGAGCGTTATGTGGCCCAGGAAATTGCGACCGGTCAGAAGAAAATCACGAAACAGGGCAACGTGTACTGGCGCCAGATCCGGCCATTTTTTTATCGGCCGCTCCCGCCCTTTCTGCAATATGACCTGGAGAGCACTACGCGGGACTTCCACCTGCTGGCCGGCTTCCAGCACGGCGTACTAAACGGACAGCCCTCAAACTCCGGCATCAACCTCATGATTTTTGATGAGGTAGGCAGCTACAGCGCCGGCAAACTGCACCATAGCGTGCTGGGGAACGTGAAGCGGGCCATCAAGAATCATGTGACGGTGCGCTGCCTGACTGACGTGGTGGAGTTCTCCGAAAAGGGTCACGAAGCCTATCTTTCGTTCTACGAACGCACCAGGTACGAGTTCGCAACCTACCGTTTACGGCCCGAGGGATTTGCCCGCTGGGCCCGGGCGTTGTTCGAGTTTCCTGAATTACTGATTCTGGGTGCGTTCTCGGGCGAGAAGCTGATCGGATATGAAATCTCGTGCCGGGTGCTCGACGTGCTGGTGCTGAAGGCGGCTGTTCATTCGGATTTGAGCCTGAAACTCCGCGCCCCAGACCTGCTGTTGCACCTGATGCGCATGCGGGCACGGGAATCTGGCGACATTGCGATGATCTATGACAGCTGTATCAGCACCCCCGGAATCAACCAGTTCAAGATTCGCCGGGGAGCGAGAGTGGCAACCGTTCCGGCGCACCTGCACATGAACCGGCTGCTGCTGCGTAGTCTGAAGGTAGTGAACAAGGCGAGATATTTGCAGGTGGTCGGTTACGAAGCAGAACCGATCACCCCCCGCGCAGCCTAGTCCGAAACTGCCGGATGGCGCACGTTGCGGCTACCTCAGCGACTCTTCTACTTCGGAAATCCAATCGGGACGTTTGAGCACTTCGCGCGGCTTGGGGCCGTCGGCGGCGCCGACGATGCCGTCGCGCTCCATCAGGTCGATCAGATGAGCGGCGCGGCCGTAGCCGATGCGCAGACGGCGCTGCAGCAGGGAAGTGGAGGCTTTGCCGAACTCGATGACCAGGCGAACCGCGTCTTCAAAGAGGGTCGTCGTATTCCGCTTCGCCGTCGTCTGCTTCCAGCTTCGCCGCGCCTCGCGCTCCTCTTTCGGAGCTTCCAGGAATTTCTGCTCATATTCGGCGGTGCCTTGAGAACGCCAGAATTCGACGACTGCGGCAATTTCCTTCTCGGTGACAAAGGGCGCGTGCAAGCGATGCACGCGTGCCGATCCGGAAGGCAGATAAAGCATGTCGCCCTTGCCCAGCAGGGCTTCTGCGCCGTTGGCGTCGAGAATGGTGCGGGAGTCAACTTTGGTCGCCACCCGGAAAGAAATGCGGGCAGGGAAGTTGGCTTTGATCAAGTCCGGTGATGACGTCGACCGACGGGCCGCTGGGTGGCGAGAACCAGGTGAATGCCGACGGCGCGTGCCATCTGCGCCAGCCGCGTGATGGACTCTTCCACATTGCCGGAGTCGAGCATCATCAGATCGGCCAACTCGTCGATGATGATGACGATGTAGGGCAGCGGCGCGTCTTCGCGAATCTTCGCCAAACAGGCTGCGGGTGCTGTCGTCGTCGAACAGCTTGTTGTACTGATCGATGTTGCGCACGCCCTTTTCGCGCCAGCAGCTTGAGGCGGCGCTCCATTTCGCGGACGGCATTGCGCAGCGCGTTGGCGGCCAGTTTGGGCTCGGTGATGATCGGCGTAAAAGGTGCGGAACGCCTTCGTAGTTGCCGAGTTCCAGGCGCTTGGGATCAACCAGGATCAGCCGTACCTGGTCCGGCGTGGACTTGTACAGGATGGACATGATCATGGCGTTGATGGCCACGCTCTTGCCGGCTCCGGTGGAGCCGGCGATCAGCAGGTGGGGCATGCCGTTGAGATCGGCGGTGACAATGCGTCCGTTGATGTCTTTGCCGAGCGCGAGCGTCAGCTTCGATTTTGAGCCCAGAAATTCCTGCGACTCGATGTTTTCCCGCAGCCAGATGATCTCGCGCTCGCGATTGGGCACCTGAATGCCTACCGTGGACTTGCCCGCCATGCGCTCGATCAGAATGCTTTCGGCTTTCAGGGCCAGGCAGAGATCGTCGGTGAGATTGGTGATGCGGCTGTATTTGATGCCGGCTTCGGGCTTGAATTCGAAGGTGGTGACGACCGGGCCGGGATTGATCTGGGTGACTTGGCCGTGAACGTCGAACTCGGCATATTTTTCTACCAGCACTTGCGCCAGCAGCTTGAGTTCGTCGGCATCAATGGCCTGCTGCTCATCGGCCCGGTGCAGCAGGCTGCTGGGTGGAAGCTTGAAGCTGCCGGCGATGCGCGGCATGGTGGTCTTTGGCTTTTGCTCGGTGTCGGCGCGCTCGGTGACTTCAGGAGTGGGTAGCTCGGCCTCCGGTGAGCCGATGTGATCTGCGGCCTTGGCATGTTCGACAGGCTCCGCTGCCAACGTCCGCTCGATGCCGGTTCGCCGAGGTTCCAGCCGGATGCAGCCGCGGCAGGCGCGGTACGGGCTGGTGTCGAAACCACGGGACGAGCCGCGCGCCGTTTCTCCAGTTCCTTCTGCAATTGCAGCTTGGCGCGCTCCTCCTGCCAGTCTTTATAGCGGTTCCAGAGAGCGATGGCGAAGGCAAAGCGGGTGGGCATCCAAACCTGCGCGGCAGAGAACGAGAATGCAGTAGAGAGATAGAGCGCGACAGCCAGCACGCTGGCGCACACGATGTAGGCTCCGGCGACGTTGAGGTAGTGGATGAGAAAATCGCCGACGATGCGGCCGAGGAGGCCTTCAATCGGAATCACTCCCATCCAGCGCACATGCCCGGGCAACAATGCCAGCAGAGCAGGGACGAAGATGATGCAGCCAGACCACGCCAAGCACTTTGGCAAGCGGGGAGGTGACATGTCGCGAGCGGAACCAGCGAATGCCAACCAGTCCGGCGAATCAGAGGCAACAGAAAAGCGCCAATGCCGAAACCTTGCAGCAGCAGATCGGAGCCGATGGCTCCCACGATGCCGATCCAGTTGCGGGCGGCCCGCGAACCGGTAAGGACCGAGGCGCTGTTCAGCGAGGGATCGAGCGGCGAATAGGAAGCGAGCGCGAGGAAGAGGAGGAGCGCGGAGATACACAACAGGAACCCGACCAGCTCATTGAGCCGGCGGTTGTTGGTCGGAGCGAAAAACCGGGCAATTGATTTCATTGGGCGTGTGCGCGCGGGCGAGAGAAACTCCCACCCCGTCACGATTCCGCCAGAGCCCAATGATTATGCCAAGGATGGAGCGGAGGGGCAACCGGGGAGTGGTGAGACAGTAATCGAGAAAGAACTCATTCTGGGAATGGCTGGCAAATCAGTGAGCAGGAGCGATATCCGATGTCATCCCCCGCGATGATCGGCGATATAATCCTTCTCCGGAGGTGCGTTATGCGTTTCCTTTCCCTCCTGGTGCTTCTGGTGGCATTACCGGCTTATGCGGAGCTGCCGAAGCCGGCGGCTGATCAGAAGGCCTCAACCTCTGCCTATCCAAATTCCTGGTCAATTCTCGGCGCACCGTCTGTGGGCGCCGCGTCTCTGGACGCCTCGTCGATTCGAAATCCCGAAGCGGGTCCTGATCTCGGAAAATATGAACTGAACTGGGTACCCACCCAGCGATTGCAGCGTGGAACTCGGGTGAATCCTGAGCAAGCTTATTGTTACAAACTCCGTACCTACCGGGTAAAGCGGGATGAGCGCGATTCAGACCTGGTTCATATCGCGGGATACACCACCTGTCAGCCGAGTTCGCTATACACACTCCGGACCAGCGATATAACGGTTCGGGATGATCGCGAAGGCGACCGCGAAGGCGACCGCTAAATTGACCAAAAGATGGCGCTGAGGCGAATTGCCTGTGTGAGCTGGCGACCTATCCAGCAAGCCTGGCCGCGAACAAGAGCACCAGCGCGCCTGCGATGATGCGATATACCGCGAAGGGCACGAAGCCGTGCTTCCGCACCCACGCCATGAACCAGGCGACAGAGGCGTAGGCCACGACAAACGAGACCACGAACCCAATCGCCACCACAATCCAGCCGTGAGCATCAATTTGCGAGACGCCGATTGGGTTTTCGCCCTTGCCCATCACCGATTTCAGCAGGTCATAGCCCACGGCGGCCGCCATGGTAGGAATCGATAGGAAGAACGAGAACTCGAGCGCAGAAGCCCGCGACATCCCGGCCAGTTGGCCGGCGGCGATGGTGGACATGGAGCGAGACGTCCCGGGGAAAACTGCTGACAGAATCTGGCAGGCGCCGATCCAGATGGCCTGGGCGACGCTCATGGCTTCCATCTTCCAGGTGTGTATGCGGCTGCCGGATGCGCTGGGGCCGGCCTTTTCCCAGGGAGCGTTCACCGCGTCCACGATCCACATGACGATGCCGCCGATAAGCAGCGACCAGCCGATGATCCTGAGGTTTTCCAGGTGCTTGCCAATGATTTTGGTGAGCAGGAAGGCGGGAATGGCGGTGACCACGAACGCAATCAGGGTCAAGCTGAGCGGATGAGTGAGGACGTTACGGTCTCCGCTTTCGCCCTTGGGAAATGTCGAAAGAAATTTCGCGATGCGGCTGCGGAAATAGACCGGCAGAGCTGAGAATCGCTCCCAGCTGGATCACGATGGTGTACATCTTCCAGTAGCCGCTGGTCATGCTGATGTGAAGCATGGCTTCCACAATGCGGAGATGCGCGGTCGAACTCACCGGCAGAAATTCAGTGATGCCTTCAACAACTCCGAGGATCAGGGACAGCAGGTAGTCGTTCAATCCGCCTCCAGAGGGTGAGTGGGTTGAGTATGGCAGAAGTTGGGCGGCGGGCCGGGTTGCGAACTTGGTTCGCTCAGCTGGTGGGTCGAAGGAATCGAAACAGGCGCGATGAGAGTGGGGAGAATGCCTGGCGGCGGCCTAAAAGCGCGACGGCTGCAGGGGTCCTTCGACTTCGTAGCCGCCGCGCTGGGCGCGACGGTTACTGCGCTCAGGATGACAAAGCTAGTTTGGTTATCTGCTATTCACTGCTCGGTGTTGCCGAAAGTTGGGATGTTGTTCTGGAGCAGGTAGAGCAGGCGTTGGGCGCGGGCTCCCCAGTCGCCTTGAGCATCCTGGCTGGAGATCCTCTGGGCCAGTGCGGCGGCCCGGGTTTTTGATTCTTCAGATTTCTTCGGTTGTTCCTCGGTCTTGTAGATCTCGATGAGCGCGGCGTAACGGGAGGCTGCGTCGTATAAAGCCTCATTGACCTTGGGCGACTGGGGATGGTCCTTGGCGTAATTCTGGTAAAGATCGGCTTCTTTCTCGGGACACTTCGATGCGCCCTGCCAGTCCCCGCACACCTTATTGTCGAGCAGGTGAAATGCCGCGAGGTCAGCCCACCTGGTGCCGGGAAATTTCTTGATGACCTCTTTCATCCAATGCTCGTCGATTTCGTCACGGAGAAAGGCTTCGCGTTCGTGCGACGAAGGCCGCGACATCACGTCGTCTTTCTGCAGTTGCCAGCGGATGTCGGCGGCACGGTACAGCGCCTCTCCCGCCAGGGGAGAGCTGGGGAAATAATCGTAAACCCGGCGATAGAGCCACATCGCATCCTGGGCCGCGCCGCGCCGTCCACGGCGTTGCGAAGCCTGGTCTTCGGAATCGGCGGCCTCCCCGAAGAGAATCTTGTCGCCGTTGGGAGTGGACGCGGTGATCACACCCTTGCCCAGGATCCAGCCGGTAATCGTGCGTTCCTCGGTGAGGTTGGCCTCTACGTGCAGCCAGTCGCGACTGCTCTCGAGCACGATCACTTCGCGGCCGCGGTCGAGGTCTCCGAGCTTGGCAGACTGGGAGTCGGGAGAAAGAAAAATCGATGCCACCCGCATCATGGCTCCGCGCTGATAGTCGGCGGCGCGGGATACAGCGGGCAGGAGACAGAGCATGGCGATGGTTGCCCAGAGACAGAATCCCCAAGACCCGCCGGGCTCCTGAGGAACCCTCTGTTCTCTGGCAGGCCGGTCGAGGATTGGGATGCCTCGCTTCGCTCAGCATGACAAGCTCATTTTCTTCTTGATGTCGGCCAGCAGTTGCGGCTCGATGTTTCCTCCGCTGATGACCGCAACGTTGATGCGGGTGCGCGGTAATTCCGCGGAATGAAAGAGAAAAGCCGCCACACTCACCGCGCCGCTGGGCTCGGCGATGGTCTTCAGGTCCGCCGCCAGCTGCTGCATGGCCTGGGTAATCTCCTCTTCGCTGACGGTCACGATGTCGTCCACATAGCGCCGGATATGCTCGAAATTGATCTCTCCGACGCATTGGGTCCGCAGGCCGTCGGCAGCCGTTTGCAGAATCTGTTCGACGGGGAATTTCACCAGCTTCCCGGCCTTAAGGCTGGCGCGCGCATCGCCGGCGAGTTCGGGCTCGACCCCGATCACGTTTGATTGAGGGATTGCTCAGCTTGATGGCCGTGGCCACGCCGCTGATCAGGCCTCCGCCGCCGATGGGGACGAGAATGGTCTCGACCCCGGGCAGTTCGTCCAGAATCTCCAGGCCGATGGTGCCTTGCCCGGCAATGATTTTTTCATCGTTATAGGGAGGAATGATGACGTAACCCTTTTCTGCCGCGATTTCTTCGGCTTTGGCCTGGCGCTCGGCGTTGCTCGGCCCTACGAGTATGATCTCGGCTCCCAGGCCTGAGGTTGCTTGCTGTTTGTTGATTGGAGCATTTCGCGGCATGACCACAACGGCGTGAATGCCCAGTTGCCGCGCGGCATACGCCACGCCCTGCCCATGGTTCCCGCTGGAGTAGGTGATGACCCCGCGCTGCCGTTCCTGCTCGGTTAGAGTGGCGATCTTGTTGTAGGCGCCCCGCAGCTTGAAGGCGCCGATAGGCTGCCGGTTCTCCAGCTTCAGATACAGCAGCCGGTCGCCGTGACTTGAAGATGGTGTGAGGCGCGACTCGACCAGTGGAGTGCGCACCGCTACGCCGCGCACGCGGGTAGCAGCTTCGCGAATGTCAGTCAGGGTGACGATGGAAACACCTCTGGTTCGGGTACTTCGAGGACTGTGTGGCCATCTATTCTCCCATCTTTTGCAGGGATTTGGGAGACACAGGGGGAGTCAGCCCTGCGAGATTGCCTGCCTTAGCGACGTTGGGTTAAAGTCTTTACCGCGAAGGTCGCGAAGAACTGCCGCGAAGGTCAGCGGAGAAGAACAAGGGCTCATTGCTTGGTGCTGGCGCGCTGGCGGATGGCTCTTTCCGTCAGCTCGGCTTGCTGGCGCACACGGTCTGCGATATCGGGCAACTCTCGTTCATAGGGAGTAATGGCAGGGAGGTCTTCCAGTTGGCCCACCAGGTAGAGAGCACGCAAGGCCTCCCATACCTGCTCTTCAGACGGAGACACGGTGGCAATTGCAGCCCCACTATTTACGTTTTCCCCTGTCTGAACCGCCAGAGTTCGCACGCGTCCGGCAATCGGTGAACGGATTTCGCTGTTGCTCTCGAGTTTCGCAATGACTCCGCCCTGGTGGATGGGCGTGCCCACGCTGCTGGTGTCCACGATTTTTCCTGATTGCGGAGCGACGACGTTGGCAGGCTGAAGCAGAGCGACGATTTGCGGACGGCCGGCGGCATCCCCAAAGCGGACCAGCGAGAGTGCCGCATTGCCGCGTACCATGGGCGAGGCGTCATGCAGCATTCTGAGCAGTGCTTCGTGAAAGCCTGCGCCGGAGGTGTCCTGGCCCATGACCCAGGCGTCGGTGTTGCGCACTTCGTCCACTGGATAGCTTGCCAGCCGCACCAGGTCGGGATAGAAACCTGTCGTTCCCGCCTGGTGCTTCGCCATGCGGTCACCGATCTGCACCAGGGCATGCTGGATATGGCGCGGCTTATTCTCGTCGTGCAGGTACTCGCTCATCTGCTTATCGGAGAGCGGACGTCCGAACCAGGTGTTCCACCAGAAAAGAAACGGCATGAGCACGATCAGCCAGGCGGTGAGAAAGAAGAGCAGCCGCTGGTTGCGCGACATGCGGCGCTTCGGACGGTGGGGAAGGCTCTCGGGCTGGCTGGCTGGCGATTCAGTTGGCATGGACGACACTATTTCACCACACAGAGCGCGGAGGACACAGAGGAATCTGGCGCTGCGCCGTCGAGCCTAGTCCACCACGTCAGCATCGAGCACTCGGGGCTGCTCCAGGTAGTGGGACACGGCATATTGCGCCAGGAGCGGCGTCTGGAGCTGGATTTCCGCGCCGATCCATTCGCCTTTGGCATGGGGCTGGTCGGGCGAGTGTTTGCACTCGCCGCCTGATCCAAACTGCGGGCCAAAAGCGGCGCTCTTGATTTCGTCGTATTGCTGGATCTGCTTCCAGGCTTCGACTCCAACGGTTCCTGAAACATCGATTTTGAGGCGCACGGTGCTCATGAGTTTTCAAATCGCCAATTGGAAACTGACAACCAGTGCGCTTCATGTCGCGAACCATTGGTACAGCATGAAATAGACGATCACGCCGGTGATCGAGACGTACATCCACAACGGATAAGTCCAGCGGGCGATGGCGCGATGGCGGTCGAAGCGCTCGCGCAGCGCCCGGCTCAGGGTGATGATCACCAGCGGGACGATCGTGATCGCCAGAATGGTGTGGGAAGTCAGAATCGTGAAATACACCGGACGCGACCAGCCCTGTCCCTGAAAGTGCACCGAACCCACGTGGTAATGGTAGTAGAGGTACGAAATCAGAAAAAGGCTGGAGGTCACCAGGGCCGCGATCATCAGGTTGCGGTGGGCCGCCATGCTTGCCGCGCTTGATATAGCCGTGGCCAACAAACAGCAGCACCGCGCTGGTGCCATTCAGGGTCGCGTTGATCACTGGATAGATCGCGTATTGTTCAGGAACCATGCTCATGCGGCGGGCTTGGTGGTGCGTCGGTTGACCATCACGAACGCCAGACCGAACATGAACAGCGAGAACAACACCAGAGTCGCCAGCGAAGACGGCAGGTCAAACATCGCCGGGCTGGCCGGGGTAAAGCAGCTTGCGCAAAGCCTCGACCCCGTAGGTGAGGGGATTGATATCCATCAGGGCGCGAATCCAGAAGATGCGCCGACCGATGGGGAACAGCGCTCCTGACAGCAGCCACAGCGGGATCAGAAACAGATTGATGATGGCGTGGAAGGCCTGGTTGGAATCCATCGGCCAGGCAATGGCGAAGCCGAGCGCGGTGAGCGCAAACGAGACCAGGAACACGGTCAGCACGATCAGTAGGAACTGCCCAAGACGCCATGTGGACGCCGACCAGCGGCGCGAAGACCAGGAAGATCAATCCCTGGATGGTGGAAAGCGTTGTTCCTCCCAGCACTTTTCCCAGCACGATGGCCGAACGCGGCACCGGCGCCACCAGCACGGAAAGCAGAAAGCCTTCTTTGCGGTCTTCGATCACCGACATCATGGTGAAGATCGAAGTGAACAGCACAATCATGATGAGCGCGCCGGGAAAGAAGTAGTCGAGATAGTGCTGGCCTCCGGCAGCGTTGCCGGAGCGGAACGAGGTGCCGAAGCCCGGACCCGATCACCAGCCAGAACAGCACCGGCGAGGCGATCACTCCCACCACCCGGCTGCGCTGGCGGTAGAAGCGGACTACCTCCCGCCACCACAAGGTGTACGCGGGCAGAGCGACAACCCGCACCGAGCTGGAGCGCTGGTTGTGCCGGTAAGTTGCGGTCTGCGTCGCCACCTTAATTCGTTTTCCGCGCCGTGTGCGCCTTGCGGTTGCGAAGATCAAGAAATACATTGAGAAACAGGATGCCGGAGAGCGCGAGCAGGATCAGCGTGGTGAACAAGGCCGTCCACGGTGGTAATCGAACCCTGAGTGACGGTAAAGGCAATTCCGGCCAGACAAAACAGGCCGAATGCGGCGGAGAGGGCTAGCATCACTGGTGCAATACCTCCTTTAGAAACCGGATTCACCAAAGAGGGCACTGAGTTCCACGGAGGGAAGTCCCAACAATATTTCTACTTCCCGTGCTCGCGCTGTTCCTCTTCCGCGTTCGGTCCAGAACTTGTGGCCGGTGCGGCGAATGAATACGTCTTCCAGCGTCGGCTTGCTGACCGAAATTGCCTCAATCTCCCCGGGAAACGCTTCGACCAGTTCGGTGATGAAGCGATGCCCGTTCTCGCGCTCCAGCCGAACCTGGTTTGTCGAGCACCTGCGGTGTTGGCGTAAAAGCGCATCACGGATGCGCTGGGCGAGGCGATTCGGCGTCGGGCGTGTCGAGCAGAATCACGTCGCCGCCGATCTCCTGCTTCAGTTCCGCCGGGAGTGCCCAGCGCGACCAGCTTGCCTTCGTTCAGGATGGCCAGCCGGTCGCAGCGTTCGGCCTCTTCCATCAGGTGCGTGGTCACAATGAACGGTCACGTGTTCTTCATCGCGCAGAATCGTAAGATACTGCCAGAGATCGCGCCGCGCGCCGGGATCGAGTCCGGTGGTCGGCTCGTCCAGCAGCAGCACCGAGGGATGATGCAGCAGGCCCTTGGCCAGCTCCAGGCGGCGCTGCATGCCTCCGGAAAAAGTCTCCGCTTTTTCGTTGGCGCGGTCGGCGAGGCCAACCCGACCCAGCATTTCTTCGATGCGCGCCTTCAGCGCGGCCCGTGCAGGCCGTAGAGATGGCCCTGGTGGCGAAGGTTTTCCGCCGCCGTAAGCTTTACGTCAATGCTCTGTGCCTGAAAGACCACCCCGATGTCGCGCCGCAATCCGTTGGGATCGGTGGCTACGTCGTGGCCGAGAATGAGCGCCCGGCCGGCGCTAGGGACCATAAGGGTGGAGAGAATCCGGAACAGGGTGGTCTTGCCGCTGCCGTTCGGACCCAGCAAGCCGAACAACTCGGCGGGCGAACATCGAACGAGACTCCGCTCAGCGCGGTGCGGTTTTCGTAGCGATGGACCAGATTCTGGACGGAAATAACAGCTGGGGAGGAGACCGGGCCAGCTTCGGGGCTCGACAGCATCGAAAACGGGGACTTCGGAGGCCACGATTATTTTACGCCAGAGGGTTCAGCATTCTCTTTCGGACCAAAACATCGCTGTATTTAGACTGCTAAAGGTTTCCGCTCTCTCTCCGCCTGTGGAATTCGCTCTTTCATCGCCGCCGGAACATGCCGCCACACCTGGATGGCCAGCACCACGGTGGTCGCCAGCAGCAACGCTCCGACCGCCACGTGGGCGACTGTCGAAACCACCATGGGCAGTTCCGGCTGTGCGGCATCCTGCCCCACGCTACCCGGGTAAGAAAGCGCGAAACCCGAGACAGAGCTGGGTGATCAGCAGCGAAAGCATGAGTCACTGCGGGACGGCGACGGCTGTCGATCTGGCGAATACAGCGTCAGAGCGCGAATCGCGGTCCATGCCAGGATGATTGCCACCATCACCGCGTTCACCACGTGCGGCCACCAGCTCATGCCGTGGTGGCGGAACATCGCACCCAGACACAATTGAACGTACAGGATAAAGATCGAAAGACAAAGTGAGAGTCTGCAGGCTGGGGCGGCGGGTGTCGAGCTCGAGCGGGCGGAACTTCCTCCACCCATTTCGGCCGGTGAACAACGCGATAGCCACCGCAATGCAGAAGAACGTCTGGCCGAGCGCGGCATGAGCGGTGGAAACCGCCGGTGGCAGATAATGCAGCACCGTGATGCCGCCCAGAATTCCTTGAATGATCACCGTGGCCAGGGCGGCGATACCGAGGTTCTTCATCCAGCGGCGGCGGTCGGCTGCGCCAGGTCCATATGGCGATGCCGATGGTGAGCAGTCCAACAAACTCGGCCACCATGCGATGGCTGTGTTCGAAGCGGACGCCGCCCACCATGTGCGGAATTTTGTAGAGCGAACCGAAAGAAGTCGGCCAATCGGGGACCGAGAGGCCGGCGTCATTGCTGGTCACCAGCGCTCCGGCGATGATGAGCAGAAAGGTGATGCAGGCGGTGAAAACGGCGAACGAATGAAGGCGGCGATTGTAGGGAGTAGCGACCTGCTTTCAGAACCGACTCCTCTGAGGGGGGAACCACGCCAGGCCCAACCCGGCGAACGCAGCGGAACCCTGCGAATCATTCTAATCGTCCTATCGGGGGCCGAGATCTCCCGGCCGCCCGACAGGAACCGACTATTCTAGCAAGCTTTACTGTTTAAAGCGTTACGTCCACGGTCTTGGCGTCTTTGGGAGCGAGCGTGATCTTCTGGTCCTGCTCGCCGAGTTTTTCCTGCACAAAGGCCAGCGTGTAGTCTCCCGGCGGCAGTCCCTTGATCTCGTACTTGCCGTCCTGTCCAGTGACCGCATAGAACGGGCTCTTCACCACGTTGATGTACATCTTCATCCAGGGATGCTGGTTGCACTTCACCGGCAGCATGATCTCTTCGCGGGCGAAGCTCTTCTCGATCGGGGCGCTTTGCGGCGGCTGCGACTCGTTCCACTCGCGGTTGTCTTTCGGGGTGGGATGGATGTTGTGGGTGGTCTGGTCGTCGTTATTGATCTTCACTTCTGCCCGGCCATCACGCCCAGCACGTGCGGATGATAGCGGCAGCCCTTCTGATCAATGGTGACGGCTTCTTTGGGAACGTCGAAAGTGCGGTTGCCAAGACCGTCCTTCACGTAGACGAAGACGTTAGCCAGCTTGCCGTCGTCGACGACCAGGTTTCAGCCTCGTTGGCGCCTTTGCAGGCAGGGTCCTGGCTCATGTCAATCTTGACCGGTTTGGGGGCAGTGCCGTCGAATTTCACGGTGCCGCTGACCGTGGCGGCGGTTGCGGGATCAATCGGTGTGAGCCGGAGCGCGGCTGCGCTTCGGATCGTCGGGAGAGGCTGGTCTGCTCCTCGTTGGGTTCTCCTTCTTGCTGCAGCCGCCAGCAGCCACAGTCCGAGGAGAGCAGAGGCCGAACATTGCGACCAGGTCTTGCGATTTTCTGTTACGGTTCATGATTTCGCCCTTTCAGGTTGAAAGTTCAAAGTCTGTGCAAATCTTGCCGGGCCGTCACGTATGCCCGGACGCTTCCGATAATTCAGCTCCGCGAACCGTCATTTTACTGCGAACCGTCCGGCTGCCGCGCCTGTCGAACTGGGGCTGCGCTTGTGCCGGATCGTTGGTCCTGCACTGCCGGGACTGCCGCGTCCGTCCCATTGCTGCCGCGACCCGGCGTTGCTCCTCCGGGGTTAGCTTGGAAGATGTAATCCACCAGCAGCTTGGTGTGGTCCTTGTCGTATCCCTGGAACGCCGGCGGCGTGGGCCCGGCAAAAACCCAGTGGCCCGTTCTCGCTGCCGGAACAGATCCGGAAGGCATGGAGGTGCCGGGGCTGATCGCCTGGCGGATCTATGATCCAGCGCTCCACCCAGTCCGGGCTTGAGGCGCTCCTTGGCCAGCAGGAAGTTGGGCGCGGTGGCGATGCTGATCGTGCTGCGGATCGCCGGTGGCGTGGCACTTCAGGCAGGGCGCGGCCGTGCTGGAGAACAGGCTGCGCGCCATGTCGGTTTCCTTGGCGGTGAGCACCGGCACTTGCTCCGGAATATAGGGCATGGGCTGCTGCGAGAGCGCCTGGAAGAAGCGCACCAGCTTGCGCACTTCATTATCCGAGAAATAGAACGTCGGCATGCGGACGTTGAGATAAGGCCGCACCCCGTTGCGGTTGGTGTCCGTAGCGCTCAGCGCGGGATTTGCGAGGAACTGCCGCAGCCACTCCGGATCGACGCGCGCGCCTTCGGTGAGCAGCTTGGGCGGCAACTGCTCCTGGATCGTCCTGGTAGTGTTGCAGGTCCCATCAGCACGGTCTTCTGGCCCGGGATGAACTGGTGGCAGCCCATGCAGTTGTACTTCTTGCACGATCCACCAGCCGTCCTGGATGTCGCGCGGCGCGTCCTCGGGCTTGTACTGGTAGCTGTCGGGCAGGGAAGTTTCCTCGCTGCCCAGAAGGAAGGTGGTCAAGGCCTGCACTTGTTCTTTGGTCAGGTGCAGGTTCGGCATGCGCAGCTTTTCGGTTTCGCTCTTGATCATGCCCTGGTCGTAGACGTTGGGCTCGGCGAGCTTGTGCTCGAAGAATCCTTTGTGGTCGTACCAGGGAGCTTTGGCTGGGCCTTCGGGCAGCCGCGCCAGGTCTTCGGGATCGTTGATCGGCTCGGCTCCTTGCCGCCGCGCTCGCGGATCGGTGTAGAGAGCGAAATCCAGCCGCTCGATCGGCTTGCTGCCCTCGACGGTCAGGTCGGTCCCGATGCGGCCTTCATCTTCGAGGCCGGCAATTTCGTGACAGCCGGCGCAACCGAAGTGCCGAATCCACTTTTTGCCTTCTGCCTTCAGCTTGGGATCGTCCATGTAAGACGGCATCGGCGTAGGACGAAGGATCGCTGCTCTTTCTGCGTGATCAGATAGCTGGCGATGTCCTGCGCGTCTTCCCACGCTCAGGCGAAGGCTGGGCATGACCGTCATGTTCTGCACTTGCAGTTCGTGCCCGTCGTTGGGGCACTGGCTGTGCTGCAAGTCGAAGACGTAGGGCAGGCCCTTCTTCGCGTAGTCTTCCGGGCCGATGTCTTTCTTCTCGTAACGGACAGTAGGGGCGGGTGCGCTCGCGGGCGTTGTGAATCCAGCGAACGAGATAGTCGTAGTTGGCTTTTTCGCCTTCGCGGGTAAGGTTGGCGGCAAAGGTGCCGCCCATCTATCTGATCGCCTTCGCCGATGGAGTGGCAGGCCAGGCAGCCGCGGGTTTCGAAAAGCTCTTTGCCGTGGTCCGCATTTCCGGGCTTCTGCTTAGCAGAGGGTCGGTCAACGCGGACTGCCACAGGTAGGCCGAGATCGACTCGAATCTGGTCGTCGTTCAGCCGGAAGTTCGGCATCTTGGTGGTCGGGCGGAAATCGGTGGGCTTCTTCAGCCAGACCGGAATCCAGTTCTTGTTCAGCTTGAGCGCGGATGTCTTTCAGGTTCGGCCCGACCTTCTTCATCGTCTTGCATCAGATTGTGCGTTTCGAAGATCGAGCTGCTGCATGTGGCCGTCAATCTTGCTGTTGGCGACTTTCAGAGCGACCGCTTCCTGATTCAAGCCGGTTGGCTTCTTCATTGCTCTCGGCCGCGTCGGCCTGCTTCATCAGGTCGGCAGCGTCGTTTCAAATTGTCAATCTTCTGCTGCTCGAAGAGCTTGGATTGCTGGGCGATGCGTTCAGCTCTTCCGGTTCCCGGTCATAGCCTTCGTAGCGATGGCAGCCCATTGCAGCCGCGTCTGGCGGAAGAGGATCTTTGCCTTCATTGATCAGTTTCCATTGCGGTGTCGCCGCTGACCAGCACCATGTCGGCGGCATGGCAGGTCTGGCATCCCGCCTGGACGTTTTGCTTTCGGGAACATCGGCCACAGCCAGTGCTCATAGTTGCCGTGGGCTTTTTCTATGCTGGTGGTGGCGCGGCCATTTCCCTGGTGGCAGGGAGAGCAGCCGAAACTTCTCGGGATCGTGAATCTGCAGCAGCTCCGGCTCGGGATGGCTGACAAAGGCATCGGCATACTTGTCCGGCTGCTTTCGCCTTTGGCAGTCATGGAGGCCGGCGTGATCTTCACCAGCTCGCGGTCGCCCATATGGCAGGACTCGCAGCGATCCACGATGTTGGCTTCAGGGACGTTGATCTGGACGATATGCGGGTCCCAGTTTTCGGTCTTGTTTTCAAGCCGGCGATCTGCGAAGGGGCTGAGATCGACCATGTGGTCGTTGACATAGGCCGAGCTTTGGTGTTGGCTTCGGTCACCGGCTTGAGCACCTCGCCCAGTTCCAGGCTCAAGCTGGTCTTTTCGGCGTTGACTTCGTTGAAGGCTTCCTCCAGCTGCTGGAAGTTGTATTGCTTCTTGCTGCCGTCGGGGAACTCGACCGTGGCCAGCTTGCTTTTGTATTCATCCAATCTTGCGCTGCTAGCTTTTGTTTCCGGAGGCGCTGGTTTCGGTTTCGAGGTTGTAGGTGATGGCGTTGACGTAGGCGCGCCGGTCGGTGAAAACCGAGCGCACTGCCAGCAGCCGGCCATTGACGTCGTCAAGCTGCTGCGTTGATTTTGCTTGAACCTGCGGCCGAGGTTTGCTGCGCAGGCCTGCTGATATTCCTGCTTTAGCGCCTGGTAGTCGGGACTGTTCTCGACAGCCTTCTGCGAGGCCGCGGATTTCGAAGTTCTTTATTCAGCAGGGCGGCGATAGCGGGTCTTCCATTCGTGCTGGTAGGCCTTCCACGGCCGCTGGCCGAAAGCTTCGTCCCACAAGCGCCCAGAACAGGGTGACGATCAGCAGAAGCCATGCGCGACCGCGTAGTAGCCGGCGTAGGACTTGGTGACGACGGGATCTTGCTCGGGAATGGGTTGCTCGGGCACCAGACCTCCGTTGCCAATAAATCCGCTTTCGAGCTAGTTCACGTTCTCAGCTGTCAGCACTGCTCACACGTTGAACCACGGCGTAATCCAGACGTACTTGATGTGCCACACCAGGCGGAGCGCCATCTTCATGGCAGCGCAACCATGGTGAGCAGGAAGAACATCATGATGGAGTACTGCAGCAGGCTCATGCGCTGGTAGTCCTTTGCGGGTATGAGCGGCGGAACAGACTGTGCGCGCATAAACCCGAAGACAGCGTAATACCCGCCTACGACAAGGCGCCGAAGACTACCTTTGCCCATGGAAATAATCGAGGTAGATGCCGAAACAGTCAGGCAAGTCGCGGTTCACCTCGTAAATCAAGCGATTGTGGTCCCAGGTTTGCCCCGGCCAGAACCACTGCCACCCAGGGCCTCGAATGAACGTTCCGATGATGATCATCGAGACCCACAGAATGATGAAGCCGAACAGGAATGTGCCGATGGCAAACTTGCGCTGCTTCCAGGTGTAATAGCCGCTGCCCAGCGGATTGGTGTCCATGTAGGGAATCACCATCAGCCCGACGATGATCAGCGTGGGCATGACAACGCCCGGCGATCCAGGGATCGAAGTACACCAGCATTTCCTGCAGCCCGAGGAAATACCACGGCGCTTTGGCCGGATTCATGGTCAGGTTGGGATTCGACGGCTCTTCGAGCGGCGCGTTCAGCGTGATGGACCAGACCATCAGAATGATGGTGACGATGATGGCGGCGAGAAATTCAATGCGCAGCAGGAACGGCCAGACGTGGACTTCTTTCTGCCAGCCCGGGCGGAAGGGCCAGGTCTTGCGGTGGTGGGTCTTGGCCATGCGCGGGATCGGTTTCCAGCTCGGCGATCAGTTCATCGTTGGCTTGCGCCTGCTTCCAGGCCAGGTAGATATAGAAGGCCAGCAGCGGAATGAGCGCCACGATCGGCACGTTGTCCGGGGCGGAAGCGATCTCCCAAAGTTGATCGCCAGTCCATAAATCTCCACGGCTCATGTAGGTCCGTGTCATTGCCGGTCAAGCCAAGCATTCCTCGCGCACAATCTGCCCGGATTAACAAGTCGAGACTGACCGAGCAAGCCCCATCCCCACGCTGACCTTGCTGGACTCTCCAGCGCTTTCGGCCTCGGCGAGGCTTGTCGGCCTCGGCCTCCAGCATGACCGGCGCCGGGCCGGAGATGCCGCCGTCTTTTCGCACCCGCCAGAAATGCACGATCATGAAAACCGACGCCACGATCGGAATGCCGATGCAATGCCAGATATAGGAACGCAGCAGGGCATTGGCATCCACGATCGAGCCGCCCAGCAACCCAAAGCGCACATCGTTATAGGGCGTCATGCCCAACATGCGCGCCGAACGGGCCCTCATGTCCCAGCAGCGGCGTGGCGCGCGCCATGTTCGTTCCCACCGTGACCGCCCAGAATCCCAGCTGATCGTCGGGCAGCAGGTAGCCGGTGAAGGAGAGCAGCAGGGTCAGCACCAGCAGGATCACGCCAATGTTCCAGTTGAACTCGCGCGGCTTCTTATAGGAGCCGGTGAGAAACACCCGGAACATGTGCAGCCAGACGGCAATGACCATCAGGTGGGCGGCCCAGCGGTGCATGTTGCGCAGAATCTTGCCGAAGGGGACATCGTGCTCCAGATACAGAACGTCGCGGAACGCCTGCACCTTGCTGGGGTGGTAATAGAACATCAGCAGCACGCCGGTGAAGGTGAGCACGATGAAGAGGTAGAAGGTGATTCCGCCCATCCCCCAGGTGTAGCTGTAGCGCACCGAGTCGCGGTTGATCTTGGCCGGGTGCAGGTGCAGGAAGACGTTCGACAGCACGCCCAGCGCGCGGTTGCGCGGCGTGTCGTCGTGCTTGTGGCGGAAGATCGAGGTATAGACCTGAGTCTTGGTCGGGTCTTTCAGTCCCTCGATCTGCTCTTTGGCCTTGGCGGGCATGTCGGTTTTGAGGGACCTGAAGGTCTTCTTTGACTGCCGGCCTTGAGACTTTCTCCAGCAGCCGCACCTGATTGCCGTTCTTCCGTTCTTTCCGTTTTCCTCTTTCGTCGGCTCATCTATGGCCCTCATCTCGGCGGCTTGTTGGCATCTTTCCGCTTCAAAGCGCGCGTTGCACCGCATAAGCCGTGCGCCATCATGACCGCAAGTAATGCTCCAGGGTCGTTGAAATGGCTGGGTTGTCCCTTCGGCCATTGATAGAGCTTGGCGACATCCACCAGAATCTGGCCGTCGGGGGCGACCTCCACGTGGGCCCGGTCCATCGGCCGCGGCGCAGGACCTTCGAAATTGATTCCTTCGCTGTCGTATCCGCTGCCGTGGCAGGGACATTTGAATTTGTTCTCCGCTGGCTTCCAGTCGGGAGTGCAGCCCAGGTGCGTGCAGCTGGCATAAATCACGAACAGGCGGTCGGGGGTGCGGTCCACCCAGATGCGGTATTTCTGCTGCCATTTGGTGTCCACGCCCAGCCCGTAATCGGAGGGATAGCCGATCTTGAAACTGGTAGCGGGCTCAAACAGGGTGCGCGGCAGGAAGAAGCGGAAGAATGCGATAAACCAGGCGGCAAGAAAGGCCGCCACCGCCGCTCCACACAAAGCGGCGCCGCTGCTGGTTGACCTCGGTGTTTTCCGGACCGACCGAGGCGACTCCGCCTGCGGCGGCGGCCTTGCGAGGTGCCGACTGCGGGCGTGCCGACGTAGCGGGTGGACGCGCCACTGCGGGCGACGGAGGCAGTCCCGCGGACAGCCGGACGCGCCGGAGCAGCGGCCGCGCGCCGCGGCTGCGGCTGCCGGGGCTGCCGCTACTGGAGCAGCGGCTGGCGCAGCTGCGTGCAGCCGGCTCGCCCAGCAGGGCGGTAATTTCGGCGTCGTTCAGAGGAGCGGCAGATTATTGCGTTTGCGGCGGGCCTGTTCGGCCGCGATGGAAGACTTGCTCCACTTCTTGCCTGCGGCGACTTGCTTCTGCAACTTCCGGGCTGATGTCGGCACGAGAGGGCGGCTACCTGCCGGCTGGCAGCGGGAGCCGCGGCAGCCGCAGAAGGCGGAGCGGCTGGGGGAGCGCTGGCCACAGCGGCTGCGGCAGCGGCGCGGCGCAGCGACTCCGTCGCCCGCGTTCCCACGACATGGGCTGCCCGCTTTGAGGGCCTCGATATCGTCGTCGCTAAGCAGCGGCAGGCCGGAACGTTTCCGGTAGGCCTGTTCGGCCGCGATCACCGAACTGTTCAGCGCCTTCCTGCGGCCATGCCGGAAGACGCCCGCGGACGCCTGCCAGTTTGGACTCGTCTGCCATCCGTCCTTACCCCTTCTTAGTTTGTACCCTTGGCCCGACTTACATATCCCTAAATGCGTGCATGCTACATCGGCAGCTACCGCGCTTGATCGACTGGTTCGATAATCTGCGGCACTGGCCCCGCGCGAGGGCGCGGGTCACCAGGTCCGCCAGATGCGGAAATGAATGTTGGCGAGTCAGTTAAGACCCGGAAGTCATCTCAAAGCGCGCGATGCCGAGCGCATGCGGCCTCTTCGCGCGCTTCGTGAGTCAGATTTCGCCCAGAGTTTCCACGTGATCGGAAACAAACGAAACCGGAACTACGCAGACCTCGCGGATGTTCCGCCGCGGCCAGGCTTCGCAGGGTGGTGTGCAGCGAGGGCTGCAGCCATTTGCTGGCCCCGACCTTGCTCTGGTAGCAGAGGCGATGGCGGTTGTGCCAGCCGCCGCGCTGCATGACCAGCGCTACCGTCTCCTCGATCTGGCGCTGGTAGGGATCGCCCTTTTCGAATCACCGCCTGCGGAACGCTGTGCGCGCTGAAGACCAGTTCCGCTGCGTTCGGATCGGGGAAGCGGGCCAGCGCTTCGTTCAATTTTTTCGGCCAGCGCGTCCAGGTAAAGGTCGTTGCGATAGAAGTGCTCGATGATATGCACCGGCACGTCGCTGTGAACAGCCGCTGCCATTCGTTCAGGCTGCTGCCGGTGGTAGTGCTGGAATATTGGGGATAAAGAGGAAGCAGCACGAGTTCATCGCACCGGCGCCGCGTGCAGCTGCGGCGATGGCCTCCGCGGTAAAGGGATGCCAATAGCGCATGGCGACGAAGCAGCGGGCGTCCATGCCCGGCGCTCTTCAGGCACTCTCCAGGGCCGCGCCTGCTGCTCGGTGAAGCGGCGGATGGGCGAGCCGCCGCCGATTACGGAATAGTGGTGCTGCACTTTCCTGGCGCGGGTGGTGGAGATCAGTTTGGCCAGCGGTTTACGCCCGATGCGGGCAAAAGGAAAGTCAATAATGTCGGGATCGCAGAAAAGATTGAAGAGAAATGGCTCAATCGCCTCCAGCGTGTCGGGTCCACCCAACTGGAAGAGCACTACACCCAACTCGCCGTATTGTGTTCGCCATCCCCCTGGTCCCCGTGAACGGGCACGGATGTTACTCAAATACTGCGCAGTTCGTCAACGTGATGTTTGGAAAGATACAGCCGGAGTTTCAGCTGGACGGACATTCGATGGCGTCGGAAGGAAATCTCGTGCGCGAGAGAGTATTAAGGCAACGCGGGTGGCGCAGGTCAGTTCTGGACGGCGCCGGCGCGCGTCGGCTCTTCCACGCCCGATTCCATGGCTTCAATCACGGCATCGGCAAATTGCGAAGTTCCTGCCTGTGCCGCCAACATCGCGCGTCAGTTTCTCGCGTGTGCGATAGACCTTCTCCAAGGCCATGGCGAATCTTTGTCCGCCGCTTCGTGCTCGCCGAGGTGGCGCAGCATGAGCAGGGAGGAGCGGATCACAGCCGTGGGATTGGCGATGTTTTTGCCCGCAATGTCCGGCGCGGAGCCATGGACGGCTTCGAAAATCGCGCAATGATCGCCGAAATTGGCGCCGGGCACAAACCCCAGTCCGCCGACAAAGGCCGCGCAGAGGTCGGAAATGATGTCTCCGTAAAGATTCTCCATCACCAGCATGTCGTACTGGTAGGGATTCATCACCAGCTGCATGCAGGTGTTGTCCACGATGTGCTCGCCGTAGGTGATCTCGGGATAGTCTTTGGCCACGTTGCGGGAGCAGCGCAGGAACAATCCATCCGACAGCTTCATGATGTTGGCTTTGTGGATGGCGTGGATCTTCTTGCGCTTGTGCTTGCGCGCGTACTCAAAGGCAAAGCGCGCGATGCGGGTGGAAGCCTTCTCGGTAATGATCTTCAGGCTCTCGACCACGCCCGGCACCACTTCGTGCTCCAGGCCGGAGTACAGGCTCTCGGTGTTTTCGCGGACGATGATGAGATCGACGTCGGGATAGCGGGTGGGAATGTGCGGCAGGTTCGGATGGGCCGGAAGTTGGCGTACAGCTCGAACTTGCTTGCGCAGCGCGACATTGATGCTGGAGAAGCCGCCGCCGACCGGAGTGGTGACCGGGCCCTTGAGAGCCACATGCGTGCGCTCGATCGATTCGGTCAGTTCTTTGGGAATGTATTCGCCGTACTTCTCGTAGGCTTCAGCGCCCGCCTGGAACGTCTCCCATTCGAACTTCACGCCGGTCGCTTCGAGGATGCGTACCGCCGCGCCCAGTGACTTCAGGACCGATGCCGTCGCCAGGGATCAGAGTGATTTTGTATGCCATGAATAGCAATTATGAGATTGCTAGTGGTTTCCTGTTCAAGTGGATTCTGCTAGATGATGTCAGCGGCTAACTCTTTGCCACCACTTTGCCACGGGCTTTCGACTGATTCCTTTCGTCTTTACCAGGTCTTTCAGCTCGTCCATGAACTCCTGCACGTCTTTAAAGTCCAGATAAACCGAAGCAAAGCGCACGTAAGCCACTTTGTCGTAGCGGCGCAGCCGGTTCATGATGAGCTCGCCCAATCTCGCTGGTCTTGCGCTCCCGCTCGGGCGATTCGATGACGAAGCCTTCCGCCTCGTTGACGATCTGCTCCAGTTTGCCGATCGGTACCGGGCGCTTTTCGCAGGCGCGGAGCAGTCCATTCAACACTTTCTGCCGCTCGAATTTCTCGCGCCGGCCGTCCTTCTTCACCACCATATAGGGGATTTCGTCAATGCGCTCATAGGTGGTAAAGCGCTTGCCGCACTTCAGGCACTCGCGGCGTCGGCGGATGGATTCGGCTTCCTTGCTCTCGCGCGAATCCACTACCTTGTCTTCGGCAGACCCGCAAAAAGGACACTTCATGGGAGGTTGATGGACAAAACATTGTAACAGGCTGGATATCCGGGCTAACTGCGGGCGATGACAGTGGGGAAGCGCCTGAAGCCGCATGGCGCCGCTTTTCTAGCTCACCGGTGGCTGCACCGGAGCCGCAACATCAACCTCTTCCGCCCGGTGGCTTTCCTTAGAGATGTCCCGAAGCGAGATCCGCTCGCGATGCGCAAGCACCAATCCCACCGGGACAACCGCCAGGAAGGTGACCACCCACAGCATGATTCCGCAACTGGCAGCGAGTTCGTGGGGCGCGTCGAAGACATGTTGCAGGGTGGCGATGGTTGCCAGCTGCGACCCGCCGCCTACACCCGGCAGCTGGATGATCGATCCGATCATGCTCGACCCCATCAGCAGCACAATCTGGGAAATGGGAATGCGGAGGATATCGACGCCGTAGGAGAGCGTTACTTGCTGGTAGGCCAGGGCGATGATGTACCACTCGGCGACTGAGACGCCGATGAGTTCGAGCAGCGACAGCGGGCTATGGATGGTATTCAGCCCGCCGCGAAACTCGCGAAGGCGTAATGCGATGCGATGGCCCAGATTGGCGGCAAGGTGGGAAAACCGCACCTCGACCCAATCGGCCACCTTCTCGCCTTTCCAGTGCACCATGCCGGCCGCGCCCGCCAGGACTGCCACCAGTCCAATCAGAATGAAGCCGGCCTCGCGGAAGCTTCCGTAGTACGAAAGCTCCTTGGGCCCGGCGGCAAGAAAGATGAACAGAACCAGCAGAAGAGTGAATGCGCCGACATCGAAGATGCGCTCCACCGCCCAGACTGCAAGTTGGGACGAAAATGTGAGGTCTTCCCTGCGGGCGATCAGATAGGGACGAATCAGCTCGCCGGGACGCCCCAGCAGGGCCAACCCGGTGAAGCCGATGATGGTCGGCGCGATCAGCTTGACCGATGAGGTCTTGCGACGGGGCGCAGGAAAATTTTCCAGCGGATGGCGCGGACCACATAGCCCAGGTAGATCAGCATCACCCCATAGGCGATGTGCAGCTTGTCGACCCGTCCGGTCTGCGCCCAGAACGTAGCCCAGTCGAAATCGCGCCAGCTGCGGAACTGGACATAAACCAGGAGCACCAGAATGGCGAATATGCCCCCGTAGATAAGAATCCGTTTTCGGTCCATTAGCTGGCTGATGCTGGGATGGCGCTTGCTCCGAGAGATTTGCCCCACAGCCAAGTTAAATGAGCACGGCGCGGGGGTCAACGGAGCCTGGGTAAAGCGAAAGACAGTGCAAATGCCTTGAACCTAATTGGAACCAGCTTCCTTCTGGCGGTCCGCCTGCGCGGCCAGGGCGGCGGCAGTCGCGCCCGGGACGCCAGCCTTTGGCTTCGATACGCGAGCCTTAGAGGAGGAGCGGGAAGAACTCGCGGCCGCGTGCGCGGCTTTCGCGGCCTTCTGTTCCGCCAGTTTCTTGCGGTTGAAGTCGCGGATGATGCGGGCAATGTACGCCTGCGTCTCGTAGTAGGGCGGCACGCCATGGTAGCGGTCCACGCGATTCGGACCGGCGTTATAAGCAGCCAGCGCTTTGACCACGTCGTAGTCGTAGCGCTCCAGCAATTCGCGAAGGTAGCGCGTACCGCCTTCCACGTTTGCTCCGGCGTCGAAAGCGTTGTCGACGCCCAGTTGCGAGGCAGTCTGCGGCATCAGCTGCATGAGGCCCTGGGCGCCCCTGTGGGAAACAGCGTGAGGATTGAAGTCGCTCTCGGCGTGGATCACGCTACTGATGAAGTCAGGATCGATGTTGTGGCGGTCTCCGGTGGCATTGATCAATTCCTGGAGCTCCCGTGCGTCGAGCTTGCGGGTATCGAGTTTCGGCGTAGCTGGTATGGTGCCTGGCGCGCTTGCGAAAGTCTCCACCTTGGGGTGAGCCGGCGTCAGGTCCGCCTCAAAGCGTTGCACGTCGGCCGTGGGAACGTCCACGTAACTGGCGCGTCCGCTGGTCAGGTAGAGCCGGGTAACGGGCCCGATCTGCTCGCGCCATTCATGGCGGATGGAAAACCCATTGTGCAGGATCGCCAGCTCTGAAGCAAATGCGGAGGCGGAGGCTACGACGGCCAGCAGCAGCGCGAGTTGGATGCAGCGTCTCACAGGATTCAGGACTTCAAGGTTGCGGTACTGCAACCCGCGGCGCGCCTAGAACTTGCTCAATGGCGGCCGCGACTCCACATTGGTCGTTCGAGAGCGTAACTGGCCAGCCATTCCGCTGCATCTCCAGCGATGCATTCCCCATGATAAAGGGCATTCCCGCGAAGGCAAGCATTTCAATGTCGTTGTAATTGTCACCAATGGCCATGACCTGGGAGCGGGGAATACCGCGGTAATTGGCCCAGCGTTCGAGCGCGTGCCCCTTGGAACAGCCCTGATTCAGTACGTCGATCATCAACAGGTCGCGATGGGGATATTCCGTGCGCAAGACCGTGATCTCATTTTGCAGCCCGGCAGCAGCGAGGACGTCAAGGGCCTGCCGCATACGCTCAATCTTTCCACAGAACATGGCCTGCACCGGGTCGTGCGTGAGGCAGTTCTCGATGGGAATGACGAACTCGATGAACTGCATGTTCTTCTCCAGCCAGCGCTGAATGCTCTCGGTAAGGTCGTTCATGTGTTCGAGAACCAGCGCGCCCTTGATCTCCTGGTCGAAGGTCACCACCATATTGCCGCGAAACTCCTGCATGGCGGCGGCGAGCTTGCGGCAGGTGGCGGCAGGCAACAGGTCGCGGTGGAAACTCTCGCCCGAGAGCGACCGGGTGACGGCGCCGTTCGAACTGATCAGCCAGAGATCGAAACCCAGCTGCTGGGCGATGGGAAGCGCGAACGTATGGCGGCGCCCGGTAACCAGAATGATCTCGACTCCCTGGCTGTGCGCCCAGCGCAACGCCGCCAGATCTGGCTCGGAAATATGGAATTGCGGGTTCAGCAGGGTGCCGTCGATATCGATCGCGAGCAGACGAATAGGCAGGTTCACTACTGAAATTCTAGCATCCGGGATGGGATTCGCTGGGATGACCTAAGACTCGCCAGGACATGCCTTTAAGCATCGCCGAAGGCTGTGTTGGGGCGCATTTGGCGTGGTATAGTGCGCATCAAGAATGGGATCGCTGCTCTTCTTTGCATTTTCCTGGTGGGGCCTGCTGCTGCAGGCGGTCGCAATCATCCATTTCATCCGGCGCCGCCCGGATTTTTTCTGGCTGTTCGTGATTCTATTCGGGGGCTGGCTGGGGGCGCTGGTCTATATCGGAGTTGAGATCCTGCCGGACGCCGATTTGTTCAAGGCCTCCTTTAAGGTTTTCCCCAGACGAAAACGCATCCGCGAATTGAATGCTGCCATTGCGGACAATCCTTCTGCGGGCAATCTTGAAGAGCTCGCTGACCTGTATCTCGAAGAAGGCCAGTACGCCAAGGCGCGCCAGTGTTATGACCGCTCGATTTCTGCGCGGACCGACTCGCCTGATCCCTTTTACCGCCGCGCCATTGCTGCCATGAGCATGGGCGACTACGAGGCTGCGTTGCCAGACCTGGAGCGAGTCGTGGCGCAGGACCCGAAGTATGATTTCTACCGCGCTCCCGGACTGCTGGCGCATGCCTATGCCAAGACCGGGCATCCGGAGAAGGCGGAGACGCTTTTTCCGGAAGTGATCAAGATTTCGACCTTGTCCGAGACCTACTACAATTACGCGGAATTTCTCGCGTCGCAGCATCACTACGCGGAGGCTGCAGAATGGGCGCGCCGCATTCTTTCCAAGCGGCCGAACATGCCCGGATATCTGCGGCGGCGGGAGCGTCCCTGGTTTCGCCGGGCGAGCGCCCTGCTGCGCCGTCTTCCCGCATAGCGACCGTGCGACCAGCGGCGGACTGACGCCCTCCAATCGCAGTGCTAAACTTTCTTTTCCGATGGCTTACTTCGCCTATCTCGTGTGCACCAAATGTGGTGCAACCTACGATCCCCAACAGCCGCAGACCGTCTGCCCGAAAGACGGAGGGATTCTGTTCGCCCGTTATAACCTGGCAGGGTTAAAGCAAACCTTTAGGCCTGTCTCGCTAAGCGGACGCCCAGCCACCATGTGGAGGTATGCGGAAGTTCTCCCACAGGCCCCGCCCGTCACCCTCGGAGAGGGCTTCACTCCCATGCTGCCGAGCCAGGAATTTCCCGGTGTTTACATCAAGGACGAAGGGCTTAATCCGACGGCTTCGTTCAAGGCGCGAGGTCTCTCCGCAGCCGTCACTATGGCGAAAGCGTACGGGCTGAAAAAGCTGGCGATACCTTCCGCCGGGAATGCCGCCAGCGCGCTGGCCGCCTATGCCGCCGCAGCCGGTCTGGAAGCCTACATATTCATGCCGAAAGATGTTCCGCTGGCCAATCGGGTGGAGTGCGAAAGCTTCGGCGCGAACGTCACGCTGGTGGACGGGTTGATCAGCGATTGTGCTCGCATGGTCGCCGAGCGCAAAGACAGCGAAGGCTGGTTCGATGTTTCCACACTCAAGGAGCCCTTTCGGGTGGAAGGCAAGAAGACCATGGGCTACGAAGTGGTCGAGCAACTGGGATGGCGCATTCCCCAGGGAATCATTTATCCCACCGGCGGCGGGGTCGGACTGATCGGCATGTGGAAGGCCTTCGATGAGATGGAGCGCCTGGGTTGGATCGGCGCCGAGCGTCCAAAAATGATCGTTGTACAGTCGGAAGGTTGCGCTCCCATTGTTAAAGCATGGGATGAGGGCAAGCCGGTCGCGGACTTCTGGCCCAACGCGAATACCGTCGCCTCCGGGTTGCGTGTTCCCAAGGCGTACGGAGATTATCTGATCCTCGACATTCTGACGAGAAGCAGCGGAACCGCGGTTGCGGTTTCCGATGACGAGATCATGGCAGCGCTTGTCACCTGGGCCGGCAAAGAAGGTATCTTTGCCGCGCCAGAGGGCGCTGCTGCGCTGGCGGCTTACCGCAAATTGCTGGCCAGCGGATTTTTCGCGGCGGATGATCAGGTTGTGCTGTTCAATACCGGCTCGGGGCTTAAGTATCTGGACGCGATCGAGGGCAAAAAGAACAAGAAGCCGGCGGCGCCCCGGCCCGCGACACGCCAGATCGGCGGAATCATCGGGCCTTATTAGCTTTGAGCTCTTGGCTTTCAGCTTTCAGAAACTGCCATGACAGATCGCCTCTACTACACCGATGCATACCTGCATGACTTCGACGCGAAGGTTGAGGGTGTCTCCGAATCGCCGGTAGGGCGAACGGCAGTCATCCTCGATCAAACTGCGTTTTATCCCAGCAGTGGAGGGCAGGTTTTCGATACCGGGTGGCTCGAAATAGCAGAGGAAGGACGAAAGCCGTCTCGGGTCCGGGTTATAGAAGTGATGGACCAGGAAGACGGCAGCATCGCGCACGTCCTCGAGAATGCGCCACCGATCGAAAAGGGAAGCCGAGTGCATGGTGTGGTTGATGCCGAGCGCCGCCGCGATCATATGCAGCAACACTCCGGCCAGCATGTGCTGTCGGCGGCGTTCCTTCGCCTGTTTGAGATGTCGACGGTGTCATTCCACATGGGAGAGGAGGCTTGCTCGATTGACCTCGATGCCCGAAGCCTCACAGCCGAGCAGGTCCGGGCCGCCGAAGATCTGGCCAACGATGTCGTTTCGCAGGATCGCGAGGTGCGGATTCGGTTTGTCAGCCTGGCCGAGGCGCAGACTCTGGGGCGTGCGAAAGATACCTCCGGCGCAGCGCGAGCAACTTCGCCTGATTGAGATGGAGGATTTCGACCTCACCGCCTGCGGCGGCACGCACGTGCGGCGCACCGGGGAAATCGGCAGCATCCTGTTGCGCAAAACTGAGAAAGTGAAGCAGGGGTGGAGAGTCGAGTTCGTCTGCGGCAAGCGCGCGGTGGCGACGGCCCGGCGCGATTACAACGCCCTGGCGGAAGCGGCGAGCCTGTTCTCAATCCAGCTTTGGGAAGTGCCGCAACAGATCAGAAAGAGTCAGGAAGAATCCCGCTCCGCCCGCAAGGCTCGCGAGCTACTCCTGGAAGAGTTGGCCGACTTTGAAGCACGCCGTCTGCTCTCCGAAATCCCGGAAAGCAACGGCCGCCGGGTCATCGCGCTTACTTTCAACGACCGCGATCTGAGTTTCATCAAGCTGCTGGCGCAGAGAATTACCCGCCAGAGCTCCACTGCCGTGGCGTTATTGGGCACTACGGAAAGCCAGCCCGCCATCGTGTTCGCACAATCCGCGGGTCAGCCATTTGACATGAATGCGCTAATGAAGGAAGCGCTCTCCAAAGTGGGCGGAAAAGGCGGCGGCAGCAAAGATATGGCGCAGGGCGGGCCGGCGTCGCCTGACGGGCTTGATGCCATGCTCACTGCTCTTGCCCAGCGACTGCATGCCTGAGAGCCGCCTCGTGCTACATTTCCCTCAGCGGTAGCTCATGGAACAGCGGCTCATCCTCATCAATCTTCTGCTGAAGCTCGGCGTCGCGGCCGCCGTGGCCAGCGCCCTGGTGCGGTCGGTGGAGTTCAAGTCGCTGCTGTTCAGCGAAGACCGCAGCTTACGGCAGAAAATCTATCTGGTGCTGTGGGTCGGTACTCCGCTGGCGCTGGGAGTATGGATTCGATTCGGCCAGAAAGCATTTCTGGCCGGCGATCTCTCACTCGAGGCCACAATCCTGCTTGGGGTGATTGCCGGGCGGACGGCGGGGATGATGGGAGGCGCCCTCATTGCGCTTCCGGCGCTGCTTCACGGTGAATGGGCGACCATGCCCTTCACCCTGCTCTGCGGTTTTCTCGCCGGGCAGTTGCGCCTGCTGGCTCCCAATCGCGAGGACATCTGGTCGTTCTCGCCGTTCGTGGATCTCAGCATCTACCGCTGGATTCGCCGTAACCTGCCGCGTCCCCGCCTTTTTGACTGGCAGGTGATGTTCTTCTTCACCATCGTGGGACTGCGGTTTATCCATACCCAGATCTACCATTTCTCCCACCGCATCACCTTCAGCCTGGAGAGTCCGACGCTGTGGGTGGAAATCCTGATTTACGCCACATCAGTCACCGTGGTTGGAACCGTGCTGAAAATCTGGAACAGCGTTCGCATCCAGATGAAACTGGAAGAACAGGAGCGTCTGCTGCTGCATTCCCGCATGGAAGCTTTGCAGAACCAGATTAATCCGCACTTCCTGTTCAACACGCTCAACTCAGTCTCTTCGCTGGTCCGCTTTGATCCCGATACTGCCCGCGATCTGATTCTCAAGCTGTCGAACATCCTGCGCCGCCTTCTGCACAGCGGGGATGCGTTCGTGCCGCTGCGCGAAGAGCTGGAGTTCATCGACAACTATCTCGATATCGAAGTAGTGCGTTTCGGGCGCGACAAACTGCACGTGGTAAAGGAACTCGATCCGGCATCGCTGGAAGTGATGGTTCCCAGCATGCTCTTGCAGCCGCTGGTGGAAAACTCGATCAAGCACGGACTGTCCTCAAAGATCGACGGCGGCAGCATCTACCTGCGCAGTCGCATCAGCGGCTCCAAGCTCATCGTCGAAGTCGAAGACGACGGCGTGGGCATGGGTTCGGCCATCCTGCTGGAGCGTCCCACCGGCCTGGGCGGCACAGGCATCGGCATGGCGAATGTCGCGGAGCGATTGAAGGTGCTTTACGGAGATCTGGCCCGCATGACCATCGACAGCCGCGAAGGCAAGGGAACACTGATCCGGCTGCGCCTGCCGGTTCTTCCCACCGAAGGCTCGATTCCCGAAGCGCTTTATGAAGAGCGCTCCAGCACCCGGCGGTAAAACTCCTCGTAGTGCGGAATGATTTTGGTGGTGCAGAAGCGAGATTGCGCCGAGGCGCGTGAGGCCTTTCCCATGGCCCGCAGGCGGCTCTCGTCGGAAAGCAGGTCAATGGCATAGCGCGCCATCGTGTCCACATCGCCGACGTCGGCCAGGTACCCGCTCTGGCCGTGTTCGATCACCTCGGGAATTCCCCCCACGCGGGTTGCAATCGGTACCACCTCGCAGGCCATGGCTTCAAGCGCGGCCAGACCGAATGATTCCAACTCGCTGGGCAGGAGCATGATGTCCGCCAGGCCCAGTTTTTCGTGGACCTGGTCCTGCTTTCCCAGGAACAGCACATCATCGTGGATGCCCTTCTGCACCGCCAGCCACTCTGCCTTGGACCGGTCCGGACCGTCGCCGATCAGCAACAGCCGGGAAGGCACCTTCTTGCGCACCCGGTCGAAGATCTCAATGGTGTCGGTAATGCGCTTGACCGGACGAAAATTCGAGAGATGCACCAGCAGTTTCTCGCCGTTGGGCGCAAATTCCTTGCGCGCCTCGGCGGCATCAGGACGACGCAAGTAGAGATCGCAGTTGACGAAGTTGTGGATGACCTCAATGTGATTGCTGATGTCGAATTCGCGCTGGGTGCGGTCTTTCAAATATTGCGAAATCGCTGTAACGCCGTCGCTCTGCAGGATGGAAAAACGCGTGATCGGCAGGTAGGAAGGGTCCTGGCCGACCAGCGTGATGTCAGTCCCGTGAAGCGTGGTGACGAAAGGGAGCCGCCGGCGACTGGCTCCCGCAGCGAGCATCTGCCGCGCCAGCAACGCGCTCACCGAGTGCGGAATGGCATAGTGCACGTGCAGCAGATCGAGCTCATAAAGTTCCGATACCTCCGCCATGCGGGTCGCCAAAGCCAGGTCATAGGGAGGATAGTCGAACAGCGGATAGCGGGAGACTTCCACCTCATGGTAGTGAATATTCGGGACCGCGCGGTTCAGCCGGATGGGCTGCGCGTAAGAGATGAAGTGAATCTGATGCCCGCGCTGGGCAAGCTCGAGCCCTAACTCGGTGGCGACCACTCCACTGCCGCCGTATGTCGGGTAACAGGTGATTCCAATTTTCATGGGGATTCACGCGGTCGGACTGCCGCCTCTCCCTTTCGATGGCAGCATTGGCGCGAGGATTCACAATCTGCACGGAAAGCGAGGCAGACAGCATACCGAAGAAAGCAAACTGAAGGAATCTTTCTGGCTAGCGTTCGCCAGTAAATTCGGAATTAAAGTTCGGGTGAAAGGTTCGGGAAGAAGTTCGGGTCGAAGCGGGGAACTACAGTTTCGCCTTTAAGCCGCTTGCCCCCGCGCTCTGCGGGTCGATTTCTTGCACGTGCTGCTGCAGGCGGGTTTGCGTTGCCGGGTCGAGGCCGATGAACTCAATCCCCATGCCGACGCCGGGGTCACTGGTCCTCACCAGCGCGGGCGTCAGGATCTTTTTCGAGTCGAGCCAGAAGGTGATCGTCAATTTAGTCCCAAGAGGAAGCGGCACTAGAGTTTCAACATAACAACCTCGTCCGCTGATGTCAGTGGCGCTGGTCTGCATCGGGGCGCTGCTTCCACGCTCATCGCGGATTTCGACCGGGAAGGGAACCCTGTGACGGCTGAATTTCCGCTTGTTACTCGGAAACGACGGGGGCAAGTGGCCGCCACCCATAGAAGGCTGAGCAGACTTGATTACGTGCTGTTCCCAGGGGCACGCCTGCCCCACCAGCAATTCCACCTGTGCCTGTATCTTCTGCACCAGCCCGGCGTCGAAGGCGTTGAGCACACGGCAGCGGGCTTTCTTGTCACCCAACTGGACGCCGATGATGTCACCCGGGCTCAGGGGACGGTCAATACCCGCCAGAAGCGCACTGTCAGAGGTCAGATTGCGAGCATGCACGTTCTGGAAAAAAGGACGCCCGTCCGTGCCCATACCGAACACTTTGACGAGAAGTTCGGCGTCATCCGCTGCTGGTTTATTTTCCATTGGCACAAGTGCGCACGCCCACACTAACGCACGTCAATCATAACCTTTCGCGCTGCTGGGGGTATTACTAAGCTGGTTGCCCGGCCTGTCCGGAAGTACCTGAACATCCGGGGGTTGCCCCGGCCTGAACGAACTCACGGTACGAAATCAGCTGAATGCCCGCGCTTTCCAGAAGGCGCCGGGTCTCCGGGGCGGTGAGCAGCCGCACTTCCTGCTCGCGGGAGGCTCGCAGCCGGGTGCCGGTCTGCATCAACTCCGTGCCATCGTAGCCGGGATGACACACCAGCTCCCAGGTTCCTTCGGGAAGATTCTCCAGCAGCACTTGCAGCGATTTCGCGGTTAGCGATCCGGTGGCAATCACTCCCACCGTTCCGTCGGGAGTGGCTAGGCCTGATTTATCGACCGCTTCCCGGAACCTGGGGGCCAGTGCTCGCAGGGTGCGTACCTGGGTCCAGCGTTTCCACATGCCGATTTCTCGTGCCAGGGCTGACAGCGGCGCCGGCTCAAACGGATTTCGAATTGCCGGAACGCCACATGCTTTGGCTGCCTTGAGCAGCGGCTCAAGCGCCTGCGGAAACATGTGCGTGTGCTTATGCGAATCGATGTGCGAAACCGCGATGCCCGCCAGCTGCAGCTTGCGAATCTGTGCGGTAGCTTCGGCTTCGATGTGGCTTGTGACCAGCCGTCCAGTAAGCGAGGCGGTGGCGAATCGCGACAGCTTGGAGAGAAAGTTGGGAGCAGTCCCTCCTTCAGCTACGAGACTGGGGATATCTCTTCCCGCCAGCAGTGGCTGGCCGTTTACCAGCACGACATGGCAGCCGGCGCTGAGGTGCGGTGAGGCTTGCGCCATCCGCGCGGCCTCGTCAAACGCCTTGCCGCAAGCCATGAGCGTGGTAGAGGTTACGATTCCGCGTTCATGGCATTCGAGAATGCCGCGGTTTACTCCCGAGGTCAGTCCGAAATCGTCTGCATTGACGATGAGCCGCCGCACCGCGCCAGTTTAGCAGGCTGTGAATCTCAGGCTGCTTTCGGATTTGAAAGCTGGGTCGCCGCTTCGGGACTCTCCGGCATTCTCTCCTTCAGTCCCTTCTTCAACAGCCAAACATTCGCCGGGTAGGAGGTGAAATATCCGATCAGCATGGCGATCTGCATCATGAACCAGAAGGCAGCTTCATTCACGTGAAGATGCGGACCGGGGAAGATGACGAAGTAGGTCAGGGCCATCCAGATTGACATGCCGATCTGGAAAGCGACGATGGAAATGGTGTCGGCCTTGGCCGCCGCCCAAATTCCCTTTAGCCCAGTAAGGCCGCGCATGGGAGCAATAGTGAAGTACTGAAACACGACGCCGAATGCCCATGCCAACAGGAAGTCCAAAAGCAGCCGGGTCTGAAATTCTCCTCCGGCGAAGCTCAATGCTATGGCGTAAATCCACCATTCGCCCGCAATGTCACCCAGAGTGCAGCCTGCGCCGCAGTGGCTCACGGCTACCGCGATCTGCGTTGTGGTCGGCGGCTGAGCAGCGAGGGCTTTCTTCCTCTGTTCCATCTTCTGCTGTGATGTGTTGGCCATCCTCTGCTGATGATGTTCGCGGGTGGTCTTGCGCGCGATGCGGAAATAGGCCCACAAACCGACCGGTCCCCAGTACAGCGCCGTAATCGGCCATACCAGGTTCATGATCCACATCTTCTGCGAGCGTCGCATTTCGTCCACCAGAATGATGAAAGCGCACACGAAGGCCGCGATCAGCGAAATCCAAGCCAGGATGTGGAACCACTCAGGGTAAGGTCGCATCGTGAATCCTCGTCGAAATTGGATGCACGATCACCGGAAAGGTCTGCGCCGGGCTGCGCTGAAATCGGAACTGTTCGTGGGGAACAATCCGGGAAGTTTGGAAAATTGCAGTGGAACAGCGTGGGTTACAGATCAGATTTCCAGAATTACCGGCATGATCAGGGGCCGCTTCTGGGTCTGCTTGGAAATGTAGCGCTTCAGGTCGGCGCGGATTTTCTCTTTGATTACGCCGTAATCCGCCTTCTCTTCTTCACTGGATTGCGCGAGCGTCTCGATCACCAACTGGCGCGCTCCGGACATCAAGCCATCTTCGCCGGGATTAAACCCCCGTGTCACGATCTCCGGCTGCGATTCCACCCGGCCGGAAAGTTTATTGATGGCAATGATGGGCAGCACGATGCCGTCGGCGCTGAGGTGGCGGCGGTCTTTGATAATCAGGTCTTCGACCACGTCAGTGCGCGAGCCGGAATCGATGCAGATGCGGCCGACATTCACCTTGCCGGTTTTTCTCGCACCCAGCTCATCGATTTCCAGTACATCTCCGCTCTCGATCAGCATGATGTTGCCGACCGAGCCATGCATGGAAGAGGCTAGCTCCGCGTGCAGTTTCATCTGGCGGTACTCGCCATGCACCGGAATGAAATATTTCGGCTTTGTCAGGTTGATGATGAGCTTGAGTTCTTCCTGACTGGCATGGCCGCTCACGTGAATCGGAGGCGACGAGCCATCGTCGTATACCACGTGCGCTTCACGGCGGAACAGGTGATCAATCATGCGGTAGATGGCTTTTTCGTTTCCGGGGATGATGCGCGACGAGAGCACTACCGTGTCGTTCTTTTCGATCTTGGCGTGCTTGTGGTTGTCGACCGCGGCGCGGGAGAGCGCCGACATGGGTTCGCCCTGGGTGCCGCTGATCAGGACGCAAACTTTCTCCGGCGCGAAATTCTTGATTTCGCCAGGATGGATCAGCAGCCCTTCCGGAATCTCCACGTAGCCCAGGTCTTCGGCGATCTCGGCTGAACTGTTCATAGAGCGGCCGATGAACGCCACTTTGCGCCCGTGTTCCCACGCTAGTTCGACCGCCAGCTTGATGCGGTGGATAGACGACGAAAAACAGGAGATGAACAGCCGCCGTTGCGTGCTGGCGAACACCTCGTCGAACTTGCGCCGGACCGCGCGTTCGCTGGGAGTGTAGCCTTTACGCTCTACGTTGGTTGAGTCCTGCAACAGTGCCAGCACCCCGTCTTTGCCGTACTCGGCGAATGCGTGCAGATCGAATAGGCGGTTGTCGGTCGGGGTGGGATCAACTTTGAAGTCCCCGGTATGGATGACCACTCCGAGGGGGGTGTGGATCGCCAGCGCCACGCAGTCCACCAGGCTGTGGGTCACCTGGATGGGATGAATGGTGAAGATGCCTGCCTTGAAGCGCTCCCCCGGCCGGATTTCGCGCAAGTCGGCGTCATCGAGCAGCTCATGCTCTTCCAGTTTGTCTTCGACATAGGCGAGAGTGAACTCGGTGCCCCAGACCGGCACGTTCAGCTCTGACAGCACCCAGGGCAGCGCCCCGATGTGGTCTTCGTGCCCGTGAGTGAGAACGATGCCGCGGACCTTGTCACGGTTTTCGGTGAGGTATGAAATATCGGGGACAACGATATCCACGCCCAGCAGTTCAGACTCGGGGAACATGAGGCCGGCGTCGACGACAATAATGTCATCGGCCCAGCGCAGGGCCATGCAGTTCATTCCGAACTCGCCCAGCCCGCCCAGGGGTACGATTTGGAGCTTTCCAGTTGGCATGGAGAACCTTCGATGCTAGCACAGTAAATGCCGCAGCCGGACCGATGTCCCGCACGGAAGGCACGGTTCACCGGTGGAATTCGGGATTGGCTTGCGTTAAGGTGGAGAAGATGGCTGAACGGCAAGCTAAATCGTGGATCCGAACCCGGGTTGAGACCGCCATCAGCCGCGCATTTACCCACGCCTACGAGACGGTGAGAGTCGATCCCCAGAGATTCTTGCTCCAGCTTCGCGCCGCCTACGGTCTGCCGATCGGCAGCTTTCATGGCGTTTTCTCCGTCGAAGTGAGCCAGCTCGACGAACTTGCGGGCAGCATCATTCGCGGCGGAATGAAAGTGGCGGCGGCGGAAGGAGCGGGCCTCGGCCTCGGCGGCATCATCACCGTCGTCCCCGATCTCAGCATTCTTGCAGGAATCACTCTTCGCACGATTCAGAAGCTGAGCCTGCTCTACGGTTTCGAATACAACACCGACGAAGAAATCGCCGACCTCTGGGTCGCAGCTGCCAGCGCCGCGGGAGTGGACATCAGCCGTGAACTGCTGGAAAAGGAAGTGGTGAACCGCTTCGTGCCGGCAGTGATCCGGCGCATCGCCGCTCAGGCGAGTACCGAGGTAGTCGAGAAGTGGTCAGGCCGGCTGATTCCGCTGGCCAGTTCCCTCATCGGCGCCGCGTTGAACTATTATTTCGTGCGGGCCTGGGGACGGCGGGTGCAGGCGCACTTCCGCGAACGGCACCTGCAGATGCGCAGCAAGATGGAAAGCCAGCAAATCCTTCTTCCGGCGAGCAATGTGCCCGCCCTGCCTTCCTAGTTGGTTCTATCTGAGCCAGTCTTCGAGTTCAACGCTCTGCGACGTCTTTTCATCCCGGTATTTCACTATCACCGGGGTATAGAGAGACAGATTCCAGTCCGCAGCCGCGCCCTTCTTCACTGCACGGGAGCCCGGCACCACAACCGCATTCTCCGGCACTTGCAGGGGATGATCTGCCGTCGCGCGGTAAACCTCTCCCCGCACCAGATCGTAAAGCGGCGTGGATCGGGTGAGGATGGTTCCCGCGCCCAGCACCGCCCCGGCGCGCACCAGCGTGCCTTCATATACGCCGCAGTTCCCGCCGACCAGCACATCGTCTTCGATGATGACCGGCGCAGCGTTCACCGGCTCCAGCACTCCGCCAATCTGCGCCGCCGCGCTTAAGTGGACCCGCTTGCCGATCTGAGCGCAGGAGCCGACCAGGGCGTGGGAATCCACCATGGTGCCTTCATCCACGTAGGCGCCGACATTGATGTACATGGGCGGCATGCAGATCACGGACGGCGCAACGTAAGCTCCCTGTCCGCACCGAAGACCCGCCCGGGACCACGCGCACTTTGGTCAGAAAGAGCAAATTTCCGTGCCGGAAAGGTGTCCTTGTCCACAAATGAAAGGCACGCAGCCGATCCCATTTCGCTCAGTTCGCCGAGGCGAAAGCCCAGCAGGATGCCCTGCTTCACCCAGGCGTTGACCTGCCACTCGCCGTCGCGCTTCTCGGCAGCGCGGATTTTCCCTTCGGTGAGTTCATCCCGAAACTGCAAAAAGATGGCAAGCGCAGCCTTGCGCTCTAACTGCTCGAGCGACGAGAGCCGCTCAATTTCTGATTGAAGAGAGTCCACGGAAGGGAAGTATAGCGAATGACACTTGACCGTGATGAAAGTTGGTCAAGGGTCGGCGCGTTACTTGCCAGGTGCGAGCGGCAAGACTACGCCGGAATCTCGCCCGCGTCGGGGCCATAGAAGATGACCCAGACGGCAAGATCGTCGCTGAAGTCCTCGAACCAATGCTCGGTTCCGGCGGCGATGAACATGAGATCGCCGGTCTGAAAGCTGTCGCGCTTGCCATCGTGATACAGGACGCCACGGCCTCGCGCGATCACGTAGAGTTCATCCTGGGTATGCGGACTTTGCCGGTTGGGGTTCACTGGAAGCGACAGCTTCACGTTGAGCGTGCCTCGCTCGAGAAAGCTGAGAGCGTGCGCGCCCGGAGGCCCTGGAATGGCAGCCTCGGCCTCCGAGAAGCGGACGATCCCGCTGCGGATAGCGTCGTTCGTTATCAGCTGCTGTGCTGCCATAGTCGCCTCCTTTCCGGCACCCAATCGGCAATCGCACATCGCCAATCTCTCAGATGCACTTGCATTCGCTCCGAATCAAAACACCCGGCATGTTCTGAGAGATGCTGCGGGCCTCCGACAGCGTGGCATAGGGTCCATGCCAGCGCGCGTGGTTGGGGTCGTGGCCGGCGGGCCGGCCTTTTCCATGGTTGCATTGCCCGCACGAGGATCGGTGCAGGACGATCTTGTGCGGCCCAGCCAGCCAGTTTTCGTAGATATAGAACTCGACCGTGTCTGGAGTGGCGGCTGCAGGCTTCGCCACCAGACCGGCTTCGGTCGCGATCTTTTGCAGCTTGGAGCGGGTATCGCGCCGCATCGGAACCATGCGGTAACCGGTACGCCTCTTCGATCCGTCCCATCATCGCCAGCACCGCTTTCACCGGCATGGGATTCGACTCGATGAAATTGGCCTGCATGAGCGGCAGATATTTGCGATGAATGCGGCGGGCCGTCTCCCAGTCATGGTTGAGTGCGGCCCGTGTCAACTCGGCCATTTCGCGCGGAATCTCGTTGGCTGCCACCGAGATCACGCCCGCTCCTCCCAGGGCGATCAGCATCAGGGTGACCGCATCATCTCCCGAGAGAACCGTGAAACTCTCCGGCACTGCGTTGCACAGCTCCAGCATGTTATTGAGATTGCCGCTGGCCTCTTTGATGGCTACGATGTTTGGCAGTCAGTCAGCCGTACAACCGTCCCGGGATCGATGTTCGCTCCTGTACGGCCGGAACGTTGTAGAGAATCACCGGCTTGTCGCCCGCGGCTTCAGCAATCGCGCGGAAATGGCGGTACTGGCCTTCCTGCGTGGGCTTGTTGTAGTAAGGACTGGAAGTGAGAATTCCGTTCACGCCCAGCCGGCCGGCAATTTCTTTGGCTTTGCTGACCGCGTGATCGGTCGAATTCGAACTGGCTCCGGCGACGATGGGAACGCGTCCGGCAGCTACTTCGATGGTGACGTCGATGACGTGCAGCCACTCGTCACGAGTGAGCGTCGGAGTTTCGCCCGTCGTGCCGCAGGGGACCAGAAAATCAATGCCGGAGTCGATCTGCCATGCCACCAGATTGCGCAGGGCCGGCTCGTCGATGGAGCCATCCTGATGAAACGGAGTAACTAATGCGGTGCCGCAACCACGGAAATGCATGTCAATAAGATAGCGCGAACCGGGAAGGTTGAAAAATCCGCGTCCACTTGTTCGGCGACGACGAACGGCTGGACAGCTACAGCTCCCGCCAGACGTCTTTGAAGTCGAAGAAGCCTTTTTTCCCGGCGACCCATTCCGCTGCGCGGACCGCGCCTTCGGCGAAGCCTCTCCGTGATTTGGCATCGTGGCAAAGATAGATGGTGTCGTTGGGCGAGTCGAAAATTACCTCGTGCATGCCGACCACTTCGCCCTCACGAAATGACGTGATCTCCAGTTCGGTGCCGGAGACCTGCTGAATATCACCCTCCAACGCGATCGCGGTTCCCGAAGGAGCGTCTTTTTTGTGGGCATGATGGCGCTCGAAAATTTGGCCCGAAGTAGCCGTGACCGAGGGCTGCGGCCGCTGTTTTCGCGGTTTCGAAAAATATGTTCACTCCCACCGAGAAGTTGGCCGCGTAGAGAAAGCCGATGCCGCAGGCTTCCACCATCTTTCTGACGCCCGGCAGTTCGGCATACCAACCAGAGGTGCCGATGACCATGTTTCTGCCGGATCGCGCGCAGGCCTCGATGTTCTCCAGCACCGTCACCGGAGTAGTGAAATCAATGACTGACATCAATGGCTTTGAGAGTGTCCGGGGTGAGCGCCGCGGCGTGAGGATTATCCGCTGCTGCCGAGCGTGCGAACGTGGTGCCCCCGCTCGCGGGCGACCTCCGCCACCAGCGAGCCTGTTTTTCCCCGGCCCAGAATGAGCAAGTCATCAGCTGTCAGCGAAAACCTCCGGATCCAGCTCCGAGAAGAACGTCGAATGCAGCCGCCGGACCACGTCCGGTACCGCATCTTCCTCGATCACAAACGTGAGATTGATCTCCGAAGCGCCCTGGGAAATCATGCGCATGTTGATATCCGCAGCTCCGTAAAAATCCGCGCGGCAATGCCGGGAGTCTCGCGCAAGTTTTCTCCTACCAGGCAGACGATGGCTTTGCGGCCCTCGTATTTTACGTCAGCCAGCTTGGCAAGATCGGCGGCTAACGCGGGAATCGACTCGTTGGAATCCACGGTCAGCGAAATGCTGACCTCAGAGGTGGAAACCACGTCCACCGGAATACGATGGCGGTCGAAGGCTTCGAAAATCATCTTCAGAAAACCGTGGGCCAGCAACATGCGCGGCGCCGCGATGTCGATAATCGTAATGCGCTTCTTGGCCGCGATGGCTTTGAAGGAGTTTTGTGACTGCGGGGCCATGGCGGTGATGCGCGTGCCTTCGCATGCAGGATTCTGCGAGTTCAGAATGTACACAGGAATATTTTTCTGCACTGCCGGGAGCACCGTGGCGGGGTGCAGCACCTTGGCGCCGAAATAGGCCAGCTCGGCGGCTTCTTCGAAGCTGATGACTTTGATGCGCTGGGCGTCGGGGCAGAGGTTCGGGTCGGTGGTCATCATGCCGTCGACGTCGGTCCAGATTTCGATGCGCTCGGCATTCAGCCCCGCTCCCACAATGGCCGCGGAAAAGTCGGATCCGCCGCGCCCGATGGTGGTGGTTACTCCGGCTTTGGTGGCGCCAATGAAGCCGCCCATCACCGGCACGCTGCCTGTTCTCCACCAGGGGCTGCGACCTTGCTGCGCAGCCGCTGCATTGGTTTCCGCGAACTGCGGCGCGGCCCTGGTGTGAGTGCCGTCGGTGACGATGCACTCGCGCGAATCTACATGCGCGGAGTGCAAATTCGTGGCCGTCAAAAGCCGCTGCCACGATCTTGCTGGAGAGCATTTCTCCGTAGGCGGCCACATGGTCGGTAGTCCGCGGCGTCAGTTCGCCAACGGCTGCAATGCCGCGCAGCAGTTCTTCCAGATGCTTCGAATTCGCCCCCGAGCTCCGCATGGAATTGGGTGAACAAGGCCGGTGCCCAGCAGTTCTCCCGCGGTGTCGTAGTGGCGCTCCCGCAGGCTGCGGCAGAGTTTGAGCGCGGTCTTGCGGTCCCCGGCGCCGGCCGCCCGCGCCATGGCGAGCAATTGGTCGGTCACTTTCGCCATGGCGCTGACCACGACCACCGGCCGCTGGGGCAGCCGTTCTTTGACATATCAGGCGACGCGGTCGATCGCCTTGGCATCCTGCACCGAGGTGCCGCCAAATTTCATCACGATCATCGGCCGCCCCTGGGAGCGAAGCTCCACTCTCTACCCACTACTAGCGGGACAGCGCCGGCCCGATCTGCATCAGCTCCATCCGTCACCCCAGATATCCCTGCGCCTTGAGCAGTTCAGCATTGAGCAGCGCGGCACCCGCAGCGCCACGGATGGTGTTATGCGAGAGCACGGTGAATTTCCAGTCCAGCACGCTGCACGGGCGCAACCGGCCAACCGTAGCAGTCATGCCCTTTCCCGCATCGGCATCGAACCGAGGTTGTGGACGATCTGGCGAACCGGTATAGCGGACCGGTTGTTCCGGCGCGGTGGGCAGCTTCAGTTCCTGCGGCAGGCTGCGGAACTCGTTCCAGGCCGCGGTAATCTCCTCCGCGGAGGCTTTGTTCTTCAGTTTGACGGAAACCGCTTCGGTGTGGCCGTCTTCGACTGCCACACGATTGCAGTGCGCGCTCATTCCGAATCCTCCCGGCACGATGGCCGCCCCGTTGAGACTGCCCAGCAGCTTGAGAGTCTCCTCTTCCATCTTTTCTTCTTCTTTGGCGATATATGGGATGACATTGCCCAGAATGTCGAGCGAGGCCACGCCCGGGTATCCCGCGCCACTTACCGCCTGCATCGTGACCGCCATCACTGTTTCCAGCCCAAAGGCCTTTTCCAGCGGACCCAGCGCCATCACCAGGCCAATGGCAGAGCAATTTGGATTGGTGACCACAAATCCGCCGGACTTTCGCCGCCACGCCTGGCACTCCAGCAGCTTGACGTGATCGGGATTAATTTCCGGGATGACCAGCGGCACATCTTTCTGCATGCGAAGCGCGCTGGAGTTCGAAACCACGGCGCATCCCGCCTCAGCGAATCGAGGCTCCAGTTCGGCGGCAATCGAAGCGTCGAGCGCGGCAAAGATGATTTTCGGCGCGCCTTGCGGGGTGGCGGGCGCGACTGTCATTCTGGCCACAGACTCCGGAATGGTGGTCTTCAGCCGCCAGCGCGCCGCTTCGCCATAGGGACGGCCTTCAGATCGATCGGAAGCGGCCAGCCAGCCCACTTCAAACCACGGGTGATGCTCCAGCATCTGAACAAACCGCTGCCCCACGATGCCGGTGGCACCAAGAATTCCAACAGGAATTTTGTTCGACATATTGTGATTCAAATTTTACATCAGCGGACGATGGGTTAACGCTTGCCGCAGCCGCATAAGTATTAGCTGCTTTTTAGATTCAGCGAATCGCCTTTACCGCTTCACGCTCCATCTTGTGGGGTTTGATGAGGTATTCCTCGGCGAGCACGGCGACGATGGCGGCGGAAGGCACGGCCACCAGTGCTCCCAGAATCCCGGCGAGAGTTCCTCCGATAGCGAGCGCAACCACCACCGCCAGCGAAGGCAATCCGACCGTTTCTTTCATAATGCGCGGGGTGAGAAAGGCGTTTTCCAATTGCTGGTATACGGCATAAAAGGCCAGTACTCCCGCCATCTTCAGCCAGGAATCGAAAGCCGCCACCGTCGCCGCGAGCGCGATCGAAATGATCGGTCCGACAATTGGAACGATGTTGGCCAGGCCGGTGAAGACCGCGAGAATCGTGAAGTAGCGCACGTGCAGCAGCCCGTAAGTAAGTTCGCTGAGCAACCCCAGGATCAGCATCAGCAGTAACTGGCCGGTAAGCCAGGCACGCAGGCGATCCTTGGCTTTGAATAAAGTGTGCTGCAGGCGCTGGCCCGTATGGGGAGGAAACAGCGCCGTAACCCAGCGGACGGCCCGCTCTCCATCCACCACAAAGTACGCCGTGAGGATCACCAGGCTGAAGAATGTCGCAATGGCGGCGGCGACGCTGGGGAATATTCTCACCAGCCCCTTGGCGGCAGTACCGGCGTAGCGCTGCCATGCGTCGGCAGAGAGCGAATCCAATATAGGGAAACGCTGAAGAAATTCCTGGGCGCGGTCAACTTTCTGGGGAAGTTCACTGGCCAACTGCTGCACGTCGCTGAAAATCGGCGGTAGCGCGAAAATGCATGCAACAACTCCGGTTCCCAGCAGCAGAATACCGATAACGGTGATGGCGGTGCCACGGCCGGGATGCCACCTTCCGATGTGCAGCTGCTGCACCTTGGTGATAAACGGCATGATCACTACGGCCATCAGGGCGCTCACGTACACAATCAGCAACACGTGGCGGGTAATATAGGCAACCGCCAACGCGAGCAATATCGCGATGGTGAACAGAATTTCGGATCGGTGACCGGTCGCCATATCTGAAATGTAGTGTCAGTACTTCAAAAGCCTGTGCGCAGACCCTGCCCACAACTTAGATGTGAGTTCCTTCATTCGCGACAGCGTGTATGAGCGAAGCCAGACCCTAAACTCAGTCAGACGCGACGGGGACATCCTGCAGCGCTTCGGAGCCTTGCTTTTCCGCGTACATGCGCCAGCGACGCCAGACGATGCGAAGGCTCGCCATCACCGGAATGGAAAGATAGACTCCCAGCACGCCGGCGATCTCGCCTCCGGCCAGAATGCCGAACAGCGCCGCCAGCGGATGAAGCTCGAGGTTGGATGCCATGATCCGTGGCGAAATCACATAGTCCTGCAGCATCCGCCAGACCAGAAGAAATACCAGGAGCACCAGCCAATGGTGATAACCCATCAGAATGGAAATGCCGAGAATGCTGGCCGCTGCGACCAGAGGTCCCAACACCGGGATGAATTCAAGCAAGCCGCCGGCGGTCCCCAGAACCAAAGCATAGGGCACTCCGGCGATTCCCAGGAAGGTGGTGTACACCACCGCCGACAGGGCCGCCAGAATTAACTGGGCGCGAATGAACTGGGCGAGCATCTGGTTCAGATCATCCACAACCCCGGCCATGAATTCGCGCTGCCGCCGACGCGGGGGAAGAGACAAAAGCAGCTGCCCGAACATATCGGCATCCTTAAGGAAAAATGCCGCAAGAATTGGAACCACAACCAGCAGCCAGGATTGTTTGGCGACGTCGGCCACCCAGAGCCCGACCTTCTGCACCATGTCCGCTAGTTCGCCTTGGTGATCGGTGAGGAACTTTTTTGCCTGCTGTATGGTTTCGGAGCTCCAGCCATGCCGCGTGCCGATACGCTCGGCGATTTGTCCGGAACTAATCTCTCTCACCAAGGGAGGCAGGGATTCACCCAGGTGCCGCGCCTCATCGCCGATCTGGGGGCCCACGGAAAAGAAGATGGCGAACAGGGCTACCGCAATCAGGAAGTAGATGACGGCGATCGACCGCCCGCGGCCGTGAGTCCATTTTTCCAGGTACGAAACCGCGGGATAAACAAGATAAGCGAAAAAGATGGCAAACAGAAAAGCGATCAGGGTATGGCGGGCGGTGTAGAGAAATCCCAGCACTACTACGAAGAGCAGTGCGGTCAGAAGAACGCGGACGGTACGGCCATCAATCAGGACCAATCCATGCTCCCGGCCCGCGGCTGCACCGCGACGCCATAATTCTAATCGCGAACGATCTCGGTATTCTCGCCGTCTTTGGTGAGCCGCATCAACTTGTAGTGGTTCTGCGGATCAAGCCAGAAGTTCCAGTCGGCATCGTCCATCTTCATTTTGAGGTGAAGCAGGTTTTGATCGGCGCCGCGGATGGAGACCTTCTCCATTCCCGTGGGATGAATGTTGACGCGGGTCGAAATCCTCTCCTGCGGAATGATGGCGCCGAATTGCGCCGCCGTACACTTCATCTGACCGCTCTCGGTGGAGCAACTGGAGGCCAGATACCGCCAGGCCAGCACCTCGCGTTGCACAAATGAATTGTTGTCAAGGACGACAGATGTGTTCGGCATCAAGAACGGTTGCTCGGCCGGCTTGTCTCCCGGATTGTCAGTGACTCGCTCCAGCAGAAACTCGTTGTTGGGAACCACCACCAGCTCTGTCTTCCCGGGCGCAAGTTCGTGCCACTGATAGCGGACCAGCGCTCCTCCCGAGGTGATCTGAAGTTCAGAACTCTGGGAGGCGGTGCTGGCATCCTCCTGCCGGATTTGTGACGAGATGGTGCTGACCCCGTCCGAATTCTGGTGGACCGAAAAGGTTTCGGTTGCGACTCTCCGGGCGTTGACAAAGACCCCGAATGAACCGGAATCCACATCCCCCCCGGCAGCTTTTCCACCCGCGAAGATTGAGCCGGGTACGAAAACCGTTAACCCCAGCAGCGCCAACATCATCAGCTTTTTCATGCCCGATTCACTGTTCCTTCCGGGTGTGCAGAGTAAGACGAAGAGCGGTGATTACGTCATCGGCTACTTGCGAGACCTGCTTGTGATGCGTATCAACGCGTAACTGGGCCGTCCTGTAGCTGGGGCGGCGCTCCTCGTAAAGCTTGCGAAACTGTTCGAGATCACGATGCAGAGGACGTTCCAGGTCCTGCTCCGCGCAGCGACGGAACAACTCCTCCACCGGGGCATCCAGAAAAACGGTCCGCGCCCCAGTTTGGCGCAGAAGGTCGGCATTCCGGGGCTGGACAAAGGCCCCGCCTCCCAGTGCAAGCACCCGTTCGCCTGCATCGGATTCTTGCAGCAGCGCGCGTAACGCCGCGTGCTCGGCGCAGCGGAATCCTGCTTCTCCAGAGTCGCGGAAAATCTCCTCGATGCTGCGCTGTTCCCGGGCCTGGATGTGCTCATCGAGGTCGGCAAAGGAGCAGCCCAGGCGCTCGGCCAGTTCGCGTCCCACACTGGTCTTGCCTGCTCCCATGAAGCCCACCAGGATCACGGCACCAGCTCCCTGGCGGCACTCAGGCAGGGGCTCTCGGGGCTCAGAGGGGGGCTCCGCTTTGCTTCTCATGAAATCCGGATTGCCGGGGTTACTGGGATGCGCTGTTTAGATTGATCAGCGCTTCTTGAGGTGGATTTTACCACTGAAAGAAAACAACTTAACTGAAGATGCGGCCTTGCCGACCGTGCCTGCAAAGGCACTCCCTACCTTGCTCACGAAGCTGGTGTGCTCGGGGCGCAGTCCAAAGTCATTCTCCACTGCACCCTTCACCGAACGCGCCTGAACGTCGATCGACGCGGTCGCGGGAGCGATGGCTTCGATGTCGCCGGTATGGCTAGTGAGGGTATATCGCCCGCCGGTACCGAAATCGCCATCGTAGGAGATTTTGCCGCTGGTGGAATTGACCTGCACCAGAGTTCCGGTGACTTCATTCAGAGACACGTCGCCGCTGATGGAGGTGATCTCGACGTGGCCGTCCCGAATGTTGGTTAAAGTGACCGGGCCGTTCAACGTCTTGACGTGTACGTGGGCATCGCTGACGTCGCGCACATCGACAATCGCGGTTGTGCCTTCAATGGTGAGGTCACCATGCAATTTTTCGGCGTGCAAAGGTCCGGTGCTGGAACGCAGGTTGATGCTGGCATCGGGCGGAGCCTGCACTTCGTAATCTACGCGGCCCGTCTCCGGAGTGGCATCGGGCAGAACGTGCGAAACCAAGTCCACCCGGTTCCCAATCTGAGTGTGGTCCACTTCGACGTTGGATTGCAGCACAGCCGTGACGATGACCTGGTGGCCGAGGGAAGGTTTTACGGAGACCGCGCCGTACTGGTTCACGATCGAGATGCTGGCGTGAGGCAGGACGGTGAAACGGTACTCTTTGTGGGTTTCCGCCCCGGCAATGGTGACCGCCGCAAGAACTACCAGACCGGTCATCCTCGCCACGCGCTGACTGCTTTCCATATGACTCTCTCCCCAACGCCTGCGGCTGCCAGCCCGCAAGCTGAACTTCTGTTTACGGCAAAGAACGATCCTCAGCCATCTCGTACACCATGGCGCGCTGTTCGTAGGCGTCCATCAGCGATTGCTGGACTTCATCATCATTCGGATTATTCTGCGCCGACTCTTCCGCATCCCGAATGTAAGCATTCACATTTTTCAAGTCAGCCTCGTAGGCAGAGCGCATGGCCGGAGCCCGGGTTGAAACCAGCTGCAACAGCTGGTTGTCATCTCCTTCGCCAGTAATCCCCGCGGCGGAAGTGACTCGAACCGGGGCAATCTGGCGAGTGGCTGTAGTGGCAATCTCGGGTCCTGAGGCAGGTTCTGCCTGGTTTGCCATTTGGGAATGATTGGGAACCTGCTGGTACAGCACCACGCCGCTAGCGATGACGACCGCGGCAGCGACCGGCACCAGCCATCTGAAGTTCCAGCGGGATTTCCAGGCCCGCGAAGGCACGACGGCAATCGCTTCGCGCGAGGAGGGCCGGATAAGGCCCTCCTGCCGCAAAGCAATTTCAATGGAATTCCATACTGCCGGGCTGGGTTCTGTGGAAGAACGCAGAATTTGCGCCTGACGCGAAATGAAGTCCAGATCTGAAACCAGAGCCGAGCACTCCGAACAGGAGTTCAAGTGCGTCTGCTGCGGTTCCGACCGGCCTCGGTCCATCGAATCAGGCAGGTCTTTCTGAAACTCTGAGCACGTCATGTACCTCTCTCCCCGATATCGTCATTCTGCCTCCGTATTACGGCTTTCTGGCCTTTTCGGCTCTGCTCGTTTTCAGGAGGTCCCGCAGTTTCAGTCTTGCTTTATGTAATTGCGACTTGCTATTACCGATCGAACATCCCACTATGCCGGCGATTTCATTATGCTCAAATCCCTCTACATCGTGCAGCACGAAAATCGTGCGATACCCGGGCGGAAGCGATTCTACCGCCCGCTGCAACTGAAGCCGGTCCACCGAACCCTCGAGAACCAGGTCGTCCCCGCCCAGTTCCTTGCGAGGAGTTTCCTCCTCGGTTTCGACCGTGTCTTCGAGCGGAACCACCTGCAGCCCCTTCTTGCGGAGCTGCATCAGGACAACGTTTACCGCCATGCGATGCAGCCAGGTGGAGAATGCGGATTCTCCGCGGAAGGTGCCAATCTTTCGAAACAACTGCAGGAAGGCTTCCTGGGTAAGGTCCTCGGCTTGCGCCGTATTGGCCGTCATGCGCAGACACAATGAATACACTCGCCGCTTGTGCAGATGGTAGAGCGCCTCGAACGCCTCAGCGTCCCCTTGTTTGGCGCGCTCAATCGCCTCTGCTTCGCTAAGCCCGTTGTTGCCCTGTAATTTTCGCGCGGTCGCCAACTCGCCTTTTTGGGCCGCGTCATTAGGTCTGATGCGGCGTAAGTCTCTTTTCGTTGTACTGGTTGCGGAGCCTGAAGACTTCTCCGCAGTACTCAGTCCCGCTAGGGAAGTGATTGCGATTGTTAGGCTTGCTGCTCTAGCTCCCAAGATGTTGTCACTACCTTTCGAGCCTACCGGGTGAGGCCAAATGCAGTCAACCGGCCAGAACCCGGGAACCCAATGGCGGACCCCCTTCAGGCGCTGCCAGAAGCTGTCGTAATGGTCTCTAACCCGTGACCATGGGGGCCAGTTTCTCTCTTCCGCAAAAGAAACGAAAATACTACGCCGAGAAAGCCCAAAATCGAGAAAATCCACATTCCCATGCGATAGCCGGATGGGTGTGCGGCGCTGGCATGGCTGTGGTCATTGGCCCATCCAATCAACAGGTTAAACCCCGCCAGGCCGATGTTTTGGATCATGGTCATCAGGCCATAAGCCGTTCCCAGCTTGTTCTGTTCCACGATATAGGCCACCGAGGGCCACATGATAGCCGGAATCAGCGAGAACGCCACTCCCATCATGGCCATAGGAACGTAGAGGCTGACCTGGGTATAGGCCATCATCAGATAGACCGGGATCAGCAGCACCGAACCGAACATCATCAAAAGCGCCCGTTTGCCCACTTTATCGGCAAACAGGCCGAATAGCGGGGTGCCGAACATGGTGAAAGCGGTCAGGATGCTGACCAGAAAACCGCCCAGTGCGCGGCTGGTGCCATGCGCCTCGATGAAGAACTTGATCGCGAAGGTCTCAAACGGAAAGATGGCGGAGTAAAACACGATGCAGAGCGCCACCACATACCAGTAGGAAACTCCAAAATTCCAGATATCGCTGAAGACTACTTTGTCGGTTGAGCCCTGTTGCGGGAGCGCAAAATGCTTGTCCGCATAGGCTTCCATCATCCAGTAGGCGATGGCTCCCATCACGCAAATGGCCGCGAATACGATCGAAATCAGCAGCGGGTTACGCCAGTTGTCGTAGGCGGAATGCGCCCAACTGGGTGAATTCTGCGCCAGCCAGGTTCCGAAGCGGGCAATCATCAGGTTCATGCCGAATGCAAAACTCAACTCCTTACCGCGAAACCACTTCGCTACCGCGGTGGTAATGCCCACGATCAGCGACTCGGCCCCCAGTCCAAAGATCAGGCGGCCGGTGGCCATTACGGCAAGGGTGCCGGAAAGCACAGTCACAACCGAGCCAATGAAGCAGATGGTTGCGAAGATGAGGATGGCTTTGCGGGTGCCGATGCGATCCACGATGTAGCCGCCCAGCAGAACCATGAATACATTGGGAATGCTGTAGATGGCCTGAAGCAGCCCGATGTTCGCGTCAGAGAAGCCGAGCTGCTTGGCCAGCAGATCAGCGATGGGAGCTATGCAGTCGTACACATAGTAGTTCCCAAACATTGCCAGGGAGATGAAGATGAGCACGATCCATCGATAGAGGCGGGAAGGTTCGGGGCGCGCTACTGCCGGCATCGAGGTCTCATTTCTGGCAGATTCTAGGCATTCACAACACCAGCAAACAAAAGAAGATAGCAGACCCGAGAAAACCGCGCACCTTAGCAATCCGCAAAGCAGTCGTAAACCCACGCACAGAGCGGGCTTACGGGCTATACCCTGAAATCCCGATTACGCCGGACCACTTACACCCGTGACTTTCACAGCCCAGAAATCCGATGGAGAATGCCTGCTCGACACACGTCTGTCCGGCGACTGCCATGCCGGAAAGGAGAATTCAATGCGATTGAAAAATTGCGCGCTGGTACTGGTATTGGGGAGCATGACAGTCGGCGCAGCGCAGGCCAAAGAACCGAAGCGGTATGAGAGCGGCGTCCTGCTGCAGATGGATTCTGCAGACTGCGGCTACGACGAGAATAGCGGCAAGAGCCTGACGGGAGAATTGCTCGGTACCGACTCGGCCCATAAGAAGACGCACGCCCTGCTCTGCCAGGAATACATCCTGGAGAGCGAGCATGTGATCTACCACATCCGTCCAAAGGATGAGAAGCATCCGGTACTTCTGCCTGTAGGCGAGAGAGCGCAATTCCGGCTGGACAAAGACAAGATGAAACTTCGGGTGGAAGACATGGACGATAAGGAACGCGATTACGTTGTTGTCTCCATGACGCCGAGAGAGTCTGTGCAGAAGACCGCTTCGAAGCTTAATTGATTAGTTGCCGCACGCGGTAAAAAGCGTCCGCTTCCGGACGTACAAAAACGCAAAAAGCGTTGCAGGTATTCATCTGCGAATGCCCGGTCTAGGGGGCGCTGCCCCCTTCTCCCGGACTTCGTACAGGTGTTTACGGATGCCTTACGTTCTGTCTCGCGCGTTATCCACTTTACCAACCCACCTAGGGGCCCCGGCATCCAAAGCGGAATTGAGGTTCCGTGCGGGCGCGATTTGATTTGCCCCAAGTGGAGCTTTTCAGAGCGCCTGCAAAATTTAAGGAGAAAGTAACTCAATGAAACGTCTTCTACTGTTTTCCGTTCTGGGGTTTTGTCTTGCTTTGCCGTCCATGCTGATGGCCCAGGACTATGACCATGGCGAAGTGGGAGTATTCGCGGAATATATGCGGTTCTATCCCACCACTCCGAATATCAACTTCGTGGGAGCCGGCGGGCGCGTCGGGTTCAACATGAACCACAATGTCCTGCTGGAAGCGGAAATGAGCTACGACTTCGAACGCTCCTACACGGCCACGACCTCCACCGGCGGGACAGTCACGCTGGTACGCAGCGGGCTGCGTCCGTTGACGGGATTGTTCGGGCCTAAGTTCCAGGTGGGAACCTCCAGCGCATTCCGTGCCTTTGTCACCGGAAAAGTGGGGTTCATCAATTTCACCAATTCCAACGCCAGCGTTTCAGCGGGCGCGACCGACGCGGTCAACAATATTGCCACGACCAACACCAGGTTTGCGGCGTATCCGGGAGTGGGTATTGAGGGCTTCTGGGGACCGTTCGGCTTGCGGCTGGAAGCCGGCGACCTGATCTACATCGCCAACGGCGCGCACAACAATGTGCGAATCAGCTTTGGACCGAACATTCGCTTCTAGCACTGAACAAAGCGCTTCAACTTAACGGCAGCCATTTGAGGCTGCCGTTTTTTCGTGCGCAGAGGGTTGTAGAGACGAGAAGGCGGGTGGTCGGGAGACGATGTTCACGTCAGCGGACTTCGACTTCCAGGCGGTTGTGCCGCTTGTCACATTTGATGTCGAGAGTCTTCAAGGTGCCCGGCGCGAAGCTCTGCGAAGTCGTTCGGGATTCATCGTAGTGATCTTCCGCCGACTGGATGCGGACTTTCACCTGGTGCTTTCCCGGTAGCACGCTGATCTTCTCCGAAACCTCCCCCTTCACCTGGCGGAAGAGCAGAAGTTTACGCCGGCTTTCTCCGTGCAGTTCCTTGCTGAACACCAGGCGGTCGTCAATCCATACCGAAGCCTCCGCTTCAGCGAAGGGATGTTCGATGTCAATCCCCATCGATCCCGGAGCGATCGAATGCACAACGAGTACACCTTGATCGCCGTCCGCTTCCGACTTCCTTGATGGCAGCGACCCATGGGCAACGGCCTTTCTGGGCTTCGGTGGAGCGACCGGGGCCGATGCTGCCTCTGCGTTCTGTGCGGTGCTTGATGGAGCAGCTTGTGTAGTCTCCCCTTCGGCGTCTTTCATGATCTGCAGCATCTTGTTGTCGGCGGGAGCACCTGCCACTGAAGCGGTCCCAGCCCGTGGTTGCGCAAGCGGTTGGCCGGAATTCAAGGCGGCTTTGGACGGTTCAGCATGGCTGCGATGGGACTGAAACAAATAGACCGAAGTAGCAAGCAGTGCGCCGGCTGATAGCAGGCCCGCAGCCCGGACCCAGCTTCTTGAAATCACCAGATGGTGTGGCGCCAAAGCCGGCCCTGACGGACCTGAGATCGAAGGACGTTCGGGCCGTGGCGCCGCCGGCCGCGCCGGAACGCTCCGTGCACCGGAGAATGCCGACTCCGCGGATGACTTGGCCGCTTGTGCGGTCACAGCCTGCACCATCCTGGACAGAATGATCGAGGCGTCTTCTTCGAAGTCCTGCTCTTCGCGCAATTCCTGGATCGCAGCCGCCAGCTCCAGCCCGCTCTGGTAGCGCTGCTCGGGGTTCTTTGCCATCCCGCGGGCCAGAATCTCATCCAGTTTCGCCGGGTACTCCACCACAATCGATGAGAGCGGAACCGGCTCACTGTTCACCAGCTTGTAGCAAACCGTTGCCGTACTGTTTCCCTGGAATGGCCGGTATCCCGCCAGAATCGTATAGAGCACCACGGTGAGCGAAAACAAGTCGGCGCGCGCATCTACCTGTTCTCCATTGAGCTGCTCGGGAGACATGAAGGCAGGGCTGCCCATGATGCGGGCCGGCAGCGTCAGATGCGACTGGTTCAGCTTGGCTACGCCAAAATCTGCGATCTTGGCGTGACCTTGTTCCGAGATGAGAATGTTCGCAGGTTTGATGTCGCGATGGACCACTCCCTGGCTGTGAGCGTAGTGCAGCGCCTCCGCTACCGACTGCACCAGTTGCAGCGCCGCCCCTAGAGGCAGCCGGCGGCTCTCTCCCCGCACCAGATCGCTCAGGGAACAGCCGCGAACGTACTCCATCACGATGAATGGAGTGCGGGTGTCTTCTTCCTGGCCGACATCGAAGATGGTCACGATGCCGGGGTGAGCCAGACGTCCGGCGGCGCGGGCTTCCTGAAAGAACCGTTCTCTGAAATCAGGCTCGTCTCCACCGTCTTCATCAATGATCGAGATTGTCTTGACCGCGACCATGCGGTCGATTTGCGGATCGCGGGCCCGGTACACCACTCCCATGGCTCCTCTTCCGAGCTCGGAGAGGAGCTGGTAGCGGCCGATGGATCTGCCTAAACCGGGATCGACGGAGGGGCTCATCAGGGGTGAAGCAAAATGTTAATGCCTATTGCTGCTCCAGGAATGCACGAACAGCACTGTTACTTATTACTCAAGTCATCGGGAATAGGTAAGTAGACGCCAGGTGCATCCCGCATAGGCGCGCAACGTACATGACAAAGGCCGGCCTTGGAAGCCGGCCTTGTCACGCCAGATAAGTGCCAGATCTAAGTGATCAGCGCACCGCCAAGGTGACGGTTGTGTTGTGGGAAAGGGAACCGGACGTCCCGGTGACGGTGATGGTGTACCGCCCGGTGGGTGTGCCGCTCATGAAAGTGTTGTTGTTTCCGCAGGAAGCCAGCAACAATACTCCGGTCAGAACACCGCCGAGAAGGAACAGCGAGAGCCATCTCCGTTTCTTGTTCCCGGAAGAGACGGAGCCGAGCCCTACCAGCAGGAATCCTCCTATTGGCAGCAAACTGGCGTACCAAAAGCCCCAACGATGGTCGGACGGAGTGGTCAGGCCGGCGCGCGCTGGAGTGGTGGTGATCGTCAAAGTCGCGGTCCCGGAGCCTCCGGTAATGGTCGTGGGACTCAGGGCACAGGTGGCCAACTGCGGAGCGCCTCCGCAGGCAAGGGTCACATCATCAGTGAATGCCCCAACCGGGGTCACGGTGATGGTGGAACTGCCGATGCCGCCGGCATTGACCGGGGACGGCATGATTGCCGAGGCTGAAATATCAAAGTCCGGAGTGGGCGGCGCGGCTGAAACGTCGAGACTGACCGTGGCGCTATGAGAGAGAGAGCCGGATGTGCCGGTGACGGTCACGGAGGAAGTTCCAACCGGGGTAGCGGAAGTAGTGCTGATGGTCAGGGTGGAGGTTGCGCCGCCGACGCTGGGGGTGACCGAAGCCGGACTGAAACTGCAGGCCGCCCCTGTGGGCAGCCCGGAGCAGGCGAGAGCCACGGCGCTGCTGAAGCCGTTGACGGAAGTGAGTGTGATGGTTGAGGTGCCGGAGCTTCCAGCGCTTACGGTTGCCGGCGAGAGAGCGGATGCGGCAATCTGGAAATTCATGACGTTAAAGGTTGCGGTTACAGCAGTCGCTGCATTCACTACGACATTGCATGCGCCCGCGCCGGAGCAAGCGCCGCTCCATCCCGCGAAATTGGAACCGGCCGCGGGTGTGGCGGTGAGCGCGACCGCGGTAGCGACGTTGAAACTCGCTGAGCACGTCCCCGGGCAAGAGATTCCAGCAGGAGCGCTGGTGACGGCGCCGGTTCCCGCCCCGGCAGTGGTGACGGTGAGGGCTGCGGTGTCCTGGGTGTACTTGGCGACGAAAGCATCGGTTGGGCCGCCGCCGTAGGTGCCCTGAGAGGCCGTGGTCAGCGGGAATCCAGTGGCCGAGTCGGTGTCGCCGGTGACGTAGATATGGCCGGCGCTATCGAGAGCAATGCCTCCGCCAAGCGCATCTTCGTCGCTGTCGCCGCCCAGGTAAGTGGAGAAGACGAAGCTCGAACCAGAGGCGGCCAGTTCAGTGACGAAAGCGTCACTGGTTCCGGTCAGAGTGGCGGAAACACCATTGGTGCTGGGGAAGTCGCGAAGACGCGGTCATTCCGGTAACGTAGGCGTTCTTGCTGGGATCGAGAGTCAGCCCGAATGCGGCGTCGTTGCCGCTGCCGCCGAGATATGTGCTGTAGTCAAGCGCCGTGCCTCCGGCGTGGATCTTGGCAACGAAAGCGTCGGTGGTGCCGCCCAGCGCCGCCTGCACCGGAGTTCCTCCGGAAGGGAAGTCGGTCGAGGCGGTCATGCCCGCGACGTAAACCGCGCCCGCGGCATCGACCGCAATCGCGTTGGGCTGGTCGATATCGCTACCCCCAAGGTAAGTGAGATAGACGACGGCGGAGCCGCCAGTATTTATCTCTGCGATAAAGCCGTCTTCGTGAATGCCGTTGCACCCGGCGTCAGTACCGCAGGTTGCCTGCAGACACGCCGGTGGAGACCGGCAGGTCGGTCGAGAGAGTAGTGCCGGCTATATAAGCGTTGTTACTGCTATCCAGGGCAATGGCGGTGGGAGTTTCCGGCCCGGTTCCTCCGAGATAGGTCGAATACATCAAATCGCTGGCTCCGTTGCCTTGCGGATTCAATTTAGCGATAAATCCATCGGTCGCGCCCGGCATTCGACGCCTGTATCGGACTTCGGTAGGGAAGTCCGTGGAAATAGTTTCACCGCTGAGGTAAGCATTGCCGGAGGCATCCACCGCGATAGCGTTGCCGGATTCGGTTCCGGTGCCGCCCAGATAGGTGGCATACAGCAGTTGGCTGCCGGCTGCATTGAGCTTGAACACGACTGCGTCCTGGGCTGCGCCATTGCGCGCGGCCTGGAATGCGCCGGTGGTAACCGGGAAGTCGGCGGACTGGGTATTGCCGATGACGTAGGCTTCGCCGGTGGTATCGACGGCAATCCCAATGCCGTTTTCATCTCCGCTGCCGCCTACATAGGCGGAGTACACCAGCACGCCCGAGGGATCCAGCTTGCTGACGAACGCATCGTGCGCTCCGCCGCCGAAGCCGGTTGCGCCGGGAAAATCAGCGGAACTGGTCAGGCCGGTGACGTACACGTTCGAGTTGGAATCTACGGCAATGCCTTCACCCTTATCTTCGCCGCTGCCGCCGAGATAGGTCGAATAACTCAGCGTCGGATCGATCACCAGTTCACGGTTGTGATCGTAGCTGCCGAGCGCAAACCCGATGCGGTCGGCGGTTTGCGAGAAGCTGACGTCCACGTAAGTGCGATGACCATTTTCCTGCTGGTAGGCCAGCGGCTTGTGCAGACGCAACTCGCCGGCGGCTGAGCTGAGAACCAGGTCGCCGGAGGCATCGGTGCGCGTCCCTTTGGATCCATCAAAGCGAAGCGCGATGCGGCCCGAGTCGGAACCGGGTTTCACCATGAAATCGAATTCGATCTGGCGCTGCTCGCCGCGGAATGCAAGATCAATTCCGGGATAGATCCGGTTGTACACAACTCGCGTAGTAGCGTGGCACGCCGGAATGCCAGTTCCGTGGATCGTTGCCGATGAAGTAGTTGCTGGTCCCTTGCGGCTGACCGGCGGAAGCGATCACCGCATCGCCGGACGCGCCCAGGAATTGCATCTTCAGGGTCGCAGGTGCGGCAGGCGCCGCTCCGCGCTTGGCTTCAGCGGAGAGATGGCGGCGGGGAAAACTCACCCGGTGATCCTGGGCAGCGGCTGCGGAAAGCGAGAACACTGCCGCGGATGGGGTCAGGAACAGTGTGTATCCGCCGCCCCGGGCCAGGTACTTCACCTCAGGCGCGGTCTGGCCGCGGTTCGGCTCGAAGGCCAGAGGAATACCGGCAAAATCGGCCGCTGCTCGCAGGTTGGCTGCAGTCCCTTTGCTCCGCGAACCCTGGGCAACCGGATTCAACGACACTGCCCGGGCTAAATCGCCGGGCTTGTCACTTGCCAGCGGCGAGACGAACAGAGCCACGGCCATCAGCAAGAGTACGCACACGGCGATAAGAAAGCCCTGCAGCCTGGTTCGCGAGCATGATTGCGGCACAAACATAAGCCTCCTCGAAGGAAAACGGATTGGTGGGGGAAATTGAGCTGTTCGGCCCGTTTGCAACCATTCAAGACACAACCGGGTGCCTGTAAATGACTCGAAACACTGGCCCTGATGCGGAGTATGTTCTGGCGAGTAGCTGATGTCAACGAACGGGGGTAGCACACTTAGGTTCCCCCCTTAGCAAGGATTGCGAGCTCGTAACTACTTATAAGTTGCGGAACTCGGAGAGAGGAGCGGGGTGGTCAGTCCGCATTTGAAGTTTGCTCGCCCGCGTGATGCTGCTTGAATTGATGTTTGTGATGACGCCACAAAAGGTAGCCGAGAAGAAATAATCCGGCAGCCATCGCCCAGCCGACAGTTTCAACATAGTCGAGTAGCGTTTTAAATTCGTTGGCGAACAGATAGCCGGCCATCGCGATCGCACTGACCCAGGCTGCCGCTCCGAGAAAATTGAACAGCGTGAAACGTTTCCACTTCATTCCCAGCATCCCGGCCAAAGGTCCGGCAATAGTGCGAAGGCCGAAAATGAAACGCGCGATGAAAACGGTGAAGGGGCCTCGCTTGCGGATGAGGTTGCGGGCCGCCTGGATGTCTTCATCGTCCAGGCGGAAAATCTTCTTCATCCACCGGATAAGGGTCGAGCCGAACCTGCGCCCCAGCAGGAATCCGATGTTGTCTCCCAGAGTGGCAGCGCCTACCCCGACTGCGATCACCCAATAGATACTCAAATGAGAATGTTTGTGCGCCAGGAAACTGGCGAACATCAGGGTGGTCTCACCTGGAAGCGGTATCCCGGCATCTTCTCCGAGGAGCGCCAGCAGCACCGCCCAATATCCCCAGGAAATCAGGAAATGCTCAACAGTTTGCGTGATCCAGTGCATTCAGCCGCCCCAACCCATCGCAGCTTGGATGCAGGATTGAAAAGCTAAGCCGGATGCGGAGAGTGGGAAGGCACTCCGGCCGGAGTCTCAGTTCACGGGAAGAAAAGCAGGCCTCAGGCAGGTTTAGTCTCGGGGTCATAGAGGGTATCGGTTTGGGGCTGCTCGGTCGCGAGTTCTTCCCCGCGATCCGACACTCGTAGCATAAGTGCGGCAGCGGCCAGCATGAAAACCCCGCCGGCAACCACGGCAGCAATGCGGTTGTTATGCAGAAGGTGGTTCATGATCCAGCCGAAAAACAGGGAAGCCAGAATCTCAGGAATCACGATAAAGAAATTGAAGATGCCCATGTACACGCCGGTTCGCTGCGCTGGAATGGATCCGGCGAGCACGGCGTAGGGAATCGCCAGAGTGCTGGCCCAGGCGATTCCAACTCCCAGCATGGTCAGGAGGAGCACGTACTTGTTGTGGATCACGACAACCCCAATGAGTCCCAGGGCGCCGCAGAGCAGGCAAAGGCTGTGGGTGTTCCTGCGGCCGACCTTCTCCACCAGGGAGGGCAGCACAAAAGAAAAGGCGAAACAAACCAGGGAGTACGCGCCAAAACAGATTCCGGCCCACTCGATCCCGGCGCTGTAGAGGGGAGAATTCTGGTCGGGAGCGCCGAATACATTGCGGGCCACCGCCACCGGAAAGTACAGCCACATGCAGAACAATCCCAGCCAGGTAAGTAACTGCACCGGTGCCAATTGACGCATGGTGCCTGGCATCTCGCGGATGGATGCGAAGATTTCCCGGGTGTTGCCGAACAGACCGGCGGACTGCTTCTTCCGCCGGCGGAATTCGTCGAGGTCGTCAGGAGGCGTCTCAGGAGTGGTAAAGATGGTCCACAGCACCGCGCCTAGAAAGGCTCCGGCCCCGATGTAAAAAGACAGCCGGACCGTGGTCGGGATGGCGCCAGGCGCGGCAGTAGAAGTGATATGAAACAGGTTGGTCAACGCCCAGGGCAGGGCCGAAGCCACCACGGCCCCGAGTCCGATGAACAGGCTCTGCATGGCAAAACCCTGAGTCCGTTGTTTCTCCGGCAAAAGGTCGGCGACAAAGGCGCGGAAGGGTTCCATGCTGATGTTGATGGAAGCGTCGAGCACCCAGAGCAGACCGGCGGCCATCCATAAGGTCGAACTGCGGGGCATCAGAATCAGAGCGCAGGAGCTGAGCAGGGCTCCGGCCAGGAAATAGGGCCGGCGGCGTCCGAGGAAGCCCCAGGTACGGTCGCTGGCGTGCCCAATGATGGGCTGCACAATCAGCCCGGTGAGCGGGGCCGCCAGCCATAGGATGGGGATCTGATCCGCCCGGGCTCCCAGATACTCGTAGATGGCGCTCATATTGGCCATTTGCAGTCCCCAGCCGAACTGGATGCCGAGAAAGCCAAAGCTCATGTTCCAGATCTGCCAGAAGCTGCGGGAGGGCTTGTAAGAGGCGGCTTTGCTCATAGGAACTCGTGCCCATCAGGGCGTGGCGGCTAGTGTACGCCCACTGCAGTTCCTCAAAAAGGCGTGTTAAGCCGCTAAAAATCGGGATGGCGGCAGTGGCCTGAGAGTAATGGCCGTAAAGGCCAAAGACCTTGGTTACTTGGAGAGGACTGCCGGTAAGTGTGAAGCTAGACGCGATTGCAGCCAACAAATTGTTGTAGCCGCAATCGTGAATGCCAGAGAACTCCAACGCGGAACTGCACAGACTGACGACCGAAATCGAGTCGGTGCAGGGCAGATTCTCGCATCTGCTGTCGATCACCACCGTGGTAATGCTGGTGCTGGCGGCGGGACTGGTGTTCCGCATTCTGCCTCGCATGTTCTGGCAGGGCGAAAGTCTGGGCTCTGAAAAGAGCTATCTGCCGCAGCTGTTATGCGGTTTGTTCGCGCTGATCGTGCTGCTGAGTTGTTATATCGTGCAGCAGCGGCGGCACCTGCGGAAGACCCAATCGCAACTGGTCTCGGAATTGGTTCGCCGTGAAACCGCTGAGCACCTTTCGGTGATCGATCCTCTGACTGAAATCTATAATCGCCGCTATATGGCGAGCGCCATTGCCCGTGAAACCGCCCGGGCGGACCGGCACAATTCCAAGCTGGCCTTCCTGATGATCGATGTGGATGGCTTCAAGCAAACTAACGACCGGCTCGGCCACCTGGTAGGCGACCGCATTCTGAAAGACATCGCGGCCCTGCTGGTAGAGACTTTTCGCGCGTCCGATGTCATCAGCCGGTACGGAGGAGACGAATTCTTCGCTCTGTTGGTGGACGCTGACGCCGAGCAATCAGACCGGGCAATCGAACGGTTACAACGAGAACTTGACAAGCGCAACCGGCAAAATCCGATGCAGGGATGCCGGGTGTCGCTGAGCTGCGGAAGCGCGATCTACAGCCGCGGCTCTGATCCCAAGGCGGTGCTGGCCGCGGCCGACAAGGCCATGTACCGCTGCAAACAGCAGTCTTCACAGCAGCATCCGGTTGGCAGGCCCACCCTGCACAGTGTTTCCCGATCGGCTGTGGCCGGCGCCTAGCCGTTTCTTCTTTAATTCCTTTTCTCTACTTCTTTTCGCGGCTTGGAAACTCGGAGCCCGATGTTCGCAGCTTCCAGTTAATTTGGCGAAGCATTCCCAGCCAGAGCTCGTGATCTTCTGCCGCCAGATTCAGGCGGAGCACCAGCCGGCGAATCCTTTCTTGGGTGAGCGACGCTGAATTCAAATTCACGTAGCCGCTGGCCAGTAACGCCTGGAAAAGCGATGCGGTGAGGCGCTCCACCTGACCGGAGGTCGCAGGCTTCGGCTTCGGAGCCGCCCCTGAAACTTTCGGATTGCGGCTGAGCTCGTAGAGGCACACGGCCACCGCCTGCCCCAGGTTCATTGAAGGGCTGCCCTCGACGGTGGGAATACGCATTGACCAGTGGCAGTGGCTAAGGTCATCGTTCGACAAGCCATATCTCTCGGAACCGAACAGCAGCGCAACTCCGCCGGTGGCGGCGTGTTTCCGGATCAGGCGCGCTCCCGCCTCCAGCCGCCGCTGCGGCTGCTGCAGATCGCGATGCTGACCTCCAGTGGTACCCACCACCAGAATGCAATCGGCGACGGCCTCGGCCACGCTGCCGTATTCTTCGGCGCGCGCCAAGCAGACTGGCGCCGCCCAGCGCAGACTCGGCCTCGCGAAAAGCAACTTCGTAAGGATTCACCACCCGTAGATGCAGGAAGCCGAAGTTGCTCATGGCCCGTGCCGCCGCCCCAATATTCAGCGGATTGCGTGTCGCCACCAACACCACCCGAAGCCGGTCGAAAAGGGAGAGAGCAGGCAAGCCGCTATTTTAAGTGAGGCAAGGCGGGAGACAGCGGTGCATTCTGGAAGGCCCCTACCGGCAGGGTTTGGGCGGCTCCGGGAGCAGAAGTTCCGGAGCAGTTTGTGTTAGATTTCATGAGGTGGGGCGCGTAGCTCAGTTGGCAGAGCAATGCCCTTTTAAGGCATGGGTCGATGGTTCGAGTCCATCCGCGCTCACCAATTTTCCCTGCCGCGATCTCCTCCCAAACCCTTTTCAACTCTTCGCGAGACTACGCGCTTTGATCGCTTATGCCTGAGAGTATCCGCTCCTCTTTGGCAGTGCCGCTTTTTCTTGGAGCCATGGAGTGTGGCGTGCCTCGCGGCAAAATCACTTTCACTGTGCATCCTCTGCGGTCGGAACGGTTTGAGAGTTCGAGAGAACCGCCGTGGGCTTCGGCGATCTGGCGGGAGAGTACCAGGCCGATGCCGCTGCCGGCCTGCTTGGTGGTGTAGAAGGGCACAAAGACGTTACCCGGATTCATCAGTCCGGGACCGCTGTCATCAATGGTGAGGACGAGGTCTTTTTCCGTGTGTTTCCAGGTGCAGACTACCTGGGTTTCGGGGTCTGGGGCCGCAGGCTTGCCTCCGTTTGAACTGGGCGGAGAATTCTGCGAGTCGAGCACGGCTTCTGCGGCGTTGCGTAGCAGGTTGATCAGCATCTGTTCGAGCTGGTCGGGATCGGCCATGAGCACGACGTCGGCATTGGGAACCACCGTCACGGCAACCCGGGTTTCGAGAGCCGCCGCACGCTTCACCAGCGGCGCGATCGAACACTGCTTCAGCACTGGAGGCGGCATCTGCGCCAGCTGGCGGTAGGCTTGCAGGAAGCGGTTTAGGGAGGCGGCGCGAGTCTCGATGATACCGAGGCCACGCTCGAAATCCTGACGCTGATCTGGCTCGAGTTCGAGATCGGAGAGCCGCTCATTCAAGGTGCCGGCGATAGATTTTATGGGCGCCAGCGAATTGTTGAGCTCGTGGCCCATCACCCGGATCAGGCGTTGCCAGGCGCGCCGTTCTTCTTCACGCAGGGCGCGGCTCACGTCCGACAAGACTACGAGCGTATGGGGCACGCCCTGCTGCCGGAACGAGCTCCGGCGAACGAACCAGCGCGCATCTCCACCCAGGTCTAAAGTGACCAGTGTCTCGTTCTCGCACGACAGGGAGCTCTGCAGGCCCAGTTTGGCGGCCGTCTGCCCGACCGGGGGAGACGCCGAGGGTTGCAGCAGTTTGGCTCCGGCGGGGTTCATTAGGCGCAAGCGGTCTTCCGGATCAAAGGCGAAAATCGGCAGATCGACTTCCTCGACCACCCGCTGAAGCAGGGCGCTGGCCTCGATGGCACCACTGCGGTGCTGGGCGAGCAGATCGGCCAGCATGTTGACTTCAAGGGAAAGCTCGCCGAGAGCATCCTCCCGAACTGCCAGCCGGGCGCGGAATGAGTAGTCTTCTTCGCGCAACGCGCCCACCACATTGGCCAACGTCTGCAACGGGCGGACGATGTAGTCGTGCAGCACGGATCCTATAAATAAGCAGGCGAGAAGTTCTGCCCCGAGCAAGACCAGCTTGGATTGAATGCTCCAGGGTTGCAGCCAGATCAGAATGCCGCTGACCAGCACGGCTGGGGCAACCAGTAAGGCGGATAGCCGCGTGACCCGGCGCTCAAACGGGGCCCGCTGATGTCGTCGAGGTCTGGGTTTGGCCGGGCCAGCAATGGGGCTAGAGCCCATATTTTTCCATCCGCCGGTACAGGGCGCCGCGGCTCAGGCCGAGAGCTTCCGCGGCCTGGCTTACATTGCCCTGGTAGCGCTGCAGCGCTTTGCGAATCAGGATACTTTCTACCGACTCCAGACTCAATTCTTCAAGATTTTGCGCTTGCGGGCGCTGCACTCCCAGCCCGAGATCGGCAGGCTGGATTTGCTCGGTGCGGCACATCAGCACGGCCCGTTCGAGAGTGTGTTCCAGCTCGCGAACGTTCCCCGGCCAGGAATATTGCAGCAAAGACTGCATGGCCGGAGGGTCAAGACCTTTCACCGGGCGGCGGTAACGCGAGGTGAAGTGGGAAAGAAAATGCATGGCCAGCACCGGAATGTCTTCCCGTCGCTCGCGCAAAGCCGGCAGATGGATCTCTACTGTGTTGAGCCGGAAGAGCAGGTCCTCGCGAAATTGCCCGGCCTCACAAGCGCCGGGAAGGTCGATGTTGGTGGCCGAAATGAGCCGGACATCCACCTGGGTGCTGCGCGACGATCCCACGCGTTCGATCTCTCCGGACTCGAGTACCCGCAACAGCTTGGCCTGCTGCCGCAAGGGGACGTTGCCGATTTCATCCAGAAAGATGGTTCCACCGTCCGCCAGTTCGAAGCGGCCGATGCGGTCGCTGCGGGCGTCGGTAAATGCGCCTTTTACGTGGCCAAAGAGCTCGCTTTCGAAGACGCCTTCGGCGAGGCCGCCGGTATTCACCGCAACCATGGGGCGGGCGGCGCGCAGCGAAAGCGCGTGAATGGTGCGCGCGACAACTTCTTTGCCGGTGCCGTGCTCTCCGGTAATCAGGACATTGGCATCGGAGGGCGCAACCTGCGTGATGGCTTCGAGCACCGCCGCCATGGAGGGCGCGGTGGCGATGAACTCCGGCCGGCCCTGGGCGCTGAGCAGCCGGTTCTCCGCTGTAAGCCGCGCCGCCTGCTGCAGAGCGCGATGGAGTTCGATCTGGGTGCGCAGGATGGAAAGCAGGCGCTCATTTTCCCAGGGCTTCTGGATGAAATCGCGCGCGCCGCGCCGCATGGCTTCGACGGCGAGTTCCACGTTGCCCCAGGCGGTCATTACGATCACGGGCAGGGTACTGTCGAGCGCGACAATTTCAGAGAGCAAGTCCAGGCCTTCCTGCCCGGATGTGGTGTCGCGCGCGTAATTGAGGTCGATCAGCACTGCGTCGTAGGAGGTCTCGGCCAGCGCAGCCCGCGCCAGCTCGGGAGAGCGGACGCTCTCCACCTTGAAGCCCTGCGGCTTCAGCAGCAACTCGATGGCTTCAAGAATGTGCTGTTGGTCGTCGGCTGCCAGCACCCGCGGAGAATTGGGTTTGCTTGTCATAACCGCAGGAGGAACAGTTTCTCGCGGCTTGGCGGAGGATGGCATGAGCTATGGGGTTGAAGCCCGGATGGTGCCGGTGATTGCGTCCTGAATCTGGACTCCATTATGTTCCAAAGTGCTGCCGGTGGCACGATCCAGTTCAACTTTCGCCTTCTCGTAAACCGTCATAGCCGTGACCAGGTCGAGCTGGGCAAGAGCCAGATCGCGTTGCGCCGTCATGGTCTGGTAGGTGGATCCCGCGCCCAGGGTCTGCTCTTTCTGCATGATTTCAAACGTCCTCTGGGCCAGGTCGCGGGCCTTTGTGGCCGCGTCCACACGGGCGCGGGTCTGTTCCAGAGCATATTGCGCGTTGCGAACTTCGATGCGGATTTGCTTTCTCAACTCCTCGCGGCGCAGTTCGGCCTGGCGGTATTCCAGCTCAGAGCGGTACTGGTCGGCCTTGGCTACGCGGTTTCGGATCGGGATGTTGAGATTAAATCCCACGTAGTAGTCGGGAGCGGAGTTGTTGAAGGCATTGGCCAGCGCTCCGGAAAAATCGGGCGGTACATTCGAAGAATTGGGAACTCCGGGAATGTTGTAGATGGGATTGAGCGGGCCCCCCAGGCCAGCGCCGCCGTAAAAACCCACCAGCGAGAGCGCCGGCAGAAGCGCATTGTTTGCCGCCTTGCGGCTGATCTGCCGGTTCACCAGGTCCACGTCGGACTCCGCGAGTTCGGGACGATCGTGCAACGCCTGCGCGATGAGATCCTGCACCGCCTGACGGGTCGGCGATTGGTCGGGTTGCAGGCGGTCGGTCGGAACCACAGGGACGGCTTCAAGCACCGGATCGTCGAGGCTGCGGGTGAGCGCATTCTTGATGAGCAGCTCCTGCAATTGCAGGGAGGTGCGCGCGACGGTCAGGTCCTGGTCGCGCCGGGAAACTTCTGCTTCGGCGCGCATCACATCCATTTCCGGAATGCTTTGCAGTTGCAGCTGCTTCTTGGCGTTCTGCCAGGACTGCTGCGCGAAAGCGAGCGACTGTTCGTCCACTTGCGCCTGTTCGTAGGCGTTTACCAGGTCCCAGTAAATGTTTTCGATCTGGGTGACAGTGGCGATTACCTGGTCCTTGAAGGCGATATCGGAAATTTTCTTGTTGTTTTTCGCGATGCGGAGGTAGCGCAGGTTGGGACCAAAACCAAATCCCGCCAGCAGTTGCTGGGAAAACGTAAAGCGGTACGATGAATTCAGCACGGGCGATAAATTGAAAAAGGGACTGTTGGTGGTTTGCCGGCTGTTGTCGAATTGGAAGGAAACGCTGGTGCCGGTCGGAAATGCCTGGCTAAATCCGAAGCTGGCCTGCCCGGTATTCGATTGCAGCAGGGGAACTCCGTAAATCTGCTGGTTGGCGAGTGCGGTGGTTTGATGCTCTGCACCAATCGAGCCGATGATTGCCGGATCATACGAGGCCACCGGAGTGCCAGTGCCCAGAGTCGATTGCACCAGGCCCGACGCACCGGCGCCCGCTCCACCGGCGCCGCCTGTGGTGCCACCTGCGCCCGCTCCGGGAGCTCCGGCTCCGAATCCTCCGACGCCGCCACCCGGCGTGCCCTGGACAACGCCGGCATTGACCCCGCGAAACACGCCGCCGGCCTTGGTACGCAGAATATCCATGTCGGCGATGGGAAGGTTGTAGCGGGCGATGGCGAGATCAAGATTGTTCTCCAGCGCCAGGCGGATCGCATCCTGAAGCGAAAGATAGAGCTTGCCGTCACGAATGAGCTGGCCGCAGCAGCGGAGAATTGGTCAACTGCGGCTCCGGCACCTGGCTGGGCATGTAGGCGCTGAAAGGATTGCTGGATTTCGGCATCTCCAGGCTGCACCGAGGTCCCAGTCTCGGCCGCCGGTGCCAAGGCGGTGAGGCCGATCAGGAAACAGGCCAGAAGCTGTTTGAACCATCCTGCGCGAAGGCCGCTGGGCACTCTCATTGCTTCACCGCCTCAGACGGTTCCAGTTCAGGATTGGCGGTATCGCCGACCATCCAGCCATCGCGCAGCTGTATTACTCGCGACCCGAATGCCGCGTTGGCCTCGGAATGCGTGACCTGAACAATGGTCGTACCTTGCTGGTTGAGTTCGCGAAAGAGTTCCATGATCTCCTTGGCCTGGGAAGAGTGCAGGTTGCCGGTAGGCTCGTCGGCGAGCAGCAGCGGCGGCTTATGGATCACCGCCCGCGCCACGCCGACCAGTTGCTGCTGTCCGCCTGAGAGCTGGCTGGGATACAGATCTTTCTTGCCCACAATCTGAAACTGGTCGAGCGCATCGGCCACCAGGCCCTGCCGCTGTTTGCCGGGAATGTCTTTATAGGAGAGAGGCAGGTCAATGTTTTCGCGCACCGTAAGATCGTCCAGCAGGTGATAACTCTGGAACACCATGCCGATGTTGCGCTTGGCCACTTCGCTGCGCTGCTTGCGCTTCATCTGGTGAACGGCTTCCTCGCGGAACCAGTACTCGCCTTCCCAAGCGTCGTCGAGCAGCGCCAGAACATTCAGCAGGGAAGACTTCCCTGCGCCGGACGGGCCCATAATGGTGATGAACTCGCCTTCGCGAATGTCGAGGTTGATACGCCGCAGCACCCAGGATTGGCCGGCGGCGGTTTTGTAGCTGCGTTCAATGTTCTTGAGTTGGATCATAAAAGTTGTTGTGACTCTCACTCAGTTCGCAGCGCCTCCATCGGCTCAATCAAGGCGGCCCGCCGGGCGGGAAGCATGATCGCAATAGCGCTTGCGAGGATTACGATCGCGCCGGCCAGCAAATAGGTAAGCGGATCATGCTCGCTCGTGCCGAACAAGAAACTGCGAATCCAACGCGCGGTTAGCGCCGAGCCAACCCAGCCGAGGCCGAGTCCAAATCCCACCAACAGAGAGCCACGTTTCACCACCAGGGCAAATACGTCTTTGCGGGTGGCTCCGAGCGCCAGCCGAATACCGATTTCCCGCACTCGTTGCCCCACCAGGTAAGCGAGCACTCCGTATAGGCCGGCGGCCGACAGCAAAAGTGCGATCCACGCAAACGCCGAAGTAATCTGCATCGCCAGCTGTTGTGTTCTCAGCGTCTGCTGTACCGCACCGGAGAGCGGCGCCAGATTGTCAATCGCGAACCCGGGAGCTTCGTTCTTCACCACGTCGCGGATTTGCTGCGCGCTGACTGAGAGATCTCCACGGCTGCGGACCGCAAAAGAAGCCGCGACCGCAACCAGGTAATGGGTAAGCACGCTGGAATCCGGCACCTGTCGAAATGACATCGCAACCTGCGGTTCGATTGGCCCGCCGATATCGTTTCGCTGCACCGTGTCTCCCGAAACTCCAACGATGGTGATGGGCTGGGGAAACTCCGCGTCTTTGTCGAGGACGATCTGTTTGCCGAGCGGATCCACGCCCGGAAGACATCTTCTGACAAAGGTCTGATTCACAACCCCAACCAACTGATTGCTCTGAATGTCACTGTCCGAGAGCGATCGTCCGGCGACAATAGGAATATGCATTGCCTGGAAATAGGTCGGACTCGCAGCCGTCAACCAAATCTGCGGCGTGTTTCTTCCAGCGGGCAGGGGATGGCCTGGAATCGTAAAGCCTCCGCTGAGGGTGATCTGGAAATTCGAGACCGGCAGTGAGGTCACCATGCCCGCGCTCTGGATACCAGGTGTGTGTTGCAGGCGATCGAGTATGCGCTGGTACGCGGACTGAGCAGTCGGAAGCGGGACATTGCCGGTCACCGGCCATAACACAAACGCAGTAACGTGATCGGAATCAAACCCAAGGGGCACATTCTGCAGGGAACGGAATGTACGTAACAAAAGCCCTGCCGAAATCAGCAATATCGAAGTCAGCGCCACTTCAGCCATCACCAGCAGACCATTGATCCGATGTGGGCGGCTTGCGTGGGCGGTTGCGCTCTGCTGCAGGCCCAAGCTTCGATTTCTGATCAGCACGTGCCATGCCGGCGCCAGCGCCGCAGCAACTCCGCAAGCCATGGCGAGAAGGATGCAGGCCGCGAACGTCCCACTGTCGAGGCGGAGTTCGTCGAAACGGGGATAGTTACTGAAAAGTCGGCGTGCGGCCTGTACAAAAGCAATGGATATCAACCATCCAAGCCCCGCGCCGGCGACGGATAGAACCATGCTTTCTATCAATAACTGACGGGCCAGCCGGGTTCGAGTCGCGCCCAGAGCGGCACGCATCGCAATCTCTCCCTCACGCCGCACCGCCCGTGCAACCTGCAGGTTTGCCGCATTCATTACTGCGATCACCAGCAGGACGAGGCAGGCGGCGAGCAAAGCCAAAAGTGACGGACGCTCATTGGCAGTCACCAGATGCTGGTAGGGGTACAGCCAGAAGTGCGGAGTGGCGCCTGCGCTGCCTGTACGGTGCGCCATAAAAGCCTCGCCTTCGCTGCGCGCCTGATCGAGAGTAATGCCCGGCTTCAACCGCCCCAAGACACTGAATGTGTCGAAGCCTTGCCGGCTCTTTTGGTCAGAATTGATTTGCAGAGTGATCCAGATGGTCTCGGTCTGCTGCGGGAATTGAAAGTGCGGCGGCATGACCCCGACGATGGTCTGCGGTTCGCCGTTGACTCTCAGCGTGCTGCCCAGAATATCCGGGCGCCCATGCAGGGAGTGCTGCCAGAATTCGTAGCTGACGATAGCGGTGCCTGCCGCCGCGGACTCGTCCTCCTGGCGAAAAGATCGGCCTAGCAGCGGGCGAATTCCCAGCATATCGAAAAGGTTGGCTGTGACGGCGGGCGCGACCAGCATTTGAGCGCCGTCGCTGGTCTGCACCGCCAGCGGCACGCTGATGTATGCGCCGATTTGTTGAAAGAGGTGCAGATTACGCCGCATTTCCTGAAAATCGGGGTAGGAGACGTCCGAACTGGTATTTGCCTGGTCAGAGGTTCCCACCAGCACGAGGCGGTCTGCGTCTCGGTAGTCGAGAGAACGGACCAGAACGGATCGCACAATCGCCAGCATGCCGGTGGTTGCCCCCAGGCCCAAGGCCAGCACGGTGATCACCGCCGCAGCGAATCCCGGGCTCTTGCGCATCTGGCGCAATGCGTAGCGGATATCTTGCAGCAATCCAGTCATAACTTCCTCACTCGTACGCGCAACGCCACCGCGGGATCGACTTTCGCCGCGCGGCGGGCCGGAAGATAGTTTGCCAGCAGAGCAACGCTCGCGAGCACTGCCGCCACCAGCGCGAATGTCATCGGGTCGGTTGGGCTGACAGCAAAAAGTAATCCGCTCATCACCCGGGTCGCTGCCAGGGAAGCCACGATTCCCAGCAACACACCCGCGCCGGCGAGTAACATGCCTTGTCCCACCACCAACCGGAGCACGTCATATCGGCGGGCCCCCATGGCTATGCGAATGCCGATTTCGCGGGTTCGCTGCGAAACCGAATAGGCCATCACTCCGTAGAGTCCAATGGCCGCCAGCAGCATCGCGAGCCCTGCAAAGATCGTCAGCAGAAACATGGTGAACTGGCGGCCCGAAGCCGATTTCGCGAGCACCTGCTGCATGGTTTCGAGGTGAAACAGCGGAACCGTCTTGTCCACGCTCCACACCGCATCTTGAGCGGCCGTGGCCACGGACATGGGATCGGCGGTACGCGTCCGCACCGCCAGGAAGGCTGATGGCCAATGCGCCTGGCCGAATGCCAGATAGATTTCGGGACGCGGCGATGCCTCCAGGGCGGTATGCCTGACATTGCCAATCACCCCCACGATCTGGAGCTTCTGCTCGAGGGGGCCAAAATCAGCGACGTATCTGCCAACCAGTTCCTGGCCGGGAAAAAACCTGGTTACGAATGCCTGGTTCACGATGGCCACCGGCGCAGTAGCTTGCGAGTCATGCAGGGAAAAGTTCCTCCCTTGCAGCAGAGGAATCCCCATGGCGCGGAAATATCCCGGAGTGCTCACTCGAATGTCGGCTTCGTAATCTTGCCGACTGCTTCCCGGAATGGTGAACGAGCGGGAACTGTTCCCGCCGGAAAGCGGCAGCCGGCTCACTGCTCCCGCATACTCCACTCCGGGTGTGGACTCAAGGCGCTCAACCACCTGCTGGTAAAAGGCGTCCTGACGGGACGGCTCGGACGTGGAGGGCAGGCCAACGCTGAAAACCAGCAGATGCTCGGGATCGAAGCCGGGGTCCACGGCCATGAGCCTGATGAAGCTCTTGACCAGCAGACCGGCTCCAACCAGCAGAACCAGCGAAAGGCCCACCTCGGAGATGACCAGTGCAGAGCGTAGGCGTCCCCGGCCCGTGGAGCTTCCCCGCTCGCCTTCCCGCAAAGACGCATTGAAGTTTGTCGCGGAACTCTGCCATGCCGGCGCAAGTCCAAACAGGATTCCGGTTAGAACTGACAGCGCCAGGCTGAAGGCCAGCACCTCCGTATTTGCGCCCATATGCCGAAGATTCCCCAGCTCCGGCGGGGCCAGCGTAAGCAGATACGGCACGATCCATGCCGCAAACAGAACTCCCAGGCCGCCTCCGATGAGGGCCAGCAAAATGCTCTCGGTAAGCAGTTGGCGAATCAGGCGGGCGCGACTCGCCCCAAGTGCGACGCGGACCGAAACCTCTCGCGAGCGCTTCGCGGCCCGTGCCAGCAGCAGGTTCGCGACGTTCGCGCAGCAGATCAGCAGCAAGAAACCGACTGCGGCAAACAGCAGCAGCAATATCGGGCGGATGTCGCCAACCACCAGATCCTGCATGCGCATCAGGCCCGCGCCAACCTGAGTGTTTGCCGTGGGATATTCCTTCTCCAGTTGGCCGGCGATTGCGCTCATGTCGCTGCGCGCCTGCTGCAGCGTGACTCCCGGCTTCAGCCGTCCCCACACGTCGAGGTAATTCCGGTCGCGCATCGGTTGGGGGTCTTCATTCGGCGCCAACGGATGCACCGGTACTCCCCAGGGCGACGGCAGCCAGAGTTCGCTGCTGCCGTCCGGAGAAAAGTTGGGCGGCATTACGCCTACGACCAGATAGTTGTGTCCATCGAGCGTGATGTTTTGCCCTAAGATTGCGGGATCCGCGCCATAGCGCCCCTTCCACAGTTCGGTGCTCAGTACCGCGACATACTGGTGGCCGGGTTGCGCATCTTCTGGCAGCAGGCTGCGGCCCAGGGCGGGAGGGACCGCAAACAGGCGAAAGAAACTGGGCGTCGTCATCGCCACACGGACCCGTTCGGGACGATCTCCGCCTGAAAGGTTGGCCAGTGTGCCCCGGCTCGCCGCCATCACCGAGAACACGTGATTGCGTGCCACCCAATCCAGGTAGTTTGCCGGCGATGCGTCGTAATTCCATCGTCCGGTCGCGCGGTCGGTTTGCGAAACAGACACGATATCGTCCGATTGCGGATAGGGCAGGGGATGCAGCAGCACCACATCCACCACGCTGAAGATAGCGGTCGCGCTCGCGATTCCCAGCGCTAGAACAATAATGGCGACCGCCGCGAAGCCCGGGTTCTTGCCCAGCTGGCGCAACGCGTAGCGGATGTCTTGCAGCAATCCGGTCATCTCATTCCTCACTCATAGCGCAACGCAACCACCGGATTTACCGTCGCGGCTCGCCATGCTGGAATCAGACATGCAATCGCCGCCACCAGCATGAGCAGCAACGCGGAACCGAGCAGAGTCAGCGGATCACGCGGGCTGCCGCCGCCTGCCCACGAGGCGACTGTGCGGCTCAGAGCGACGCTCAGGCAGACGCCAGCGGCCACGCCTGCGCCGAGCACGATTGCGGTCGAACTCACTATCAGGCGCAGAATGCTTACGCGCGGGGCCCCTAGCGCCATGCGAATCCCGACCTCCTGAGTACGCTGCGTGACCGCATAGGAGACCACGCTGTACAACCCGGTGGCGGCCAGGGCCAGCGCCAGCACGGCGAACACGGAAAACAACGTGGCGATGAAACGCCCTTGTCCCCAGCCCTGGGTGTAGAGCCACCAGGCAAGGCTGTGGTCCTGGCTGACAACCAGTTCCGAATTGAGCTGGCGCAATTTCTCCTTAATCGAGGCCATTACGACTTCGGGATCAATGTTGGTCCGCGCCAGCAGAAATTCATCGGGAGTCAGTACGAAGCTATAGGGCAGAAAAACTGCGGGCCGGGTGGGACGGTCGAACCCGTTGTTGCGGGCATCTCCCACCACGCCGACTATTTCCATCCAGCCGTCGGGGGCTTGGACTTCCAGAAAATCAGGTTGATCGACCTTGAGCATAGGGCTGCGGACTCTCTCGCCGATAGCGTCCCGCCCGGAAAGAAATTGCTTTACGAAAGCCTGGTTCACCACCGCCACATGCGCGCCGCGACGGACTTCTCCTTCATCGAACAAACGCCCTTCCTGCAGCGGAATGTGCAGAGTAGTGAACTCCTGCGGACTCACCAGCCCCAACATTGCCTGCGGATTGTTGAGCGTGGGCGAGCTTCGCACTTCGATCTTGGCGGTAAATCCTCCCGACGGCGGCAAGTATGTGGTTGAGACGCTGGCGCTGGCCACTCCTGGTACTTCCTGAACCGCCTGCCGCACTGTCTCGTTCATATTCAGCCGCGATTCCCAGGTGGAGGTGGCGCCCTTGGGGAGGGATACGTCGAAAGAAGCGACGTTTGCCGGATCGAAGCCCAGCGGAATATGGGTGAGTTCGAGAAAAGCCTTCATCGCTGCTCCGGCACCGGCGAGCAGCAGCAGGGTGAGCGCCACCTGTCCGGCAATCAGCAGGCGATGGGTGTTCCGGCCATGCGCGGCTCCTGAATGTCTGGTGCCTCCCGCCTGCAGTAGCTGGTTAATGGCGGGGCGGGAAAGTTCCCATGCCGGAGAGATTCCAAAAAGTATGCCGGTGGCCAGTGCAACGCCCACGCTGAATGCCAGTACCATGGCATTCACGTGAATGGAAGCCTCGTGCGGGAACGAGTAGAAAGGCAGAAAGGACGAGATTGCGCCCACCCCGAGGTAGGCCGCGAGCACTCCGAGCCCCGCGCCGGTAAAGGAAAGCAGCAGCGATTCCGTCAACAGTTGCCGGATCAGCCGTCCCCGGCTGGCGCCGATGGAAGCCCGCATGGCAAGTTCATGCTGGCGGCCCGCTCCCCGCGCCAGCAGGAGAATGGAAACGTTGGCACAACCAATAATGAGTAAGGCGATCACTGCCGCGAACATCGGTGCGTTGAGCGGCGCAGCAACTCGCAGCCGAGTAGCTGCTCGAGGCCGCGGATCTGGCGGCTGAGCGCGGACTGCGAGATGTAGAGCCGGTCTGCGGCGCGGCCGAAGTTCAGCTCCTCGGCGACTGCGACGAACGCCCGTAGGTGCCGGAGCTCGATACCGTCGGGAGCTTGCGGGAAGGGGAGCAGATGTCCACGCTCATCCATGCCCCAAAGTATGGCCTTCGAGCCGCCTGCCGGTGATGCCGAGCGTGCATAACCGCCGTGAGTGATCGGACTTTCCCGTTCGATGATCCGCTGGGATCCTGCCCTGGATGCGACGTGCAGAGCGCCATAGCAACGAGACTAGAGCGGGTTCTGTCCTGACGGCCGGACTTACGCTGCGCATCGGCGGTCGCCAGCTTAACGGTCGCGTCTACTGGCCCCACGGGAACGATGCCAACGCCGGCTCGGCCCTCATGTTCGTGCCGGCGCTTACGGAAGGCGCGGACTCCGATCGGCTTTGCCGGCTCCTGCTCGGCCGCTGCTGCCGTCGCACTCGCCATCCCGAGCCCGCGCGCGACTGATGATGACTACGAACTGGCCGCGCTCGGGTGGGCCGTCGAGCACGCTGCCGAGCTTGACGCGCACCCGGAGCAGGTGATGGTCGCGGGCAAAGGAGCCGGTGGAGCGCGCGCCGCCCGACTCGCCATCCGTGCGCGCGATACAGGCTGGCCGCACCTGCGCCGCCAGATCTTGGTCCATCCGACCTTCACTCCAACGTGCCCGATGCCGTTCCTGCTCACGGGCGTCGCCCCCCGCGACGGTCATCAGCAGCGACACACGAATCGACGACGGGAGCACATACGCAGCACGGCTGCGAGCCTCGGAGATCGAAGTCGATGTGCTTCGTTACTCGCCGCCGATTTCTTCCCGGGCACGACACTTTGTCGGCCGCGCTCGCAGGGAGGAACGGATAGAAAGATCGTCGCATGCCTGTTCTGCTCGCTGGACGGCGTTGTCGGGGAGCCGGCGGACTGGCTGGCCATGAGCGACGACCTGGCCGCATCCGTCGCGGCGCGGAGCGCGTCCACTGACACCATCCTGCTCGGCCGCGCGACCTACGAGCAGTTCGCCGGAGAGTGGCCGTATCAGTCCGGCGCGATGGCGGACTTCATGAACCGGACGCGCAAGCTAGTCGTGTCTACGAGCCTCAGCGACGCCTGCTGGCAGAACACAGACCTCATCGACGCCAATGCCAGCATCGGAGATCAGCTGGCGAGGCTGCAACGCATGCCGGGGAACGACATCCTGGTGCTCGGAAGCGCCACCCTCGTGCAGTGCCTGCTCCGCCGGGCGATGATCGACGAGCTGGTGCTCCTGGTCCACCCCGTCATCAAGGGCCACGGGAGGCGACTGTTCGACGAGTTCACCGACTACGTGCCAATGCAGCAAATCAATTGCGTCACATTCAGCAGCGGCCTCGTGTCTCTCAACTACGAGATGAATTCGCGCAGTCCAAGCAGTCCTAATCAACAGACCCGACGACCCCAAACGAAAGCGCGGGAGGACACGATCATGCACGCAACCACCAACCGCACGACCCGCGAGCTGGATCACCGAGTCAATGACGGACTCGACGTGAAGCTGCTGTGGAACTCGCACACAGACGGCGTCTCGGTCGGGGTCGCGGTCGAGCGGACCGGCGAGTACTTCGAGCTCGACGTCGATCCCGAAGACGCGCTGACCGCCTTCTACGACCCATACGCCTACGCCAGCCGAGCCGGGACTGACCACGCACTCGCCGCCTAGAGCCACGACCTCGCTCGACCGCCTCTCCCCCACGCTCACGTGTATGGCGCACTGGCTAGGGCGCCCAGATAGGCAGTCAGTGGCGCAAGCGACGGGTCGAGCTTGGTCACGCCGGTCCCATCGGAACGAGCGAACTCCTGGACTCCGAACCCACCGTAGACGTGATCCCCCACCGCGAACCCGGCGTGCTCCGAGGCTGTCACGCGCCCGATCGCAGCAGCTTCCATCACGTCGCCGATCGCCACCGGCTCGCCAAACGCCGTCTCCGCAATCCACCTGCGCATCGCCGGATCGATGGAGACGTACTCGACGGCGACCACGAACTCGCTGGGTCCGGGCACCGGCACCGGTTCTATCGTCAGCTTCCAATCCGACGCCCTCGGTAGTCCGGACGGACGCACAGCCAGGCGGATCTGGCGGTTTTCGTGACTCGGCACTGCGCTCACGCGACGAACTGCTGCCCGCCGTCGATGTCGTATGTCGCGCCCGTGACGGCGGTGTTGATCATGAGGTGAACGGCGAGCGCGGCGACGTCAGCCGGGCCGACCACGCGGCCGATTGGCAGCGTCGTACGCAACTCCTCACGTCGCTTGTCCAGATCGTCGCCGAGAAGCGACGCCGATAGCGGAGTGTCGACGAATCCGGGCGCGATCAGGTTGACCCGGATCGGCGCGAGGTCGAGCGCGAGGCTGGCCGTGAGCGCAGGCATGGCTGCGGTGACCGCCGAGACGATCGCGGAGCCGGGACGTATCCGCCGGCCGCCGGTACCGCCAATCAGCAGCACGGTGCCACCGGATCTCACCCTCCCGACGGCGTGGCGTGCGACCGCGAGTGCGAGCAGCATGTGCTCGCTGAGCGCAACGCGCGCCTCGTCCACGCTCATCTCGAGCGGAGGCTGGTAGCGGGGGCCGCCGCCCGAGACCATCACATGGTCGATCGGCGTCGGCAGGTCCGCGAAGAATTGCTCGAGCGACGCGGGATCGCTGGCGTCGAACGCGACCGTGCTCTGCGCGCCGAGCTCCAGCCCAGCCCGCTCCAGGCGCTCGCGGTTGCGAGCCGCGAGGATGACGTCGGCGCCTTCGCCGCGGGCGCGTCGAGCGGTCTCCAGGCCGATCCCAGCGCTTCCGCCGATCACGACGACCTTCTGCTCGAACAGTCCTGGCTCCATGTCAATCTCCTCGGTCGTTGCGATGACCAAAGCTTGAGCCTCCCGCAACCAGGTCGCGCCCGTGATGACCCTGGTCGGCTCCCTGGTCGTGCGCAGCCCCCAGGCTTCAGCGGCGCATCGAAGGGGCTCCGCCGTGCGATCGATGAGTTGACCGTGGCGGTTGTGCGGATATCCTAGGCGGCGGGCTGGCGGACTTGTGCCGGTTGGGGTTGTGCGGTGTGGATGATCAACACCGGGACGGGGCTGTGGTTAAGCACGTAGTGGCTGACGCTCCCCAGCAGTGCCGAGCGGACGGCGCCGCGGCCGCGTGAGCCCATCACAACGAGGTCGTGGTGGCCGGCTTTGATCTGGCGGATCAGCGCGCATCGGATCGGCTGGTCGGTGGCCACGGTGCGGACGGGCACGTCGTCTGGCACCTGGTCACGCGCTCGCCGCAGGATCGCCTCGGCCCTCGCGCGGGCATCTGCGACCTCGTCGTCGGTCACTGCCCCGGGGACCATGAGACCGGTCGCGGGGATCTGAGGCACGGCGCTGATCAGGGTCAAGCGGGTGTGCTCGCTCTCCGCGAGGTCGATCGCGTCTGTCAACGCCTCTTCTGCTGCGGGCGAGCCATCGACCGCGACGAGGATGTCACGAAACATAACGCCGCCTCCTTCGATTCTGGGGGCGGAGCCCCGGATCGATTCGGGGCTGCTCCCCTGGAGTGGTATCGGGTACAACTGTATCGCTAAACAATATAGTTTGTCAATGTGAAATCTGCGATCTGCCGGCGCTCGCGGAACCGCGGGCCGTTGTCGGGCACGTGCGCGCGCTGAGCACCGAGCGCTGGGCACTGTCACGGGCAGCGCCTCTATCTCGTCTCAGAGGGCAAACGAGACGACAGGAGCAGTCATGAAAGTCTTCGTAGCCGGCGCCACAGGCGTTCTCGGCAGAGCACTCGTCCCACAGCTCGTGGCGCGAGGCCACGAGGTGGTCGGGATGACCAGCAGCGCGTCGAAGCAGGCCCTGGTCCGCAGCCTGGGAGCGCGCCCGGCTGTGGCCGACGCGCTCGACGCCAACGCGGTCGCCCAGGCGGTGGCGTCCGCCGATCCCGAGGTGATCGTGCATCAGCTCACGGCGCTGTCGGGGAAGCTGTCGGCAAGGGACATGCGGCACCCCGACCGCTCCTCCATGGCGATGATGACCAACCGATTGCGTACCGAGGGGACGGATCATCTTCTGGCAGCCGGCCGCGCCGTGGGGGCACGGCGATTCGTGGCGCAGAGCTTTACGGCTTTTCGATGGGCCCGCACGGGCGGTCCGGTGCTGACCGAGGCGGATCCGCTTGATCCCAACCCGCCGGCTGCCCTGCGGGCTCCGCTGGTGGGGATCCTGCATGTGGAGCGGGCGGTGACGACGATCGAGTGGGGCGAGGGTCTCGTGTTGCGTTATGGCGGCTTCTATGGTCCGGGGACCGCGATCAGCCGGGCTCCGGACGCACCGATGGCGGCGCCGATCCGCAAGCGCTGGTTCCCAATCATCGGCGATGGTGGTGGTGTCTGGTCGCACGTCCACATCGACGACGCCGCGGCCGCGACCGTCGCCGCGGTGGACCACGGCGCGCCGGGTATCTACAACATTGTCGACGACGAGCCGGCGCCGGTGCGGGAGTGGCTGCCAGTACTGGCGAGCGCGCTGGATGCCAAGCCGCCGAGGCGTATCCCACGCTGGCTGGGGCGGCTGGCGGCCGGTGAGACGGCAACGCTCATGATGACCGAATCGCGGGGCTCCGCGAACGCGAAGGCCAAGCGCGAGCTCGGCTGGCAGCCGCACTATGCGAGCTGGCGGGAGGGCTTCGCGCAGGGACTCTGCTGAGCGATGGCCGAGGAGCAGTACGACGAACTCGCTTGATCTTCGAGACCGCACTTCGCAGCCACAGGCCGATGGCGATGAAAGCCTGACCTTGACGTAGTAACGGCCGTTGCCGTAGGTGAACTTCATCGACGGGTCGCACATGGTCGCGACCGACCCGAAATACGCCCCATCCCAATTGATGTACAAACCCCTGTCATTGATCTCGTGCGCCAGCTGCCCGGACGGGATGCCGATCGACTGACCTTTGATATTGACGGTGAACGCACCCCAGTACTGAATGCCGAAAGCGGTCCCCACCGACGTTGCGGGGACACGGCAGCGAGTAACCCACATGCAGCGATGGCTGAGGACACCGCCCCGCGCCCGGATCGTCAGCCCCGGGTTGCGTCCTCTGAGGACCAACTCCTACGATGCCGTTCGCGCGAACCGGCCCGATGGGTAGGGGTCGCCACGACGCGCGGACAGACACCTGCGCGATTCCTGTGTTGAAATTGGACGATCATCGATGGTGCTGCGCGCTGGAGATGCTTTCCCTGATCAGCTGCGAGAACGATCCGCCCAAAGGTTGGAAACGATCAGCGCAGTAACGACAATCAGCTAACCGCCTCATGTGACCGGAGCCGGGGCGATCTAACTCGAGGAGCCAGACGTGCGCGATCCCGATGCCAGCAAGCCCGTCCCGCAGCAGGCCGGGGAACGCCTTCAGCCCCCAGGGCGCCGGTATCGGGGTGCGCGAGCTCGCGGACCTTTGTGGCCACGGCGTGATCCAACACGCTGCGTTCGCGATCGAGCCGTGGGCGGTCCGCGAGACTACCCTCGACCTCGAGCGGCTGGCACAGACCGAATCAGTGTTCGCGCTCGCCAACGGGCACCTCGGCATGCGCGCGAACCTCGACGAGGGCGAGCCGTTCGGACTGCCCGGCACCTATCTCGCTGGCTTGTATGAGACACGTCCGCTGCCGTATGCCGAGCCCGGTGGCGCTTGCCTACGACTACTTCGGCGAAGCCGCCCTACTCGACCTCGACGATCTCCAGCACAACACCCGCGACGGAGTCCACGTCGCCTCGCTCGCAGGCGCCTGCATCGTCGCGATCGCGGGCTTCGGAGGACTGCGCGACAGCGGCGGGAAGCTCAGCTTCGTGCCCAGCCTCCCGCAGGCGCTCACTCGCCTGGCGTTCAATCTCCGCGCTCGCAAGACGACGCGCCTGAGGATCGAGGTCGAGCCGACCCAGGCCACCTACACCCTGCTAACGGGCGAATCGCTCGCCATCCACCACTACGGGGAGCCGATCACAGTCACCGCCGACCAGCCCGTGCAATGCCCGATCCCGCCCGCGAACCAACTGGAGCCTCCGACCCAGCCGCGCGGCCGCGCACCGCGACGCCGGCGCCGCGCCGATCGAGCGCCCGCTCCCAGGGTCTAAGCGCGACGTGAGGGGCAGGACCCGCTGTACTCCGCGCGAATCTCAGCGGTCCCGATGAACCCGAAGCTCCGGCGACGCGTCTTCTTTGGCCCGAGCCAGCTCTAACGCGGACACCGATCAATCACGCTTCAATCGGCGACGATGTGGAAGCGCTCGTGTGGAAAGCTCTCTTCAATCTAAGTGAGAACGCATCCGCAGCAGTGACCGCCCAAGCAGCCCGAGCAGGTACAGGAGAAATCGGCTTCGAGGCTCGTCACCTTAAAGGTCATCTCTCGAGGCAGACCACTTTCCTTGGCCAACTCGACAACCCCTTGGCGATCCTGACGCTCGATAGCCTCGCTCATCCGGCGCGCGAAGTCATGTGTTTCTGCAATGTGGCTAAGAAATCCGTGACGAGCGGCCTCGAGTTTGCCCCGAGTGTCGGCAGGCACCTCGTTCGGCTCGACACCGGTCCCATCTTCGCGAGTAAAAGCAGCCGGCTCCTTCAGGTGCTTTCGAGCGGCCTCCATGACGGCTTCGGGAGTCGGTTTGCCTGGCATCAGATTCCCTCCTACGTGTCTAGTATGGACGGTCACGCGCGCGCGTGAGTGTCACCTGGCACCGATCCCCCGACATGTCTCCAAATGACCGTCGGGCCATCTGAACGTGTCGTTCTCTCGCAATACGTGGCAAAATCTAACTATTACTCGTGAGGCTCGAGTGATGGTGACGTGTGTTTTTTACCAGTCCTGGGGACCACAATGGGCTTTTCAGTAGCAACGGCGCAGAATGGTGGCGGCGCGCTGCTGCTTGCTAGGCCGGGGGGCCGTCTGGGACGACGCCGAGCTGCTGCATCATCGCCATCATGTCGATGACTCCCCAGTGCTCGTGCGCGAGACCGTCGTCGCCGAACCGAATGATGTCGATGAGCTGCACGTCGATGCGCTTGCCGGTCGCGGGCATGCCCATCAACTCCCCTTGGTGGGTGCCGGTCAGCTTCCCACGCGTGACAACCTTGTCGCCGCTGACGAGCACATCTTCGGGGTTCATGCGCATGTCGGGGAATCCCGCCCGCTGCATCCGAAAGAACTCCAAGACGCCGTCCCTGGTCGGCGCGAGACCGGGCGTCTCCTCGTGTTCAACGAAGTCGTCGGCCAGCACCTCGCCGAATCCGTCGATGTCACCGCTGCTGATCAGGTCGTACATGCGTCGCGCCGTGACCGCGTGATCCATCGTGTCTCCTTCGGTCGGTCCCTAGTGGTGTGACTCTGGCAGAACGGACGCGGTCACCGCAACCGAGCCGCGATAGACGGCCCGTTTTCCATGCGGTCCGGCAGAGATCGGCTACGGTGCGGCGGGGCGTTCGTCCTTCGGTGCATAGCGGTGGTGCAGCGACAGCGGGTTGCCGTCAGGGTCCAGGCAGATCGCCTGCCAGCAGACGCCGGAGTCAAACGTGTCGCTGACAAAGCGCACGCCCTTTGCCTCAAGCCGCTCCCGCGCGACGGCCACGTCGGCCACCTGCAGAGCGATCGGCATCGCGTTGGGCGAGAAGGTGCCGCCGAAGTCTTCGGTGCGCATGATCGCCAGCGTGAGGTTGCCGGCCTGGTACTCGGCGCCGGGCCGGCTGCCGTAGCGCTTGACGAACGGTAAGCCGAGCGTCTCGCCGTAGAAGGCGGTCATCGCGTCGAAGTCCTGCGCCGGGATGCAGACGAAGTCCACACCGGTGATGAGGGGCGTCGTATCGGTCATATGAGTTGACCCTCGCAGATCCGGCGACTCATCGGTCGATGGCGAACCGAACACGGAGATGACGACCATCAGCCCGTCGGTGACCTCGCTGCTGGTACTAATGGGCTGAGCCTCGGGGGTCCGACTGTTGTTCGACGCCTTCCGAGAGATCGGCAAGGCGGCTCTCGAGGAACCGCTGCTCTGGCCCTGGCTGGGTTTGCTCGAGGGCGCGTGTGTAGGCGGCGCGCGCTTCGTCGTTTCGGCCGAGGCGTCGCAGCAGGTCGGCGCGAGTCGAGTGGTAGTAGCGGTAGTCGTCGAGCTCGAGCCGGTCGAGTAGGGCGAGTGCTGCTTGGGGTCCTTCGAGTTCGGCGACGGCGATCGCGCGGTTCATCGTCACGACCGGCGAGTTGGTGAGGTGCTCGAGCCGCTGGTAGAGGAGCCCGATCTTCGTCCAGTTGCGTGGATGCTGGAGGTGGAGGTCGGTGATCGCTGCTTGGATGACGTAGGGCCCGCTCCCGTGGAGGGTGAGCGCGCGCTCGAGCTGTTGTAGGCCTTCGTCGATCTGGTTCTGGTCCCAGAGCGAGCGGTCCTGGTCGTCGAGCAGGACGAGCTCGCCACGGCGGAAGCGGGCGGTGTTGCGCGAGTGGTTGATGAGCATGAGCGCGAGCAGGGCGTGCGCTTCGGCTTCGTCGGGCATGAGCTCGACGAGGGAGCGGCCGAGCCGGATCGCGTCTGCGGACAGGTCGACGCGGCCGGCCCCCCAGCCTTCGTTGAAGATCAGGTAGATGACCGCGAGCACGGCGTCGAGCCGCTCGGGCAGCAGGTGGTCGGGCGGGACGGCAAACGGTATGGCGGCGTCCCGGATCTTGTGTTTGGCGCGTGTCAGACGCTTGCTCATCGTCTCGAACGGCACGAGGAAGGCGCGTGCGATCTCCTCGGTCGACAGGCCGCCGAGCGTGCGCAGCGTGAGTCCAACCTGCGCGTCGAGCGCGAGCGCTGGATGGCAGCACGTGAAGATCAGCTCGAGCCGCTCGTCGGGGAACGTCGCCGTCTCGTCTATCGTCTCCTCCGATCCTTCTCGCAGCTCCCGCTTCAGCTGATCGGTCTTGATGGCGAGTGTCCGCTCGCGCCGGAGGCGGTCAATCGCGCGGTTGCGAGCAGTAGCGATCAGCCAGCCGGTCGGGTTCACGGGCTGACCGTCGCGCGGCCACCGTTCGGCGGCCAGCGCGAACGCTTCCTGCGCCGCGTCCTCGGCGAGCTCGATGTCGCCGAGGACGCCGACGAGCGTGGCGAGCACGCGTCCCCACTGATCGCGAAAGACGTCTTCAAGCACTCCCGAGCTCCTGCTCGAGCACAGGACGGACCTCGATCGCCGCCGTGACGTCGAGCTCCTGCAGCTCGGATGCGACGGCGAGCGCGCCGTCGAGGTTCTCAGCCTCGACCAGGATCAACCCGGCGAGGAACTCCTTGCTGTCTACGAACGGGCCGTCAGTCAAGAGCACCTTTCGCGACTCGAGCGTGAGGGTCGTCGCCGACTCGGCCGGCTGCAGCCGGACCCAGCCGCTCACATCGGGCCGCTCCAGGACCGCGGCGACAGCGGGGTGCATCTGGCCTGGCCGGCGTTCCCCGGCCGGCTCCGCCTTGGTGTAGTTCAGCAGTGCGTACTTCATCTGCGCTCCCTTCTCAAGCTGCCGGTTTCTCTCTTAGACGAACGGCGGCGGCCCAGACGGACACCTCAGCGGTTTCTCGATCGCGATGTCCGTCTGGGCGTCGGCTGTTCGTCATCAGATCAAAGGGCCGCCATCCGCGCCGGCCGCGACTGAAAGGGCGCAGGAGATGGCGAATTACGTGTTCGCGTACAGCGGCGGCAACGGTGTGGCCGCCGACGAGGCCGAGCGCAGATGGCTAGGTGGGCTCAGTGGTTCGCAGAGCTCGGTTCGGGCGTCGTCGACGGCGGCGCCGCGACCGGGACCGTGAAGACGGTCGGCCCGCGCGGCTCGGTCAGCCATGGCGGCTCGCGTGGCCTGACCGGCTAGTCGATCGTGTCGGCCGACAGCTTCGATTCGGCGGTCGAGCTCGCGAAGGGCTGCTCGGCCCTCGAGATCGGCGGCGCGGTCGATGTCTACCGCCCGGTCGCGGCCAGCAATCACGTGCCTGGCCGCGGAAGCGATGTCGTCGATCTGAGGACGAGGAGTTTCTGATCCGGACCCGTCGCCCGTTTCGCTGGAAAGGACGGCGACCTGCGGGCCGCTACGCGCGCGTCCCTTACGCTGGCGCGCTGTCAGGTCGCCTCGTGCGGCGCTCCTCGAGCATCGCCAGCAGCACCCGGCGCACCAGACCGTCGAGCGGATCCTCAACAGGCGCATCCTGAGCGGCGGCGGCGAGTAGCGCGTCCGACGTCGGCTCGCCGTCGGCAACGTCGAGCGCGCCGACCGCTCGGTCCATCGACTCGATCGCCGCTCCGAACCGTGCAGATGGCTCGGGAAGTCCCATGGCGGTGCGCCACCGCGCCCCTGGGCGGCCGTCGGCTAGCACCTCCGCGGTGCGCTCAGGGGCGTAGCTCACGGCCTCGACCACGGCTTCCGCCCACGCCGTGAGAACGCTGAGGTCGTCCCTGTCGAGCACATGCGGGGGTGGCTGGCCCGCGAGCGGGCGCGGTGAGCGCGTGCCTGGGGGCGAAGCGCGGACCTGGTGGACCGCCACGTCGAAGCAGGCGGTGCCGTTATCGACGGGGATGCGCCCGTCGGCGCTGCGCCGGGTCGCGCGGTCCATGCATACCGTGAGCAGAACGGCATGCGCACCCTCCTCGAGCGGAATCTCGCGCACACCTCTGGAGGGGTCCTTCCATAGCGCGATCACTGGGGATGCCTCACGGCCGCGCGGCCGCGAGCGCTGCACCATCCCGTACGAGGTCAGCGTCATCACGGCCGAGCCGGGATCGTCGGCCAGCACGCTGGCGTAGCGCGCGGCCCACCGAGAGTCGAGCTGCGGACCGTCAAGCAGGACGGTAAAGACGAATGTCGGCCCGACCTGGCGAATCAACTCCGCGACATCGTCGTTCTGAGCTAGGTCCTCACAGACGAGCGAAGCGAGCGTCAGCTCCGCGACCTCGACAAACTGGATCGACCGGCGTGGCACCTCCATCGACTCCCACCAGCGCACGTGAGGGTGAAGGACCCCGCCGAGGTGGTACTGGTAGATCTGTGCTTCGTCGAGTGACCAGCGGTGGTGCTTTCGCTGACGGATATGAAACCACGGCGGACCCGGCTCCGTGGGCAGAGAGCCGCCCTTCACGAGCCGGGGATTGAGCCCCAGGTGCAGCCAGTTGTGCGGCGCTCGGCCCGGCTCCGGCGACTGCTGGCGCACCCCCGCCCAAAGAGCGATCACGCCTCGGTCGTACAGGAGAGCCTCGAGCTCGTCGATCTCACCCTCCTCAACCGCGCTCTCGGGCAGGCATACGACATCCACGCTCCCCGCCTCCCGACTCGCCGCCACCAGCACGCGGTCCAGGAGGTCGAAGTCAAGGCCCTGCGCGGGCGCGAACTCAAAGAAGCCGAACGGGTCCTTCGACGGTCTCTGCACGCTGCCCTCGATCGGGCGAAAGTCCGACGCGTTGACTTCGAGCGGCCACGGCAGCAGCAGCAGCGTCGCGTACTCCGAGCTAAGATCGGTGCCGCGGTGACGGGTGGGCATCTTGTGCCAGCACGCCTCGATGCCGGGGCCCTGCACACAGGCGTAGCGAGAGAAAGCGGCCCTGCCCGTCGGCGGCGTACAGACCTTCGGCAGGACTCTCAAAAGGCGCGGGTCGACGCGAGCGATCGACCCCTTCCTGACGAGCAGCTCGCGACCCCGCGCGCGGTACACAGACGCCACCGCGTCGGAAGTGTCAAGCGCGACTCCGAGCCCGGCGCACGCCTCGTCGGCCATCGCGTGCAGAGTGAGCAGCGCCACGCACACGCGCCAGTCGAGCCCCTCGGCCAGATCCTCGAGCGGCAGATCGGACCGCTCCTCGAGAGCAGCCCACTCCTGGGCCACGAGCTCGGGCGGCGAGCCGCGACGATGCTCGACCCAGGCGCCCCAACCGAGTCCCCCCTCTACGACCATCCGCCCCCAGTCGGGATACCCCTCGGGAGGCCACTCCTCGATCGGCGAGATCGCGAAGCGAAACACCTCCGAGCGGGCGAGGATCACGTTCGCGAGCGCGAACACGTCCGGCGGCCAATCCAGCAGCTCATCCGTGATCGAGCTGCCCGACGCCGCGTACCACGTCGAGGCCAAGGTCGGCTCACTCACACGGTCGTAAGACATACCTCCTCCTGCCGCCCATCGTAACGCGCTCAGAGACTCCTGCCTCGGTGTTAAGGGTGCGAAGGCCGGGGTCCGTCCGCCCTATTTCTTCGTGCCTCGCCCGAACCGCGACATCAGGCGGCTCAGCCTGCTCCGGACGTCCTGGCTCGCGTCAGCGGCGATCCTGCCGACCGTATCGTCGGTCTTGATGATCCCCAGCTCCTCGTCCGTCGGGCGCACGGGGCCCCCTCGGGCGACTGTCTCCGCGGCCTCCGCGCGATAGCCCGCGCGGCGGGCCTTGACCTCGTCGATCTGCGCCTGCAGGCGGGCGACGTGGTCGTCGGGATCAGGCGTGGCAGGGGTTGCGTCAGCGTCGTCGGTCATGGGACGCATTCCAGCACCTATCACGAGGCCTCGCCCCGATGATCAAGACCGTTCGGGACTACGCGGAGGAGATCGCGCGACGGCTGTCGCTGCTGGAGCAGACAGACCTAAGACTTTGAGCCAAGCGCAAGCGGTGGGACACTTCGGTAGACGGCGGAGAATTGGGGCGACGACCTAATCGAAGAGGACTCCGTGTTCGCACACGTCACGTCGGACCAGCTTGGGGTCCCAATGCGTGACGACCTCGAGCGTCTGGTCGCGCTCCTTGAAGTCAACCACCTGAACCGCATCCTCGGGCTGGTCTCGGGCGGCCTCGCGTCAAGCCGCTGCTTCCATGAACCGCGCGGGCGTGATCGGAAGCTCTCTGAATCTGATTCCGACGGCGTCGAACACGGCGTTGGCCACGGCCGCGGCCACCCCAGTCGCGCTGAGCTCGCCGATCCCTTTGGCCCCCAACGGGCCGGCGTCGTTGTCGACCTCATCGACAAACGAGACGTCGATTTCAGCTGGGATGTCAGCGTTGACGGGAAGTGCCACACCCGCGAGGTTCTGGGAGTGCCAGCGGCCGAGCACTGGCTCGAGCATGCTTCGCTCGCTCGTGGCCATGCCCCACCCCCAGACGATCCCTCCGATCATCTGCGAGCGTGCCGTTCGCTCATTGATGATGCGCCCGGCGCTGTACACACCAGTCGCGCGGCGCAGCCGGACATTGCCAAGCGTCTCATCGACGCCGACTTCCACGAAGACGACGCCGAACGTCCGTGTGGCCATGTGGTCGGGACCAGCGTCGGCCACCGCCCCGCCCGGGAGGTTGAACGCTCCTTCGGTGACGATCTCGCCACCGACCCGTCCGACCAGCTCGCTCAGCGCCACCCGGCTGGGTCCGCGGTGGAGGCGTCCATCGACGCACGTCACGTCATCGGCCGGCCATCCAGCGAGCTCCGCAAGGCGGTCGCGGACTTTGCGGGCGCCATCGAGCACCGCCGCTCCCATACCAATCGTCGTGCCTGAGCCATAGGTTGGGCCGGCGAAAGGGAGTGTGCTGTCGCCGGCGCGAAGCTCGATCGTGTCGGGTCGAAGCCCGAGGACGCTGGCGGCGATCTGCGGGAAGATCGTTCGCGGGCCCTGTCCGATGTCGGTGAACCCGGCTTCGATCATGAGGCGCCCCGTCTGATCGAGCGTGAGTCGAGCTTGTGAGGGGAAGCGATATTGCCCCTGGGTTGCGTCGGCCAACCCGCACCCAACTGACCAGTTGCCATCGCGCGAGCCGCCGCGGGGACGGTTTCGCCAGCCGAATCGGCGGGCGCCTTCGCCGTACGCCTGCCAGCAGTCTCTTGGACGACCATGGCTTGCCGGTGGCCGGCTCGAGGTCCGCATAGTTGATCAGGCGCAGATCGAGGGGATCGGTTCCGGTCGCGCGCGCGAGTTCGTCCATCGCCGACCCGAGGGCCCAGGTTCCCGGTCCGTCGATCGGCGATCGCATGAAGGTTGGAAGGTTTACGTGGCCGCGTCGAACACGTTGAGAGGTGCTGATCGCAGGGGAGCGATAGAGCGCGCTCGAGGTGGCTGAACCGAATTCGACGTAGTCGTCGGTTTTCGCCGTGATGTTGGTCACGTCATGGCGGATCCCCGTCAGCGTTCCGTTGGTCTCGGCGGCCAGCGTGACCTCCTGTGTCATCCACGGCTGATAGCCGACGATCGAGTACATCTGCGCGCGGGTCAGCACGAGCTTGATTGGCTTATCGAGGACGCGAGCGGCCATCGCCGCGAGGATCTCGTGGGGCCAGACGTAGGCCTTTGCGCCAAAGCCGCCACCCGTGTACGGAGACACGACCCTCGACGTCGCTGGTCTCAATGTCGAACACGGCGGCGAGCGCGGTCTGGACCGCGTAGAGATGTTGAACCGAGTCGTAGGCCGTTAGCTGGCCGTCTTCCCACGCGGCCAGGATGGCCGAAGGCTCCATCGGGTTGTTGTGCCGCGACGGTTGGACGTAAGTCCCAGTCACGACGACCGGCGAATTCCGCACCGCCGCGTCGATATCGCCGACGTTGACATCCACCGATCCCAGCGCGGCGTACCCCTCGGGGTGCGGCGCCTCGGGTTGTGCGCGCTCGGGATTAACCGAAGGCTCGATCTGGATCTCAACCCGCACCTCTGCCGCAGCTTCCTCGGCGGCTTCGAGCGTCTCGGCCACGATCATCGCCACCGGCTGGCCGTGATACACGATGACCTCGTCCTGCAGCGGCAGATGACGGGTGGCGAGCGGCGGGACGGGCAGGAGGCCGAACCGCTCCGCCGGGACCGGAAAATCGCCGGCGGATAGGACTCGGAGCAGACCGGGCACGTCCTCCGCGCGTGACGTGTCAACCGTCTTCAGCCTGCCGGAAGGGACGCTAGCTCCGACGAGCACGGCGTGCGCCTGACCCTCGAGGTGGAAGTCCGCCGCGTACTGAGCATGGCCGGTTACCTTCTCGGGCCCGTCGAGGCGGGCGATTCCATCGCCGATTGCAGTCATGATCTCGCGGCCTCCTCGATCGCTCGCAGGACCGCGTTTTGGGCGAGCGGAACCTTGTATGCGCTATCCGGCAACGGTCGTGCTTCGGCGAACGCTGCCTTCACGGACTCGACCATCTCAGGCGACCCGATTCTCGTTCCCGCGAGCAATCGTTCGGTTGGTTCGAGACGCCACGGCTTCATCGCTACCGATCCCACCGCGATGCGTGCGCGAGTGATCACATCGCCGTCGAGGTCGAGCGCGACGGCTGCCGACACCAGCGCGTATTCATAGCTCTCGCGTTCACGAACCTTGACATAGGCCGAGGCACGCGCAGCGCCGCTGATCTCGATATCGACGATGATCTCTCCCGGTCGCAGGATGTGGTGGACGGTCGGATCCTCGTCCGGCAGCACGTGCAAGTCACCTATCGCGAGTCGCCGGCCGCCGTTCTGGTCAGCCGTGACAACAGTGCTGTCCAAGACCACCAGAGCCGTAGCCGGATCTGAAGGTTGCACGGCCACGCAGTCATCGGTCCAGCCGAAGATCGCGTGGTTGTCGGCGATCCCATGGCGGGCGGCGCAGCCAGACCCTGGCTGGCGCTTGTTGCAAGGCGTCGGGCTCTCGAACCGGAAATATGGGCAGCGCGTGCTCTGTAGCGGGTTCCCCCCGATCGTCGCTAGGTTTCGTAGCTGCGCCGAAGCCGATTTGTGGATCGCTTGGCGGAGCACTGGGAAGCGATCGCGCACGAGCTCATGTGCCGCAGCGTCGTTGAGCCTCGTGAGCGGCCCTACGTGCACGACATCGCCGTCCAAGCGGATCTCTTCCAGAGGCAGGCGACCGATGTCAACGAGCGCGCGGGGTTCGCTGACACCAATTCGCATCCAGTTCAGCAGCTCGGTGCCACCCGCGAGAATCGCGGCTCCGGGGCGCGACGCTGCGTCGACGGCGTCGACAGCCGAAGCGGCTCGCGTATACACAAACGGTTTCATGACAGCGCCTCCGCAGCTGACTGAACGGCCGTGACGATTTGCGGGTATGCCGAGCAGCGACAGAGATTGCCGCTCATCCATTCGCGTATCTCGGCCGCGTCGTTCGCGTGACCCTCGTTGATGCATCCGACGGCCGACATGATCTGACCGGGGGTGCAGAACCCGCACTGAAACGCGTCATGATCGATGAACGCCTCCTGGACAGGATGAAGCTGGTCCTTGGCTGCCAACCCCTCGATCGTCGTCACCCGGCGACCATCAAGCGACGCCATGAGGATCATGCAGGCGTTCACGCGCCGGTCATCAACCAGGAGCGTGCACGCGCCGCATTCGCCGCGGTTGCACCCTTTCTTGGTCCCGGTCAAGCGCGCCCGCTCACGAAGAAAGTCAAGGAGCGTGAGGCGCGTATCGACTTCGGCGTTCACCGGGTGGCCGTTGATCGACAGCGCGACCGATAGGGTGGAAGGAAGCCGCGAGGCAACCCTCGGTGGGCCACCGAGGTTGGCCTCGTCGCTATCGATGGTCAGATCCGGTTGGTGCACGGGTTTCTCCTGTGGGATCGGGTGGGTGAGGAGTTACGCGTCCGCCGTCGAGCCGGCTGCAGGCGTCGGCGGTGGCGAGGGGGGGCGGCGCCACCGCCGCCGCAGGCCGCGACGGCCAGATCCGCGAGCGGTATCACCGCTGCGCTGGCGAGGAAGGTGATGGGTCCGCTGCGAGTCATGTCGCTCCTTCGCTTGGGAAGCATCGACACTCGCAGCCACCAGCGGTTATCGAATCACGCAACGCGCAGTCCGCAACCGGAAAACCTCGTAGTCGACGGAACGGGGCGCGGTATCGTCGGCGTTGCATGGTCACCGAGGGGCCTGCGGAGGTGTTGCTCGGCCGGCGCGACGAGCGCGAGGTCCTGGATCGCCTGCTCGCGGCGGTGCGGGGTGGGCAGAGCCAGGTGCTGGTGGTGTCCGGCGAGCCGGGGGTTGGCAAGACGGCGCTGCTGGACTACGCGATCAACTCCGCGTCTGGGGTCCGGGTCGTCCGGGCCGTTGGTGTGGAGTCAGAGATGGAGCTCGCGTTCGCGGCCCTGCAGCAGTTGTGCGCCCCGATGCTGGATCGGCTGGACCGGCTCCCCGCCCCTCAGCAGGATGCGCTGGGCGTGGCGTTCGGGCTGCAGGCCGGGGACGCGCCCGATCGGTTCCTGGTGGGGTTGGCGGTGCTGAGCCTGTTCTCAGAGGTGGCAGCGCAGGAGCCGCTTCTCTGTGTCGTTGATGACGCGCAGTGGCTTGATCGGGCCTCCACGCAGTCGCTCGTGTTCGTGGCGCGGCGGCTGTTGGCGGAGTCGGTCGCGCTGGTGTTGGTGACGCGCGCCCCGAGCGATGAGCTCGAGGGATTGCCGGCGCTGGTGGTCGAGGGTCTGCGCAATGGTGATGCGCGCGCGCTGTTGGGCTCGGTGTTGCGGGTCCCGTTGGATGAGCGGGTGCGGGAGCGGATCCTCGCCGAGACGCGCGGCAACCCGCTGGCGTTGTTGGAGTTGCCGCGGGGGTTGACGCCAGCGGAGCTGGCGGGTGGGTTCGGTTTACCGGACGCACCGGGCCTCTCGGGGCGGATCGAGGACAGCTTTCGCCGTCGGCTCGCTGGCCTGCCGGCCGAGACCCAGCGGCTGTTGCTGGTCGCGGCAGCAGATCCGGTCGGCGACCCGGTGCTGGTGTGGCGCGCGGCCCGGCGGCTTGGGATCGGGGTGCAGGCGGCGGCCGATACCGACGGGCTACTGGCGATCGGCGCGAGCGTGACCTTTCGTCACCCGCTGGTCCGCTCGTCCGTGTACCGAGCCGCGTCGCCGGAGGACAGGCGGGTCGTGCATCGTACGCTGGCGGACGCGACCGATCCCGAGGTCGATCCCGATCGCCGCGCCTGGCACCTTGCCCAAGCGACGCCGGGGTTTGACGAGGACGTCGCGTCCGAACTCGAGCGCTCGGCGGGCCGCGCTCAGGCGCGCGGAGGATTGGCGGCAACCGCCGCATTCCTCGAGCGCGCCTCCGCGCTCACACCCGAGCCCTCGCGCAGGACGAGGCGAGGGCTCGCCGCGGCACAGACCAAGCAGCAAGCCGGCGCGTTCGACGCGGCGCTCCGACTGATAGCGATCGCAGAAGCCGGACCGTTGAACGATCTCCAGCACGCCCAGGTGAAGTTGCTGCGCGGTCAGATCGCGTTCGCGTTGAACCGCGGCAGCGACGCTGCACCGCTGCTGCTGGAGGCCGCCAAGCGCCTCGAGCCGCTTGATCCCTCGCTCGCGCGCGAAACTTACGCCGAGGCGTTGGCCGCGGCGATGTACGCGGGGCGTCTCGCGAAGACCGACGGTGTGCTGGAGGTGGCGGAGGCGGCGCGCGCGGCGAAACGGGCGCGCGCCTGTCCGCGGCCTCCGCATGCGGCCGATCTCCTCCTGGATGGCCAGGCGCTGCTGATCACCGAGCGTCCCCGGGGAGCGACGCCGATGTTGAAACGCGCGCTTGGCGCCTTCCGCGGCGACGACCTCTCGAACGATGAGGCCCTGCGTTGGCTCTGGCTGGCCTGCGTCACGGCCATACATTTGTGGGACGAGGAGAGCTGGCGCGTGCTGTCTGACCGTTATGTGCAGCTCGCCCGTGATGCGGGTGCGCTCACGGTCCTCCCTCTCGCTCTCAACCATCGGGCCGGGTGTCACGTGCATGGAGGCGAGTTCGCGTCCGCGGAGGCGCTCGGAGAAGAGGCGCGAGAGGTTAGCGTCGCGATCGGAAATCCGGACGTGTCTATCAGCAGTCTGTTCCTCGCCGGTTGGCGCGGCCGCGAAGTGGAGGCTTTGCGGCTGATCGAGGCCAGCGATCGGGACGCCACCGGCCGGGGCGAGGGGCGGAGGATCGGCGCCGGTCGGTACGCGTCCGCGGTGCTCTACAACGGTCTTGGCCGCTATGAGCGGGCGCTTGCCGAAGCCGAGGAGGCCCTCGCGTACCCACGCGAGCTTGCGACCTCGCGCTGGGCGCTGTCCGAGCAGATCGAGGCGGCCACCCGCAGCGGGAAGCCTGAGCCCGCCGCCCGCGCCCTCTCGCAACTCTCAGAGACCACGCGTGCAGGCGGGACCGATTGGGCGCTCGGGATCGAGGCACGCTCGCGCGCGCTGATGAGCGAGGGCGAGACCGCCGAAGGCCTCTACCGCGAAGCGATCGAGCGGCTCCGCCGCACCCGCATCCGCTCAGAGCTCGCCCGCGCCCACCTCCTCTACGGCGAGTGGCTGCGCCGCGAGCGCCGCCGACTCGACGCCCGCGAGCAGCTACGCCACGCCCACGAGCTATTCGCGGAGTTCGGCATGGAAGCGTTCGCCGAGCGCGCCCGGGTCGAGCTCCAGGCGACCGGCGAGCACGCGCGCAAACGGACCGTCGAGACGCGCGACGACCTGACCCCTCAGGAAGCACAGATCTCTCGCCTCGCGGCAGACGGTGCCACGAACCATGAGATCGCCGGCCAGCTGTTCATCAGCCCCAGCACCGTCGACTACCACCTGCGCAAGGCGTTTCGCAAGCTCGGAGTGAACTCCCGACGCCAACTCGAACAGCAGCTGCTCCAACCAGGCGCACACGCCGAACCCGCGGCTCGGGGGAACTGACCCGGCTCCCACGCATCGTCGTCGACAGCGCAGAATGCCGCCGGCGATGCGAGCATCAGCCCCGCTGACCATTAGACGTGGGTGCTCGCCTTGAGCGCAACGCAGAGGAAGCTGCCAGTACCGCCCAGCGGCGTGGTCGGTCAAGAAGCAGGTGCGGGGTGGTACCGGCCGCCGGTCCCTCCTCCTCGAGTTCCTCGCGATGTGACGAAACGCGACGCCGCGTTGCTGGTCACGGAGCACGCCTTCTTCGCACAGGGGGATCACCGCTGCCAGCGACAGCAGGTAGCCCGTCGATACCCACCGGATGCTGCTCAGTGGCGAGTGCAGCTCCCGCGAGAGCGTGTCCAGCGCCACGTTGACGATCGTCGTGTCGAGCACGGCCATGATCAGCCCGAGCGTCGCGACGCCCGCCACCACCAACGTCGCGCGATCCAGCCCGCCCGAGAGCCAACCCCCGGGCGACCCGGCCCCCGTCCTGCCCGGCGTCATCGCGAGCCGACTCGCCGCCCCGCCCCGCCACGTGGCTCGACAGCGTCGTGCTTGCTCGAGACGACCTGGCCGGCGCGCCGGATCAGCCCGGCGTAGACGTCGGCGGCTCGCTCCTCCTGGTCGAGCGCCGCCATGTACCACCCGAACGCGGACGTGGCACCTGGGCCCCTCTCGCTGGCCCAGGTTCCATATGCGTCGCTCACGCGAAGGCACGCCTCGCGCCAGCTGACGTACGCGTCGATCAGTTTGTCCACCACTCGCTTGTGGCTCAGCGTGTTCATCGCGCATCTCCTTCTGCCTTGTTGTCTTGTCCGGTTCTTCAAGGCCTGGTCAATCCTCGGCTGTGACGGTGCTTCCGAGCGTTCGCAGACAAGAACAGCTCCAGATCGAAGCGGCGCACCGGCCACCGCCCCGAGCCCTCTGGCATCGGGAGCGAAGCCGGCCGCGTGTTCCGGGGCCGGTCGAGCGGGCGGTCGTCGGCGCTCATCTCGTCGCTTCGCACCTCGTCACGCCTTCGGCGTGGAACGTGGGGCTCTTTAGATCTGATCCTGGGGGTCGTCGTCGTGGGCGCCGGCTGATGGAGCCCTTGAATTCTTTGAGTCCTTGGCCGAGGGCGCGGCCGGCTTCGGGCAGTCGTTTGGGTCCGAGGACCAGGAGCGCGACGGCCAAGACGATGATCAGGTGGGTGGGCTGGAGGATGCTGGTGAGCATTGGGGTGTCCTTGGGTGGGGGGTGGACCGGCCGCGGGGAGGAGAGGGGGCCGCGGCCGGTCTCGGGGGCTGAGGGCGCCGAACTCGGGGCCGTGGGTGGGGGTTAGTGGACCTGACGTTGGGCGGCGTCGGCTTCGCGCGCGAGCTGGCGCACGGTGCGGAAGAACTTCGGCGATTGGCCCTCGAACAGGCGATCGGCGGTAAAACCGTCGATCGCCGCCACGGCGCCGCCGTTGCGGTCAAGGGTGGGGCGCACGATCGAGCAGTCGGGCAGGTTCTTGTGCAGGAACTCGCACGGTTCGGGGAGGATCAGGTTGGTCTGGTTGAGCTCTCCGCCCTTGGCGTTGAGATCCGGGAAGGTGACCCCGGTCTTGCGGGTCGGTGACGCCCGCCAGCGGCTGTGCGACGGCGTTGCCGGCCTTGTCGTGCCAGAGCGAGAAGTGGTTGGTCTCCACGCCGCCGATCGAGACGATGATCCGCAGCACTTCAAGGCTGCTCGCCTTCAGCGCCATGACGCTGTACAGGCTGGAGCCGCCCTGCTCGATGAACGCGAAGTGAAACCCGGCGGTGTTGGCGATCGCCTGCATCCGCGTCTCCTGGGCTCCCACCGGCGGGACCGGCGCCGGCAGCCCCGGCGGGGTGTCGGTGTCGTTGAGCGGAATCGCCGGCTCGCGGCGGATGGTGACCGCCTGCGGGAACGTTGCGCCCAGATCGGGATTCTTAGTCGAGCGGTAGCGCACGTACCAGCTGGTATCGACGTCGAGCGACTGCAGGTTGGTCAGCCGGCCTTTCTGCCGAGCCCCGGTGGCCTTGCTGCTCGGCAGCGTCCGGAACTCGTCCAGGTTGACCGGCTTGGCGCCCTTGGACCGCAGGTAGGCGTTCAGGAACGCGGCGTGGCTGATCTCGTCGTCGGTGTTGTCGGCGATGTACTGCGGCATGTCTGAGTCGAGGTTCGACAGCGCGGCCATGTACGCCGGATTACCGCCGTTGACTCCGCCGAGCTCGTTGTACTGCTCCCACAGGTCGCTCTCGATCAGCTCGGCCGCGGCGAGGAACCGAAGGATCGCGACGTCGCCCTTGGTCAGGGCGGCGCTCCGCGCCATCGCTTCGCTCGCGAACAGCGCGCTGCCCGGCAACGCGGCGGCACCCGCCAAACCCACCCCCTTCAGAAACGAGCGTCGCCCAACCACGCTCCGCCACTTGGCCTCGAGGTCCTGCTCGACAGGCGCCGGACCCAATACGTCAGCCGAAGGGTCGGCCGAAACGTACGGCTCGAGCGAGTTACTGCGATTGCTTGTCATGGTTACTCCTTCGATTGGCTGTGCTGGGGTTGGACGCTTGGCTAGTAGCCAGCCGCCGCCAGAGCTTCCACCGCTCGCCGGAGCTCGACGCAGGTGCGGAGGCCTGATTTCCTGACGGAGTCAGCGCGAACCAAGCGGCGCCGAACGCCGTGACACCCTGCCCGTTGTCTGCGCCGGGCTTCTTGTCCTTGATGAACAGGTAGAGCGGGTGGCCGTTGTAGGTGACCTGCCGGTTGCCGCCCGAGCGGGTGATCGTTCCGAGCTTGGAGGCGGTCAGTCCGGTGCCGGCGGTCGGCTTGTCCGTCGCCAGCAGCGGCGGCCACGCGGTCGCGCACGCGCCCGCGCACGCGCTCGTCGCGCCGACATCGGCCTTGAACAGGTACACGGTGCGGCCGGTCGAGTTGACCAGGATCGATCCGAGGCTGCTATTCGCGACGCCGACCGTCGCCGAGGCGCCGCTCGAGGTCTTCGGCGTCGCGGCGGTCGCGGCGCCACCGCCGCCGCAGGCCGCGACGGCCAGGGCGACAAGCGGGATCACCGCTGCGCTGGCGAGGAAGGTGATGGGTCTGCTGCGAGTCATCGTCGCTCCTTCGGTTGGGAGCATCGACAGTCGCACCGACGGGCGGTGATCGAATCACGCAACGCGTAGTCCGCGACCGGAATACCTCGTAGTCGAGGGTCGGAACGGCTCGCGCAGGCACCTCCGCACAACGCTCACGACGTTGGCCTGCAGAGCCGCCACCGGACCGGTCGTTCGAGCTTGGCGCTACGCTGTTCACCGCCTTGGCGGACTCGTCGACGCGAGCACAGGTGCGCTCCGGGTCGTTCGAATCGCTGAACGCGTGGTGCGCGACCGGACGAAGTCTCAGTCGACGGGGCTGTCGACACGGGCCGCGTGCGGCGGTATGGTCAGTGCTGCATGGTCATCGAGGGGCCGGCGGAGGTGTTGCAGGACCGGCGCGTCGAGCGCGATCTGCTGGAGCGGCTGCTCGAAGCCGTGCGGGGTGGGCAGAGCCGGGTGCTGGTGGTGACCGGCGAGCCGGGGGTTGGTAAGACGGCGCTGGTGGAGTTTGCGATCGGGTCGGCGTCGGGATTCCGGGTTCTGCGGGCGGTCGGTGTGGAGTCAGAGATGGAGCTCGCGTTCGCGGCCGTGCAGCAGTTGTGCGCGCCGCTGCTGGGCCGGCTGGACCGGCTCCCCGCGCCTCAGCAGGACGCGCTCGGGGTGGCGTTCGGGCTGCGTGCGGGAGACGCGCCGGATCGGTTTCTGGTCGGTCTGGCCGTGCTGAGCCTGCTCTCGGAGGCGGCCGAGGAGCAACCACTCCTGTGTGTGGTTGATGACGGGCACTGGCTTGATCGCGCCTCGGCGCAGGCGCTCGTGTTCGTGGCGCGGCGGCTGTTGGCGGAGTCGGTCGCGCTGGTGTTGGTGACACGCGAGCCGAGCGAAGAGCTGACGGGACTGCCGAAGCTAGTTGTCGAGGGTCTGCGTAATGGTGATGCGCGCGCGCTGTTGGGCTCGGCGGTGCGAGTGCCGTTGGATGAGCGGGTGCGTGAGCGGCTCCTCGCGGAAACGCGCGGCAACCCGCTAGCGTTGTTGGAGCTGCCGCGGGGGTTGACGCCGGCTGAGCTGGCGGGCGGATTCGGGTTGCCGGACGCGCCGGTGCTATCGGGTCGGATCGAGCAGAGTTTCCGGCGCCGGCTGGAAGCGCTTCCTCCTGAGACCCAGCGGTTGTTGGTGGTCGCGGCGGCGGAGCCGGTCGGCGACCCGGTGCTGGTGTGGCGAGCGGCGAAACGGCTCGGGATCGGCGTGTCGGCGTCTGAGGCGGCGGAGTCCGATGGGTTGCTGAAGATCGGCGCGCGGGTGAGTTTTCGTCATCCGCTGGTGCGCTCGGCCGCGTACCGAGCGGCGTCCCCGGACGAGCGCCGGGAAGTGCATCGCGTGCTAGCCCCGTTTTCCGCGTAGTGACTCGATAAGTGGGCCGTTGCTCGCGGCGCGAGTGTTCGCGTTGCTCGATGTTTGCTGGCATCGTGGGCGTGATGGTGGTTGGTCGTGTCGTTTCACGAGTTGGTTGTGTAGGGCCAACATGGCGCTAGCCTTGCGGCTTGGTTCGTGGTTGATCGCTTATTTGTCCCGTGTCCGTTCCGTCCGATAGGACCGTTATTGTAGGGCCAACATGTATGTCAAGCGTCACGCTGTGCGTCGGGGACGCAAGCGCTACGTGTATCTGCGGCTGGTGCAGGCGTATCGCGACGAGCAAGGGCGCGTTCGTCATCGCGTCCTGAAGACGCTGGGGCGGGAGGACGAGCTCAAGGCGTCGGGCCAACTGGAGCAGCTGATGGGCTCGTTCGCGCGGTTGGACCCGCCCCTGGCGGGGGTGCGGCGGGAGGTCGGGCCGCTGTTGTTGGCGTGGCACTTCATCACGCAGCTTGATCTGATCGGGACGGTCGATCGCGCGCTGCCGCAGCGCGGGCGCCAACAGCTGTCGGTCGGGGAGGCGGTGGCGGCGCTGTGCTGCAGCCGGTTGTGCTCGCCCTCGCCGTTGTATGACATCGCTGGGTGGGCGTCGGGCGCGGCGCTGCAGGAGTTGTTCGGGATCCCCGCCGCGTTGTTGAACGACGACCGTCTCGGGCGCGCGCTGGAGATCCTCGCGGTGTACGCCGAGACGCTGCGCGGCACGCTCGCCGCCCGCGCGATCGAGCGCTTCGGGGTCGACGCCGGCCGCCTGCATGTCGATCTGACCGCGCTGCGAGTGTGCGGCGCGTATGAGGACTCGGCGCTGGTTCAGAACGGGTGGGCTCAAGGACGGGGCGTCGGACGCCAGGTCCGGGCGTTGCAGGCCGCGAGCGCCGACGGGGTGTCGCTGTACCTGCGCCCGGAGCCGGGCAACGCCGCCGAGGTGTCGCTGATCGCCCAGAGCCTGGAACGTCTCAGAGGGCTCTCGGGGCGGGGTGGCGTGTTGATCCTGGACTCCGCGTGCGGGCACCCCAAGACGCTGTGTGAGATCGCCCGCGCCGAGCTTCAGTTCATCGTTGCGTTGCGCGCCCAGACCGGGTTTCGCGAGCGGTTCCTCACCGACGTCGGCGATCACGGCCTCCGAGCGCTGCGCTACGTCTCCCAGCGCGAGCAAAGCCTCCCGCCCGAGCTGCGGACCCGGTACCGCGGCGCGCTCAGAGACTGGGAGCTGACAGACCCCGAGACCGGCGAGGCGCGCCGCTTCCGGGTCGCGTACATCCACTCCTCCGAGGAGCACCGCGAGACCGCCGCCGCCCGCGAGCGCGCGCTGACCAAGGCCGAAGAGCAGCTGCAACACGTCAAAAACGGGCTCGGCGGCCGCTACTACAAGACCCGCAAGCAGGTCGACGCCAGGGTCGCACGGATCATCGCACCCAACATCGAGGGCCTGATCAGCACCACTACCGCCACCCGCAACGGCAAGCCCACACTCACCTTCACACGCAACCAGGAGGCTGCCGCCGCCGCCGCCCAGACGGACGGGATCTACGCGCTCGCGACCAACCTCCCCGGCACCCGGCTGACCGCCGGGCAAGTACTGCGCGACTACAAAGGCCAACAGATCGTCGAGCGCCGCCACCGCGACTACAAGCAGACACTCAAAGTCCGCCCGATCTTCCTGCACAACGACGACCGCATCTACGCGCTCACCAGCATCATCGGGATCGCGCTGCTGATCTTCGGACTGATCGAGACCGAGCTACGCAAGCAACTGCACGAAGACGAGCTGCTACCCGGCCTGCTGCCCGAGAACCGCGCCGCCAAACCGACCGGACGCAACGTGCTCGGCGTCTTCCAAGGACTCGGGCTCACCTACACCCACGCCGGCATCGAGCTCGACCGCCTCACCCACACCCAACGCCGCGTCCTCGAATTACTCCAGATCACCCCACCCTGGTCAGAGCAAACACCGGCAGACCTAGCCCTTTCGCAGCGCGGAAAATGGGGCTAGCGGAGGCGACCGACCCTGCGGTTGATCCCGATCGCCGCGCCTGGCACCTTGCCCAGGCGGCGACCGGGCCTGACGAGGACGTCGCCTCCGAGCTCGAGCGCTCGGCCGGCCGCGCTCAGGCTCGCGGCGGCTTGGCGGCAGCCGCCGCGTTTCTGGAGAGAGCCGCCGCCTTAACGCCTGAAGCCGCGCGCCGGGCGGAACGCGCGCTCGCCGCGGCGCAGGCGAAGTACGACGCCGGCGCGCTCGATGCGGCACTCGGACTGGTAGCCATCGCGGAGTCCGAACCGCTCGACGAGCTCCAGCGTGCCCAGCTTGACGTGCTCCGCGCCAGAATCTCATTCGCCGCGAGCCGTGGTAGCGACGCTCCGCCGCTGCTGCTCAAAGCCGCGAAGCGACTCGAGCCGCTCGATGCGGCGCTCGCGCGCGAGACCTATCTCGATGCGCTTTACGCGGCGGTGGTCGTCCACCGTTTGGCGACCGACGGCGGCCTGGTGGAGGTGTCGGAGGCGGCCCGCGCGGCACCTCGGTCCTCGCAGCCCCCGCGAGCGCCCGATCTTCTCCTGGATGGCTGGGCGCTGCTGATCGCCAAGGGCTACCCGACTGCGACGCCGACCTTGAAGCGTGCGTTGAGCGCGTTCCGAAGCGAGTCCATCTCCCAGGACGAGGAGATCCGCTGGCTCTGGCTCGCTTGCCACACCGCCTATGAGCTGTGGGACGACGAGACCTGGCACGCGTTTTCGGTCCGCCTGGTCAAACTCGCCCGTGATGCTGGCGCGCTCACCGGCCTCCCCATCGCCCTCGATTCGCTCGCCTCGATGAAACTATTTGCGGGCAACTTCGCCGAGGCCGCTTCGCTGATCGAGGAGGGGAAGGCGATCAGCGAGGTTACCGGAAGCGACCCCACGCCCTACGGTCCTGTGTTGCTTGCGGCCTGCAAGGGTCGCCGAGCCACGGCCTCCGAACTGATCGAGGCCAGCATCAAGGAGGTCGTGAGCCGGGGTGAAGGGATGGGCCTGACCGTCATTCAGTGGGCGAGCGCACTGCTCCACAACGGCCTCGGCCGCTATGCGGACGCGCTGGAAGCGGCGCAGGAGGCCAGCGGGCACGCGCTCGATCCCACCCGAGCGCTGCCCGAGCTAATCGAGGCCGCCGTCCGAATGGGGATGCCAGGACCCGCGGCCGATGCCCTCCAGCGCCTCTCGGAGACGACCCGTGCCAGTGGCGCCGACTGGGGGCTCGGCGTCGAGGCCTGCTCGCGGGCGCTGCTCAGCGAGGATCAGACCGCGGAGGCCCTCTATCGAGAGGCGATCGAACGCCTTCGCCGCACCCGCGTCCGCGTCGCGCTTGCCCGCGCCCACCTCCTCTACGGCGAATGGCTGCGCCGCGAGCGCCGCCGGCTCGACGCCCGCGAGCAACTCCGCACCGCCCACGAGCTATTCACGGAGTTCGGCATGGAAGCGTTCGCCGAACGCGCCCGGGTCGAGCTCCAGGCGACCGGCGAGCACGCCCGCAAACGGACCGTCGAAACCCGCGACGACCTCACCCCCCACGAAGCACAGATCTCCCGCCTCGCGGCAGACGGTGCCACCAACCAAGAGATCGCCGCGCAGCTGTTCATCAGCCCCAGCACCGTCGACTACCACCTCCGCAAGGCGTTTCGCAAGCTCGGAGTCAAGTCCCGCCACCAACTCAAACAGCACGTGCTCCAGACGGGCGTACACGCCACACTTGCGGCTCGGGAGAGCTGACCCGCCCCGTGCACCGGCTGACGGTCGGTGGCTGCTGCGCGCGACCATCACAGCAACGCGGCCCGCTGGCCTGGCCGAAGCGGCCGGCCTTGGGTCGTGTCGGACGGATCGGCAGATGCGGAAGAGGTCGCGATCGATCACTTCTTCCGCGGGCCGTCGACGTCTTGCGCTCTCAGGATGCACGTCCGCCAAGCGGTAGCCGACCCCGTGGTCGGTGTGAATGAGGCGCTCCCCGTCGGCTGGCTCGATCTTGCGTCGCAGGTTCGCGATGTGCGCGCGCAGCGTCTGTCGGGCGTCCATGTACGCCGCGCCCCAAACCTGCTGTAACAGCGCGTCGTGGGTCAGCATCCGTCCGCGATTCTGTGTCAGGACCCTGAGGAGCTTGAACTCGATCGGCGTGAGATGGACCTCGCCGCCCTCGCGACGTACGACACGTGCCGCAAGGTCGATTTCGAGGCCGTCGAGTTCGAGGCATGGTTCCTCGCCTCCGGGGTCGGCCCGTCGGAGATTTGCAAGCAGGCGTGCCACCAGTTCGCGCGGCCGAAACGGCTTCGTCACGTAGTCGTCCGCGCCGGCCTCGAACGCGCGCACCTGCTCCGCCTCATCGCACACCGCCGATAGCAGGATCACAGGCATCGCGCTCCACTCGCGCAACCGACGGCACACCTCCACGCCGTCGCCGTCGGGCAGCACGAGCTCGATGATCGCGGCAGTAGGCAGGCACAGGGCGCCGCGGTCCAGCGCCTCCGCGGTGGTGCGGGTCGCATCCACCTCGAAGCCCGCGCCGTGCAACACGACCCGCAGAGCGTGCAAGCTCTGGGCGTCGGCGTCGCACAGCAGGATCCGGCGCCGATCGGACACGGTCCTGTGGCCGTGAACGGGCGCCGCCGCACACAACCGCGCATCAGCGGGGGCTCTGGCAAGGCTACCGTGCTGGCCAGGAGTCACGGCCAGCCATCTCCCCACGCCGGCCCGCCCAGTGGTTCGGTTGGAGGGCGCTCGCTCCAGGACAGCTTGTCGGCACGCCTCACAAGCCCGGCGTATACCTCGGCAGCCTGCTCTTCCGCGTCGAGCGCCGTCATATACAACCCGAACGCGGCTCTGCCACAAGGGCCACTTTCGCTCGCCCAAGAGCGATACGCATCGTCCACTCGAGCACACTCCCCACGCCAGTCGACATACGCCTCAACGAGCTTGTCCACCAGCCGCTCTCGGCTCAGCTTGTCGATCGTATATCTCCGAGTGAGCTGCTGGAGCACGAGACGTAACCGTCGCGCGCGCGTTGGAATGTGCAGCAAGTGGTGCTTTCGCCGCGGACGGGTCCACCCGGTAGCCATGCGTCTTCATCTCGTCGCTCCCTGCCTGGTCGAGGAGCTAGCCAGGCGAATCGCGGACCGGCGCACGGCGTTGCTGTCGATCGCGAAGCCGATGCCGGGTGCCTCTGCGCCCATTTCGGGATCGATCGCGGCGAGGGTGGGTATCCCGATGACCTGACCGGAGAGGTCCACGAGCGCGCCGCCCGAGTTCCCGGGATTGATCGCCGCGCTGGTCTGGATGACCGAGGAAAGGGTCACGCTGTCCGTTTCGGGCACGCTACGCCCGACGGCGGAGACGATGCCCTCGGTCACGCTGGAGCGCAGCCCGAGCGGGTTCCCGATCGCGAGCGTGAGGTCGCCGACCTCGACCTGCGCCGAATTGGCGAAGGTCGCGGGGCGCGGTCGCGCTCCTGTGATGCGTATCACCGCCAGGTCCATTCCGGCGTCTCTGCCGACAAGCGTTGCGGGGTGGCTGTCGCCCGAGGCGAGCGTGACCACGAAGCGCGTCGCGTTGGCCACGACGTGCGCGTTCGTTACCACGTCGCCTCGAGCGTCGAAGACGACGCCCGAGCCAAGAGCTACCGGTGTCCGGATCTGCACGACCTCGGGCGAGACCGCTTTGACGATGCTCACGAAGCGCTGCTGCAACGAGCTCGCCTGATCCGCGGACGCGACCGGCACGGCGGCGATTCGGTCGCCGGCAGATAGCGCGCTGCCGCAGCCGGCAGCAAGGGCCGCTAACAGAGCGATCACGAAGGCGTACGCGGGTCTCCTCAAGCGGCTCATGGTGAACTCGTACGGATCTTCTGAAGGCCGGTGCCGTTCGCGAGCAGGAAGGCGACGAGGAACACGGTGGCGGCAACTTCTGCCACGATCGCGACTACGATCGCCATTCGGTAGCCGTGCTCGACGAACCCGAACAGGCCGCTGCTCTCCGAAACGAACAGCGCCGCGAGCGAGAGGACGCCCAGCCCGATCCCGCCGACAGCGAAGACGGCGCGGACGGCGTCGGTGTAGCGCCCGGTGACGCGCCGGAGTGGCGCGATCAACCCGACCGCGATCACGATCGCCGCGATGAAGTTCAACAGAAACAGGGTGCCGATCGTCGGCACGGTGGAGTAGTTGTCGACGGAGTACTGCTCGATGTGGGCAACACCGGTCGCCAACACCGCCACCGCGCCGAGGTAGCGGAAGGCTTGGGCGACGATCGCGCGGTGTCGCGTAGGCAGCCAGGCGAGGCCGGCTGGATGCTTGGGTGGTGAAAGTGCAGTCATGGTCATAGTCCTAGGAGGTCGTGGATCTGTGGTTTGACGGCAGCGCTACGACATCCGTCGCTTAGGCGACAAAGCTCGATACGGCTCGCTGCAGCGTGGCGGCCTGCTGGTCCCACAGCGCGGTGGGCGCTGCGGCGACCACCACCGCGCTCGAGCCTGGGCCCGACACGAGGCAGGCGACTCGCGATAGCTGGCTTTGGAGGTCGTGTAGGTGTCGATCACGCACGCCCCGCGTCCCGAGCGAAAGCGCGCAGTGGTGGTCGCGGCGACGACACGCACGCCGCGGTCGCCCTCGCCCTGGTTGTGCTGCGGGCGAAAGCGGCTCCAGTCAGCGAGCGTCTCGGTCCCCTGCCTGGGCGTCGCGTTGAGGTAGCCGTCGATCCGCTCGCCGCCACCGAGAAGGGCCACCGAAGCCGTACCGGGGTCGGTCTTTACCGGTGTCCATCCCGGCGGGTAGGCGAGCGTCGCGCCGCCGTGGATCCGAGCGACGTTCCAACCGGTCGGCGGCGATGCCGGCCTCAGCCAACCGAATGGGCCGGACGCGCGGCCGCGGCCCGATCCTCCGCAGCCCGCGAGAGCCACGATCAGTAGCACCGCTCCCATGGCCACCACGGCCAGGCTCACGGTCACGCGCGTCCGTCTCATCGCTCAGATGTTCCCGTCGCCGTCACTCGGCCCGCCGTTGTTATCCGAGTCACCGTCACCACCGTTGTTTTGGGGGATGCCGTTGTTGGCTGGCGGAGCCGGCTTCGCAACCGGCGGCGCCGGCTTCGGTGCGGACTTCGGAGCAGGCTGGGGCACGGGCTTCGGAGCCGGTTGGGGCTTCGCCGCGGGCGGGGCGGCCGATGCGGCCGGACGCGAAGACGATGAGCCGCTGTGGTGGCTTGTGGCGTGGCTTGAGATCTGGTTGCCGGCGGGAGAAACCGCGAACCAGGCGGCGCCGAACGCGGTCAGGCCTTCGCCGGTCAGGTCACCGGGCTTCGTGTCCTTGATGAAGAGGTAGAGCGGGTGCCCGTTGTAGGTCACCTGCCGGCTGCCGCCCGAGCGAGTGATCGTTCCGACCTTAGAGGCGGTCAGCCCCGCGCCGGCGGCCGGCTTGCCGGCGGTCAGCAGTGGCGGCCACGCGACCGCGCACGCGCCCGAGCACGCGCTCTTGCTGCCCGAGTCGGCCTTGAACAGGTACAGCGTGCGGCCGGTGGAGTCGACCAGGATCCGTCCCAGGCGGCTATTCGCAACCCGGACGGTCGCAGTCTGGGTGGGTGTCGTCGTGGTCTTCGATGGCGCCGGCGGTGGCGACGCGGTGGCGGTCCCGCCACCGCCGCAGGCCGCGACGGCCAGCGCGCTGAGCGGTATTACCGCTGCGCTGGCGAGGAAGGTGATGGGTCTGCTGCGAGTCATGTCGCTCCTTCGGTTGGGGAGCATCGAGAGTCGCAGCGACCAGCGGTCATCGAATCACGCAACGCGTAGTCCGCGAACCGCAAACCTCGTAGTCGCGGGACCGGACAGCCGACGCGCGGGTATCTCCGGTGCCTGGTGAAGAGCGGCGGGCAGAGCCGCTCCTGGTGTGTGCTGGGTCAGCTCAGACCTAGATCAGCGGGTAAGAGGTCAGGGGCCCGGTTGGTCGGCGAGGATGGTGTGATCGGCCCTGACCGGTGGTGGTGGTGGTGGTGGTGGACGTGCTCGATCCACGTTGCCGGCTGCCAGTGGATGTCGGTCAGGATGAAGCTGTAGCCGAACACGGACGCGAGCTTGCCCTCCAGCGCCAGCTGTAGCTGGCAGGGGTGGATCGTCGTCAGCCGCCGGGATCGCTTGCGCTTGGCGATCTCCTGGGCGGTGAACGGGACCCGGCGCACGATCAGCCGCAGCGGCTCATGCTTCCAGCCCTGGGCCGGTGGGTGGTCTCAGCGACCTGCGCGCCCGGCATGTCGATCGCGTCCTTGAAGGCGTCCTCGGGAATCTCGGCCAGCGCCTTCCACATCGCCTGGTTGCGCGGTCCGCTCGCGCCCGAGCGCGCGATCGAGATGCTCTCCCACCCGCGCGCACGCGCGCTCGACCCGCTGGCAGTGCACCCGCCGAAAATCCTTCGCGCGCTGCAACACGGTCGGCGCCGACGGCGTCGCGCCGACCGTCCGCAGCCCGCTACCCGCCTCGTCCGCGCGGACCTCCTCCAGATCGGAGAAGAACTCACCGCCAACCAACTGGCACTCCGATAACGCCACCACCAGCTGCCCGGCACAGCGACGGACCACTCTCGCCATCACGATCCGTCCGCGCCCGCTGCCACCGTTAACGGCCGTCACCTCCCCGGTGACCTCCCGTCACTATCGCTGGCAGGCTTCAGCACCCGCCAGAGTTACAGATCGATCAGACGGAAAACCCGCATCCGCGGGGTTTCTGCGATCAGGAGCCCATCACCGGCAGCCGCCAAGCCGAGTCGCGACTCGCGTTACTCGCAGCTACCCACTGACCTAGATCAGAGAGCCGCAGCACGTCGTGGACCACCGTCTCCTCGCGGTCTATCTCTGCGCGGACTCGACCTCTGCCCGACGCACGTCATGTCAGCGTCGGCGACGCGCCCGCCGCGATTCTTACTTGACCGTCAGCGTGCCCTGCATGCCTGCCTGGCGATGACCCGGAACCTAGCAGTAGTACGTATACGTGCCGGGCTTGAGCGTCACGGTGAAACTCCTGGTGCCGCCGTCGAACCTCGGCGTCTTTCCCAGGACCTTGGTCGCCGAGTTGTTGGTGTCGAACATGAGCATGTCGTCCGGGACTAGCTTAAGGTTGCGCGGCGTGGTCGCTGCAGATGCCCGCTTCGGCGGCGGTGTCAGCGTTGCCGACGTCGCGCGCGGCGAGGCCCGTCTCATCAGCCTTCGGGTGGGGTGTTTTCGGTTGTGCCACCTGATCTGGTGTCAGGCCGGTGAGACCACGAACCAGCGCCGAACGCGGTCAGCCCTTGCCCGTTGCTGTTGCCAGGCTTCTTATCTCCGATGAAGCGGTAGAGAGGGTGGCTGTTGTAGACGACCTGTGTCTTTCGATCGGACCGCCTGGTCGTTGCGAGCTTGAAGGCCTTGACGCCGGTGCCGGCTGCAGGCCTGCCGGTCGCGAGCAACCGGGCCAGTTGACGGCGCAGCTGCCCGAGCACCTGCTCTTCCCGCCCGCGTCCTTCTTGAACAGGTACAAGGTGCGGCCACGCGAGTCGACGAGGATCTTCCCCAAGCCCGCATTCGCAACGTGGGTGCCGCCGACGACGGCCAGGCCTGTGAGCGGTATCACCGCTCACAGGCCAGGAAGGCGATGGGTGTCCTGCGTGCCATGTCGCGCCTTCGGTTGGGGAGGCCGACAGTCGCAGCGACGAGCGGCTATCGAATGACGCAACGCGTAGTCCCCGACCGGAAAACCTCATAGTCGCGGGATCAGAACGGCTCGCGCAGGTAGCGTCGGCACAATGTCACGACGTTGGCCTGCACAGCCGCCACTGGACGGGTCGCTCGAACCCGGCGCTACGCGGCTCAGCGCCGGTGCCAACATCGTCGTTACCCGCTGGTAGCCCGCTACTCGCTCCGCGCGAGCCGCTCTTGGCAGGGCTGTGTCAGCTCAGAGAGCCGCTGCAGGTCGCGGGCCGCCGCCTCCTCGCGGTCGACCGCTGCGCGGTATGCCAGATACGCGCCCGCGCCCTCCGGCGCGTCCGCGCCGAACCACGCGCGCAGCGTGTGTTCGGACTCGACCTCTGCCGCGACCCACGTCAGATGCGCGTCGTCCAGCACACGGACGGCGATCACGGCTAGAGCGCGGCTGGTGTTACGGTTGATCCTCGCTGGGATTGCCATGGGAAGTTACTAAGCCTTGGTGGACTGATCGACACGAGCGTAGCTGCGCTCCGGGTTGCTCGAATCACTGAACGCGTAGTGTGCGACCGGACGAACTCCCAGTCGACGGGGTGTCGACAGGAGCGCGGGCGCGGTATCGTCCGGTGCTGCATGGTCACCGAGGGGCCGGCGGAGGTATTGCACGACCGGCGCGAGGAGCGCGAGGCGCTGGGTGGGCTGCTCGAGGCGGTGCGCAGCGGGCAGAGCCGGGTGCTGGTGGTGAGCGGCGAGGCGGGGGTTGGCAAGACGGCGCTGTTGGACTCCGCGATCAGCTCGGCGTCGGGGTTCCGGGTGATGCGGACGGTCGGTATCGAGTCGGAGATGGAGCTCGCGTTCGCGGCGTTGCAGCAGTTGTGCGCGCCGATGCTGGATCGGCTGGACCGGCTTCCTGCGCCCCAGCAGGAGGCGCTCGGGGTGGCGTTCGGGTTGCGTGCGGGGGACGCGCCGGATCGGTTTCTGGTGGGGTTGGCGGTGCTCAGCCTGTTGGCGGAGGTGGCCGAGGAGCGGCCGCTTGTGTGTGTGGTTGATGACGCGCAGTGGCTTGATCGGGCCTCGGCGCAGGCGCTCGTGTTCGTGGCGCGGCGGCTGTTGGCGGAGTCGGTCGGGTTGGTGTTGGTGGCGCGGGAGCGAAGCGAAGAGCTGGCGGGATTCCCGGGGCTGGTGGTCGAGGGTCTGCGTAATGGTGATGCGCGCGCGCTGTTGGGCTCGGCGTTGCATGTGCCGTTGGATGAGCGGGTGCGTGAGCGCCTGGTCGCGGAGACGCGTGGTAACCCGTTGGCGTTGTTGGAGTTGCCGCGGGGGTTGACGCCGGGTGAGCTGGCGGGCGGGTTCGGTTTGTTGGACGCGCCGGGGTTGTCGGGGCGGATCGAGGGCAGCTTCCGCCGCAGGCTCGCGGGGCTCCCGGCGGAGACCCAGCGGCTGTTGTTGGTCGCGGCGGCGGAGCCGGCCGGCGACCCCGTGCTGGTGTGGCGGGCGGCCGGGCGGCTCCGGATCGGGGTCCAGGCGGCGGCCGAGACCGACGGGTTGCTCACGATCGGCGCGCGAGTGACTTTTCGTCACCCGCTGGTCCGCTCGGCCGTGTATCAGGCCGCCTCGCCCGAGGAGAGGCAGGCCGTGCATCGTGCGCTGGCCGATGCGACCGATCCCGAGGCCGATCCCGATCGCCGTGCTTGGCACCTTGCCCAAGCGACGCCGGGGGTCGACGAGGACGTCGCCTCCGAGCTCGAGCGCTCGGCGGGCCGCGCTGAGGCGCGCGGCGGATTGGCCGCGGCCGCCGCATTCCTGGAGCGTGCCTCCGAGCTGACGCTCGAGCCCTCGTCCCGGGCGAGGCGAGCGCTCGCCGCGGCCCAGGCCAAGCACCAGGCCGGCGCGTTCGACGCGGCACTCCGACTGGTTGCGATCGCAGAGTCCGGACCGCTGAACGAGCTCCAGCGCGCCCAGGTCGACCTGCTGCGCGGTCAGCTCGCGTTCGCACTGAGCCCCGGTAGCGACGCTCCGCCCCTGTTGCTCAAGGCCGCCAAACGGCTCGAACCACTCGATCAAGGGCTCGCTCGTGAAACCTATCTAGAAGCGCTCACCGCCGTCATGTTCGCCAGCCGTTTGTCGAGCGGCGCGAGCGTGCTGGAGATCGCGCGGGCGGCCACCGCAGCGCCTCCATTGTCGCAGCCATCGCGCGGGTCTGATCTGCTGCTGGATGGCCTGGCGCTGCTGATCTCAGACGGACACGATGCGGGAACGCCGATGTTGAAAAGGGCGGTCAACGCCTTCCGAAGCGAGGACATCTCCCGAGGGGAAGGGCGTCGGTGGATGTGGCTCGCAGCCCATGTCGCTGCATTATTGTGGGACGACGAGGCCTGGGACGTGCTGTCTGCGCGCTTTGTCCAGCTAGCGCGTGATGCTGGTGCACTGAGCGTGCTCCCCTTGGCACTGACGACGCGCTCGGGGTTGTGCCTGTTCGCGGGGCGGTTGGCCATGGCCGCTTCGCTGGTCGACGAGGTGGCGGCGGTCAACGAGGCGACGGGATCCAACCTGGCGGCGTACATCGCACTGATACTGGCCGCGTTCCAGGGCCGCGAAGCCGAAGCCGCCCAGCTGATCGACGCCTCCACAAGGGAGCTGGTGCGTCGGGGCGAGGGACAGGGGCTGTCATTCATTCACTGGGCGACCGCCGTGCTCCATAACGGCCTGGGCCGCTACGAGGAGGCGCTCGCGGCGGCCCAGCAGGGCGCCGAGGAGCCACTTGAGGTCCGGGTCGCAGCGTGGGGGTCGGTCGAGCTGATCGAGGCGGCCGCCCGCAGCGGCAAGCCCGAGCTCGCGGCCGACGCGCTCGACCGGCTTTCGCAGACGACCGCGGCCAGTGGCACCGACTGGGCGCTCGGGATCGAGGCTCGGTCGCGGGCGCTGCTGAGCGAAGGCGAAGCCGCCGAAGCGCTCTATCGACGAGGCGATCGAGCGGCTCGGCCGGACCCGCGTCCGCGTGGAGCTCGCGCGCGCCCACCTCCTCTACGGCGAATGGCTACGCCACGAGCGCCGCCGGCTCGACGCCCGCGAGCAGCTACGCACCGCCCACAAGTGACGGAGAGTCGTTAGTAGTTGAGTAGTTAATTATATCAGTCAGTGCAATTCCTCTGACCGTAGATCGGAGAGGCCACAGTCAGAACCTCTCGTCGATCAGTCACTGTTAGGACGGCCTGAGCCGGAAGCGGTTCGAGCCCGAGCGCGACCCGCTGCCAGTACTCGCGTTCGTGCTCGACGGGCGGCCGGTTGTTGATCGAGGTGTGCAGCCGGCGGTGGTTGAACCAGCCGACGTAGTCGACCGTCCCAGCTTGAGCTGCCGGTTGTGCGCCACACGCGGGTCGGCGATCAGCTCGGTCTTGTAGCTGTCGACGAACGATTCGCTGAGCGCGTTGTCATAGCAGTCTCCGACGCTGCCTCGACGCGAGCACCAGGTGATCGTCGAGCACCTGCGTGTAGTCCTCGGCCGTGTATTGCGAGCCCTGGTCGGTATGCGCCACGAGCTGCACCTCCGCGCCGGGCTGTCGGGTCCCGAGCGCCATCCGCAGCGCATCGAGCACCAGCGTGGTCCGCATGTGCGTGGCGAGCTGCCAGCCGACGATCATCCTCTAGAACACGTCGATCAGGAACGCGAAGAACATGCGCCCCTCCCACGTCCGCAGATAGGTCAGGTCGCCGACCCACAGCCGATCGGGGGCGGTCGCGGTGAAGTCCCGGTTGACGAGATCAGGGCGCTTCTGCGCGGCGGAATCGGTGATCGTGGTGCGCCACGGCTTCCCGCGCCGCTTCGCGCCGCGGATCCCCTCCTGGCGCATCAACCGGGCGACCCGGTCGCGGCCGACCCGCTCGCCCTGGCGCTGCAGCTCGTGCCACACGCGCGGGTATCCGTAGCACTCGAAATTCTCCTTGTGCACGGTCCGGATCCGGGCGAGCAGGCGCTCGTCCTCCAGCGAGCGCTCAGAGCACTCGCCGCCGGCTCGCTGGTAGTACGCGGACGCCGACACGCCCGGCACACGGGCTCGACCCCGTAGCGAGCGCGCACCTGATCGATGAACGCGCTCACGACGGCCGGTTCTCGGGTCGAGCTCCCTCGCGAAATAGACCGACGCCTCCTTGAGGATCGAATTCGGCGCGCCGCAGCTCGAACACCTCGGCACGCAGACGCTTGAGCTCTTCGCGCTCATCCGTGCTCAAGCCCTCGCGCTTGCCCGCGTCGACCTCCGCGCGCCGCACCCGCTTGCGCAGCGCCTCCGCGGAAACGCCCAGATCGCGCGCCACGTGCGCGATCGGACGGCCCGACTCGAACACCAGCCGGACCCCGCGATCCATCAACTCATCGGGGTACTTCTTCCGAGCAGCCATGACGGTGGGATTCCTTCCTTGAGGGCCGAAACCCTCGTCGGACTCTCCGCAAAGCCAGGCAAGCTATTCACGCAGTTCGGGATGGAAGCGTTCGCCGAACGCGCCCGGGTCGAGCTCGAGGCGACCGGCGAGCACGCGCGCAAACGAACCGTCGAAACCCGCGACGACCTCACCCCCCACGAAGCACAGATCTCCCGCCTCGCGGCAGACGGTGCCACCAACCAAGAGATCGCCGGGCGGCTGTTCATCAGCCCCAGCACCGTCGACTACCACCTCCGCAAGGCGTTCCGCAAGCTCGGAGTCAAGTCCCGCCACCAACTCAAACAGCACCTGCTCCAGCCAGGCGCACACGCCGACACCGCGGCTCGGGGAAACTGACCGTCGATCACGGGGCCGGCCGGGTTTCCCCGTCCCGGTGGAGGGGTTTGCGCGGATCGCGCTTTGGGCTTGGGTCGTGCGTTACGCGCCGGCGATGAGGGCCACACTAGTTCGCGCGCCGCCGACGACGATGACGGTTCCATCTACGAACGCGGCTTCATCGCTGGCGAGATAGCCGGCAGCGGCCTGGTGTATCGCGTGGGAGCTCCCGCTCGTTTGGGCAGGCGGGCCGCGCATCATCACGCCCCCCGGACTGCCCGTCGTCGCCGTCGGGCGTGGGCGGGTGAACAACCCCGGCGATCGAGATCCCCTGCGTTGAGGTCGGCGCGCCCGCCCGCCTCGCGGATCTGATCGACAACCGCGCGACAAGGGGATGGCGAACGGGCGCGATATGGCCGGCGTGGAGCATGCGATCGCTATTGCTCGCATCGGCGTCGGCTGGGCCGGGCACCAAGCCGAGCAGCTACAGCCGTCCTGGGCCTAGCGGCGCTTCCGTCGCCCAAAGCCGTTCCGATCGTCGGGCGTTGTCACCGCGTCTGAGCGTTCGTCCGTCTCATGCGTCCCGGGCGCGGGTACTTGCGATCGCACGAACCAGAGATCCTCTTGGAACGACTGCCCGCCGGCGCGGGTGTCCAACCCGCAACCACGAAACACGGCTCGATGCGAGCTGTGGAGCGGAAGGTTGCCCGGCACGGTTGCCCGTAGCGAGCACAGGGTGAGACCGGAGACGAAATCCCCCTATTTACGGGGCCTTTCGCGAAGCGGACGACGGGTCTCGAACCCGCGACCTTCGGCTTGGGAAGCCGACGCTCTACCAACTGAGCTACGTCCGCGCTGGCGGCGATTCTAGGGGTCCGGTCGAGCCGGCGGGCCGCGCCCAGCTCACGGTGCTGTGGCCATCCGGCGGCTCCCGTTTGCCGCTACGCGCCCGTCGAGGAAGGCCGTGATCAGGGCGGCGATCTCGTCGTGGTGGGTGCCGGCCGCGGGTGGCCGGTGTCGAGCAGGTGCAGCTCGGCCTCAGGCAGATCGCGTAGATAGGCGCGCGCGGCCGCGGGCGGGAAGAACTTGCCTTGCGCCCCCAGAAGCAGCGCCGGCGGCTGGTTGACGCGGAGTACTCGTGCCACCACCGCGTCGCACGCACTCATCGGTAAGAGCCGTGCATCGGTCGCCACTGATCCGGCTGTGTCTCTGGTCGCTCCGCCACGCACCACGGCGAACTCCGCGGGCCGGGTTCGCGGTGGGCAACGTGGCCCTGCGGGCGTTTCTGATCGCGCTGTACGCCCGCGCCGCGCGTCACGGCCGCGGACAGGGTCGCAAGCTCTGCGGCATCTACATCGTCGGCTACTCGGCCACGACCGGACTGTGGCTTGTATCGATCTTCCTGCCCGGGCCGAGACGTGATGGGCTGTGGTGCATCGCAATGCTCATCGACCTGTCGAGACCGACGCGCGCCTGGGCGGCGCTGAACGGA